>CAZVLL010000001.1:0-316972 GCA_964628025.1 uncultured Syntrophaceae bacterium
GCACCAGCACGATGAAAAACAGGATGAAGTCGGGTCGTCTTCCCCTTGCAGGTGTTTCGGTCATGGGAATACTCAATTCCTCTGTGTCGCGATCTTGCGGTCCTTGAGCCGGGTAACGGATTCCTTGAACGCCTCGCCCCGGTGGGCATAATTTCTGAATTCGTCGAAGCTTGCACATCCCGGAGAAAGAAGCACCACGTCGCCGGGGCCGGCGTGATTCCATGCGGCCTGCACCGCCTCGCTCATCGTCGGGGCTTTCACCGTCTTCACGACGCCCCCGATCTTTTCACCGATCCGCTCGCGGGCCTCGCCGAAGAGGATCATCTCCTTCACGTGTCGGCGGATAACCGGCTCCAGGGTCTCGAAGTCCCCGTTCTTGTCGCGGCCGCCCAGCAGAAGGATCACAGGCGCCTCGAAGGCTTCCAGTGCCCTCACCACGGCGCTCACGTTCGTTCCTTTTGAATCGTCGTAGAAGGTCACTCCGCCTTTCTCTCCGGCAAACTCGATCCGGTGGGCAAGCCCCCGGAAGCTTCCCACGGCTTCCACGATTGCGCCGGGCGTGCAGCCGGCATAGCGAACCGCCATGACGGCGGCCATGACGTTTTCCGCGTTGTGCCGCCCGGGGAGCCGGATCATGGACAGGGGGTAGGGTTCGATTTCCCTGCCGCTGGCCCGGTACTCCATCCGATCCCCCTCTAGACTCATGCCCTCGGCGGGCTCGGTCGTCGTGCTGAAAAAGACAGCGCGCGCCTTGAGCCGTTTGGCCAGGGGTGCCGATTCCGCCTCGTCGGCATTGAGCACGGCGAGGTCGCCGGGTTGCTGGTTCTCGAAGATCCGTTCCTTGGCACGGCGGTACTCCGCGTAATCCGCGTGGTAGTCCAGGTGATCGGGCGCCACGTTGAGAAGCACCGCCACCCGCGCCCGGAAGGTCTCGATCCGCTGGAGCTGGAAGCTGCTCATCTCGATGACGGCCCAGTCGTCATCCTGGGCTTCCCCCACGTAGCCGATCAGTGGGTTGCCGATGTTGCCCCCGACAAAAACTTTTTTCCCCGCCTTCGCGAGGATGTGGCCGATGAGAGTCGTCACCGTCGTCTTGCCGTTGGTCCCCGTGATGGCGATGACGGGCACCCGGAGGAACCGGTAGGCAAGCTCGATCTCGCTCACAACCGGGATGCCCCGCTGCTCCGCTTCACGGATCAATGGGTTGAAAGGCGGCACCCCGGGCGAGGGGACGACCAGATCGACCCCTTCAAGAGCGGCCGGATCGGTTCCCCCCGCAAAGACACGAAGCGAAAGTCCCGCCAGGGCCCCGAGGGCTTCTTTCAGCTCTGCCTGAGATTTTTCGTCGGAGACCGTCACAATCGCTCCCTTCGCGACCGCAAACTGCGCCGTGGCGATCCCCGTCTTCCCGAGGCCGATGACCAGGACTTTTTTATCTTTCAGATCCAATGGTTGCCTCTACCTCAGCTTGAGTGTGCTGATGGCCACAAGGGCCAGGATAATCGAGATGATCCAGAACCGGACGATGACCTTCGGCTCCGCCCACCCCTTCAGTTCGAAGTGATGGTGGATGGGAGCCATGCGGAAAATTCGCTTGCCGTTCGAGATCTTGAACCAGCCCACCTGGCAGATGACGGAGATGGTTTCCAGGACGAAGACCCCGCCCACGATGACGAGAAGCAGTTCCTGCTTCGTCACGATGGCCATGGTGCCTAGGGCTCCGCCCAGCGACAGCGATCCCACGTCGCCCATGAAGACCTGCGCGGGGTAGGTGTTGTACCAGAGAAATCCCAGGCAGGCCCCTACCATGGCCCCGCAGAAGATGGCCAGCTCCCCGGTCCCCGGAACATAGGGGATCTGCAGATAGCCCGAGATCCGTGTATTGCCCGCAAAGTAGGCAAAGAGCAGATAGGTCAGAAAGCAGATCAGGGCCGGCCCGATGGCCAGGCCGTCCAGACCGTCGGTAAGGTTGACGGCATTGGCCGTCCCCACGATGACGAAGGCCGTGAAGGGAATGTACCCCCAGCCTAGGTCGGGCAGCATGGTCTTGAAGAAGGGGATGGTAATCGCCTCGCTGAAATTCGGCTTGAGATAGAGTACCGTGCCGATGAAGAGGGCGATCAGAAACTCAAAGAAAAGTCGCGTCCGCCCGGAGATCCCCTTACTGTTCTTCTGCGTGAGTTTGTTGAAGTCGTCGAAAAAGCCGATGATGCCGAAGCCGACGGTGACGACGATGAGCATCCAGACGAATTCATTGGTCAGGTTTGCCCACAGCAGGGTCGAGATGACCACGGAAAAGATGATCATGATGCCGCCCATCGTCGGTGTGCCCGATTTCGCGAGGTGCCTGTCCGGCCCGTCCTCCCGGATGGCCTGCCCGATCTGGAGGGACTCGAGCTTTCGGATGAGCCAGGGTCCGAAGACAAAGCAGATCACCAGCGCTGTGATGGCGGCATAGATCGTCCGGAACGTGATGTACCGGAACACGTTGAAATACGAGATGGTTTCATGCAGCGGATACAGAAGATGATAGATCAAGACGACCGCCCTCTCTCAAACGACAAAACCCCAACCCACGGCACAAGCGGTTGGGGGTCCCGCGGGGACATGCCACCACAGGTTGAGGTCGTATCCCTATCACAGATTCTTTTCAATTTGCAACCCCGATTGCGCCGAGGATCGCCCGGACAATTTCTTCCATCTTCATTTTTCTCGAACCCTTCACGAGAACCCAGTCGCCCGCCTTAAGGCAGGCCTTCAGATGGGCCACCGTCTCTTCCGTGCTCAGGTCGACGAACACCTGGTCGCTCTTCATCCCCCGCTTCATGGCTCCCCGGACGAACGCCTTCGCGAAGTCTCCGCGCAGATAGGCCTTGCCGACACCGGTATCGGCCGCAGCCCGCCCGATCTCCTCGTGGTATTTTTCGGCCTCGCTGCCCAGTTCAAGCATATCCCCGAGGATCACGGTACTGCGGCATTCCCCCTTGAGTCCCTGGAGCGTCTTCAGGGCAACGGCCACCGAGGCGGGGTTTGCGTTGTAGGTGTCGTCGATGAGGAAGCCGCCGTTATTCAGGCGCCAGACTTCCATGCGCCCTCCCACGGGCTTGAAGGCCATGAGCCCCTGGCAGATCGATTCGAACGCGGCGCCCGTGGCGTAGGAGGCAGCCGCTGCTGCCAGGGCGTTCGAAACGTTGTGGAACCCCGGGACGGGCAGGAGGATGTCCCGCGACATTCCTTCCATGAGCAGCGTAAAGATCATACCCTTCTCACCTTCATGGGCAATGCGGGAGGCCGTCACAGCGGCGTCGCCCTGGATTCCGAAGGTGATCATTTTGCCGGTCCAGCGCTGCGCCCAGGGAGCCAGGGCCTCGTCGTCCAGGTTGATGACGGCCGTGCCCCTGTTATCCATGATGCGGAAAAGGTCTCCCTTTTCCTCCCGGATCGTCTCCAGGGATATGAGCCCCTCCAGGTGGGCGGGCCCTACGTTGGTGATGACCCCCACGGTGGGCCCGGCGATCTCGGCAAGACGGGCGATCTCTCCGCGCTGATTTGTCCCCATCTCGAGAACAGCGGCCTCGTGGGCGGTATGCAACTGGAAGAGCGTCAGCGGGAGCCCCACGAGGTTGTTGAGGTTCCCTTCGTTTTTCAGCAGCCGCCTCTCCCGGCTCAGGATGGCGGCCGTCATTTCCTTCGTCGTCGTCTTTCCGGAACTGCCCGTGATGGCTACGACGGGAGTCTCGAAGCGGTTGCGCCAGAATCGCGCCAGGTCCCCCAAGGCCGTGAGCGTGTCTGCGACGGAAACGACCGCCGTCTCGTCGGGGATTTTTCCCACGAGATGTTCCCGGCCCTGCCGGACCAGAATCCCCGTGGCTCCATTTCCCACGGCCTCGCCAAGGTAGTCGTGACCGTCGTAGCGCAGACCTTCCAGCGGCACGAAGAGGCTTCCGGCTGCCGTCGTTCGCGAGTCCGTCGAAATTCCTTTGAACCGGGCGGACCGGCCGGCCCGGACGAGGGCACCCCTCGTGGCCTTCAGGACATCATCGAGTGAGAATCCGGCGGCCGAGATCTTCTTCATCGTGAAGTTCCTCGCAGCTTGTCCAGGGCCTCGCGACCCACCGTCCGGTCGTCAAAGGGGATTGTTTCCTTTTCGAGGATCTGGTAGTCCTCGTGACCTTTGCCGGCGATCAGGACGATGTCCTCAGGGCCCGTCAGGCTGATAGCAAGGCCGATGGCCTCCCGCCGATCGGGGACTACGGTGTACTGCTTGCCGGGGTCCGCGGCGTGGAACATTTCCGGAGTTACCTTTTTCATCACGGAGGCATCAATCCCGTCCTCGATTTCGCCGATGATCGCGAGAGGCCGCTCGGAGCGGGGGTTATCGGAGGTGACGATGACGAGGTCGCTCTCATTGGTGGCAGCTCGGCCCATGAGAGGACGTTTTCCCCGATCACGGTCGCCGCCGCAGCCGAAGACGGTGATGAGCCGTCCTTTCCGGAACAGGGCGAGATTCTGAAGCACCCGTCTCAGCGCGTCCTCCGAATGGGCGTAGTCGACGAAGACGGCGGGCTCACCGGCTTCGCTGATCTTCTCGAGGCGTCCGGGGACAGGTTTGACATTTTCGATGCCCCGCTGGATCGCCGAAAGCGGGATGCCCATGTGGAAGGCCGCGCCCGTTGCGGCGAGGATGTTGCAGAGGTTGAATTTTCCGATGAGCGGTGCCCGGAGCGCAAAGCCGCCTGCCGGGGTTTCGATCTCCGCGCGTGTTTCGCTGATGGTGTATCGCACGTCTTTGGCCTGAATAAAGCCGATGCTGTCGATTCCGAACGTCACGATATCTGCCGGTCTCAGTTCATCGGCCAGTCTTCGGCCCCAGGGATCGTCGAGGTTGATGATCCTTCCCTTCCTGCGGCCGTTCTTTTCTCCCGCCAGCAGATCGGTGAAGAAGCGGCGCTTTGCGGCGAAGTAGTCCTCCATGGTGCCGTGGAAGTCCAGGTGGTCCTGGGAGAGGTTCATGAAGATGCCCAGGTCGAACTCACAATCCTCCACCCTTCGTAACTCCAGGGCGTGGGAAGAAACCTCCATGACCACGTGGGTGACCCCTGCATCGCGAATCTTGGCGAGGAGACGCTGCAGTTCGAAGGATTCGGGGGTGGTGTGCGAGGCCGGGAGCACGGTTGTGCCCCAGCGATAGTTGACGGTCCCGAGGATGCCGGGTTCGTGGCCTGCTTCCCGCAGGATCGACTCGAGGAGATAGGTGACCGTTGTCTTGCCGTTGGTGCCGGTCACCCCGATAAGACCGAGTCTTCCGGAAGGGTTCTCGAAGAAGTTCTTTCCCAGAACCCCCAGGGCCCGGCGACTGTCGCGGACCCGGATGGCGGTATAGCTGGCGTGACGGGCGATCTCCCGATCATAGAGGATGGCCTTCGCCCCTTGCCGGACGGCCTCGGGGACGAAGAGGTGCCCATCGAATTTCATTCCCGCGATGGCGACGAACAGAGAGTCCGCCGCGCAGCGCCGGGAATCGAAGCAGATATCGGTGATGTCACGGGCCCGTGTCCCGTGAACCTCCACGACGTCGATATTTTCGAGCAGCTGAAGCAGGTCCAAATCGGCCTCTCAATTCTCCGTGCTGAAAGATACGGCGCATACCCGGTGGCCCTTAAGCGGGCTTCCCGGCGTCGGTTTCTGGTTGACGGCCCACCCGCTTCCCGTGACCTTCATCTCCAGGCCTTTCTCCTGGGCCGCTTTCAGGGCCTGACGGACCGTCATCCCGCGGAAGTCCGGCATGACGGCTTCCTCTTCCGCAACGGCGGTGGCAGATGCCGGGACCACCGCAGGAGCTGATACGAGCCGGATCCGGGCGTCCGGATTGATTTCCTTTTCCTGGACGGGAGGCATTTCCCCGATGCCGTGCTCGAAGCAGCGGATGATCTGCTGCGAGATGGATTTGAAAACCGGCGCGGCCGCCTCGCCGCCCCATTTATGGAGCTGGGGTTCGTCGATGGAGATCAGCATGACGAAGCGAGGGCTCTCGGACGGGAAGAATCCCATGAAGGAGGTTCGGACTTTCTCGCTGGAGAAGCGTTTTCGCGAGAAGTCGAATTTCTGCGCCGTACCGGTCTTGCCCGCCACGTCCACGTTGACGAGAGCCGCATTCTTTCCCGTGCCGCCCTGCTCGCCTACGACATTGGTGAGCATCGTCGTGACCCGGCGTGCCGTGTCGGCGGAGATGACCCTGCGCATGGCCGTGGGGGAAAATTCCCGGACTGTTTCTCCGTTGGCATCGACGAATTTCTTCACGATATGGGGCTGCATGATCACCCCGTCGTTGGCAATGGCCGAAAGAGCCGAGACGAGCTGGATGGCCGTCACCGAGATTCCCTGGCCGAAGGCGATCGTGGACGTGTCGACCTGTGTCCAGTTCTGCCAGGGGCGTAGCAGCCCCGCCGTCTCGCCGGGCAGTTCGATTCCCGTGCGCTGGCCGAAGCCAAAATCCCTGATGTAGCGGTGAAACTTCTCCCGGCCCAGTTTTTCGGATATTTTCACGGAGCCGATATTGCTTGAATATTTCAGGATCTCCCGCACCGTGAGAACGCCATGTTGCTTGCGGTTCGCCTCGTGGAACGTCGCGTTGGCCACGCGATAGGCGCCGTTTTCGCAATAGAAGCGGTCCGTTTCCTTCACGGTGCCTTCCTCAATCGCGGCGGCAACCAGGAAGGGTTTGAAGGTGGATCCGGGATCGAAACAGTCCGTGATGGCCTTGTTGCGCTTGTTGTCGGCCGTGGCGTTTGAGTAGGTGTTCGGGTTGAACGACGGGTCGTTGGCGAGAGCGAGAATCTCCCCCGTACGAGGATCCATGACAATGATGAAGCCGCCCTTGGCGCGAGTGCGGTTCACGGCCTCTTTCAGGTTCGACTCTACAATGTGCTGGATGCGGCTGTCGATGGTGAGCACGAGACTCAGCTTCTCATCTTTCTTGCCCGTCGCGACTCCCTCCTGCAGGTAGAGCTTTTTCCCGCGGGCATCGCGGCCCCAGAGCATTTTCTCTGACTCTCCCTGCAGGTAGCCGTCATAGCGCATCTCAAGGCCCTCGAGACCGTTGGAGTCGACGCCCACAAAGCCGATGAGCTGGCCCGCAAGGTCCTTGCTGGGGTAGAAGCGCTTGGGCTCCTGGATCAGATAGACCCCCTCCGTCTTGAGACTCTTGATCTGCTCGGACTGGGCGGGAGAAATCATGCGGGCGATCCAGCAGAAGTTTTTCGATTTCGTGATCTGCTGGGCAATGGCCTTTGGGGGTTGCCCCGTTACGGCGGCCAACTGGGCTGCTGTCTCGTTGACGTTTTCGATTTTGGAAGGGTCGGCAAAGACGGAATCGGCGAGGATGCTCGCGGCAAGCTTCTCTCCGTTGCGATCGAAAATGAGCCCGCGCTCGGGGTGGAGCTGGAGGGCCTTCTTGTGTTGTTTCTCGGCGAGATTCTTGTACGTTTTGCCCGTCATGATCTGAAGGTGGAAGGCCCGGAAAACCAGTGCGCTGAACAGCACGAGGAAAAGCACCAGCAGGGTGGCGATCCGGAAGCGGAACCATTTTTTGGCCTTCGCACTCATTTGATGTGAACCACCTGCTCCCGTTCAGGGTATTGAAGCTTCAGTTTTTCCCGGGCGATGGATTCGATCCGCTGGGGGGATTTCAGCGTGGCGATCTCCACCATCAGCCTTCTGTTTTCTTCCGTGAGGTTGTCCCGGACCGTCATCTCTTCGGCGATCTGGTATTTGAGCTGTGTGTTGTGCAGATGGGACCAGACATAGACCAGCGCCACGGCCACCAGCACCAGAAGCGCAAGGATGAGCGTGGGAACCCGCACCCCCGCCCCCTCGCGGATCTCCGCTGCCGCTCTGGTTCGTGCCGCTTTCACGACAGGCATGATCCGATCCTTTCTGCCGTTCGAAGTTTCGCGCTCCGCGCCCGGGGATTGTTTTCCACCTCATCCTCGGCGGGACGGACGGGCTTTCGGGTGATGATCCGAAGCCGCGGCCTTCCTCCGCAGGCGCAGACGGGAAAATCGGAAGGACAGATGCATCCCCGCGAAGCCTGGCGGAAGAGATCCTTGACCATCCGGTCTTCCAGGGAATGAAAGGAGATGACGGCAAACCGCCCTCCGTCCTTCAGCAGGTCTATTCCCGAGGCAATGCCCCGGTGAAGACCGGTCAGTTCGTCGTTGACCGCAATCCGCAGTGCCTGGAACGTCCGCGTTGCGGGGTGAATTCTTCCGTGGCTCATGCGGGCAGGCATTGCGTCGCGGATGATCCGGGCCAATTCGTCCGTCGTTTCGATGGGGGCCGCCTTTCTTGTTTCGACAATCGCTCTTGCGATGCGGCCGGCCTGCAGTTCTTCTCCATAGATCCGCAGGATGCGCTTGAGTTCCCGCGGATCCATCGAGTTCACGAGGTCCCTGGCCGTCCGGGGAACGTCCCGGTCCATCCGCATATCCAGCGGTGCCGGCTTCGTGAAACTGAAACCCCGCTCCGCCGTCTCGAGCTGATGCGAAGACACCCCAAGGTCCAGCAGGATGCCGTCGACGCACTCCACAGGAAGACAGGCGAGGAGTTCCTTCATGTCGGCATAATTCCCCTTGACGAGAATCGCACGCTTTCCGAAGGGTTCGAGAACCTTCGCCGATTCCGACAGGGCGTCGTCGTCCCGATCGATACAGACCACGATGCCGTCGGGAGCCGAAGCGGCGAGGACCGCCTGAGCGTGTCCGCCGCCGCCCACGGTGCCGTCCACGTAAATACCGCCGGGCTTTACGTTGAGCGACTCCAGAATCTCCCGGAGCATGACCGGTTCGTGGTACGTCGACGTCACCGATGGCATTCTCTCTTCACTTTTCTTTTCAAGGATCATGGGTGGAAGCAAACACGGGAATCCCGCCGGGGGAGTCGGCCTGTCAGATTCCCAGGTCGGCCATGTAATCGCTGAAGTTCTGTATGCTTTCGCCCGACGTCCGGATCTCTTCCTCGAAGCGTTCCTTGCTCCAGATCTCGATGACCCGGACCATGCCGGCCAAGACGATATCTTTTTCCAGCTTGGCGTACTCGCGAAGCGGTGGAGGGACCAGGATACGGCCCTGGCTGTCAAAGGTGCAGTCCACCGCTCCGGACATGAAAAAACGTTGAAAAGCCCGGACTTCTTTTTTTAGAATGGATTGGTGGGATATTTTTTCCTCGAGGATCTGCCATTCGTCAAAGGGAAAGACCATGAGATAGCCATCCCAGTTTGTGATGACCATCCGGTTGTCGTACTTCTCTGCGAAGACCTCGCGGAGCTTGGCGGGGAAGATGATTCTTCCTTTGCCGTCGATGGTATGGTAATGTCTCCCCCGGAACACGGACATGAGAGCAGCCCCTCCACAATCATCCACTTTGCTCCACCCGGATGCAATAGTAGGACCGTCTCTGATTCCTGTCAAGAAAAAAGATTAATTTCTGCTTGATTTTCGATTGATTTGATACGTTCGGACGGCCCGGTTGTGTTCGTCGAGTGTCCTGGAGAACTGGTGGGATCCATCGTTGCGGGACACGAAGTAAAAAAAGTAGTTGACCGGGGCGGGGTTCAGAGCGGCTGTAAGGGCGTCCATGCCGGGATTGCAGATGGGACCCGGCGGCAGCCCCCTGTTCAGGTACGTGTTGTAGGGATTTTGGCGTTCGAGGTGCCTGCGCGTCAAATTTCCGTCGAAATTTTCGATTCCGTAGATCACCGTCGGATCGCTCTGCAGGGGCATGCGGATTCGCAGCCGATTGTGGAAGACGGCCGACACGAGCGCCATCTCCTCTTTCCGGCCCGTTTCTTTTTCGATGATCGACGCGAGTGTCACGAACTCCCGGATGCCAAGCCCTCGTGCACGCGCCTTCTCGACCATCTCGCCGGTTACCCTCATCTGAAACCGGTTGGACATCATCCTGAACATCGTCCGGACATCCATGGTCCGATCGAAGAGGTACGTGTCGGGGAAAAGAAACCCCTCGGCGTTTCCCGCAGGGATATTTAGGGAGGCAAGGAACTCTTTGTCCCGGGCAAGGCGCAGGAACTCTTTTTCTTCGACAAGCTCCTCCGAGGCGATCCGCGCGGCGATCATCCGCACCGTGAATCCCTCGGGGATCACGATGCGATAGGATTTCGACTCCCCGCGGATGAGCTTCTGCAATATTTCCGGTGATGACATGCCCCGGGTGAATTCGTACTCACCGGCCTTGATCTGCTGGGGAGCCTTGTAAAAGAAGGCCAGGGCCCGGAAAACGAGACGGCTCCGGAGGAGACCCTTCTGATCGAGCAGACTCACGACGTGGACGAAGGGTGTGCCGCGGGGGATGTTCACGAGAACGGTCTCGTCGCTGACGGCAGCAGGCTGCTTGACGAGTCCCAGGAGCCAGGCGGCCGAGAGGATTCCCGCCGTCACGACCAGAACAAAGACCAGGAGCCGGCGATTTCGGAGAACTGCGAAGCGATTCATGGATTGTCATCCGCAAAGCCCCGGGAATCCTCTTTCTTGAGACGGGCCTTCTTGTTCAGGTAATCCTGCAGGATGAATGCGGCGGCGATCCGGTCCACCATGCCCCGCTTTTTTTTGCGCGTTACGCCTGCCTCGCGCATCAGATCCTCGGCCTCTTTCGTCGACAGGGTTTCATCCCATGCGATGACGGGCAGCGGGAAGGTTTCCCGCAGGGCTCCGAGGAAGCGGTCCACTTTCTCGCACTGGATGCCTGCCGATCCGTCGAGCCTCAAGGGATAGCCCACGACGATCGCGCCGATGCCCTGCGCCGAGACAGCCGTGGCGATGGCCTCCATGTCGGTCTTCTTCGATTTCCGTTCGATGACGGAGAGCCCCCGTGCCGCAATCCCCAACTCATCGGAGACGGCAAGGCCGATGCGCTTCTCCCCGTAATCGATGCCGAGAATTCTCATGGGGGGTATTTATAAAGGATAGGGCGGCTGTGTGCAAGGGCAGAATGGCATCCATCGTCTGCCGAAAGCTGGTAACAGGGTTTCTTTGATGGAGTCTTTTTTCCTGACATCGGATACCTTCACCAGCCGCACGCCTTTGGGATTGAGTAACTTCCGGAATTCTGTTATCCAATAGCGTATTCGCGCCGGGTCCGGCGCAGTCGCAGGGAATCCGGCATGCAGGGTCGTCATTCATGAAGCACATCATTCTGGGCACGGCAGGCCATGTCGATCACGGCAAGACGTCGCTCGTCAAGGCCCTCACCGGTGTGGACACGGACCGGTTGAAGGAGGAAAAGGAGCGGGGGATTACGATCGAACTTGGTTTTGCGTCCCTTCCCCTGAAGTCCGGTGATGCCATCGGGGTGGTCGATGTGCCGGGACACGAGAAGTTCGTCAAGAACATGGTGGCCGGCGCCACCGGCATCGACATGGTCCTCCTGGTGATTGCCGCCGATGAGGGCATCATGCCCCAGACGAGTGAGCATCTCGACATCTGCACCCTCCTCGGGATCAGAAACGGCATCATCGCGCTGACCAAAATCGATCTCGTCGACCCTGACTGGCTTTTGCTTGTGAAGGACGACATCTGCGAGTTCATGAAAGCGACGTTCCTCGCGGGGGCACCCATGATTCCTGTTTCCGTCGTTACGGGGCAGGGAATTCCGGAACTCACCGCTGCCATCGAGGAGATGGCCTCGCGGATCGGCGAGAGACGCGACAGCGGTCTCTTCCGGATTCCTGTTGACAGGGTCTTTACCATGAAAGGGTTCGGCAGCGTCATCACGGGGACCCTGGTTTCCGGTTGCGTGAACGTAGGCGACACGGTCGAGGTTCTTCCGCAGCGCATCCACGCCAAGGTGCGCGGCATCCAGATCCACAACGAGTCGCAGGAGGCCGCCGAAGCAGGGCAGCGGACCGCCATCAACCTGCAGGGAGTGGAACGTACGGCGCTGGACCGGGGCGACGTGGTCGCCCATCCCGGCATGTTCGAACCTTCCCAGCGGCTCGATGTCTGGCTCGAGTACCTTGCGGGGGCGGGGCGGGTGCTGAAGAACCGTGCCCGGGTGCGCTTCCATACGGGGACGAGTGAAATCATGGCCCGGATGGTTCTCATGGACCGCGAGGAACTTCAACCGGGCCAGAGCGTTTACGCACAACTGCTCCTGGAAGGTCCGGTCGTAGCCATGGGGAGGGACCGGTTCGTCATCCGCAGCTATTCCCCCATCCGTACCGTGGGTGGCGGGGAAGTCCTCGACCCCGATGCCGTGAAGCAGAAAAAGGCAAGGGAGCGGTTTGCCGTTGAGCTGGAAACGCTGCGGACGGGAACCGATACCGAGCGAATGGACGTGATCCTGGGGCGAACAGGCGTTCAGGGGATCCCGTCGAGCCGCCTTGCCGTGAGAACGGGGATCCCGCTGGGCGATCTCAACCGGGCCCTGAAAGAGATGGCCGAGAAAAAAGCCGTCATCCGCATCGAGAAGGAGGGGACCCGCATCGTGTCCTTTCCCGCCTACCAGGGGTTAAAGGAAGAACTTCTGCGCGAGGTCGGTCTCTATCACCAGCGATTTCCCCTCAAGGAAGGCGTGCCCAAGGAGGAGCTTCGGACGACAACGGGCCATGAGATCGAAAACAAGCTTTTCAACATGGCCCTGAAGGAGTTGGAAAACGAGGGGAAGATCCTTGCCGACAGGGATCACGTGCGGTCTGCGGCACATCGGGTCGATCTCAAGGGCAATCTGGGAGATCTGGGCGGCCGGATCGAGAAGATCTATCGCGATGCGGGGCTCGCGCCGCCTTCCGTCAAGGAGGTTCTGGAAACGATCAGCGGGAAGAAGACCGAGGTCCTGAGTGTCCTCGGGGTGCTTTACAACGAGGGAGTGCTCGTGAAGGTTACCGAGGAACTCTATTTTCACGGCGATCCGATGGGAAAGCTCAAGGAGGACTATACGGCGGCCCTCCTGAAGGAGGGAAAGGCCACGCCGGCCACGTTCAAGGATCTCACGAACCTTTCCCGCAAGTATATTATTCCCCTCATGGAGTATTTCGATGCCGTGAGGCTTACCATTCGCGTGGGCGATCACCGGACGCTGAGAGAGAGACGATAGGCATGAAGCGACCGGCCGGTAAATCCAGCGACAAATCAAGGTCACGACAAAAGGAAACCGCATGAAATCCGTTTATGTGAAAGACATCCGGGCAGGAGAGAAAATAAAGTCCTCCTTTCTCGTTGCGGAAAAGAATCTCGCTTATTCCCAGAAGGGAGCACCCTATCTCGGCATCAGGCTGCGCGACAAGACGGGGGACATTGAGGGGCGCGTCTGGGACAATGTCTCCGCCCTCGACCCGGTCTTCCGGAAAGGGGACATCATCCATGTGCAGGGCCGTGCCGTCAGCTATCGCGACAACATACAGCTGGCCGTTCTCGAAATCCGGAAAATGGAGGAGGCCGAGATCAACCCCTGGGACTATTTTCCCACCTGCAAGGGCGACACGGAGGAGATGTTCCAATCCCTGAAGAAAGATGTGGCTTCCGTGGAAAACCCCTGGCTGAGAACGCTTCTGGAAAGCTTCCTCGATGACGGGGAGATGGCCGCCAAGCTAAAAAGGGCCCCTGCAGCCAAAGGCTTTCACCACGCCTATCTCGGCGGCCTTCTGGAGCATACCCTCTCCATGGTCCGGATCCTCGACTTTCTGGCCGGCCACTATCCGACGGCGAGCCGCGACATGCTCATCGCCGGAGGGATCCTGCATGACATCGGGAAGGTCGAGGAATTTTCCTACGATCGAGCCATTGACTATACGACGCCGGGGAGGCTCATCGGGCACATCATTATGGGTGTGGAGATGATCGATCGCAGAATCGCCGCCATCGAAGGGTTTCCGGAGGATCTGGCGCTGGAGCTGAAGCACCTTGTCCTGGCTCATCACGGGGAGCTCGATTTCGGCTCTCCCAAGCGCCCCAAGACCCTGGAGGCTCTTATCGTCCATTTTGCCGACGATCTCGATGCCAAGGTGATGGCCTTCCAGGAATTCATCCGAAATTCCGGCGGCGAGGAATCGGAGTGGACCCTCTTCCACCGGTTCTTCGAAAGATTCCTGTATAAGGGGAAGGCAGGGGTGTAGGGGGCGGGGTAGAGGGTAGAGGGTAGAGGAAGAACGATACTATCGATCCCTCACGGGAGTTCTGAAGTCTGATTCCTAAATCCGGGTCCTGCTATGCGGGACGCTCGCCAAAAATCGCCCGGCCGATCCGGACAATGGTGGCGCCTTCCTCGACGGCTACCTCAAAGTCGTTCGTCATTCCCATGGAGAGCTCCCGCATGGAGACATTCGGGATGTTCTCAGCGCTGATGCCGTCGCGCAGCGCTCGAAGGCCCGCAAAGCAGGGCCTTGCGCTCTCGGGATCGTCGAACCAGGGCGCCATGGTCATGAGTCCCTGGATGGCCAGGTTCGGCATCCCGGCGATAGCGCGAATGAGGCCCTGTGCTTCCGCGAGAGGGGCCCCGCTTTTCGTTTCCTCCCCGCCCAGGTTGACCTCGACGAGAACACGACAGACCGTCCCGACGGCGGCGGCCCGCCGGTTGAGTTCCTCGGCCAGGCTCATCCGGTTCACGGACTGGACCATATCGAAGAGCCGGATGGCGTATTTTGCCTTGTTTGTCTGCAGGTGGCCGATGAGGTGCCACTCCACGCTCTTGCCCATCAACTCGATTTTTCGCTTCGCCTCCTGGACGTAGTTTTCCCCGATGATGTCGATGCCGGCCTCGATGGCCTGAAGAATGCCCTCGTCGCTGACCGTCTTGGTGACGGCCATGAGGCGCACGCCGGCCGGGTCGCGACCTGCTCGAAGCGCCGCCCTTGAAACCCGATCCCGGATCCGACCGATGTTGTTGCTCACGTCCGACATGGCTTATGTCTCCCTGAAATCGATCAATCCCAACTCCTTCAGCACCTCAACGACCTCGCAAAGCGGAAGGCCCACGACGTTGGTGTAGGAGCCGTGGACTTCGGAGACCAGAAACGACGCCTTTCCCTGAACGGCGTAGCCGCCGGCTTTGTCATAGGGCTCATCGGTTGCCACGTACCACTCCACTTCGTCGTCGGGGACGTCCTTGAAACGGACCCGTGAGGCAACGGCCCGGCGGATGCACTCCGGCCTTCCGCTGTTGAGGAGAGTAAATGCGGTGATGACCGTGTGCTCCCGTCCGCTGAGCCTGCGGATCATGCACCGGGCTTCGTCCGTCGTCCGCGGCTTTCCCAGGAGCTCGCCGTCGATCGTCACGATCGTGTCGGCTCCGAGGACCCAGTGGCCGGGTTGCATTTCGGAAACGGCCCTTGCCTTTGTCTCGGAGAGCCGCAAGGCGTAGTCTTCCGGGGTCTCCCCCGCTGCCGGTGCCTCGTCCACGTGGCTGTGCAGGACGGAAAAGCGACACCCCAGGAGCCGCAGCATTTCCTCGCGACGCGGCGAGGCCGAGGCCAGAATGAGTCGATGCGCTGCCGTCATGTTCCGTTCCTTTCCTGCAGGTTGCCGAAGATACCAGCCGCCTCTTTATCACAAAAAAAGACGCTGATAAAGGGACGAACCCGCCACCGGTTCACCGAGTGATATCCGAGGTTGTTGAAGCCCTGTTGCCGGCTGCGCCGGCAGGAAAATCGTCGATATGTCCCTGGTATGTTTCGTGCATCCGTTCTGTGACGGTGAGGTATGTACTGCCCTCCGACACAACGGGATCAGGAACGTTGCATGGGAACCAACATTCATCAAGCCATTGAAAGAACGGAAAACATGCCGACGGGCAGAGAAGAGTATCTGGGGGCTCTCTTTGAGTCGGTCCAGATGGGAATCTTCGTCATCAATTCCGATTCGCACCGGATCATCGATGTGAACCCGGCTGCGGCGCGCATGATCGGCCTCTCCCGTGATGAAATTATCGGCTGCGTCTGTCACCGCTTCGTCTGCCCCGCCCAGGAAGGCATGTGTCCCGTGACGGATCTTGGCCAGACAATTCACCAGTCGGAGCGGGTCCTGGTCACGGCCGCCGGCGGGAAGCGACCGATCATCAAGACTGTTGTCTCGGCAACCATGAACGGACAACGCTGTCTCATCGAGAGCTTCGTCGACATCTCCGAGCAGAAACGGATTCAGCGCGAGATCGAAGAGAGCGAACAGCGGACCCGGGAACTGGCTGAACTGCTTCCGCAGATTGTCTTTGAGACGGACGAAACGGGAGCGATCACCTTCGGCAATCGCAAGGGCTTCGAAGTCATGCGGTACGAGCCGGAAGATTTGGAGAGAGGCTTGAACGCCTTAGAAATGCTTGTTCCCGAGGATCGGCCGCGGATCCGGAAAGACATGGCCCGGGTCCTGAAGGGAGAGGCCGTCCACGACGTCGAGTATACTGCACAGCGGAAAGGCGGAAGCACCTTTCCCGTGATCGTCAGTGCGACCCCCGTCATCCGGAACGGGCATGCCGCAGGCATCCGGGGCATCCTCGTTGACATCACCGACATCAAGCGCTCGGAAAACGCCCTCCGGGAATCCCAGCGGCAGCTTGCCGACATCATCGACTTTCTCCCCGACCCGACCTTCGTTATCAACCGTGATGGAATTGTCATCGCCTGGAATCATGCGATGGAGACCCTGTCCGGAATCAAGGCATCCGAGATGATCGGCAGGGGGAATCATGAGTACGCCATTCCCTTCTACGGCGAGCGGAGGCCTACCCTGATCGACCTCGCACTCAAAGGCGATCCGGATGCCGAGTGCCAATATGTGAAACGCGAAAGTCACAGAAAGGTCCTTGTCGGCGAGGCCTACATGCCCGGCCTTCGGGATGGCGGTGTCTACCTTGCCGGCACGGCCGCCGTCCTTTATGACTCCAAAAGGGAAATCGTCGGCGCCATCGAGTCCGTACGCGATATCACGGATCGGCGGAAAGCCGAAGAAGATCTGAAAAAAGCCAAGGAGGAGGCCGAACGGATCAATCGGGAGCTGGAAGCCATCAACTGTCAGATGGAAGAATCCATCGAACGGGCGAATATCATGGCCCAGGCCGCAGGAGCGGCAAATCTCGCCAAGTCGGAATTTCTGGCTAACATGAGCCATGAGATCCGCACCCCCATGAACGGAATTATCGGGTTTTCCAACCTGCTGATGGAAACGAATCTCGACGGCGAGCAGCGGGAGTATGCCGAGGCGGTCAAGGTATCGGCTGAGAACCTGCTGGCCCTCATCAACGACATTCTGGACTTCTCCAAAATCGAGGCCGGGAAACTCGCTATTGATTCCATTCCCTTCGATCTCAGGATCACGGTAAAGCAACTGGTCGATCTGCTCGCCGTGAAGGCCCGGGAAAAGGGGCTGAGTCTGGGGGTCCGCTATTCCTGCGATGTCGGAGGCCGAGTCATCGGTGATCCCGGACGCATCCGTCAGATACTCACAAACCTCGTCAGCAATGCCGTCAAGTTTACCGAGAAGGGTCAGATCGTCATCGGGGTGTCCTGCGAGGAGCAACAGGGCACTTCCAGGATGTTCCATTTCCGTGTCGAGGATACGGGGATCGGCATCCCCGAGAACAAACTGGAGTACATCTTCGAGAAATTCACCCAGGCGGATGCGTCGACAACGCGTCGCTACGGCGGCACGGGATTGGGCCTCGCCATTTCCAAGCAACTTGTGACGTGTATGGGTGGCAGCATCGGGGTCAGCAGCCGGGAAGGAATGGGATCGGTCTTCTGGTTCTCGTTGCCCATGGCCGTCGACAAGGCGGTTCCTTGCGAGGTCATTCCTGAGGTCGATCTTGCGAGTGTCCGCGTTCTCATTGTTGACGACCGGGAGATCAGCCGGCAGACCATCGAGGATCAGATTGCTGGCCTGGGCCTGCGATGCGAAGACTGCGGTTCCGGTACGGAGGCTGTCGACAGGCTCCGTACGGCCCAGGATGCAGGGGACCCCTACCCGATTGCCATCCTTGCATCCCACGACGACCAGAGTGACAGTGAAGAGCTGGGTCGCCGAATCAAGGCCGATGCAGCCCTGCAGCAGACGATCCTCATCCTCCTTGTCGATCTCGGGAAGCGGGGTGACGCCAAGCGCACGAGGGATGCGGGATTTGCGGCGTATCTCGTCAAGCCGGTCGACCCATCCATCCTCATGAATGCGCTGGCCGCGGCCTGGAACGCCAGGCTGGACGGGCTGCCCATTCCGCTCATCACGCGGCACAGTCTGGCAGAGGCGTGCTCGGAACAAAAGACGGCCGATTCGCGGGAGGCAGCGGGCTTGAGGGTCAGTGCTCTCGTAGCGGAGGACAACCCCGTGAACCAGAAACTCGCCGTCCGGATGCTTGAGAAGTTCAACCTCAAGGTCGATATTGCGGCCACGGGCAGGGACGTGATGGAGATGCTTGAAAAGGGCACCTATGACCTGGTGTTCATGGACTGTCACATGCCCGAGATGGATGGCTACGAGGCGACGGCATGCATTCGGCGGGCCGAGCAGAAAAGCGGAAAGCATCTGCCGATCATTGCCATGACGGCCAATGCGATGCAGGGCGATCGGGAGAAGTGTCTGTCGGCCGGCATGGACGATTACCTCGCGAAACCGATCCGGAGAGAAGCCATCCTGGAGATGCTCCGGAAGTGGGCACCGCAGTGCAGGGTCGAGGGTAAAGGGTAAGGGGTTCCGGGTGAAAGGTCGATAAGCAACGAAAACAGAAACAGACTGCAATCGGAGTGAAAGATGAATTTCTGTGAGATGGCGGAGAATATCGGGCTTGACGAACAGGATTTCCGGGAGATGGTCGAACTGTTCATCAGCGTAGGGATGACGGACCTGATGAAATTACGCGATGCCTGTTCAACCCGGGATTGCCAGGGTGTGGTGATGTCCTCCCATTCCATCAAGGGGGCATCGGCCAATCTCGGCTTTACCGAGATTTACGAGATCGCAAAGCGCATTGAGGCGGACGCCCGGGCGCAGAAGCTGGACGGGGTGGATGAGGGTATCGTCCAAATCGAGCGGAAGATCGAGTCCCTGTCCGCCTCACTGGAAGGACGGTAACAAGATGAAAAAGAAAAAGATCCTTGTCGTGGACAATCATCCGATCATCCTGGAGTACATGTCCAAGTTTCTGAGCAGGCAAGGGCACGAGGTCCGGACATCGGAAGACGGGCTGCAGGCGCTGGACATCCTGGAGAGCTACCGGCCCGACATTATTTTTGTCGATCTCATCATGCCCAACATCGACGGCAAGAAGCTCTGCCAGATTATCCGGGCCATGCCGGATATGCAGGACATCCATCTGATCATTCTCTCGGCCGCCGCGGCCGAGGAGCAGATCGACTTCAAGACGATCGGGGCCAATGCCTGCATTGCCAAGGGGCCGCTGGACAAAATGGGGCGATACGTCCTTGAAGCGATCCTCGATGCGGAGCTGGGGCAGACACGAACGGTGCAGGATCGCGTTTTCGGGGTCGAGACCCTTTATTCGCGCCAGATTACGAAGGAACTTCTCTCCATCTGGAAACACTACGAAGTGGTGCTGGGCAGCCTTTCCGAAGGCATACTGGAGATTACCCCGGGCGGTCGCATCGTCTTTGCCAACCCGACAGCCATCTCACTGACCGGCATTCCCGAAGAAAAGCTTCTCGCCACCAGTGTGCTCAGCCTTTTCAACCCGAGAGAGCGTGACCGGGTGCGCGAGATCATCGATCGCGTGGCGGCCGAGGCGAGCGTGGTGGTTGCCGACAACCCCGTAAAGCTGAACGACCGGGAGTTCATGGTCAAGCTGCTGCCGATCCGTGATGAAAGCAAACGAACCCTCATCATGGTTCTGGATGATGTGAGCGAGCGCAGAAGCATGGAAGCCCAGTTCCATCACGCCCAACGGATGGAAGCCGTCGGGACACTGGCCGGTGGCATCGCCCATGACTTCAACAACCTCCTCATGGTCATCCAGGGGAACATTTCGCTGATGCTCTTCGACCTGGACCCGAAGCACCCTTTCTACGACCGCCTGAAAGGCATTGAAAAACAGGTCCACAGCGGATCCAGGCTTACAGGGCAGCTCTTGGGCTATGCGCGCAAGGGTCGATATGAGGTGAAGCCCGTCAACCTCAACCGGCTTGTCGAGAATGCCTGCGAAACGTTCAATCGGACGCGTAAGGAGATTTTGATCCACCAGGACCTCGCGCGCGATCTCTATGCCATCGAGGCCGACGGCGGGCAGATCGAACAGGTCCTCATGAATCTCTTCGTCAATGCCGCCGACGCGATGCGTGGCGGTGGAAACCTCATCGTAAGCACAATGAATACAGATGACCAGTCCATGAAGGGCAAGCTTTACAATCCCAAACCCGGCAACTACGTGATGCTGACGGTGACGGACACCGGCACGGGCATGGACAAGACAACCAGGGAGAGAATCTTTGAGCCCTTCTTCACGACGAAAGAGATGGGACGAGGGACGGGGTTGGGGCTGGCCTCCGTCTACGGGATCATCAAGGGGCACGGAGGGTTCATCGACGTGGAATCGGAGAAGGGGAAGGGGACGACATTCCGAATCCACCTGGCCGCGACGGACAAGACCATCTCCCGCAGCGGCGCCGAGTCGCGTGAAGCCATCCGGCGCGGTGACGAAACCATTTTGCTGGTGGACGATGAGCAGATGATGATTGAAATCGGTCGTGACCTGCTGCAGGCCATGGGATATCGTATTCTCACAGCTCGAAATGGTGAGGAAGCCGTGGAGATTTACCGAGGCCGCCGGGACGAGATCGATCTGGTGCTTCTGGATATTGTGATGCCCCGGATGGGTGGAGGACAGGCCTACGATTGCATGAAGGCGATCAATCCCGGTGTGAAGGTACTGCTGCTCTCCGGGTACAGCATCGACGGCGAGGCCACGCAGATCCTGGAAAGAGGGTGCAACGGGTTCATCCAGAAGCCCTTTAATATGGAACAGCTCTCCCGGAGCGTCAAGGCGGTGCTTGCGGGAAACGGTCAGCACAAGAAAGGAAGCAGCGGGGAGACAGGCCATGCTGGAGACCTCCGAGCGTAGCGGATCATCCCCCCAAAGCAACATCATGTCAGCAGGAACGATGGAAAACAAGGGAACAGCGGAAAGCAAAGGGACAATCCTGATCGTCGACGATCATCCCGTGAACATCCGGCTCCTGGAGAGAATCCTGAATGCAGCCGGCTACCGGACGCTGGCCGCCGAAAACGGCCCTGGAGGCAGGGAGCTCGCCGTGTCGCACATGCCGGACCTGATCCTGCTGGACATCATGATGCCGGGGGAGAGCGGTTTCGAATCCTGCGCCACACTGAAAAAGGATCCACGGACAGCGCATATTCCCGTTATTTTCCTGTCGGCCAAGGCGGATGTGGAGAGCAAGGTGACGGGCCTCAGTCTCGGGGCCGTGGACTACATGACGAAGCCCTTCGACAAGACGGAGGTGCTTGCCCGGGTGGGACGGCACCTGGAGATACGGGACGCCTACCAGAGCATCATCGAGCTGCAGGCTGTCAAGCTCAGGCAGGTCCATGAGGCCCAGCAGGCGATCCTGCCCCGTCCGATGGAGTTTCCAGGGGCGACCTTCGGAGTGAACTACATTCCCATCCTCGAGGCCGGAGGAGATTTCTATGATGTTTTCCCCGTGACCGACAAGGTGTTCGGGTATTTTGCCGGTGATTTCAGCGGGCATGACATCCGGGTCTCCTACAATACATTTGCCCTGAAGGCCCTGATCAGTCAGAATACGGGGCCACAGATCACCCCCGAGGAGACGATGCGCATCATCAATCATGTGTTTACGAATCTCATGAAGAACGGTGAGCATCTGACGGGTGTCTATGTCAGACTCGACCGGCGGCTCTCAGAGCTCACCGTCGTGAATGCCGGGCATCCGCCTGTCCTCTTCCTCACTCGAGACGGGCAGATCCGGACCCTGAAGGCCGAAGGCGATATTCTGGGCGTTTTCGAGGACGTCACGTTCGAGCCGCTTTCCATGGAGGTCCACACGGGTGACCGATTTTTTCTCTTTACCGACGGGCTGCTGGAAGTCTTCGGAGAGGATTCCCGCGGCCGGGAGGAAGGTCTCGACGCGCTCATGGCCTGTTGCGCGGACACGAGGGATCTTCCCATTGAAAAAGCCGTTGATGAGATCGTGTCGCTGATCTGTCCGGACCGCAAACAACTGCAGGATGACGTTCTGCTGCTGGGCGCGGAGGTTTGATGGTGCGTGCTCACGGGAACCCCGGATCATGAATTTCCTGTTCGAATGGGATGGACCCTATGGATTATTTTGATGTAAACAAAACGCCCGGAGCGCTGAATATCTTTCTGTCTCCGAAGCTCCGATACATCGACCGGGCAGGAGAGGAAACCGAGCACTTCCTACAGGAAAACGGGGTTCGGGTGAACCTCTTCGGCGTTCTGCTCATCATGAGGGAAGCCCTCACCAACGCTGTCCTCTACGGAAGCCGCCACGAGGAAGACTCGCGGATCCGGTATAGCCTGCGTTGCGAATCCGGGTTGCTGTCCATGGAGGTGGAGGACGATGGAGACGGGTTCGATTGGAAGATCCTGTCGGCAGATGTGCCCGACATCGCCTCGGAATCCGGGCGTGGGACGGCCATCATGACGCTTTATTCCTCCGGGTTTCAATACAATGAAAAGGGGAACCAGCTCGCCGTATTCTGGAGATGTGAATGACATTGCGGGCCGCTCATCGACGACAGACAGCAGAAAAATCAGCAGATCAAACAGGAGGTTTCATGGAAGAAACAATCAAAAAAGCAAGACAGACGCTCATCGAACCGGACCGGGACATCGTCGCTTCTTATGCTCAGGAACTCAGGCGCAACCTCTGGTCCCTCATCGAAGAGGGCGTCACGGACGTGTCCATCAATCTGGCCCACGTGCAGATGATCGACTCCATCGGCCTTGGGGTTCTGATTGCCGCGCACAACGCGCTCAAGAAGAAACAAGGCAGGCTTGCCATTGTCAACGTGTCGAAAGAGATCCTCGGGCTGCTGAAAACCATGCGTCTCGATCGCCACTTTGATATTCAGGAATAGATAACGGCGCCACGGCCATACGGTGTACGGTCTCGGGCCTATGCATGAGGCGACGCACAAAAAGCCGCTACAGGTGTGCTCCGTCTGCCTGCGGCGGAGCCGAAGGCCCGGTGTTGCTGCTCGGCCTTCTGTTCCTGCGGGCCGTTGAGCCGTCCGGATCCGTTGTGAATCGCGAATCACCGGAATACGGGAATGCCCGAGTTGTGGGGGCGGGGAATCCGTTCTTTTTATTCCCCCGGACCCTTTCTCCCGCCATGTGAGTCTTTCGAACCCCCGTCTGCTGTGCATTTTCCCTCTCCTTTCCCCCCCATTTTTCACTTGACCGAGACCGTGCGCAGATGTAAGTAAGTACATACTAACATGAGCGCGGAACACACACGAGACCGGATCCTGGAGGCAGCCCTGAATCTCTTTTCGCAGAAGGGGTTTCTCGGGGCCACGACGCGGGAGATCGCCCGGGAGGCGGGAGTGGCCGAAGTGACCCTCTTCCGGCATTTTCCGGCGAAGGAGACGCTATTTGAAGAAGTCATCCGGCGGTATTCCTTCCTGCCGGCCCTGAAAGGAATTCTGCCGGGACTGGAGCAGACGAGCTATGAAGAAGCGCTCTTGGAGATCGCCCGGCGATTCCTGGAGCGGCTCGACGAGCGAAAAGATCTCATCCGGATCATGTTGACGGAGCGCCATCTCTACCCGTCCCAGGTCAAGGGAATTTTCCGGGGCTTCCTCGGGGAGATGATCCGGATGCTGGCCGAATATTTCCGCCGGCTCCAGGCCAGGGGAATGCTCCGGGATTTCGACCCTGACGCCGGTGCAAAGGCATTCCTCGGGGCGTTGTTCGCGTACGTCAACTTCCTGGGCTTCTTCCTGGGGACCTCCGGAAAAGAGAAAGGCACCGACTGCTTTGCAAAAGAATTCGTGAACATATTCATCGAAGGGACCGTCGTGCATCGATCGTCCAACGTCGCTCACAGGGGCAAAGCCGAAAGGGAGGCGCGGGGAAGACGGACCGGATAAAGGAAATCCATCCAACAGGCAAACCATTCGAGGAGGTCTTTGTTGAAAAAGAAAAAAATCATCGTCATTGCGTTTGTCGCTCTCCTTCTCGGCGTCGGCATTACGGTATATCTCGGGCAGCAGAGGATAAAGGGGGGGGAGCTGACCTACTCGGGGACCGTCGAGGCGGCCACCATCTCGAACCTGGCATTCCAGGTCGGCGGGAAGGTCGCCCGGGTTCTCGTCACCGAGGGCGAGAAAGTGGAGAAGGACCGGCCCCTGGCGGAGCTCGATCGCGCCGAGTTCGCAGCGGCCCAGGACCAGGCAAAGGCCAACCTCGAGAGATCCGAACAGGGGCTGGGGCAGCTCTCTGCACAGCTCGACATCTCGCGCAAGACCCTGCCCGATGACGTAGTCCGGGCGGAGGCAGGCCTTTCGAGCGCCAGGGACGTTCTGTCGGAGGCGAAGTCGAACAAGGAGCGCTACGATCAGCTCTACGCCAGGCAAGTCGTCTCCAAGAAGGAGTGGGAGGGAGTGACACTCGCCTATGACACCGCCCGGGCAAGGGTTTCGGAGGCCGAGGCGATGCTGAGGCAGTCCAAGAACAACCTGGGGCGGATTGGCGTCACGGAACGGGAAGTGGAGGCCTCCAGGGCGCAAGTAGCGGCCTCCAAAGCCGCCCTCGAGCAGGCCCGGATCCAGTTCGACCGCACACAACTCCTGGCGCCCTTTCCGGGGATCGTGACGAGCAAGAACATCGAACCCGGAGAGGCTGTGACCCCGACGCGGCAGGCGATCACGCTTTCCGATCTCTCCTCGGTGAAGATCAAGATCTACGTGGACGAAACGGAGATCGGGAAGGCCAAACCGGGACAGAAAGCCGATGTGAAGGTGGACAGCCTTCCCGGCAAGACGTTCGAGGGGACGGTGACCTACATTGCCTCCGAAGGGGAATTCACCCCGAAAATTATCCAGACCCACAAAGAGCGTGTGAAGCTTGTCTACCGGGTGGAAATCACCGTGGCAAATCCGAACCTGGAACTGAAGACGGGGATGCCGGCGGATGCGTGGTTGAAATGAGGCAGATGTCGCTGCAGAATTCTTCGTACGAATGGACATTTTTCGACCGCTCTAAGGCTCGCTTCGCTGCAGACGCAAAAACTCGCCCTTCGGGCTCAGACAGCTTGCGCTGCGGTCGCTCCGCTTCGCTAAGAGCGGTTACCGAAAAACGCCCAACTTCGACTTCAGAATCCCGCAGCGATATCTGATAGGATGGATGGATTGATGAGGACGGGAAAGACCATCATCGAGATCGATAATGTCTCCTGCCGGTTCGGGCCGGTCGTGGCCGTGGAAGGCGTATCGCTGGCGATCGGGGAAGGAGCGATCTTCGGCCTCGTGGGTTCCGACGGCGCCGGCAAGTCAACTCTGCTTCGAATGATGGCCACCATGATCCCCCCGAGCGCGGGAAAGGTCGTCATGGGCGGGTTTGACGCTGTGAGTGAGCGCCGCCGGGTGAAGATGCTCATCGGGTATATGCCCCAGCGGTTCGGTCTCTACCCCGATCTCACGGTGGACGAGAACCTCACCTTCTTCATGGACATCTTTGGGATTCCGCGACAGGAGAGGGGAAAGCGCCGCGAGCGCTACCTCGGCTTTTCGAACCTGCTGCCTTTCGTCGACCGGCCGGCAGGAAAGCTTTCGGGGGGCATGAGGCAGAAACTGGGGCTAGCCTGTGTGCTGGTGCACGAGCCGCGGATCCTCATCCTCGATGAGCCGACCAATGGCGTCGATCCCGTCTCCCGTCAGGAGTTCTGGGAAATACTCCTCGAAATGAGGAGCTCGGGGATGACGATCGTCGTCTCGACGGCCTACCTCGACGAGGGCGAGAAATGCGACCGGCTTGCCCTGATGCACCGCTCCCGCATCCTGGCTGAAGGATCGCCCGGCGAGATCCGGTCATCCTTTGCAAACCTCGAGGAGGCCATGATCCGGCGCATCGAGGACATGGACAGGGAAACGGCAAGGGAAGCATTCGTGGCGTAGCAGACAAACGTATTTCAGCAGCCTGCCAGTCCTGTGGAACGGGGATCAATGAATATGCAGAATCAGCAACCGGTGCAGGCACGCCAAGGCGAAAACGGAACCCCGATCGTCTCGGTACAGGACCTGGAGAAGCGCTTCGGTGATTTCGTGGCCGTCGATCGCGTCAGCTTCTCCATCGACCGGGGGGAAATTTTCGGGTTCCTCGGTCCGAACGGCGCAGGGAAATCTACGACCATCCGCATGCTCTGCGGAATCATTACCCCGTCTGCCGGTTCGGGCCGTGTCGCCGGTTACGATGTTGTTCACCAGTCCGAGTCGATCAAGCAGACCATTGGATACATGTCTCAGAAATTCTCCCTCTACGAAGATCTCACACCTGCCGAGAACATTCGCTTCTACCTGGGGATCTACAGCGTACCCGAGAAGGAGTGGGACGAGCGCACCAGCTGGGCCCTGAGTGTGGCCCGACTGGAAGAGATGCGGGACCGCTTCACCCGCGAGCTTCCGACCGGGTGGCGTCAGCGCCTTGCGCTGGCCTGTGCGCTCCTTCACCGGCCGGAAATTCTCTTTCTCGATGAGCCTACATCCGGCGTTGACCCCATCACCCGGCGGCATTTCTGGGAGTTCATCCGCTCTCTGGCCGTTCAGGGTGTCACGGTCTTCGTAACGACCCACTACATGGACGAAGCTTTGAACTGTGACCGGATCGTCATGATCAACGAGGGGAAAATTGTCGCCATCGGCACCCCCGGCGAGATCATCGCGGAGGCCTGCCCGGGGGCGGCAGGGGCGACGCTCAATGATGCGTTTATTCGACTGATGACAAGAACGGCAGGTGACAGGTGACAGAACCATCTTATTGCGTATCTTTTTCTGAGACCTGGCACCTGTAACCTGTCACCTTTGGGCATGGTACCGGAGAAAAAAGACGAAACGAGGAAACCGGACGGAGAGCGATGATCGTTAATCCCCGCAACATACAGGCCGTGGCCCGGAAGGAGTTCTACCACATCGTCCGGGATTACCGGAGCCTGTACATGGCATTCGCTTTGCCGCTGCTGCTCATTCTGCTCTTCGGCTATGCATTGTCGCTGGACGTGGACAATGTGAAGGTCGTTGTGATCGATCACGACCGCACGGATCTCTCCCGGGATTTCGCGAGCCGCCTCGATGCCTCGGCCTACTTTGACCTGGTGACCTATCTTCCGGACGAGCGCGCCGCCGCAGCCTGGCTCGATGCCGGAAAGGCGACGATTGCCATTGTCATCCCGCCGCGGTGGACCGAAACCATCCGTTCGAACCGCGAGGCGCCCCTCCAGGTGCTGATCGATGCCAGCGATCCGAACATCGGGACCATCTCCCGCGGCTACATCAATTCCTTCGTTGAGCGCTACAACTCGCGACTGCTTGCCGACTTCCTCAGCCGCCAGGGATTCGAAACCCTCCACCCCGCCGTGGAGGGGCGTGTCCGGGTCTGGTTCAACGAGGAACTCGAAAGCCGCAACTTCATCGTTCCCGGCATTATCGCCGTCATCATCATGATCGTGGGGGCCATGCTGACCTCGCTCGTCATTGCCAGGGAATACGAGAACGGGACCATGGAGACCATCCGGTCCCTGCCGATCAACGCCGTGGAGTTTCTCACGGGCAAGGCAATCCCCTATTTCCTCATCGCGATGACGGACGTCCTCGTGGCCCTGCTCATGGGGCAGCTGCTCTTCGGGGTGGTCATGAAGGGGAGCTTCTGGCTCATGATCCTGGCCTCCTCGCTTTACCTGTCGGTTGCGCTGGGGCTGGGGCTCTTCATCTCGATTGCCACGAAGTCTCAGCTTGTGGCCAACCAGATCGCACTGCTGGTTTCGTACCTGCCTGCGCTCTTGCTTTCGAACTTCGTGTTCCCCGTGGAGAACATGCCGGCTCCTCTCCAGGTCGTGACGAAAATCGTCCCCGCGACCTATTACATCGACATCATGAACGGGCTCTTTCTGAGAGACGTCGGGATCAGCTATCTCTGGCCGAGCTACCTGGTATTGCTCATCATGTTTCTCTTCAGCGCCGCCGTTGCCGTCGTCAAGATGAGAAAGGAGGGGCTTTGAGATGAACCGGATCCGGATCCGCGAAATCGTGAGAAAGGAGTTCATCCAGCTCTTCCGGGACAAGAAGAACAGGCCCATTCTGTTCATCATGCCGTTCATCCAGCTTCTCATTTTCGGCTACGTCGTCTCTACGGACGTGCGGGATGTTAAGGTCGGTCTTCTTGACCAGTCGCGAACCCCGGAGAGCCGGCTGGTCGGCGAATATCTGGAGGGCAGCCCCATATTTCGTGTCACGTACCGGGTGGACGATCCCCGGGAACTGGAGGAGCTTCTTCTTCGCCGGAAGGTGGATGTCGCCATCAAGATCGGGCCCGACTTCAGCGAGCGCATCCGCAAGGGCGAAACGGCGGCCATCCAGGTGCTGGCTGACGGGAGCATGAGCAACCTGGCCGGGGTGCGGATTGCGTATACGCTTCAGGTCATCGAGAAACTGAATCAAAGATTCATCCGCGAACTCGTTCCCCAGCAGATCGATTACGGCCGGATCGACGCGCGGGTCCGCACGTGGTACAACCCCAACCTGGAGAGTCGGGATTTTTTCGTCCCCGGGATCGTGGCCGTCCTTATCATGATCATCTCTCTTCTCTTTACCTCCATGGCGATCATCAAGGAAAAGGAGGTGGGGACCATGGAGCAGCTCATTGTGACGCCCATGCGACCCTTCGAGCTCATTCTCGGCAAGACGATCCCCTACATCCTGATCTCGCTTGCCCAGATGGTAGCCGTGAGCCTCTTTGCCGTTTTCTGGTTCGACATCCTCATGCGGGGAAGCGTAATGCTGATGTTTCTGGGCGTATGCCTTTTTCTCCTCAGCACCCTCGGCATCGGGCTCTTCGTCTCCACCATTTCGGCCACACAGCAGCAGGCCATGATGACGACCTTTTTTTTCATCGTGCCCTTTTTCATGCTCTCCGGCTTCGTCTTCCCTATCGAGAACATGCCCCTTGTCGTGCAGTGGCTCACATACCTGGACCCCCTGCGCTACATGATCGTCATCATCCGGGGCCTCTTTCTCAAGGGTGTTGGAATGGATGTCCTCTGGCCCCAGTACCTGGCGCTCATCCTTCTGGGAACGGTGGTCTTTGCGGGGGCCGTGGGGCGGTTCAGGAAGCGGCTGGATTGAGCCGGCGTAGCCGGCAGGGGTGAAGGGTGAAGGGTGAGGGTAGAGGGTAGGGGGAAGAGGGAAAATCTTCAGGTGACAGGGTTTCCCGGTAATCAATCATTCGGATTCAGGAGAATCTCATGAGAAGGATCGTTCGAAAAGGAATCCTCAGCGGCATGTTGCTGGTGATCATTACGGGTGTTGCCGGGGCGCAGGAGGCATCCCCTCCGCTGACGCTTGAGCAGAGCATCGATATCGCCTTGAAGGAGAGCGTCGTCATCCAGTCGGCCCGGGAAGGAGTCGTCGCATCGGAGGCCAGGACAAAGGAGGCCTTTACGGGGTTTCTCCCCAAACTGAGCACGAGCTACATATACTCGCGCCTGGACCCGGCACCGTACATCAAGCAACCGCTCCCCATCGGCACGCTGACGACTGGGACCCAGGACAACTACACCTGGTCCCTCGATGCGAGACAGCCCCTCTTCACCGGTGGCCGGATCGAAGCAAATTATGATATCAGCAAACTGGGTGTTGATGCCTCGAAGCAGGAAGAGCAGGGCAGTATCCAGGACATCGTCCTGGACGTAAAGCGGTCCTACTTCTCCATTCTCAAGGCCAAACGTCTCGTCGGGGTGGCCAGGCAATCCGTCGAGCAGTACGTCGCCCAGCGGGATCTCGCGAAAAACTTCTACGAGGTGGGGCTTGTCCCGCGTAACGATTACCTTCAGGCCGAGGTGAGACTCGCCGACGGCACACAGTCGCTTGTCCGGACGGAGAACCGACTGGAGGAATCCAAGGCGAGGTTTAACACGGTGCTGCGCCGGTCCGTCGACACGGCGGTCGACGTCGTGGATATCCTCGATTACAGGCCCTTTGCATTATCTTCCGAAGAATGCCGGAAGACGGCCTTCGAGAACCGTCCCGAGATTCGGCTCTACTCGCTGAAGGCCGAGCAGGCGGGCAAGCGGATCAAGGTTGTCGAAAGCGAGTTCTACCCGTCGCTTAATCTCGTCGGCAGCTTCCAGCGTTACGGTGACGGCGGCAATTTGAACGGATCGAAGTACCGGGATCCCGATAACTGGACCGTGGCTGCCCTGGCGACCTGGGATCTCTGGGAATGGGGGCGGACGAAATACGCCCGGGATGCAAGCGTCAGCAACGAGAAGCAGGCCCAAAACACCGTCACCCAGGTGAAAGACCAGGTTGCCCTGGAAGTGAAGAATGCCTGGCTTGCGGTGAAGGAGGCCGAAAAGCTCATCGCCGTGACCAGGGGAGCGATCGAGCAGGCCGAGGAGAACTATCGGATCAATCAGGAACGATACCGGGAACAGGTATCCAGAATGACGGATGTCCTCGATGCCCTCACGCTCCTGACCTTTGCCCGTGCCTCCTACTCCAATGCCTTGAGCGATTACCATATCGCCCTGGCGGCCCTTGATCGGGCCATGGGAGTCATCGGGAGGGAAGGGAACAAAGAGCAGCAGACCGGTATGGATCCTGCAAAGTAAAGAAGAATCTCGTAGTCTAAAGGAATGGGGCAATAAACCCGATGAATCGGGAAAGCAGGCGGAATGGAATGAACAGGAGAGAGGCCAATCTTACGGCATCGGTGAGGCGGTGGTCTTCTCTCCGGAGCATGGGATTTGTTGCAATGGTTCTTCTTGCCACCGTATTGCCGGGGGTCGGCTGCAGCCAGACAGACCTGGAAACGAAGCGGGAACAAAGGGTAGGCGGGCCCTGTGAGTACAGTTCCTACCCGGGGCAGGCGGAGATTGTCTCCGTGACCCCGATGAACCCCTCTCCCATGGCGGCTGAAGAGAGGTTCGACGTCAAATTCCGTTTCATCCCCGACCGTCCGATTGAGGAATCTCTCGGCCGGGCCGCACAACAGCGGACCTTCTCTTTGCTTCGGGATCAGGAGGCACACCCAGACAGGGCCTTTGTCGAGCAGTATGGCCTGCGGCCCGGTATGCGCCTGGCCTGTACCCTCAAGGTGATTACGCGGGGGGCCTGTACGCCGATCCTGTTCGATTTTCCCTCGTTGATGTCGGGCGGTGCGTCTCCCCGCTGACAGCATCCGCCGGATGGATCCCTCTGAGCGGCAAGGAAAGGTCGCTCTGTTTCGTATCGTTGCTGCAGCTCACGCGCTGGATGTGAACCATGAACGGGAACAGGAATATCTTAAGCTTTCTTCTTGCCGCTTTTTTTCTGCTTGTCGTTCACGATGGCGCATTTTCCCAGGAGATTCCGAAGTCGCGACCTGCCGTCATGCGCCCCGATGCGGAGACACTGGGCCGCTGGGTTCGGGATTTTGAGGCTGCGCCGCAGGCACCAGTCGACCCAAGGGTTCTTGCGGGCGTCGTGCTGATGGGCGAACTGCCCGTCGGCGGTTCCCTGAGCCTTCTGAACAATATCCAATACACCCCCTCCGCAAGAAGCCAGGGGTCCTGCGGAAACTGCTGGGTATGGGCGGGGACGGGCGTCCTGGAGCTGGCCCTCAAGGCCCAGCGCGATATCAAGGACCGGCTTTCCATCGAATTCCTCAATTCCTGCTACAACGCGGAAGAGTCATATTGTCCCTGTGACGGCGGGTCCCTCTCGATGTTTTCGAGCTTCTACAGCGGCAAGGGTCTGGCCATTCCCTGGTCCAACGCGAATGCCGCCTATATCGACGGCGGAGGCAGTTGTGCCGGAACCTGCAGTGCAATCTCCACGAGCCCGAACTACGGCATAAGCGGGACGGTGACGGTCCAGACGATTGTCACGACGACAGCCGGTCAGGCCGCGGCGATCCTCAATATCAAGAATATCCTGAGCCAGAGCAAGGGCGTCTATTTCGCCTATTATCTTCCGGACACAGGCGGCTGGGACAATTTCTACGATTTCTGGAACAACCAGACGGAGCCCGTGATCTGGGACCCCGACGGTTCCTGCGGCGTCTCCACAGCCGATTACGGCGGACACGCTGTGGTCATCGTCGGTTACAACGACGACGATGCCGACCCCAACAACCACTACTGGATCGTCCTCAACAGCTGGGGCACTTCGGGCGGTGACCGGCCCAACGGACTCTTTCGCATGAAAATGCAAATGAACTACGGCTGTCAGCTCACGATTAGCGGATACGGGACGATCCGATCCCGTCAGTTCCAGACACTCAACGCAACCTTTTCCTCCTGCAGCTACGGGCTCTCGTCCACGTCACGGGCTTTTTCGACGGCTGCCGCATCGACAGGCACCGTGAGTGTGACGACGGGCGGCACCTGCTCCTGGGTAGCCGTCAGCAATAATGCCTGGCTCACGATCACCGGAGGCTCGAGTGCGACGGGAAACGGGACGGTTTCCTACAGCGTCGCCGAGAACACCGGGGCGAAACGACGGACCGGGACAATGACTATTGCCGGCCAGACCTTCACGGTGACTCAGGAGGGCGTGCCGCCGACAATCACCGGGAGAAGTCCCGCGTCGGGATCCTCCGATGTGGCTGTCGATATCCCTGTCACGGTAACGTTCAGCGAAACCATGAGCGCGTCGTCGATCAACACATCTTCGTTCACGCTGTCTCAGGCCGGCGCACCGGTTTCGGGGTCTGTCTCCTATGTCCCGGGGTCACTGATCGCAACTCTAACTCCGTCGTCCAATCTCGCCTACAGCAAGACCTACACGATAGCGATCACCACCGGCATGCAGGACAGCGAAGGCATGGCTCTGGCGTCATCGAGTTCCTGGAGCTTTACCACCGCAAACCCGCCCGTCTCTAGCAGCGGCAGCAGCGGTGGCGGAGGGGGATGCTTCATTGCCACGGCGGCCTTCGGATCGGCACTGGAACCACAGGTGGTTACGCTCAGAACGCTCCGCGATGTCTACCTTCTGCCCTCGATCTCAGGCAGGGCTCTGGTGGAGCTTTACTACCGGCTCTCCCCGCTTGTTGCCGATGCCATCGCCGGAGATGAGGCTTGCAGGGGTCACGTGCGGGCCCTGCTCACGCCCGTCGTGGCTGCAAGCGGTGTCCTGGTCGGCGCAAAACGGGAGGCCGTGGGGATCCTCGGATGGCTCTGTGCAGTCGCGATTCTCTTCTGTGGAGCCGTTCGCGGCTCGCCACGCGGCGGCAGGCCGCGGTGCCCGATAAAATTTCATTGACAAAGCGGGCGGCACACTTTATGCTCGGCTCACTGTAAAGGCTCGGTTTCAGTTATGAAAAACATCATCGGCATCATCATCCCCATTATTATCATTACAATCGGCATACGTCCGGGTGGCGTAGGGGGCTGATGATGGCTTGATGGCATATCCGAAAGGAATCAAGAAAATCCGTTATCAGGCTCCCTGGTAACGGATTTTTCATTTTGAGGGGGATTGAAGACGATGGAGAAGAACGTGGTTGTCATCTATGATACGACCCTGCGGGACGGCACCCAGGGCGAACAGGTGAGTTTCACGGCCGAGGAGAAACTCCGTGTGGCAAAGCGCCTTGATGAATTCGGGATCGCCTATATTGAGGGCGGCTGGCCCGGGTCGAACCCGAAGGACATGCGCTTCTTCGAGCTTGCCCGGAGCGTGAAATTCAAAAATGCTCGCCTTGTCGCCTTCGGGAGCACACGGCGGGCAAACACCCCGCCCGGGGAATGCCCGAATGTGCAGGCGCTCCTCGATGCACAGACGCCGACAGTGACCATCTTCGGCAAGAGCTGGGATCTCCATGTCAAAGAGATTCTGAAAATATCCATGAAGGAAAACCTTGCCATGATCGGCGAGACCGTCGCCTATCTGAAGTCGAAGAATAAGGAAGTCATCTACGATGCCGAGCATTTCTTCGACGGCTACCGGGGAAACCCTCGCTATGCCCTCCAGACGGTCGAAGCCGCCTGGCGAAACGGCGCCGACATGATCGTCCTGTGCGATACGAACGGGGGAACCTTGCCTTCGGAACTGGGCCGGGTCATCGACGAGGTGGCTGCCCTCATTCCCCGGGATCGCCTCGGGATTCATGCGCACAACGACGGGGGAGTCGCCGTGGCCAACACGATTGCCGCTGTTGAAAAGGGTGTCCGCATGGTCCAGGGGACGATCAACGGCTACGGCGAGCGCTGCGGCAATGCCGACCTCATCCCGATCATGGCCAATCTCGAGATCAAGCTCCGGAAATCCTGTCTGCCCGGGGGATCCCTGAAGGAGCTTACGCGCCTGTCGCTCTTTGTCAGCGAGATTGCCAACATTACTCCCCTGAACTCGAGGCCGTTCGTCGGTCGCAGCGCCTTCGCACACAAGGGCGGCATCCACGTGCACGCGGTACTCAAAAATCCCGCGGCCTACGAGCACATCCCGCCCGAAATCATCGGCAATCACCGCCGGGTTCTTGTCTCGGACCTTTCGGGCAAGAGCAACATCGAGTACAAGGCGGCCGAGATGGGCATCTCACTCGGCGAGGGCGATGCGAAAAGCCGGAAGATTGTCGAGGAGATCAAGCACATGGAAAATGAAGGGTACACCTTCGAGGCTGCCGACGGATCGCTGGCCCTCATCATCCGGAAGGCCACGGGCGAATTCGAGGATCCCTTCTATCTCGAGTGCTATCGCGTCATCAACGAAAAGCAGGGAAACGACCCCTCGCGTTCCCAGGCCCTGATCAAGGTCATGGTCGGACACGATACGGAAATGACCGCCGCGGAAGGCAACGGGCCGATCAATGCCCTGGACAATGCCCTGCGGAAAGCCCTCGTCAAGTTCTACCCCGAACTGGCCAGGATGCATCTCACCGATTTCAAGGTGAACATTCTCGAGGGAAGCGAAGGCACGGCGGCAAAAGTCCGCGTCTTCATCGAATCGCGCGATGACAAGGATATCTGGAGCACCATCGGGGTCTCCGAGAGCGTCATCGAGGCAAGCTGGCATGCTCTCGTGGACAGTGTTCAGTACAAGCTGAGCAAGGACAGGCTGAACCGAAACGGGAAGGAAGAGAAGAAAGCTGTCGCGTAAGAGGGAGGGACGAGCAGGGCTCTTCCCGCGAAAGGACACTTGCCGACCGCTCGAAATCTCGCTACACTGCAGGCGCATCACCTTGCCCTTCGGTATCATGGTTCGACAGGCTCACTATGACACCTGATAGTGGATGTGATAACAGCGAATGCGGAGTTTCAGAAAGACCTGCGCGACTACGGAAGAGAAATGGAGTGTAGAGTTATGCCCATGACGATTACAGAAAAGATACTGGCCCTGCACGCGGGGCTTGCGAGCGTCGCCCCGGGGGATCTCATCGAGGCGAAGGTGGACCTTGCCTTCGCCCACGATTTCACGGCCCCCATCGCCATCCAGGTTTTCAAGGAGATCGGCGCCCCGAGGGTCTTCGACCGAAAGAAAATCGCCCTTGTCGCCGATCACTTCGTTCCGAACAAGGACATCCCGTCGGCCGAGCAGGCCAAGGTCATGAGGGACTTTGCCCGGGAGCAGCGGATTGAGCACTACTACGAGGTCGGCGAGGCCGGCATCGGCCATGTGCTGCTTCCGGAGCAGGGGCTTGTGGTACCCGGGCAGGTCGTGATCGGGGCCGACAGCCACACCTGTGCCTACGGTGCCTTGGGGGCCTTTTCCACCGGCGTAGGGAGTACCGATTTTGCCGCCGTGATGGCCACCGGGGAGATATGGCTTCGCGTCCCTCCGACGATCCGAGTCGAGTTCACCGGGACTCTCCGTCCTCATGTGGGCGGAAAGGATCTGATCCTTCACCTCATCGGGCTGCTCGGTGTTGAGGGGGCCTTGTACAGTGCGCTCGAATTCTGCGGCGATGTCATCCACGGACTTTCCATGCCGCATCGGTTCGCCATGGCGAATATGGCCGTAGAGGCGGGGGCGAAAAACGGTATCATCGAGCCTGACGAGGTCACGATTTCCTATGTGAACCAGCGGGCACGGACGGAGCCCCTTTTGCTGAGAAGCGACGAGGGCGCACACTACGAACGGACCATCCGTATTGACGTGGATACCCTCGAGCCGCAGATTGCCTTTCCCCCCTCACCGGCAAACGTGAGGCCCGTGGCGGAGGCGAAGGGAATCACCCTGGATCAGGTTTTCATCGGTTCCTGCACCAACGGCTGGCTGGAAGACTTGCGGGACGCAGCCAGTGTCCTCAAAGGAAGAAAAAAATCTCCCGGGCTGCGGCTCATTGTCATTCCGGCATCGCCGACCATCCTGAAGCAGGCCATGCGGGAGGGCATTCTCGAGACGTTTCTCGAGGCCGGCGCCGTCATCGGGCCTCCCTGCTGCGGTCCCTGCCTGGGCGGGCACATGGGGATCCTGGCCTCGGGCGAGCGGGCCCTGGCGACGACCAACCGCAATTTCGTCGGCCGCATGGGCCACCCGAAAAGCGAGGTGTTTCTCTGCAATCCCTTTGTGGCTGCGGCATCGGCGGTGCTGGGCAGAATCGCAAGCCCGGACGAATTATAGGCGGGTGTACAATCATCAGTAAACCGGGAGATGATATCAGATGAAGTACGAAGGAAGAGTGTGGAAGTTCGGCGATGATGTGGATACGGATCTCATCATTCCGGCTCGCTATTGCAATGTCTCGGAAGGGGCCTTCCTGGCAAAGCACGCCTTTGCCGATGGCAGGCCCGAGTTCGCATCCACCGTCTCGCCGGGAGATGTGATTGTCGGGGGACGAAACTTCGGTTGCGGGTCCTCCCGCGAGCACGCGCCTCTGGCCATCAAAGAGGCAGGGGTTCGGGTCATTATCGCGAAGAGCTTTGCGCGGATATTCTACCGCAATGCATTCAACATCGGACTGCCGCTCCTCGAGTCGGTCGAGGCTGTTGAAGACCTTCAGGACGGCGAACGGATCTCCGTCGATCTTGTCACGGGAACGATCGAAAACCTCAGCCGCGGGAAATTTTACGGAACCCGGCCGATCCCGCCGTTCATGGAGCAACTCATCAAACAAGGCGGGCTTGTGGAATACATCCGGAAGGAGAAACTGCTCAGGCAGGCCTAGCACGCAGGAAATGGATCGAAAAAAAGGCCTTCCGTCCCCCGGGGCGGCAGGCCTTTTTCCATTTCGTGTTCCGGCGCATGGAAGATGCCTGCACGACTTCCCGATTGACGAACCGGGGGGTTTCGATTAGAGTTTTACGGTCTTTCCATGCGTTGATCTTCATCCGGGAGGCATAACCGTTGCGGGATATCGTGGGGGTTCTTGGCAGGCAGACCGTTCAGCGGATCAACCGCTACGCGGACCAGTCGGCCCTTTTCTACCGGATCCTCCGCCAGATCATTGTCAATCCCAGGGCGGGTCGCAGACTCCGGATCCGGATCATCGTCGAACAGATCTACTTCACGGCCGTCGAAGCCCTGTGGATCGTGATCCCCATTGCGCTTCTGCTCGGCAGCATGATGATCCTCCAGTTCTCCGGTTTTGCAGCCCAGCATGATCTGGGGAAGATCACGGTGGCCCTGCTCATCCGCGAGTTCGGCCCGCTCATCACGGCGCTCATTGTGATCCTCCGGTCTGCTACCGCAATGACCATCGAAACGGGCTACATGAAGGTTCTCCATGAGATCGAGGCCCTGGAGATGCAGGGGATAGACCCCCTCGATATCCTGTCCGTGCCCCGGATGATCGGCATCACGGTATCCATGTTCTGCCTGATCACCATTTTCAGTATCATCTCCGTCCTGGGGGGATATGCCATTGCCTGGGCGGTGACGACCCTGCCCCTGCAGAATTTTCTCTCCCAGATCGGGAAGGCCCTCACGGGCCTGGACATCGCCGTTGTCGCCCTGAAGGCCCTTTTCTTCGGCGTGGGCATCACCGTGATCTCGCTGCACTACGGGCTGGCGATCACGAAGGGGATTACGGAGGTTCCCGTTGCCGCATCGAGAGGGGCCGTGGCATGCCTCTTTTACTGCCTGGCGGTGAATTTCATACTCTTTGCCGCCTTCTTCCTGTAGGGGTGAGACATGGCGTTCATCGAACTGCATGATTATGCGCATGCCCCCACAGGTCGGGGAAAGGGGCTGCAGAAGTTTTCCTTCTCCCTGGAGCGGGGGGACTCCTATGGCCTTCATGCCGACCGCATTGACGATGCCCACCTCTTCCTGAGGGCTCTGGCAACGCTGGAACCGCCGGAGGAGGGAACCTACATTTTCAAAGGGGAGGCGCTGAATTTCGCCAAAGCCCGAACGCTGCTGTCCGCGCGAAGAAAGATCGGTTACCTCGGTTCCGACGCCGCCCTGATCGGGAATCGGACGCTGAGGACGAATCTCTTGCTCGGGCGCTACTACTACGAAAACAAACTGAACCTGGAGTTGGATGACGACGTCCTCTCCCTGTGCCGCCTCTTCGGCATCGAGGAAAAGCTTGATCTGCGTCCCTCCCAGGTTGCGCCGGAGGATGCACGGGCGGCCGTCATCATCCGGGAGATGACAAAAAGGGCCGAGGTGTTTCTCGTGGAGCAGGTTTTTATCGCTCTTGCCCGGCCCATTATCGACAAATACATTGAGATGATGAGCAAGATGATCGAGTCGGGCATCCCCTGTGTTTTCTATGCCGGGGTGACCGAGTTCGACAGCCTGTTCAAGAAACGCGACATTTACATCCGGGACGGTATCGTGCAAGTCGACTGAACGCTGTCCCGCCGCGAGGGAATGATGGAACTGAAATTCAGCAGGATGGATCGGATCGTCGGTGTATTCATCATCATCGTCATCGGCCTCATGGTGAGCACGGTTGTGCTCGTCGGTCGGGGCAAGGATTGGTTCCGCCCGACGGTCACCTACTATGCGCAGTTCAAGGAGAACTACAACCTCGCGCCGGGATCGTCGGTGAAGCTGTACAAGGCAGAGATCGGGCATGTGAAAGACGTGCAGCTTGTCGGCGACGCCGTCCGCGTACGGCTGTCAATCTTCGAGGATTACCACACCCGGTTCCGCGAGGACACCGTGGCGACCGTCGAGAGCCCCACATTCATCGGGTCCGAATACTTGGCCATCCGTCCGGGGAAACCCGATACACCCCTGATTCCCGCTGGCGGGACCATTAAGTCCGAGGAGAAGAAGACCTTCTCAGAGATTATGGCCGAGTACGAGGTAGAGGAGACAGCCAAGCGCCTGACGGAAACCATCCGGAACCTGGCCGATATCATCGACGAATTGAGGGATCCTGACGGGCCGCTGTTCGCTTCCCTGAACAGCATCGAGAAAAATCTGAAAAATGTGGAGACGGTCACGACCGACCTGAAACAGGGCAGAGGCACCGTGGGCCAGCTCTTGCGGTCCGACGAACTGATCGATCGGGTGAACACCTCTCTGGAGAGGCTTGACACCGTCCTCCAGAACATCGAAGGCGTCACCCCTGAAGTGACGGCCAATCTCCGGGAGAGCATGGAGAAGATCCGGGAGATCACCACCACCCTCGAGAAGAGCAGCCGCGACGTTCCTACCGTGATTCGGACCACGAAGCGCGGCATACAGGAAATACGGGACAGCGTGGATGACATCAATCGCGTCGTCAAGGCTCTCGAGAAGAGCCCCCTGATCCGGGGAAGCATCCCCCCGAAGCCGGAAGGAAAAGAACTGGATGCCGGTCTGAGGAAGTGAGACGATGATGAGAGCAACCAAACGTGGACTTCTATTTGTTTTCGTACTCTTCGCGGTATCCTGCGGCGGGACAAGAGAGGTCGTCGTGCCGCAGCATATACGCGGCGGCGAGGAACAGACCGCCAAAGGGATGCCCTTCTATGAACGGGGCTGCTACGACCGGGCCCTGGATCACTTTTACCGTGCCCACGAGCTTTTCACGGCCCTCGGGGACAGCCGCGGCATGGCCATGAGCATGAACAACATCGGCGTCACATACCGCGCCATGGGCGACGCCGCGGCTGCGATCCCATTCTTCGGGGATGCGCTATGGACATACAGAAATCTCGGGGACCAGGAGGACGTGCGCCAGACCCTGTCGAACCTTGCGGCTGCCCAGGTTGATACGGGGGATTATGGGTCGGCCGGGAAGAACATCGACGAGGCGCTGAAGATCCGTATCGGGTGGAAATCCTTCGTCCCGGCCATGACGGTGAAGGGGATTCTTCTGGAGAAGCAGGGTGATGTCAAGGGGGCCGAGGCGATGTTCAACGAGGCCCTCTCGAACATCAACAGGAAAAATCCCGCCGGGGTGGCCGCTGCGAATTACGCCATGGGAGAGCTCCTTCTGGGGATGGCCCGATATGGGGAAGCCGTTCCCTTTCTCGAAAAAGCCCTCGGAGAGGACCGCGCGGCGGGCTATTACAGGGGGATTGCCGATGACCTGAACGCACTGGGCAGGTGCCATGCAGGGATTCGCGACGATGCTTCCGCCGTGCGCAACTGGGAGCAGAGTGTCCGGATTTACGCCCTTATCGGGATGGAGAAAAAGGTGAGGGAGACGATGGACCTGTTGGAAGAAGCGGCAAAGCGCTCGAACCGGGACATTGAGTTGACGCGCGCTCTCGTGGACCGCTGGCTCAAGGGGGAGATAGCGGAAAGCCTCTGCGAATGACGCCTGCGGCGTCATTCGCTAGGAGCGAGGTCCGAGGATCGAGGTTCGAGGAACGGAAAAACGACCCTCTTCCGACGGAACAGACCGAACAGACTGGATAGACCCATGCCTGACGTCTTCGGCCTCGGCCAGTGTTCCTTCGACATGATCGGGCGTATTCCCGCCTGGCCTTCCCCTGATGCGAAATGTGAGTTCCACGATGGGGTCATCCAGGGTGGAGGACCGGTCGCTACAGCCCTTGTCGCTCTCGGCCGCTGGGGACTTGCCTGCCATTTCGCCGGTGTGATCGGTGACGATTCCTTTGGAGGGGAGATAAACCGCAGTCTCCGCGCGGAGGGCGTTGATACCTCGGGCCTTCTTGAGAGGCAGGGACACCGTTCGCAGGTTGCCTTCATTGCCTCGGAGCCCGGCGGCAGACGAACCATCTTCTGGCAGAGGCCGACGGGCGAGGCGCTCAATCTCTCGGAGATCGATCTTTCCGTCCTTCGCGCATCCCGAGTCCTTCACACCGACGGACTGTTCATCGAAGCGGCGCTTGCCGCCTCCGCCGAAGCGAAACAATCGGGGGTTATGGTGACTGTTGACGCGGGCACCCTCCGGGAGGGGATGCTCGACCTGGCTCGCCTCAGCGATTGTTTCGTCAGCTCTGAATCCTTTGCCTGCGCCCTCGTCGGCGGGGATGATCCCCTGGAAGCCTGCCGGAGAATCCTCGACCTCGGGCCGAAAATCGCCGGAGTGACCCTGGGTGCGAGGGGATATGCAGCCATGTTCGACGGCCGATCCTTCATGAAGCCTGCCGTTGCCGTTGAGGCCGTCGATACGACGGGCTGCGGCGATGTCTTCCATGCCGGTCTCACCTTTGGACTCATCCGCGGATGGGATCCGGAGAAGAGCTTCGATCTGGCTGCCTGGGCCGCCGCCCAGGTCGCCACGAAGATGGGCGGCCGGGCGGGAATCCCGTCGAAACAAGAACTGCGGGATAGAGGGTATGCGTAGCGGTTGCCGGCCCCGCTTTGCATGAGCACAGGGGGCCGTGTGCAGAGAAGCCGTCACCTCTGTCGGATTACCGTGCCGCAACGGGCGTGCCCAGCGGTCTCGCGTCGATACCTTTTCCCCGGAGCGCGCGCACGACGGGGTCCACAAAGCCGTGGGTGACATGGACTTCTTCGGCCCCCGTTGCCGTGATCGTATCCATGAGGCCGGGCCAGTCCGCGTGATCCGAGAGGGCAAAACCGCGCTCGACACCGCGATGTTGCCGGGTCCCGCCGGTGAGCATCCAGCCGGAAACCAGGGCCGTCGAACAGTCGCCGAACCGTCTCATCCAGATGGTGTTCCGTACGGAGGGTGGCGCGAGGATCAACGCCCGGCTGAAATCGTTCTTTCCCGATGCCTTCCCGACGGGAATCGAGTTCGGCAGTCCCACACCGCTCATGCGATAGCGCCGGTTCATTTCCTCGACGGAGTCATGTGTGAAAATGGGGCCCATGGACGGATCGATGCCCATGAGGACCCGTTGTGCTTTGCCCAGAACATAGGCAAAGAGCACGCTGGCACGACCCTTCTCTTGGTTTGATCCCCACCAGTCGCGGATGCCCTTGAAAACGTTTGCCGGATCATCCCAGCGATAAGCGGGCAGGCCGAATGTCGACTCGGTGATGAAAGAGTGACACCGCAGGAGTTCGAAGGGGGCGCAGGTGGGATCGGGCTGGCGTTTGTAATCGCCGGCGAAGACGGTGACATGTCCCCGATGTTCCATGCGGATCTGGGCCGAACCCAGAATGTGACCGGCCGGATGCAGAGACAGTCGGCAGCCGCTCATCTCGATGGCCGTGCCGTAAGGCAGCGATTGGATCGTCGCCTCGTTTCCCACGCGTGTCCTCAGGATGTCGACTCCCTCGCGGGATGCCAGGTAGTGCCGGCAACCCCGGCGGGCATGATCCGCGTGAGCGTGGGTAATCACGGCGCGCTCCACGGGGCTTTTGGGATCGAGGTGGAAGCCTCCGGCCGCGCAATAAAGACCCTGCTCTGTCATGAGAAGGGAGGGCATCATGAGGGAAGTATGGCATAAACCCGTGGAGCCTGCAACCGTGAGGGGTTTCCGGGTGTTCACCCGAATCTGCCGTGTCCTGTGAATGCGGGGATGGACTTGCGGTACAGCCGGGTAACCCCCTGATATCGCGTTGAGTGGGCGTTTAAAATGTGCTTGACAGGCGTTGCGGCGTGGCGATATGGTTCCCAAAATGGTCTACGGGGGAGATCTTTCTGGGGAGAACAGGGCGCCGGTGATCAAGGGTCTGTCATCCGGTTCCCGGGTTTTTCTGACAGAGTGTCTGCTTCCGGCCATCGAGAATGATTCAACAGGAGGGAGCACGATGGCACAGGGAACCGTCAAGTGGTTCAACGAGAAAAAAGGCTTTGGATTCATTCAGCAGGACGGGGGCGGTGATCTTTTCGTTCACTATTCGGCCATCAAGTCGGCTGGATTCAAGAGTCTGCAGGAGGGACAGCGAGTCCAGTTCGAGGTGGAGACGACGGACAGAGGACCGAAGGCAAAGGATGTAGAGATGATGTAAACAAGAATAAAGACCCGGAAAGAGAGGCGACACAGGAAAGGTGCCGCCTCTCTTTTTTTCTGCTGTTTTGCGGTATAGGGCCCGCTTGGAAATTTCTGATAGAATTCATGGGAAAAGGCTGTTATAAAGAAGACACCGGTCGTCGGGTTCATGTTCCCCCCGCGTACTCTAGAAAGGAGGTCAGATCCCATGGTATCCGCAGCTTTTTTAAAGGAATGTAATGTCTTCCAGGGATTGAACGACGCACAGATCGAGAAGCTCGTTGCGATTGCGAAAGAGGAATCTTTCGCGACCGGGACTCTGCTTTACAAGGAAGGCGATCCGTCGATTCTCCTCTATCTAGTTCAGCAGGGGAAGGTCTTTTTGGAGATGAAAAGCGACATGGGTCCCGCCCGGCCCCCGATGCAGGTCATCATCGACGTCGTGACACGCCGGGAGGCCTTCGGCTGGTCCGCTTTTGTAGATCCCAATCTCCATACACTGAGCGCTCTCATCGCGGAGCCGACGAAGATGATCGTTTTCGAGGGTGGCAAGCTGAAAGCCATGATGGAAGAGGATTGCCAGATGGGCTTCGAAATCATGAAGGGGCTTACGAGACTGCTTGCGACGAGGCTCAACCACACCCGGGTACTGCTCATCGGTGAGCGGGCACTGTCGCACCTGACATCGAACACGGAATACGCCTGAAAAAGGCAGAAATTTGCAGGCAAACGAAAGGCGGGGATTGCGGTCCTCGCCTTTTTTCGTCTGTCTTGTTCATTTCGTCTATTGGGTCTATTCCGTCCAGAGAAAATAAAACGCCGCTCAATCTGGTTGACGAAACCGGTCAGACAGACTAGAAAGACCGAACGGACGAAAAAGACAAAACAACAGACAAAACAGACGAGAAGATGCTTTCACTCCAGGACATCACCAAGCAATACGGCCCGAAGGTTCTTTTCGAGGGCTTTTCGCTTTTCATCGGGGAGCGTGATCGGATTGCCATCGTCGGCTCCAACGGGACGGGGAAATCGACGCTGATGAAGATCGTTACGGGCGAGGCGGAGGCCGACACGGGTATTATCCACAAGTCCCGCTTTACGACCGTTGGCTACCTTCCCCAGGAACTCATCGGGCACGCCGGCCGGACGCTCCTCGAAGAGACCCTGAAGGCCTTTGAGGATCTGCAATGGCTTCACGGCCGGTTCGACGAGATCTCCGCGGAGATCCAGAAGAGGACGGCCATCGGCGAGTCCGGTCCGGAGATCGAGAGCCTGCTTGCCGAGATGGGGCGCATCCAGCATCAGATCGAGGACGGCGAGGGATGGCGGATCGAGGCCAGGGCCAAGGAAATCCTTTTCGGACTCGGCTTCCGGGAGCCGGATCTTCAGCGGTCCTCGGGAGAGTTCAGCAGCGGCTGGCAGATGCGGATCGAACTGGCGAGACTCCTGTTAAGAGAGCCGTCGGTGCTGCTTCTTGACGAACCGACGAACCACCTCGACATCGAATCTCTTGCATGGCTCGAGGCATACCTGACGTCTTACGCGGGTGCCGTCGTGCTCGTATCACACGACAGACGCTTTCTGGACAACCTGGTCCGGCGCACCGTCGAGATCTCGCAGGGAAAGGCAACGGAGTACACGGGCAACTACTCCGACTATCTGCGCGAGAAGGAAATCCGGCGCAGCCTGCTGGAATCGGCCTTCGAAAACCAGCAGAAGATGATCCGGGATACGGAGCGCTTCATCGAACGATTCCGGGCCAAGAGCACGAAGGCAAAGCAGGTCCAGAGCCGGCTCCGGCGCCTCGAAAAGGTCGATGTCCTTGAACTTGAAACGGACGAACAGGAGATCGCCTTTCGATTTCCCTCACCCCCGCGATCCGGGAAGATCGTTCTGCAACTGGATGACGTGGAAAAATGCTACGGAGATATCCGTGTGCTCGACAGGGTTTCGCTCACCCTGGAGCGGGGCGATCGGATCGCCGTGCTGGGTGTGAACGGCGCCGGCAAATCGACACTGGCAAGGGTCCTGGCGGGTATCGAGCCGATCCAGGGAGGCCGCCGAACCGAAGGATACCGGGTGGCCGTGTCCTATTATGCCCAGAACCAGGCCGATGCGCTCAACCCCGCACGGACCGTCCTTGAGACCGTCGAAGAAGTGGCGGCGTTCGGCGCGGGGGGAAACCTGAGGACCCTGCTGGGTCATTTCCTCTTTTCCGACGACGACGTTTTCAAACGGGTATCGGTGCTCTCCGGCGGAGAGAAAAGCCGACTCGCACTGGCGCGGATGCTTCTTGTGCCGGCCAATTTCCTGATCCTCGACGAACCGACGAACCACCTGGATCTCCGTTCCAAAGAAGTGCTCAAGGAAGCCCTGCGGGCTTTCGACGGGACCTTTGCCATCGTGTCCCACGATCGCGATTTCCTGGCCGGCCTGGCCACCAAGGTGATCGTGGCAAAAGATCAGGGGCTTGTAGTCTATCCAGGCACCGTCGACGATTACCTTCGTATCTGGCATGAGAAAGACGAGCCGAGACAGGCCGGAGAACCCGCCGGGGGTGCCGATGCAGACGGCAGGAGCGGCATTCGGGAAGAGCGGGAGCGCAAACGTCGGCAGGCCGAGCAACGTCAGGCACGCTACCGCAGGCTGAAGCCGCTGAAAGACGAACTCGACGGGCTGCTGGCCCGGACCGAGAAGACGGAAAAAAGAAAATCAGAACTCGAAGCCATGCTTGCCGATCCGCAGACCTATGGAGACGGCAAGCAGGCAAAGTCCGTGGGCTCCGAGTATCGCGAAATCGAGCCTGTTCTCGACGCGCTTTATCAGCAATGGTCCGTCGTCCAGGGAAAGATTGATGTGATTGAAGCAGAGGATGCAGGAGTGGACAATGACTGAAAAAAAAGGGAGCCCGAAGGCTCCCTTCCGGGTTTCCTATTTACCCGCAGCATCCGCCTCCGCAGTCGGCAGGCTTCATGCTTGAGGTGATGGAATATCCCGCACCTCGGGGTGTTTCCACAAAATCAACCTTGACAGGCTTCACGTCTTCGAAAAGCGTCTTCTCGATCATGAAGGTCAACCCGTTCTGGCTGAAAATCTCGTCGCCTTCTTTTGACTCATCCAGAGCCATGCCCAGGGAGGGCCCTGCTCAGCCACCCTCATTGAGGAATATCCTCACGAGAGCCTTCTCGTCGCGTTCCTTGAAAAACGCGATCATCATCTCTTCCGCTTTGGGTGTGATTTCGAACATGCAAATATCCTCCGAAGAAAATAACATTTGCTCTAAATGTGCACACGATTTGTGCCTTGTCAAATAATAAATAAGGAGAACGATCATCGCCCACATCCTTCTCATCCACCCCCCCGTTGCCAAGGCCTGTGAACCGCCGGGCGGGATTGCGCGGCTGGCCGGCTGCCTGAGAGAGCATGGTGTCGGGTGCACCGTCCTGGACGCCAACCTGGAAGGCCAGTTGCAACTTCTGGAAGATGCGGCAGGGCAGCAAGGTCAGAATTTTGACACCTGGACGAGCCGGGCCCGGCGCAGATTCCCGGAGCATCTCGCAGGGCTGAGAAGTTGGGGCCTTTACGGTCGTATCGACAGGTATCGCCGCTGTGTCACCGATGTAAATCACCTGCTGGAGTGGCAGGGGAGACAGGCAGGCCTCTCGCAGGGCCTCGCGGATTATGAGGACCCGCGTTATTCGCCCCTCCATTCCGAGGATCTGCGCAGGGCCGCCCGGGAGCACGAGTCCAATCCATTCTACCCCTGGTTCAGCGGCAGGCTTACAGCCCTCATGGAGCAGAAAAGGCCTGCTGTCGCGGGCATCTCTCTGAACTACCGGAGCCAAGCCCTCTGCGCCTTTGCCCTAGTCGGCTTTCTCCGCAGGCACTTCCCCCGGATCGTCATCGTCCTGGGAGGTGGGCTCGTGACGTCATGGCTGAAACGGGGCGGAGGCCAAAACCCCTTCCCGGGGCTTGTCGATCACTGTGTCAGCGGTCCGGGAGAGGCCTTCCTTCTCAGGCTGATCGGGATCGACGGGGAAGGGGACCGTTTCTACCGGCCCGATTACAGGGATTTCCCCGTGGCAGACTATCTCGCGCCCGGTTCCGTTCTTCCCTATAGCGCCTCCGTCGGCTGCTCCTGGCGACGATGCACCTTCTGTCCGGAGAAGACCGAGGGAAGCTGCTACCGGCCCGTTCCGGAGAGGCAGGTCCGGGAAGACCTGGAAGCGCTCGTCTCAACGATGCAGCCCGCGCTCGTCCACTTCCTCGACAGTACGATGAGCCTGCCGCTCCTGGAATATCTTGTCGAGAATCCCCCGGGGACTCCCTGGTACGGTTTTGCCCGGGTAACCAGCCGGCTTGCCGACAGGGATTTCTGCAGGGCACTGAAAGCGTCCGGCTGCGCCATGCTGAAACTCGGCGTTGAGTCGGGAGATCAGGGAGTGCTCGATGCTCTTGCCAAGGGTATCCGCGTCGACAAGGCCTCGCAGGCTCTCCATGCCCTGAAAGAGGCCGGTATCGGGACCTATGTCTATCTACTCTTCGGGACCCCGGCGGAAACCCCGGAGGCCGCCCGTCGAACCCTGAAATTTACGGCTGAACATCATCAGGTCATCGATTTCCTCAACCTTGCCATCTTTAATCTTCCCATGGGGTCCGAGGAAGCAGCCGCCCTGCAGGTGCACCCCTTTTACGAGGGGGATCTTTCACTCTATGCCGACTTCGACCATCCTGCGGGGTGGGGGAGGAAGCAAGTTCGCGCCTTTCTGGACAGAGAATTTCGCCGGCATCCGGACGTCGCATCGATCCTGCGGCGACAGCCCCCGTTTTTCACGTCCAATCATGCGCCCTTTCTGCTGAAGAGCCGCTGATTTTCTCTGTTTCTGATATCCGGTGCGAGGAATTTTCATAAACCGGCAAAAAAGGGGGGAAATCGGCAAATTCCTTGCAAAGAAAGAAGAAGTTGATCCGGAATGATGATGGATGCCATTCGGGCTGGCTTGAGGCTATGCCCGGGAGAGGAAAAACGGGGCACCGGTATGAAGATGGAATTCCGCAAAAACAAGACCCTTCGAACCCACATCGAACAGAACGGCCTTCTTATCATCGCCATGGCCATGGCCCTTATCTTCTGGATCTTCGATTCCATGGTGACGGACCAATTCTGGACGCGCCTTCTGGTGGTGGTTCTCATCTCCACCTACGGCATGATGACCCAGTTTCTCATCAACCAACGCCGTGATGCCGAGGAGGCCATTCGACATGCCCATGACGAGCTTGAAGAACGGGTCCAGGCCCGAACGGCGGAACTGAGCAGCACCAACGAAGAACTCCAGCGGGAGATCCGCGATCGCAAGCAGGCCGAGGAACAGAAAAAGAAGCTCGAAACCCAGCTCCTTCACGCTCAGAAGATGGAGGCCATCGGGACCCTGGCCGGCGGCATCGCACACGACTTCAACAACCTGCTGCAGGCCATCTCGGGGTACACCCAGCTTCTGCTCATGCGGAAGAATTCCGGTGATCCTGATTACGGCAAGCTCGAGGTGATCCAGGCCTCCACCCTGAAAGCGAGCGAGCTGACGAAACAGCTTCTCATCTTCAGTCGAAAGGTGGAGAGCAAGCTCAAGCCCATGGACCTCAACCACGAGGTCATGCAGGTCTGCAAGATCCTGCAGCGGACAATCCCAAGGATGATTACGATCGACCTCAAGCTGCTTGAGAGCCTGAAGGTCATCAACGCCGACTCGGGACAACTCGAGCAGATCCTCATGAACCTCGGTGTAAATGCCCGGGATGCCATGGCTGACGGAGGAAGCCTGACCTTCCAGACCGAAAATGTCCACCTCGACCGGGGCTACACGACTTCCATGCTTGGGGCGACCTCCGGCGAATACGTTCTTCTCACCGTAACGGACACGGGCCACGGGATGGACAAGGAGACCCTGCAACACATTTTCGAACCGTTCTACACGACGAAAGAGGCCGGCAAGGGGACAGGGTTGGGACTCGCCATCGTTTACGGTATTGTCCAGAATCACAAAGGCTATATCGAAGTGGACAGCCGACCGGGTGTAGGGACCACCTTCCGTATTTATTTCCCCGTCCTGTATGCCGCCGGCACGGAAAAAGCGGTCGAGGCGAATATCCAGAAGGAACCCCCCCGGGGAAGAGAGCGGATCCTGATCGTCGACGACGAAAAAACCGTCCTCGACATCGGCCGGGATCTCCTGAACCAGTACGGATACGAGACCATCCTTGCCGACGGCGGGGAGAAAGCCATCGAGATCTATCGCAAGGAGAAGGATCGGATTGACCTTGTCATCCTCGATCTCATCATGCCCGGCATGGGCGGCCAGAAATGCTTTCAGGAGCTTCTGTCGATCAATCCGAACATCAAAATCATCATCTCCACCGGTGCCTCGGCAGAGGAGCAGGTCCGCCAGGCTTTCCATTCCCATCCCGTGGGGTTCATCAGCAAGCCCTACCAGCTCAGGGACATGCTGGAGAAGGTCAGGGAAGTCCTCGACGCGAAGCAAGCCTGAGAGAGTGACCCAGTATCCTATACTCGGGAGTTGGCATGAATCCTGAATAAAAACTGATCGGATTCATCTTTTCCGAGGCGCAGTTAGGCCGGCAAGAAAGATCGGGGAAAGGAGAACGGTACGATGAGGAAGATCATGCGAATGGCCGACTCTTATGATCTCGTGTACGAACGCAGAAGGCTGGAACGTTTCGACCTTCAGGTTCCGGCCAAAATCGAGATGCTCTCTTCGGCGGAAACGATGCCCGTCACCGAACTTCTGACGAGAGACATTTGCGCGGGGGGCGCTTATTTCCCTACCCAGACGGCCTTTCCCGAAGGGACAAAGGTCAGGCTCGACATTCTGCTGCCTCTTCGCAATGTCAGCACCATCAACGACAAGACAAGGGGATTGATCAAGGTAAACGGAACCGTCATCCGGTCGGGACCGGCAGGAATGGCGATCGGCTTCGACGGAGGGTACCTGATTACCCCGTTTCAAGAAGCAATGAACTAACCCCCATTATTCCTTCCATACAAAAAAAGCAGGGCAAAGAGCCCTGCTTTTTTTGTGCCCGCATCCACCCCGTGAGGGGGCAACCCGTTTCAGGCCCTGCCCTACCACCGTTCAGGGGCCAAAGGAGGAGGGAAAGCCCCTGGAGGCAAACAGCCAAGGAGGGGTTAGGCTGGATGCCTTCCGGCTTCGGTAGGGCTGGGGCGAGATTCTATGGATCAAAGCGAAACGCAGGAGGTCGAGGTCGAAAAGGAGAATGTTACCGAAACCGTCTAATCTTCCGTGTTCTTAATATAAGGCCCTCTCCTGAAAAAGCAATGGGACCGGTCTAAATTCTTGTTCAATCGCAAGGGTTCGATTTCAGGGATGAACCGCGTCTCATGGTCCGGCGGCAAAAAAAACTGGTATTCAACCGATGATTTGCTAGAATGTCGCTGCATGCCCTCCTGATGCCCGATACATCAGGGAAACCATGGGTTTGACGAGAGGCTGGAGGCCTTCTTTTATTTCTGAACGTGGAGAACAGGAACGCATAAGGAACAGTGGGGAACAGGCTATGACGTACCCGGGTGAAACGATCACGGCAAAGCAATATTCCACGGCGGTCCTTGCCGGTGGCGCCCTCTTCATCAGTATTGTCAGTGTAGCCCACAGCTTCGCCCACGTCCGAATCGGGGCCGTGGGAGCCGAGAATCTCGACGTGGAGCATCTCAACCTCGGTGAATTCGTCCGTTACGAATGCCCCGACGGTGCGCTCTACGAAATCCGGCTGCTGTCCGTGGAGGGATTCGACACGGCAACGCTTCTCGTGACCCGGATCAAGTGAACCAGCAGACCCCGTTTTTGCGTCTTTCCGGATTGTCCTCGGCGGGAACCCCTGCATGCCCCGGTTTCAGGCCGGGGTTTTTATCATGGGGGAAGCAGGATGGAAAGGCCGGCGGGGGTAGAATAGGCATGGAACCGAACGCGAGGAGAAATCCCGGTGGATGAACCGAAGCGGAAGGAATATGACGGGAAGGCCCTCGGTGAGTGCGACGGGATCGAGGGAAAGCCGGCCTGTGTGGCCGTAGACGGAGTCGTCTACAACGTCAGCGCCAGTAAACTCTGGAGAAACGGTCTCCACATGAAACGCCACCGTGCGGGTCGGGATCTGTCCGGCGACATCGCGGCGGCGCCTCACGGAAGGGATGTGCTGGAAAAGGTTCCCATGGCGGGTGTGTTGAAAACAGAGGCAGCCGGCGAAAGACCCATTCCCGCCTGGCTTGAGCGGCTCCTCGAGAAGTTTCCCTTGTTGCGACGCCATCCTCACCCGATGGTTGTCCACTTTCCCATCGCCTTTACGTACGCGGCCGTGTGCTTCGACATCCTCTATCTGATTACAGGGGTCAAATCCCTGGAGGTGACAGCCTTCCACTGCCTGGCCGGAGCAATACTTTTCATGCCCCCCGCCATGCTCACGGGCTGGTTCTCCTGGTGGATCAACTACGCGGCCAGGCCCATGGGGCCTGTGACGATCAAAAAACGATGTTCCTGGCTTCTACTGGCCCTCTCGCTTGCGGCCTGCCTCTGGCGATTCTGCGTGACCGATATCCTCGAGACGACCGGAGCCGGCCGCGGGGTCTACATCGCGATGCTGCTGTCGCTTGTTCCGCTCGTGAGCGTCATCGGGTATTTCGGAGGGCAATTAACATTCCCGACGGGAGAAGACCGAAGGCCTTGAGGGGTGCTTATGTGTTGATGGAGTGGAGGGCTTGTGGCAGGAGCGCGCCTATGCTGAACGTGGGACTGACAGGGGGGATTGCAACCGGCAAGTCGACGGTGGTCCGGATGCTTGTCCGGAAAGGCGCCCGGGTGATCGATCACGATCGCATCGTCCACGATCTGCAAGAACCCGGCAAGCCCGTATGGCGGAAAATCGTCGAGGTCTTCGGGCGCGGCGTCCTTGATGATGACGATCAGATCGACCGAAAGCAGCTGGGCGCCATAGTTTTCGACGATGAACAAAAGCGCAAAACGCTGGAGGGCATCGTCCACCCTGCCGTGATCGAAGAGTGGCAGGGCGAGCTCGGGGCGATTGCAGACGCGGAGATCGGGGCCATCGTGCTGTCGGACATTCCCCTGCTGATCGAAGCCGATCTGCAGGACCGGGTCGACCTCGTCCTTCTCGTCTATGCCCCGCAGGACGTCCAGATCCGGCGTGTCATGAATCGAAACAGCCTGAGTTGCGAAGAAGCGCAGGCCAGGATCAATGCCCAGATGCCCATCGACGAAAAGCTCCGCTATGCGCAGGTCGTCATCCGTAACGACGGGACCATGATGGATCTCGAGAAGCGGGTCGACGAGGTCTGGCAGGAACTGCAGGAGCTGGAGCAGAAGAAAAAATAATCCTCTTCTATTCCTTCTTTGAATTCTTGCTGTGATAGAGACGTTCGTCTGCCTTCTTCAGCATGGACCGCGCGTCGGTCATCCCGGTATCGGACATCGTGGCGATGCCGCAGCTGATCGACACGGGGATGACTTTCCCGTCGTGGGCGAGATGCGTGGAGAGGAAGAAGGTCTGTAGACGGTCGACAAAGCGGTAGGCCCTGTCGGCGCTTGTATTCGGCAAAATGATGACAAATTCATCTCCCGCGAGCCGGGCGACCACATCGCTCTGGCGGCTCATGGTCAGCAGCCGGTTTCCCACCCATTTGAGCACTTCATCCCCCAGGTCATGGCCGTAGCGATCGTTGATCCCCTTGAAACGGTCGATGTCCAGGAAGAGGATGGCAAGCTCCGTCCCGTAGCGCCTGGCCCGGTCGAACTCCCTCCGGAGGACCTGCTCCATAACGCGCCGGTTCAACAGGTCCGTGAGTGGATCCCGGAAAGCAAGCAGGGCAAGCCTTTCGTGGGCCATCACATTGGCCAGGCAGATGGACACCTTGACGGCGAGCTGCTGGAGCAGGCCCACCTCCATCCCCGGCGCATAACGCTCCGGCGATGCGTCCCCCAGGTTGAGGCTTCCGATGGCCGTTCCTTCGTAGGTGAGCGGCACCACGGCGAGAGATCCCGGCGAAACCTTTGCTCCCTCCGGCACGAGGGCGTTGAACCACTCCAGACCCTCGTTGGCCAGGATGGGCGAAGCGCCGTCTCCGATCAGTTCCCCGAAGGCCTTTGCATCGATGACCCTCAGTCTCTCCCCGAACGTGTTCGACGGCATCATCCGGTCAAGGAGCCGGTACACATCGTTGTCCTCCATGATGGCAATCCAGACATGAGGGACCGAGAACTTTTCCGTGATCTCCTTCAGCAGCCTGTCAAACAGATCCCGGAAGTTGTGAATGGAGAGAATGCTCGTCTCGATGGCGAAAAATTTTCGGGATATCTCTTCGTTTCGGCCGATGACCTGCAGGATTTCATTCACGTCGTTCATGCAACGTCCGTCTTTCGTGATCATTATTTTTTCAGCGCTTCGATGAGCTTCGGCACCACGGCGTAGAGATCACCGACGATCCCGAAATCACACAAGGGGAAGATGGGTGCGTTCTCATCGCGGTTGACGGCGCAGACAACCTTTGCGTTGCGGACACCCGTCATGTGCTGGACCTGGCCCGATACACCGAGCCCGACGTACAACTCCGGTTTCACCTGTACACCGGAGAGCCCGATGCAGAGATCCTCGGGAAGCCAGTGCATCTCTTCCGTGAGCGGCCTCGTGGCGCCCAGCTCACCGCCGAGCACGTCGGCCAGTTCTTTCGCCAGGGCGAGATCGTCCTTCTTGTCGAAACCGCGGCCCGCGCAGACGATGACCCGGGCTTCAGTGATATCCTTTGCCACTCGTTCCTTCGGCTTTCTTTCGATCAGTCTCACCGCCGATGCGGGAGGGACGGGCAGTTCACGGGTTTTGCCCTGTCTGCCTTCCACCATTGGTGCAGGCTCGAAGGTCCGGGGCAAAACGGTGACCACGACGGGCTTTGTCGCGGAGGTGAGCTTCTGAATTGCCGCGCCACCGTAGGCGATGCGCTCCATGATGATGGTTCCTGCACTCCTGTCAAAGATAAGCGCCGTGCAGCTGCTGCAAAGTCCGCAGGCAAGCCTTGCAGACAGGCGTGCGGCCATTTCCTTTCCCCTTGCCGTCGCGACTAGCAGAATCAGCTCCGGTGATCCAGCCCGGGCTTCCTGCTCGATTACGGGTAAAAACGCGCCGAAGGGCTGCTCCGGCGGCAGTGCCGGCAGAAGAAGAACCTCGTCGGCCCCGCAGGCGATGTATTCTTCCGGTGAACCCGCACCTTTTTTGACGACAGCCGTTATCATTGTCCCCATGTCCAATGCCAGCGACCGACCGGCTCCCAGAAGCTCCATCGCCTGTTCCCGCGTTTCCGCGATGATCCATACACCTGCCATCGTTGCCTCCCTATCGGATGACGTCGCGCTTGCGCAGCGAATCGACGAAACGGGCGATCCCGTCGGCATCGGCCTTCAGTTTCTCTCCCGTGCGCTCCATGCTCGATGCCGTCATGGCGACGGTTTTCATCAGGGCCTCGAAGCTCCCCGCGAGTTCCTCTCTCTTGATGGTCGTCACGGGTTTCTTTGACGCCATCAGGGTGTCCTTCACGCCGGGGATCCGGGGCGTGTTGATGTCGGGAAGGACGGTCACGAGAGCCGGAAGCGATGCCTCCACGATTTCAACGCCGTCCTCGACCCGCCTTTCGGCCGTAAGCTTTCCTTCGCCGAGGGTCAGTTTCTGGACAAAACAGATGCAGGGAATTCCGAGAAGTTCCGCGAGCCTCGGCCCCACCTGCTGGGCGTACAGGTCGCTCGACCCTTCGCCGCAGGCGATGAGGTCGTACTGCGGGATGCGGGATCGGATGATCTCCGCGAGGATAGCCGCCGTCTGCGAAGGCTCGAGATCCCGGAAGGACGGATCGGCGGCAAAGAATGCCTGGTCCATTCCGCGGGAAAGACCGTCCTTCACGCCTTTTGCGGACTCGGGAACTCCGACGGTGATGCCGATCACGGTCCCGCCGCCTGCGGTGTCCCGAAGGCGAACCGCCTCCTCGATGGCGTTGCGGTCGTATTCTCCAATCTTGAAGTCCACCGCCGAAAAGTCCAGCGCGCCTCCCGCGCCTCTCCGGATGTAGGCTTCGTCGATGACCCATTTAAAGCAGGCAATCAATGTCGGCATTGGCATGGCTCCGAAATGCAGGATTCAGGCAAGAGGCCTGTTTTTTCTTCCGGCACGGTCATTATCCAAACCGGAACTGAACACCCGCGCCGCCCTCCGGATAATTCCAGTCGAGCACCTCGGTTCCGCAGGCGATGCGGCAGGTGCCGCACTCGAGGCAGCCGTCGATCACGAGGACAACCTCGCCGTTCTCGTTTTCGCTGTAAAGCCCCGCGGGACAGGCACGGACGGCCGTTTTGAGTTTCGGGTTCCTTTCGTTTCCGACCCGGATCCGGATGTGGGGCTCTGGGAGCGGCTTGAATACGTTGAGTCCCAGTTTCGCCTTGAGGTCGGTCATATCTTCGTGACCTCCTTTGCATCCTTGAGAAGGGTCCAGAGCTGGCTCACCGTCAGATGCCGACGCAGCGTCGTGAAGATCGGGACCTTGGGTCCGGCGGGGACGGTGTAGAGATCGCGCAGGATATTCCCCACCAGTTCGGGATAGTGTCCGAAGAGATGCGGATTGGAAAGCACCCCGGGCGTGTTCTTGAACGTCTGGAAGTCCTTCAGGACGAAGCTTTCCTCCAGCAGCTTCTGGTACACGGCAAGCGTCGCAGCGTCGAACCGTCCCACCTTTTTTGCTTCGATGACGGCTTTTGCGGCATAGTACCCGGAGGCCAGTGCGTATTCCATGCCGCGCACGGTAAACCCCAGGTTCAGGGCAAATCCCGCCGAGTCCCCGGCAACGAGAATGCCGTCACCGAACAGGCGGCTGAGCGTGCGGTATCCGCCCTCGGGGATGACGTGGGCACCGTATTCGACGGTTTTTCCGCCGCGGAGGAGAGGTTCGATCTCGGGCCTGGCCTTGAAGGCATCGAGCAGATCCGGGATGCTGCCGGCTTCCTTGCCCGCGGACACCTCGCCGATCCCGGCGACAAGCCCCAGGCTCACCGTGTCGCGATTCGTGTAGAGAAACCCGCCCCCGAAAAGTCCTCTCGTCGCGTCCCCGACGAAGAGGTGAGCCGCGCCTTCGCCATCGGCCACGTGGAAGCGGTCATTGATAACGGCGGGATCGAGCTGGATGACTTCCTTGATGCCGACGGCAAAATCGTGGGTTGCACCGGGTCCCTTCAGGCCGGCCTTTTCGGGGATCAGCGAGAGCGCCCCGTCGCAGGCAATGACGACGTCGGCATGCAATTCGTCGCCGCCGGCGATCACCCCGGTGATCTTCCCGTTGTCCCGGAGGAGGTCATCAACGCGGGTTTTGGTGAGGAGCATGCCTCCCTTTTCCTCGACCCGCTCGGAAAACCAGCGATCGAATCTCGAGCGAAGAATGCTCCAGCTCTGACGAGGATCGGCGCGCAGCTCATTGCCGGTGTACTGAAAGGTGACGGAACGGTTCTGTGCCATGAAGGTCGCCCCCTCCCGCACGATGGCGCGCTCGAGGGGTGCTTCATCCCACAGCCCCGGGAAGAGGTCCCGGACGGGATTCAGGTAGAGACGGCCTCCGGAGACGTTCTTGGATCCGGGATAGTCGCCCCGTTCCAGTGTGACGGCTTCGACCCCTGCATCGGCCAGCGTGTACGCCGCCGCCAGTCCTGCCAGACCCGCCCCCACTATGATGACGTCGAACTTCTCCATCGTTTTCGCGGCCTCGAGGAGGTTTCATTCAATCGCTTTTTCATACCTTGTTTCCTTTGCAAGCGCAACGTCAAAGCGCAGTTCCCGGCGCTGAAGAAGGGCCTCCTCGTTGTGATCGCCGCAAACGAAGGTCCATGCAAACCGGCAAAGCAGGAACGGTGTTCCGGGCAGGCGATCGTCAAGCTTTCAAATCCTCGGGGCGGTTGAGATTGGCAAAGAGCTTTCCCTCGGGATCGAAGCTGCGGATCTCGTCCTCGCGGATCTCGCGGGTCTTGAGCTTCCGAAACAGCAGGGAGACTTTCAACTCGCCCCTCTCGATCTGCGATTCGATGACGGGAAGGAATTTGCGGGAGTAAACGGCGTGGAGCGATTCAAAACCGTTGTCCGTGACGGGAACCACCAGGTCATGGCTCCCGGTCTGTGCTATCATGAAGCGGATGAACGCTTCACTCAGATACGGCATGTCGCAGGCCGAAACAAAGGCGTGTTCGCAGGTTGCATGGAGAAGCCCCGCGTGGATCCCGCCCAGGGGGCCTTTTCCCTGGTAGATGTCCGTCACGATCCGGGCGTCAAAGTCCAGATACTCCAACGGGGAGTTAGTGGAGATGATAATCTCCCGGAAGAGGGCGCCGTAGATACGCATCGTCCGGTCGATAAGACGCTCGCCGTTGATCTCGATGAATGCCTTGTTGATGCCGCCCATGCGGCCGGCACGACCGCCGGCGAGGATGATACCTGTCATAGGAAATGCCGTCATGCCCGAGCCCCATTTTAGCGACAGTGGTTCAGGACGTCGACAATCACCTCTTTTGTATAATCCTTCAGCTTCCACGTCTGGGCGAGAAGGACGGCGTTGTCGGCGATTTTCTCGATGTCACCCTCGGGGATGCCGCCTTCCTTGAGGGTGACGGGGCTCCGAATGGCGCTGAACCAGCCTGTCAGCATTGCGATGCCCGCGGCGGCAGCCTTCGCATCATCGGCCTCCGCAATCCCGAAGAATTCTCTTGCCAGCCGGGCGAAGCGCGCCGGTCTCTTTTTCGCCGACCACATCATCCAGCCGGGAAGCATGATGGACAGTCCCGCACCGTGGGCAATGTCGTACAGGGCCGAGAGTGAATGCTCGATCATGTGCACGGGGAACCCCACGATACCCATACCCGCCGTCGTGAGGCCGTTGAAGGCCAGGGTTCCCGACCACATGAAGTTGGCCCGGGCGTCATAATCCTTCGGGTTTGCCAGCGATTTCTCAGTGGCCTCCATGATCGTCCGCATGAAGGCGTAGATCATCCCGTCCTGCACGGGGCTCCCGCCAGATTCCGTGTTGGTGAAATACCCCTCGAGCATGTGCGTGATGATGTCGACGGCGCTGTAGGCCGTGTAGGCCGGAGTCAGCGTAAACAGGGCTTCCGGATCGAGGATCGACGTTTTCGGCTGGATGAGAGGAGAGCGTACACTGTATTTCTGGCAGGTCTCGTCCTTCGTGATGACGGCCGCGGCGTTCATCTCCGAGGCGCTGGCCGAAAGGGTGAGGACCACGAGCACGGGCAGGGCGTCGCGTACTAACTTCGTGTAGACGAAGAATTCCCAGGGATCGTGATCGGCTTTCGCGCCGGCAGCGATCGTTTTTGCCGTATCGATGACGCTCCCGCCGCCGACGGCGAGGACGACATCGACGTTTCTGGACCGGGCAATCCCGATGCCCTCCTTTGCCTTTGACAGCATGGGATTCGACTTCACGCCGGCAAGCTCCACGACGTCCACGCCTGCCTCTTTGAGAGAGTTCAGGACCTGCTCGTAGATTCCGCTCGTCCTGACGCTTCCCATCCCGTATACCATGAGCACCCGGTTGCCGAAGCGCTTGACCTCGGTGCCGATCTTTGCGATGGATCCCTTTCCGAAAATGATCCGCGTGGGATTTTCAAAAACAAAATTCTGCATGATGAACCTCCAGTTCCGTGTGTCCAGCCTTGGGCATAATGAGAATGGATACACCGCGCAAGGGGGCCTCTGCAAGCACGAAGTTCGGCGATACGCGGACCGCCCGAGAATGGACTTGATAAATTCCCCGGGGAGGGGTAAAACCGCATCCATCAGCCACGGAGGATTCGGAGTCATGTACTGGGAAAAACAGATCGAAACGATGCCGCGAGAGAAGCTGGAAGCGCTCCAGTTCGAGCGGCTGAAGACAACCCTCAAACGGGCCGCGAACTCCTTTCATTACAGCAAGGTGTACAAGGATAAGGGCTTCAGCCCCGATGATTTCAGATCGATGGCCGACGTACCGAATCTCCCCCTGACGAACAAGGACGACCTGCGGGAAAATTGGCCCTACGGTTTTCTGGCCGTTCCGAGGGAGGAACTTGTCCGCATGCACTCCTCGTCGGGAACGACGGGACGGGCCACGGTCATCTTCCACACGGCAAACGATGTCAACGAGTGGACGAACCTCGTGGCGCGCTGCATGTACATGACAGGAGTGCGAAAGACCGACGTGTTCCAGAACATGATGACCTACGGCCTGTTCACCGGGGGCCTGGGTTTCCACTACGGGGCCGAACGGATCGGATGCCTCGTGATTCCCGCCGGGGCCGGCAACAGCAAGCGTCAGATCCAGCTCATGCAGGACTTCGAGACGACGGTCATTCACATCATCCCGAGTTATGCCCTTCACCTCTACGGCACCTTCGAGGAACTCAAGGTCGATCCCCGGAAGGACACGAAGGTACGGATCGCCTTTATCGGCGCCGAGCCGCACTCGGAGAAGGCCCGAAATAAGATAGAGGAATTTTATGGATACAAGGCCTTCAACTCCTATGGCCTCTCCGAGATGAACGGGCCGGGAGTGGCCTTCGAGTGCCCCTGCCAGAACGGCCTGCACATCTGGGAGGACAACTTCCTCGTCGAGATCATCGATCCGAAGACCCTGAAAGCTGTTCCGGACGGTGAAGAGGGCGAGCTGGTCATGACGACGCTTCTGCGCGAGGGGATGCCGATCATCCGCTACCGCACGAAAGACCTCACGCGCATCATCCCCGGCCCCTGCGAGTGCGGACGAACGCACCGCCGCATCGAGCGGATCAAGGGCCGCACCGACGACATGATGATCCTGAAAGGGGTCAATATATTCCCGATCCAGATCGAGAAGAAGCTCATGGATGTCCCCGGCGTGGGGACGAACTTCCTCATCATCCTGGAGCGCAAGGGTTTCAACGACGAGATGATCGTCAAGGTCGAGGTCGCAGGCGAATTCTTCGACGGCGACCTTCTGAAGCTGGAGCGCCTCCAGCGCCGGATCACCGATGAACTGAAGGGCGATATCCTCATCACCCCGAAGGTCGAGCTTGTCGAGCCCGGGAGCCTGCCCAAGACGGAAGGGAAGGCCATTAGGGTCATCGACAACCGCAAGGATTAAATAACGTACGCCTCGCATCCGGACATTTTTGACAAGCCCTACTACATGGAGGGAAAATCATGATCGTGCATCAGATCTCTGTTTTTGCAGAAAACAAGCCGGGGCAGCTGGCAAGGCTGACGAGAATTCTGGGCAAGGAGAAAGTGAACATCCGTGCGACGACAATCGCCACGACGGCGACCTTCGGCGTCATCAATCTCATTGTCGACGATCCACAGAAGGCCATCAAGGCGATCAAGAAGGACGGGATGATGGTGACGACAAAGGACGTCATTGCCGTCGTCATCGATGACAAACCAGGCGGACTTGACCGGCTCACTCAGCTCCTGCTCAAGGAAGGCATCAATGTTAACAATGCTTACGGCTTTGTGTTGGACAGCTGGAAGACGGCCGTCTTCGTCGTCGAGGTGGATGCGATGGAGAAAGCCCAGAAACTGATCGAAAAGGCGGGCTTCAAAACGCTGAACGACGAGGCCCTTTCTTCGGTGGAGCCGTTCCACTACGTAAAGTATTAGGGATGAGGGGCGAGGAATTCCCGATGCCCGACTCCGCCCGTGTGGCTGCACGACGGAGCAATTGAGATAGACCAGAAAGAAGAAATGGACGAGAACCATGGCGCGAAAAGACAAAGGACACTATGGAGAAAAACATCCCGGCGCAAGTATCGGGAAAGAGATCTCAGAGGCATTGAAAAAGAAAAAAGTCGACGGGGCGATGACATGCCCGCTGGCGTTTCAGGCAGCCGGTGAACTCAATTTGACGGCGGCTGAAATCGGCCGGGCGCTCGATCTTCTGGAAATCCCCCTCAGCAAGTGTCAGCTTGGACTCTTCGGCTATTCGCCTGTCCGGAGAATCGTTCAGGTGGCGGAGTCGGTTCCGGAAGATCTGGAGGCGGCCATCCGCAAGGCCCTGAAAGATGACCGGCTGCCCTGCGCCGCCGCATTTCAAATTGCCGCCGACTTCAAACTGGCGAAAATCCGCGTTGCCTCGGCCTGTGAGAAGTTGAAGGTCAGGCTCAGTGTTTGCCAGCTTGGCGCATTCTGAGGATCAGGAAAAACACGAACTCTGCAGCGATGGCCCCATTCCATGGGCATTGAATCCCCTTGATTGCATTGGCTCAAGGGGATTTGTTTTTTCGGTAGATCCCGCTGGAGAGGCGGATGACTGGACGATGCTGTGTTCGCAGACAGAGCGGCGAAATCCGTTTATGCGCCTACAACTCATCAGAACCGTTTCTGACACCTTTCTAAAGATTGCCAGTTAAAGTGCATAAAAGGGGCCATTTCTGGCCCCGTCATGCAATGCCTATTTGCTTAAAGGCATGGTTAACTTGGGAATAACGGGTGAAACGGTGCTTGGGGGTAATGGGAACTGTTGCATCGTAATGGCTCTGATTGACTCGCATGCTCTTTCTTCAGTATGCGTCGGGATAGAGATAATGCCCCTTCTCATCGGGTGATTTTTCTTCTTCCACAAGTATCCTGTGCTTGTTGGCGTATGGGTCCTTTCTGATGCCGGTAACCTGCCAGGATACCTTCAAGCCCTCTTTGCCCCCGGCTATGGAAAAACGATTATTATTGATTTCCTCTGAAATATAGACCAATGCGCTGCCGCCAATGCAGGTGAGTTGGTATCGAAAGTCCTTGTTCAACGCCTCGAACCAGTCCGGCAGGACAACAACCGCCTGTCCTTTGGAATCCAGAATCACAGTTCCATCATAGATGTTCTTCATATCCGGACTTTCAACAAACGAGTGGTAAAGGTTCTTGTTCAGAGGGTCCAAAGGATGGTCTATCTTGAATGAGCCGCTTGACTTGCTTATCATGCCGTTTACTGACAGCCCTGTCGAACGTATCCCTCCAGCTACGTCCAACGTGGTTTGCGGGTCGGACGTTCCTATACCCACACGGCCGTATCTGGTGATCGACAATCGCGGGATATTTTGCGTGTAAATATCAACTCCATTCTGATTGCCGCCCGCCGTACGTTTCGATGCAATTCCCTCTTGCCCTGAGCCCAAAATGATCGCACCCGGACCAAGCGTGCCGGTATTCTGGTTTCCCTGATCAACCTTGATGCCTGCATGGAGACTCATGCCTCCGTGCACAGTCAAAATCTCTTGGGGTCTCATTGCCCCTATTCCCGGGGGACCCACATAAACCATACCGTTGAACGCTCCAGCCCATGCTCCATTTGCCTGGATGGCCGGACCCTTCCCATTGGTAGAAGCAATCAGCGCCGCGGCTGTGTTGGCTACATTATTCACCTGGAAGAGACCTGCCCTGCCCGTGCCGTAGGTCTGGGCCAGAAAAGCGTCAGACGGGTTAAAGCTGTCTCTCGCATTGATTGCTGAGAAAACCGCTGCCCGTCCAGAGTAGGTGGAAACCGTGAAAGCGTCGCCTCCCCCAAATTCCGCCTTGTAGGGGAGAATCAACCCCGACGAACTGACTTGAGCCAAGCATGGTGAAAGCATAGTGAATGTAAATGCCACAAGAATTCCGCATAAAACCCATAGTGATTTTGTGCCCATTGATTCACCCCTTTTTATGTGTGCCGGTTAAAAGAACCCAGCGAATTTGCGGGTGAAATATAGCATGGGTTCTGAGGGTTGAAAAGATGTGATTACAGGAAGCACTTCATTTGCTGGATTTGATCCGGCAGCAAAACCCGGAGGGCCGATTCCGACCAGGGCGCGTGAGGATCACCTCATTGCGACGCAAGGTTGTCGTTGGTTGGCTTCGGTATAAATATTGCTTAATCGTAATGAATGGGAAAGGATACACGAACCAAAATCGCTGTCGTTGTCCCGAAATACGGTCTTGTAGGCGGTGGGGAAGAGCACACGGCCCAGTTGACCAACCGGTTGTCCCGGCTCGGGGAATACGAAGTCCACCTTATGGCCAACAAATGGGCGAATGTATCCGACCCGATCTGCGTCCAGAAGATTCCGATCCTGTCCATCCCGAAGTTCCTGACGACAAGCAGCTTTGCGCACTTTGTGGAAGCCCGAACTTCCGGGATACGCTTCGATCTCATTCACACCCATGAGAGAATCTACAAGGCCGATCTGTCGACCCTCCACTGGATTCCACATCGGATCTGGATCCAGGATGTACGGAAGAAAAAAAGACCTACTTTTTTTGATCGGGTTACAATAAGCGTGGAGCGCAAGCTGGTTCGCTCCTGCCGAATGTTTGCCGCCGTGTCCCAACTGACAAAAGAGAAGTTTCTCGAAGAATACCCCGAAATCGACCCGAATCGAATCCCGGTGATCCACCCGGGTGTCGACCTGGAGCATTTTGCAGCACTGGATCGCCAAACGTGCCGCCACGAAATCAGGCGACAGTACGGATTGAAGGAAAACGATGCGGTCGTGCTCTTCGTTTCGATGAATTATGACATCAAGGGGCTGGACTACCTGATGCGCGGAATCGCGCAATTCCGAAAGACTCGGCCAAAAGAATCTCTCAAGCTCCTGGTCGTAGGCAAAAGCAACTGCGCACGATATGATGTCCTTGCTCGGGATTTGGGTATTCAGAAAGATATCTGTTATGCGGGTCTCATTCCCCACGAGCGTATTGCGGAGTTCTACCTGGCTTCGGATATCTTTTCCATGCCTTCGAGGTTCGACACCTTCGGTCTTACGATTCTAGAAGCCATGGCTGCTGCATTGCCCGTCATTATCAGCACGAACGTGGGGGCAAAGGACGTCGTGACACAGGGCCGGAATGGCTTTGTTGTCGATAACGAAAAGCATGAGGAGCAAATCAGTCATGCCCTGGAAGTGCTGAGCAACCGCAACATCCGAAGCATCATGTCGCAGGAGGCATGGAAGACGGCTTCCCGGCATGGATGGGATGCATCTCTGGGAAAATATCTGGAATGTTATCTGGCATTACTGGGGGTGAAGCACACCGCACGTCAAAATTGGGAACCGCGGGACGAGGTGCCCCTCATTGCGCAAGCAAGCCGACCCGTCTTTCCTCCGGCACGGGTTGATCAAATGGATCAACGGATCTGATAACCGACTGCGCTGCGGTCACTCAGATAATAGAAGGGGCAGCCGTCAAAGGCGTGCCCCGTTGCTTTTGTAGCCATTAGCGATTGCAATCTTACATCAATCCCGGAGCCCGTCTGACGGCTTCACAATCTATCGGCATTGCTCATCACAGGGCCACGATATCTCCGATGCCTGCAGACCTGCCCTTGTTGCCTGACTTCACACCGGAGTGGAGAGAACGGGTGGGTGATGCCCTGCTGTTTATTTTGAGTATTGGGAATTGTGATTGTTAATATAAAGAGCGCTCTTGTGTAATTCCTTTGCAGCGGCTTCCGTTTTGTCCGCAGCGTTCATCAGCTTGTGTGCGTCGCCTAGAACTTTATTAGACTCTTTAAATATGCACTTGGAAAAAAGACGTTTGCTGCATTCAGCGATCGTGATGTCATCGGTACAGTTCGCGTTTTTCTGATCTTCCGACGTATAGCTCTTATTTCTGCATTCGTTCACCTTGTTTCGGTAGATGGAAATGCTCTGTTCCAGTACCGGGAGCCACTTAGCAATTTCCCCGCTGTTCAGACTTACGTTCTGCCCTGCCGTCTTGGCGTTTTCCATATTGGAATCGACCAGGGTTGTGGTCATATCGACATCGGCCGTATTAATTTTTATCACGGCGGGAAGTTTGGCGGTCCTGTTCTGAGTGGCCATGGCCGCAGGTTTTCGCAGGTCCGGTTTGCCTGAGGGTGCATCGGCGGCAAAGAGAGTTGTCGAAAAAACAACGACCAGGAAAAACGTTGCGTACGATAATGTACCGGAACCCTTCATGATTGCCCTCCCATTCGTGTAGTGAAATCCGATCACAATACCTGTTTATGGATGACGCGCACATTCCTTCATGCGAAAACGTGCATTCATACTATCAAAGTCTGCACGCTATCGCATGATGTATTGCATTGCGCGCTGCGATGATCACGGTGGAAGCGGGAAACATATTCCGATTTACAGGTACGGCCTGATTGCCTGGTGAAAATATCCGGCCATGACGGTGTAGCCGGCGTCGTTGGGGTGAATGCCGTCGCTCATCTTTCCGGGATTTCCGAGCAGGTCTTTCAGAACGTCCGGAACCAGCACGGCGCCGGTTTCCTCGGCCACCTTCCGGTATCCCTCGGCGAATCCTTTTCCCCAGAGGGGGACATCAAGTCCACCCACAATGACCAGCGCACCCCGGTCCTGGATGGCGGTGATGATGGTCTCGAGATTCCGGAAGGCACGATCCCGGTCCTGCCGGTTCCTGAGGTCGTTTCCGCCAAGGGTGATGAGAACGATGCGAGGAGACCGGCTGAGGATGTCCCGATCGAGTCTTGCCAGGGCTGTCGTTGTGGTATCGCCGGGTACTCCGGCATTGATGACCGGCCGGCCGATGAGACGGGAGAGCTGGGACGGGTAATCCATCCCCTGTGATGCGCCGGTTCCATAGGTGAGGCTGTCGCCGAAGCATAGGATGTTCTCGCCGGAAGGCCTGACGTTCTTGACCGGCGGGTGATAGAAGAAGTGACGGTAGCCGAAATAGACAGCCAGGACCACCGCCAGCGCGATGGCCCCGGTCTTCACGATTTTCATGAATCAATCCGTACGTGAGGTTGACGGGCGGGACACCCGCCCTACACGCTACACGCGACGCGCTTCTTCCTGTCAGCCTTTCTCTTCGGCGTAGCGTGCCAGGGTGAAGAGCATGTCGGCAAGCCGGTTCAGGTACTTGTGGATCTCGGGGTTGTCCAGGAGCCCTTTCTGCTTGAGATCCGCCGCCCGGCGCTCGGACCGGCGGATGACCGTGCGGCCCACGTCGATCTGCGCGGAGACGGCGTTCTTTCCCGGGTAGATGAACTCGCGCGGGACGGGGACATCCTCCTGGAGCTTGTCGATAAGGGCTTCTACGCGGTCCACGTCGGCCGTCCCGATACGCCGGCCAAGTTTGTCCATGTCTTCGGGAAGGGTCGACATCTCGGCTCCCATGACGAGAAGGTCCTTCTGTACGGCCAGGATGATATCCTTGATCGTTGCGCTGCCCGTCATGCCTCGGGCCACCCCCAAAACGGAACTGGCTTCATCCAGCGTCCCGTAGGCCTCCGGCCGGGGATCGAATTTCGGCACCCGCTGCCCGCCCAGAAGACTTGTTTCTCCCGTGTCCCCCTTTTTTGAAAACTTCATGCCTGGCTCCTTTCGATGAACTTGCCGACGATGGTCAGCATGGTTTGCCGGTTTTTCTTTGCGCCTTCGATGATCATCTCCATGGTGAGAGGCGTCTCCACGACGCCGTTGCAGAAGTTGTCGACGGAGCAGAGAGCGGCGTAGGAAAGCCCCAGCTCCCCGGCAATGATGGCCTCGGCGGCCATGGTCATTCCCACGATGTCGGCGAAATGGGCCATCATGCGGATCTCGGCCTTCGTTTCCAGCCGTGGTCCTTCCGTCTGCCAGTACACACCGTGCTCCACGACGGAGACCCCGCAGGCCGTCGCCGCATCGATGAGCCGTCGCCGCACCTCGCCGGACAGTTCGGGCGTGATGTGAACGGGCTTGTTCGAGAAGACCGTGGGCGTGTCGGTAAGCAGGATAAAGTCGTCGGGCACGACGATGGATCCCGGAGGGATGTCCTTTTTCAGGGAACCCGTCGAGTTGATGGCCACGATGTTCCGGCAACCGAGGTCCTTCAGGGCTTTCAGGTTGGCCTGGTGATTGATGAGGTGCGGAAGGACGTATTCATCGGGATCCCGGTCGTGACGGGAGATATGCGCGATCTGTCCGGAGACCCGGACGGTCACCCTCCCGAACTCGTTGACCACGTGTTCCTCTCCCATGCCTTTGAAGACGCCTGTTCCGTGAAGAACCGTTCCTGAAATAATTCCAATGGGCGCCATCGGTCCCCCCTTTTCCGTTGCTGCCGGACGCCGGATGCCTGTGTTGTCCTACCAGAATCAGCCGGGCCTGTCAAAACCTTCGTGCCCCCATCTGTCGGATTGCTTGACTTCGCCCGTCATTGGTGGCATATTTTTTCATCAGAACGATAAGGGGGTATCAAAATGAGCGGCGAATCCGTCATCCACGTCAGCGAAGGAACGTTTGATGCCGAGATCCTCAATTCCGACAAACCTGCCCTCGTCGATTTCTGGGCGCCCTGGTGCGGTCCCTGCCGGACCATTGCTCCGGTTCTCGATGAGCTTGCTGACGAATACAAGGGAAAGGTCACGGTGGCCAAGGTCAACGTTGATGACAACAGGAAACTTGCGGGGAATCACGGTGTCATGAGTATCCCCACGATGATCCTGTTCAAGAACGGAAAGGTCATGGACAAGCTCATCGGTCTTGTGCCGAAGGAGCGACTGAAAGAATTGATGGACAAGGCCCTGTAGAAAACGCTACATGGAGGCCCCTGTTGTATGGCGGGCCTCCTTTTTATTTTGCCCGGGGCCGTCGTTGTGAGGCCTGGGAGAGAAAACATCGGCAGAACCATGATGAACAGACGCAACCTGCTTTCGGCAGCAGTCCTTTTTTTCCTTCTTTCTTCGCTTACCGGTTGTGCTTGGTGGGACAACATGTGGGGAAGGGAGCCCCGTATGCGGCAGACGCCGGAGGGGCTTTACCAGAGAGGCATCGAACATTACAAGAAAGGCGACTACAAGAAGGCCATAGAGGCATTCACCCGTGTGCGGGATGAGTACCCTCTGAACCCCGTTGCCCTCATGGCGGAGATGGGAATTGCCGACTCCTATTTTGAAAACGAGCAGTATATCGATGCCGAGGTGGCCTACAACAGCTTCGTCGAGCTTCATCCCACAAACCCGAATGTCCCCTATGCCATGTTCCAGCTCGGCATGTGTCATTACCATCAGATGCAGACCATCGACCGCGACCAGACCGAGACGCAAAAGTCCCGCAAGGAGTTCGAGCGGCTCATTGCACGGTTTCCCCAGAGCAAGTTCGCCATCATGGCGGAGAAGAATCTCCGCGAGGTGAAGCAGCACCTGGCTGAGCACGAGTTCTACATCGGCGAGTTCTACTACCGCACCGGTCGGTACGATGCGGCGCTGAAGCGCTTTGAGGGGGTTCAGCGGGATTACGCCAACCTGGGGCTCGACTACAAGACAGGCCGCTACATCGAGGAAACGAAGCAGCGGATCAAGGAAGGGGCCGAGAAGAAGGCGAAAGAGACGCAAAAGGCCGAGGAAGCCAGAAAAGCCAAAGCAGCCCAGGAAGCCGAGAAAGCACCAAAAGCGCAGGACAGCAAAAAATAGATTACCCGAGTCCCACGATCCGCTTCAGCACCGTCATGGCATTTTCCTTTGCCTCAAGTGACGTGTCGATGATGAGATGATACCCTTCCGGTATCTCGTCGATCCTCTCAAAATTCTCTTTCTGTTCCTGGAAAATTTCCCAGCGCCCGTCTGAGACGTCCCCGCCCTTGGACTGCCTTCTGTTCAGGCGCTTTTCGATGACGTCTTCGGGGCAGGTACACTCCACGACAAACACGTCTGCGCCGGCCTGTCTTCCGCCCTCGCAGGCCCGCAGACGCTCTGCTTTGCTCTTGTAAGAAGCATCGATGATGGCGACGCCGGTCGTCTTCATCGTTTCGAGAGCAGTCTCAAGGACCTTCTCGTAGGTTTTGCCGGAGATGTCGGCGGAATAGATCCCCTCGCCGAAGCCCTCATAGCGGTGCTCCGAGGTCGGAATCCGCAGCATTTCCTTACGGACGGCGTCCGTCTGGATTACCGTTGCACCGACAAGACGGGCGAGAGCCCGGGCGAACACGCTCTTGCCCGATCCCATGAGGCCTGTCACCAGGATGAGCGTTTTTTTTGCGGGTCTTGCCGCGTAGGAAAAGGCCAGATCGAAATAGCGTGCAGCCGTTCGGCCGGCGGCCTCACGATCTGCGCTTTCGATGTGCCGATCATCAACGCGAAAGCTGATCACCTTCCCGCGCACATAGGCGTAGTAGCAGCGGTAGAAATCGAGGAGGCGCAGGACCTCGTCGTCTCCCGAGTGGCGCACGTAGGCCTCAACAAAAGCGCGGGAGTGGTCGGTGTAGCCGCTGTAATCCAGATCCATGGCGAGAAACGCCGCCTCGGCCGCCACGTCGCCGAAGCGGAAGCGCTTGTTGAATTCGATGCAGTCGAAGATGACGATTCTGTCGGCGATGCAGATGTGTTCGGCGTGAAGGTCGCCGTGACAGTCGCGGATCCGGTGGTCCCGGACGCGTTTTTCCAGCAGAGGCCGTTCCCGCTCCAGAAACCGGTTTACATAGGCGCGAAGGAAATCGTAGCGAACTCTGGAGATGGTGAGCCCAATATATTTTGCCGTCTGCTCGAAGTTCTCGTCGTGATTGCGCCGGATTGTCTCGATCCCGCCGATGGCTTCGATCTCGCCCCCCGTTTCGGCCTCTCGATGAAAGTCGGCCACCTTCTTCGCAATGGCATCCATGACCTCGATGCCGGCCTTTCCCTCGGCGAGGAGCTTCTTCAGCATCCGATCCAGAGGGAGTTTTTTCATCACGACGGCGTATTCGATGGGGCGTCCGCCATCGAGCCGCAGAACTCCACCTGTGTCTTCACTGACGGCGGCGACCTCCAGGTAGGTGTCCGGAGCCAGTCGACGGTTGAGCCGGAGCTCTTCCTCGCAGAAGAATTTCCTCTTCTCCAGCGTCGTGAAGTCGAGAAAACCGAAATCGACAGCCTTTTTTACTTTATAGACGAGATCTCCCGCGATGAAGACAAAGGAGATATGGGTCTGAATGAGTTCCACTTGCTCGGGGCCGTGGGGATAGAACGCCGACTTTGACATGGCTTCGACGAGTTTCGGGTGGGTGGTCATCGAGGATGCTTCTATCGGAACCATTTCTTCTTCCGGGCAAAGGGGTCTGTGGAGGCACGCAACAAACGGGTGATAAGCCCTTCATTGGACTTGATGTCGTAGAAACCGGCCTGTTCTTTTGCCGCCTGCTCCCGTTCGATTTCTGCCAGGGTCGGGTAGTTGGCCAGATCGTCAATCAGAATTTTCGGCTGCGGATCGGCCTCGTAACTTGTTACGGAAGAAACCGGCCTGTTTGGTTCCTGCTTGAATGCCCTGACCGAAGATCCTTCCTGCGTTGCGAAGTGTTTCAGAGCAGGCGTCCTGTAGCCTTGCCTTTTCAGGGTCTGAAGTGCCTTTTCGATGATAACGGCGTAAGATTCTCCGGTTTTTTCTTTCTGTTCGGCAAGAATTTCCCTGGCTTCCTGGGAAAGCAGAACGGTGAACGAAGTCTTCCCCTCCGCTTTCTTCCGTTCCCGCCATCGTTTTATTCTGTCCGCTTCTTTTTTCACACCCACCATCCGTTACAAGTAACGCAACTGTACGTTGCTTGTAACATTGGTTGCGCCCCGTTTCAAGTATTTTTTCCACGCTTTTTGAGTGAGTCGGGGTTCAGTATGTAGCGAGGGATCTCTCCTTTCAGTCCGGCCAGAATATTTTCGACGGCCATGTCGGCCATACGTGTCCGGTCCTCGATCGTGCCGCTTCCGACGTGAGGGGTCAGCACGACATTCGGCAGATCGGTCAGCCCCGGTGTCAGCGCCGGTTCATTTTCGTAGACGTCGAGTCCGGCGCCGGCAATGACTCCCTTTTGAAGAGCATCGAGAAGTTCTTTTTCGTTTACAATGGGACCCCGCGAGGCATTGATGAGAAAGGCCGTCGGCTTCATATGGGCCAGTTCTTTCGTCCCGATGAGATAGCAGGTCTCGTCGGTCAGAGGCACATGGAGGCTCACGAAGTCGGACTCCTTGAGAAGCGTCCCGAAATCGACGTACTCGACTCCAAGCGTTTTTTCCCGGGCAACGTCCAGCCGTCGTCTCTGGTGATAGAGGATGCGCATGTCGAACCCTCGTGCCCTTTTTGCCACGGCCTGTCCGATGGCGCCGAAGCCGATGAGCCCGAGTGTCTTGCCCGCAACCGATCGGCCGAGAAAGAGCATGGGTGCCCAGAACTGGAATTTCCCCTCCCGGGTCAGCCGGTCCTCTTCCACGATCCTCCGGGCAACGGCGAGAATGAGCCCGAGGGTCAGGTCAGCGGTGGGCTCCGTTGTCACTCCCGGTGTGTTGGTCACGACGATGCCCCGGGACGTGGCGGCCGTTACATCGATGTTGTTGTATCCCACGGCGAGGTTCGAGATGATCTTGAGATGGGGTGCCCTATCCATGAGCTCCGCGTCGACGCGGTCCGTAATCATGGAGAGAAGGCCCTCCCTGTCGGCGATTTTCTCCAGTACCCGCTGTCTTTCCATAGGGCGGTCTTCCAGGTTTGACTCCATGTCGCAGGCGGCAGCGAGGCGCGCCATGACTTCATCGGGAAGCCGACCTGTCACGAGAATTTTCTTTTTGTCTGCCATGCTGTTCTCCTGTTCTCACCTCGCTGAGGTGTTTTCTTTGCGCAAAATCGTCACTTCCCCTTGAACTCCGGCTTGCGCTTTTCCATGAAGGAAACAAAGGCCTCTTTCAGATCCTGCGACAGCATCAGGACCATGTTCTTGTGCTTGGCAAGCGACATCCCATCCTGTACCGGGATATGACGGCTGGCATTGAGGACATCCTTCGTTGCCTGGACGGCGAGGGGGGCGTTGGCGGCGATCTGCCGGGCTAGTTTTTTTGCCCCCTCCATCATGGAGGGCTGATCCGGATAGACGGCATTGACAAGTCCCATGACCTGCGCTTCCTTCGCCTTGTAGAAACGTGCCGTGAAGGCCATCTCCCTTGTGAATCCCTGGCCGATCACGTGGGGGAGTCTCTGGAGCACGCCCATGTCGGCCACCAGTCCGATGGCCGCCTCACGCAGGGAAAAGGATGCCTCTTCGGTGCACAGGCGGATGTCGCAGGCAGAGACGATGTCGAGCCCGCCGCCGATGCACAGGCCGTTAATGGCCGCGATGACAGGCTTGGGGCAGGCCTCGATCCCGTCGCAGCAGTCGAAGAGGCTGCGGAGTTTCTCGGGAAATTCCAGGCTCGACTTGGCTGACCCCTTCATCCCGATTGCGGCGAATTCCTTGAGGTCGAGGCCGGCGCAAAAGGCCGTTGCCTTGCTGGCCAGGATGATCACCCGTGCCTCGTCGTTGGAACCCAGTTCCCGGAAGGCGTTCGCGATCTCCGCCGTGAAAGCAAGGCTCAGGGCATTCATGTTGTCTGTTCTCGCGAGGGCTACCGTTGCAATATTCTCTTCGATGGTGATTTCCAGAAATTGATAAGACATCTTTCTCCTCCGGTCTGGTCTACATATTACCCGATACCTTGCCCGCACCTCGGCCCTCAACCCTCAACCCTTCTCTTCCTCTTGGTGCCTCCCCGAGAGCTGTCCGCAGGCCGCGAGAATATCCTTTCCCCGGCTCTGCCGGAGAACGGCCGTGAAGCGATGGTCCACGAGGACCTTCTGGAACGCCTCGATCGCCTTGGGGGAGGGCGTTTTGAAGGGGGATCCCGGAAACTCGTTGAATGCGATCAGGTTGAACTTGCAGCGCAGATTTCCGAACGTCTTCACAAGCAGCCTCGCGTCGGCGGGCGAGTCGTTCACCCCGGCAATAAGAATGTATTCGATGGTGATGCGGCGACGCCTCGGCATGGGGTAGCTCTTGCAGGCCTTGATGATGGCTTCAATGGGATATTTTTTATTGATCGGCATAAGCTCGCTGCGCCGGCGGTCATCGGGCGCATTGAGCGAGACCGCCAGATTGACGGCCAAGTCCTCCTTTCCGAGCCGCTCGATGCCGGGAGCAAGGCCGCAGGTGGACAGAGTGATCTTCCTTGTTGTAATCGCAAGGCCGTAATCCGACGTGATGATAGAGATGGCCTTGAGAACGTTTTCGTAGTTGTCCAGCGGTTCTCCCATCCCCATGAGAACGAGGTTGTTGATTTCGGGCCCTTCCCCGGTCTTGAATTTCGCCTGAACGAGCTGGTCGACGATTTCCGACGGCAGCAGGTTGCGACAGAGCCCCGAGCGGCTCGTGAAGCAGAAGGAGCAGCCCATCCGGCAGCCCGCCTGCGTGGAGACGCACAGGGTCCAGTGGCTCGCACCCGGGATGAGGACACTCTCGACGAGCAGGCCGTCTTCCAGGCGAAAGAGGATCTTCTTCGTCGTGTCTTCAGAAGTTTCCGTTCGGACGATCTCCAGATTGCTGATCCGGGCCCGCTTTTCCATGTCGGTCCGGAACTCCTTCGACAGGTTCGACATGGCGTCGAAGGAGGCAGCGCCCTGCTGATAGATCCACTTCATGATCTGCCGGGCCCGGTATTTTTCCTTCCCGAGCTCGGCCACGAAAGCCTCGATCTCTTCGAGGGTCATGTTTTTCAAATCAGGTTTCGTCATAAGCTACGAGCCTAAGGAAAAAGGTTAAAGAGGTTGTTGCGCAGGTCCGTTTTCCAAAATTGTTTCATGGGACTCATGATATTCTTATCTTCCTGGAAAAGCTCTTTTCCAGCCTCTCGGCGATTGCGTCAATGAATCCTTCCGTGCTGACCTTCCGGTTCTTCGCGCTTTTTTTCGCGACAGCCAGGAGATCGCCCGTCATGATGCCCGCCTCCACCGTTGCCAGGGCGGCCTTCTCAAGGCCGTCGACGAAACGGATGACCGCCGGTGTGCCGTCCAGTTCGCCCCGCTTCCGCAGGCCTCCTGTCCAGGCGAAGATCAGTGCCATGGAGTTCGTCGACGTTTCCTCGCCCTTGAGGTGTTTGTAATAATGACGCTGCACGGTCCCGTGGGCGGCCTCGTATTCGAAGCAGCCCTTCGGCGAAATGAGTACCGAGGTCATCATGGCGAGGCTCCCGCTTGCCGCCGCGACAAGATCCGACATGACGTCGCCGTCATAATTCTTGAGGGCCCAGAGAAAGCCCCCGTCAGAGCGGATGACCCGGGCCGCCGCATCGTCGATGAGGGTAAAGAAATACTCGATGTTCGCTGCTTCAAACTTTTCTTTCCAGTTCCTCTCGTATTCCTGCTGGAAGATGTCCCGGAACCGGGCGTCGTAGATCTTGGAAATGGTGTCCTTGGTGCTGAACCACAGGTCGATCTTCTCGTCGAGAGCGCAGGCAAAACAGGCCCGGGCGAAATTCAGGATCGACGCATCGGTGTTGTGGATCCCCTGCAGGACCCCCGGTCCCGTAAAGTCAGCAATTTTCTGCCAGGCCTCCGCGCCTCCGGGGGCGGGTGTAAACATAAGCAGTGCCGTCCCGGCACAGGGGATGGCCATTTCCGAGTTGTCGTAGACATCGCCATAGGCATGCCTTCCGATGATGATCGGCCGCTTCCAGGTTGCCACGAAAGGCCGGATGTTTTTCACGAAGATGGGCTTGCGGAAGACTGTCCCATCGAGCATGGACCGGATGGTTCCGTTGGGGCTCTTCCACATTTTCTTGAGATTATACTCGACGACGCGGTCCTGGTTGGGCGTGATGGTCGCGCACTTGATTCCCACACCGTACTTGAGGATGGCTTTTGCTGCATCGACGGTGACCCGGTCGTCGGTGTCGTCACGGTGTTTCACGTGGAGGTCGTAAGCATCCAGCACCATGTCGAGCCAGGGGAGGAGGAGCTTTTCCTTCACCATGGCCCACATGATCCGCGTCATCTCATCGCCGTCCATTTCGACGATAGGGGTTTTTACTTTTATTTTGTCTTTTGCCATTTGGCCTTTTCTCACCCTTCCAATTGATCTTCTGTCTTTTGTTTGAGCCTTTTCCCTACACCCTCGTCCCTCGTTCCCTTCACCAGGTTGAGCGCTCCTCCGGCCAGCAGGATCCGTTTCTGCCTTTCCGAGAGCGTATGGACGACTGTAAACGTGGAGTTCCGGGTGACATTCCGGACCGTCAGGGAGTTTCCTGACTGAAGAGCCTTCCGGAGGTCGGCGATCTCGATGCGGTCGCCCGGCTCGAGGCGGTCGTATTCCGTTTCGTCTTCGAAGAGCAGCGGGATGATCCCGAAGTTGATCAGATTCGCCGTGTGAATCCGCTCGTAGCTTTTCGCGATGACGGCCTTCACGCCGAGGTACATGGGGCACAGTGCCGCGTGTTCCCGTGAGGATCCCTGGCCGTAGGACAGTCCCGCGACGACGATGTTGTGACGGCCGTCGTCTCGGATTTTTGCGGCCCTTGCGGAGAAGGAGGGGTCCAGGCCCTCGAAGACGAAATCGGCGTACCTGCGGATGTTGGAACGGTACTTCATGCGGGCTCCGGCGGGCATGATGTGATCCGTTGTGATCTTGTCGCCCACCTTGAGGGTCACTTCCCCGTGGAGGCTCTCCGGCATGGGCCCGTTTTCCGGCGGATCGCCGATGTTGGGTCCACGGATGATTTCCACGGCGGAAGCCTTCTCGGGGGGGGCCGGATCGAGGATCATGCAGTCGTCGACGCGGAAAGCCTCCGGCACGGGGATCGCGGGATCGTCCATGCCGAGATCGCGCGGATCGGTGAAGATTCCCATTACGACGGCTGCGGCCGCGGTCTCGGGGCTCACCAGGTAGATTTCGGCATCTTCCGTTCCCGAGCGGCCGTAGAAGTTGCGGTTCGAGGTGCGAAGCGACACACCCTTCGAACCGGGGCTGTGACTGCCGCCGATGCAGAAGCCGCAGCTGCTCTCCGTGATTCGTGCCCCCGAGGACAGCAGATCGGCAAGGTAGCCGTCGCGGGCCAGGTTCTCAAGGACCTGTCGTGAACCGGGCGTAACGATGAAACTTACCCGGGGGTGGGCGACCCTGCCGCGCAGGATCCGGGACACCGTGGCCAGCTCCCGATACGAGGAGTTTGTGCAGCTGCCGATACAGACCTGATCTACCGGGATCCCGGTAAGTTCACGCGCAGTCCCGATATTGTCGGGGCTGTGGGGCTTCGCCGCAAGGGGGACGAGTTCCGAAAGATTGATCTCGACGATCTTCCTGTATGCGGCATCTGCGTCGGCCGTCATCTCCGTCCAGTCGGCCTCCCTTGCCTCGGCGGCCAGGAATCGCCGCGTCATTTCGTCGCTGGGAAATACGGAGGTCGTAAGACCCAGCTCAGCTCCCATGTTGGCGATGGTGGCCCGCTCGGGTACTGTGAGACTCGCCAGGCCTTCTCCGCCGTACTCGAAAACATGGCCCACGTTGCCCTTCGTAGTAAAGATCTGTAAAAGTCTCAGGATGACATCCTTGGCCGAGACCCAGGGCGGAAGCTCTCCCGTGAGATTGATACGGACAATCCCCGGACAGGCAAGGAAGAAGGGCTCTCCGGCCATGGCCAGCGCCACGTCAAGGCCGCCCGCCCCGATGGCGAGCATCCCCAGTGCCCCGCAAGTGGAGGTATGGCTGTCGGATCCCAGAAGGGTCTTTCCGGGTTTGCCGAAGCGCTCCAGATGAACCTGGTGGCAGATGCCGTTTCCGGCCCGCGAGAACCGGATCCCATAGCGGCGAGCCACGGACTGGAGGTAGCGATGGTCATCGGCATTTTCGAAGCCGATCTGGATCGTGTTGTGGTCGATGTAGCTCATCGAGAGCTCGGTGCGCACGCGGGCGATGCCCATGGCCTCGAACTGCAGGTAGGCCATAGTGCCCGTGGCGTCCTGGGTGAGCGTCTGGTCGATGCGGATGCCGATCTCGCTGCCTGGCTCGTTTCGTCCCGAGACGAGATGGGCTTCGATGAGTTTCTGGGTTAAGGTTTTTCCCACGTTTCCTTTCCTTTGCAGGCTGTTGAAAAAGGTCCGTCTGCTGCGTTGCCCTCGTCGCTCGTCGCTCAACGTACGCCCAAAGTACGCCTCGCTCCTCGGGATGTCGGGCGCCTTGCATCCAGACCTTTTTGAACAGCCTCGATCGAAGGCAGATTCTATATTGTCCTATGGTACAAGCCAAGGCGAAATTGTGCAACGGTGAAAAACAGGTAACCCGATGCTTTCCCGGGTCTTTTCCAATGATTATTATGATCCCGGCATGGGGGATGAAAAAAAAGCCGAAGCGTGTTAAAAGCTTTTTTGTCGTCATCCTTGTGCGGAGACCGTTCGAATTCGTCCCGTGAGAAACGTTGGAGGGGAGATCATGGCGCGCATCCTGATCAAGTGGCTTATCCTGACGGCTGCGATTCTCGCGGCGGCCTACCTCGTCGAGGGAATTGTCGTGCGCGGCTTCTGGGCCGCATTCTTTGCCGCGGCCACCCTGGGGTTGTTGAACGTCTTCTTCAAGCCCCTCCTGATCATCCTGACTCTTCCCGTCAATATCCTGACTCTCGGTCTGTTCACGGTCGTGATCAATGCGGCCATGCTGAAGACGGCATCGGCGTTCATCCCGGGATTCGACATCCACGGTTTCTGGCCTGCTGTCTTCGGCGCCGTCATCATCAGTATCGTGAACTGGCTCCTCGGTACCCTCATGGCCGACCGGGGCGATCCCGGCAGGCCCGAAGGACCTCGCCGTTCCGGAACCGGCACCATCGAACTCGAAAAGAAGGGGGACCGCTGGGAATGAGTTCTCTCACTCCGGCCATGCGGCAGTATCTCGAGATCAAGGCCCAGTACCCCGATTGCATCCTCTTTTTCCGCATGGGCGATTTCTACGAAATGTTCTTCGAAGATGCCGTGCTGGCCTCGAAGCTTCTGGAGATCACCCTGACGTCCCGTAACAAGGGAAAAGAGGACAGCGTCCCGCTCTGCGGATTTCCCTACCATGCCGCATCGACCTACATCGCGAAACTCATCGAGAAAGGCTGCAAGGTCGCCATCTGCGAGCAGATGGAAGATCCCCGCCTGGCCAAGGGGATCGTGAAACGCGAGGTCGTGCGCGTCGTCACGCCCGGGCTTGTCGTCGACCCCGACAACCTGGAAGCCAAGCAGAACAACTTTCTGGCCGGGATTGCCGTCCGGGGCGAGGGCTTCGGGCTTGCCTTCCTGGATATTTCCACCGGCGAGTTCCGTGTGACCGAGATTCTGGATCGCAATTTTTTCATCGACGAGGTGATCCGCCACGGCTTCCGGGAGATCCTTCTGGAGGAGAATCCGCGGGAGGCGCTGCTGGAAACCGTCCTCACGCGGGAGCTCACGGGCTGCGTCATCAACCGGCTCCCCCGGGACCGGTTCGATCACACCGCCGCGCTCGGCATTCTCGGCGAGCACTTTCCCGCGGAAGCGATTGCGGCACTGGAGCCGGAACGCCACGCCGCCTTGATCGCCGCTGCGGGAGCGGTGCTTCACTATGTCAGGCAGACCCAGAAGGAGCGCCTCGGGCACATCAACGACATCACCCTGTATCGCTCGGAGAGCTTTCTCGTTCTCGACGACACGGCAAAGCGCAACCTGGAACTCTTCGCCACGACGCAGGGGGGAACGCGCGAGGGAACCCTTTTCCACGTCCTCGACGAGACCATGACCGCCATGGGGGGCCGGAGGCTCCGGTGGTGGCTTTCCTACCCGCTTCTCGATGCGGGAAAAATCCGGGAGCGGCTTGCGGCCGTCGCCGAGATCCGTGAGGGGCACCTCCTGCGCCAGGATCTGCGGAAGACCCTTTCGGGTCTCTATGATCTGGAACGACTCGGTGCGCGCATCTCCATCGGGGTGGCCAACGGCCGGGATCTTGTGGCTCTGCGGAACTCCTTGCGCGTGCTTCCCGGACTGAGACAGCTTCTGGCCGAACTCGAGGCCCCTCGGATCGTTGCCCTGCGTGAAGGAATCGACGAAATGCCGGAAATCCTGGACCTGCTCGATCAGTCCGTTGTCGACGACCCGCCGCTGACGGTCCGTGAGGGCGGGATCATCCGGGAGGGTTACGATGCCGAACTCGATCGGATCCTCTCGGTGTCGCGCGATGGCAAATCATGGATCGCGGCCCTCGAAGAAAAAGAGCGGCAGCGCACAGGCATCGCAAACCTTCGCGTGGGCTTCAACCATGTCTTCGGCTACTACATCGAGGTGACGAAATCGCAGACGTCGGCCGTTCCTGCCGAATACATCCGCAAGCAGACCCTCGTGAACGCCGAGCGCTATATCAACGAAGAACTCAAGGAGTACGAGCAAACGGTGCTCCATGCCGAGGAAAAGCGACGGGAGCGGGAATACGACCTCTTCGTTGAGATCCGCGAGCGCGTCGCCGGCGAGATCCGGCGCATCCAGCGGTGCGCCGCGGCCCTGGCCGATCTGGATGCCGTAGCCTCGCTTGCCGAGGTAGCCGAGAAGTACAACTACTGCCGACCCACCGTCGACGACGGCGATATTATCGACATCCGCGACGGTCGCCACCCCGTGGTGGAACGGATGCCTCTTGCCGAGGGCTTTGTCCCCAACGATCTGCTGCTCGACGGCGGCAGCAACCGCCTCCTCGTGATCACGGGACCCAACATGGCCGGCAAATCCACCTTCATCCGGCAGGCTGCCCATATTGTCATCCTGGCCCAGATGGGGAGTTTCGTCCCCGCCGCCGGGGCGCGGATCGGCTTGGTGGACCGGGTCTTCACACGCGTGGGCGCCGGCGACATCCTGGCAAGGGGGCAGAGTACTTTCATGGTCGAGATGACGGAGGTCGCGAACATCCTGAAAAACGCCACTCCGCGAAGTCTCATTCTGCTGGACGAAGTGGGCCGCGGGACCAGTACCTTTGATGGTCTGAGTATCGCCTGGGCTGTGGCCGAGCATATTCATGATGCCTCGCAACTCGGATCGAGAACCCTCTTTGCCACGCACTACCATCAGCTTACGGACCTCGCACTTACGCGCGAAGGGGTTGCAAATCATTACATCGCCGTCAAGGAGTGGGGTGACCGGATCATCTTCCTGCGCAAGATCATGAAAGGGGCGATGAATCGCAGCTACGGTATCCAGGTGGCGCGGCTGGCAGGCGTGCCCGACGAGGTCATCCAGCGGGCGAAGGAGGTGCTGGAAAATCTGGAGAAAGGGGAACTCGACGAGGTCGGCATGCCCACGCTGGCCCGTCGCAAAAAAGGGGAAAAACGATCGATGCCCGGCCAGCTCAGCCTTTTTGCCGATGACGAAAGCCTCGTCATCGGGGAGATCAGGGAGACCGACGTCAACACCCTGACGCCCATCGAAGCCATGAACCGGATTGTGGAGTGGAAGGAAAGACTGAATAAAAAATAGGTGACAGGTGCCAGGTATCAGGTAACAAAGAAAGCGGTGGAGACGAATGCTGCTCATCTCCACCACTTTTTTATGCCTTGACGTTGTCAAGCGAACAGGCTTTACCCCGGTCACCTGTTACCTGAAACCTGTCACCTATTTTATGCAGACCCTCCGGACTTGTTCGAAGTCCATGATGCCTTCGAGCACTTTCTTGATGCCGTCCTGAAGCAGAGTTGCCATCCCGTCCTGGACGGCTGCGTCCCTCAGTTCCCCGGCGGTCGATTTGCGGGCGACGAGACGCTTGACGTTCTCGCTGGCGATCAGAAGTTCGTGGATGCCCACGCGCCCCCGGTAACCCGTCTGATTGCATTCGCTGCAGCCGTGGGGCTGGAAAAATTTAAGGTCCTTGCTGTAGGGGATGTCGAGCCGGGCGAACTGCTCTTCGCCGTACGTAAAGGCTAGGTAGTCGTATTCGTCCTTGTCGGGCGTGTAGACCTGCTTGCAGTTTTTGCAGAGTGTCCGGGCCAGGCGCTGGGCCAGGATTCCCAGCAGCGAGTCGGCGAAGTTCAGGGGGTCGATGCCCATGTCGAGCAGACGGATGATGGTTTCCGGGGCGCTGTTCGTGTGCAGGGTAGAAAACACAAGGTGTCCCGTGAGCGAGGCCTCGATACCGATCTTGGCGGTTTCGAAATCGCGCATTTCGCCGACCATGATCACGTCCGGGTCGGCTCGCAGGAAGGCGCGAAGCGCACGGGCGAAGTCCAGACCGATCTTGGGGTTTATCTGGACCTGGCGGATGCCGTACTGGGTGATTTCGACGGGGTCCTCGATCGTCCAGATCTTCTTGTCGGGCGTGTTGATCCGGTGAATGCCGGCATGGAGTGTCGTTGTCTTTCCGGAGCCCGTGGGACCCACGACGAGGATGAGCCCGTAAGGCTTCTCCAGGAGCTTGATGAAGTTCTGGTAGTTGTAGGGCGACATGGCCATCTCCTCCAGCTTCATCATCTCGCCCTTCTGGAGGATTCGCAGTACGACGTCCTCCAGGTTTCCCGCCGTGGGCAGTGTGGCCACGCGAAGTTCGATTTCGTCGTTGTTGGGTCGCTTGAACTTGATCTTGCCGTCCTGGGGAAGCCGGCGTTCCGTGATGTCGAGATTGGACATGATCTTGACACGCGAAACGATCGCGGCCCGGTAGCTGTAGGGGACGGTCTGGTAGACGGAACAGCCTCCGTCGACGCGGTACCGGATCTCGACGTTCTTCCTCCCGAGATTGGGTTCAATGTGGATATCGGAGGCCCGCTGGGCGATGCCGTCGTTGATGATCCGGTTGACGAGCTGCATGATGACGCTGTCCGACTCGGACACGCCGTTCTCATCGACGTCATCGTGTTCCTCGACGGGCATGGCGTCGCCGCTCAGGATTTCGATGAAAGACTTTTCGCTCTCCTGCGTCTGATAGAAGTGGTTGATGAACCGGATGATGTCCTCCTTGAGGGAGACGCAGTACTCGACGGACTTCGTCTTCAGGAGGTTCTCGATCATGTCCTTCTTCAGAATATTGTTCGGGTCGTCTACGATGACGCGAATTTTTCCGCCGGCCTTTTCGAGGGGAACCCACAGCTCCCGGCGGAGGAACTCGCGCTTGAGATTTTTCAGCAGTTCATCGGGGATGAGGTACTTTGGATTGTAGTGAACGAACCGGCAGCGGTAGAAGTCCTCCAGCGCTTTTCCGACATCTTCCCGGGAGATTCGGAATTTTTTCATGAGGATTTCTTCGATCGGTTCGTTGTTCTTGCGCGACTCGGTGAAGGCGGATTCCAGGTCCGACTCCTTCATGAGGTTTTGTGTGACGAGGTAATCGAAACGCGTCTTGCGCCGCGAGGAGACGCGGTGCTGGTTGTAAAAGGCGATGCCCAGGACCTCGGCGATTTCCTCCAGGAGGGTCTGCTCGTCGGCGGTGAACTTGCCGCCTCCCTTGCGGTTGATGATCTGGATGACTCCCAGGAGGGAGTTTTCGTGGAGGACGGGAACGGCGAGGACCTGGGTCGTCCGGTATCCCGACTGCTTGTCCCAGCTTTCGTCGAAAAAGAGATTCTTGTCGATCTTCTTGAGTTCTTCCTTGTCGTAGGCATCGGCGACGCTGACGCCCCGGCCCGCGATCGCGACGAAACCCGCAATGCTCCGGTTGCTGATAGGAAGGCGGATTTCCTTGAGATGGGACCCCGAGAGGTAGAGGGAGTACAATTCGTTGCGGGTTTTGTCGGCCACGAAGATGGTGATGAGCAAGGCGTTAAAGAGAGACAGGATGCCGTCTTTGTACTCTACAAGGATGTCCTTGATGTTCTGGGCGGCATGGATCTGATTGGTGATGTCCAGCAGTTTTTTTCGTTGGTTAAGCTTTTCGGAAAGAGCCGTGATCGAAGAGATGTCAAGCCTTTCCATCATTTTCGCCGTGCTCATCGCTGACGTCCATTCCTTGTCATATTTGCGGTTTCGCAGATCCGGTGCTTTGCCGCCTATGTTATACAGGAAATGTGCCAATCATTTCGTCCGGGGAGGACTCCAAAGGTCAGCAAGGGAACGGCCGGCAAGTTATCTTGCCAATAGCTGGTAATTATTTATATTTTATCGATGCTGCCGCGTCATGAACGGCGGGCCGCCGGTAGGTCCCTGCTTCAGGGAAAAAAAGGACCGGAGAAGTGCTTTCTCCGATCCTTTTTGCGGCCTTGGGGCGTGTGGCGTTCGGCTTGGCCGGGCTGTTATTTTTCCGTCACAATTTTTGAAAAGTCTGCGACGTTGTGGAAGAGCTTCGAGATCGCTTCGAGCAGCGACAGACGGTTGAACTTTACCTTCTCGTCTTTGGCCATGACGAGAACAGCCTCGAAGAAGGCATCCACGGGCTTTCGCAGACGGACCATTTCGAGGAGGGCTTCCTTGTAGTTGCCCATGCCGATGAGGGCTTCGGCCTGTTTCCGGATCTTGATGTAGGTGTTGTAGAGCGTCTGCTCGGCTTCGTTCTCAAAGAGGACCGGGTCGACGCAGCCGTCCTTGAAGTCCTTCAGGATGTTGCCGACACGCTTGAACGCGACGGCCAGGGGTTCGAAGTCGGGGTTGCCCTTGGTGGCCTCGACGGCCTCGATTTTCCGGATCGCCTGCACGGGGTTCGTCAGTCCCGTTGCCAGCACCGCATCTACCACATCGTAGGGACGTCCCTGAGAGACAAGCTGGTTCGAGAAGCGGGCCTTGAAGAACTCCATGACGTCCTTCTTTGTTTCTTCGGGCGTGCGCTTGAGCTTCTTCGACTGGATGGCGATGCTCCGGTCCACGAGCTCGGGCAGCTCGAGGGGGTACTGTTTATTGAGGATGATATTGATCATGCCCAGGGCCTGCCTTCGCAGGGCATAGGGATCGGCCGTTCCTGTGGGAATGACATTGATCCCGAAGAAACCCGTGATCGTATCCGTCTTGTCGGCGATACTCACGATGGAGCCTTCCTCGGTCTCCGGAAGATCACCGCCGCCCGACGTGGGCATGTAGTGCTCGTAAACGGCCCGGGCGACGACGGGGTTTTCACCCTGGATGAGGGCGTACTCCCGCCCCATGATTCCCTGGAGCTCGGGGAACTCGTAGACCATCTTTGTTTCAAGGTCGGCCTTGGAGAGCAGCGCCGTTCGGTCGACGGTGTCCTTCAGCGCCGGGTTGACCCTGTCGGCGATCCAGGCCGCAAGCTCCCTGAACTGCATGACCTTGTCGTAGGACGTTCCGAGGGCCGAGTGGAAGACGACTTTCTTCAGCTCTTCGAAGTGGGTCATGAGCGGGATCTTCTGGTCTTCTTCGAAGAAGAACTTCGCGTCGGCAAGCCGAGCCCGGATGACCTTCTCGTTTCCGCGGGCCACAACGGCGGGATCCTTCGCCACGGTATTGTTGATCGTTACGAAGTGGGCCATGAGGTTGCCGCTTGCGTCGACGACGGGGAAGTACTTCTGATGGGAGATCATCGTCGTGGTAAGCACATCCTTGGGGAGCTTCAGGTACTCCTTCTCGAAGTTTCCGAGCACCGCCGAGGGGTACTCGACGAGGAAGGACACCTCCTGGACGAGGGCCTCGTTTTCGAGGATTTTCCCGCCCACATTGGCTGCGGCCGTCCGGGCCTCCTCGAGAAGGATCCGGCGCCGCTCTTCGGGGTCGACGAGGACGAAGCGCTTGCGCGTCTTGGTCAGGTAGTCCCGGAACCCCTTCACCTTGAAAGGCTTGGGAGCCATGAATCGGTGCCCGCGGGAGGCGTTTCCGCTGGCAATGTTCTCGATCCGGAAGGGGACGACTTCGCTGCCGTAGAGGGCCACGATCCAGTGGATAGGCCGTGCGAAGCGGATCTCGAGGTTCATCCATCGCATGGACTTCTTGAAGGGAATCGAGAGGATGAACTTCGGCAGGATCGCCGGCAGGATTTTCTTGGTCTCCTCGCCGTCAAGCTTCTTCCGGGAGCCGATGTACTCTCCCTTGTCGGTCGAAATAATCTCCACCTCGGAGATGTCGATTCCCTGTCCCCGGGCAAAGCCGAGGGCGGCCTTCGTGGGGTTGCCCTGTTCGTCGTAGGCGACCTTCCTGGCAGGGCCGAGTTTTTCGATGAGCTGGTCCTCCTGCCTTTCGGCCACAGCGGTCACGCACAGCGCAAGCCGCCGCGGGGTCGCCACGGCCTTCACCGTTCCGTGCCGGATCCGGTTTGCGGTGAGCTCTTTCCGGATCATTTCCTCCATGTCCGCGATCGCCTTCGGCAGAAAGGCAGCGGGGATTTCCTCGGTCCCGATTTCCAGAAACAGTTCCTTGGCCATCTATGAACTCCAGTAAACCGTGTTACGTGTTATGTGTTGATTGAGAAAAACGTTCCTTGGGCCTTGAGGCTTGCGGCTACTTTCTGAACTTTCCCATCAGCGGAAAGCCCATTTTCTCGCGCTGTTTGAGATAGCCTTCGGCGCTGAGTCTCGCCAGGTTTCGCACGCGGCCGATGTAGGTGGTTCGCTCGGCGACACTGATGGCCCCCCGCGCATCGAGCAGGTTGAAGGTATGGGAGCACTTAAGACAGCAGTCGTAGGTGGGGAGAACAGATCCTCTCTCGGCCATCTGGATTCCCTCGGCCTCGTACATGTCGAAGATCTTCCGGAGCATGTCCACGTTGGCTTGCTCGAAGTTGTAGTGCGACCATTCGACCTCGCCCTGGTGGTGGACGTCGCCGTACTTGACCCCGTGGGCCCACTCGAGATCGTAGACGTTGTCGATGCCCTGGAGGTACATGGCGATGCGCTCGATGCCGTAGGTGATCTCGGCGCAGATGGGGTTGAGATCGATGCCGCCCACCTGCTGGAAGTACGTGAATTGCGTGATCTCCATGCCGTCGAGCCAGACTTCCCAGCCGAGACCCCAGGCACCCACCGTGGGCGACTCCCAGTCGTCCTCGACGAAACGGATGTCGTGCTCGAGGGGATTGATCCCGAAGCTCCTGAGCGAGTTCAGGTAGAGCTCCTGGATGTTCATCGGGGAGGGCTTCATGATGACCTGATACTGGTAGTAGTGCTGGAGCCGGTTGGGGTTTTCCCCGTAACGGCCGTCGGTGGGTCGGCGGGAAGGCTCAACATAGGCCACGTTCCAGGGCTCAGGGCCCAGGGATCTGAGAAAAGTTGCCGGGTTGAATGTGCCGGCGCCGACCTCGAGATCATAGGGCTGCTGGATGATGCAGCCCTGGTCGGCCCAGTATTTTTCGAGGGAAAAAACCAATTCCTGAAAGGTCACGTCTGTTACCTCCCATCGTGCGGTCTGAACGGTTGTCGGTTCGTCGGGAAACAGGCACCCCGTCGCTTAAAAAGCCTGTTAATACAGGGGGCTCCGTTTCAGGCGCGACAAGTAGCACTAAGAGGGGGTCCTGTCAATTAAAAAAAGGAGAGGGACGCTATTGAAACGGCCGTTGCCAAAAAGTGCGTGAGCAGGATTCTTCCGGCGAATAGACGGTTTTCGACCGCTCTAACGCTCGCTCCACTGCAGGCGCAAAAACTCGCCCTTCGGGATCAGACAATTTGCGCTGCGGACGTTTCGCTTTGCGAAGATCGGTTACCGAAAACGCGCCTAATTTCGCTATCCAGAATCCTGTTCATGCACTCATTCTATTTCAGGTGTAACGTTTCCGGATTTCCCCGAGGACATGCAAAGACTTGAGCTCCCTGCCCGTGAGGTGCCGGACGAAGCCTCCCAGCATTTCCCGGCTCTCCCGCGCCATGGGTCCCGAGAGACCGACCCGGGGCATCCTCTCGAAATCGACGTCCCGTCCCAGAAGGAGCGTCTTGAGGGTGCCGATGGAGACGGGGATAAAATCCGGGCCGTTCACGGTGCACCGCGAGCAGCGGATGCCGCCTTCGCAGCAGTCGAAACGGGGAGATTCCACGCTCTCCAGCGGGATGTCGCAGGTGACGCAACGGTCCAGCACCGGCTCGAACCCGGCTGACTTCAACAGGCGAAGCTCGAAAAACCGCTCCGCCGTCTCGGTCATCCGGCCGGATTCGATGAAGCCAAGGAAATCCGTGAGCAGATCGAAGAGAGGCAGGTTCTTCTTGCCTTCCACGGAAAAGTGGTCGGCCAGTTCCGCCACGTAGGCGGCAACCAGGGTCCTGTCGAGATCAACCCGGATGCCGGCGAAGTGGGAGATGACATCGCTTCCCTCGATGAGGGCAAGTCCGCCTCGTCCTTTGCGGGAGAAGAGGATGGTCGAGAGAGAGAACGGCTCCAGGGCATTGGCAAAACGCCTGCGGCTGCGGCGCGCTCCTTTTGCAATTCCCTTGAGCTTTCCGAACTCATCGGTGAGAAACGTAAGGATGCGATCCGATTCGCCGTAGTCGAGCGATCGGAGCACGATGGCCTTGGTCTTGTGGGCGGTTTTCATGAAATAAGGGTTCTGGTTCCAGGGTTGGAAGAAAAGTTCTTTCCCACCCCCTCGACCCTCCACCCGCGGCCCCTCTTATAATTCATTGTACTTGATCTCCCCCCCCACCATCGTGAGGACCGCCTTCACCGGCAGTTTCCATCCGTCAAAGGGAGAGTTGCGACTCTTCGAGCGGAACTTCCGGACGTCCACCGTCCAGGACTTCCTGGGGTCGATGACGGTTACATCGGCATCGGCACCTTTTTTCAGCGTTCCCTTGGGAATCCGCAACACCCGGGCGGCATGCACCGTCATCCGCGCGATCAGCTCCGCCGGCGTAAGCACGCCCTCCTCGACGAGCTTCCAGCAAAGCCCCAGCGAGGTCTCGAGGCCGACCATGCCGCTTGCGGCGTACTCGAATTCCACCTCCTTCTCGATGGCCGAGTGGGGTGCGTGATCGCTGGCGATGACGTCGATCGTCCCGTCACGAAGCCCGGCGCGAACGGCGGCCATATCCTCGGCACTGCGAAGGGGAGGATTCACCTTGAAGGACGTCTCAAAACCCTTGAGGGATTCGTCGGTCAGCAGCAGGTAGTGGGGTGCCGTCTCGGCCGTCACCTTCACCCCGCGTTCCCGGGCCTGACGGATAATGCGCACGGCGCCGGCCGAGCTGACGTGGCAGATGTGGACGGCAGTGCCCACGTACTCGGCAATCAGGATGTCCCTCATCACCATGATGTCTTCGGAAATGGTGGGAATCCCCGGCATGCCGAGCTCCGTCGAGGAAAGCCCCTCGTTCATGAGGCCTCCTTTCGAAAGCTGCAGGTCTTCGCAGTGCGCAACAACGGGCAGATCCAGAGAATGGGCGTATTCCAGGGCTCGCTTCATGATCCCCGGGTGCATGACGGGCTTGCCGTCATCGGAGAGGCCCGCCGCCCCGGCCTCCTTGAGGTCGCCGAACTCGGTGAGCGTCTTTCCCTCGGAGCCACGGCTGATGGCCCCGATCGGGTAGACGTTGGCGAGGTTTGCCTTTCGGGCCTGTCTCAGGATGAACTCCGTCACCGAGCGGTTGTCGTTCACCGGGTTGGTGTTGGGCATGCAGGCAATCGAGGTGAACCCGCCCGCCACGGCTGCCTCACATCCCGACTCGACGGTTTCCTTGTACTCGTAACCCGGCTCCCGCAAGTGCGTATGAATGTCGATGAGTCCCGGAACAACGAGCTTTCCCTTGAGATCCAGAATTGCAAGGCCCGGGTCCTTTCTCTTTCCCTTGCCGTCGTCGCCGAGATTCCGTCCCACGGCGGTAATCTTTCCATCTTCGATGAGGACATCCAGGATGTCGTCGATTTTCTGAGAGGGGTCGATGACCCTTCCGCCTTTGAGCAGTGTTGTCATGACTGACCTCCCGACAAGAGATAGAGCAGGGCCATTCGTACGGCGACACCGTTGGTGACCTGTTCGAGGATGAGCGAGCAGGGCCCGTCGGCGATCTCCGGCGAGATTTCGACACCGCGGTTCATGGGACCCGGGTGCATGATGAGGACATCGTCCCTGGCGGCGGTGATGTTTTTGCGGTTCAGGCAGTAATACCGGGCATACTCTCTCAGCGAGGGAAAGAGATTTGTTTCCTGGCGCTCGAGCTGGATACGCAGCATCATGATGATGTCGGCGTCGCGGATGGCATCCTCCAGTTTGTAGTGGACCTCGACGCCCAGACGCTCGACGAAGCGGGGCATCATGGTGATGGGGCCGCCGACGCTCACCTTCGCGCCCATCTTCGTGAGGCCGTAGATGTTCGAGCGGGCCACGCGGCTGTGGGCGATGTCTCCCACGATGGCCACCTTGAGCCCGGCAAGACGCTTTTTCTTTTCCCGCATGGTCATCATGTCGAGCAGGGCCTGCGTCGGATGCTCGTGGGCCCCGTCGCCCGCGTTGATGACGGACTGGCGGACGACCTTGGAGAGCATGTGGGGCGATCCCGCGGCGCTGTGGCGCAGCACGATGATGTCCGGGTTCATGGCCTCGAGGTTTCGGGCCGTGTCGACGAAGGTCTCGCCCTTGACGACGCTGCTGGTGGCGGTGGTGATGTTGATCGTGTCGGCGCTCAACCGCTTGGCGGCGATCTCGAAGGAGGTCCTTGTTCGTGTGCTGGGCTCATAGAAGAGGTTGACGACGGTCACCCCTCGCAGCGTGGGCACTTTCTTGATCTCTCTCGTGGAAATGTCGATGAAGGAATCCGCCGTGTCGAGGATGAGATTGATCTCCTCGACACTCAATTCCTGGATGCCCAGGAGGTCTTTTCTGGCCAGTTTCATGTCAAAACCCCGTTGGAAGATGGTTGCATGCCGCCCGATGAACGGGTGGGGTTCAGGATCAAGGCTCGAGGTTCGAGGAACGAGGTTCAAGTCCTCGGTCCTCGAACCTCGTTCCTTCGGCCTTCCGGCCGCTAAAAGGTTTCTTCGATGATGACCGCGTCCGATGTTTTTCGCTTCGAGATCTTGACGAGTACTTCTTCCGACAGCGACGAGGGCAGATTCTTCCCGACGAAATCGGCCCGGATGGGAATCTCCCGGTGTCCCCGGTCAATCAGCACGGCAAGCTGGATGAGCGTCGGTCTGCCGAAGTCCATCAACGCATCCATGGCCGCCCGGATGGTCCTGCCCGTGAAGAGGACATCGTCGACGAGGACCACGGTCTTGCCGTTCAGGGAGAAAGGGATGTCCGTCTTGCCGATCTGATGCTGCTTGCCGGATTTCATGATGTCGTCCCGGTAGAGCGTGATGTCGAGCTTGCCCACGGGGATCGGAACGCCCTCGATCCGGGCGATCTTTTTGCCGAGCCGCTCCGCCAGCAGGATGCCCCCTTTCTGGATCCCCACGAGAACAAGGTTCCCGACCCCTTTGTTCTTCTCGAGGATCTGATAGGCGACCCTCGTGAGCGATCTCTCAATCCCCTCGGCATCCATGACAACCTTTCGCTTCTTCATGCCTTTCACCTCATCCCCTCGCACCCGCCGACGTTGCCGGCATCCAAAAAAAAACCTTCCCGTCATTCGGGAAGGTGTTCCTTCTCTTTCATCAGCCATTGTCCGGTTTTGACATTCATGGGAGCGACCTTTTTCAATCTCTCCGGATTGCTCTTAAAAGGGCGTTGAAACGTGTATAGCAGACAGGGATGGGGAGAGTCAAGGCGGAAAAGACGGAAACGGCCGGGGGCGGTGCTCTTCCGGTCAGAAAAGGGTGTTGACATCCCCTGTCATATCCATTACACATAGGCCACTTAATATGGTTGCCGGGGCTGCTCGAAGGCGATGGCTGCGATTCTTCGCGCCATCGTCTCATCACATTGGGACTACCGCCCCGTTGGACTCGGAGGTCGTCATGGGTACTCTCTTTGCGGTTTCCGCCGTAGACTTCGGAGGGGATTTCAAGGGAAATCTTCTCCAGATGGTTTTCGAGGCGGGACCGATGGTGCAGTTCGTCCTGGTTCTGCTGCTCGTTTTTTCCGTTGTCTCCTGGGCCATCATCCTGATGAAGTATCGTTTGATCACGAAGACGGAAAAGGAAAACGGACTTTTCCTCGATGCCTATATGAATTCAAGCAGGCTTTCGGACGTGCTGCCCGAGTCGAAAAAATACCCGAACTCGACGATCGCCGAGGTTTTCAGGGCAGGCTATGTCGAACTGGGCAGGGTCAGCAAGACCTCACGAGGAGCGGCCTCGGATCCCATCGACCCATCGGGACCGGGACCGTCGACCATCGAGAGGAAAGCCGTCGACAACGTGGAGAGAGCTCTCCACCGGGCCTGCGGCACCGAATCGTCAAAGCTGGAGAGCCTGCTCGGGTTTCTCGCCACGACGGGCAGTGCCTGTCCCTTCATCGGCCTTTTTGGGACCGTCTGGGGCATCATGAATGCCTTCCGCGGTATCGGCGCCCGAGGATCGGCAACCCTTGCCGTGGTGGCGCCCGGCATCTCCGAGGCGCTCATTGCCACCGCCTTCGGCCTTGCGGCGGCCATTCCCGCAGTGGTATTCTACAACTACTATGTGAACCGTATCCGGAACATCTCTCTGGAAATGGACAATTTTGCCTCCGAGTTCCTCAATATCATCGAGAGGCACTACCTGCAGAAGTAAGAACATGGCCCGGTTCAGACAAAAAAACAATTCGGAACACAAGCCGCTTGCCGAGATCAACGTGACCCCCCTGGTCGACGTGGTGCTCGTGCTGCTCATCATCTTCATGGTTACGGCGCCCATGCTCCAGATGGGGATCGATGTGAACCTGCCGACCGTGAAGGCCAAGAGCATCAACGTCAGCGAAGAAAAACTTGTACTGACGATCAACAGCAAGCAGGAGATCTACCTCAACGAATTCAAGACGACGCTTCCCGATCTCAGCACAAAGCTCGAGAGCATCTTCAAGACGCGGGTGGACCGGGAGCTCTTCATGCGGGCCGACAAAGAGGTTCCGTACGGGGTTGTCGTTCAGGTCATGTCCGAGGTCCGGAAAGCGGGCATCGATAAGCTGGGCATGATCACGGACCCGCCCAGGGATTCGAGATGACGGTAAAAATGATCAGATGGAGAAGTGACGGCCTGTCCCGCCTGAACACGGCCGTCATGCTGTCGCTCCTCATTCACGGCGTTGCCCTGTCGGTGCTCTTCTTTTCCCCCGCCTTTCCAACACGAACCTGGACCTTCGGGCCGGCCTATTCCGTAAACCTGGTAAACAGTCCGGCAAATATCGGTAAAAACGCCACGGCGGCCCTCTCGAGGGAGATCATGAACGAGGCCCTCAAGGAGAGCACGCGCGACAATGCCATCGTCCTCAAGAAGAGCATCATCACCAAGACCCCCACACCGCTTTTGAAGCAGGATGCGCCGACGAAGAAACAGGACGCGGCCCGTCTCAACCAGGCCATCGAAGAGATGCGCCAGAAAACCGATTCCGCCGAGGCCGGGGGTGTACCCTTTTCCGGGCAGGGCAACACAGCCTCGCTGATGAATCGGTATTATGCGCAGATCTGGTCGAAGGTCCGGCAGAACTGGGCCCTGCCGCCCAGCATCGTGGCCGAGAAAAATCTCGAGGTGATCATCGATGTGCGTGTCCTCCGCAGCGGCCAGGTGACCCAGATCAGTTTCGAGAAGCGCTCGGGAAACAGTTTCTTCGACCAGTCGGCCTATCGGGCGATCAAGAAGTCGGATCCCTTCCCCCCGCTTCCGGCCTGGATACAGGATTCGAGCATTGAGCTGGGGGTACGGTTCCATTCCGCCGATTACAAAAGATAGAGGCCGAGGGGGGAGGGTAGAGGGTGACGGGAGAGGATGAACGACGCAAATCACGGATTGATCAAAAGGGCCGTGAAGCGGTTTTGCAAGGCTCGGTTAAAGCGTCATGACGCTTTTTCATGAAAAACTCGGGAGGGTTTGAAGGTACGATGAAAAGAAACCGCATCGTTCTTTTTTGTGTGTGTATCCTGTGGCTCATTGGCGCAGTGCCGGCAGCAGACGGCAAGGTCTACATCAACATCGATTCCCCATCGGCGCAGAAATTCCCCATCGCCATCGCCGACTTCAAAAGCGTGAACGGTTCCAGCGGCCAGGAAAACCTTCCGGCGTGGTTTGCCGGCACCCTGGGGAAGACACTGGAGATTACGGGCTTCTTCAATATCCTCGATCGCAAGGCGTTCCTGGTCGATCAGGCCAAACTCGGTATTTCCACGGAGAACATCCAGTTTTCAGCCTGGACGGGCATCGGTGCAGAGTCGCTCGTGACGGGCGGGTTCACCGTCAGCGGCCGCGATCTTACCCTGGAGTGCCGTCTTTTCGATGTTGTACAGGGAAAGCTCATCATCGGCAAACGCTACACGGGCAAGCTTGAGGAGCGCAAGGAAATGATCGTCCGGTTCGCCCAGGAGATCCTCATTGCCTTGACGGGCGAGAAGGGCCTGTTCGATACAAAGATTGCCTTTACCGGGAAGAAAGGCGGGTCGTCGGAGGTGTACTCCGTCAACTTTGACGGCACCGAGCCGGTGAAACTCACAAATTCCCGCTCCATCACGCTCTCGCCAAAATGGTCGCCCGACGGAAAACAACTCTCGTTTTTGTCCTATAAGGACGGCGCCCCGGATATCTTTGTCATGGAACTCAGTCGTCAGACCGTAAAGAAGGTCCTTTCCAACGGCCGACTCAATCTCCCCGCCACCTGGTCGGCCGACTCGAAGCGGATGCTTGTGACCTCGAGCAAGGACGGCAGCGAGGAGATCTACATCCTCAATCTCGCCGACGGTCGGATGACACGCCTCACCAACGACCCGTCCATCGATGTTTCGCCTTCCTGGTCCCCCGACGGCAAACAAATCGCCTTCGTGTCCGACCGCGGCGGCACGCCCCAGATCTACCTCATGGACGCAAACGGATCGAACGTCCGAAGGCTCACCTTTGAGGGAGGATACAATACATCGCCGGCCTGGCATCCCCGTGCAAACCGGATTGCCTACGAGGGTCGGGCTGACGGCAATTTCCAGATCATGGTCCTGGAAGCGGAAGGGGGATCGCCTGTCCGGCTCTCGACCAACGGCGGGCGGAACGAAAACCCCGCCTGGTCTCCCGACGGACGATATCTCGCCTTCGTCTCGCGCCTGGGAGGAAAATCGAGGGTCTGTATCATGAATTCCAACGGGACCAACGTGCGTGTGATCCACGAAGGACTGGATGGGTACGTCTCGCCGACGTGGTCGCCCCACTTAAATATCTATTGACGGCACTGGAGGTATGGTTTAAGACAATCTCGTCAAAAACATGATCCTTACGGGCACTTGCCTTGATGGGCCTGAAGGATCCGAGGGAGGGAAGGGAATGAAGCGATACGGGATCCTTGCGGCGCTTTTTATGGTGCTGGTTCTGGCATTCACGCTGGTGAACGGTTGCAGCACCCCGAAGAAGGCCACGAAGGAGGACGTGACGAAATCCGTAACGCAACCTGCTGGACCTTCGGAAGAAGAACTGGCCAAGCAGAAAGCCGAACAGGAAAACCGGGAACGGGCGTTGCGCGAGCAGGCCCTGCGCGACCAGGAAGCCCGCGAGCGTGCAGAGCGCGACAAAGCAGCGGCCGAAGCGGCCCGTCTCAAGGACATTTCCAGGATTTATTTCGAGTTCGATCGGACGGAGCTCAGCGGCGAAGCCCGGGAGATCCTGAACAAGGTGGCCGGTCTCCTCAAGGCAAGCCCGAAGAAAAATGTCACGATCGAAGGCAACTGTGACGACCGTGGGACCAACGAGTACAATCTTGCCCTTGGCCAGCACCGGGCCGACAGCGCAGCCCGCTATCTCCAGACCCTCGGGATTGACAAGAAACGCATCAAAACAATCAGCTACGGCGAGGAGCGACCACTTTGCACGGAGGCGACGGAGGCGTGCTGGTTGAAGAACCGCAATGCGACCTTCGTGTACTCTGAGAAAAAGTAGCTCACCCTGGGAGGCAACATCGTGAAAAAACCGGTCATCCTTCTGATTTCCCTTTTGCTGTTCTGGGTCACAGGTTGCGCCACGACGGACGATCTGAAAAAGACGCAGCGGGACTATGACAGCAAGATCTCTTCCGAGAGGGCAAGCACGGAAAAACTTCAGGCCCGGCTGGATGCGCTGGAGAAAAATTTCGGCGACACGACGAAGGACCTCCGAAAGAACCAGGCCGACCTCGGTGCCGATTTCGGCGGTGTCCGGGATCATGTCCAGACCCTGCGCGGTCAGGTCGAAGAGATGCAGAAGGAGTTCTCCGGAGTGGGGAAGGGACAGAACCTCAAGAGCCGCCTGGACGACATGTCGTTCCGCATCGGATACATCGAAAATTTCCTCGGCATTGCAAAGAAGGATGCCCCCAACGGTACGAAAGTGGAAGGACCGGCCGCTGCCGCCGAGGGAACAACAGCCGAGCAGAAAAACGATGTGGAAGCGGCCTACAATGCCTGCTACAAGCTCTTCAAGGAGGGGCAGTACGTCAAGGCCCGCGAGGAGTTTCTGAAATTTCTGAAGCAGTATCCCAAGACGGCTTACTCGGACAATGCCCAGTTCTGGATTGGCGAGACGTACTACGTCGAAGAAAAATACGAGCGGGCCATTGTGGAGTACGAAAAGGTGGTAAAGGACCATCCGAGCGGAGACAAGGTCCCTTATGCGCTGTTGAAGCAGGGAATGGCTTTCCAGAAGCTTGGTGACAAGGCAAGCGCAAAAATCGTCTACCAGCAGATCATCAAGAAATATCCGCAGACGAATCAGGCGCGAGTGGCGAAGGCGAAGCTCTCCGAGTTGAAGTAGCGGTCAAAATCCGTGGGTCGCGGGTCGAGAGTCACGGGTGAAAAGAAGCGTGTAGCGACTAGCGGGTAGCGTGTGAAGAGGATTCGGGATTCAGGTTTCCCGATGAAACAGACCAGATAGACGAAAGAGACGAGACAGAAAAAAAGGGCGCCGGCCGTGAGGTTGAGCGCCCTTCTTCTATTCCAGGGGCGTTGCGCTGATTCCCTCGGGGGGCTTGAGGAAGAAGAAGTCCGGATCATCGTCCCGCGAGGTGAGCTCCATGTCGGTGTTGCGCAAAGAGAGACGGACCCGTTCCATCTCCGTTTCGATCTCGATGCGCCCCGGCAGGACCAGGGGCCCTGTTTCCGTGAAGTCGGCAAAGAGAACCCTGTAGGCCGTCTTTCCGTTCCCGTCGGCGATCTCGAGCTTTGTCAGGCGGCCCGTACCGGGGTCGATCCACAGGGATTGCGACCACCTTCCTCGCGCGTAGACATCAAGACGGAATCGATTTCCATCGACGGACCCTTTCAGACTTTTCGCGCCGGGAGCTGTGTCAGGAGGTTGCCCGTAAAGCAGCGCGACGAGATCCGCAGGCTTCACCCCGGAGGGGAAGACGCGCCTGAGACGCTGCGAAGAGTCGGTCCCTGCCAGGAATTGGCCCGATCGTGGCAGGAACATACGGATCTCGGAACCGCGTACCGTGAGCATGAAATCCGGCAGTCCGATGACGGACAGGTCCTCCAGGCGAAGACGGTCCGGTTTTTTCGCGGCCGCGGCCATCTTGAAGGTGTAACGCTCGCCGGGGTGACTTGCAACGACATGAAGGGTTCCGACAAGGGTCTTCCCCGGAGCGGGATCGGACGTGAGCTTCTCGAAAAGAGCTTCCGGTGGCGGCATATCCGCTTCGGAGAGAACGAATCCCTCCTCGTGAGCACAGCCGGCAAGGGCGCCCAGAAGGCAGCAAAGAATGATCAGCTTCTTGAGCAGCAATTTTGTCTCTTTTGATCAGGTTCGTTCTGTGCCACCTGACTGGACCGGGGCAGCATCGAGGTTCGAGATGCGAGGAATTGAATTTGTTCCTCGGTCCGCGACCCTCGGACCTCATTTTTTCACGTCCATCCGGGCCGCCAGTTCGTCTATCTTTTCTTTCAGGCCCTTCGTGTCGGGCTTCAGCTTCAAGGCTTTCTGATACTGTTCCAGGGCTTCCTTGAGCTTTCCGGATTTTGCGAAGGCATCGCCCAGGTGCTCGGCGATCGCCGGGTCATCGGGCAGGATGGATGCGGCTTCCTTCAGGTACCGGACGGCCTCCTCGAAGCGGTTTTTCTTGTAGTAGACCCAGCCCAGGCTGTCGGTAATGAACCCATCGCCGGGCTTCAGAAGGAGGGCCTTTTTGATCATGGCCTCGGCCTCATCCAGCTTGACCCCGCGGTCTGCCCAGCTGTAGCCGATGAAATTGAGGGCCTCGGGGCTGTCCGGGTCCTGTTTCAGGATTTCTTCCACCTCGCGGATTGCCTCGTCGGAACGGCCCATCTTCTCGTAGAGCATCCCGAGCCGGTAGCGCAGATCGTTGTTCTTCGGATCTGCCGCCAGTCCCTCTTTGATCGTGGTCTCTGCCTCTGGGAGTCTCCCTTCAGACTCGTAAAGGGCGGCCAGGAGTCCGTAGAGGGCCGCATCGCTCTTCTTCAGGGCCAGAGCGTTCTTCGCCCGCTCGATTGCCTCGGCGGTTTTCCCCTGGCTCTTCAGGATGTACCCCGCCCGGACCTGGGCACTTCCGTAGAGGGGCGAAGCGGCCGGGATGCGTTCGTACTCCCGGAGAGCCTCGCCGGTCATCTTCTTTTCTTCGAAGGCCGCACCCAAAAAGTAGGCGGCCTCGTGATCGTTGGGCGCATTCTGAAGAAGGGTTGTCAATTCGGTGATGGCACGCTCGGGTTTCTGGATTTCCATGCAGGCAAGAGCCAGCGTGAGGCGCGCCTCCCGGTTACGGCTGTCGAACTTGAGGACGTCCTCGAGTCCCCGGATAGCCTCGTCGTACTTCTTTTCGCGGATGTCGAGTTTTGCGAGTCGCAGCCGGTAGCCCATGCGCAGGGGGTGTTCCTGGATCAGCTGACCGTAGGCCTGTCGCGCTTTTCCGCTTTCGTTCTGGATCTCATAGAGCAGCGCGAGATCGGAAAGGCCCGCCTCGAAACCCGGCTTCAGGGCGATGGCCTTTTCCATCCAGGCCGTGGCCTCCTTGTAGAGCTTCTTTTCTCCGTAGACCTTTCCCAGGTAGTAATGCCCCATGACGCTGCCGGGGTCCTGCTGGAGGAGGGACTGCAGGGTGCCGATGGCGTCGTCGTAGCGTTTCTGTTCGGCATAAATCACGCTCAGATAAAGATAGGTGTCTTGATTCTTCGGGTCGAGGGCAATCACGCGCCGGTATGCCCCGATGGCTTTTTCGTAGTCCTTCCTAAATAGGTAGATACTGCCCATAAGGGCATAGGTTTCTGCCTGGTCGGGATTATGGAGGAGGGACTGTTCGCAGACGGCGAGCGCCCGATCCAGGTCTCCCAATTTTGCGTAGAGGGAGGCCAGTTCCCTGGAGAGAAAGGCAGAGTTCGGGTCAAGCTTGAGCGCTTTTTCGTATTCCTTCGCCGCTTCGGGATAATCGCCGTCGAGGGCGAGCCTTGTCCCGAGCGAGTAATGGTAGGCGGCGTCCCTCGAGGACGTCGAAGTCCTGGCGTCCTGAGCCGATGCCGTGGCGTTGAGGCCGATCATTGCGGCCAGCATGACGGCCAGGAGGCTTGCATTGCGGATCCTGTTTTTCATGGTGTCCTTTTTCTGCTCCCGTTTCCATCGGGACCGGAATTTTTCAGAGATTCGTCCTGCCGGGTTACCTGCTTTCTGCCGACCATGGCCGAGAGGGGCACGATCTCGAACCCTTTCGACCGAAAGCGGGGAGCCATCTCCTCCAGGGCGGTGACCGTTTCCGGGTAGGGGTGGCCGATGAGCAGAAGCCCGTTTTCCGAGTTTCCGGTTGCGAGAAGCCTCTTCAGATTGATTGCGGCCCGGCTCCGGTCTTCGGCATCATCGATGAAAAGATCCCTCGGGGCGAACCGGAGCTTCCTCTCCGAAGCCAGCGGTCGGGCAGCCGAGGCATCCGATGTCATGCTGTCCACGAAATAGAGGCCCCGCTCGCGCAGCGCGTCGAAGACCACGCCGAGCGGTTCGCGCTGTTCCATGAACCTCGACCCCATGTGGTTGTTCACCCCTTCGGCGTGGGGCACGAGCGCAAGCGATTTTTCCAGGGTCCTGCGGATCTCGGGGGCCGTCATGGATACGAAAAGAGCGCCCCGGCCCGGGTCGCGGTCGGGATAACCATGGGGTTCCATAGGGAGGTGAAGCAGAACCTCTTTCCCCGCCCGGTGAATCGTCTCGGCGGAAGACCTTGCATGGGGAGTGTACGGAAGGACGGAAAAGGCCAGGGGCGCATCGATGGCCAGAAGCCTTTTCAGTGCCCCGGGATCATAACCGATGTCGTCGATGAGGATCGCGATCGCCTGTCCCCCGGCTTTCCTCACAACAGCAGGGAGGGGATCGGCCCGGTCCCTGTCAGCCGTCCCCTGCTTGCGTCCCGGTTCCTCCGGGTCTTGCGAACGGTGAGCGTTTTTCCGTTGATCGTCACCGGGCATCAGCCAGACGGCAACAACAGCCGTGATGCAGGCGAGAACCAGAACAAGGGCCCATCGGGTCCCTCGCTTTCTGGAGGATCGCCTTTTTCCCCTTCGCTTCAAGAGATCGTACCGGGCTCTCAGTTTTTACTGTTGCGCTTGAATACCTCCCAGCTTTTCAGGATATCGACGGCGCTCTTCAGCTGGTTGTCCCGCTGAAGATCGTTTTTCTCGTTTTTCTCCTTGCCCTGGCCTTCGGCGGGTTTTGCCGCATCTTCCTTCTCCTTCTCGCCCTTGATGTGGCCCCTGAGATCTTTTTCACGAAGCAGATGGGCTTCCTGCGCTTCAGCGCTTTCAGGCGGGCGGATGAGCTCGACAACGATGTCGGGCTTGATACCCTCGGCCTGGATGGACCGACCATTGGGTGTATAGTATTTCGCCGTTGTAAGCTTCAGGGCGGAGCCGTCCTCAAGGGGAATCACGGTCTGCACCGACCCCTTCCCGAAGGTCTGCATTCCCAGGACGATGGCCCGGCCGTTGTCCTGCAGGGCGCCCGCCAGGATCTCCGAGGCGCTTGCCGTTCCCTCGTTGACGAGAACCACAATCGGACAAACAGGCTCGTTTCCGTCGTTCCTGGCGGAGAACTTGCTCTCGACGGCCTTGGCACGTCCCTTTGTCGTGACGATGGTGCCCGACTTCAGAAATGCGTCGGAGGCCTTCACGGCCTGATCCAGAAGCCCGCCGGGGTTGCTCCTGACGTCAATGACGATGCCCTTGAGCTCCTTCGACTTTCCGTTGATCTCCTGGAGGGCCTTTTTCAGTTCATCAACCGTCGATTCCTGGAAGGAGGAGATGCGGATGTAGCCGATGTCGCCTTCGTAGACATTCTGCTTGACGCTCTTGATCTTGATCACGGCCCGGGTGATCACGTAATCCTTGGGTTCCTTCATGTCCTTGCGGAAGATCATCAGGGTCACCGTTGTGTTTTCGGGGCCCCTCATCTTTTTCACGGCATCCTGGATGGTCATGCCCTTCGTGATCTGGCCGTCTATCTTCAATATGCGGTCCCCGGTCTTGAGACCGGCCTTGAAGGCGGGTGTGTCCTCGATGGGGGACACGACGGTGAGCTGGTCATTCTGCATGGCGATGACGATCCCCAGCCCCCCGAAGGAACCGCTGGTATCCACCTGCAGCTCCTTGTACTGGTCGGGAGTCAGATAGGAGCTGTGGGGGTCGAGGGACTTGATCATCCCCGTAACAGCTTCGTCGATCAGTTTTTTCTGTTTCACCTCTTCGACATAGTTCTTCTCGACAATGTCGATGACTTCGTTGAAGAGCTTCAGGCTGCGGTAGGTCTGGGCATCCAGTGCGGACACGCGGCTGTCTCCGTATGGGCCGAAGACGACAAACGCAGCAAAAAAAAGGCACAAGGTTGCGAAAAGTTTACCCTTGGCATGTTTCATCTGCAAAAACCTCCATAATCCCGCGGAGATAATACTAATCTTTATTAACTAACACGTTTTGGAAAAATGTCCATGAATATTTTCCGGAGATTCCGATGCAGCTGATGTAATGATGAAAGAAGATGAGAGAAAAACGACAGATGCGGCCTCGACCCTCCCTCCGCGGCCCTCTGCCCTGTGCTTTCAGTGCAGTGTTCCTCGGGCGTTTCCTTCCGGTCCGGGCATTGCCTGTTCCGGGGAAAGGGACTGGCCTTTGCGGCCCAGGGTTTTTGCGATCCGCTTAAAACAAGCCGCCGTTTTCGACCCCGGGTTGGCCAGAACGAGAGGTTCCTGACGGAGGATGGATTTCGGCACCGCTTCGTCCCGGAAGACAGGGCCGAGGTAGTCCAGCGCGAAACCGAGGAACCGCCGACTGATCCCGTCGACATGCCGGAAAATCTTATCCCCCTCTTGCTCGTCCGTTACGGAATTGACGATGAGGCTGAACGTACTGCGTCCGAAAACCTGATGCTGGACCTTCATCATGGCGTAGGCGTCGGTAATCGATGTGAGTTCCCGGTTCAGAACGACGATGTTCCGCGGCGCCAGAAGATTGAACTGAAGGACCGTCTCGGCGATCCCGGCTCCCGTGTCGAGCAGGATGACGTCGTAGTCCTCCCGGGAAAGGACCACGGATTTCACGATCTGGATTTTCTCATGCAGCAGCTGGGCCATTTCGCGAACGCCGGAGCATGCCGGCAGGAGGTCGAAGCCGCCTTTTACGGGGATAATGACTTCTTCCGGCAGGGCATCGCCAAAAAGAATATCTTTCAGGGTCAGGCGAGGATGGATGCCCAGCATGATGTCCACGTTGGCAAGCCCCAGGTCGCAGTCCACAACGAGGACTTTCCGGCCCAGCGAGGCAAGAGACGCGGCGAGATTCACCGCGATGAAGGTTTTTCCGACGCCTCCCTTGCCGCTTGTGATGGTGGCGATGATGGGTGTTGTGGACGGGTTTTTTATCATGGATTCCTTTTCCTGCTGTTCCGAACCTGCTGCAGTTACGCGCCCGGATCGAGGCTGAACAGTGCCTCCCGTTCGTCCCGGGCCACCGCTTCGCGCTGCCGGGCCAGGGATGACGCCTGTGCGGAGTGAGAGATACAGTTCTTTCCGGCCTTCTTGGCCCGATACAATTCACTATCGGCTTGCTTGAAGAATTCTTCAGCGCTCAAGGTACCGGACGGTTCGAAGACGGCAAGACCGATGCTTGCCGAAACCCGCAGAGCCATCTTCCAGGTAAAGTGGGCGGTAAACTCCTGGAGTCGTTTTGCGATGTTGATCCCGTCCAGCAGGTATGTCGCCGGCATGATGACGGCAAACTCATCTCCCCCGTAGCGGCAGACGAAGTCCGTGGGTCGAAGTTTCTCCCGGATGAGCCCGCCCATCTGGATGAGAAACCGGTCGCCCTCGTCATGGCCGAGCCGGTCGTTGATTTCCTTGAAATCGTCGAAATCAATCATCATGAGACAGCAGGGTTGACCCGTGCGCTGGGCGCGGGCCATTTCGATCTCCAGCTGGATCGTGAAAAACCGTTTGTTGTAAAGCCCGGTGAGGTCGTCGCTCAGGCTGAGCGATTTGAGTTGCCTGTTTTCGCGTTCGAGCCCCGCGAGCCTCCCCAGGAGGTCTTCGGCGGGATCGATCACGAGGTCGGCTGCGCCGGCCAGAACCTCGCGGTCCTTCGCCGAGAGCCCTTCGGCCAAGATGACAAAGGCCTCTGTCCGGGATCCGCTCCCGGCACGGAGCCAGGCCTTGCCCCCGCGGGTTTCTCCGACGATGTCCAGCAGACGGCGGTGCTGCTTCGAGGTGCGGGAGGCCGCCTTTCCCCGGGGTTCATTTTTTCGAGTGGATGGCATGGGCACTGTGTCTGTACGCAAAGATCAGTCTGGAGATGAAGTTTGCAAGAAGAGTGCCGCTCAGGGCACTTTCATCCCCCGACGTTGCATTTCCGCCCGCACCTCGGCGCGGCGGTTCCGCAATTCCTCGGCGCCGCTGCTTCCGACGGGGACTGACGTGGAGACGCCCACGCCACCTCCTACGCCGCCGCCGCCCCATCCCCAGTTTCCTCCGCCGATGCCGATGCCGACCGATGAGGAGGGGCCCGCGCGCTCGCGGCGCTCAATCTCTTCCGTCAGTCGGTAGGAATAGAGGAGAATCTCGTCGTTGTCCATTTTCCGGAAATCCTGGGCCAGGATCGCCGTCCCGTCGCTTTGTGCCTGGTTTGCACAGCCTCCCGGACCGATCATGACGATGAGGATCAGGAGGGCAATAGAACCCATAGATGCATTTCTCTTCATGGCTGCTCCTTTCCGGAACGGATGGACTTTATCGGGATGACCTAGGTTACAGGAAAGTATAGATAGCCTTTTGGGCTGTTGTCAACGGTTTCCTGCCGGCGGTTCAGCGCCGGCGCCCCCTTGTGAACGGGACCTTCACGGCTACCTTCGGGTACGAGTACAACCTCAAGCCGCAAAGCGGGAGAAACCCTTCGGTTCCACGGGGGGATATTCTTGCTGAAGAAAACGTGGATGGATGCACCGCAGGATGGTATAAGAAAAAAATGTCAACGTTATATTTCGATGATTTCAAGGTGGGCGACCGTTTCGAGTCGCCGGGAATGACGGTCACGGAAGGGCAGATCATCGATTTCGCCATGCACTTCGACCCCCAGGTCTTCCACATCGATGCCGAGGCCGCGAAAGAAACTCTTTACGGAGGTCTCATCGCAAGTGGCATCCACACCATTGCAATTACCTTCCGTCTCTTCCTCATGGCGGGGGCCCTCGATGCCCGGAACAGCCTGGGATCACCGGGCTTCGATGATCTCAAGTGGTTGAAGCCGGTCAGGCCCGATGACACGCTGCGCGTCGTGGGCGAGGTCTTGGAGCTCAAGCCGTCGAAGTCCGTCGACCGCGGGATCGTGCGATTCCGCTATACCACCTGTAACCAGAAGGGCGAGGCGGTCTTTACGGTCATCGGCAACCAGATCATCCGCCGCCGGCCGCCGGGCAAGGAGTAAACACCCCGCCATGGTGTTCCCGTTCCGCTCGAGGGACATCGTCCTGCTTGTCGTCGTGTTTTCTTCGATGGCGGCAGGGATCTGCTGTCCCGATGTTTTTGCGTTCCTGCAGCCCTATCCTCTGCTTTGTCTCATGGTTCTCTTTTTCATGAGTTTCCTCTCCATCCGGATCGAGGCGGTCTGGGAGGCCCTGCGTCAGGCAAGTCTTTCGATCCTTTCCCTCATCGTCTTGAAAATGGTGGTGCTGCCCATCGCCCTCTATGCCCTGTTCCTGCAGGTCATGCCGGATTATGCCGTGGCGGCCCTTCTGCTGACCGGCGTGTCCACGGGGGTTGTGGCGCCTTTCATGTCGAATCTCGTGGGTGGCAACAGCGCGCGGGTCCTTGTCGTGACGGTCATCACGTCGGTGCTGGTGCCGTTCAGTCTTCCCTCGATCGTGGGACTCGTGCTCTCAAAGACAGTGCATCTGTCTTTCTGGGACATGCTCCACGTGCTGGCCCTGGCGATCTTTGTTCCTATCGCTGCCGTCCAGGTTCTCAGGCGACTTGCCCCGCGTCTGCTCGATGCCGTGAATCGCCGGTCCTACCCGGTGAACCTCGTCATGTTCGTGCTCATCAATCTCGGCGTGTTCTCGAACTATGCCGACATCTCCCGCCGTGACCCGGGCCTGATTGTCGAGGCGGCCCTTGTCGGTATCGTTCTTTCGGGAGTCTACAGCACGGCGGGGATCCTGTTCTTCCGCGGCAGGCCCGTGGAGGATCGTCTGGCGGGTGCCGTCATGCTGGCGCACATGAACAACATCCTGATGGTCGTCTTTTCCTCCCGGTTCTTCGGGCCTCACGAGACGATGATGGCCGCCATGTACCTGCTTCCTTTTTTCGGGCTCGTTCTCCCGCTCAGGGTGTACCGGGACCGGGTCGGGAAAAGACCGCTCCCGTAAGTCGGACAACTTTTTTTCTACCAGTCCTTCACCAGGAACCCTGCGCCGATGCGGTTCGTGTAGTGGTTGTAATCGATGAGGCTCTCACCGTATCCCGTGAAATACTGAACATATCCGTTGAGGTGTTCAATCAGGGGGAAGCTGAAATCCAGCTGAAGGGCGCCGCGGTTCTCGTCGAAGCGCAGGTTGTTCCGGAACGTCGCGGCAACGGCAAAGTCCTTCCAGAGATAACCCGCGATGATCTCCCCGTTTCCAAGGTAGGCGGTAATGTCCCGGTTGTCGTCGGTTTCGGCGGGCTCGGGGATTCGAAGCCAGGTTTTGAGGGCCATGTTGAACCCATCCCGCTCGAAGCCGAAGTTTGCCACGACCCGGTTCCAGCTCCGCGAAAGAGGTTTTCCGCGGCCGTTGGACTGGTGGTTCAGACCGACCTGGATGTAGCGGTTTCTCATGAGACCCCAGATGTCCGTGTCCGTCCGGAAATTCAGGAGGATTTCCGGCTCGTAGTTGGTCTCGCGAAAGGGTGCGGAGAACGCCGAGTTGTAGACCTGCCAGAAGGAGAGCTGCGTGTAGCCGAACCAGAGATCAGAGTTCGACCCGAAGATGCTTTCCCAGAGCTTCACTTTCACGCTGAGCTGGAATTTGGCCTCGGCATCCTGGATGTCGATACCCGGGTCGATCGCCTGGTAGAGCTCCTTGTTCTGCGTGAAATTGTACGTGAAGGGAAGGATGTAATTTGCCCGGTGCGGCATGATGGCGAAGCGGGACTGCCGGCTCTCCTCGTCGAGCTGCCATTTTTTCGACAGGTAGCTCGGCTCTTTTCGCGGGATCATCGGGGCGGGCGCTGCCTCTGAGCTGACAGAATCCCGCGGCTTGCGTCCGGCCAGTTCGTCGTAGCAACGGAGCCGCGCGGCGTCATCGTCGAGCCCCGCGCAATCGCCCATCGTCGAGGGCACGGTCGCCCACAGAGGACTACCGGACAAAACAAGAAGACAGAAAACCAGGATTCCCGAGGGACGAACAAAGCGAATCATACCTCCCCCTCATGGACAGGGTCTGTGCGGCATGCCGGCGATGACGTTGCATTTCACGTGCTCACCGGTCTCCGGGTGTTCATCATCAGAACTTTCCGGAATGCCCCTCATGCCCGTCGACGTCCGCGTCGGGTCAGGAGTGCAAGTCTTTCTCGAGAAACTTCATCATCTGCCTGAAGACACCCTCGAGGATGTCCGCCGAGATGAAGTAATCGGGGCACTCGCGGTAGAAGATCACGTTCATGGCCTTCGCGGCCTCGTCGATACTTCCTTTTTCCTTCAGGATTTCTTCCATTCGTGTCCGTAGCTTCCTTCCTTCCCGTATCGTCAGATCGATAAAGCCGCGCGCATCGTCTCCCGTGACATAGCCGTAGTGGTCTGCGCAGAGGTAATCGACGGCCAGCGGTTTCATCCTCTCGAGGCTTTCGAGGTACTGGGTGAAGTTGGTGTTGGCCGAGGCAAACGACATGTCCCGGTAGGGGATGCCGCCTCCGTCGGAGGCGAAGAGGGCCTTGAGGGTTGGCTCATACGCCGTGATCGAGCAGTGGGTGTGGCCGGGGGTGTAGAGGATGTTCAGGGACGCTCCGCCCAGGTCGATCCGATCGCCCTCGCCCAAGGTCTTTCCTGAAATGTCGTTGCGCCAGGTGTAGTCGAAGCCCTCAAGGGTCGCCCCGAGCCCCATCTTGTCCGCCACGATTTTGCTGAACTGATTGGCGATGTCGATGGCCTTCTGCATTTGGAGGATTTTCCAGGTCCCTTCGGAGCCGTACACCTCGATGGCCGGCCAGGTCCGCTTGAAGTGGGGGATGACACCGATGTGGTCGAAGTGCGAGTGAAGGATGAGGATCTTCCTGAGCCTTGCCGGGTCAACCCCGAAGTCCTTCATCTGCTTCAGGACATCGGGGAGGATGTGCGCGAGCCCCCCGTTGATCATGATCGATCCGTCCCTGCCCTCGAGGAGGTAAACCCCCGCCTCTTCCCGGCCGAGATACCATAAATTGTCCGCGATCTTTCCCGCCGTGCGATGCCTCATCGTTCAGACCTCCCTTCTTGTTCGTTCGCCGGATCTACCCATCAGACGTGACGCAGACCGTATATAGTCAGGACCGTCCCTCTTTGACAAGGAAAAAACGGATTGACTTCCCCGTAGAAAATGCAGGGTCTCTGTGGTAGGATTCACCGGTCTGTCAGGGGGATCCACCGTTTTATTATCTACATGCACGAAAAAAGGAGGAGCTATGGAATCGATCCGTCAGCTGGACGCCATCTTCAGGCCCGCAAGTGTTGCCCTCATCGGCGCCTCGAGCACACCGGGAAAGCTCAGTTACGACATCCTCTACAACCTGATCCACGCCGGCTTCCAGGGGCCCATCTATCCCGTCAACCCCAAAGCCGATGAGATACTGGGGCTCAAGGCCTACCCGGCCATCGGTGCGACTCCGGCTCCGGCGGATATGGCCGTCGTCGTCATCCCCGCCCGGATGGTCACAGGCGCCATCGAGGAGTGTGGAAAAGCCGGCGTGAAATCCGCCGTCGTCATCACGGGGGGATTTGCCGAGGCAGGCGATGACGGGGAGAAGCTCCAGGCGGAACTCGCCCGTGTCGGGAGAGAATACGATGTCAGGATTGTGGGACCCAATTGCCAGGGTGTCAACATCCCCTACAGCAACCTCTGCGGGTCCTGGCCTCTCATCACGACGAAGGGTCGGATCGCCTTCATTTCCCAGAGCGGCACGGTGGGCGCGGCCCTCATCGACTGGGCAAGCGTCGAGCACCTGGGCTTCAGCGGCTTCGTCAGCCTTGGCAACCGGGCCGACGTGGACGAGTCGGACTGCATCCGGTATTTCAACGACGATCCGAACACGAAGGTGATCGCCTGCTACATCGAGGGCGTGAAGCGTCCCGCCATTTTTCTCGACTCGCTGGCGAAGGCGACCAAGCCGGTCGTCATCCTCAAGGCGGGGCGGACGGCAAGGGGTCGGGTTGCAGCCGAAAGCCACACGAAATCGCTGGCCGGCAGCGATGAAATCTACCAGGCCATTTTCCGCAAGTACAAAACCGTCCGCGCCGACAACCTCGAGGAGCTCTACGATTTTGCCAAGGGCCTTGCCTACATGGAGAAGCCCGAGGGCAAGCGCCTGCTCATGATCTCGAGTTCGGGCGGCGCCGCGATCCTCGGCATCGACGAGGCCGAGAAGTACGGCCTCGAGGTCCCGTACCCGACGGAGGAGCTCAAGGCCCGACTTCGTGCCTTTCTCCCTTCCCATTGCGGCCTGACCAATCCCATCGACCTGACCGGCGATGCCATCACGGATCCCAGCCTTTACTCGAAGACGATCGCCGAGGCCAAATCCGACTACGACACGAGCGTCGTCATCTTTGGCGATCCCGTCCACGGCGCGGCCGATATCGTGACGGGGAAGGGTGAGCTCGTCATTTACTGCGGCGGAGCCGAGGTGGAGCGAGAAGAAGTCCTGAAGATGCACGAAAAAGGCATTCCCGTCTATCCCACGCCCGAGCGGGGCGTAAGGGCCCTGGGCCAGTTTTTTGCGTACGACGAGGTGAAGACCGGGAAGGCCGAAAAGCACCATGAAGAGCCGAAGAGCAAGCTCGTGCCCGCCCCGGTGGCGGTCCGGCTTCTCCGGAAATACCGCATCCCGGCGGTGTCGTCGATCCTGGCGAGAAATGCCACCGAGGCCGTGAGGCTTGCCGACAAATTCACGAGGCCTGTGGCGCTCAAAATTGCCTCGCCCGATATTTCCCACAAAACGGATGTGGGCGGAGTGGTGCTCGGTCTCAAACCCTACAAGGTCCGCAAGGCCTACGAGACCATGATGGCTTCGGTGAGCGGGAAGGCCCGGCGCGCCCGCATCGATGGCGTCACCGTCTCACCCATGGCGAAGGCCGGCGGCACCGAGATCATCCTCGGCGTCATCAGCGACCCGCAGTACGGTCCCGCGATGATGTTCGGGCTCGGCGGGATCTTCACGGAGATTTACAGGGACGTCCAGTTCTGTCTGCTTCCGGCAAAGGCCGAAGAGTTCGCGAAAATGGTCCAGGGCATCCGGGGCTACCCGCTCCTGGCCGGCACCCGGGGCAGGGCCCCGAAGGACATCCGGGCCCTCGTCGATATCATGAAAAGACTGGCGAAGCTTGTCGGGGACCATCCCGAGATCGACCAGATCGATCTTAACCCGGTGATGGTCTACGAAAAGGGCGTTTCCGTGGTGGATTACCGGATCATCCTCAAATAGAAGTGTCAACATCAGCATTTATTCTGCAATGGCACACACCATGCATGCTCTGCGGCGATAGCGTTTTGCCCTGTCGGGGAACGCTCACGTCGAAGCAGGAGAATTCGTAATTTCATGGCAAAGATACTGGTAGTCGACGACGATGAGCAGGTTCGTATGATGCTCAAAAAGCTGCTGGAGCGGGATTCGCACGACGTGGTGACGGCCGAGAACGGCGTTGTCGCCATGCAGAGGCAGCAGGAAAACCCGGCAGACATTGTCATCGTGGACATCATCATGCCGGAAAAGGAAGGCTTCGAAACGATCATGGAACTCCGTCGCGAGTTTCCGGCCGTAAAGATCATCGCCATGTCAGGCGGCGGACAGCTGGGTCCCGAAAAATATCTGAAACTGGCAAAGGTCCTCGGTGTCGAATTCGCCCTCGAGAAGCCGCTGCATATCGAGGAATTGAGATCGTCCGTAAGCCGGCTCATTCCCGCGAGGGCGGTGTAACGCAGTCAAACCCCTGTTGAATCGAGAGAGTCATGTCCGATATCATCGTCAAGCTGGCCGACCTCGTCGCAAGCAACAACGCGCAGGACACCCTGGTGGTCTATGGGCTCGGTTCCACGACCGCCGTGGTCCTGTACGATGAGGTTGCGAAAGTCGGCGGCATCGCACATTACGTCCTTCCCCGATCGGCATCGAAAATCGGCCCGTCCGACGGCTATCCCGCCATGTATGCCGATGTCGGGATCCCGCTGCTCGTCGAATCCTGCAAACAACTGGGGGCTTCTGTGGGGTCGCTTTCGGCCAGGGTGGCCGGGGGAGCCCTCCTGCTGGAGAAGGGGAAATGCTATAACATCGGCGAGGGCAATGTCTCGGCCGCCAGGAAGATCCTGTCGGAGCTCGGCATCAAGGTGATCGCGGAGCACGTCGGCGGCAACCACAACCGCTCGCTCCGGCTCGACATCCCGACGGGGAAGATCAGCATCCGGCACCCGGGCGGAACGTGGGAGGAATTGCGATGAAGATGGACAACCGATTCAAGACTTCTCTGAACAAGCTTCCGGCGTTTCCGGCGACCATCCACAAGGTGACGGCCCTGATCAACGACTCCGACTCTTCGCTCACGGAACTCGTCAACGTCGTCAAGCTTGACCAGTCCATCACGGCCAACATTCTGCGCATGTGCAACTCGGCCTATTTCGGGTTGAGACACAAAGTGGATAATGTCCATGACGCCATCATGTATCTCGGCCGGCAGAACGTGGTCCGGGCCGTCATGGCCGCAGGCGTTTCCCGCTTCTTCAAGGATGCTCCGGGTTACGAAGCGGAGGCGAAGGAGTTGTGGGAGCATGCCGTGGGGACGGCGCTCATGTCCCAGATCCTGGCGAAGAGAATCATGGGGCGGGAGGATACCCGGCTGTTTACCGCCGCGCTTCTGCACGACATCGGAAAAGTCATTCTCGGGGAGTGCGTCTACGAGATGAGGGATCGGTTCCGGCATCTGATGACGGACGGCTCCCGATCTTTCCTCGAGGTGGAGGAGGAACTGCTCGGCCTGAACCATGCGGAGGTCGGAGGAACCATCGCTGCTGCCTGGAATTTCCCCGAGGAGGTCCATCTCGCCATTGCCTACCACCATCGGCCGGACCTCTCGGCGAACCAGGAGAGCCCCGTGCCCTGGATTATCCATCTTGCCGACCAGGCCTGTCTCATGCTGGGTATCGGGAGAGGAACCGACGGGCTCGCGTACCACGGACTGGAGGATGCCATCCGGCGGTTCGATCTGTCGCGGACGGACTACGAGGACGGGCTGAGCCTGCTTGTGAAGGAACTGGATGCCGCCAGGGAGTTGATCGGCATCGTCCAGCCTGTTTCAAAATGAATGGCCGTTGCGCCTGCAACGGCTTCGTGTCGGGCGATCGCGATGGTCACCCGAAATGACCTCTCTGCACGCCGGATCAGAAGAACCGCCGTCTCTTCGTACAGAACCCGTTGTCTGACTCCTCTCTGAAAGAACACCGCGACGGTTCTTCGTACGTGCGGCCGGGCTATCCGAGATTTCCCGTGAAAAAGAAAGAAGGGTCTGTTAGATTACGGCCATTCCATCGCGTGCGGCCCTGTCGGATTGCTTTGCGGGGCCTGCCGGATATCGTGATAAGGTGCCAGATGAGACCGGCCGTCATCATTGTTGACATGCTCAGGGACACCCTCGAGGGTGCCCACCCGATGCCCATCAAGGAGCTGGGGCGAGCCATCGTTCCTGCCGTCAACCGTTTAACGGACTTTGCCCGCAGCCGCTCCATTCCCGTCGTTTTTTCCATGGACAGCTTTCTGCCCGGGGATTTCATCTTCCAGGGCAGGATGAAGAATCACTCCATCCGCGGGACGAAAGGGGCCGAGGTCACGGACCTGCTTACCCAGGAAGAGACGGACATCTACTCGCCGAAACGACGCTTCAGCGCTTTTTACAAGACCGATATCGACCAGACGCTTCGACTTTACGGGGTCGACACGGTCGTGCTCTGCGGGATTGCCACTCATTGGTGCGTCCTTTCCTCGGCCTTCGATGCCCTGTCGAACGATTTTCGCGTGGTCATTCTCGAGGATTGCTGTGCAAGCTTCAGCCGCGAGATGCACGAGACCTGTCTCGACATATACCGAAAGAACCCGCTCGATCCGCTGCTGCAAATCATGACTGTGGAGGCCTTCCTGGCGGAGGTGCAGGCCCGATGATGAAGCTCGGCACCAGGGAGTTTGACCGTGCCGTCCAGCGGGCGGTCACGCGCATTCCCCGGGAGATCCGGAAGCACCTCGACAACATCGTCATTTCCGTGCAGAAGAGACCGTCCAGGGAGCTCCTGGAGGAAATGGGGCTTCCGCCCGACGAGCCACTGCTCGGCGTCTATACGGGGGCGTCGCTCCTGGAGCGTTCTCACTTCGACACCCTGCACTATCCCGATACCATCCAGATTTTCCAGGAACCCCTGGAGGAGATGTGCGGGACCCTGGAGGAACTGGAAGAGGAGATCGAGATCACCGTGGTCCACGAGGTGGCCCACTTCATCGGGATGACAGAGGACGAGCTGGCGGAGCTGGGATACGAATAAGGCGGCGCAATGAACAAGACCATCAAACATGTGGCGCTGGTCGTTAGCGCCGTCATTCTTTTCTTTTTTGTTCTTTTCGTTGTCAACCAGACGGCGCAGGTGGTGGGGCTTGCCGACAGAGTAAGCCCGACGTTCGGCACGACTGTCCTCTGGTGCCTGCTTGCGCTCTATGCGGCTCTTGTCATCGCCGCGGCCGTTTTCTTCCTGCGGCTTCCCCAGCCGCTCTCACCGCCCGAAAGCGAGAGGGAACCGGAGTTCTCCCGCCACCTGCAATCCCTCCGGAAGCGCATGGCCGCTAATCCGCGCCTCAAGGGCTATGATCTCTCGGACCGGGGCGGCATCGAGAAGGCCCTGGAGAATCTTGGCCGCGAGTGCGACGTGATGATCCGCGACAGCGCCTCGGCCGTCTTCATCAGCACGGCTATCTCCCAGAGCGGACGCCTGGACACGATCTTTGTTCTGTCCGCCCATTTCCGGATGATCTGGCGCATCGTCTGTATCTACTCCCAGCGGCCCGCTTTCCGGGATCTGGTGAACCTCTATGCCAACGTGGCCGCCACGGCCTTCATGGCGGGCGAACTGGACGAGGCAGAAATCAGCGAGCAGGTCGAACCGATCGTCTCTTCGGCCCTCGGTGCGGTGAGCCTCTCCGTGCCGGGTGTGCAGGCCGCTGCTTCCATCATTGTGAGCTCGATCCTGACCGGTGCCGCCAACGCGTTCCTCACTCTTCGCGTGGGAATCATCGCAAGACGCTACTGCGGAAGCCTTATCCTTTCCGACCGTCGGGCCATTCGCCGCTCGGCCACTGCCGAGGCGGCAAAGCTTCTCGGATCCATCGTCAAAAGCGGTACTGCGAGTATCTCGAGGGCCCTGTGGGTTGCCTCGAAGGGCAAAGTGGGCGGCGCTTTCTCCGGACTTACGGGTGTTGCCAGCGACATCAAGGATTCCCTTCTTGCACTCCTCAAATTGAAAAAGGGCGAGCCATGAGGTCGAGCGCCGCCCGCCCATTTCTGGCACTTGTCTGCATCTCCGCGATCTGGGGCTACAACTGGGTCGTGATGAAGGAGACGCTTCGCTATGCGGGCCCCTTCGATTTCAACGTCCTGAGAATGGTCCTCGGCAGCGTGTTTCTCTTTGCCTTCATGGTCTGGAAGAAGGAGCCCCTGCGGCCGCCTTTCCCGGCCTGGACAATCAGCCTGGGATTCATCCAGACGGCCCTCGGTACGGGGCTCATCGTGTGGGCCCTGGAAACGGGTGGCGCCGGCAAGACCTCGATCCTCGTCTACACCATGCCCTTCTGGATACTGCTGATGGCCTGGCTTGTGCTGGACGAAAAGGTCCGGGGCGCAACCTGGGTTCCCATCGTCATGGCCTTTTGCGGACTTGTCTTGATTCTCGAACCCTGGTCTCTCGGGGGCACCACGCACAGCAAGCTGCTTGCCGTGCTTTCCGGCGTGTGCTGGGCCTCGGGCGCCGTCATTGTCAAGCTTCTGGGGCGGGACCGAAAACTGGAGCTCATCCGGCTTACGACCTGGCAGCTTATCTTCGGGACCCTGCCGCTTGTGCCCATTGCCTTCCTCGTGCCTTCGCCGCCGATCGACTGGTCGCCCTACTTCATCGGCTCGATCGTTTACAACTCCATCCTCGTGTGCGGTGTGGCCTTCCTGTTGTGGACCTATGTGCTGGATCGTCTCCCGGCAGGGGTGGCCGGTCTGGGGACGCTGGCCGTGCCCGTCATCGGCATGACGGGATCCTGGATTCAGCTCGGCGAGGAGATCGCTTTCTGGGAGGGCTGGGGGATCGTCCTCATCGTGGCGGCACTGGCGATGCTGTCCTTCATCCGGCTTCGGGAATCGAAAAAAGAGGATGTGGCGATCGGGTAGGCCTGTGGCGGAAACGGCAAAGGTTACAGGCCGATGCCGGACCAGGTGAGGATCCGGTCGTTTTTTTCGCGCGGGTGGGCGTGATAGAGATCGTCCACAATCTCGAGCGTCACGTCGGCACCGGCCGCGGCAAGTTCCTTCTCGCCCGTCTTTGCCCGCCACGCCGGGAACATCCAGTCTTTCGCCCCGTGTACCCAGAGAATGTTCCTTCCCCCCGCGTGTGTCAGGTCAAAAGGCGCCAGGAGTCCCGAGACGATGGCAAAATGCGTAAACGGGGTCTGTTTGTCCAGGGCGTGCTTGAGGGCATAAGTGGCCCCGTCGGAAAGTCCCGTGAGCAGGATCCGCTCCCTGTCCACGTTCCATCGGTTCCGGATGGTTTCGAGGACCCACTGCAGAAGTTCCAGGTCGTAATCTTGGCCCGTGATCGTCCAGGTGATGCCCCGTGAACTCGGGGCGGCCAGCAGGAATTCCCGGCTTCTGGCCTCGCGGAGCCACGTCCAGATGAAATCCCTCCCGTGTCCGAAACCGCCGTGGAGCGCCACGACAAGAGGCAGGGATTTTGATCTGTCGGGGTTTTCTGGAACGTGGAGTGAGAAACTTCCGCGTGCATAAGGGTCACCCTCGGGTCCGATGTAAAAGAGGCCCGATGGGGAACCCGGTTCGGGGCCGGCAAGGAAATGAGAAGCGCGGCCGTGCACGGCGGGCTCCAGGAAGTACCGATTGACGGCGGGAAGAACCGGGCAGAGGGGAAGGAGCATCTCGAGTGCGCGGTGTATCCTGCGGCCGGCCTTTCGGAAGTTGACGAGTGATGGATCAAGCACGTCGTCGGCAATGGAGAGCTTCAGCGCATCGAGGCAGAGGCGCGAGGCGTCGAGCAGCGTCTGCTTCAGGGTGTTCTGGTCGGGAGAGGCCTCAATGGCCGCGATGCCGTTTCCTGCCGCTTCCAGATTCTCGATCGCCGGGGCGAACCGTTCCCGGAGTCGGGGCACGATGCCGGGAAAATAGTCCCGCCGGGCCGCTTCGTAATGTTCGAGGGCTCGAAGGATGTCGCCGGTAAAACTCTCGACGGTCTTCGGGCCGCTCTCATTCATTGTCTTGTCCTGTAGTTTTCTGCTTGCGCCGTTTCATTATTCACATTTTCCGGCAGATTTCAACAGCGGCATTCTTCGTTCCTTCGACCCTCACCCCGCGTCCCTCGGCCCTGTATTTTGACGAGGCATGATGGCTGAAAGGCAGAAGGCCGGCCCTGTCAGCGGCCGGCCTTCCTTGTTCGGTGGGGAAAGGGGAGGGAGTTTACCTGCAGCCGATATAGATTTCAATCTTGCTCAAGTCCGATTGGATGTCGCTGAATGTCCCTGCCAGCCTGACGGTTCCCGCCACGGAGAAACCCTGGCTGAAGTCGAATTGCGTAACGGCCCACCGACGGACGTTGCCGGCGCTTCCGGTGCCGCCGCTGAAGCTTCCGAGGTCATAACCGCCGAGGGTGATGTTCTCGAAATTGACCGTCGTCCCGGCATCCTGGTTGATCACCATGACCTGCATCGCATTCCAGTTCTCGACGGGACAGCCCATAGCGCTTGCGTACAGGGCGACATCGCTGTAGATGAGAGCGGTGCCGTTCACGGTTGCCGAAAGCGAATCCGTACTCGGGTCGAACGTAACCGTGATGTTGTTTGCGCCGGGCCGGGTCCAGGTCAGGTCCTCTTCGACGCGGTTGGGGTAGCCGCTGATGCCGGGATTCGGACCGATGAACAGCTCTTTTCCGCCGGTGTTGTTGAAGGATCGGAAGCGCACGATATTACCCGTGAATGCCCCCCAGTCGCCCATTTTCACTCTCGGGCTGTTCCGGAGGGTTGTCCGGTAGAGGCCCGCGAGCTCCATCGTCCCGGCGGAGATCGTTTTTTCCGTCATGATCTCGCCGGCCACTTCCACGCGCAGGGTGTATTCCGTCCTGGGATCCAGCCAGTAGGCACGGAACAGGGGGTCGCTCTTCTCGACGATGAGGCTCGAATATTCCTCGCCCCCGGCGAGCAGGGTGACCTCGGCCTCGGTGGCTTCCCCGAACAGGTCCGTTTCGAGGGTCCCTTCGAGGATGGCCGCATCGGATGTCTTTACGATGTGAATGACCGGCTGAAGGCGGTAGGTTCCCGGCGCAGCGGTCACGATGGAGCGGCTCAGATCGAAATCCAGCGTAATCTCCATGGTGTCGTCCTGCGTGATGACGATTTCAACATTCCTGTCCGTTTGCATGGATTCCCGAGGAACTTCGACAGGATAATTGGCGCCACTGATGGTGATCGTGGCGCCTGTCACACCGATCCGCACCTGCGTGTATTTTCCTGCCGCCAGCTGGACGGGGGCAACAAAGTTGATGCTGATCCCGTTCGAGAGTTCGAGAAGATCAACGGAGTAGGGGCTTGCCGGCATCGGGAGGCTCACCCAGCCGCCCCCCTCTTTGTGCAGAGAAATTTCGCTGATGGTAACCATGACTTTCTCCGTACCCGCGGGAAGCAGGGGCCTGGCGTCGGCGAGATGCATGCTGAGCGTGCCCGTTGCCGATGTGGCCGTAACGGTTGACGCGGAACCTGAAGATCCTCCGCCACAACCCGCCATGATGAGCGGCAGAAGCAGGAAAAGGAGCAGTGCCCGGCGGTTCGGATTAGAGTTTCTTCGTGGAATTTGTTTCGCGATGCCCATCTTTTCCTGTTCCCCTTTCCATGGACGGTTCTTCTACCCTTTCTCAAGGCATCAGGCATGCCGCAGGGGGGGAAATTGTAATAGGCTAGCGAATTCGATAGGTTGCATGAATATACAGATCGTGCGGACGCCGGCGGGGTCATCAAAAAAGAAGCCGGAATGGGAGGGCAGAAGAATTGTTTGTCTGTTTTCAGCTGGTTAGGCTGTAACGCCGTTTTGGACCGGGCCTTTTTATTACACCGGCAAGATAATACCGCAATTTCGTCATTCCCGCGGAAGCGGGAATCCAGAAAGTAGTGGATGCCGGATCAAGTCCGGCATGACAATTCTAAATATGTTTAATTGCCGGAGTAATAAGGCACCGGGGCTATTTTTCGATGGCCGTTTCCGTCATGTCGAGCTGGGCGTCGATCTCGACCTGCACCGGACCTGTCTGCAGACCCGCGTCTGCGGCCTTCGGGACGAACGAGAAAAGGTAGACGATTTTCAGGTCCCTCTGCTCCGCCGCCCCCTCGAATTCTTTGTAACCCCAGGACCAGCCGTCCAGCCGGTAGGCCCCCGCATTCGGGAGGCGCTGCAACGCCTCCCCACGGGCAGTCTCGTAGGGTCTGACGCGGGCCATTTTCCGAACCCCTGTGATCTCCCGCCAGACCTTGGCCGTGCGAAAAACCGACCCGTCGTTGTTCATCTGCAGCCGGATCAGTCCTCCGTCACCGAGCACCGGAACGGTTTTCCCGTCCAGCTCGATATGGCGCCGGAACGTGATGAGAACGCTCTTCTGGCGCCGGATAACATCTTGAGTTCTGTTGACCACCGGCGCCGATTCGATCATCATGCGAATCCCTTCGGGCTTTGCTCCGGCTTCGGCCAGTCCGGTGTTCTGCAGGAAGCGGGAGGCGTGCTCCAGGTATTGATCCTCTCTCAGCGGCATGATGTCGGGATCGAAGTCCATCTTCCCGACCAGGTAGAGGGCGCCGCTGGCCGGATGGACCCTCACGGAAAGGCCCGTCGCTTCTTCCGCATCCGCCGAAAGGAGCAGGTCGTCCTGCTTCTCGAAGATATGACTCTTTAGCGCTGCAGGAAGCGGCATGGGTTTCAGCGCGAAGAGGGGCGCCCATCGCGGGAGTTCGGTTTCGGCCGGTTTTCCAACCAGGGCCATGGAGCGGAAGGGGACCGGGTACTGCGCGTGGTAGTGTGACGATCCCGAGGTGTTCGGCGATGTGGAGAGGGCCGCGTCAAAAAGGGGTGTCCACTCGACGCCGACGCCGCCCAGGGTGATGCAGACGGGAACGATGCCTTCGCGTTCCTGGCGAAACCCTTCGAGGAAGGCGTCCGCCACGGCATAGCCGTTCGAGGAACGATTGTAGAGATCCCAGACCCTGCGGGCACTGTCGGGACTGCAGAAGGCGGCTGTCGAGAGGCCGCAGGCCATCCGGATCCCCGGGGAAAGCATGCCGCCCCAGCGCTCGTAGACATTTCGCATCAGCACCGTGTCCTGCGTGCCGTCAAATCCCTCGGGGCAGCCGTGCTCCCGTGCGGGCGCCGGGCACTGCCGCGGCCCGTGGGCGAAGACGCCCGATGCGCACTGCCAGAAGTAGCGCAGGCCGTCGCCGTTGACGCCGCGGCCGTTTCCGAGCTTCATGCGGTCCGGGTTCACGACGTGGGTCTCGGAGGCGCTCTGGGGGCACATTTGCGGGTCTCGCCCGTTGGGCATGGCGAGCCATGTCTCCGGGGTACCCAGCGTCGCGCTGAAAAAGAGGGTGCCCCTGTCGATGCCGTTGAAAAGGTCTGTGTCCTTCCCGGCAGGGTCGAAACCGGCGTCGTGATAAAAAGGTTCGGCGTAGCAAAGGCCCTCGTGCAGCAGGGATTTGTCAACGGAAGGAAAGGGGGAGCGCCGGAGGAATTCCCCGGCCAGGCCTTTCGATTCTCCGGGGGCACCGTGGGCTGCCCTGATCGTGAGGTTTGAGGGGTCGGGGAGGAGGATCTCCTGCCGGGGGTGGCAGGAGCTAAGGGTCAGCCATCCCACAAGCGCAGTCACCAGGACAATCGTTCGCTTCTTTGTCGACATGGGTTGTTGATGATGAACCTTTCGATGGGGGACGCTACTTCTTCTTATCGATGGTCTTTGCCTTTATCTTCTTGATCTCTTCCAGAAGCTCCGCTTTCTTGATGATGCCTTTTTTGTCCAGGAGGTTCACCAGGGCCTCCGACAACACCACCTCATAGATCATCATTTCTTTGATGTCCTCGAACTGTTCCGGGTCCAGCTGCTTTGTCATGATGCCTCCTGGAAACTCGTCTGTTCTGCTTTTGCGTCTTTCCCGCTGCGTAGAATTGCAGTTTTCACCAAAATGTCAAGTACAACGATGAAGTGGTTGCGGGCTGCAGGATTCTGTGGCACAGTGTCCACCGTCCTATGACACCGCCAATCCCTTTTTCCATAATCAGAATCATTGTCGTCAGTCTGGCGGTATTCGCCCAGATTTACCTGTTCCTCCGCATCCGAAGGGCGATCCGCGCCTCGAACCGAACCGATCGTTTCAAGACCAATGCCGTCATCATCGCGGGGTCGGCCATTGTCCTGACCTTCGCAATCAACGCGTACATCCTGGTGAAACCGATTACCTGGGCGAACCTCTCCCCCGGGGCCGGTTTCGTTTTTCTCTATCTGCCCGCCATCTGGGCTATCGGGTCCATGTTCTCGGCCATCCTTCTTCTGCTTGCGGAAGCGGCCGGAAGCCTCCGGCGGTTCATAACCCTTCGATGGTGCGGCCACAACCTGGCGTGCGAGGCGGCCTGTGTGCATGTAAACCCGGGGCGCAGGCGCTTTCTGCAGGTCGGGGTCGGCGGGCTTGCCGTGGCGCCCTTTGTTTTTTCCGGGTACGGCGCTGCCTATGCAAGCAAGGCCTGCGAGGTGCGGGAGCTCACGCTTCCCTTCGGCCGCCGATTGCGCGTGGTTCAACTCACCGACATTCACGCCGGACCCTACATGACCCGCCGGGAGATGGCGAGATATGCAGACTGGGTCATGGAACTTCAGCCGGATCTGTTCGTTCTTACCGGGGACTACGTGTCGAACTCCTTCGAATTCCTGCCGGGCTGCCTGGAAGAAATGACTCGCGTGCAGGCAACATACGGTACCTTTGCCACCCTGGGCAACCACGAGCACTGGGTTGCAAACCTGCGCAAGCTGCAGGCGGCCTTCCGGCAGTACGGCGTTCCGCTTCTTCACAATGCGAACCGGGTGATCCGGACCGGCGCGGGGTCCTTTGCCGTTGCCGGTATTGACGACATGCGATTCGGCAACCACGATCTCGATGCCGCCCTGCAGGGATTGGATGCGGCCATGCCGACGCTCCTCCTGTCTCACCGGCCGGAGATCTTCCCCGATGCCGCCGAAAGGCGGGTTGCGCTTACGCTCTCGGGGCACTACCATGGGGGCCAGATCAAGCTGACCCTGCCGACAGGAGATCTCAGCCTGGCCCACCTGCGGAGCCCCTATCCCGAGGGACTCTTCCAGATCGATGACTCCCGCCTCTACGTGAGCCGCGGCATCGGCACGACCTTTACCCCCGTACGCATCAATGCCCGGCCCGAGATCACGGTCATAAACCTGACATAACTTGTATGTGTGACCGTTCCGGTCAGACCTCCTCTCTTTCCCTTGTTCTTGATCTTTTTCTTCCTTTACTTCATATGCACCTGCGGAATTACTCTTTCCTGCTATATTTCAAAGCGATTGACAGGGCCATTGGTTCCGTGACAAGATAATGAATCAAAGCGCTCGCGATGACCTCGGTTATTGGCGGTGGTATTGAGCTCAGACATGAAAACCTTGAGAATCCTGATTCTGGTGATCTCTATCCCGCTCCTGGTGTCGGCAATGCTGTCCGATGCCGTTGACCAGGGCGGCTTCATTACCCGGACGCTTCAAATCAGCTCCACCACCGATGACCTCGATCTGCTCTGCGACAAGCTCAAGCACGCCGGTACGGTGAGCAACCCACCTCGACCGGTGGGACCGTTCCTTGTGAATCAGAGAGCCGCTATCCATGAAAGCGCCTTCAAGGCGAATACCCGAATTCTCCTTCCTTTTTTCCTCCGCGCTCCCCCACTTGCCTGATTGACCTGCCGGTTAAGACAAGATTGCCGCTTCGGCCACACGGCCTCCTCAGAAACAACGCATACATTTTGTAACTGCACGTCAAACGAAGAATACTTCGAAGAATACTTAAAGGAAGATTACCACGCCTCGCACGGCACGGCTCGTAATGACAGATGCTTTGAGGGTACCTTACCTCACGAGGCTTGACTCGCAATGATGCTATACTGGAGGTAAACAATATGTTCAATTTGGGATTCCCGGAACTGATGGTCATCCTGGTGATTGCGCTCATCGTCTTCGGTCCCGGCAAGATGCCCGAGCTGGGGAATTCCCTGGGAAAGGCCATCAGGGGATTCAAGAAGGCCATGACGGAAGAGGAAAAAGATCCGACCGATGTAAAAAAGACGGATCAGCGGTGAGAACCCTACTCCCTTGGGGGGCGGATGTCCGGGGATGCTTGCCGGGCCCCGGCTTTCGCTCCCTGTCCGTTTGTGGTATGGGCATTCCTGGTATGAACAAGCGAAACGCAACAATCCTGTACACGCTTCTTTGTGTCTTCTGCATTTTTGCCCTTGTTCAGACAGCAATGGCCGCCTCTCCTGGTCCGTTTGAGCAGCATCGCCTTCTGCGGCAGGGGATTGAAAAGGCCTTCAACATGGACACTCTCGGTGCGAGTGCCCTGCTTCAGAAGGCCGTGGATCTGGACCCGGAAGACCCGATGGGATACGCCTTCCTGGCTGTGAACCAGCTGTTCCGTGCCGAGATGAGCTTCGATTCGAAGGAGCGGGACGCAAGCATGGAGGCCGTGCTGCGCTATGTCGGTGAAACGCTTGCACGAGGGGATAAACGGATCGAGAAAAATCCCCGGGACAGCCGGGCATACTTTGCCATGGCCCTGGCGAGAACGGCGAAGTATCGCCAGGCCATTCGGCAGAAGGAGTATTTCACGGCGGCCGACGAGGCGTACAGCCTATGGTCCTGCCTGGAGAAAACGCAAAAGGAAGACCCGGAAAACAATGACAGTTACCTGCTGACGGGGCTCATCCGTTACCACATCGACCATCTCCCCGACATGACCCGCTTCTTCTCTTCCCTTTTGATCACCGAGGGAGACAGCCGGAGGGGCTTGCAGGATGTGGAGCGGGCAGCCACGAAAGGGGACCTTCTCAAGGAACTTGCGCAGTCCGAGCTCATCTCGGTGTACCTGAATTTTGAAAAACAGCCCGCCCGTGCCCTGCCTCTCGCCCGTGACCTGCAGAAGAAATTTCCCCGAAACTACAATTTTTCCTTCGTGCTGGCCAATATCCTGTCGGAGTTGCGCCAGTTCAGGGAGGCGACGGCCATCGCCCGGGAGATCGAGAAAGGCATTGCCTCCGGCAAGCCACCGTTCGCCCCGCAGCTCCAGCCCCGCCACGACCAGCTCATGGGGCGGATCTATTTCAACCAGGGCGATTATGACAAGGCCGCGGACCGGTTCCGGAGATCCCTGGAAGACACCTCTGCCTACAACGCCCGTGTCAGGGTCTGGTCCTATGTGCGCCTGGGGATGATCCACGACATCCGCGATCAAAGGGAGCAGGCCAGGGAGTGCTACACCACGGCCCTGAACATCGAGAGCGGAGAGAGCGTCGCGAAGGTGGAAGCCAGGAAATATCTGAAGAGTCCCTACCGGCCCGCCAAAGATCAGTGAGCGCATAATTTTCTCTTTCCCTAATCCGGTTTATCCTTATAATCGGATCGTACTGATTTTGGGTTGGGGCCATCCTTTGCTGCATTAGGGTCGAGGGGCGGCGTGGGTAGAGGGTAGAAAAAAAGGAGGAAGTCATGGTTGAGGACTGGCTGGCAAATGCCTATGACGGGATGTCGCGGCGGGAGTTTCTCGCGAAGGCGGGTGTGGCGGGCGTCGGCCTCGCGGGATTTGCCATCGCGGCAACGCCGGTAGCGGGAAACGTCCTTGCTACTTCCGTAGAGGGTCTCGCCGTTGCCGGCGGCACGGTGCTTTCCGGCGGTTTCCAGGTCCCCGTCTACGAGGCGCGGCCTGCAGCCCCCGGCAAATACCCGGCTGTGCTGGTTATCCCGGAGGTGTTTGGGATGCACGAGCACATAAAAGACGTCACGCGCCGTTTCGCGCGGGAGGGATTCCTGGCCGTCACGTTCGAGCCCTATGCACGGGAAGGGGGCGTGCTGAACCTTCCCGATCTTGATGCCGTGCGCAAGGTCGTGGACCCCGTTCCCGACGCCCGGGTGATGGGAGACCTCGATGCCATCGTGTCCTGGATCAAAAAACACCCGTCCGCCCGACCTGATCAGATCGGAATGACGGGATTCTGCCGCGGCGGGATGTACACGCTTCTCTATGTCGCCCGCAGCCGGGAGATCAAGGCCGCCGTTCCCTGGTACGGACAGCTTCGGCCGGTCAAGACACCGGGTGTCCGGTCGGAAGGGCCGCTGGATGTGGCGACGCGGATCAATGTGCCTGTCCTTGGTCTTTACGGTGCGGAGGATTTGGGCATTCCCGTGGCCGACGTCAGGACCATGGAGGCGGCGATGAGGTCTGCCGGCAAGACGGCCGAGTTCGTGATCTATCCCGGGGCGCCGCACGCCTTTTTCGCGGACTACCGGCCAAGCTACCGCGCCGGGGCCGCCAAAGATGCCTGGGGCCGCTGCACCGCCTGGTTTGGAAAGTACCTCGCCTCCTGAATCCGACATTTTGCGCAAGAGAGCCAACGATGAGACGCAACAAGATCAGAGAGCTGACTCCGAAGGCCGCGATGATCCTCGTGGCCGTGATCCTGCTGGTCATGGGTCTGGCCGGCTGGGCGGCCTATCGGTTCATTCAGCCCGTTCCCCCGGGTACGCTGACCATGACGACGGGCATGGATGGAGGATCTTTTGTCGTCTTCGGCGATCGCTACCGGCAAATTCTCGCCCGTGATGGGATCCATTTGAATCTGCTTCCCTCAACGGGCGCAGTCGACAATCTCAGGCGCCTGAAAGACGAATCTCATTCCGTCGATGTGGGCTTTGTCCAGGACGGCATGGGGAAAGCGGAAGATACGGCGAACATCGAGTCCCTCGGCAGCATTTTCTACACGCCCCTGTGGGTGTTTTACCGGGGAGAGGAAACGCTTGATGACCTGTCGCAGCTCCAGGGGAAGCGGATCAGCATCGGCCTGGAAGGAAGCGGCGTGCGGAAGATCTCGCTCGACCTGTTGAAGGCGGCCCATGTCTCAGGCCCGCCGACGGTCCTGCACGAGTATTCCAATTCCGAGGCCGGAAAGGCGCTTATGGAGGGAAAGGTGGACGCTGTCATGACGTTCGGTGCGACCGACAGCGCGCTGGTGATGGAGCTGATTAATGCTCCGGGCATCAGGCTCATGAGCTTGAGCCAGGCGGAAGCCTACACGCGGCTCTTTCCTCACCTGTCCCACGTGGTCCTGCCGAAGGGGATTGTCAACCCGTCGAAGCGGTCTCCGTCTGCCGATATCCACCTGCTGGCCCCCACAGCGAATCTCCTGGTGCGCAAGGACCTGCATCCGGCCCTGGTTTACCTTCTCTTGAAGGCTGCCGTCGAGATCCACGGCGGGGCCGGCGGGGTCCACCGGGCGGGGGAATTCCCTTCGGCGAAAGCACAGGACTACCGGATGAGCGAACAGGCGCAGCGGTTCTACCGATCAGGCGGATCCTGGTTGTATGGCTACCTGCCTTTCTGGGCAGCCACCTTCATTGACCGCATGCTCCTCGTTTTCATCTCCATCGGTGTCGTGCTGATTCCCCTCATCGGCATCCTGCCGTGGCTCTATACCTGGCGGAACCGGTCGAAATATTATCGCTGGTACCGGGAACTCCGGGAACTCGAGGAGCAACTGAAGGAGCATCGGCAGCCGGGGAACGTAGAGGTCTACAGGGTGAAACTCGACCGGATCGAGGAGGGCGTCAGCCGGATTCATGTTTCAGTGGCCTTCTATGATGAAATTTTCATCTTGAAGGAGCATATTCAGATGGTCCGGCAGAAGCTCGTTCGCCTGGCTGATATGGAACCGGAAAAGACGGGGTAGGAAGAGGGGGCGAGGGCCGCGGGTGGAGGATTGAGGGTCGAGTAAGAATCCGAAAGCGAATGGATGCCGCGTTGCTCTGTTGCTCGCAATGACGCTGTGTGAAATAATATTTGGGGGGTATCGAGGATGAAAATATGAAGACCGTGAAGCTGGGCAATACGGGACTGACGGTGTCGGAGCTTGGATTTGGTGGGATTCCCATCGTCCCGCTGGCCTTCGAGGAGGGCGCCGATGTCGTACGCCACTGCTACGATCAGGGGATTACGTTTTTCGACACGGCGAACGTCTACCGCGACAGCGAAAAGAAAATCGGGTATGCGCTGGGAGGAGTGCGCGAAAAGATCATCATTGCGACGAAGACGCTCAAGAGGGATGCCGCCAGTGCAGCAGGGCATATCCGGCAGAGCCTCGAAAACCTGAAGACCGACCGCATCGACATTTACCAGCTCCACAACGTCTCCAACGAGAAGACACTGGAGCAGGTCCTGGTGCCGGGCGGGGCCTACGAGGCCGCGGACAGGGCCCGGAAGGAAGGCAAGATCCGCGTCATCGGGTTTTCCTCACACAACGTGAATTTCGCCGTCGGGGTATGCCGCAAGGGCCTCTTTTCGACGGTTCAGATTCCCTTCAACTTCATCGAGACGGAAGCAGCCGATGAACTCTTCGGTGTGGCCGGTGAGATGGGCATGGGCGTCATCGGCATGAAGCCGATGGGCGGGGGACTGCTGCAGCGAGCGGATCTGTGCTTCAAATTCCTTCAGCGTTATCCCGGCCTGGTCCCGATACCGGGTGTGGCCTCGAAAGCGGAGATGGATGAAATCCTGGCCCTGTACCGAACACGGCGGACACTGACGAAGGCCGACCGGGCGGACATGGAGAAAATCCGCTCCGACCTGGGGACGCGATTCTGCCACCGTTGCGGATACTGCCTGCCCTGCGAGAAGGGCGTTAGAATCCCCGAGGTGCTGGGCTTCAAGTCCATCGTGAAGCGGTTTCACGCGGACTTTGCCGTGAACTTCTCCGGGGACGCCCTGAAAAGCGCTGAGAAGTGCGATCGGTGCGGCACCTGCATCGAGCAGTGCCCCTACGAGCTGCCCATCCCGGAGATGCTCGATGAGAACAGGGTTCTGTTCCGGGAAGCCCTGAAGCAAAGAGAGAAGAACGCGTCACACTAGAGTGCGGCAAAAACAGGTGCGGACCCGTATGCGAAATGTAGTAGATTGAAACAGCAGGAGGTGCGTCCATGAAAAGAAAAACCATCGCCATGCTCGTGATACTGAGTTTCGTGATGAGCTCGGTGCCGGCCTTCGGCAGTGAGCCAAAGGACGGCATTGAGGTCGCGGCCGACGTACTGCTTGTGCGGCCCGTAAGCCTCGTTGCCCTTGTGGTCGGAACGGCGATGTGTATCGTCGCTCTGCCTTTTGCCATCACCAGCGGCAGCACGGACAAGGCGGGGCAACTGCTCGTGCTGGATCCCCTCAAGTATACCTTCATGCGGCCTCTCGGGGATTTCGATTACAAGGTGGGAACCGCTGAAATGCCCAAGCCCGCTGAGAACCGGTAAGGCGACGTCGGAAACTGCGTGTCGTCCCGGCGTTACTCTTCGAGCAGCTCCCGCAGGGCGGGGCGAACGTAGACATTTGTCAGGTCGAAGGGCTTCATGGCCTGTATCAGAACCCGGATCCTGTCTCTGGGCTTCGCCCGTGCATCGATGACGATGACGTTTTTTCCCTTCAACCGGTAGAGTCCTCCCGAGACGGTGACGTCGTCCTGCAGGATTTTTTCGTACCGGACCTCGATCCCGAGACCGTCAGCCAGCGCCTCGAGCTGATCCAGGGCGATGTGGTCGTCCATGGGAGAAGCTTTCCACATCGTCGGGTCAATTGCAAAGCAATTTGTTTCTTCCGGACGAGGGATGCAACGGGTTTGAGCAATTAAAAATCCCCGCTGGATTGGCGGGGCGTCACCCTTCGGTATTTTACTGGAATTTCTGTGCTGTTCTTCGGCCGCCCGGGCCGGGCTTTCCGTCGTCGGCGGTCCTGAATTTACGGGCTGCCGCCCGCGATCGGAGGTTGCTGAAGATGGCTTCGGCCTTTTGCTCCGCTTCAAGAAGGACGGCGTTGCACTGCTCGACGGCATCGCTTTTTCTCTGGACGGCCATTTGCTCCGCCTCCTCGCGGGCCGCCCTGACGATCTGTTCGGATTTTTGGACGGCATTTTGCACTGCGGTGAGCAAACGCTCGTGCTCCTTGTTGAGTTCCCCCAGGGTTCGCCCGATGAGGCTGCGCGTGATCATCTCCGCCTCCGCCCGGGTGTCCTGTATGATGGACTCCGCCTTCGCCATGGCCTCGCCGATGATGCTGTCAAAGCTCTTCTGGGCATCCTCGGCATGCTTCATATCCCAGTCGTCCGGTTCTGCGCTGTCGAACCCGGGTCTCTCGGCCGCTCTTCCGGACACGGACAACGGGCGCTCGAAGTCGGGTGTCGACGCCGGTGCCTGCACCGCCTTTGCCTCGGCCAGGATCCTCTCGGCTTTCTGCTTTGCATTCAGGACGATCTCGTCGGCCATCACCTTTGCCTGCGAGAGCATCAGGGCCGTTTCTCTCCGGGCCTTCTCATGGGCTTCCCGATCGGTCTTCCGCCGAATCTCCTCGGCATCGCGCTCGGCTTTCTGCCGGATGTCGCCGGCTTCTTCTCCGGCCGTGGCGACGATTTCCTCGGCAGTCCTGTCCGCATCCTCGAGAGTTTTCCTGTTCTTTTCGGCGGTTCTTTCCGCTTCCCTCTTGCTGCCGAAGGTCGACTTCAGGGTCTGCTCGGAGAGCTTCTTCTCAAGCTGGGCGTTCTGGGCGAGGATTCGGTCAAATTCCACCGCAACGATCTTGAGGAAGCTTTTCACATCGTCGGCGTCGACTCCCATCAGGCTCTGCTTGAATTTCCGGTTCTTGATGTCGCGGGCTGAAAAAGCGGTCATGGGCAATCCTCGTCTCCAATCACGATACAATGTTAATTAATCATCGGCTCCCCTCTGCCAATTCTTTAGAGGAAAAGATTCTTGACAAGCAGTCCGAACCGTGGTTATCTATCGGCACTTTTTCGGGGAAGTGATCACGATGGCAGGATTGGGTTATACAAACGTTCTGGGCTGGTGGTGGAGCACGATCATCGCACAGATCTGCCCATCGTTGAGGAGAAGATAGACAGAAGGTAAGAAGGCAGCAACGAAGCCATGGGTGGATCCGATACCGCCCATGGCTTTTTTTATTCTATTACAAGGAGGAGACATTGTGATGAAGAAGCGGGATGCATTCAGGAAATGGTTTGTTGCGTTGGTCGTGTTCGCCGTGCTTCTGGGGCCGGCTTCTCTTGCGGAGCGGGCCTTCGCCACCGAGGGCGGCGGTGGGGCCTATCCGAACGGAGCCGAAGATTTTATGGCGGGCGCTCTCCCTCCCCCGGGGACCTATTTCAAGAACTACATGACTTACTACAGTGCTTCGACGTTCAAGGACAACAACGGAAACGACGTCACCGGTCCTTCCGGCCAGAAGTTCAAGCTCAACGTGTTTGCCGACACGCTGAGGCTGGTGCATGTGACCAAGACCCAGATCCTCGGCGCGAACTGGGCGGTGCATGCCTTCCTGCCTGTCGTCTACGAGGACGTCACAGCCCCGTCCGGCGTGACGGACAACCGGTGGGGAATGGGCGACATCATCGTCGACCCCATCATCCTCGGATGGCACTTCCCGAATTTCCACATCACGACGGGACTCGACATCTACATTCCCGTGGGAACCTATAACAGGGACCGGCTGGCCAACACGGGCCGGAACTACTGGACCTTCGAGCCCGTCCTCGGCATGACCTACCTGAGCGACGGCGGCTTCGAGATCTCGGGCAAGTTCATGTATGATTTCAATCTGGAAAATGGCGATACGAAATACCGGTCCGGCCAGGAGTTCCATGTGGACTACACCGTCGGCTACCACGTGAACAAGAGTCTCCTCCTGGGCATCGGCGGTTACCTGTATCAGCAGATGACCGACGACGAGCAGAACGGAGCGAAATACTTGGACGGGAATAAGGGCCGCGTCTACGCCATCGGTCCCCAGGCGCAGTATAATTACAAGAACATGATGTTCACGCTGAAATGGCAGCACGAATTCGAGGCAAGGAACAAGCCCGAAGGTGACAAGTTCTGGTTCAACGTCGTCTATGCTTTCTGATTGGAGTGGCCGCCCGCCCCTGTGCGGGCGGCCCTTTTCGGAAAGCGGATCTCCCCGCCACGATATCCCCTGCGCTCCTTAAATCCTTGTCATTTGAGGCGATTTGTATTATGGGTTTGACGGCTTTCACGAGCAAATCCGGGGGTGCGACATGGCAAGGAAAATCGCCATCACGAACCAGAAGGGCGGCGTGGGCAAGACCACGACGGCGGTCTGTCTTGCCGCCGCTCTCAGGGCAAGCGGGAAGAGAACGCTTCTTGTCGATCTCGACAGCCAGGGGAACGCCTCGGCCGCCGTGGGGCTCATCATCGAGAGCAACGAACGGACCCTGAAGGACCTCATCCTTGAAAAAGGGCGCGCAGCCGACTACATCGTAACAACAGGCTGGACCGACATCATACCTGCGAACAACTCCCTCAAGGATGTCGAGGGGAAACTTGCCCGCAGGCAGGCGCCGGATCTGCTGAAGGCCGTCCTGGCTCCCGTCGAATCCGGCTACGATTTCATCCTCCTCGATTGTCCGCCAAGCTTCAACGCCTTCACGAAAAACGCACTCGTGGCCGCCGGCGAAGTGATGATCCCTGTCGATTCGGGGTTCTTCCCGCTTCTGGGGCTCAAGCAGCTGCTCGAGGAGATCGGGTACGTGAAGCGAAGCCTCAACCCCGGGCTCAAGCTGCTGGGGGTCCTGGCCTGCAAGTACGACCGCCGGAGCTCCCTGTCGGACCAGACCTATGAAATTCTGAAAAGCCATTTTCCCGACAATCTCTTCAAGACCGTCATCCGGATCAACGTGGACATCGTGAAAGCCCAGATCACCCAGCAGAACATCTTCGAGTACAACCCGTCCAGCAAGGGGGCCGAAGACTTCCTTGCCCTGGCGCAGGAGATCATCCATGACTAAGAAAAGTCACGCCGACATCATGGAGAAGCTGAGCGCTCTCAGGCCCAGCGAGCCGACGAAAACGAGAGGCACTGTCTCCCGAAAGACTGTTCAGAAGAAGAAGGTGAACATCCGGGCCGTTGCGGAAACTCCCGTTCAGCCTGTTCCGCGTGCAGTTCACCCACCGTCCGCAGTATCGAAGGAGAGCGTTGTTGCGATGGGGCAAGGCTTCTGCAGCCCGTTCGGCAATGCGGCGAAGGTGTACCTGGATGCTCATGACTGCTGGTTCAAGATGATCCGAAACACGAACAGGCTGTTCCTGGACAGCTTGTCCTGCCTTTGGAATCTCGGCAGCGGGAAGAAATGAAGAAATTTTCACTGACCCTCTTTTCGATCAGCCCCGATGTGATCCGTCAGGCCACTGCCGCGGGCGTTGACGAGGTGATCGTAGACTGGGAAAACCAGGGCAAGAAAGAGCGGCAAAGCGGCGCCGATACGGAAATCAACGAGGATACCATTTCAGACTTGCGCCGGGTGCGGGAGTGCACCGATGCAACGGTCATCTGCCGTATGAACCAGTATGGTCCCGGGACGTCCGAGGAAATAGAACTGGCCATTGGAGCCGGTGCCGACGAGATCCTGCTGCCGATGGTCCGATCGCGTTCGGAGGTGGAGGCTGTTCTGGACCAGGTCGACAGGCGCTGCGGTGTGGGCGTCCTTGTCGAGACGATCGAGGCCGTCGACTCGGCGGAGTCACTGGCGGCCCTTCCCCTGAGCCGTGTGTACGTGGGGCTCAACGACCTTGCCATTCAGCGGGGTTGCGCAAATATTTTTACCGCCCTCATCGACGGGACCCTTGAGCGAATCCGCCGACCCTTTGTCGTGCGATTCGGTTTCGGCGGGCTGACCCTGCCGGACTGCGGTCACCCCATCCCCTGCCGGCTGCTCATGGGTGAAATGTCTCGCCTGCATTGCGACTTCAGCTTCCTGAGGCGATCCTTTCGCAGGGATATGGCCGGTCGGGAAATGGCCGTTGAGATTCCGCGACTTCTGGACACCATCAGGCGGAGCAGTCTGCGTCCCCCGGAGACCGTGACGAGAGACCGGCAGGAGCTTCAGGAGGCCATTCTGGCCTGGCCTCCTGCGGCCGGACTGCCGCGGGAGCCAGCACGGAATGAGTGATCTGTCGGGCAGGCGCGTTCTTGTCAGCGGCGCTTCCGGCTTTGTCGGGGCAAACCTTTCCAGAGCCCTGATCGCCCTGGGCGCGGAGGTGCATGCCATCACTCGCCCCGGCACGGATCTATGGAGAATTCAATCGATCCTTCCTTCCATCTCCGTCCATCAGGCCGATCTCGTCTGCGGCCGCGATGTGCAGGCGGTCATGGACAGGGTAAAGCCGGAGTACATCTTTCATCTGGCCGCCGTTCGAGCCGCGGCAACACCCGCCGACCGCCTGATGACGCTTCAGACCAATGTGCTGGGTCTATTCAACCTGCTTGAGGCCGCAGAAACGGTCGACTACCGGAGTTTCGTTTGCGCGGGAAGTTCCATGGAATACGGGCACAAAGACCATGCCCTGACGGAAAAAGACCTCCAGGATCCGGTCACGTTCTATGCAGCAACAAAGGCCGCCGCAACGCTTCTTTGTCGTCAATACGCCCGCGCGAACCGTCGTCCCGTCGTCATCCTGCGCCTGTTTTCGATTTATGGGTACTGGGAAGCCCACCACCGCCTGATTCCTTCGGCCATCCTGGCCTCGATGGGCGGAGGGGAACTGTCTCTGACCGGAGCTGGCCTCCGTCGGGACCTGGTCTTCGTCGAGGACGTGGTCGAGGCCTGCCTGAAGGCGGCCCTGGCTGATATTCGGGCAGGCGAAATCATCAACATCGGCTCCGGCTGTCAGTGGACGAACGAGCAGGTCGTCTCGATGATCGGGGAACTTGCCGGCCGGCCGCTGCGGGTTCGGACAGGGGAGTTTCCGGCCCGAGCCTCGGATACAACCCATTGGGTGGCCGACATCGGGCATGCGCAGCAACGGTTGCACTGGCAGCCCCGGATCATGCTGCGGGAGGGATTGGGAAAAACGATGGCCTGGTTCCGGGATCATCAACCGATCTACCGGAGGCAGATGGGGGAAGCCAAATGATGCCTCCGTTGCGTAACCGAGAAACCGGCCGCATTGTCACGCCTCCGGATGTAAGCATCGTTTTGCCGGTCTACCGCAATGCCGATACGCTGGAGAAGCTCCACGGCCGCATTTCGCAGGCGCTGGGGTCGCAGAAGCTCTCGTTCGAGATGATCTGTGTCATTGATGCCTGCCCGTCCGGCTCTCAGTCCGTCGTCGAAGGTCTGGCGCAGCGGGATGCAAGAGTCAGGGGCTTCGAGCTCAGACGAAACTGCGGCCAGCATGCCGCCGTTCTTGTGGGGCTCGCGCAGTCGCAGGCACCCTGGACGGTCATCATGGATGCGGATCTTCAGGATCCCCCGGAGGCCATTCCCGTTCTCCTGGCCCGGGCGCAGGAAACCGAGGGAGTTGCTGCGGTCTTCGCAAGCAGGCGAGGCCGCTACGAATCACTGGGCCGGCATTTCACCTCACGACTGTTCAAGGCGCTGATCCGTTATCTGTGTAATGTCCCGCCGGGCGCGGGGATATTCGTGGCGATCAACAGTACGATGCGGGAAACCCTTCTTGCGATGAAAGGGCCTTACCCGTTCATCGTGGCCATGATCGGCTGCACCGGCCTTCCCCTGGAGTCCGTACCGGTCATGCGCTCCCCGCGGGAAAACGGAAGCTCTGCCTATAGCGCGTGGGGCCGACTCAAAAGCGGCTGGCGGGCTGTATGGTGGGCTGTGAGTTGGAAATGCCGGAAGGTGTTCGGCGAAAGGACGACGCCGGGGGTGTCTCTCCCGGCCGGCCGCTGGCTGAATCAGATATCCAGGCGGATACCGGACCCCGTTACCGCGCCGCCTGCTCTCCAGGAAAGGGTTACACCATGAGCCGCGGTATCACCGAAAAACAGCAGTTTAACAGCGCACAGAGACAATATTTTGAATCTTCTGAAAAGCGAACGCTAGTGCCGGGAGATACCCCCTATATCCGCAGACACGTGGAAGAACTCGTCCGATTCGGCGGCCTCGTCCCCGGCGAGCGGGTTTTGGAAGTGGGATGCGGGATGGGGCGCCATATCTTCTGCCTGGCGGAGCAGGGCATTCGCCTCGAGGGGCTCGAGCTGTCGCCCATCCTGACCGAACGGTTGCATGCGTTCAATGGCGGCAGGTTCGACATTCCCGTGCACTGCTGTGATGTTATCAACTTTCCCGCCGAACTTGAAGGGGCATACGACGCGGTCATAGGATTTTTCGCACTGCATCATCTCCATGATCTGACGGAATGCTATCTGGCCATGAAAAGGCTTGTCAGGCCAGGCGGGCGGATTGTTTTTCTGGAACCAAATCCCTGCAATCCGCTGTATTATCTTCAGATTTTATTTACCCCCGGAATGACCTGGCAGGGAGACAGGGGGATCGTCAAGATGCGGCGCCGGGTGATCTTTGACGCCATGACGGCTGCCGGTTTGTGCAATCCCGGGATGTTCCGGTTCGGTCTCTTCCCGCCGTTCCTTGCCAACCGGAAATGGGGAAGACGCGTGGAGGCCGTTCTGGAGAGGATTTCTTTTCTTGACCGGATCAAGGCGTTTCAGATTTTCAGGGGGGATAAATGTTGATAGGCACATCCTTTGAGGCGATCGCGCAGTCGTTCTTTAAAAGCCGGGGAAGGCGGGTTCTGTTTACGCTGGCGGCGGCCCTGCTGCTCTTTGTCTACGGCCTCGGATACTCTGTTACGAGCGGCGTGGGAATGGCCGACGAGAGCTGGTTTCTGCAGTTGCTCCATCGCGTCTCGAGCGGGGAAGTCCTCTATCGGGACATTTTTTACGGGGTGACCCCGCTCTCCGTCTGGCTGAGCCTCATTCCGGTCTATCTTTTCGGGGCGGAGATCCTCGTCCTGAAAGCCGTCCTCAGCGCCTGTTTTGTTGCGACGGTCCTGCTTTCGTCCCGCATCGCAGGACGGCTGGGCTGCAATTCCTTGCAGGTCGCCCTTGTTGCCGGAACGCTGCTGGTGTATGCGCCGCCGGATCCGAATTCGGCCTACACGCCGGTGGCCTACGTCTTTCTCCTCTGTTGTTTTCTCTTTACGCTTTCCTGGCTCGACTCCGGGAAAAATACCGCCCTCGCTTTGTCCGGAGCCGCTGCGGCGCTGTCCTTTCTCAGCAAGCAGAATATCGGTGCGCTTGCGATGATGGCGCTCGTGCCGACCGTATTCCTGGGTTTGATGCGCGGCACGGGGATTGTTTCCCGTGAGAGACTCTCCGGCGTCATCCTGGTTTCGGCAACGTTTCTCGGGGTTGTCCTCGCGGGCCTGCTGCCCGTCGTGTTCGCGGGCGGTTTCGAGCAATTCCTGGATTATGGCTTTATGAACAAGCGGACCTATCTGAAAGTTTCCAGTATTTCCTATTTTGCCGGATTCAATAGTCTGCTGGCGGTATTTGAATCGCCTTCTGTCAAGAATCTTGCAGGCATGTACATGGCCCTTCCTGTCGTCTTTCCCTTCTTTGCCTTTCTGTTTCTCGGCGCGGCCTGGGTTCGGGCCGATGCCGCGAGACGCCGCGTTTGCCTGTGTGCTTTTTTCTTCTCGTCCGCGGCCTTTCTGGGGGCTTTTCCCCGGTTCGATTTTGATCATCTCGTGTACATGATTCCCATCATCGTTCTGGGAATCGCCTGTGGTTGGCAGGAGGTCAGAAAGCATCTTCCCCGAAGACTTCCGGGGCCCCTCGCCGTCGCGGTCTGTCTATGGCTGATGATCGGTCTCGGAGTGGATTTGACCTACAGGGCGCGTCTGCTGGGAGGCGATTCGTACCGGGTTTCGTCGCTGCCGCATTATCGGGGTGCGCTCATGGAGGTTCCATTCTATCATTATCTTCTCGATTACAGAGTAGCGCTGGCAGAGTACGCTCCGGACGGGAAGATCTTTCTCGTCTTTCCGGAAGCCGGTCTCGGCTATCTGGCCAGCGGGCAGAAAAACCCGACCCCCTTCGATTATCCGATCGTGAGCGCTTTTGGCCTTACGGGCGAGCAGAACGTCATCCAGAGGATTGCGAAAGGGGAGATCCGGACCGTCTGCATGAGATCCCTGGCCCATGCCCATCCGCGGCTCGAAGTGCTGCGACCGGCACGGCTCGAGGAACATATCCAGACGCACATGGAGCGGATTGAGGATCTGGGGCTGTGCACCCTGTACACAAGCCGTGTGAAATAAACCCTGTGAGCAGCCGTTCCCGTCCTCGGGATCCCGGCGCACGCAGAAAGTGTGGAGCCGCTATTTGATCATCTGCTCACGTTCGTACCAGAGGATCCGCCTGAAGGAGAGGCGACAGGGTTGTCCTGCCTTCATGATTTCGCCCATGCGATTCTTCTGGATGCGCACTTCCGTTCTGCCCACCGTCACCCGGTAGTCAATCATATCCCCGAGATAGGTCATGCGGTTCACCGTTGCCTTCACACCGCCATGATCCACAAAGTCGATCTCGGAGGGTCGCGTGGCCAGGGTCAGCCTGTCGTCGGCGATCCGTTCCGGGAGCTTGCCGGTGACGGGTCCCGCTTCTATTGCCCCGTCGATGTAGACGGAGCCGTTACGGATGACGGCAGGCAAGAAGTTCGACAGACCGATGAAGCTGAAGACGAACTGATTTACGGGCTTTGTGTAGATGTTGAGCGGCGTGTCGACCTGCTGGGCCATCCCGTTGTTCATGACCAGGATGCGTTCCGAGAGTGCCATGGCCTCGGCCTGGTCGTGGGTCACGTAGAGGATGGTGAATCCGAAGCGTTTCTGGAGATCCTTGATTTCAAAGCGCATCTCCTCGCGCAGCTTCGGATCGAGGTTGGACAGCGGCTCGTCGAGCAGCATCACCGTGGGATTGATGGCGATCGCGCGGGCGAGTGCGATGCGCTGCTTCTGTCCGCCCGAAAGGGTCCCGGGATAGGTTGTTTCGTATTTCTCGAGGCCCGTGTAGTGGATGGCCCGTCGGGTTCGCTCGGCAGTCTCGGCCCTGGACAAACCCTTGATCTGCAGGGGAAAGGCCACGTTGTCAAAGACGTTGAGATGCGGCCAGACGGCAAAAGCCTGGAAGACCATCCCGAAGTCACGCTTCTCCGGCGGGAGATAATATTTCTTGAAGCTCGACGAGAAGACTCTCCCACCCACGGAAATCTCACCCTCATCGAGGTCCTCGAACCCTGCGATCATGCGCAGCGTCGTCGTCTTTCCACAGCCCGAGGGACCCAGCAGCGAGAAACACTCGCCTTTTTCGATCTCGACGCTCAGGTTGTCGACGGCGACGACGGCTCCATAACGCTTGGTCACGCTCGCGAGTTTTACCTGCGACATCACTGCACCCCTTCGATGCGGCTGCGGGTGATCCGCTTGATGACGATCTGCCCGACGACAATGATGACAAGGGCCACCGAGGCCAGTGTCGCGGCATAGACTGTTTCGCCGTCTTCATTGAGGGCGTAGATGGCCACGCCGATGGTGCGCGTTGTGGGTCCGTAGAGCAGCACCGACGTGGTGAGCTCGCGGAGCGCGGGCAGGAAGATCAGGAAGAAGGCCGCCACCATTCCCGGCTTGATGAGCGGCAGCACGATGTCCCTGAGGGACTGCCAGTGGGTGGCGCCGCAGGCCCGGGCTGCCTCCTCGAGCGAGTCGTGGACCTGCTCCAGAGCCGCCGAGGTCGATTTCAGAGAGAAGGCCATATAGCGCGCGATATAGGCCACAAAGATAATCCAGGCCGTGTTGTAGAGGTTGATTGCGAACTGGCCGCTCCACATGAGAATGACGCCCAGCGCGATGACCGTACCGGGAACCGAAAAGGGGAGCACGCCCAGAAATTCGAGGATGAACTTTCCTCGCGCCCGGGTTTTCACGATCACGTAGGAGATGAAGGTGCCCACGAGCATGGTCACGAAGGCCGCCGCCAGGGACAGGTAGAAGCTGTTCCAGATGGCATCGCGGGTCAGTTTCCAGTCGAAGAGGATGTACCTGATATTGTCGAGGCTCATGTTTTCGGCGGTGAAGCTGATGCCGTACGTCTTGAGCGATCCCACAAGAAAGATTGTTACCGTGGGGAGGATGACCGTGACGGCGATGTAGAGAACGCTGACGATGAGCAGAGGAACCTTGAGTCCGCGAAGCTTGAGCAGCATGGGCCGCATGCTTTTCCCCGCAATGACCTGGAAACGCCCGGCTCTGAGCACGAGGGTCTGGAACCAGAGAATGACCCCTGCGGCGATGATCAGGATCGACGACAGGATCGTCCCGGTGCGGATGGCCGTGAAGTTGCCTCCGCTCGCGTAGATCTGCTCGTAGATCTTCGTCGGGATGTTGTAGATGCCCACTTCGGTGCCCAGGATGGCGGGGACGCCGAAGTGCGCCAGAGAGTAGAGGGCCACAAGCAGCGCCCCTGCAGCGACGCTGGGGAGCATGAGCGGCAGCGTGATCTTTCGCGTCACCGTGAGCAGCCCCGCGCCCGAGATCCGGGCCGATTCCTCGAGCGTCGGGTCCATCCGTTCGAGGGCGCCCGCAACCTGGATGAAGACGAAGGGAAAAAGGTACATGGTCTCGACGGCGATGATGCCCCAGAGGCTGTAGATGTTGAAAAGAGATCCCTCGAAGCCGAAGCTCTCGGCGAGAAACTTGTTGATGAATCCCGAGCGGGGCGAAAGCAGCATCTTCCAGGCCAGCGCGCCGATGAAGGAGGGAAGCATGAAGGGGATGAGGAAAAGGACCTTCATGGTTTCCTTGAAGGGCAAGTCGGTTCTCGACACAAGCCAGGCAAAAAATACGCCGATCATCGTGCTGAGGAACGTCACGCCCGCGGCGATGACGATGGAGTTTTTCAGGGCTTCATAGGTGTCGGGCTGGCTCAGGATGTTGAGGATGTCCCGGGTGTTGAGCGAGCCGTCCACGAAAAGGGCCGTCCAGAGGATGAGCAGCACAGGTACGGCCACCACGACGACGAGGATCAGGACGGAGAAAGCCAGGAGGATCTCGGCGATGCCTACGCGTTTGAGGTACTTCGCGATCATGGGACCTCCTCGCCGGACCCGTCGCCGTCGAACCATTTGAGGTCGAGAAAGCACAGGCTCACCGGGTCTCTTTCCCGGAAGCGTGCGCCCTGCCGGAGCGCCTCGTCGATGTCCTGCTGGACGCGGATCTCGGTTGTGCCGATCTGCACCCGGTAGTCCATCGTGGGCCCAAGGTAAACCATGCGCTTGAGGATCCCCCGCGTGCCCTTGTCATCGTGCGAAAGCCCGATTTCGTAAGGGCGGCACCCCGCCACGAGTTGCCCGGCTTTCAAGGTTTGCGCCCGGCCGGCCGGAACGGGATGATCGAGCCGCGCGTCGCTTCCCTTGATGAAGACTCCGCCATCGCGTGCCTCCACGGGGAGGAAGTTCGAGACCCCCATAAAGCGGAACACGAAGCTGTCGGCAGGGCTTTCGTAGATCTCGTCGGGCGCGCCGACCTGCCGGATGTTGCCGTTTCGGTCCATGACGGCGATGCGGTCCGAGATGGCCAGGGCCACCTCCTGGTCGTGGGTGACGTAGAGAATGGTCACGCCCGTCTTCCGCTGCAGCTCTTTGATCTCGAAGCGCATCTCCTCGCGGAGGTTGGCGTCGAGATTGGAGAGGGGCTCGTCGAGGAGCATGATCTCGGGGGCCGAGACGAGGGCCCGGGCCAGGGCTACGCGCTGCTGCTGGCCGCCGGAAAGCTGAAAGGGCAGGCGTTTTCCCAGCGTGTTGAGGTTGACCTGGTCGATGGCTGCCAGGGTTCGTGCGTGGGCTTCGTCCTTCGGAAGCCTCTGGATCTGCAAGGGGTAGATGACGTTCTCGTAGACGGACTTGTGAGGCCAGACGGCATAGTCCTGGAACACCACACCAATTCGCCGCTGTTCCGGCGGGACATGGATCTTTTTCGCCGGCGAGGATACGAGTTTTTCGCCGATCCGGATCTCGCCCGCATCGGGCGCTTCGAAGCCGGCAATGAGGCGCAGGATGACCGTCTTGCCACAACCTGAGGGGCCGAGGAAGGTGAAGCACTCGCCGTCACGGATCGTGATGGAGAGGTCCCGGATGACGTCATGGCTTCCGTAGGACTTGCCGACGCTCTCGAGGGTCATGTCCGCCATCGGGTTACTTATTCCCCCGGAACATGGCAGTGAACTTCTTGATGATGGCTTCCTTCTCGTTCATTGTTTTCAGATAGTCGAGCTTCATGGCGCGCTTGACGGCCTCGTCGGGCGACACCAGGCCCAGGTTTTTCGGGACAGGGATATCGGACCGGATTGGGAGCGTGCCGCTGGCGGCGATGATCGTCTGGCCTTCCTTCGAGAGCAAAAAGTCGATAAACTTCTCGGCGGCCTTGCGATTGGGCGTGCCCCTGATGATGGCAACGGGGCTTGGAATGACGAGCATTTCCCTGGGGAAAACGAGGCCCATGTAAGCGCCTTTCTGGATCTTGTCGACGGCAATGTAGTCGGGGGCGAGCGTCGCCAGGAGGTCTCCGGACGCCGTGTCATCGACGACCTGTCCCGATCCCTGCCCGATCATGGCGCCGTTGTTGGCGAGTTTCTGGAGGTAGTCCCATCCCAGGTTGTCGGCGATCATGGCGATGCTCACAAGCGACGTTCCGGACAGGGCGGGGTTGGCGATGCCCACGCCTTTTTTGAAGCGGGGATCCAGAAGGTCGTTCCAGGAGGCGGGCGGCGTTTTCACCTTTTTGGTGTTGTAGGCGATGCCCAGGGTACCCAGGCGGGCTGGCGTAAAGAATCCGTCCGAGTCTTTGACGGGGCTCTTGACGTTTCTGGCTTCAGGGGAGACATATTTTTCAAGCATGCCCTCCTGCTTGAGCTTGTAGAAATCGGGGACCTCGCTGTGCCACAGGACATCCACCGTCATCTTTCCGGACTGTCGCTCGGCGGCCACCTTGGCCATGAGCTTTCCCGCCCCGGCCGAATAATAGTCGAAGGCAATGCCGGGGTTCTTTTTCACGAAAGCGTCGCGAATCTTTCCGATGAGGCTTTCCTTCATGGAGGTGTAGACCATCAGGTTCTCGGCTGCCGCGGCGCTTTGGAATACACCGGACGCGAGAAGGAAGACAACGGCCAAAAGCAGGAGTGTCCGTTTCATGCGTTTCTCCTTTTTGGGTGAGGCGGGGTCGGTCCCGGTGCCCGCATTATAGAGGCAGGAATGTTTTTCTGTCAACGCAGTTTGGCCTGCGAGGTTCGGAATTCGGTTTCCCGGCACGAAAAGAGTCGTTGCGTATAGAGCGGGGAAATGGTAAAAACGGCTTCACGATATCAAATGCGACCGGGAGGAATCATGCCGGACTACTGGATCAAAATTACGGAGCGCGAGGACGAGGACTTGCGCCACCACCACTACCTCATCAGCGCGAAGGACGAGCGCGAGGCACGAAAGCTCGCCCTCAAGTTCATGGAGCGCTTCATCGACGACGACGAGAACCCCGAGAAGGTAGATGGCGGATATACGTTCTACAACAATGCCATTCTTGTCAAATTGAGCGACGTCAAGGAGACAACAAAGGAGCAGTTCAAGGAGTTCTTGCTGAAGACCCATACGATCAATCTCGCCTGAGAGACCGTCACGAGATCGGGCAGGACAGAATGACGTGAAAAGCGGCCCCGGGGCCGCTTTTTTATGGTTTGCCCGACCGTACGGGAAAAAGGGAAATCCGTCAGAACAGGTGGACCGACAGCGGAGCGAAAAAGCCGATCAGGCTGAAGAGGATGGCTACGACCCCCAGCCCGCCGGACAGCCACAAAAGAACTGCAACGCCGGTGATGATCTGGGCCGATGCCAGCACGATGGCAATCTGAAGCGCCGCCGACGCGAGCTCATAGTGATGATAGGCGGCAAGCGATCGGGTGCGGCTGCTCTCGGCGGCTTTCGCGCGCACGGCCAGCTCCTTGCGACCTTCCCGCGTCTCCGGTTCCGAGTCGTACGTTGCGGCAACCTTTCTCCAGTCCTCGATGCGCTTCTGCAGGATCGCCTTTTTGGCCGGAGATTTTTCATGCTGCAGTTCGACCTCGGCGGCTTCCGCTGCCGTACGCAACGTCGTCATGCGGATCGTCTTTGCCTGAAAGAATGCCCAAAGATTCGATGCCTCGATGTTGTAGCTGAGGGCTGATGTCTGGGCGCTCTTGGCGAGCGTTTCGCTGAGAGCGAGGAACAGTGCGAGCACGGAGATTAGCAGCGCGATTTTCTTGTGGGCCGGATCTATGTGCCCGGAGCCGTGGCCTGACATGGGTTATACTCCCGCTGAAATGAAATATTGCGATCGGTGTTACGGGCGGAAGGTATAATCAGAAAGCTCCTCGGTGTCAACGATTATTTCCTCCTCTATCTGACATGCAGGTTGATGGACCGCAAACAATTTTTCCGGCGAAAAACCGCTTTGCGACGATTCTAACGCTCGCTGCGCTGCGGCCGCAAAAACTCGCCCTTCGGGCTCAGACAGTTTGCGCCGCGGGCACTCCGCTTCGCGAAGAACCGTTCGCGCAAAGGCGTTTTCACTTCGCCTTGCAAAACTGTTTCACGGTCCTGATGAATGCAGTAGATTTGATCACTTATCCCTCCCACATTTTCGTTGACTGCTGCACGCTTTGTCCCTACGATTTCCGAACCTGTGTTTCTCGCAAAGGAGGCTGACATGCTGAAGGTGAATGAGTATTTCGAGGGAAAGGTGAAATCCATTTCGCTTGCCACAAGCGAAGGGCCTGCGACGGTGGGGGTGATGGAAAAAGGCACCTACGAGTTCGGGACTTCTCAGAAGGAAATCCTGATCGTGACAACGGGTGTTCTGAACGTGAAGCTTCCTGGATCGGCGGACTGGAAAACCTATAAACCCTATGATCGGTTCGAGGTAGAGGCAAACCGCAAGTTTCAGCTCGATGTGCCCGCAGACGCCTCCTACATCTGCTACTACAAGTAGACATCCGGAAAGGCGGTGCGAGGGACGCCCGGGGATGCGATCGTTCAACGACCGCGGTAATCGAATTCCCCGTAGTCGATGACGGTCTGTCCCGTGCTTGCGTGGATGACCCGCCAGAACGCACTGCCGTTTTCCATCTTCCAGATGAGCGTTCGGATGGGTTCGCCGGGGTAAAGGGGTCGAGTGAACCGGCAGGCCATGCGTGTTGTTCGTGCGGGTTCGCCCGGGATGAGGCTTTTCGTGAGCGCCCGACAGGCAAAGCCGAAGGTGCACAGACCGTGCATGATGGGCTTCTCGAAGCCCGAAGCCTTTGCGAAGTCAGGGTCCACATGTAAAGCGAAGAAATCGCCCGTCAGCCGGTACAGCAGCGGCTGATCGGGGGAGGGCAGGGCGTCGACGATGAAGTCGGGAGCGCGATCGGGGAAAACGACGGCCCGTGCGGAACCTTCCTCGCCGCCGAAGCCACCGTCGAGCCGGCCGAAGATGCTCATGACGTTGGTGTAGAGCTTTTTTCCGTTGGAGTGTGACGTGATGCTCTCGCCGCGGATGACGGCGCCTTTCTTCCCCTTGTCGAAATAGTTGGTGATGGTCCCCGTGGTGGTGAGTGTTCCTTCCGTGGGGATGGGGTTGTGAAAAAGAATCTCCTGCTCGCCGTGCAGGGCCCCCCGGGGATCGAGGCTCGAATTTTTCGCCACGGCCCAGAAGAAATCGAAGATCATGGCAACGGAGAAGGTGGGGATGACGTTGAGGTTCTTCTCCCAGGTGTAGTCGAGATCGTCGAAACCGGCTCCCACGGAGAGGGCATAGAGGATGACGTCCTTTCCTTTGTAGTCCCGTACGATAGGGCCGATGGGACGACCGATTGCAGACATGTCCAGGGCCATGAGCAGGCCTCCTTTGTCCGTTGTTGATGAGAAATGTGTCCCTGCGGGTCGGTGCACTTCGGAAGGGTTATAGCAGGGAATCGAGGAGGCTGCAAGGATCCGGGAACGGGAGAAATCAAGAAGGCTTGAAGTCGGAGAAACAGGAGATGAAGAAACGGCGTTTTGTGGACTTGAGCATCGCCATCGAGCCGGGGCTTCCCAGCGATCCGCCCATGATGATCCCGCGGATCGATTACGTCGACCACGGGCAGGGCGCGGAGCAGATGAAGGAGTTCTTCCCTGGCGTGAAGAAGGAGCAGCTTCCCGGAGGCTTGGGCTGGTCGCTCGAGTTTGTCCACCTCACAACGCACAGCGGTACCCATCTCGACGCCCCCTGGCACTATCACCCCACGATGGACGACGGGAAGCCCGCCATGACGATCGATGAGGTCCCCCTCGAATGGTGTATGAGCGACGGGGTGATCCTCGATTTCAGGTACAAAGCAGACGGTGATCGAATTACGGTGGCCGATATCCGAAAGGCCCTCGGGGCGATCCGCTACGAAGTGAAGCCGCTCGATATCGTTCTTGTCCGGACCGGAGCGGACGCGGCCTGGGGCACGCCGGAGTACCTTGTAAAAGGGCCCGGCATGGAGCGTGAAAGTACCCTCTGGCTGCTGGAAAAGGGTGTCAAGGTCGTGGGCATCGATGCCTGGAGCTGGGACAGGCCCCTGCCTTACATTGCCGAGGAGTTCACACGCACCGGCGACCCGCGGGTCATCTGGGAGGCCCACTTCGCTGGAATCGACATCGGTTACTGTCACATGGAGAAAATGGCAAACCTGGCATCCGTCGGGCGGCACCACGGGTTCACGGTCTGCTGCTTTCCCATAAAGGTGAAAGGGGGAAGCGCAGGGTGGTGTCGGCCGGTGGCGATCATGGAAGACTGATTGGCCACCCGGATGGGCATCGGTCGAAACGGATTGTCTTGACAACGAGAACTGTGCTATGTCACCGGCTATGAAGAAACACACACATTGAGGCAAGGAGACAACACGACCATGGAAGATACGGCAAAGAGGAAGGTCAAGATCAACCTGCAGAATCTCTACAAGGAAGAGATGTTCACCGACATGCGTACGGCGGCACTTCGCCAGTTCACGCCCGTAAAGCCCAACGGCGAGATTGACAAGACCCGGAAATACGCCTTCGTGGGACAGACGAATATCATGTCCCCCCAGGGGCCTCTGCCGGTTCAGTTCCCCATCGAGGCAAAGAATCTCCAGGAGGCCGCCGAGAAATTCCCCGAGGTGATGGATCAGTTCCTGGAGAAACTGGCCGAGGAGATCAAGGAAGCCCAGCGTCAGGAGCAGTCGCGCATCATCGTTCCAGACAGTAACATTTCAGACTCGAAGATCATTTTGAAGTAACAGGTAACAGAACCACCCCGCTTTCCTGCCACCTGTGACCTGAAACCTGTCACCTTGAACAGCCGCCCCAGGCTGCACGAGCGGATAGACACAACGGAAGGGACAGACCTTGTTAGACAGAGAAAAGACCATCGAGACACTGACGCGCTGGAATGACGCCTGGAACGAACACGACCTCGACCGCATCATGGAACTGCTCCACGACGAGGTGGAGTTCGAGAACTGGACGGGCGGTCGCGTCAAAGGCAAGGCGGCCCTTCGGCGGGCCTGGACCCCCTGGCTGACAAACCACGGTGGGTTCTTCTTCACCGTGGAAGATGTCTTTGTCGACGAAGAAGCCGGAAAAGTTCTCTTCTGCTGGACCCTCGACTGGCCGTCCACGGAAAAAGGCCTCGAAGGAAAGCCCGAGCGACGGCGCGGCGTCGATGCAATCCACTTTTGTGACGGGAAGATCATCGGAAAGTACACTTACTCGAAAACCACCCTGGAAATCGGCGGGAAGCGCGTGAAACTTTCCGCCGCAACGTCCTGAAGCCTCCCCCACCCACCTCCGCGACAGGATATCCCGTGCTCAGGAAAGGCGCCTGTTGCGCAGCTCGCGGCCGCGGGTTGCGAAGAACAGGAAGGCAATATTCATGACAATCAAGAGCATAAAGGCGCCCGAGAAGAGGTAGACTGTTCCCAGAGACCAGTGGGTCGAGACCCATCCAACGAGGAAGACGGCAAGCGACCCGACGCCGAAGATCAAAATCGCCGCAAGGCCATACCCCGTGCTTCGCCACCGGGGCGGAGTGAAGATGGCGATGAGGCTATTCTCGATGGGTTGAATTCCCAGGGCGAAGAACACGTAGACCGCCGCTGCGACGACGAGGCTTTGCTCGTGAAGAAAGGCCATGAGAATTGCAAGCGGCAGAATGACGATGTTGAACACGAGATAGACCCGTTTCAAGTCGTGGCGGTCGGCAATCTTCCCGCCGTAAAGCTGACCGAAGATGCCCGCGATGTAGATCACCGACGTGAGGGCGGCCGCGGCCATGGTCATCGTGGCGGCCATGATGGGGATGTTCAGCAGGTTGTGGAGCGTCGTGGCGAGGAAGCCTGCCTTGAATTCGAGGTAGGCCGGCAGGGCCACGATGTTGATCCGGTAGACAAGCCCTCCCAGCGCGACAATCCAGAAAAAAAGGATAACCGTTCCCAGAGGGAAGATACGATTGTTCCCCACGCTGCCCATGTCGGTGTTTTCCTGCACGATGGGAGTCTCGTCGATCCGGACGAAGATCAGTGCCGCTCCCCACAGGAGACTCACAACGCCCATGACGGCATAGGCCATCTTCCAGCCCGCCAGCCAGTTGAAGATTCCCGCCAGGAAGGGCCCAACGATGAGGCCGATGGTTCCCGCCACACTGAAGATTCCCAGGGCCGCGCCACGGTTTTTCGCCCGGTGGGAGATGAGGCCCATTCCTGCAGGATGACAGATGCACGAGAAGATTCCGATGACGGTGAGGGACCCCATAATCGCCTCCGGTGTCGACGACAGAGCCGTGAGAAAAGACCCCGCAGCGCAGCCGAAAAAGCCGATCATGAGGGCGATCCGGTTGTTGGCGCGATCGGCGAAGATGCCCCAGGGAAGTGCGCAGAGGCCGAACATGAGATACATGGGGAAGCCCAGCGCAAGAACCTCATTCAGGTTCATCCCCAGCGACAACGTCAGCGGGATGGCGAGCGCCGGGAAGGCGATCTCGTAAAAATGGAAGAGGAAGTGAGAGGCCACGGGGAAGAGAAGGATTTTCTTTTCGTTGTCCATCATCGTACCAGAAGTTGGTTTACCGTATAGATGAAGATGCCCATGAGGATCGAGTAGCCCACGCAATACAGCAGCGTCGTGCGGACGATGGTGCGCTCCTCGGACTGAAGGCCCACCGTGGCGGCGGCCACGGAGATGCTCTGCGGCGAGATCATTTTCCCCGCCGTGGCGCCGGAGGTGTTGGAGGCGCAGATCCACGGGACGTCGGCGCCGATCTGCTTTGCCGTCTCGCGCTGCAGCTCGCCCAGCAGGATGTTCGAGGCCGTGTCGCTTCCCGTGACGAAGGTCCCGACGGCCCCCAGGCCGGGCGCAAGCAAGGGGTAGGCCTTCCCCGAGAGGGCGGCGAGCATCGTCGCCGTCGAGGCCACCATGCCTGAATAGCCCATGATCTTCGCGAGGGCCACGATATTCACGATCGTCCAGGCGCTCCATTTGATACGGTCGACGCACTGGGAAAAAATGCGGAGCATCGTTCGTGCCGGCAGGCCCTGCAGCCAGGATCCCGCGAGGGCCGAGACAAAAAGAAGCGTCCCGGGCGTGGTGAGCCATTCGATCTGTACGGGGTTGACCCCCAGGGGAAGCACAAGCGCAAAGGGAGGCTGCTTGAGAAAATCGAGCGGCAGCAGCCGCGTCATGAGGACGAGGGCAAGCAGGATGATGTAGGAAGAAAGGGCCACAAGGAGCTTCTTCCGGTTTTCTTCGGCCTTCCACCGGCCCGCCAGGACTTTCCAGGCGACATAGAGCACGAGCGCCCCCAGCGCCCCCAGGACGGCCACGAGTTCGGGACCAAGCCAGAAGGCGGTCATGGTCTGGATGCCGCCGAAGAGCAGGCCGAGGGTGCAGACCTCGGGGAGGGACGGGCCGATACCCCGGAATCCCCCGTTGCTGATCAGGGCAATGACGACGGGCAGCAGGATGCCGAAGGGCAGGATCTGCAGCGCCACGTAGCGTGTGAGCGTCGTGAGGTCAAGCCCGGTAATCTGGGCAAGAACGATGACCGGGATTCCCAGGGCCCCGAAGGCCACGGGGACCGAATTGGCCACCAGCGCGATCACGGCGGCGTTGATGGGTGAAAAGCCCATGGTGATGAGAATCGCCGTGGGGATCGTGACAGCCGTTCCGAATCCCGCCACGCCTTCCAGGAAGCCGCCGAAGCAGTAGGCAATGATGACGGCCTGGATGTTGCGGTCCGGCGACAGCGTGATCAGGATTTCCCGCACCGTTGCCATGGCTCCCGACTCGACAGCGGCAAAGTAGGTGAAAACGGCGGCGAGAATGACCCAGACGATGGGCACCAGCGCAATGAGAGCACCCTCGGCGGCCGAGAGGACGAGTCTTCCGGCAGGTGTTTTCCAGACAAGAAAGGCAAGCAACGCCGTGACGGCCAGACCTGCCAGGGTGACAACGTGAGACTTGAACGTTGTGGCCGTCAGGCCCGCGAAAAGGAGAATCAGCGGGATCATGCCCACCAGGCCGAGGGTCAGGCTGTCCATCTCCGTCCATGCCCCAGGGTGAAAAATAACTCCCTCGAACCATACGGAAGGGGTCCGGAAAAAGCAAGCCGGAAGAACGGCAAAACCCCTTTCCCGGAGACGCCGCATTGTGTATGATCGATATATGAAGCGGGATGCCGTCGCTTCGCGTCTTTCATTGCCGGGGAACCGATTGGAAAGGAAAGGAGAAACAATGATGAAAAAATTCTTCGTGGCGCTGACGATACTCGTCCTTTGCCTTGCAGGCTGTGCCTCGCTTTTCTGGATGGGGGAAAAGCCGCGCGTTGAAATCGTGAGTATCGTGCCGAAGGAGATGCGGCTCCTGGAGCAGACGTTCCTGATGGAGCTTCGCATCCAGAACACCACCGAGACGGACCTGGACATCAACGGCATGGTCTTCGAGCTGGAAATTAACGGTCAGCCCTTTGCCAGAGGAGTTTCCAATCAGAGCCTGAAGGTGGAGCGCCTGAGCACGAAGGTCGTCCCGGTGGAGGCTTATACGGGGCTCACCAGCATCCTGCGCCAGCTCTCGGAAGCGAGGAAAGGAAGCTACGCTTCGGGGTTCACGTACCGGATTGCGGGATTCGTCTACACGGGATCGCCCTCCATCCGGATTCCTTTCGATGAGACGGGGGAGTTCAAGTGAGGAGCCGCAAGCCATAAGCCGCAAGGAAAGTAGAAAAGACCTGTGCGCCCGGATGTTTCGGCCTAAATTTTTCCGCGGATCATCCGAATAGTATAGAGGGATTTCTTTCCCGGAGCGCAGCAGATGCTGAAAATTCTCATTGGCCTCATCCTCGTCCTTCTTTTTTTCGTGGTCCTGTTTTTCCGGAAGCTCCAGGAGGCGCTCGGCACGGGCGGCATGGCCGTTCTGCTGGCCATTATGCTGGGCCTCTCCGGTGCGGCCGTTTGGCTGGGGTTTGCGGACGGCGGCAGGCAGAAGGCGGGAACACAGGCCGTCGTGGCGATGAAAGACGGCCCGACCGCTCCCGCTGCCGAAATGCCCGTGCAGGCCGTTATCGTTCCGGGTGACGGGATTTCCGGCGCAGGGGAACCCGTTCGGGGAGTGCCGCGAGGGAACGGTGTTCAGAGCGTCCAGGAAATCTACGAAAAAGTAAGCCCCTCCGTCGTTGTGGTCTACAACATCAATGAGTCCGGTCATATACGGGGACATGGGACGGGATTCTTCATCGATCCCTGGGGAATGGTTGTGACCAACTACCATGTTGTGGAGGGCGCCTCCTCGATCAAGATTCGTACGAAAAGCGGCACCCTGATGGACACCCGGGGAGTTGCGGCCTCGGATCCGGAGAACGATGTCGTCGTCCTGTCGGCGGTTCTGCCCATCGACAGCATCCGGACCCTGAAAATGGCACCCTCCCTTCCCCAGGTAGGGGAGAAGATCGTTGTCATCGGCACCCCCTACCATCCGCAGCTTGCACAGACGATCACCGACGGCATCGTGTCGGCCCTCCGCCCGCTGTCCGGGGGAAAGCGGCTGATCCAGATATCGGCTCCCATCTCACCCGGATCGAGCGGAAGCCCCGTGGTGAATATGAAAGGGGATGTTGTCGGCATCGCAACCCGGGTCCATCGCGAGGCGTCTCACATCGGGATCGCCGTTCCGGGCGAGATCATCTCGGGCCTGACCCCTTCTGCGCCGATTCCCGTGGCAAGGCTGCCTGTTCTCTATGCTGCGCACATCGCAACAGCCGACCCGACGCTGCAGCCCGGCGATGCGCAGCGAGCGATGGAAGAGGAGAGGCGAAGGGTCTTCGAGCAGCAGGCGAGGATACAGGAGGAGAAGAAAAAGCGGCGCGACCAGCAGATCGGCGAGGCCGCCGACCTCCTCGACAAGGCGAAGCACAACATGAGCTTCGACCGCTTCGACATCGCCTTCAGCCAGTACGAAAAGGCCCTCCAGATCTTCCGCGATGCCGGTGAGTCCCAGGGGATGGTCGTCTGTCTGGAGAACATGGGATACATCCAGCAAAAAAGGGGACGCCACGAGCTCGCCTCGGAATACTTTCGGCAGGCGGCCGCGGTGAGGGTGCAGCGGTAAGAAAAAGCCCGCAAGCTGCAAAGACATGAAAGATGGGGTTGAGGAATCAGTTCTTTTTTCCGGCCTGCAGAAGGATGATGGACGCGACGACAAGGGCGACACCGAACACCTGCCAGGGCCCCATGATTTCACCGAGGAAAAGGAAGGCGAATACGGCGGCGGCGATCGGCTGCAGAGTTGCCGTAACGCTGGCATGGGTCGATCGAATCAGGTGGAGACCCTTGTTGTAAAGACCCAGCGGGACCGCCGTGCCGGCAATCCCGATGAACAGGATCCAGAACCACTGGGTGGCGTCGTAGGATCGGGTCAGCCCTTCGAAAGGCGAAAGAAGGATGTTGCAGGCCGCCGCGGAGAAGAGCGTTGCGTAGAAGAGAACCGTCAACGGTTTGTGCCTTCGCAAGGCGGATTCGCTCAAGACGGTATAGCCGGCCAGGAATGCCGCCGAGCTTACCCCCCCGAGGATTCCCGGTTTGTTCAGGCTCAGCAGATCGATCGTATAGGCGCCGACGGCCAGATAGCAGCCGATGCCGGACCCCGCAATGGCCAGGAGGGTTGCCGTCGAATGGCGCTCCCGGGAATAAATCAGGGCGTAAGCGGCGACAATCACCGGAGACTGGTACTGGAGCAGGATCGCGGCGGCCACCTGGATTTTGCTGATGGCATAAAAGTAGGTAAACATCGTCGCCGCAAGCACGGTACCCAGCAGGACCAGGAGGGGAAGATCCCTTCTGGAGATTTGCAGAGACGCACGATGTGTGATTGAGATCCATGCCAGAAGGACCGCCGAGGCGAGGACGGTCCTGATCTGGACGAGCTGGTCCGGGGTGACGTCCTGATTGAAAAGGAATTTGGAGGCTGTCCCCGATGCGGCGAAGCACAATGATGACAGGGCAATGTAGAGATAGCCGAATCTGCCGGACCGGTTCAAGGCGAGAAATCCTCCTGCGATCAGAAGCGTAAGTATTTTCATCCTATCACGTTTGAACGCGTCGCGAACCCTTCATTTCTTTGTCAAGCTGTGATAGGGATCATACGAAGTCTTCGGTGATTCTGGGACCGCTCAATTTTCCGGGGGTGTCTCGAAATGGCCCGTCGAAAACAGCCGGCCGGCACGATTGATTTGAAGGCGATCGAACCGGCGGAGATCCGGGTTCGCCTGAAGGAATTCGGCCCTGTGGCGGAGATCCGCCTGACCCGATCCAATCTGCCTCTTTTCGAGGAAGATGAATTCGAGATGACGCTGGCGTGGGGCGGTCAGCGGAAAAAATACAGCGTGCCCGTCCTGGACGGAAAAAAGCTCTTCGGCGTCCTGCCCGGGTCGGTCTCTCCGGCCCCGGACAAGAAAGCGCAAAAGACGGACGAGGGGATCATCCGAGAGATCACTCTGTCCGGTCCCGGCGGAGAGGCCTCTTTTCCCATAAGCTGGGGGTATGCCACTCCCGAGGAATGGAAGCCCATCGAGCATGTGTACAACAGGGTCATCGAGATGGCCAGACGATACAGCGGTTGGCAGGTCTTCTAGTCACGACAGGTTCAATTCCCCGAAGCTTGCTTCGAATTTGTCATTCCTTCCATTTTTTCAATGGATCCCGGAAGGACTTTTTTTGATTTCGGTGCGTTGAGCTTCGGAAAGCAGACATCCGGCGAGGCATTTTTCGAAGCAGTCGCCCGCACAGGGCTCGATATGGATTGTCACCGTCGTGTTGGGCAGGTGGTCTTTGATATCTTTCGACAACCTTCGGGTCAGATCGTGCGAGCGCTCCACGGTCATCGTCCTGTCGACCTGGGCATGGAACTCGACAAAGCGATAATGCCCCGCTTTTCGGGTGCGCAACGCGTGATATCCGTGGATCGCGTCCCGTTGCGCTTCGATCTGATTTCGGATCCAGGCCTGTTCTTCCTCGGGCAGGTTCGCATCGAGGAGGTCTCGGGCGGACTGCACCGTCAGATCATAGGCCGCCTTGATGATCAGGAGCGCCACGATGATGGCACAGAGGGGGTCCAGCCAGTTGAGATCGGTACCCGGAAAAATCGGTTGTCCCAGCCAGATCAGGGCAAGCCCCGCCATGACGCCGAAGGAAGTATAGACATCCGTTCTCAGGTGCCACGCATCGGCCAGAAGGGCGACGGAGTCCGTTTCCTTGCCCGTCTTGAACAGCCTCCGGGAAACGACGATGTTCGTGATGGCCGAAATCAGCATGACCGTGACACCCCAGAAAGCCGTCTCAACCGGTTCCGGATGAAGGAACTTCATGATCGCTTCGTAGATGATCCATCCGGCAGCCAGGAAAATGAGCAGGGCCTCTACGGTGCCGGAGATATTTTCGATTTTTCCGTGGCCGAAAGGGTGATTCTCATCGGCGGGTTTGCTCGACGTGCGGACGGAAAACCAGGCAATGATCGCCGCCGCGAGGTCCATGCCCGAGTGAATGGCCTCGGAGATGACCGAGACCGAGTTGATCAGGAGTCCCACAGCGAGTTTGAGAAGAACGAGGATCGAGTTGGAAATCACCGATAGAAGCGCAACCCGGCTTTTTTTCTTCTGCACATCCATGAAGATTTAATCCTTTAGAAAGTTTTCACTGTCTCAGTTCAACACCCTCTTTTGATACGCTCGCTCTTACTCATTATTATATCGATCCGGGTGTTTTGTCTAGAAAGGATCGGGCATGTCGTTCGGCCCGTTTCGAACGTGTGTCCGACTTTTCGGTCCTATGTTGCCTGCAATCCGTGAAACCTCTTGATGTCAAAAGGGCATTCTGCTTCAAATTGCGCTTGATCTCGATGGGGTGAACTTTTATAATCAGCCCGCTTTGTTGCGGATTTCCGCCCTCGTCGGGGCGCACATCGAACTCAAATTCCTCAGAAAAAAGGAGAGGCAAGCTATGAAGAAGACCTGGACGCTGTTCATCGTCACGGTTGTCGCGGCGGTGTTTTTGGCCACGCCCTGTCTCGCGAAGACCACATGGAACGCAAACTCCGTATGGCCCCCGAAGAATGAACACAGCGTGGGCCTCGTAGACTTTGCCGAGAAGGTGAAGAAGGCCACCAACGGTGAGCTCGAACTGGTGGTGAGCAGCGGCGGCGCTCTGGGCTACAAGGGACCCGAGCTTCTCAAGGTTGTCCGTGACGGCCTTGTGCCCGTCTCCGACATGCTGATCAGTGGGGTGGCCGGCGACGAGAAGGGGTTTCAGGTCGTGACGCTGCCTTTCCTGGTTCGCGATTTTGACGAGCTTCGCACCCTGCTCAACATCTCCAGACCTTCTTTCGACAAGACGGCCGAGGGCAAGTGGAAGCAGAAGATCCTCTACATCGCCCCCTGGCCGGGAGCGGGTCTCTGGACGAAGAAGAAAATTGCCACGGTGGCCGAAATGAAAGGCCTCAAGACCCGCACCTATGACAAGAACGGCGCTCTCGTGATGGAGGCCGTCGGGGCGACCCCGCTGGCGCTTCCCTTCAGCGAGGTGTACACATCGCTGCAGACGGGCGTCATCGACTCCGTCATGACCTCGACCCCCACCGCCGTGGACGCCAAGTTCTGGGAGGTGTTGAAGTACTTCCAACCCCTCAACATCACTATCGCGACGAACATGGTCACGGTGAACCTGGCAGCCTTCGGGAAGCTCCCCAAAGCGCAGCAGGACGCCCTCGTCAAGGCCGGCAAGGAGATGGAAGAGGCCATGTGGACGAAGGTGAAGAAGTGGGACAAGGACATGGAGGCCATCAGCAACAAGAACGGCATCGAGACGGTGAAACCTTCCAAGCAGTATGTCGCCGACCTGGAGAAGGTGACCAAGGGCATCCGTGACGAGTGGCTGAAGACGGCCCCGCCCGAAGGCAAGAAAATTTACGATGAGTTCCAGAAGAAGGTGAAGCGATAGCAATCCGGATCGCTGCAGGATGTGACATGGAGGGCCCCGGGTGAGTGTTCCCCGGGGTCCTCTGTCCTTTTCACCGGTTCCATTTGCGGGGCGCGCCCTGTCGGCCCTGCGGAGACGCGACAATGAAAAAACTGATCAATGGGATCGATACGCTGTCCGGTATCGGAGGATGGGCGGCAGGCATCATGATGACTGTCGCTCTTCTCATATCGGTTGCGGAAATCATCTACCGGAGCGCCTTCGACAGCACCCTCTACATCGCCGACGAGTACACGGGCTACCTCATGGCTATGCTCACCTTCATGGGGCTTGCCTACACGCTCCGGGAACGCGGCCACATCCGTATGATGTTCCTGCCCCACTTCATCAAGGGGCGTGCCCACACGATTTTTAACATGGCCTGCTTCGTGGTGGGCTTTCTCTTCTGCCTGGGGCTGACGATCTTCACGTGGGATTTCTTCTGGGATTCCGTCGTCAACGATTCCCAGTCGATGCAGATTTCGGAGACCTACCTGGCGGTCCCGCAGTTCTTCCTTCCCGTCGGGGCGCTCTTGATGACGCTGCAGTTCCTGGCCGAATTTCTGAAGGGTATCGCCATGCTGCGGCAGGACACGGAGGGCCTTCGGATTCTCGAGGAGACCGACGATCTCGGCAGGTAATCCGTTTTTGACCAGGGAGTAACCATTCCATGCAACTTGACCTCGGACCCGTATCGGCAACAATCTGCGGCCTGCTCATCCTCTTTCTGGGCGGTTCCGTCTGGATCGGCATATCGCTCTTCCTCGTGGGGGTCGGCGGCTTCTTCTTCTACAGCGACGTCGCCTTCGGCGCGATCATCGCGAACGTGGCCTGGAACAACACGAGCGGATCGGCCATGATGGCGCTGCCCTTTTTCATCTGGATGGGCGAGATTCTCTTCCGCAGTCGGATCTCGGCGGATCTCTTCAAAGGCCTGGCTCCCTGGATGGATGCCATCCCTGGCCGTCTCGTCCATGTGAATATTCTGGCCTGCACCTTCTTTGCTGCCGTGAGCGGCTCGTCGGCAGCGACGACAGCCACGGTGGGGAAGATCACCATCCCTGAACTGGAGCGGCGCAAGTATGACCATAATCTTTCCATCGGGTCGCTCGCCGGAGCGGGGACTCTCGGCTTCATGATCCCGCCCAGCATGGTCATGCTCGTCTACGGCATCATCGGCGATGTGAGCATCGGCAAGCTTTTCATCGCAGGATTCATCCCGGGATTCATGATCGCGGGGATGTTCAGCGGCTACATTCTGATTCGTTGCATGATTACCCCCAGTCTTGCGCCCAGGGCAGATGACCACTACACCTGGTCCGACCGCATCCAGGCCATCCCCGCCATCGCGCCCGTAGTCTTCCTGGTACTCATGGTGTTGGGGAGCATCTACATGGGCTGGGCCACCCCGACGGAGGCCGGCGCAGTGGGTGTTGTAGGGGCCTTCTTCTTCGCGGCCATCACCCGCAGTCTTACCCTGGACGTCTTCAAGGTGAGCCTCATCAACTCCGTGAAGACAAGCTGCATGATCATGCTTATCGTGATGGGCGCTTCGTACCTTTCCAATGTCATGGGGTTTCTGGGGATCACGAGGGCCCTGACCGAATACGTCGTCACGATGAAACTTTCCCCCTACATGCTGATTTTCTTCCTGACGCTTCTTTACCTTTTCCTGGGATGCCTTGTCGACGGCTTCTCCATGATCGTCATGACGGCGCCGCTGGTCCTGCCGCTCGTCGAGGCCGCCGGTTTCGACCTCGTGTGGTTTGGCATCTACCTCGTCGTGATGATCGAGCTGGCCCAGGTCACACCGCCGGTGGGCTTCAACCTCTTTGTCATCAGCGGGCTCAATAACGATGATCTCTTCACGATTGCCAAGGCTGCATTCCCCTTCTTCCTGATCATGCTCCTGGCTTCGGTGCTGCTCACGGTTTTCCCGGAGATCGCTCTGTATCTTCCCAATCGGATGAAGTAAGAAAGGGAGCGCCGAGATGAAAAAGATCGATCTCAACTGCGACATGGGCGAAAGTTTCGGCGCCTGGACGATGGGGATGGACAACGAGGTGAGCAGGCACATCACCTCGGCGAACATCGCCTGCGGCTGGCATGCCGGCGACGCCCGCGTCATGTACAGGACCGTCAAGCTCGCCAGGAATCATGGCGTGGGCGTCGGCGCCCACCCGGGCTATCCGGACCTCGTCGGTTTCGGAAGGCGCAACATGGACTGCACTCCCGAAGAAGTGCGCGACTACGTTGCCTACCAGATCGGGGCCATGAAGGCCTTCTGTGCCCTCCACGGCGTTGCGCTCCAGCACGTGAAACCCCACGGAAGCATGTACAACACGAGCGTGGGGAATGAGCCTCTCATCCGTGCCATCGTGGAGGCCATCGCGGGTGTCGATCGGAACGTCATCTATCTTGCCCTCGGCGGGGCCCAGGCGCCTCTCGTCAGCCGAATCGCGAAGGAGGCGGGGATCAAGGTTGCCTTCGAGGCCTTTCCCGACCGGGCCTATACGCAGGACGGGAAGCTGGCCCCGAGAAGTCTTCCCGGCGCCGTCATCGAGGACTCGAAAACGGCCACGGAGCGCGCCCTTCGCATGGCGAAGGAGGGGAAGATCGTCGCCATCGACGGAAGTGTTCTGGAGATGCGGATCGACACGATCTGTGTCCACGGAGACAACCCCTCGGCGGTGGAGCATGTGAGACAGATCCGGAGGGCCATCGAGGCGGAAGGCATACAGGTGGTGCCGATGGGAACGTTTATTTGAAGAAGGGTTGAGGGCAGAGGGTCGAGTCAGAAACAAGTCATAGAACTTTCCCACCTTTGCTTATTTTACCTGTCACCTGACACCTCGATGTGACCGTGGCAGAAAATCGGACGGAGTTCGGCAGACCGCATGTCACACCTATACAGCAGACCACGCATCCGCATCAGCGGCGATCGGGCCGTGCTGGTGGAGTACGGCGATGCGATCGACCCCGCCGTGAACGAGAAGGTGCGGGCCATGACGGCACTTCTCAAGCAGGACCTTCCTCAGGGAGTCGAGGCGGTCGTTCCGGCTTACCGCAACCTGTCGCTTATCTACGATCCTCTGATGACGAATCCGGAAAAACTCCTTTCGCTGTTGCAGGGGCTGGAAGTCAGACGCCACGAGGTGGTGATCCCGCCTCCCCGCGTCGTCGAGATTCCCGTCTGCTACGGCGGTGAATTCGGGCCCGATATCAGGGTCGTCGCGGAGCATTCCGGTCTTCCCGTGGAGGAGGTCATCGCTCTCCACACTGGGATGGACTACCCCATTTACATGGTCGGCTTTACACCCGGGTTCTGCTATCTGGGCGGGCTCGACAGGCGGATCCACTCCCCGCGCCGCAAGACGCCGCGGACCCTTCTTCCCGGCGGCTCCGTGGGGATCGCCGAGGCTCAGACAGGCATGTACCCTGTCGACAGCCCCGGTGGCTGGCAGATCATCGGCCGCACGCCTCTTCGGCTCTTCGCACCCGAAAGGGAGAACCCTTTCCTCTACGAAGCGGGAGACCGCATCCGCTTCGTGCCTGTTTCGAAAGAAGCCTACGAGCGAATACGCGAGAAGGAGGCCGCCTGATGGACGCTTTCCGCGTCATCTCGCCGGGGTCCTTCACGACGGTCCAGGATCGCGGACGCTACAGCTATATCGACCGGGGCGTTCCGCCGTCAGGGGCCCTTGACCTCTTTGCATACAGTGTTGTCAACCTCCTTGTGGGCAATGCCGCCGGTGCGGCTGTTCTCGAGATCACGATGATGGGTCCCGCTCTGGAGGTCCTCGGCGATGCCGACGTGGCCCTCACGGGGGCCGACATGGCCATGACGCTCAATGGGGAGCATGCCCCGGGCTGGCAGTCGATCCGGGTGAAGAGGGGCGATGTCATCCGGATCCGGCAGGCGACAAGTGGTTGTCGCGCTTTTCTTGCCATTACAGGCGGCATCGATGTGCCCGTTGTCATGGGAAGCCGGGCGACCTGTGTGGCGGCGAAGATCGGCGGTGTCGAAGGCAGGCCTCTCAAAAAAGAAGACATCCTGAGACGGGGCACTGGGGATATCCTTTCGAGGTCCCGTCAACTCCCCGTCCGATGGATCCCTTCCTATCCCCCGGAGATTCTGTTGCGGGCAGTTGCCGGTCCCCAGGAGGAGGCCTTCCGGACCAGTCTTGAGACGTTCTTCGGCAGTGTCTACGAAGTGACGCCCGAGGCGGACCGCATGGGTGTTCGTCTTGCGGGCCCAACCGTCCATCATGACGAAGGCCTTCCCGGGAGCATCATTTCCGAGCCAGTCATCCCCGGTAACGTTCAGCTTCCCGCCGACGGACAGCCCATCATTTTGCTCGTCGAGCAGACGATAGGCGGCTACACGAAGATCGCCACGGTTATCTCGACGGATCTTCCGGAAATTGCCCAAGCTATGCCCGGCAACCGGGTGCGGTTCCGGAAGGTAACCCTGGAGGAAGCCCACCAGACCTACCGGGAACAGGTTCATTTGCTCCGGGAGATCGACATCTTTCTGACGGCCATCCGTTAGCCTTCACGGCGATGCGTTGCCATGAAGCGCGTTTTCTCCCGTCCTGCCATTTCGTGCGAAAGCACTTTCTTCACGTCTCCCTCTGCCGAGAAACGGCCTGTCCCCCTTCGTTCGAGGATGTCCTCGCATCAGTCCCGTGAACATCTTAATTTCATTTGATTATTTGCGCCCGCTTTTTCCCCGGGGCGAGGCCAAAAGGCATATTTTGTGCTTGGCAATGAGTATCGACAGGTACGAAGATCTCCCCGAAAAGAACGACTCCCGGGGGGATGGACGGAAAAACATAAAAGATTCAAAGACTTCCAGAACAGCATGCCATTCAATACAGAGAAGCTGAAGAAAATCTGGCTCGATCTGATCCACGGCGGGATGCGAGAGGGTCAGGGAATTGACATCACCGGGCGCATCATCGTCTTCAATGCGTTCTCCCTGATCGGAATCCTGAACCTGATCGCTCTGGGCACGCTGGCCTACTTTCAACGCAACTTCGGGCTGGCCCTCTTCGACTTTACCGCTGCCGTCGCTCTCGGATTCCTCATCCGCTATCTGCGGAGAACCAAGGATTTCCGAACGTCTTCATACTGCGCCATCGGGTTTATCGGAGCCCTCTATTACTATCTGCTGTTTACCGGCGGTGTGGACAGCACAGCCCATGTCTGGTATTTTACTTATCCGCTTATCGCCTCATTCATTCTCGGTTCCACGCCCGGTCTTGTTTTTTCTCTCGGATTGTTTCTTCCTGCTCTGCTGTTCTTCGCCTGGTCGAATCCCCCGCTCCCTTTTGCAAACTACTCGACGTCGTTCAAGCTCCGGTTCATTCCCTCCTTCCTCGTCATCCTGACGTTCTCGTACCTCTTCGAGATCACGAGAGAGAAAGCCCAGAAGAAACTCGAGGGGATGAACGAGGAACTCAAAGAAACGGTTTTCGTCCTGAAAGAGACAGAAGACAAACTGAGAAGGGCGGGCGAGGAACTTGAGGGGCGGGTGGAGGAGCGGACGGAGCAGCTGTCCATGGCGAATATCCAGCTCGAAAGCGAGATGGAGGAGCGCAAGCGCTCCGAGGAAGCCCTGAGAGCAAGTGAAGGGAAACTCAACGCCATGCTCCAGTCCATCAGCGATTGCATGATTATGCTGGATCGGGACCTGAATATCATCTGGTGCAATGAAAAGGCGAAGGAGGTCTTCGACATCGAGGATGTTGGAGGAAAGTGCCATCAACTGCTTTGCGGCAGGGCCGAACCCTGTCGGCCCTATCCCTGCTATGTCATCCAGACATTTCAAGATGGGAACAACCACAGCAGCGACACGACCCTGGTCAACCGGAAGTGGGATGAGTACTTCTTCCACTGTGCCGCGAATGTGGCCTTTCGAAATGCCGACGGGGAACCGACGGCGGTGCTTGCGATCCTGCGGGATATTACGGACAGAAAGAGGGCGGAAAAAGAACTGGCCGAATCGGAGCGGAAATACCGCACGCTCTTTGAAGATTCCATGGAGGCCATGAGCATCGCCCGCGCAGGCAGGATGATCGATGTCAACCCGGCGTGGCTGAATCTTCATGGCTACGAGGACAAGAGCGAGGTCGTGGGAAAGGACGTGGCGGCTTTCATCCACCCCGAGGATCGGCGCATCCTGATGGAGCGCCGGGCAACCTGGCCTTACCACGAATTCCGCTCCTACCAGATCCGGGATGTGAAACAGGACGGATCCATGGTCGAGATCGAAATCTATGCGAGCAAGATCACCCTGGGCGGTGAGGAAGCCATCCTGACAACCATACGGGACATCACGGAAAAGAAGCAGGGCGAGCGGGAGAAAAAAGCCCTCGAGGAGCGGCTGAGCCGCTCGGAGAAGATGGAGGCTATCGGGACCCTCGCCGGGGGCGTGGCCCACGATCTCAACAACATCCTGGGCGGTATCGTCGGCTATCCGGATCTGATCCTGATGGAGTTGCCGAAAGACAGCCCTCTCAGAAAAGGCATCACCATGATCCAGAACTCCGGTGAAAAGGCCGCGGCCATTGTCCAGGACCTGCTTACCTTGGCCAGGAGGGGAGTGGCAGTCATGGAGCCTGTAAGCCTGAACGACATCATCGAGGACTACCTGCGAAGTCCCGAGTATGGAAAACTCAGGTCATTCCATACCCAGGTCCAGGTGGAGCACACCCTCGAGAAGGATTTGCTTCCCATCTCGGGTTCTGCCGTCCATCTGTCCAAGGTCATCATGAATCTGATCTCCAATGCCGCCGAAGCCATGCCGTGCGGGGGGTCCATCACCATCGAGTCCATGAACCAGTATGTCGATACCCTGATCCGCGGCTACGACCACGTGACCGAGGGCGAATACGCCGTCATGCGGATCTCCGATACCGGTATCGGCATCGCGGCCAAGGACATCCGGAAAATCTTCGAGCCGTTTTACACCAAGAAAGTCATGGGGCGCAGCGGTACCGGGCTGGGGATGGCCGTTGTGTGGGGAACCGTGAAGGACCACAAGGGCTATATCGACATCGAAAGTAAGGAAGGCAAGGGGACGACCTTCACCCTCTACTTTCCTGTCAACCGCGCGGCGGTAAAGAAGGAAGACCGGAAGATCTACATCGAGGATTATCTCGCCAGGGGGGAGACCGTACTCGTTGTGGACGACGTGGCGGAACAGAGAGAGATTGCCTCGGCCATGCTGAGGAAGCTCGGGTACGGGGTCGTGACGTCTTCGAGCGGAGAAGACGCCGTGGAGTACATGGGGGAGCACGACACAGACATCGTCGTTCTGGACATGATCATGGATCCAGGCATCGATGGGCTCGAAACGTACAAGCGGATCATCGAACGTCATCCGGATCAGAAAGCGATTATCGTCAGTGGGTTCGCCGAAACGGATCGAGTGAAAGAGGCCCAGAAACTGGGTGCGGGGGCCTACATCAAAAAGCCGTACACGCTGGAAAAAATTGCGCTGGCCGTCCGTACGGAACTGGACGGCCCGACGGAGAGAAAATATGGGGATCACAATCGCGGGAGTGTTGTCCATGGATAGGCAGGAAATGCTGACCGGGGAAGAAATCCACGAATTCGGAGTTCAGATTGTCTGCGAACGGATGGCCGGGGAGGGATTTGAGATCCTCGGGGCGAATCCATCGCCGGCGATGATCCCCCAGATCGTCGCCCGTAAAGAAGGCCGGCTGTGTTTTGTGATTGTGCGGACGGACCTGTATCCGAACAAGGGCAGGCTGGCCGGGGATAAAGAATTTTTCTACATCCTCGAGCACGCCGAGCGGAACGAGGCCCTGTGCTATTTCGCCGCTGTAGGGATCTGCAACGCAGTCGCGGCGGAGACGGGTGACGGGCGGGCGATGGGGACAGCAGTCAGGGATCAGGGTTTTTATGTAGACTTTGACGGGCTGAAACTGTTGACCACGTTCGACCGCATCGCCGTTGCCGATGGCAACGAGCTGAAGGGTGCGGAAATGTGCGATGCCCCGGGTGGCTCGAAAGTCGGCATCCTGAAAAAGTTTGGAAATGCACTCATGAATCGTTGACCGTTGCCTTTCCCCCTTTTTCCTGGCTTTCGCGGTCATCGATGAGGTGGGCATAGAATCCCAATTCCTTCGCTCGCCGATTGAACTCCTCCTGCGACAGGTCGTGATTTCCTGTTTCGGCGACGACCATCGATTCCTGAACACAGCCGGGGATCCAGTAGTGCTCGTATCCCGGCAAAGGCGGCCGGAACTCGACGCCGGGGCGGCCGATGGCGACTTTGTAGAAGTGAACTTCCGAGGGTTTGGAAGTAATCCGGGGATGGGAATCGTCGACGAGGATCGCCGTTTTCTTCAGTTCCGGGTAATAGGGAGCCACATCGTCACCCCGGGGAGTCTGGACAACGACCAGATCGGCGTTTTTCAGTTTCTCCCGTTCCTCACTGCACAGCTCCACTCGACCTTCTTTCACCTGAATATCGATCCCGACAGCCTTCACCCCTTTTTCTCTCAGGTTCTCGATGATGGCTTCCCCGATTTCCCCGACGCCGAGGATAGCCACGGTTGTCTTGTCGCGCTCGAGATGGTGCTTCTCCATGATCCGCTCAACGGATTCAACGACGGAGAATACGCGGCCTCTCAGTCCGTATACGAAAGGCTTCTGATAGGGATAGTGGGATCTGAAATAACGCGGACCCTGACCGGCGATGGCAATGGTTTTCGCGCCGGTCAGCTGCCGGGTCAAATGGAGGCGCTTTATGATTTTCCCGACGAGCTGCCTGTCAGACCGGATCTGGTCGATGCTGTTCGGTACTGCCAGGACGAGGCCGCGGCCCAGACCATTGCCGGTGGTGATCACGCCGGCGACAAAGGGCTTGCCCGATGCGATGGGCTTCAGAAGCCATTTCAGCCCGTTCGGGAAGTACCCGTCGACATCCCTCTGGGATCCCGGGTAAACGGTGAAGATACAGTTGAACTTGAAAAATCTGCAAAGCGACAGTACAAGGAGTATGGGCCAGCGAAGGGTGACCGATGCAAAAGCGAGAATCTGCCGGGACAATTTTCTTTTGTAAATGGCAATCACCTCCCCGCAAAATCCGCTGAGTTCCGCAAAGGAACGCACACCTTCTGAAACGTATGAAACGGATTGTTCCTGCGCAACGTACGTTCTCTAAATACGAACATAGTTTTTTGTCAAGCGAATTTTGCGAGACAAGCTTTTGAAAAGATTAATTTTATTTCTCAAATGCGTGTTCGTCGACGCGAGAGACGAGTAGAGGTTGAGAGGAATTTGGGAAGAGCCATTCAGATTATTGCAATGATTTCAATGTGTTTTGCAGTTACAGCCTGCGGGGACGGGGGTGTGACACGTCTGCAGGACCGTACGGCCATTCCTTTCGACGGGATGATTGCAGAGGTTGGGAAGAGCCGGGTCATCATCATCGGAGAAACCCACGAAAATAAGGCTCATCATGATCTGCAGCTGAAGATCATCCGGACGATGCACGAGGGGGGTATACCGCTGGTTATCGGTCTCGAGATGTTCAGGGCCGAGAATCAGGAGCTTCTCGACAAGTGGTGGCGCTGGGGGATTCCGACAGAGCAGTTCGAGGCGCTCTACCGCGAAAACTGGGGGATGCCCTGGCCGCTCTATCGGGATATTTTTCTCTATGCGAGGCAAAAGAGAATCCCGCTGACGGGCCTGAACGTGTCCGGTGAGATTATCACGGAGATTGCCCGTGAGGGCTACGCCGCGCTCACGGAGGCCGAGAGGAAAAAGCTTCCGCCGGGACTGACCTGTTCTGTTGACGAGGCCTATCGTTCGCTCATCCGGGGAATCTTCCCGGAACACGCCGATGCGGCAGACCGGTCCTTCGAGAATTTCTGCGAAGCCCAGATGGTCCGGGACACGGTCATGGCGGTCCATGCCCTCGATTACCTGGATAAGAACCCGGGCAGCCGGATCGTCATCCTTACGGGGTCGGTGCATGCCTGGAAACGGGCCATCCCGAGCCGGATCGCGACCATGAACCCCGCAGTGAGCGTCGCCGTCATCCTGCAACTTCCGGACGGAAAAGCGGGGAGGGAGAACCTCACATCAGAGGATGCGGATTATCTCGTCGTGCGGTAAGAAAAGCCCGCTATCTCATCACCAGAAAGCCCATTGGAAGAAGCAGTGCCGCCGTTCCACCGGCGAGCATCCAGCAGAAGGCGTCGATTTCGCGGCTGTGCATGAGGATCTTCTCGTCCCAGTCGCTGAGCTCGACAAGATTTCTGAAACGGCGAACCAGGGAAACGCGGCGTAACGATGTTCTCAAGCGAAGCCCGTCAAATTCCGCGGCAACTGCCGGGTGATGGATAGCTCTCGTATTCATAACCGACTCCTCTGTCGTGTTTTCTCTTTACTGGATCCTGCCGGTCGCCGATTCCGGGCTGCGGCGGATCAAACCAGGTACTTCCGGACGACGGCGCTCACCACGCCGCCCACGCGCAGCTCCGATCGCGCTCGGATAGGCGGATACTTCGGGTTGGCCGCTTCCAGGAAAACATCCTTTCCCTTCCGGCGGAAAAATTTCAGTGTCCATTCGCCGTCGACCTCGGCAATCACGATGTCGCCCGGTTTCGGCTCGCGGCCTTTCTCGATGATGATCAGGTCGCCCGCGTGGATCCCCTCGCCAATCATGGAGTCCCCTGACACCCGGAGAAGAAAGGAGGCGCCGGGCTTCGTGATGAGGTATTCGTCGAAGGAGATGATGTCCCGGAGCTCTTCCTCGGCAGGGGAGGGAAACCCTGCCGTCACATCGCCCACAAAAGGAAGCCCGAAGGCCCGGTGTGACGGGTGCAGAAATCCCTGGGCGTCCTTTTCCAAAATCCCCGCGGCCATCAGTTTCTTCACCCAAAAGTCGACAACGGCCTTGGAGCGCACTCCCAGGATCTCCATCATCTCCGAGTAGGTGGGCATCCGCCTTCGATCCCGGTAGAACCCGGCAATCTCCTTCTCCACCATCTTCAGATCCCTTTTCCCCTTCACGGCCATTCCGTTTCCTCCTGTACCCGATACCCGTAAGCCTGGACGTTACTGTATAGAACATTCGTTCTATTTGTCAAGGGAAAAAACAGGCTGGCCTTCGAGAGTAAAGTGGTCGGCTGCCGGGCCAGTGCAGAAGCGCTTATCCGTCGACGGCACCCCGGATGTAGGCCTTCCGCTGCTCTTCGGGGAAACGCTCGATGGCATAGCGAAGCATGGTCCTGGGCATGGTGCGGTAGCGCGTTCGCAGGAATTCCCGCAGCAGAACGGGGCTGCATCGCTTTCCTGCTTCGCGAAGCATCCACCCCACGGCTTTGTGGATGAGATCGTGGTCGTCGCCCATGAGGAGATCCGCCAGGGCGAAGGTGTGATCGGAGATCCCCCGTTTGATGTCGTGGAAGGTGGCCAGGACGGCAATCCGTCGTTCCCAGAGGCTCTTCGATCGCGCGAGCTGATGGAGCTTCATTTTGTCTCCGTCGGCGAGAAAGGCGCCGACGATGTGCGGCGCCGAAAGATCGACAAGATCCCAGTTGTTGATGAAGCGGGTATGCTTCAGGTAAAGGCCGTAGATGCGCTTCCGTCCTGCGTCATCGCTTCTTTTGTAGTTCTCGACAAGGAGGAGAAGCGCCAGAAGCCTCTCTTCGTGCATCGGTGATTTCAGAAGCTCCACGGCGCTATCGAGTGGAATGTCGCGGTATTTCCTGACCAGCTTCCGTATCACAGGCACCGTGATCCCCGCAAAAACATCCCCTTCACCGTACTGTCCGGGACCGGTCTTAAAAAAGCGCTGCAGGCTCTTTGCCTTCGCCGGGTCGGCGAGTCGCCGGAATTCCGCACGGATGTCTTCAACAAACTTCAACGAGTTCACCCCGCGAAAAAAAGTTATTCATCATAGCCGATTTTCCCCGGAATATCACCTGCACAGGCGGCTCTCTTCATTTCTCTCTTTTCCCCGATGGCTGTCCTGTTGTATACCGTTATGCGGCGGGGGTACGGGGTACAGGAGGCAGGACATGATGTTCAGCATGAACGTTTACAGGAAAGCAGTAACGGGGTTTGGGAAAAGCCTCTTCACCTACCGGGATTCCGGCACCCTTGAGATGCGCAGCGGGGGCGGCTGCCTTGCTCTCTTCGGGTTGCCCTTCCTTCTTGCGGGCCTTTTCGTCCTGCAGACCCCTCTTGGAATCATACCGGTCGAGTATGACCGCAGCAACCCATGGATGCCCCTGTTTTTTATCCTCTTCGGCGGCGTCTTTACGGCCGTCGGGGCCGGTCTTGTCTTCGGACGGAGCGGAATCGTCATCGACCGGGGCATGGGCCGGATCGTGCAGTGGTGGGGATTCATTGCGCCGATGAAGCGGAAGGAGTACATGCTGGACGCGATCAGGCAGGTTGAAATGAATTTCAACCGGGGCGACAGCGACTCCGCCGCCACCTGGCCCATCCGGCTTTCCGGAGAAGGCCTTCCGAAGCCGATCGACCTGACGCAGCCTACTGATTTTTTTCAGGCCAGACATTTTGCCGAGGAACTGTCGCGGTTTTTGAGAAAGCCTCTCGTGGACAGCTCGACGGGCGAGCGGGTGACCCGCGATCCCGATCATCTGGACGAGTCCCTGAAGGAGCGCATCCGGCGGCTGGGAGAGAACCCGGCGCTCATGCCCGAGCCTCCCGGGATGCGCTCACGGGTGGAGCGCACAGGCGGGGGGTACGTTTTCCACATTCCCGGGCCGCCCATCTTCTGGTTTCATTATATCCCTGCGCTGTTTGCCGTTGTCTTCGCAGGCACCGTTGCCTTTTTCTTTCTGCCGGCCCTTCTCATATTCTCCATGCCCGATTTTGTCCGGTACCTCTTACTGGGATTCATCGGCCTCTTTTTCATTGCGACTCCCGTCGTGTCGGCGCTGCTCCGTGTGCTGAAACTGAAAAACCAGTTCGAGCGTATCACCATCACGAAGGCCTTTCTCCGGGTGGAGGCGCTGAAGCAGGGCAAGCGTTACACCGTCGAGATTCCCGTTGACGAACTGGAAGACCTTGTGACGCCCTCGACCCGATCCGTCATGGATACCATCGAGGTTCCCGGAATGAAAAAGCAGCCGCTGGGAAACACGGGGACTCCCCGGATGCCTGACGGTCGTCCCATTCCCCGGTTCCTTCTGTCTCTGATGAAGATGGCAGGCTCCCGGGGCATCATCGCCCGGAGCGATAAGGCCGCTGCCGAATTCGCGGGCGGGCTCGACGGGACGGAGGCGGCCTATCTCTGCGCGCTGATTCGCAAGACGATTTCAGGCTGACAGAAGAAGCGGGCGTTCGGCCACCCGACCGTATCAGGGTGTGGAAAAGGAAAGATCCGAGTCCGGCGCCGATGTGGAGACTTCCTTTTCCCGTGCGTACATCGCGTCGATGAGGTCATGGTACTTCTCGATGATGACGCGACGCTTAATCTTCAGCGTGGGTGTCATCTCGCCGGCCTCCTGGCTGAAAGGCCGCGGCAGCAGTGCGATCCGCTTTACCTTCTCGTACCCCGCCAGCTCCTTCTGGCGCGCGTCGATCCTTCCCTCGAAAAAGCGCACGATGATGGGGTTGCGGACCAGCTCCTCGCGAGAAGAGGCCGCGATGTTCCAGGTCCTGGCATAGGTTTCCATCGCATCGAAGGCGGGGACGATCAATGCCGTGGCGTAGGGGCGCCCGTCGGCAATGACGATGATCTGCTCGATGTAGGGGTCGCTTGTCAGCATCGTCTCGACGTACTGGGGCGCAATGTACTTGCCACCGGAGGTCTTCATGAGTTCCTTGATCCGGTCCGTGATCGTCAGGTAGCCGTCCTCGAGGACACCGACATCGCCCGTCTTCAGCCATCCGTTCTCGAAGGACTCGGCGGTGGCTTCCGGTTTCCGGTAGTATCCCGACATGACCGTTTTCCCCCGGACCAGGATCTCGCCGTTGGGGGCGATCTTCACGTCCACCCCGTCGATGGGTTTTCCGACTGTTCCCGGCCTGAAATGGTACTTTTCGTGGCAGGTGACGGTGGCCGTCGTTTCCGTCAGCCCGTATCCATAGGTGATGTGGATGCCGGCCGAGTGGAAGAATTCCTCGATCGGTCTGGCCAGCGGCGCCCCGGCGCAGGGCAGAAATCGGATCCGCCCCCCCACAACGCCCTGGATCTTTTTCAGGACGAGGACTTCAGCCGCCAGGTACCGGAGCCAGAGATGAGGAGACAGAAACTTTTTTTCCTTCCTGCGCAGGTAGACCGCTTTTCCCGCCTCGAGGGCCCACAGGAGGACCTTTTTCCGCCAGGGCTCGTCTTCCTCGATTTTTTCGAAGAGACCGGTGTAGATCTTTTCGTAGAAACGCGGGACGGCGCACATGATCGTCGGCCTCACTTCCCGGAGACAATGGATGACCTTTGCCATGTCATCGACGTACGCGTTTGTCATCCCGTGGCTGATGACGTAGTACAACCAGGCCCGCTCGAAGACGTGGGCAAGAGGCAGGAAGCACAGCGACACGTCGCGTTCGCTCACCTCCAGGCGCTTGTCGTGGGCGATGAAGGAGTGGATAAAGTTCGAGTGATGGAGCATGACACCCTTGGGCTCCCCCGTGGTGCCTGAGGTGTAGATGAGCGTGGCGAGATCCTCGGTGGCGGCGCGCTGAAGCCGTTCGTTGAGCCCGGTCTCCGTTGACGCTTCCAGTCCTTTTTTCTGGAAGTCACGAAAGAGGGATCCCTTCGGGTTTCCCCTCAGGTCGACACCTTCGTCGAAGACGATGATCGCCTCCAGATCCTGGGATTTGTCCAGGATGCTCAAAATGCGGTCGTACTGGGTCTGGTTGCCCACGAAGAGGATGCGGATCGCGGCGTCGTCAAGGATGTATCCGGCCTGCCCGGCCGTGCTTGTTGCATAGAGGGGAACGGAGACGGCCCGGACGCTCAGGATGGCGAAATCGGCGATGGTCCATTCGGGGCGGTTTTCGGAATAGATACCCACCATCTCGCCCTCTCTGACTTCCAGTGCAAGCAGGGCTTTTGCCGCGGTCCGGATGCGTTCCCCGAGGCTGCGGTAAGAGATGTTGTGCCAGGTGTCGCCTGATTTGTATCGGAGTGCGGTCTTGGCCCCGTATCGGGAGGCCACGCTGTACACCATATGGGCCAGGTGTGTGTCGCTCATCGGTTTCTCCTCGATTCCCGATTTCGGCCCGGACGGATGGATGGAACCCTCTGACGCGGCTCACCCTTACACAAAAACACCTCACTTTCAAGCCAATTCGGACAGACGGCGCGGCCGTCGCGGAATCGTGCTTGACAAAGAGACCAATCCTTTATTATTGGCTACTCTGGTTTTTTCTTTCCAGGATGATGCGAGGAGTTTTTATGGCCAATACCGTGTTCGAGAGTCCTTTTTTCAGCGGCCTGTTTTGCGGGCTGTCGAAGTTCTACCTGAAACTCATCGGGTGGCGAAAAGTCGGCCGCTTACCCGAATTTCCACGATACGTCCTGATCGCCGCTCCCCACACTTCCAACTGGGACGCGCCGATCTCGCTTGCCATCGTGTTTGCCATGCGGATCAAGGCATGCTGGCTCGTCAAGCATACCGCGTTCCGGTGGCCCTTTCGGGGGCTTCTGGGGTGGCTCGGGGCAATTCCCATTGATCGGACGAAGTCGACGGACGTCGTGACCCAGATGGTCGAAGAACTCAAGAAGCGGGCAGAACTGGTTCTGATGCTCTCGCCCGAGGGGACACGCAAGAAGGTGACCCGCTGGAAGACGGGATTCTATCACATCGCGCGGGGGGCCGGAGTGCCTCTCGTGCTGGCTTTTCTCGACTATGCGCGCAAGGAAGGGGGGCTCGGCCCCACAGTTTACCCCACCGGCAATTTACAGGCCGACATGGCCGAGATCCTCGGCTTTTACGCCACGATCACCGGCAAGCACCCCGAGAGAATGGGAAAGGTTGAGATTTCGAACGGCTGATTGCGTTTTTCAGATGACCCTCTTCATCGCCGCGATGGCCACCTCGATCTGGTCGTCCGTCGGCTCCCGCGTGGTGATCTTCTGGAGCATGAGCCCCGGCCAGCTGATCGCCCTCACCCAGCCCTTTTCCTTGTGCTTCCCGCTGAACCGGATGATCTCGTAGGAAATTCCCGCGATGAAGGGGAAAAGCATGATCTTGTAGGCCACCCGGTGGAGAAAGTCGGGCCGCCCAAGAAGCGAAAAGACGAGAATCGACGTTACGATGACCACCAGGATGAAGCTCGTTCCGCAGCGCGGGTGCCGCGTCGAGAACTGCTTGATGTTCTCCACGGTGAGGTCCTGGCCGTGCTCCCAGGCAAAGACGGTCTTATGCTCGGCCCCGTGGTACATGAAGACCCGCCGCATATCCTCCATGAACAGTGTCGTGCACAGGAAGGTGAGAAAGATCCCGAGCCGGATACCGCCCTCGGCGATGTTGAGAAGGATCGTGCTCTCGATGACGTCCCGGAGGGATACAAAGCAGTAAGCCGGGATCAGGACAAAGAGCGTCAGCGCCATGCCGAAGCTCATGCAGAGCGACAGGGCAATCTCCCAGCCCTTCGGCTTCTTCTGCTCCTCGTTCAGGGCGATCTCGGCGGAGTACAGGAGGGTCTTGATGCCGAGGACCATCATTTCCACAAGCGTGACGGAGCCGCGGACGAAGCGGATCCCCAGCAAGGGAAAGCGTTTCGTGATGGGGACGTAGTCCTGTTCCTTGATGACGATATCCTTTGCGGGAGTGCGAACGGCCACGGCGATCCGGTTGCCGTGGCGCATCATGACTCCTTCGATGACGGCCTGGCCGCCCGCGATGTCGTCGGGGCCTGTGGGCTTGTTGTGATTGCAGGAGGACTCGTGGCTGGAGATATTCAGTGTTTTCATGGTTTTGCCGTTTTCTCCGGCTCCTTTCCTTCTTTCTCAGCGGGGTCGTTCATGGATTTCTTGAAGCCCCGAATCGCCTTGCCCATGGCGCTTCCCAGCTCGGGGAGTTTCCCCGGACCGAAGAAGACCAGCGCAATGACGACAATGATAACAAGCTCGGTCAGTCCGATGTTGGGCATATACGGTGCACCTCCTAAAATGACGAGGGCACAAAATACCACAAATCGGGTAGAATGCAACCCCGGGGGCATAGGGTACAGGCTAGGATTGTACAGGGGATTGCCTGATCAGGCTGGCTGTTCGATCGGCCCTTTTGCGGTCCAGCGGGCCAGGCCCACCTTCATCGCGATGAACACGCCCCGGAATTCTCTCAGGGTGTACTCGCACTGAAGCAGCGCCCGGGTGTATGCCTGTTTCTGATCGTCCTTGATGGCAGGGTTGATGAGGGCGAGCTCCAGGGCCTGCTTGACCACGATGAGCTTTCCCAGTTCGCCTTCAAATCTTTCTACGTCGTCCTTCGTGAGATGTTCTCTCTCCATTGCGTCTCTCCTTAGGCCTTACGTATGATTGTCGAGATCAGAAGCTATATGTCAGACTAAAGCAAGATGCGTGCCGGACAGCAGAAGTGGTTTTCCGTGAAATGACACGCAGGTAAGGCTATAATCCAGGACCGGCTCTTGCATCTGGATTACCCGTCTCACCTCCGGATCGAGGAGCGGACAATCCGCGGCGCCAAGGTGCTGAAAATTGAATACTATCTGTCAACGTGTTCCTGTTTTGTGCGTTTCAATCACTAGACGCTCCTCCGGCTGCCTGTCGCCGTGGGGGGCAGGAGAATAATCTGGACCACAGTGCGGCACTGAACCGGTTCCTGGCCCAGGTGGAAAGACGAGCCTTCGGGATGGCCCGGCTGGCCTCGGGGAGTCCTGACGATGCCCTTGACATCGTGCAGGACACGATGCTCCACTTTGCCCGGCTGTATGCCAACCGGCCCGAACAGGAATGGAACGTTCTTTTCTACAAGATCCTGCACAGCCGGATCACCGACTGGTATCGGCGGACAGCCGTCCGGAGGCGTTTCCACGACTGGTTCGCCAAGTCCCGTGACGAGGATGACGGCGAGGACCCGATGGCCGGATATGCCGACACCGTGTCGCCGGATCCGGCCGAGGGAGCCATGCGAAGGGAGTTCACCGGGGCCCTTCAGGGGGCCTTGAGAAAACTCCCGATTCGGCAGCGGCAGGCATTTGTCCTGCGCGCCTGGGAAGGGCTCGACACGGCCCAGACGGCAACCGCCATGGGCTGCTCGGAAGGCAGCGTCAAGACGCACTACTCCCGGGCCGTCCATGCCCTGCAGATCAAACTAGAGGAGTTTCAGCCGTGAATGAGAATTTCAGCGAAAAAGAGGCACGCTTCCTGGAGAAGGCCAGGCAGAGCCTTCTCGAGACAGAGGATCGTCTTGACGCCGACACGATTTTGCGGCTTCGCGAGTTCCGAACCCGGGCCGTCGAGGCTTCCGGAAAGCGCGAACGAGGATTTTTCCGGCTGCCGAACTGGGCCCGCGCCGGAGCGTTTGCCACGGCGACGGCCGCGGTGCTGGTCTTTATGGTCTGGTACGATGCGCCAAGAAATGAGTTGCCCGTGAAAAGCCCCGACGATTTCGAGATCGTCCTTTCCGCGGATAGCCTGGATATTTATGAAGACATGGACTTTTACGAATGGCTTGCAGGTTCTGGCAACGGCGGCAGTACTAGTTAGCCTGAGCCCCCTGGCCTCGATCGCTTTTCCCGGCCCTGCCGATGCGGCTTCTCCGGCGACAGGCAGGGATGTGGACCCGGAGTTCCTGGAATACCTGGGGACCTTCGAAGTGGAAGGGGCGCTGGACCCTCTGGCTCTCGAACTGCTCGAGACGGATCAAAAGAAGAGGGAAGAGAAACCGGTGAAAAAGAAGCGGTGGTTCCGCGCAGAGGAGAAAAACCGTGAAAAGGATGCCGGAAATGAATAGGCGGATCGCAATACTGGCGGCTCTTTTCATCCTGTTTCTCACAGGGATTGCGTGGGGTCAGTCCGGTGGCGCTTCCTGGGACCGGCTCACCCCGGAGGAACAGAAGACGCTTCAGCCGTTCAAGGATCGCTGGAGCAGCATGACCCCCGATCGCCAGGACCGTCTCCGCGGCGGGGTCGAACGCTGGCAGCGCATGACACCGGCCGAGCGGGACCAGGCAAATCAACGATACCAGAAGTGGCGCGAACTGCCTCCCGAACGCAAGGAGACGATCCGCAAACGATATGAACAATACAGAAAACTCCCGCCCGATGAGCAGCAGCGGATTCGCGAGCGGACGAAATGGTACCGCGAGTTGCCCCAGGACGAACGCCGGACGATTCGTGATCGCTATCAGCAGATGACGCCGGAGCAGCGCCAGGATGCAAGGCAGAAGTTCCAAACCATGACGCCCGACCAGAAAAGAAATTATTTCAAGGGAAGAGAGAAATGACGGAGCCCTGTCAACCGGATCGGGGACAGGGGCGTTATAAGCGGCAACGACAGGCTATTTCAGCATTCAGGAGGAATACATGAATTCATTTTTCAAATTCGCATTCATCACAGGTTTGACATTCCTCGTTGCGGCGGAAGTCGCTTACGGCCAGGCCCAGCCCCCGATCTACGGCACCAATGACCCGGGAGTCCAGCAACGGATGCTGAACCAGGAGCGGCGAATCGACCAGGGGGTTTCGAGCGGCGCACTGACACCGAATGAAACGGGCAGGCTTGAGGCGGAACAGGCACGGATTCGGCAGACGGAGCAACGGATGAAGTCCGACGGCAACCTGACCCCTACAGAGCGCCAGCGCCTGGACAGAATGCAGGACAGCGCAAACCGCCACATCTACAACCAGAAGCACGACGCACAGACCGCCAACGTGGGACAGGGCGGCGCCGCGACGGGCAATGTGAAGGACCCCGGTGTAAAGAAACGCATGAGAAACCAGGAACGGCGGATCAACCAGGGTGTCGCCAGCGGTGAGCTCACTCCGAAGGAAGCGGGCAAGCTCGAGGCCCAGCAGTCGCGGATCAAGCAGATGGAGGAGAAGATGAAGTCCGACGGAAACCTGTCGGCCGAAGATCGCCGGCGCCTCAACAACATGCAGGACCGGTCAAGCGACAACATCTACCGCCAGAAGCATGATCGCCAGCGCGCAAACGCAAAATAGATCTGATAGCCCCATCCTTTATTTACCGAAAGGCCTCTCCGCAAGAGAGGCCTTTTGTACATAAACGCTTTCCATAAACCGGCGCTTCGGAAATAAGAGTGGAATTTGACGGAAAATACTGCTAAAGCCGTTCATCGCGGTCGCTTCCGGGAGCACCGATTATTCTTGCAGACATCGATTTCGGTGATGGAGTTCACCGTGTAACCGCCTTACTGAGGCTAATGACTCCTGCCATGCGGCTCATCGCATCGCAGGAGTTTTTTTTGCGAATCCGCCGCCGATCCGGTTACGTGCGGCAGTCTTCCCGATGTCCGAAAAGAGGGAATATCGTCATGGAACACTTTTTCACCATTGCCGCTCTGTGGCTGGCCCTGGCCGTCCTTTCGGCCATCATCGCCTACCACCTGCGAATTTCCATCGCCCTGGTCGAAATCTGCGTCGGTGTTGCCGTGGCTGCCATCGCTGCCGGTTTCGGCATAACGGAGGCTCTGGGTGCCAATCAGGAGTGGCTGCGATTCCTCGCTTCATCGGGCGCCGTTCTGTTGACCTTCCTGGCAGGAGCGGAACTGGACCCCGATGTCATGCAAACCAAGCTGAAAGAAGTCACCGTGGTCGGTCTTGTCGGTTTCTTTGCGCCGTTTCTGGGCTGCACCGCGGTTGCCTACTATATTCTTGGATGGGATACCCGGGCGAGCTGGCTTTGCGGTATCGCCCTTTCCACAACCTCCATCGCCATTGTGTATGCCGTCATGCTGGAGACGGGGTTTAACAAGACCGAATATGGCAAGGGGATCCTGGGGGCCTGTTTTATCAATGACCTCGGAACGGTCATTGCCCTCGGGCTGCTGTTCGCACCGTTCACATACAAGACCGTCGTATTCATCGCTTCCTGCGCCGTGTTGCTGGGGGTTCTGCCTTATGTAACGATGTGGATGACAGGGATTTATGCGTACCGGACCGCTGCCATTCGCACGAAATGGATCATGTTTGTCCTTTTCGGCCTGGGAGCCCTGGCTCTCTGGTCCGGCAGCGAGGCCGTGCTTCCCGCCTACATTGCGGGAATGGTTCTGGCCGGAAGCGCGGCCCGGGACGCGTTCTGGATTCGCCGCCTGCGAACGTTAACGGTCGGTCTGCTCACGCCTTTCTATTTCCTCCGTGCAGGGATGCTTGTTTCTTTCGGCTCCCTGATTTCTGCCCCCTTCGTGTTCCTCATCCTGTTGCTGGGCAAGGTCTGTACAAAGATATTCGGCCTCTATCCCATTATCGGAATGTTCCGGAAGGAACAAAAAGAGAGATGGTATTACACGCTCTTGATGTCCACCGGGCTTACATTCGGGACGATATCCGCTTTGTATGGATTTTCCAACGGTATCGTGACCCGGGATCAATATTCGTTCCTCGTTGCCGCGGTCATCGCCAGCGCCGTCGTTCCCACCTTGATTGCCGGGCTTGCCTTCCTGCCCCAGCATCTTCTGCCTCAACCGGGGGAAAAAGGTGATGAAGAATCGCAGGAAAACGGCGCAGGCGAGGAGGGCTAATTCGCCAGAAGGCAGTTCGGCTATTGTGCAAAGGCGTTTGAACAGGATTTGGGCAACAGCCCTTTGATATATTGATTGATGGGGCTGGGCTCGTGAGTTGCCAGGAAGAAAATATCGAGACATGTGTGTCGGCTTGACAGAGTTTCCCCCGGGCTGATACGATCACGCCACAAAAGGCCACCCGCGGTGGCGGAGTCCAATCCATGAAGATCCGTGTGGAAACATATGACAGGTACCGGGCGGGGGAAAGACCCCTGCGGTTCTATGTCGGCAACAAAAAGCGCGAGGTCGTGGACATCCTCGATCGCTGGTACGGAGAGGACAACGATTATTTTAAGGTCCTCGCTGATGATCGAGGAGAGTATGTCCTGCGTTTCAGCCGCTGCGAGGATTGCTGGGAGTTGACGCAGTACACTGCTGCAGGGGTGCAACCGACGACAATCATGGACCCCGAAAAGGCGAAACCGGAAGATCTCCATCGCGAGTGCCGGAGCAAATCGGTGCATTGAGAAATGAGATGCCGGACTCGGTCTTGCATCCGGTGAACACGATCATGGCGAAGACGGAATCGAAAATAGGCAAAAAAGGTACGAGCGCGGCCGACGGCGATTCGGAGGCACGGTACCGGACGATTTTTGAGACGACGGGGACCGCCACGATGATCGTCGAGGAGGATATGACCATCTCCATGGTGAATGCCGAGTTCGAGCAGGAGTCCGGTTACTCCAAGGCGGAGATCGAGGGCAGGATGTCCTGGATCGAATTTATCCACGAAGACGACCTGGAGCAGATGAAGTCCTTCCATGTGCAGAGGCGCATCGATCCTTCATCGGTGCCCCGCAGCTACGAGATCCGGTTTCGGGACCGCCAGGACCGGGTCCGCAATGTCACCATTACAGTGTCCCTCATTCCGGGAACAAAGAAGAGCGTGGCGTCCCTCATGGACATCACGGTGCTCAAAGAGGCCGAGGGAAGGCTCAAGGAATCGGAGCGATTTCTCACCGACGTGATCGATTTTTTGCCTGATGCCACCTTCGTCATAGACGGCGAGGGAAAGGTGATCGCATGGAACAGGGCTGTTGAGGAGATGACGGGGGTGCCAGCCGCTTCGATCATCGGCAAGGCGAACTATGAGCACGCCGTTCCCTTCTACGGTGAGCGCAGGCCTATTCTCATCGATCTCGCCCTGAAGCCCGACGGGAGGTTCGAGGGCACCTACGTGTCGACAGATCGCCGCGACACGGTACTCACGGGGGAGGCCTACATGCCGGCCCTCAAGGGGGGCGGCGTCTACCTCCACGGCACGGCAAGTGTCCTTCGCGATTCCGCCGGGAAGGTCGTCGGCGCTATCGAATCGATCCGCGACATCACCGAGAGGCGGCGGATGGAGGAGGCCCTGCGACGACGCGAGGAAGAACTGGAAGTGAAATCGAGCAACCTCGAAGAGGTGAACACGGCGTTGCGTGTTCTTCTCAAGCACCGGGACGAGGACAAAAGCGAGCTCGAAGAGAAGATACTCTCCAACGTGAAGAAGCTCGTCATGCCCTACGTGGAGAAACTCCGGAAAAGCAGGCTTACGGAAGAACAAGCCTCCTATGTGGGTATCCTCGATGAGCACCTGCAGGACATCCTGTCCCCCTTCTTGCGCAACCTTGGCACCCGTCACCAGAATCTCACGCCAAAGGAGATCCAGGTAGCGACCCTGATCCGGGAGGGCAAGACGAGCAAGGATATTGCCGAGGTCCTCGGCGTGTCGGCCCGGGCCGTCGATTTCCACCGAGACAACATCCGGATCAAACTGGGCATCAAGAACAAAAAGGCAAACCTCCGATCTTACCTTCTCTCCTCCTTTTAACAATCCCGTTCTTTTCTCCGCACGGTAGAGCCTAATTGCAATTCTGCCGACGGTGGTGGGTTGTAGGCTAAGCATAAAATATCAGGTATTAACTGATAATATACAGCAAATAATCCGATATTGCATTTTGGTCCAATTTGGGTTAACTGCTTGCGCGGAACAGAGATGTAACGTTGTTCCCAGAGGGTAAGGGAGAGAGGCCCTCCATCGCAGTTGACCGGGATGTTCGATCTTCGAGAGGAGTCGGGCAGTCCGGTTTTTTGGAGTCCGGATATGAAGCACCAGCACCCGAATTCGCCCCAGGACGTGGAAAAAATGACGAGATTCCTGGACGAGTATCAGCCCAGAAAAATTGAAGCGATGGGGGAAGCCGCCGAAGACAGTGACGAAAAGAACGGGGAAGAAAGCCAGAATTTGAGCCCAAGCTCCCGGTTTTTCCTCACGAAGTGACAGGCAGGTATCGGGGAAATCCCGTCCGGCATCACAGATTCAAGCCGTACTGCAACGCCTTTCGTTGAATTCCCAGCGGAATCTCCGGCTGGACAAGCTCTCCGCCCTTTGCCCGGAACGGAACATAGACCAGACGGGTTTCTTTCAGGGCAATCCCGATTTCCCCCAATTTCGGAAGAAACTTCTTCTTGTCGGCGACAAGGTCGGCCGTGGCTGTCTTCAGGCTTTCCGCGCCTTCTTCAACAGACAGCGTCGCTGGATGGCACACAAGGCCGCCAAGCCGCTGTTCGAGGTCGCCTTGCCACTGGTACAGGGTCATGCGGCGAATGAGCGTCAGGTAAAGCTCTGCATTGACCTTGAAGGCGGGCACCCAGAAATAGAAGGGGGCCTCGTCCATCGCCGGTGTGATCACGCGCGGCAGGTTGCAAAACCGGGCGAAATCCCCGAAAGAATCCAGTGGCAATCCCTCCACGCCGATCCGGATGCGCCAGAAGGGTAGGGCGAATTGTTTTTCGCCGACTCTGCCCGGGATGACGGAAAACGGCATCTCCGCGAGTCCCTCCGAACCCCGCCTCCAGGCTCGATCGCAATTCCCGCAGGTCAGCACAAGGGTGTCCTTGTCGCCGTCGAGGTCCCGCCCGCAGTTGGGGCAGGTTGCCGCGTAGAAGTGGACCTGGAATTCGGGTTTCTTTGCCGCTGCGATGAGGGTCTCCCACCCGGCGACGGGACCGTAGCTTCTATCATGCAATGCATCGACGATCTTCCCGTCACGCAGCGCCAGGGGGTAGTACAGGAGGCTTGTCTGCTCGCCGATGTAGGCGCGGTGCAGGGCGGAATCCGTCCAGGGAGAGACTCCCAGATGCTTCATGTTTGTCTCGTAGCCTGTGACGGCCTGCTCGGTCGTGATGGACGGCTCGAGGAAGGTCCCTTTGACGTCAGGCGAGAGAAAGCGAAGCCTTGTCAGTTGAGGCTGGATCCCGAGGGACCAGGGGAGGGTTTTTTCCGGCAGGGCCAGGTGACTGAAGTCGACGGCGCCTGCCTTGATCGCCCCGCGTGTACAGGTGAAGATCATGCCTTTCATCCGCCAGTAGGGGACAAACAGGGTGTTGTCGCCGAGGGAGTCCGGCGGCGGGATGCAGCACGTAAGCGGGCCGCGGATCCCGAGACAGAGCTTCACCCGGCACCAGGCGCAGGAAAAGATCCGCTCCGTCTCCTCGAGGCTGACGGCCGCACCGCAGCGGGGGCACTGAAAATCGATGAGCCAGTGCCGGCTATCCGATCTTGTTTCCACAGTGATTACAGTACTCGGAATCGGGCAGGTTGTCTTTGCTGCATTGCGGGCACTTCCTCGGCCCCGGGGCCTCGCCGGTGGGGCTTCCGCAGCGGGAACAGAACTTCGCATGAGGCGTCAGGTTCTTTCCGCATTTTGGACAGCGGTCGAAGACGACAAGCTGATGCCCGCAGGTCGGGCAGAATGTCGCATCGGCCGTCACCGCACCCTGGCAGTCGGGGCACTTCATGGCATCGGACCGGCCGCCCTGCTTCATGTATTCCGAATAAAAGGCGGGCATCATGAGCCCCAGGCCCATGCCGAGGCTTGCTCCCATCTCGGTCTTCGTTTCGGCGATTTTTTCGAGCGCCATGGCGGCTTTTACCTTCAACAGCTTGTTCACATCGTCGAATATGGCCAGACGGCTCTTGTCGTCAATGGCCTGCTGCACCTCGGCAGGCGGCGTGATGGAGTTGATATAGAGGGCCTGAAGCCCAAGGCCGAAATGGCTGAAATCCTCCTGGAGCCTCTTTACGAGCCCCGCCGAGAGTTCCTCGTAGCGGCCCGGGAGTTTGAAAACCGTGTCGATAGTCTCGCCCATGAGATCGTTGAACCGCGAGACAATGGCCTCGCTCAGGTAGTCCTCGATCTCCCTGGTGCTGAACATGCCCTGCGTGCCGACGAGGCGGTTGATGAGAAGCGCCGGCTGCAGGATCTGGATGCTGAAGACGCCGTGGGCGCGCAGGCGGATGAGGCCCAGATCAGAATCCTTGAAGGCGACGGGATCGCGGGTTCCCCACTTGAGGTTGGGGAACGTCTTCATGTTGACGAAATAGACCTCCGCCCGCAGGGGGCTTGTCATGCCCCAGGGCAGGCTGAGGATTTTCGTCAGGATGGGGATATTGAGCGTCGACAGCGTATGGCGGCCGGGCCCGAAGGCGTCGTAGGCCTTTCCCTGGTAGAAGAAGACGGCCGACTGGCTCTCCCGGACCGTGAGCTGGGCGCCGTACTTGATTTCGCCGGAGCCCTTTTCGGGAATCCGGTGCACAAGCTCCTGTCCCGTCTCGTCGAACCACTCCAGCACTTCCAGGAAAATGAGATTGTCCGTTCCCATTGTCTGTATTCCTCCAGGGATGTGTTTTTGCGATGTCCGTATCCGAGGACGGAAATTATGCAATAAGCATGCATGATTGAAGAGGGGCTGAGAGGAGAGGCTGGAGGGGCGAGGGTGGAGGGGCGAGGGGAAAAATCAGCGTGCAGCGTGTAGGGGAAGAGAATACGGGGCGGGTAGGGCGGGTACAGGGCAGATAGCTCTTAACAGCCGGCGCAAAATGCTGTATCGTGCCTTCGCCAATTCGGTACAGGAGATCCGTATGATCAAGCCGGAAAAGACCATTGCGAAGCTGAAGTCGGGTGAGGAGGTGAAGATCGTCGCCATCGGCGATTCTCTTACTTACGGCTGGCTCGTCAGCAAGGGATACCTTGATTTCTTGCGGGAGATGATCAAAAAGCGCTACCCGAAGGCATCGTTTCAGATCGTGAACAAGGGCATCCCCGGCGACACGGCCGACGGGGGGCTCGACCGAATCGACTCGGACGTCTACTTCTACAATCCCGACTGCGTGCTCGTTGAATTTGCGCTCAATGATGCCTTCTGTGGCTTCTCGTCGGAGCTTTTCGGCCGCAACATCCAGGAGATGATCGCCGGGATCCGGAATAACACCGGGGCCGAGGTCGTGCTCGTTACGGCCGTCTACCTCAACGACCCGACGTCATACGACTTTGTCGAGAAATCCTTCTACGGCAAACTCGAGGAAATGGGGGAGAAATTCGGCCTGCCTGTGGCCCGCGTGCACGAGCACTGGCGGCAGCAGATTCAGGCCGGGGCCGTGGGCTTTGAGGATCTTGTCCAGTTCGACGGGGTCCACCCGACTGTAGAAGGCTACCGGCTTATGGCCGAGGCTGTCATGGAGGTCTTCGCGGAGTAGGGTTGAAATGGCTCCGTCTTTTTCATTACTCTTTCTTCGTCCGTTCGAGGATCGCCTGCAGGGTGTCCCGGTACTCTTCCTTGTCTTCGATGGCGATGGCCTTGTCGATGAGGGCTTTTGCCTCTTTGGGCTGTCCCTTCTCCATGAGGACCCAGGCGAGGTTGTTAAGCAGGTCTGGGTGATCGCCTTTGGCACGGAGACCGTCCCGGAGGATACTTTCCGCCTTGTCGAGCTTGTCCTGCCTGTAATAGAGGTGGCCGAGGTTGAGGTAGGGGATCACCCATTCCTTGTTTTTCTTGATCGCCTTCTCGTACTCCTTCGCGGCGAGATCGAAATCACCCTTCTGTTCGTACGCAACACCGAGGTCGTTGTGCTGTTCGGCCGTAAGCGGGTCATCGATCACGATGATCTTCGGAATCCAGCATCCTGCGAGGATCAAGATCAGGAAGAAGAGCGGCATTTTTTTCATCGGCTTTCGTCCTTTTCCCCGACCCTCGTCCCCCGACCTTCGCCCCCGTCCTGGTACACAAGCAAATACGCATTTCCCGTCTTTTCCCAAATATCCCGGAATTGGTCATAGTGGTAGCGCTTCGCTGCCGTGAAACCGTCGTGGGCCGTGAAGCCGTCGTCATCATGGCCGAAGACAACGAGGTAGTGGGTCCTCGACAGGACCCAGAAGCCGGGATCGACAAGGACGATGATGGGGCGCCTGCGGTCCAGCTCCGCCTTCAGTCCTTCGATAGTGCCGCGGCCGGAGCTTGTCTCAAACCCCGCCTCCCTTGCGTAACGCTCGAGGTCGGTGATGAGGGCACCCTGGAGCTTCTCGTCATAGACCCTGCCGCCGATGATCTTCTGATCCGCCGCGACGCCATAATAGCTCATGACAGAAGCCAGGGAGGCCGGGCCGCAGAACTGCGAGTCCTGCTTAATGAAAGGAACGCCCTCGATCTCGAAAGCGAGGGCGTTCGAAGCCAGAAGAAGCAGCAGCAGGGTAATGCGTTTCAAGGTGCTACTTGACAACGACAGTTTTGTCCGACAGCTTGAGGATCAGGATGACCAGCAGGACAATCACGAGAATGGCAATGACGACGCTTAGCCCGTCGTCGGCGCCGGCGAGAACCTGGTCCGATGCTTGGGCGAGCATGTGGATCTGCCCGTCGGAGAGGCCCTCGAGCTTCTGCTCGATTTCAGCGGCGGTGAGGCCGTATGCTTTCAGCTTTTCCTTGACGATCTCCGTTTCCAGTATCTTCTGTATCCGGCTCATCTCATCCTGACGAACCTCGGATGAGGCACCCTGGGACGTCATCGTTCCCACCATGCCGGCAATGGCTGGTGAGACCATGAAACAGGACAGGTAGACAGCGAACCCAATCGCCAGGATGGGCTTTCGTAATCTCGAAACCATTTGTTCTTCTCCTTCTTGAGTTTTTCAACCGTGTTCCGCGGCTACTATTTCCGTGCCGGTTTTCTTTGCGTCATAGAAACAGCACCAAAATAATGGGTCATTACGAGCCGAGTCTTGCGAGGCGTGGTAATCCACGCTTTAGAATCCAGATAATGAAGATTGCTTCACTTTGTTCGCAATGACTCATTTTAGATATTTCGTTGACTGTTTCTTGCCGTTCTTTCCGGCGGGGTAAGAATAGACGACCTGCTCTTTTCTGTCAAGATAGTCGCTGGAAGGAAGACAAAATAAGACAACGGCACGTTAATCGCATTAAAGGAGATTACGGGAACAGCCGATAATAAGGCAAAAGAGAATATGGCGCTCTCGGCAGCTTCAGCACCACATATTAAACCCGAACAGCACCCCGGGAGGGGTCAAAGCGGTTACGGTTGAAAAGGAAGCGCTGGACCGAGAGTTCATAGGCTGACTGAGGTATTCGTCCGGTACGGTACCCTGGTCGGCTTTTTTATTTTCTTACATCCATCGCGCGAAGTGCGTCTCGTACTCTTTTTCCAGGATTTCCTTGTGGCGCATCTCTTCCCGGGTGAGCCGGTTGAAGAGATCCTCCAGTTCGGTGCCCCTGTACCGGGCGAGCAGTTCGTTGTAAAAGTCGAAGGCCTTCTTCTCCATCTGCATGGCAGAGACCATGATATCCCGAGGGTCGCTGTCGGCGGTCAGCTCGATCTCCACCATGTAGTCGGAGACCTGGAGATCGCGCCCCTTTGCCGTTGCCCCGATCCCTTCTACGGAACCACCGTGAAGCGCGTCGCGTATCATGTTCAAATGTCCCAGTTCCTGGTCCGCCAGATCCTTCAGCAGCGTTTTGGCCGCCTGGTCCTTCACCCTGTCACGGAACAGGAGATAGAGTTCGTTGGCTTTCTTCTCCTTGTCCATGGCGAACGTGAGCGCATCATTCACGGAATCAAATTTCATGATCGAGCCTCCTTCCTGAAGCAGGATTTTGTACAAGGGGCTATTTACACAGACAATATAGCACAGCCGGGCCTGATGAGAAAAGAAGTTCGGAAGGGGAGAGGGGTAGAGCGGAGGAAAGATTCGATGCCGGACTCGTCAGGCAATGATATCCAGAAGCGTGCCCTGCATTTCGTCTGCGGTCTGGATGGTTTTGATGTTTGCCGTGAATCCGTGCTGCGTTGTGATGAGATCGACGAGTTCTTCCTCGATGCCGACGTTGGACATCTCGTGGCCGCTACCGATAATCTCGTCGGGGGGCAAAAGGGTTCCGGGCGTTTCGACCTGGCTGATGGTAACGGTTACGCCGCCGGGTGAGGTTTCTTCGAAGGCGGCCTTGCTTTTCTTGAAGTCATGCGTGTTGACGTTGGCGATATTGTTCGCCGTGACGTCCTGCTTCTTGAGGTACGCACCCAGGGCCGAAAGGGCCGTGTTCATTGCCACCGACATGCCGTGAACTCCTTCAGAGCACTTTCATCTTTCTATCGGCAATCGGACGGAAAACTTGAAGGGTCGCTTTCAGCACCCCTCCCATTCGGCAAGGCAGGCCGGACATTCACCGGCACACGAGCAGTCCCAGTCCGGCCAGCCCGTTTGACGGGCGATCACGACTCCGGCGGCTTCCTCGGCTGTTCCGAACGAGGCAAGCCAGAGGCCGCCGACGCAAAGCTTGACCGTGTCCGAGGCTGTCTCGTCGGGTTCGATCGTAAATGTGCCGGCTGTTGATCTCCAAAGGTATGTCATGTTCTCCCCTTACCATATCTCCCCGACAAATTCCACGGAACGCTGTGCATGGGATTGACAGGTCGGCTCGTTTCCGTGTAAATTATAAAATGAAGAAACTAAGAGGGTTATAAAACAGGTTGCATAAAGATCTACTCCAAAAGAGTATCTGTCATTCCGGGCTTGACCCGGAATCCAGTATTTTCATGGATTCCTGCTTGCGCAGGAATGACACCGCATGCAATACGTCAATCTTTGTGTATTGCAGAAAATGCCGCCTATTTATCACTCTTCGTAGTAAATTCGAAAAAGGAGGCGCGGATCGATGAGTATGGACTGGAAGGACAAGATCAGTTGTGCGGCGGAATGCCCCAAGTGCAGCAAGGCGCTAGTACCCGGTGATTTGAGGATCCTCTCCGTTTTCGACGATGCCGTCATCTGCATGGCGTGCAAGGCGAAAGAGGAAAAACGACCCGATCATGAAGAGGCGGCAAGGAAGATGATCGGCCAGTGCATGATCGATGTGGAGCTGAAACAGAGCGATCCCGGGGGATACTGTTATCATCACTTCTATCCGTTCAGCTGCAAGTAACAGGCATATGAAGTAAAGGAGGAGGTCCCATGCTTCGTCGTACCTTGTGTCTCGCTGCGTTGCTGGTTCTCGTGATGGCCCTTGCGGGCTGTTTTGTCACGCAGAGCACCTACGTGAAGAAAGAGGAGGAGGCAACCGCGCTTTCGAAAACCGTCGCCGATCTGGAGCAGAAGAACAAGGAAGCCACGACCCTGAACGAGAAGCTTCAGGCCGAAAACAGTGATCTGAAAAAACAGACTGTCGCGAAGGACGATCAGCTGAGAAGGAAATCGGAAGAGATGGCGAGGCAGGATGCGAAGCAAGTCGAAATGGGCAACGAGATCGACCGCATGAAAGCGCAGCTTGCAAAATCGAAAGAGTCGGCCATTGAAGAAACCCCGGGTGCGGCTCAGAAAAAACAAACCGGTCTCAAAGCGATTCGGCTGAAGGTGCTGAGCGGTGACGGGAAGATCGACTCGGCCCGGCGGATGGCAAAACGAGTCGAATCGATGGGATACAGGGTCGAGGGCGTGGGGAAGGCCCAGAGCGCCGATTATCCTGCGAACACGGTGTATTTCACGCCGAAGTACAAGAAGGACGCAAAGGCACTGGCGAAGAAGCTGGGGAAGGAAACCATCGTGAAGCCCCTGACGTGGAAATCCGTCTTCAACATCATCGTCGTGACGGGGGGATAATTACAGAGCGCAATGCATTGAACATTATCTGTCGAGTTCTTTCCGAACGGCGCTTCCGATGCTTTCCGATGCATAGGGCTTGCGGACATAGGCGCCTGCGCCGAGAGCCTGGGCCCGTCTCACGCGATCCGATTCAGAAAACCCGCTGACGATGATGGCCTTCTGCTTCGAATGAAGCTTCAGAATCTCTCTGTATGTGTCCAGGCCGTCCATTCCCGGGTCCATGATCATGTCCAAAACCAGGAGGTCCGCCTTGTTCTTTTTCAGATACTTGACGGCCTCCTCGCCGCTTGCCGCAGAGGCCACCCTGTAGTTCAGCTTCGTGAGCATCTGGGCGGCCAGGTCCCGCTGACCCGGAACGTCATCGACGACCAGGATCGACTCGCCTTTCCCCAGGTAGGTCCCGACCGGGATGGACACACCCCCTCGTGCGGCCTCTTCCCGGGTTACCGGGAAGTAGAGGCTGAAGGTACTTCCCTTTCCCTTTTCGCTCTGGACGTTGACGTATCCACCGTGATCCTTGACGGTTCCCCAGACCACGGCCAGCCCCAGCCCCGTCCCGCTTCTCCCCATGACCTTCTTGGTGTAGAAAGGCTCGAAAATCTTTTTCAGGTCCTTTTTGGAGATCCCGTCACCCGTATCGGAGACGGACAGGACGACGTAGTCACCTTCTTGGATGTGGTCGTATCCCGGGACGGGACGATCGAGGTAGCGGTTTGCTGTGGCAATAATCATCCGGCCCCCGGCGGGCATGGCCTCGGCTGCATTGGAGGCAAGATTCATCACCGTTTTGTACAGGTGAGCGGAAGAGCCCTTGATGTTGAGCAGATCAGGGGCAAGAGCGGTCTCAATGCTGACGCCGGGATGGAAGGAACAAAGTTTTGCATATTCCGGCGAGTGGCGGAGCTCCTCGATAAGAGTATTCAAGAAGAGGATCCCTCGTGTCTGGACGCCCCTTCGGGCGAGAGTCAGCAGGTCCTGGACGATGGCGGAAGCCCGTTCGCCTCCCTGCTTGATGTAGTCCACGTGACTCCTCAGAGGGCTTGCTCTGTCGAGGTCGTCGGCCAGAAGCTCCGAGTAGCCTACGAGGATGCCCAGGGCGTTATTCAGATCATGGGCCACGCCGCCTGCCAGCATCCCCAGGGCTTCCATCTTCTCCGAACGCTGCAGGCGCTCCTCAAGCTCACGACGTTCCGACTCGGCACGCTTCCGATCTGTGATGTCGCGCACAATGGTCTGAAGGAAAATGGTATTTCCACGCTCGAATCTGTTCAGGCTCACCTCGGCATCGAAAAGACTGCCGTCATATCGGCAATGCTTCCATTCAAAAAATTGAGAACATTCTTCGAGGGCTGCCGCTATAATCTCGTGTGCCCTTTCGCTCGAACTTTTCCCGCCCGGCTGATGCTCCGGTGAAAAATGCCATGGTGTCTTGCCGACAAGTTGCTCTTTTTCACAGCCGAACATTTCAAGGGCTGTTCTGTTGCAATCCAGGAAGCGGCCGTCTCCCAGGATGAGAACGGCGTCATGGGCTGATTCGAAAAGCAGGCGATAATGCTCCTCGCTCTCCTTCAGCGCCTCGTCCGCCTTCCTGCGTTGCGTGTTGTCCCGGATGCACTCGATGGCCGCCACGATGTTTCCCTTTGTATCCCGCAGAACAGATGCCGTTGCCGAAAGATGGGCATGGCCGGAGGGAAGATTAGGGACGAAGGAATCGCCGAACAGGATGTCCCCGGATCTCTTGATGGCCGTATATCGCTTCTCCATTTCCGAATCGGGAAAAAGGGCAAGATCGATAAGGATAGACCGCCTGTGGCCATAAAAGGGAATCGCGTGTTCCTGATTGCCCATGCCGAGCATTTCTTCCGCTCTGACCCCCGTCATGGCTTCAATGGCCCGGTTCCAGGCAATTATCCTGCCATCCTTGTCGAGGACCAGGGTGGCGTCGGGAAGAAAATCAATAATATCAGAGAGCCGCTGCTGGGAATCCCGCAATGCCTCTTCCGAACGTCTGCGATCGGTGATGTCCTCGAAGGTTGCGACAATTCGGTTTACTCCGCCCATGTCTTTGCCGATCCTGGAGACGCTGTTGCGACAGAAAATTTCCCTTCCGTCTTTTCGTACAAAAGGGACATTCCATTCAAAAACGACAACAGGCCGTTTCTCCAGCTCCGAGTAAAGCATGGCGCCATACTCTCTCCATTCCCTTTCGTTCCGAAAGAGCACCCTTGTACTCTGCCCGAGCAACTCATCGGGTTTCCACCCGAAGATATTCTCCATGGCATCATTGGCAAAGAAGATGCACCGGTTTTCCACGCCGAACAACGCGTGGGGAACAGCGGCGAGAATGGATCGTTCCAGTTCTTCGAGCTGATTCAGCTTGACCTGCGCTTTCCTGAATTCAGTCACGTCCATGATGTTTCCGAGAACAGCTTTTTCCCCCCGATAGTCGATCGACGAGACAGCCTCCATCAGCCACCGCTCGTTCCCTTGATGATCGACCATCCGGTACTCGTAGGGCGTTGTCTGTTCTCCCTTGAGCATGGCGATGGCTTTTTCCCTGACGAATTGTCTGTCTGCGGCGTGGACGTAACCGAGGATCTCATGATCGATCAGTTCGTCCATCGCATAGCCCGAATAGTTTGCGCAGTACTGATTGGCAAACACGAGCCTGCCATCCTGGACGATGTACACACCGATCTGGAGATTGTTGATCAGTCTTCCATACGAAGAATCTTCCTGCGCCTGCATCGAACCGGATTGTTCCAGTTCCATGATTTTCTGTTTCAGGGAAGCAATCTCTTCGATGAGTTCCTGCTTTGCTTTGGACGGATCGTTCACCGGTATACCCCATGATCATGAAAGTGCTGAAGGATATAATGCAATTACTGAACCAGCGGGACCCTTCTCCTTCCTTTCCGAACCGGGGAAAACGTGATAGAAAAAACAGGGTAGCGGGTGGAGGGTAGAGGCAGAGACGAGGTTTTATGGACAGTGTCGACAAAAAAATTCTGAATATTCTCCAGAAGCGTTTCCCGATTGTCGAGGAACCCTTCGATGCCGTGGGCGCGGAGCTGGGGATTCCGGGCGACGAGGTCCTGGCGCGGGTGAGGTGCCTCAAGGAGGACGGTATCATCCGGCGGATCGGTGCCGTCTTCGACTCCCGCAAGCTCGGCTACAGGAGCACGCTGTGCGCCGCCCGGGTGCCGGAGGAAAACGTCCGGTCCTTCGTGGAGGTCGTGAACGGCTTCCGCGGAGTGACCCACAACTACCGCAGAAAAGACGAATACAACATCTGGTTCACCCTCATCGCGCCGGACGAGGAAGCGCTCGAAAAGGCCCTCGCTGAGATTCGGCAAAAGACGGGCATCACCGACATCCTCACCATGCGTGCGGTGAGGACGTTCAAGATCAACGCCACCTTCGAACTGTGACAACAAAGCCACAAGCCGCAAGCAACAATCCTCAAGGCATCTTGTCCATGAACCTGTGCCCTGGAGAGTAAGGAATCTTCGATGACCGCAGAAACGAAACCCACCATTTTTCTCATCGACGGCAGCAACTATGCCTACCGGGCCTTCTTTGCCATCCGGGAGCTGACCAACTCGCGGGGGTTCCCGACCAACGCCGTTTACGGATTCCACAACATGCTGACGAAGCTCCTTCGCGATCGCAAGCCCGAGCATATCGCCGTTGTCTTTGACGCAAAGGGGCCGACGTTCCGCTCCGAGGCCTATGAGCAGTACAAGGCCCACCGCAAGCCCATGCCCGACGAGCTCAGGCCCCAGATTGACGTGATCAAGAACCTCGTCCGGGCCTACCGTATCCCGCTTCTTGAAATCGCTGGCATCGAGGCAGACGATGTGATCGGCACACTGGCCCGGAAGTTTGCAAAAGAAGGAGCCCAGGTCATCGTCGTCTCGGGCGACAAGGATCTCATGCAACTCGTCTCGGGCGACGTGGTCATGGTCGACACCATGAAGGATAAGACCTACGACATCGCCGGTGTCGAGGAACGGTTCGGGGTGGGGCCCGACAAGGTGGCTGAGGTACTCGGTCTCATGGGCGACACGTCGGACAACATTCCGGGTGTGCCCGGCATCGGACCCAAGAAGGCCCTCGAGCTGATCCGGGAATACGGTTCTGTCGAAGGGGTGCTGCAGAACGTGGGGAAGATCCGCAATGAGCGACTCCGGCAGGCAATCGCGGAGCATGCGGAGCAGGCGCGGCTCTCCCGGGAGCTCGCCGTCGTGAAGACCGATGCCGATATCGATCTCCCGCTGGAGAGCGCCCGCTATACCGGCCCTGACCGGGAGGCCCTGAAGAGTCTCTTCAAGGACCTGGAGTTCTCGTCGCTCCTGCAGGACCTGGAGGTGCGCGACCGGGCGGAAGAGGGGCGTTACGGACTGATCACAACCGTGGAAGGTCTTCATGAGCTGATCCGCCGCATAGAGAAGGCGGGAGAGTGCTCCCTGTACCTGGAGCTCACATCCGAATTTCCCATGTACGCCGGGCTGGTGGGCATTGCCCTGTCGCTGGAGGCGGGAGAGGCCTTTTACGTGCCTCTTATGACCGGAAAGAGTAACGCCGGGACGACGCCCTGGCAGGGTCATGCGCTCAAGGAGCTTTCGGCAGTTCTCTCGGCGGTAACGATCCGAAAGGACGGCCACGACCTGAAAAACGCGCTCATCGTTCTGGCCCGTCTGGGCATTCATCTTCGCGGGATGGGCTGCGACGCCATGGTGGCTTCCTACCTTCTCAACCCCTCGAAGAAGAACCACGACATCATCGAGGCGGCCCGGGAATACCTGGACCACGAGCTGATCCCCACAAAGGAGATCCTGGGAAGCGGCGCCAGGGCCCTGTCGGCTGCCGATGTCGATCCGGAACGGATGAAAGACTACGCCGGCCAGCGGGCCGGGGCCGTGCGCGGGCTCTGTCCCGTCCTTACGGAAAAAATCCGGGAGCAAGGCCTGGCGGATCTATACGGGCAGGTGGAGATGCCGCTCGTGGAGGTGCTGGCCGACATGGAACAGCGGGGCGTCCTCGTGGACCTCAGGCTGCTCAAGGAAATGTCGGAGCAGTTCGAGAGCCACCTGTCCCAATCGGAAGAGCGGATTTACAGCCTTGCGGGTGAGCGCTTCAACATCAATTCGCCCAAGCAGCTCCAGTCCATACTGTTCGACAAGCTCAAGCTTTCGAAAGGACGGAAAACGAAGGAAGGGTACTCGACCGATGTGGAAGTCCTCACGGCCCTTGCCCTGACGCATGAACTTCCCGCGGAGATCCTGGCATACCGGAGCATCGCGAAACTCAAATCGACCTACATCGATGCCCTGCCCGCCATGGTGCACCCGCAGACGGGACGTATCCACACTTCCTACAACCAGACCGTCACGGCCACGGGCAGGCTCTCCAGCAGCAACCCCAATCTCCAGAACATTCCCATCCGCACGCCCGAGGGAAGGCGCATCCGCCAGGCCTTCATCGCATCGCCGGGTTCGGTTATCCTCTCCGCCGATTATTCCCAGATCGAGCTTCATGTCCTGGCGCACCTCTCCGGCGACGAGGCCCTCATCGATGTCTTCGAGTCTGGCGAGGACATCCACACGAGCACTGCATCGGCCCTCTTCGGCGTCTTCCCCGAGATGGTCAGCCAGGACATGCGCAGGCGGGCGAAGGTGATCAACTTCGGCATCGTCTACGGAATGAGCCCCCACGGGCTTTCCCGGGAGCTGGGGATCGGCCAGGCCGAGGCAAAGGAGTACATCGACAACTATTTCGATCGCTATCGGGGTGTCCGCAAATTCCTCGATGGGATTCTCGAGGACGCCCGCCGGGACAAGTATGTCTGCACGCTTCTGAACCGGCGGCGCTACATTCCCGAGATCACAAGCTCCAACGCGGCGATCCGCCAGTATGCCGAACGCACGGCCACCAACACGCCCATCCAGGGCACGGCGGCTGATCTCATCAAGATCGCCATGATCAACCTGCACAACCTTCTTCGGAAGAGCCATTCGAAGGCAAGCATGATCATGCAGGTCCACGACGAGCTGGTCTTCGAGGTTCCCGAGGCCGAGAAGAACGATGTCATGGCTCTCGTGAAGCGCGAGATGGAAGGGGTCATGAAGCTGCGTGTGCCGCTCAAAGTTGAAATCGCCGCGGGGAGAAACTGGGACGAGGCGCATTGAATCAGGTAAAAGGACCGAGGAACGAGGATAAAGGAAAAAGGATAAAGGCGAAGGGCAAAAGGACGAAGGGAAGAAGTGAAAGAAAAGGCAGAACCCGTCGGCCCTGCCTTTTGTGTATTCTCTGTACGAAAGAAATTTACTTTCTGAATCTCCTCACCCCTGCCAGGCCGGCAAGGCCGAAGCCGAGAAGAAGCATGGTGGCGGGTTCGGGGGCGCTCTGGACGGGGATTGCAGTGTCAGACATCAGTTCAAAATTATCAAATGCTACCTGCACGCCAGGTGTTATCGCCTGGGGCCAGATGGAAAGCCACAATTGAGTCAATGCGCCGGAGGCACTATATGGATCTACTTCTATCTGGATCCAGCTAGTGCCAAATTTGTAGTATCCGGTTAGAATGGACCCGGATCTGACAAACCTGAGAGTTCCCGTTTTATCGCCGGACCCTTTATATGTAATATAACTATTAAAATCCGTGAGATAAGATTCTCCTCCAAAATCAATATCACTCAGTCTCTCAACCGCACCGAAATTCGTTCTAATGCCTGATCGTTCACCATTAAATAAGGCGTTTGGTGGGCGTCTCCAGTCAACTAACTCGTAATCTACCTGGATAATGAAATCGCCCGTGACAGAACCGGGGTAGTTGAAGTTAAGATTGGCTTGGCCAGTTTCACCTTGAGTCATGAGCACTCTATTTTTAACTGTGTCATAAGTAACAGTACTGTCCCCAGTCGTTGCGATTGTCCAGTAAAAAGAATCGATTTTCGAATCAAACGAATCAGTAAATGTATAGGCAGCAGCTGAAGAGATAAACACTGAAGATGCAAAGATAATTGCCACTGCACAGGTAAAGATTGAAAATTTTTTCATGTGCCCTCTCCTTCGATAAACTGAAAACATATTTGAAGTGTTTATAGCAATAATGCTGCCAAATCATAAGCATTTGTATTTATTTGATTAATTTCAGATATGACATTCAGGAGGTGTAAAGGGTACCTTACAATGAAGTGCTCCGCGTAAGGAATATTGTTTGCAGACATTGAAAATTATTAATGATTGCTGAATTGTGAATAATTGTAAAAAAATCGACAATTTTACGAATCTTGGGACAAAAGCACGTGACTCATCTTCACTGGCCGACAGGAAATCTTACTTTTCCTCGTAATATTATGGCTGATGCCAAACATTGCAACTGTTGCACGCTGTTTGCAGGAGGTCATGGGAAGGAGGTCCAACCATGAAACGCGCGATTCACATTTTCTTCGTTATTGTTCTGCTGTTCCTTTGGGGCGGGGCGGCGCTGGGGCAGGATACGCTCCGGGTTGCAGATCTGGGCGATTTTTCCCTGGAGAACGGACAGGTCATCCGGGACTGCCGACTGGCCTATCGCACCTTCGGAATCCTGAATGCCGATAAAAGCAATGCGGTGCTCTTCCCGACATGGCTTGCCGGAACCACGCAGGAACTGATCGATCTCGGGCTCATCGGGCCCGGTAAAATGGCAGACAGCTCGAAATACTTCATCGTTGCCGTCGACGCCTTCGGCAATGGCGTGTCTTCTTCACCTTCGAACAGCAAGCGCCAGCAGGGGCAGGCATTCCCCAGATTTTCCATCCGGGATCTGGTGAAGGCCCAGCACCTGCTTCTCACCGGACATCTCAAGGTGCCACGTCTTTACGGGATAATTGGAATCTCCATGGGCGGGATGGCGGCTTTCCAGTGGATGGTTTTCTACCCGGACTTTCTGGGCAAGGCCGTCGCCATTGTCGGAACGCCGCGCCTCACCTCCTATGATCTCCTGCTCTGGCAGGCCGAGTTGAATGCAATCGAAGCGGCACGGGACAATCCACAGGGGAAAAGCGCGGCCATGAAGGCGCTGGCGGCGATTCATCAGCTCCACCTGTGGACACCGCGTTTCATCTCGGCGAAAACGCCCCCGGAAAATTTTGCGCAATATCTATCCGCCGCGGAAGAGGGTATCCTGAAATACAACGCGTCCGACTGGGCAGCTCAACTGAACGCCATCATGGATCACGACATTTCCCGGACTTTCGGGAGGTCGATGGAGGGCGCCGCGAAGGCCGTCCGCGCCAGGGCGCTCATCATCTGGGCGCAGCAGGATCTTGCGGTCAACCCCGAACCTTCGCAGACGTTTGCAGGGCTTCTGCAGGCCGACACCTTCGTGCTGACCGGAGACTGCGGACATCTTGCATTTCTGTGCGAGGGGGAGATTCTGCGCGAGAGGGTCCGTCGCTTCCTGGACTGAATGGCTGGTATGTCAAATCGCGTGTCAGGCCAAAAAGAGGATTGGATATTCACTTCTGACATTCCGAGTTTAACATGGAATCCAGGATTCAAATGGATTCCCGCCTCCGCGGGAATGACCGTGATTGGAATGGATTACTGCTCCCCGCCTTCGCGAGGACAAGCTTTGTTCTCCTGACCCTTATTCCTTCCTCACAGGACCCGCCAGCGTTGGAATTGAAAAAGGAATGTTTTTCCCATCGTGAAACAATCGGATGAACGCCTCGACCACCCGCGGGTCGAACTGGATGCCGCTGTTTCTGCGGAGTTCGGAAACGGCTTCGCGGTGGCTCATGCTCAAACGGTAAGGCCGGTTCGTCGTCATGGCGTCGTAGGCGTCGGCCACTGCGATCAGCCGGGAGAGAAGGGGAATCGCCTTACCGGCAAGCCCGTCGGGGTAGCCCGAACCGTCCCAGTTTTCGTGATGATGGCGGATGACCGTCCGCTCCTGCTCGAACAGGGCGATGGGGGTCAGGATGTCGTTGCCGATGGTGCTGTGGCTCTTGATGATGTCGTACTCCACCTCCGAGAGCTCGTCGGGCTTGAGAAGGATGTGATCGGGGATGGCTATCTTGCCGATGTCGTGGAGCATGGCGGCGATCTTGAGACACTCGATCTCGTCGGCGGAGCACTGCATGATCTCCGCGGTCCGGACCGCAAGTCGCGTAACGCTCACCGAATGGCGTTCGGTGTACTGGTCCCGGGCCTGGATGGAGGTGACGAGGGCTCCGAAGGTTTCGGCGAGGTTTATGTAGAGGGTCTCGTAGAGGACCTTGTTCTCGAAATTCAGCGAGGCGCGCTTCGCGAGGCTGACGATGACGTGCAGGTCATGATCCGTAAAGAAATCCCCGCTGCGGCTTTTCCAAAGGGCGAGAATGCCGAAGGCGTTGTTCCGGATCATGAGAGGAACGCAGAGGACGGATGCCCTGTCTTTGGGATCGGACACGTTTTGCAGAATGCCTTCCCGCTTGCTCACGACCTCTCGGAGCAGTTTCTTCGGCCAGGGCGCGGTCTGGCGGGGGATAGCCTGATCGGCGCCGACGGTCACTTTGGGCAGGAACTCGTCGGCTTCCTTGTCATGGAGAAGGATTGTACAGTGTTCTGCGTTCGAGACCTTGAGCGCCAGATCAGCGATGACGCGAAAAATGTTGTCGTTGCTGATCCCATGCCGATCGATGAAGTCGTAAATGAACCCTTCGGCGGAGACATGCCGGGCCTTGTCGCGCATCTTTTCATTTTCCACCTTGCGCAGGAGGTCGTCGGCCGACAGCAGCGTCTTTTCCCGCAGGTAGATGTTCACCTTGTAGAGAAGTTCGTCAATCTGGAAGGGCTTCGAGAGAAAATCGACGGCACCCGTCTTCATGGCGGAGACGGACAGGCCGACGGTAGGGTATCCGGTAATCATGATGACGAAGATGGCCGGGTTGATTTTCCGGATTCGATCCAGAAGATCCATGCCGTTCATACCCGGCATGTGGACGTCGCTGATGACCAGGTCGTAGAAATCGGATCGAAGGGCCTCGAGAGCTTCCTTTCCGTCGGCAGCTTCGGAGGCAATATAGTCCCCCGTCTGTCTCAACGCCTCGATAATCAGAGTGCGGACGACGGGGTCGTCGTCGACGACAAGGATATTCCCCTTGTCGGGAGTCTGTCGGGGAACAGTTCCGAATTCTCTCCTGGCAGTCTCCATACCAATCATTCAGATAGCCTCACAATGAGTCATGGCCACCTCGCGCGCGCCGATGGCAGGGGTATGGCAGCGGCCTGGGTCAAGGCGAAGGCCGGTCACATGCGGTCTTGCGTGAAGCGAACCGGAAACATGTGATGAGGGGCTCTCGGGCCCCGTCGGAACGGTCCCCCGCTCAGCGAATCGCGAAGGTAACTATATGGATTTATTTCCTTTCAGGATGACATCCATCAGGCTGTAGGAGATCTTATCAAAAACCTCCTGCTTGCTTGGCTCGGACGAAAGTGAGACCACGTCGGCGTACCTCGGGCCCGCCTTCAGGACATCCTGGGCCGGTGCGGATCTCAAGTTGATCTTGCTTTGCCGGCTGTACGCTTTAAGGATATTGTCGATTTGATAAGCAGATATCGTCATCGTCCCGTGTCTCACCTGGTTGTCATTATTCAGATCGGAATCCGGTGTGAAAACTTTAGCAGTTCCGTCGGGACTATCCCTTTTTAATTTTTATAGTTGACTAATGGCGGAATTTTGTTAACATCCCGAGTTGCTTGACGTTCGAGCGATTCATCCGGCCCGGCCCTGCACGGGGTCCACACCGCCGCCCGAAACCGCAATGCAGCCCCACGGGAGGGTCCCGGGATGGATAACCGGCACTAGGGAAGTTCGACTCCGCAGGAGTGGCGAGACGATCAACCATGGCAGAAAGCAAAAGCAAGAAGAGCGCGAAGCATATCCGAATCCTCATTGCCGAGGACAACGAGCTGAGCCGGGACAACCTGTCGGAGTTGTTGAAAGGTCACGGGTACGAAGTCAAGGGCGTCGGCGACGGCCGGCAGGCCATGGATGTGTTTATCGATGACAAGTACGACCTCGTCATCACGGACCTCAAGATGCCTCATGTCGACGGCCTCCACCTCCTGAAATTCGTCAAGGAGGTCAATCCCGAAAGCATCGTCATCATGATCACGGGCTACGGAACGGTCAACTCGGCCGTTGAGGCCATGAAACTCGGTGCCTTCGACTACATCACCAAGCCTCTCAAGGACGAAATCGTCAAGCTCACCATCGAGCGCGCCCTGTCTTACGCTAAGCTTAGGGATGAGAACCTCACGCTGAAGGATCAGCTGAAGAAGAAATACGACTTCGGCAAGATCATCGGGTTCAGCGACAACATGCGCAGGGTCTTCGACAACATCGAGAAGGTGGCCGCCTCGGACAGCACCGTCGTTATCTACGGCGAGAGCGGGACGGGAAAGGAGCTCGTGGCGAGGGCCATCCATTTCAACAGCGACCGTCGCAGCTTTCCGCTGGTACCGGTCAACTGCGGGGCCATCCCGGAGGAACTCCTCGAAAGCGAACTGTTCGGTCACGAGAAGGGTGCCTTTACCGGCGCCATCAAGAGCCGCGTGGGCCGTTTCGAGCTTGCCCAGAGCGGGACCATCTTCCTCGACGAGATCGGCGATATGAGCCCGGCGCTCCAGGTGAAGGTCCTTCGCGCCATCCAGGAAAAGCAGTTCGAGCGCATCGGGGGAGTCAAAACGATCAACGCCGATGTGCGGATCATCTGCGCCACGAACCAGGATCTCGACAAGGCCGTCCAGGAGAAGCGGTTCCGGGAAGACCTTTACTACCGCATCAACGTCATTCCTATCTATCTTCCCCCGCTACGGGAACGGAAAATGGATATCCCCGTCCTGGTCAACCACTTCCTGCAGAAATTCAACAAGCTCAAGAAGCGCCACGTGAAAGAACTCACCCCGGAGGCGATGAACTACATCATGCGCTACGCATGGCCGGGGAATGTCCGCGAGCTGGAGAATCTCATTGAGATGCTCGTCGTCATGAAGGAAGAGGGGAAGATCAAGGTGGACGACCTCCCGCCCAAAATCCTCAGTGTCGGAAAGGGCACGGGCGACGTTGAGGTGTCCGGCGTTGTCGACATTCCGGAGAGCGGTATCGAGTACAACGAGATCGTCGACCAGTTTGAGAAGGATCTCCTGCTCAAGGCCCTGGAGAAGATGAGCGGGGTGAAGAACCGCGCCGCAAAGCTGCTCAACCTGAACCGGACGACGTTCGTCGAGAAACTGAAGCGCTTCAACATCAGCTGATTTCGTCTATCTTTAATACAGGGCTGAGGGTGGCGGGTCGAGGGTTGAGGGCAAGAAACCGAAATCCGTATTCTTCGCACCCTGCACCGGTTACCCTTTTCTTTTGTTTCTTCTTTTCCCAGAGCCCGCGACCCCATCTTTTGTGTCATTATTTTGACAGGCAGCTAAAGTTTTCACGAGCGCGTTCGACGGGGCAACGCAAGGGATCAGAAAAATGACCCCTTCTTGCCCCGGATCCCTTCTTTCTGCCGGGCCATTTTGGGGCACGCTATCGCCCAGAGAATGGCGCCAAGCAGGATTCCCAATACTCCACCCCCCACCTTCCACCCCCCACCCCTCCTTCCCATGGCATATCACTTGCTTTCTTTATCGTTCGGCGGACGTGTGTCCGTCGGAGTTCCCAATTTTTCGCACTGAGAATGGACCATGAAGAAATACCTCATTGCCTTTATGACCGCCACCCTGGTCTTTTTCCTTGTCTCCTCGATGCACGCTGCAGGGAAACCCGGTGACGCATACAGCCTCCATGTGGGATCGTATTCCAGCGGCGAGAAGGCCGCCGAGCAGGTTCGTATCCTGAAAAATAAGGGACACGACGCCTTTTCCGCAAAGCCCGAGGGAAAAGACGGGCGCTGGCGTGTCTTCGTCGGCCGGTACGCCGGAGCCGGTGAAGCGGAACGGGAAGGATCGAAACTGGAGAAGAAGAAAGACATCCGTTTCTTTGCCGTCCGGAACATCGCGTCGGCGGATCTGCAGCAGGATTCTTCCGGAGGAAAAAACGGAGCGACGGCCACGAAAGCATCCCCGGCGCCGGAACCTCCGGCGGCTGCGATCCGGGCCGACAAGCCTTCGCACCCGCAAATCAGGATCGTATCGACCACGCCGGAAAAGCCGGTGCAAAAGAAAAAGACCCCGCTCCATGCCTTCGCGGAAAAGACGGCGGCAGCCTCGTCGGGCGACTCGGCGACGGAAGGTCTTCCGCAGCCCGAGCCGTTCAAGTTTCAGCCCTTCGACAAGACCAAGGAATCGACGGACGGCAGGAACCCTAACGTTCCCGAGGACGAGGCTCTCTATGCCGAGGCGGTGGCCCTGTATCGCAAGGGGCAGTACAGCAAGGCCGTGGACAAGTTCAGATCCTACATCGACCAGTTTGCCGGCAATCCCCGCTCAAAATCCTCCTTCTTCTGGATCGCCGAGTGTCACAGCCAGATGCAGGACACGAAGAAGTCCGACGATGCATTCCAGGAAGCCCTCAAGCGCTGGCCCGACTACCGGGACATTCCCCGCGAGATCCTGATCAGCCTGGGGTTTCATTTCTTCCGCCAGGGATCCTACGACCATGTCGTCGGCACCTTTTCCTACTACATCAACATCTATCCCGATGATCCCTTCCGGAAGGAAATGTCCTACCTGATCGCGCGATCGCTCACGGAAATGCAGCAGTACGAGCCGGCTCTCAAGGCGTTCAGCGCCGTTATCGAGAGATACCCCGACACCAAGGAAGCGACGGAAAGCAGCATCATCATGGCCAATATCGGAGTGAAGAACCCGAAGCTCAAGCTCCCCGCGTACATGGCCGGCGTCCAGTATTACAAGGACCCCGTAGCGACCTATGACACGGTCCTCTCGAAGAATCTTCCGAGCCAGGAGATGGCCGAACGAATCCTCTTCCAGAAGGCCCATGCCCTCTATCAGGGAAAGCGCTTCCAGGATGCCTTCCAGGCGAGCATCGTCCAGCTCAAGCGTTTTCCCAACGGAAAATGCAAGGACGCAGGGCTGGCGCAGCTGAAAGCGATCACGGAACACCTCGTCGACGAGGACTACCGGAATGGCGATTATCTCCGCGTGGCAGACACCTACTTCAGGGCCTACGAAGGCGCCTGGGTCAAGACCGTTGACTTCGGCACGGGTTTCCGGATCACCGACAGCCTTCGACGTATCGGTCTGTACCGTGACGCGCGACGCGTGGCGGATCATCTGATCCTCGTTGAGAAAGACGGCAGGCATCGCAACTCGCTGCTCGTGATGATGGCTGACGTGAACGTGCGCGAGCGGCATTATGACGAGGCGGAGCGGATCGTCACGGAGCTTTCGAAGGAAGCGGCATCGCTGGGCCGGGATGACCGCACGGCCCTGCGCCGGATCCAGGGCGATCTCTATCTCAAGAAAGGCCTCTACCAGAAGGCCGCGGCCTCTTATATCGACGTTGCCGCCGAGGGCATGGGCGACACAGCCCTACTGCACCGCAACTACGGCATGGCCCTTCGCTTCAGCGATGCCTGCCCGTCAGCGCTCCAGCAGTTTCAGCTTGCCATCCGGCAGTCCGAGAAGGAGAATACAGGCAATAGCCAGGTTCTCCAGGATTCACTGGCCGGTGTCGGTGACTGCTATCTGGGGACGCGGAAATACCCAGAGGCCGTGACAGCCTACAAACAGGCCGTCGAGTCCGCCAAGAGTGGTGCGCAGAACCCCTGGACCCTCTACAATCTCGGAAAAGGATACGTGGAGATGAACAATCTCCCCGAGGCCAACCGGGTTTTCTCGGAGCTGAAAGTCCGGACAGGGGACGACTTCTGGAACAAGACGATCGACTATACCCTCTCCGATGCCGCATGGACGGAGAAATACCGGAAATACCTCTCGAAGAAATAAGGAACATGCTGAAGGAAAGGGCACGGAAACCGGATCGTTCGGGAAAACCGCCGGCCGGCGACATCAAGGTTCTGCAGGAATCCTTTGAGAGCTTCAATACATCCACCCTGAAGCTCCAGAATGCGTTTTCGAATCTGGAACTCAAGTTCGAGAACCTGAATCGCGAACTCGAGCAGAAAAACCGGCACCTCGAACGCATCCTTGCCGAGAAGGAGGAGGTCCGGAACCATCTGGAAACCATCCTGGAAAGCCTCACGACGGGAGTCGTCGTGACGGATCTCGCGGGCCGCATCACGTTGATGAACGGTTGTGCCGGAAACTTCACCAGGATGGGTCCCGATGTCGCGACGAAGGACATCGCCGATCTCTTCAGCGGTTCGGAGGAAGTGGACAGGGTCTGCTCCGATCGCACGGCATCCCGGAAGCTGCACGGCAAGCGCACGATACGCCTCGGGGACCGGATTCTCGAAATTCTCACGTCCCCCGTGAAGACGAAGGAAGGACGTCGCACGGGCACCGTCCATATCCTTCTCGACGTGACGCGTGTCGAGAAGCTCGAGGAGATGGCCAACCGTACCGAAAAGTTTGCCGCTATGGGGGAGATGGCGGCAAACATTGCTCACGAGGTCCGCAATCCCCTGGGGAGCATCGCTCTGTCGGCATCGCTTCTCCTCAAAGGTCTCACAGATGGGAAAAGCCGGGACCGGGCTGCTCGAATCGTTCATTCTGTCCGCAACGTGGATAACAAGATCGCCAACCTCCTGCTGTTCACCCGAAAGCCGGAGCCCATCTTCCGGGATCTGCGGATCTACGATACCCTTCAGGAGATATTCCGGTTCTGCGCCGAGATCCTCGACAAGGAAGGAATCCACCTGGATGTTCGCTTGGCCGGCGGAGACCCGCTCGTGCGGGCCGACGGCGAGCTGCTGAAGCAGGTGTTTCTCAATATCATCCTCAATGCCGTGCAGGCCATGAAAGGGGGCGGGGAACTGACCATCGAGACCCGCGTGCATCGTGAGCCTGCCCTGAAGCCGGGCGTGGAGCGGACCATCGAAATCCGTTTTGCCGATACGGGTCCCGGCATCCGGGAGGAGGATCGAAAGCGGATTTTTGATCTCTTCTTCAGCACGCGGGAAGGCGGAAGCGGCCTGGGACTGACCATTGTGCACAACATCATTGATCTGCACAGCGGGACGGTCGATGTCGAGAGGGGCGAAAGAGGCGGAAGCGTATTTACGGTACTGCTGCCGCTGCTCCATCATCATGAAGTCGGGAAGGGAAGAGTGTAGCCTCCATGACGGAAACCCATTCGAAACTGAAGCCCATACTCGTCGTCGACGATGACCCGTACATGCGAACGTCTCTCGCAGACTGTCTCATGAGCTGCGGCTATGACGTAGAAGCAGCCACTGACGGGGTCGACGCCCTCGGCAAGTTCCGGAAGGGGGCCTACGAGATGGTCATCACCGACATCCGCATGCCCAAGATGGGGGGGCTTGATCTGCTCAAAGAGGTGAAGGGCCGCTGCCCGGAAACGCCGGTCATCGTCATCACGGCCTACGGCACCGTCAACACTGCCGTCGACGCCATGAAGCAGGGTGCCACGGATTTCATCATGAAGCCGTTTTCGCTCGATGACCTGGAGCTGGTGGTGAAAGGCGCCTTGGAAAGGGGGAAGGACCAGGAATCCTTCCAGGAGCGAGGCCAGGCAGCGACCGAGGTGTCCCGGTCTGCCCAGCGCCGCATCGTGACGGTTGACGCGAAAATGATGGAGCTCCTCGAGTTCCTGAAGAACATCGCCAAGAGCCGCTCCAGCGTCCTCATCGGGGGGGAAAGCGGAACGGGCAAGGAACTGATCGCCCGGTACATTCACCATCACAGCCCCCGGCGAAACCAGCCATTCGTTGCCGTCAACTGTGCGGCGATTCCCCATACCCTCCTGGAAAGCGAGATGTTCGGCTACGAGAAAGGTGCCTTTACCGGTGCATCGCAGCGCCGGCTCGGCAGATTCGAGCTGGCCGATCGGGGAACACTCCTGCTCGACGAAGTCAGCGAGATGGATATGCCGCTCCAGGCCAAGCTGCTCCGGGTAATCCAGGAATCGGAGATCGACCGCTTGGGCGGGAAGGATCCCATCCCCGTCGACGTGCGGATCGTGGCCACGACCAACGCAGATCTGAAAGAATTTATCCGGGAGAAGAAATTCCGGGAAGACCTCTATTACCGTCTCAACGTCATTCCTGTCCGAGTCCCACCGCTCAGGGAGCGCACTGGCGATATCCCGATCTTGGCAGATCATTTCCTTGCGAAATACGCCGGCCAGAACGGCAAACGAAAACCCGCTCTGCCCGGGGAGACCATTGCTGCGCTGACTGCCTACTCCTGGCCCGGCAACGTCCGGGAGCTTGAGAACGTGATCGAGCGTGCCATTCTGGTCTGCTCCTCCGATGCGCTTCGTCCGCATCATATTGCGCTAGACGGCCGGGAAACCGCCACGGGTAATGGGGCGCCTGTCGAAGGCAACGCGCCGCCGGCCGTAACAGGCGAGGCGGTTACGCTCAGGGATATGGAGAAGAGTCTCATCTTCAACACCCTGAAAAAGGTCAAGGGCAACAAGACCAGGGCCTCCGAGATGCTGGGAATCAGCGTGCGGACCATGCGCAACAAGCTCAACGAGTACAAGCTCGAGCAAATCGCCGAATGACAAACAACCTGACTCCTCGATGTCACCTGCAAAAGAGCTCTCATTTTTGCCGCCCGCAGTCCTCGACCCTCGACCTCTTCCGTTGGCACATGCCTTGCAAACATATTGACATGAATGATCTGCACGGAGACCTGACAGCATGAAGGCACTGTTCAGCAAAACGATCGGCATGCTTTCCGACATTGTCGGCGCACGCTCACAGAGGCACGAGATCCTGTCATCGAACATATCCAATATCGACACCCCGGGATATGAGCCGAAGGACGTTGATTTCCGGAACCTGATGGCCTCGATGCAGGGCAAAGGCATGCGCCTGGCCCGGACAAATGGGAAACATTTGCCCGCCGGAGCTCAGGGAGGGAGCCTCTCGGTGGTCACGACGGGCGATAAGGTGAACATGGACCGTGAAATGGTGTCCATCGCCGAAAACCACTTGATGCACAACGCCGCCGTCGAAATGCTGGCGCGCAAATTCAGGGGGATTCAGAACGTCCTCCGGGAGACTAGATAATGGACTTCATTACATCATTTGACATCAGTGCGTCGGGGCTTTCGGCCCAGAGAACAAAGATGGACGTCATCGTCAGCAACCTTGCCAACGCAAGCACGATCCAGACACCGGAAGGGGGACCCTACAAGAGAAAGGTAGTCGTTCTGACGGCGGAGCCCGTGAACAGCAAGTTCGGCGCCGCCATGAAGGACGCCCTCTCCCAGGTGAAGGTGCAGGAGATCATCGAGGATGGCGAAGGCCTGAAGCAGGTCCACGACCCCACGCACCCCAATGCCGACGAGAGGGGGTACGTGACCTACCCCAATGTGAACGTGGTGTCGGAGATGGCCGACATGATCACGGTGAACCGGGCTTACGAGGCCTGTGTCACGGCCCTCGATGCGACAAAGAGCATGACCCTCAAGGCCCTCGATATCGGCAAGTAACGGGGATTGAACGGGCGGCGGATCGGTGTGAACCTGCCGACCGGTGAAGGAGCACAGGACATGAACAAGATCACGACGCGAAACGATATTTCCACACTTTCCCCCCAGGCCATTAAGCCCGTCGGAAAAGATTCCGGCAAACCCCAGGGCGCGTTTGGGGACATGCTGCAACAGGCTGTCACCGAGATCTCGCAGCTTCAAAACAATGCCGACAAAGCCATCAACCGGGTCCAGCTCGGTCAGTCAGGCAGCATTCACGAGGCCATGATCGCCTTGGAGAAAGCCGACATTTCGTTCCGAACCATGATGCAGGTCCGGAACAAAATCCTGGAAGCCTACCAGGAAGTCATGAGGATGCAGGTCTGACGGCGGTGCTGCCCTGACGGGTGCTGACATTTTTCTGAAGGAAGAGGGAGAGGAAATCGATGGGTCAACTTTTCTCGCAGATGTGGAAGGGGTTTCAATCTCTTCCCGCGCCCCGCAAACTCACCATTCTTGCGGCGGCCGGTGTTACGCTGCTGAGTATCGCGCTTGCCGTCGTGTTCATCAACCAGCCGGAGTACAAGGTTCTCTATACGAACCTCTCCAGCGAGGATGCCGGTCAGATCACGGCGCGGCTCCAGGAAAAAAAGATCCCCTACCAGCTTTCCCCTTCCGGCGACATGATCTCGGTGCCTTCGGAGAAAGTGTCGGAGCTTCGGCTGGAACTGGCCGCTGCGGGACTTCCCAAGGGCGGAGGCGTCGGATTCGAGATCTTCGACACGAAGAATCTGGGTGTGACCGAATTCGTCCAGCAGCTCAATTATCAGCGGGCGCTCCAGGGGGAACTCACCCGGACAATCAACAGCCTCGACGAGATCCAGCAGACCCGCGTCCACCTGGCCATCCCGAAAAAATCGCTTTTCTCCGAGGACCAGAAAAAGTCGACGGCCTCCGTCATCGTGAAGCTCAAATCCGGGCGAAATCTGAACGAACAGCAGATCCAGGGCATCGCGCACCTCGTATCGAGCTCCATTGAAGGAATGAGCCCCCGCGACGTCATGATTGTCGACTCGAGCGGGAAGGTCCTCTCGAAGGTGACCGAGGGCGGGGAACTGGCCCAGATGTCGAACTCTCAGATCGAGTACAAGAAGAACGTCGAGAAGGAACTCACCAACCGCATCACCTCCATGCTGGAAAAGGTTGTCGGCGACGGGAAGGCCGTCGTGCGGATTTCGGCGGATCTGGACTTCCGGGTCTTGGAGAAAACGGAAGAGAAGTACGATTCCGAAGAGCCTGCCATCCGCAGCGTGCAGCGCTCGCAGGAGAAATCGGGCGCCACCTCCGGCGGAGCGGGAGAGAGCTCCGTCACGACGACGGCCCGTCAGGCGACGGCGGCTACTCCACGACCGTCGGGGTCGAACCGCGAGAAGAACGACGAGACGATCAACTACGAGATCAGCCGTACGGTGAACAAAACGATCATGCCCGTCGGTGACGTGAAGAAACTCTCCATCGCCGTCCTTGTCGACGGCAACTACGTGAAGAGCGACAAGGGTGTCGAGGAATACCAGCCTCGCCCCGAGAAGGAACTGACGGCCCTGGAGGACCTGGTCAAGAAGTCCGCGGGTTTCGATACCCGGCGGGGAGACCAGGTTGTGGTATCGAACGTGGCCTTCAAGAAGGCGGACCTTGGCGGGGAAATGCCGGAAAAGTCCTGGCTCGACAAGCTCATGCCCTTCATGTTCCTTGCCCGGTATCTCGTGATCCTGGCCGTTATTGCCCTTGCCGCACTCTTTGTGATCAAGCCGCTCGTCGGTATGCTTGTCGCGCGCGGACGGGAGGTAAACGTGGCAATTCGGGAGATCCCCGCCGTTGCCGGCGAGCTGAGGGGAGGCGAAGGTGTGACGCTCTCTCTGGGAGCCCCGTCCATGACCCGCGAGTTGACGGAGGCGGACATTGTGCGGCACATGGCCTCGACGGACGCCAAACGCTTTGCCGAACTCCTGCGGAATTGGATCAAATAGAAAAGGGGTAGAGGGCCGAGGGTAAAGGGTGAAGAAAATTCGACCCTGCACCTTCTACCCTGAACCCTGTCCCCGATACCCTTTACCCTGGTAATCATTATGAACAACGAAGAAAAGGCAGCACTCCTTCTGCTCTCGCTCGATGAGGAACAGGCCGCAGAGGTGATGAAAAACCTCCGGGCTTCGGAAGTCCGCCGCATCGGCAAGTACATGAGCCGTATCACGAGCATCTCCTCCAAAGACGTCCAGATTGTGGCAAAAGAATTCTGCGATCTGGCGAAAGAAAAGGGAGGAATTCTGTCCGTAAGGGACGACATGGCGAAGAACCTTGTCATGAAAGCTCTGGGGCCCGAGCAGGCAGGCAGTATCCTTACGGCCCTCGAAGATGAAAAGGAAAAATTCAACGAGAACCCCATTTTTGAAAAGCTGCGCGATATTGACCCGAAACTCCTGACGGATTTCACAAAGGCGGAACACCCTCAGACCATCGCGCTGATTCTGGCTCACCTGAGGCCCGAGCAAGCCGCCGAGATCATGGAGTCCCTCGGTCCGGAGATGCAACTCGAGATCGTCCGGAGAATGGCAAGCCTGAAGAGCGTGCCCATGGAGCTGATCGAAGACGTGGCCAAGACGCTTGAAGACGAGATCATCGTCGGAGCCGCCAACGAAAAGGAAGTCGGCGGTGTGAAAATCATGGCGGAGATACTCAACCAGATGAACCGCACGAGCGAAGGCGCCATCATCTCTTCCCTTGACAGTACGGACCCCGATCTTGCCGCTGAGATCCGCGGGCTCATGTTCACCTTCGACGACATCCTGAAGCTCGACGATCGCAGCATGCAGGAAATCCTCCGGGAGGTGGCGAGCGAGGATTTGTCCAAGGCCCTGAAGGTCATCGACGCCGAGGGTCGCGAGAAGATTTTCAAGAACATGTCCAAGCGCGGCGCCGACATGCTGAAGGAAGACATCGAGATGATGCCGCCGATCCGGCTCTCCGATGTGGAGAACAGCCAGCGGACCATCCTGGATGTCTGCAAGCGGCTTGAGGCCGAAGGCCGGATCCAGCTGACACGCGAGGAGGGCGATGAGTTCGTCTAACCGGGTCATCAAATCGAAGCACATCAAAGTGGTCGACGGTCCCTCAACGGAAAGGGCGCGCTTCGTGCCCGCCGATTATGGATTCGAAAACCTCTCCCAGACACCTGTTCCGAGGCGATCCCGGGTCGAGGAGATTCTCATCGAGTCGGAAAAGAAGATCGAGATTGCCGTAAAGCATGCCTACGAGCGCGGGCTTGCAGAGGGTTTCCGCATGGGAACCGAGAAGCGCGAGAAGGAACTGGCGTCTTCGGCGGAGGCGTTGAGAAAGCTGACCCACGAAACGGAAAACATCCGCAAGAGCATCCTGGAGCGGGGAGAGGCGAGGGTCCTCAATCTTGTGATCGCCGTGGCCAGGAAGGTCATCCACCAGGAGGTGACGACGGATCGCGATGCGGTCCTCAGTGTGCTCCGGGAGGCCGTCAAAAGCGTGCTGGACCGCGACCGCATCAAGATCCGCCTCAATCCGCGAGATCATGAGCGGATGTCAAAACTGACCCCGACCCTCATTTCCGGTTTCGAAGGCGTCCGGTCGATGACACTCGAGGCCGACGAAGCCATCGGTCCGGGAGGCGCAGTCGTCGAAACCGCATTCGGCGAGGTCGACGCGACCATCGAACAGCAGCTCGAGGAGATCCTGAAGGCCTTCCTGGCAGTCACGCAGAAAGCCTGACGGAGACGGCGAAGGTATCAGGTATTTCCTGTCACCTGACATCTGTAACCTGTCACCTCGGATTGTCGTCCTCAGCCCTTCTGTATGGCTGAACAGACCGATAGACTGGAGAGACGAGAAAGACCCCCATGACCCTGGATTTTAACCGCTACAACCGTATTCTCGATCAGCTCAACCCGATCAAGGTGAACGGGTCGGTGAGCGAGATCATCGGCCTGATGGTCGAGGGGCACGGTCCGGCGACCTCCGTGGGCGAGATGTGCAGCATCTTTGTGAACGGTGGGACTTCCCGTCCGCTTCGGGCTGAGGTGGTTGGCTTTCGGAAAGGCAAGGTTCTCCTGATGCCGCTGGAGAACCTCCACGGCGTCGGGCCCGGCAGTAAGATCGTTTCCCTCGGGCGCAAGGCATCGATTCAGGTAGGGAAGAAGCTTCTCGGCCGTGTCATTGACGGCCTGGGCAACCCGATCGACGGCAAAGGGCCTGTCGATCTGGAGGATGATTATCCTCTCTACGCGGAACCCATCAATCCCTTGAAGAGAGGCCGCATCGAGAAGCCCATGGATCTGGGAATCCGGGCTCTCAACGGCCTGCTGTCCTGCGGCAAAGGCCAGAAGATGGGCATTTTTTCGGGTTCCGGTGTGGGGAAGAGCATTCTCATGGGGATGATCGCACGGTACACGAAGGCCGATGTGAACGTCATCGGACTCATCGGCGAGCGCGGGCGCGAGGTACGCGAATTCGTCGAGAAGAACCTCGGCCCCGAGGGCCTGAAGCGATCCGTTGTCATCGTGGCCACCTCCGATCGCCACCCGCTGATTCGCATGCGGGCGGCCTACGCGGCGACGTCCGTGGCGGAATATTTCCGGGATCAGGGAAAGGACGTTCTGCTCATGGTGGACTCGCTCACCCGCTATGCCATGGCACAGCGCGAGGTGGGGCTGTCCGTCGGCGAGCCGCCTGCGACGAAGGGGTATACCCCCTCCGTGTTCAGCCTTCTGCCGAAGCTGCTGGAACGAACGGGACCCGTCGAGGGAAAAGGCAGCATCACGGGGCTCTACACAGTGCTCGTCGAGGGCGACGATTTCAACGAGCCCATCGCCGATGCGGCGCGCTCCATCCTGGACGGGCACATCGCGCTTTCCCGGGCCATCGCGGCGAAGAACCACTACCCCGCCGTGGACGTTCTTGAAAGTGTGAGCCGCGTGATGATCGACATCGTCGACGGGGAGCAGCGCAAGAAGGCGAACGATCTTTTGAACATCATTGCCACCTACAGGAAAGCTGAAGACCTCATCAACATCGGCGCCTACGTGGCGGGAAGCAACACGGAGATCGATTATGCGATCCGGATGATCGGCCGGGTCCATGCCTATCTCAGGCAGGACATGAACGACAGTGTCAGCTTCGAGGAGAGCCGGCGGCAGTTGCTGGCGCTTTTCGAGTAACGCGACAGGATAGAAATGTTCCGATTCCGTTTCGAGCAGATCCTGAATTACCGCAAGATCCTGGAAGAGCAGGTCATGCAGGAATTTTCCGAACAAGTGCGGGATCTGGAGAGGGAAAAAGAGAAGCTCCATTCGCTCCGGGCGAAGAAGGCGGCACTCCTGGCCGAATTGATGCAAAAACAGGCGGGAACGCTTACGGCAACGGAGATCAGCCTCTACTTCGAGTATGTCAAACGCTTGCGGGAACAGGAAGTCGCGCAGGTCGTCCTCATTGCGAACCGGGAGAAGGCACTCGAAGAGAAGAGAGAAGAGCTTGTCGAGGCGGTGAAGCGGCGCAAGATCATGGAGATTCTCAGGCAGAAGAAGCTGGAAAACTTCCAGAAAGAGTGGAATCACAAGGAATCGGTGGAACTGAACGAACAGGGAATCAATCGTTTTCTGAAGAGGTGCGGTGATGAGAAGACTGATCATAATCTGTGAAATCCTCGTGGTCTTGTTGATCGTTATCAAGATCGGGGCGGCCGCCGGCCTTCTGCAGAAGGTCATGCCGGAGGCCACCTTCTTCGAGCTCGATCACGCCATTGCCAATGTCTCGCAGAAAGCCCCGGATACGGTCCCGGCCCGCGAGGTGGCTGAGGATGCCATGGCAAAAGAGAGAAAACTCGCCGCGTCGCTTGCCGAACGGGAGAAGCAGCTCGACGGACGCGAAAATGCCATCCGCGAGGAAGAGAAGAAGCTGCAGGGTTTGAAAAGCGAGATCATCGCCAAGATCGATACGCTGAAAGGCCTCGAGGACAAACTGTCCGGCATGCTGGATTCCGTGAAGTCCGTCGAGGACAAGCGGCTCAAGGATCTTGCCACGGTGTTTGAGGCAACCACTCCGGCTCAGGCGGGGACCATGCTGGAAAAGATGGACAAGAAACTTGCCGCCGGGATCATCATGAACATGAAGAGCAAGAAAGCCGGCGCGGTCTGGGGCCAGATCGACCCGCAGCGGGCCGCCGAGATTGCCAAAGAGATCACGGGAGCACCCAGGGCCGGCGCGGATCAGGCAAAACAGTAGCGCAGAAAGAAGGGGTCGGGGGTTGAGGGCCGCGGGCCGAGTGAAAACAACTCAAAAAAGGATCGGTGGAGATTCCGCCGGTCTTTTTTTTGGCATTGTCCGGCGATTTCTTGGTTTGCCGGTCTTGCATCTTCTTGCCGCTGTTTTTCTGATACCGGACACCTGTTGCCGCTCACCTGCCACCTGCCACGTTTTCCTTGAATCCCGCTTCCGGAATCCTGAGTTCTGACCCTGTTTCTCTCGCCTGCAAGCAGGCATATTTTTTCATGTCACATGGGCCGCGGCAGGAAATATTTGCCCGAACGCGGTTACGTTTCTCTCATCTATCCCGGTCATCATCGTGCGGGAAGACATATGGACCGGGCGCACCAGCAGCGAAGATACGCAATAAGATCAATGCCTTCACGTTCCGCCGCCACCCTCCACCCGCCACCCTCCACCCTCCACCCATTTCTTATGGCACAGGCGTTGCTCCACGTCTTTGTCAAAACCCTTCGAGGAGTGAGCATGGATTCTCCCGGTCTGCAGATTCAATTTGATCCCGTTGCTTCCCCGGAAATGCCCGGGATGAGAAGTACGACTCCCGGCAGAAAACATCAGGATCGGGGAGAAAACAACGATGCCTCCGCCGCGGCCGGTACGCTGACCGTTTCCTTTGCCGAGGTTCTTCGGTCCAAAAGGATGGACACCCCGACCGGTGTAGAGGAATCTGTGAAGAAAGAGGCATCCGCGAAAGCGAAAAAACTCGGTCAGAAAACAGACGAAGCAATTCTGCTCCCGGTGAGGGCGCACACGGTTTCTAGCGGAAAGCAGGTCGGACAGTCCGTTGCGGGTGTACAGGCAGGCGTGACGGATCCGACGAGGGCAACGACTGCAGACCCGCATATGAGCAACACCGGGGAAACGACAGTCGGAAAGAAAACCGGGACTGTAGCGCTGCGAACCGTCGAGTCGGCGAAGGAGGAAGCGTTCACGTCTGCCGGGGGAATCCGGCTTGACGGGAATGTGTTTCCGATGAAGGAACGGTCGGTTGCCTCGGCAAAACCGATCCGGCAGTCAACGGCGGACTTGGAGAAAGACCTGACACGGGAAAACACGATGGCGCCGGCAGGCCAGATCCTGAAGTCGATGCAGGAGAAAGCATTCATCGGAGTGACCGGCGCAGCGGCGACCCGCCCGCAGGAATTGCTGAAGAGGGAATCAGCAACGACCGGCGCGCCGGAAAAACAGGCGTTTCGCATAAAGGGGAAGGCCGCTGCCACCGCAGGACAGGCTGCGCAATCCGCCACCGAGGGACAGACAAAAAAGATCGGGGAGAATGCGTCGGTGCCGAGAGACCAGGTCCTGAAGACACTTCAGGAAAGGACGTTCATCAAAGAAGCTGGCATGGAAACGGCGCAGCCCGTCGATCTGCCGAAGAAGGGCGCGCTCACGGCCGCCGAAGAGTCTGTACTGAAAGATGTCGTCCGGGAAAACGGGGCGTTGCCCGGTCGAAAAGATACTACTGCCCAGATGAAGAGCTATGTCCATGGAGAACCCCTGAACCGTCGCGAAGGGATTGGTGCCGTCAAGTCCATGACCGCCAGGGAGGGGGAAGTTCTCGACATCCTCTCCAATGGAGAAAACGCACAGGCGTCAATGAAACTCAAGGCTGCGAAACTGGCAAAGTCCCAGCAGGCATCGGGATTGCGGGAAGCCCCCGAAAACGAAGGCAACGCTGACCCGGTTGTTCCGTCACCGAATACGATCAAACAGGAACTGGCCGGTCTGACAGGGAACCTGCAGGACAGGACGGCTGCAGCGGGCCTGGAGAAAAAGCAGGGGATTGCAGGCGGGACGAGCCCCGAATCCCGTGATCAGACCGGCGGCGTCGGAATGATGACAGCTCCCGTTCAGGGCCGAGGGATGGACAATCCCGTCCCGGCGAAGGTGCAGGCCGTGGTGAGCCAGGTTCTCGACGGGGCTGCCCAGGCCCTCCGGAGCGGTTCCGAGCGTGTTGTGATGACCCTCCAGCCGCCCCTGCTGGGGACTCTGGATCTCGATGTCGTCGTCCAGGATAACCGGGTGAGCATGGTCATGCTGGCCGATAACCAGGAAGTCAAGCAGATGCTCCAGTCCGGGATGGATGACCTCCGGAATGCGCTTCAGGAAAAAGGATTCCAGGTCGATCGCCTCGAGGTCCTCGTCCAGAACCGCTCCGACGAAGCGGGATCGGGATTCTGGCAGGAGGCCGGATTCGCCCGCGGGCAGTCCCCGGAACAAGAGAAGCGGAAACCGGAGTCCGAAGCGGTGCAGGCCGCCCCGGGATCACCGATGCGGACAGCCCGCACGGGAGACAGCAGAATCAGCATCTTTGCATGATGGGAACCCCGATCAGAAGGAGTTGAACCATGAGCGACGTAAGCACGGTACAATCGACAGGAAGCACAACGACGGCCGCCACGAAAGCGAGCAATCCGAAAAACGTCCTGAGCAAGGATGAATTTCTGAAGATGATGATCGCCCAGCTCAAGCACCAGGATCCCCTGAATCCCATGGACGGCACGGCCTTCACGGCCCAGCTGGCGCAGCTTTCCAGCCTGGAGCAGCTGCAGAACATCAATACCCAGTTCACCACCTTTGCCAAGCAGCAGCAGTCCCTCGGCAATACGCAGGCGGTGAACCTCATCGGCAGGGAGGTTCTGGCGAAGGGGAACACGATCCAGGCGGAGGGGAAACCCGTTGGTCTGAGCTACACGCTCAAAGGCGATGCCGACAAAGGTGTGATCCGCATCTTCAACGCCAACGGCGAGCTCGTTGATGCACTGAGCTTCAAAAACCAGAAACAGGGCATGAACACCCTGACCTGGAATTGCCCGAGTTCGATGCAAGGCACCTATACGTTCGACGTGACTGCGACAGACGCCGGCGGGCAGTCCGTCAGTGCCGATGCCATGCTCCAGGGAGAGGTGACGGGTGTGAACTTCCGCGAGGGCGTGACCTATCTCAGCATAGGCGGCAGGGAGATCAGCTACAGCGATGTCGTTTCCGTGAAGAAAACAGGAACGAATTAAGAGGAAAAACAAACCGAGGAAAGCAGGAGGACATAGAGATGGGAAGTGCACTTTGGATCGCCATTTCAGGATTGAATGCCAGCTCGAAGCAGATGGACGTTATCGGAAACAATATTGCCAACTCCAACACCATGGGCTTCAAGGCGGGGAAAGCCTATTTCGCAAACGTTCTGAGCCAGAGCCTTTCCGGCGGCGCCTCCGGTGTCATGCAGATCGGCCAGGGCGTCACCGTGGCCGACGTGGCCACCCAGTTCAGCCAGGGATCTCTCGAGTCGACCTCGAGCGGGCTCGATCTGGCCATCGATGGCGGAGGATTTTTCTGTGTCGAGGACACCGACGGGTCTTCCTATTACACGCGGGCCGGCGCTTTCCACATCGACGGCGACGGATACCTCGTCGATATCAACAACTACCGGGTCCAGGGGTATGCACCGGGTTCACCGACCCTGGGAGATGTCAGTACGAGAGGCGCCCAGTCAGAACCGGCCGCGACGACCAGCTTTTCTGTAGGGCTCAACCTTGATGCAAGGACCGCAGCGGGCAATACCTTTTATTCCTCGCAGACTGTCTACGATACGCTGGGAGGAGCGCACACGCTGGCCGGAACATACCAGAAAACTGAGGGAGCCGGTTACTGGGGATTCCAGACAGCTCTCGATGGGATTGACACGGCGGCGCAGGGCTATTCGGGATTGAAGTTCGACGGATACGGCAATCTCGAGAAGGTCTATTCCTCGACGGCTGCCATCGCCACCCAGACCGTCGGCACCAGCGTGCTCACGGTCAATAAACCCGGCCAGCTGTACATGGATACGACCACTGGGACCCCGATCAGCTTCACCACCATAGACGGAGTGTCATGGACTCTCGCCAGCAATGGAGGCTATACCAACCTGAGCTGGCAGGGCAACGGCACGCAGATCACCCTCGATTTGGACGGCTCGGGCGGTACGGACATCACCCTCACAGAGGGAACGGGCGTGACCTGGGGAGCGGGAACGCTCAGTTTCGCCATCAACCAGACGGAAGTCGACATGGCGAATATCACGGTGACGGCCCCCAGCAGCGCCCTGACGAACGGCGCCACGATCGGTGCCTCGAACGTACTGACCTGGGATCTTACCTCCAACACCGCCGAAGCGATCACCGGCTATGCCTCCACGTCGACGGTCAAAGCCCTTCGCAGCGACGGTTACCCCTCCGGCGTCATCCGGAGCCTGTCCATTGAAAAGGACGGTACCATCACGGGATTCTTCACGAACGGGCAGACGTCATCGCTGGGCCAGATCGCCCTTGCAGATTTCTCGAACCCCTGGGGCCTGAAAAAGATGGGTTCCAATCTCTTCAGTTCGACCCTCACGTCCGGCCAGGCCATTGTCAATGCCCCCGGATCGGCGGGACTGGGGGAAGTGACGTCCAACTCCATCGAGATGGCCAATACCGATCTCGGAACGGAGTTCATCAACATGATCACGGCCCAGCGGGCCTACCAGGCAAGCGCCAAGGTTATCACCACGGCGGACGCCATGATGGCCGAGCTGATGAACATCAAGAGGTAAGTTACAATAGCCGGGCCTCCGGAGACGCGCCAGAGGCCCGGCCGCCTTCCCACCGTCAAATAGTTGACCCCCTCGGGGCAACCCCTGTCTTGTCCGACGGGTTTTCCTGCCGGAATCGTTCAAATATTCCGTCATTTCGATTGGTATGGAATTTGCTCATATCGAGTGTGCCCTCGTGGCGTGCCCGATGATTCTGTTCCAGGGCCTCCCCACGCAGGGTCGTCCGCGGCGGCGGATGGGTTGCTCGTGGTGAAGTTGCCCGGGTCCGGCACGGCCTGCTGCCGACCGCCGGGGGGCAGGGAATATCGAAGATGTCAATCGGGGGAACCATGGCCAAGGATGCGGAAAAAAACAAACCGGAAGAGGCGGCTGCCGAGGGCGGCAAAGAAAAGAAGAAGGGTTCGAAGCTCAAGTGGATCATCATCGGCGTCGTGATCCTGGCGGTGCTTGGCGGCGGCGGCGCCGGGGCATACTTTTTCTTTGTCAAGAAATCGGACAAGGAAGCGCAAGCTCCTGCAAAACCCCCCATCGGCGCCGTATGGGCCCTGGACACCTTCATCATCAACCTGGCCGACGCCGATTCCGACCGTTACCTCAAGGTCATCATGAGTTTCGAGCTTACGGACCCACTGACGGCGACCGAACTCGACCTGATGAAGCCGAAAGTGCGGGACATTGTCCTGGGCGTTCTCACCGTGAAAAGCTACAAGGACCTGAGCAATTTCGAAGGCAAACAGCGCCTCAAGGAGGAGCTGGCCATGAGGCTCAACTCGCATCTGACAAAAGGAAAGATCGTCCAGGTGTATTTTACGGACTTCGTTGTGCAATAAAAAAATGGGGTTGAGGGGAGAGGGGCGAGGGTAGAGGCAGAAGAAGCGTGTAGCGGGTAGCGTGTAGAGCAGAGCCGCAAGGAACGGAATAAACGAACGCACGAAACAGACCAGACAGACGAGATAGACGAAAGCAACCATGTCCAACATCCTGTCCCAAGAAGAAGTCGACGTTCTCCTGAAAGGCCTTTCGGGTGGGGAGATCGAAACCGACATCAGCGAACAGCACGATCCCGGTGACGTTCTTCCCTATGACCTGACGAGTCAGGACAGGATTATCCGCGGAAGAATGCCCACCTTTGAGATGACAACGGAGAAATTCGCCCGGCTTTTCCGGCTCAGCCTGTCGGCGCTTCTGAGGCGGGTTGTCGGTGTGAGTGCGTTGTCCGTCGAGATGATGAAATTCGGGGAGTTCCTGAAAACCCTTCCCGTTCCGACAAGTCTTCACATCTTCCGGATGGAGCCGCTCCGGGGGAGTGCCATGATCGTCGTGGAATCGAAGGTCATCTTCTCCCTGGTGGATATTCTTTTCGGGGGCACGGGACAGTCGAGCTTCAAGATTGAGGGCCGCGAATTTACCGCCATCGAAAACCGCCTGATCAAGCGCGTGGTGGTCAATGCACTTTCCGATTTTGAAAAGGCCTGGAAGGCGATCCTCGACGTAAAGGTCAGCCACCAGCGCTCGGAGATCAATCCCCAGTTTGCGCACATTGTCCCGCTCACCGATGTGGTCGTCGTTGTGCACTTCGAAATTGAGATGGAATTCTCGTCGGGCATCGTCTCCATCTGCATCCCCTACTCGACGCTCGAGCCGGTGCGGGACAAATTACAGGCGGGCTTCCAGAGCGATGCCATGGAAGTCGATCGCGAGTGGGGAACCCGGTTCAAAGACGGGCTGATGGCATCAAAGGTAGAGCTCATCGTGGAGCTGGGACGTGCGGAGGTAAGCGCCAAGGAGGTGGTGGAACTCAAGAAGGGCGACGTCATCATGCTTGACCGATACCGCGTCGACCCGCTCGATGTCTACGTGGAAGGGGTTCAGAAGCTTACCGCCTTCCCGGGCGTCTACAAGGGTGGCAGCGCGATTCAGATTGCTGGAACAACACAGGGAAAAGAGGCTCGGTACTATGGAACAGAATGAAGTGGACAGCTTGATGCACGAGATCAACCAGGAAACGGGAGGCGCCGCTCCGAAGCAGGGTGCGGAGATCAACTGGGACGACATCAAGGACGATCTGGAGAAATCCAGACATGCCGTTCCGCGGACGGAAGTCAGCGAGCCCGACTTTAACGAACTGCAGAAGACGGGCGTCAAGGGGACCCTCGATCTCGATTTTATCCTCGATATCCCGCTGACCCTCACGGTGGAACTGGGCCGTTGCCGGATCCTGATCAACGAACTGCTGCAACTGAGCCAGGGGTCTGTTGTCGAACTGCAGAAGATTGCCGGAGAGCCCATGGATATTTTCGTCAATCAACGCCTGATCGCCCGCGGGGAGGTCGTTGTCGTCAACGAAAAATTCGGCATCCGGATGACGGATATCATTTCTCCGGCGGAGCGGATCCTCAAACTTCGCTGAGAAGGAGCCTCAGGCAATATGAGCACCTTTGATTTTATCGCATCATTAGTAAAAATGGTCTCGGCGCTGGCCGTCGTTCTTGGGGTGATGCTGACCGGCCTCTGGGCCGTGCGGAAATTCATGAACAAGACCGGCAAGAACGTCGATGACGGGCAAATGGTCCGGATCCTGTCCAGCCGCTACATGGGTCCAAAGTCGAGCATCGTTCTCCTGGACGTGCTGGGGAATGTGATCGTCGTGGGCGTCACCGGCAGCCAGATCTCCATGCTCACCACCATCACCGACGAGGAGTCCCTGGAGCGTCTCCGGGCATCCCGACCCGGCGAGAGGGACTCTCAGCCCTTCCTCGATCAGATCACCCTGTACAAGCGGAAGTTGAAAACCCTGAGCCTCGTGGGCGGACAAAGCGACAAAAAATGAAAGGGCTGCGCGCCTGCCGCAAAAAAAATATGAAAAGGACTTTTCTGGCGTGTTGCGCACTGGCGCTTTTTCTTGCCTGCGCCGTTTCCCTCATTCTGGCGGGACCGGCTGCGGCCCAGAACATGCCCATCCCGAACATCAGTCTGAACGTCGGCGACGGGTCCGGCGAACCGGGCAAAGTAACCATCGTGATGCAGCTCCTGATGCTGCTCACGGTGTTGTCGCTGGCGCCGGCTATTCTCGTCATGCTCACCTCGTTCACCCGGATCGTCGTGGTGCTGTCGATCCTGCGGCACGCCCTGGGCACTCAGCAGATGCCGGCGAACCAGATCATCATCGGGCTGGCGCTCTTTCTGACCTTCTTCATCATGTCGCCCGTCTGGCAGAAGGTGAACGGCGATGCCCTGCAGCCCTACATGAATGAAGAGATATCGACGCAGCAGGCGTTCGACAAGGCGACGGATCCGATCCGGGATTTCATGATGAAACAGACCCGGGAGAAAGACATCGCGCTTTTCATCAAGATATCAGGCGGAAAAAAGCCGGAGAAACCGGCTGACGTGAGCCTAGCCGCGCTGATTCCGGCCTTCGTCATCAGTGAGTTGAAGACAGCGTTTCAGATCGGTTTTCTGGTCTACATTCCCTTCCTGATCATCGATATGGTCGTGGCCAGCGTATTGCTGTCCATGGGAATGATGATGCTGCCGCCGGTCATGATCAGCCTGCCGTTCAAGCTCCTGCTGTTCGTGCTGGTGGACGGCTGGTATCTCATCATCGGCTCACTGGTTCAGAGCTTCCATTGAGGCTCCGAAGGAGAAAGGGACCGTCATGACAACGGATCTGATTGTGGGCATCGCGGCAGAGACGATGAAAGTGACCCTGCTGGTGTCGGCACCGGTACTCCTGGTCGGTTTGATCGTGGGCCTTGTCATCAGCATCTTCCAGGCGGTCACGCAGGTGCACGAGATGACGCTCGCCTTCGTTCCGAAGATTCTTGCCGTCATGCTGGCCCTGCTGTTTGCCGCACCCTGGATGATCGACCAGCTCGTGAGCTTCACACACAATCTTTTCACGAATATTCCGAATTACGTGAAGTAGGCCCATGAAATTTCCTGTCTTCACTCCCGAGCAGGCCGAGCTGTTTTTCCTGGTATTTCTCCGGGTCAGCACCCTCGTCATCATGATTCCCATACTGGGGGATCGGACCGCCCCGGCCCGAGTCAAAGCGGGGCTCGCCATTCTCATCACGATTCTGGTGATTCCCTTTGTGGAGAAGCCCGCTGAGGCCGCGCAGGACCTGTTCTCCCTGGGGGTCAGGATGGGCGGAGAAATTCTCATCGGGATCGTCCTGGGGTTTGCCGGCCGCCTAATCTTCGAAGGGATCCAGATGGCGGGCCAGCTCGTCGGTTTCCAGATGGGTTTCTCAATCGTCAATGTCATCGATCCCATCACGAGCAGCCAGGTCTCGATCATTGCCGAATTCCAGTATTTCCTGGCGGGGCTCCTTTTTCTGGCCGTCGACGGCCATCATCTGGTGATCCAGGCCGTGTCCGAGAGCTACGCCGTCGTGCCGGTCCTGGGCTTTCAACTGACCGGTGCCCTCATGCAAAACCTCGTGGAGATGACGCGGGATATGTTTGTCGTCTCCATGAAGATCTCAGCGCCCGTCATCGCAGCCCTCGTCTTTGCCAATGTGGGACTCGGACTTGTTGCGCGGACCGTTCCGCAGATCAATATCTTCGTCGTCGGCTTTCCTCTCCAGATCGCCATCGGTCTTGTCGGCATCGGCCTGACGGTCCCCCTTTTCCTGAATATCGCCGCCGCCATCTTCTCCGGACTATCGGGACAGATCAGCCTTCTCCTGCATGCGATGTGAGCGCCCTGCATCCAGGGAACCGGGTCCAGGGGACTGGGTTCCGGGAACAGAACGAGATCGCGCAAGATGATCGATAGCAACGCCAGTTCCGGCATGAAGTCTGCAACCTTTTTCATTCAGTTCTTTCAGCCAGTTCTTCCGCACCGTTTGCCCGTTTTTTGACGGCGGTGTCGGAAGGCCGGAACGAAATCACATGAGGTGGAGAACGGACACAGCCGAAGATTCCTGCGTGTTTCGTATTCACCCTGGACCCTCAACCCTCAACCCTGAGCCCCTGATTTATGGCTGACATCGACAAGGATCAAGAACGAACCGAACAGGCGTCGCCCAGGCGACGCGAAGAAGCACGAAAGCAAGGCCAGGTAGCCCGAAGCCCGGAGGTGCCGTCGGCGGCGATCCTTCTTGCCTGCTCGGTCTTTTTCTACTTCTGTTCCGGCGAGATGTTCGAGCGCATGATGGGATTGACGCGCTGGATCCTACGGGATTGCGGCGTCACACCGGTCAGTCTGGGCAACGTCGACGCTCTTTTCTGGGGCTGGGCCTGGAAGTTTTTTCTGATTATGGCACCGCTGCTGCTCACGGTGGTCATAGCCGGTTTTCTGTCCAACTATCTTCAGATCGGGTTTATCGCCTCCTTCGAAACCCTGGCTCCCAAGTTCGACAAGATAGACCCCATCAAGGGATTTCAGAGGCTCTTCTCCCTGCGGTCGGTGGTGGAACTCGTCAAGAGCATCCTGAAAATGGCCGTCATCGCTATGATCGTCTGGTTCACCCTCAAGGACGAACTGAGAAACCTGATTCCGCTCATGGACGATTCTCTGATGGGCATTCTTGTGTACACGGGAAAGGTCATCTTCCGCATCATGATCACAACCTGCTGGGTTCTCATCGTGCTGGCGATCATGGATTATCTCTATCAGCGCTGGGAATACGAGAAGGGGCTTCGCATGTCGCGGCAGGAAGTAAAAGACGAATACAAGCAATCGGAAGGCGATCCCATCGTCAAGGCGAGGATTCGCCGCATCCAGCGCGAGATTGCCCGCAAGCGGATGATGGCCAGTGTGCCCAGGGCCGATGTCGTCATCACGAACCCGACGCACCTGGCCGTGGCCATCCAATACGATGCCGACAGGATGTATGCGCCGGTCGTCGTGGCCAAGGGTGCCGGCTACGTGGCGGAGAAAATACGGGAAATCGCCAGGGCACACGGGGTGCCCGTTATCGAGAACAAACCCGTGGCACAACTATTGTATAAAACAGTCGATGTGGATCGGGCCATTCCGGAGGATCTCTACCGCGCCGTCGCCGAGATTCTGGCGTATGTATACGGCCTCAAAGAACGTGCAGTGTAAACCCCTTTTTTAGGTTTGTTCATGGCGCAAGCAGCACAAAAAGCAATCGCAGAATCGCACTGGGCAACCAATCCCGGCACCCTGATGGGCGTTGGTGTCATCGGTGTCCTCATGGTCATGGTGATTCCCTTGCCGGCGCTGGTCATTGACCTGCTGCTGTCCCTGAGCATCACAATCGCCATCGTGATTCTGCTCATGTCCATGTTCGTCCTGAAGCCGCTGGATTTTTCCGTTTTCCCGTCCGTCCTCCTGACGGTGACGCTTTTCCGGCTGTCGCTTAACGTGGCCTCGACACGGCTCATCCTGCTTCACGGAAACGAGGGTACGGGGGCCGCGGGCCAGGTCATCAAGGCGTTTGGAACCTTCGTTGTGGGCGGAAATTACGTGGTGGGGTTTATCGTCTTCGCGGTTCTCACCCTGATTAACTTCGTCGTGATCACCAAAGGCGCCACGCGCATCGCCGAGGTGGCGGCCCGGTTCACCCTTGACGCCATGCCGGGCAAGCAGATGAGCATCGATGCCGATCTCAATGCCGGCCTCATTTCCGAAGCCGACGCGCGACGCCGGCGCAGCGAAATCGAGCGAGAAGCCGATTTCTACGGCGCCATGGACGGTGCAAGCAAGTTTGTCCGTGGCGATGCCATTGCCGGGGTCATTATCATCTTCATCAATGTCATCGGGGGGCTCATCATCGGAGTGCTGCAGCAGGGCATGGATATCACCGATGCCGCCCGCAACTACACGCTGCTCACCGTCGGCGACGGGCTGGTTACCCAGGTGCCGGCACTCATCATTTCCACGGCTGCCGGTATGCTCGTGACCCGGTCCACCTCGTCGGCATCCAATCTCGGGCAGGATATCACGAACCAGCTCTTCCTTCAGCCGAAGGCCATCGGCGCGGCCGCCGCCATTCTTTTTGTTTTCGCATTGATTCCCGGTATGCCCAAGTTCTCCTTCCTCGTCGTCGCCGCCGGAGCTGCCTTTCTGGCCTACCGGCTGATGAAAGCGGCCGCTCCCGTGCAGGAGGAAAAAGAGGATGAGCTGCCGGCGCCGACGCCCATCGAGACCGTGGACTCTCTTCTGCCGCTTGACGCGCTGGAAATCGAAGTGGGCTATGGACTGATCGGGCTTGTGGATGTATCCCAGGGAGGCGAGCTCCTCCAGCGGATCAAGTCCTTGCGAAGACAACTGGCCCTGGAGATGGGGTTTGTCATTCCCGCCATCCATATCCGTGACAACCTGCAGCTCAAACCGAACCAGTATTCCGTCATTCTCAAGGGCGTCGAAATCGCCCGCGGAGAGATGATGCCCGGCCACTGGCTGGCGTTGACATCGGACAAGGCCCAGAAGGTCAAGGGGATCGACACGAAAGAGCCCGCCTTTGGTCTCCCCGCCGTCTGGATTGCGGAAAAGGAAAAGGAGAGCGTTCAGGCGCGGGGCATCGTCGTCGTCGATCCCGCCACGGTTGTCACGACCCATCTGACGGAGCTGATCAAATCCAACTCCGACGATCTTCTGGGGCGACAGGAAGTTCAGTCTCTCGTCGACAATCTCGCAAAAAGCTACCCGAAGGTGGTCGAGGAACTCGTGCCCAAGGTGGTTTCCGTAGGGACGATCCATCGCGTGCTGCAGCGGCTGCTTCGCGAACGGATCTCCATTCGCGACCTGCTGACCGTTCTGGAAACACTGGCCGATTATGCTCCTCTCACGAAGAACAACGACATCCTGACGGGCTACGTGCGTCAGGCCCTGGCCCGGACCATCACGAGGCAGTACCGGGATGGCGAGGGAAGCATCACCGTGGTCCTGCTCTCGCCGGAGATCGAGGACAAGATCAGCCACTCCATCCAGCACACGGAGTTCGAGTCCTACCTCTCGGTGGATCCGAACTGGGTACAGAAGGTCGTCCGGAGTGTCCAGAAATTCGTCGGCACGTTCACCTCGCGGGGTCTGCAGCCCATCGTGCTGTGCTCCCCGGGGTCCCGGATCCATTTCCGGAAGGTCCTGGAGAAATTCATGCCGAACATTATTGTGCTCTCGCACAACGAGATCACCCATGACGTGAACATCAAATCCATTGGTATCGTGGAGTAGGGCTGTGCAGATCAAACGTTACGAAGCCGCCAGCACCCAAGAAGCCTTGCTGAAGATCAAGAATGATCTCGGGCCGGATGCCGTGGTCCTCTCGACACGGAAGATCCGCAGCGGGCGAGTCCCTCTGTTCGAAGTGACGGCCGGTGTGGACGTTCACGCGGCCGGTCCCCTCAAACCGGAAGCGGTTCCGGCAAGAGGCGGAGAAGAGGTCATGCACCAGTCCTTCCGTCGGGACGTGGAGGAGATCAAGGCGCTCATTTCCGAGGCCGCCATCCGGCCGTTTCCCTTCGGCGAGTTCCTGGAAATGAAGGAGATGCTCGACACGTTCTTCGACACCATGGGCTTCCAGCGAACGGAGAAGATTCCCGGAGCACTTTCGAAGATCTATCACCACCTTCTCTCCAGCGGCGTGACGCGATCGAGGGCCTTTCAAATCGTCAGTACCCTGAAGAAAAATCTCTCGGCCGGGAAGCTTCACGACGAGGAAGGCCTCTGCCGGATTGCCGAAACGCTGCTGGCCAAATCCATCGGCCTGTCCTACGGGGCGGCGGACCGGAAAAGGATCTGTGCATTCGTGGGACCCACGGGCGCGGGGAAGACGACAACCCTCGCAAAGATTGCCGCGCAGTCGGTTCTTGAGGCGAAGGCAAAAGTGGGGCTCATCACCACGGATACCTATCGCATCGCCGCCGCGGAGCAGCTCAAGACGTATGCCCGGATCATGGAGATTCCCGTCGAGGTGGTTTCCGACAAGACGGCATTCCGGCGTGCCGTAGCAAAGCTCGCAGACCGGGATCTCATTCTGGTCGACACGCCCGGCAAAAGCTCTGTCGAACCGGGTTATGTGGAAAAGTTGAGGGATCTTTTCCACATCGAGACTCCGGTGGAGACCAATCTTCTGCTTCCCCTGACCGCGAATCAGGACTGTCTCGCCGAGAATCTGGAGAGGTTCAGACCTGTCGGCTACCAGTCGATCATTTTTACGAAGCTCGACGAGAGCCGCAGTTTCGGCGTCATGTACAACGTGATTGATCAGGAGCGCAAACCTGTTTCCTTTGTGACCAACGGCCAGAATGTTCCCCAGGATATCGAGAAGGTCGACCCGGGCCGCCTGGCGAAAATCATCATGACCTGTACCCTGCACTAGCAGGACTTGTGCGGGTAGAACAGTGGAGGAGTAGCCCCCTTGGACCAGGCGTCAATGCTCAGACAAATGAAAAAAGCCTCGGACGAACAGAACAGAACGAAGTCTCCCGCTTCGGACAGGACGGATGCGGCTCCTGCCGCCCGGAGACCCGTCCGCGTGATTGCCGTCACGAGCGGAAAGGGCGGCGTCGGCAAGACCAACATCGCCACGAACCTGGCCTACCATCTTTCCCGGATGAATCGGAAGACGCTGATCCTCGATGCGGACATGGGCCTGGCAAACATCGACGTGATCCTGGGGATTGCCCCGAAATACAACCTCTACCATGTCCTGAGGGGTGAGAAGTCGCTTTCCGATGTGATCGTTGAAGGGCCCGGCGGCATGAAGATCCTGCCGGCCTCATCGGGGATACCGGGCATGGCGGATCTCTCGCGAGGCGAAAAGCTGGCGCTTCTGGACGAACTGGACAGCCTGGGAGGCGAGCTGGATTTCATGCTCATCGACACGGCAGCGGGCATCGCCGGAAATGTCATCTACTTCAACGTGGCGGCCCGGGAGATCATCGTCGTTGTCTCCCCGGAACCCACCTCCATCACTGATGCCTACGCGCTCATCAAGATTCTTTACAGCAACTACGGCGAGAAGCGCTTCATGCTTCTGGTGAACAGGGTCAATCATTCAAACGAGGCCCGGGAGGTGTTCCTGAAGGTGAGCAACGCGACCTCCCACTTTCTGAACCTGTCCATCGACTACCTCGGCTACATCCTTGAAGACGCCAGGGTGGCCGAAGCGGTGAGGAAGCAAAAAGCCCTTGCGGAGATGTACCCGGACTCCCGGGCGAGCAAATGTCTGCAGTCCGTCGCCCGGAAGCTGTGCAGGCTCCAGCCCGAGTTCAGCGAATCGGGGAGCCTGAAGTTTTTCTGGAAGTCGATCGTCGATAAGGAACACGGATAGAGGACGGACGTGGACAAAAAGGAACGGGACAAACAGATCCTGCAATATGCGCCTCTTGTCAAGAGCATCGTCGAGAGGATTGCCTGCAAGGTTCCTGAACGCGTCGCAGAGCGAAGCGATCTGATCAACGTGGGGATCATCGGACTGATCTCGGCTCTCGAGAAGTATGACAAGACGCGAAATGTTCAGTTCGAGACGTACGCGCGTTTCCGCATCCGCGGGGCCGTTCTCGACGAGCTCCGTGCGAGGGACTGGCAGCCGCGATCGGCAAGGAACAAGGATGCGAAGATCGAGAAGGCGCTCCTTGCGCTCCAGCGAAAGCTCGGCCGGCCCCCCGATGAAAAGGAAGTGGCCGACTACCTCGACATGCCGATAGAGGACTACTACCAGCTTCTCGATGAGGCTTCGGGAGTGTCTCTTCTGTCGAGCGAGGACCTGCCGCCGGATTACTGTGAAAAGTATGCCGCCTACGATGTGCTCGAGAAGATCGACCAGGGAAGCCCCCTGTCGATCCTGGCCCGGGGCGAGGTCAAAAAAATCCTCAAGAGCGCCATCGAGGCGCTTCCGGAGAAGGAAAAGCTGGTGCTGTCTCTTTACTACTACGAAGAGCTCACCATGAAGGAAATCGGCTGCGTTCTCAGCCTTACGGAATCCCGGGTCTGCCAGCTCCATTCCCAGGCCGTACTGCGGTTGCGGGGCAGGGTCAAGGACCTGAAATAAGCAGGCGGAACCATGACCAGACGCGTTGAACTCGATCTTCTGGAACACGACGGAGTGATGGAGCGTCCGCAGGACGCGCCTGCAGCACCAGCCGGTGAACCGGAACAGGCACCCGGCGTCGAGCGGAGACGTTCGCTTCTGCTCCGTTTTCGCGCCCTGTTTCAGCAAATCCTGCTGCGACTCAAGTTCAAGCGTCCCGAAATTCCGTTCAACTGGAAGGCCCTTCTGCAGTTCAAGTGGCCCGCAATCCCGTTCGACTGGAAAGCCCTTCTGTCGTTCAAGCGTGCCGGGACCGCTTTCAGTTGGAAATCTTTCCTGTCCTGGAAGATCCTCGTTTCTGCCGGCGTGGCCGTCATCCTCATCGCGACCGTCATCGTGACCACCGCATTGTTCAGACAGAAAGAGGCGGAGCGGATCGCTGCCGAGCAACAAAAACAGATGGCGTCCGCCATTCCGCTTGTTCACGAGGCTGTTTTTTCCGACTTCAGGATCGACCTCAAGGATGCCAGAGGCCATTATCGCTTTCTCCAGTGTGATATCACCCTGGAATTTCAGGCGGCATTGGAAATGACGGAGGACAGGAAGGTGGAAATCCGCAAGGTCATCTACCTGGCAGCCAGGAAGAAAGGGCAGGATCTGATCCGGGTTTCCGATTCGGGCAGCCGGTTCAAGAAGGAGATGCACGACGAGCTTCGGAATCTCCTGGGCGAGGGGGCCCTGAAGGGCATTTACATCACCCGTTATGTGCTGCTATAAGAGAGGGGGCTGAGGGTAGCGGGCAGAGGGTCGAGGAGAAAGAAATATGAAAAGATTGGGAAAGATAGTATTCGCTACAGTGATTGTTGTGCTCAGTATTACCTGGGCTTATGCCCTCACGCCCGAGCAGGTCATCCAGCTCAAGAAGGCGGGAGTCAGCGATGAGACCATCCGGACCATGATCGCGCAGGAGCAGGCCGACAAGGCGCGAAATCCTGCCGACCAGATCGGGGTGCGGGAGGTCAAGGATGCCGAGGGAAATTCATCGGTGGTCTATTCCACAGGCGCTCCCACTCAAAATGATTCGGAGAAGGAAAAAGTTGATAAGGCATGGAACATGCTTCAGAATCAAAGTGTCATCATCGACCGCGACCGCAGGCGATAAACGGGCCTGAGCGAGGAGGAGGCCGTCATCAAACCCAAGAACGTGAAAGAGTCGGGGGCCGGGGATAGTTACCGGTTCCTGGAGCGGGAATTCGAAGGGACCTTGATCGAGGAGCTCATCCCGGGAATTCTGCACAATTTCGCCAATCCTCTCAACGGAATCATCGGGCGCACGAGGCTTCTTCAACGGCGTCTTGAGGAAACGATTCGCAAAACGCGAGAGGCATTCCCGGCGGCGGAGCGGAACTTGGCGGACGACCACGGGAAACTTCTGAAGGACATCGAGCTCATCATCCACGAATCGGACCGGCTCTTTGACCTGTTCAAACATGTTTCGGGGAAATTCTACACCATCGGTGACCGCACCGTGCAACCGATCAATCTGTCTGAACTCATGGAGAACGAGATCCGATTTTTTGATTTTTACCTCGACTTCAAACACAGTGTAAAGAAAGTCATAGAGCTCGATGGGGAACTGCCCGAAGTGTACGGTTCTCCCGCCGACTACTCCCTATTCATTTCCACGTGGGTCCGCCATGCCATGGAGGGCATGAGGGAGAGCCCCGTGAAGGAGTTCTTCGTTGCCACGAGCCGGCGCAACGGCCTCGTGATTCTGAAATTTCAGGACACCGGCCTGCCCGTTTCGACTGCAGTAAAGGCGGCGATCCTCCATGCCGGCCCGGGGCAGGATTTGAAAGAAGAAGGTGACTTGAGACTTCTGCTGGCCGTTTCGCTGCTTCGCAAGTACGACGTCCGGTTCGATATCGCACGCGAAGCGGAGACCAATATCGTTACCATCGAGATTCCCTGCCGGCCCGCTGGGCCGCGCAAGAAAGGGGTTCGGAGGTAGACGGCGCGATAAAATTAAAGATTTCGGCCTGATCCGTCGATTGCATATACAGGGAGGATCCGCAGGGGACCCTTCCGCAGCCGCTGAAGACTCGACATCCGTGCTGCCCGGAGAGCAAACGTCCCGGAGGAGGTGAGCCGGACATGGTAAGGGCGGTCGATTTACAGCAGGTCTTGTTGCAGACGACGTCGGTGGAGCGCATCCAGCAGACGCAGCAGCAGCAGTCTGACCTGCAGCAGCGGTATGTTGCCATGCATGCGAGCGAGGAAAAAAAGCTCCTCAAGGAGAAGGTCAAAGAATCTGACGAACCCGAGAAGGTCCGGATGCAGCGCGAGGAGGAACGAGAGCGGAAGCGCAGGATGGCCCAGGATCATCAGAGGGAGGAAGGCAGGCCCCGTCAGATGTCCCAGGAGGAAGAACCTCCCGAAGAAGGCCATGGCGGCCGGATCAACATCCGTGTGTGAACCCCTTCGAGTCGACAGCATTCCATGATCACGACAGACATCAATCCTCAGGTTTTCTTCGTCATCCAGGTGGTGGCCGATGTGCTGCTCTGTCTGGCTGTCGTGTTCATCCTCACACGGGTTCAACAGGATCTGAAGAAGAGGCAAGATTTCGTCAGGAACATGGCCGGATTGAAGCAGCTCATCGAGGAGTCGCAGAAGGCGACGGCCGGTCTGCTCGAAGCGATGGAAGAAAGCAAGAGGACCCTCCGGGAGGTGTCTCTCTCCATCGACGAGAAGGAGGACCGCCTGAACCGTCTCATCGAGCGAGCGTCCTCCCACATCGACAAGCTGGACAAGACGAGCGCAGGGTTGGATAACGTTCTTCCCGAGAGGAGATATGACGAGGTGCTCAGGCTCGCCGGACGGGGATTCACTCCGGCGGAGATTGCCGAAAGCCTCGATCTTTCGGAAGGGGAGATCAGCCTCATCCTCGATCTTGCCCGCCGAAAAAGTGACACACGCTGATGTCTTCCCCGATCGACATTTCATCCGTCTTCAAACCGATCATCGGTCCGGTCCTACAGATCAAGCTTTCTCATCAGTCACCCTTGGGATTTTCCGTCGGCCAGACCGTTGACGCCCGCGTGCTGGAGCGTCTTGGCGACGGGAGATTCGTGATCGGCGTCGGCAACAGCCATTTTACGGCCGAGGCGGAAACCGCGCTGAAACCCGGGCAGACGATGACGCTCCGGGTGGACAGTCTGAGCCCCAGGGTCTTGCTGTCGGTGGCATCGGCGCCCGAGGAGCGTATCACGGCAGAGTACCTGCGGGTGTTCCGGTCCAACCCGGGAGCCCTCGCTGAGAACCTCGGCGAGCTGGAACAGTTGCTCCGTGAAACCGGGGGCGCCGGCCTCGCCCGTTTCGTGGGCCGGGACAACCTGGACGCGATCCTCGGCACGCTGAGATCGGCGACACTGGGCCGGGAGCATCTTGAAAAAGGGTTCTCTCTCCGCGAGGTTGTCCGGTCCCTGGGGTTGTTACTCGAGAGTGAGCTGAAGGAAGCGCTGGAAAGCCCCGGCGCGGATCCGGCCTCCTCAGCGGTAAATCTCAAAACAAGCCTGATGAAAGTCCTGGAGGAGATACAGGGAAGACTCCAGTCGGAGGGGCTGGCTGCTGCCGACAGGAAAACGATGAAGGAAATGATTCCCGTCCTGGAACGGGCCGTCCGCGCCATCGAGAGCCAGCAGGTTCTCAACGTGCACTTCCGACAGACGGAAGATAAGGTCCTTATCCAGATTCCGATTTTCCTGCCGGGCCTCACAGGGACCGCGAACATTTTCGTTCACGGCGAAGACGGGAATCCAGAAAGCAAAGGAAGACAAGAGTCATTCCGTATCGTCTTTGCCCTTGAAATGGATGCCCTCGGCGATGTTATTGCCGAGGCCCTGTTTCACGGCAAGACGACGAGTTGCCGAATTCGTTGCGGAAGCAAGTCGGCAGCGGACTTCATTGAGAATGTTCTCCCGGCGCTGGAGGGACAGCTTACCGAGGCCGGTTACCGCGTAACGGAACTTTCGGCCCGCATGGAATCCGACGTCGGCAAGGTGATGGAGGCATGCCTCCGGGAAGAAATGTATGGCGACGGGCAGACACTGAGTGTCTTTGCTTGAAGAGAGGTCGAGGGCCGCGGGTTGAGGGTGAAGGGATAAGAAAGCGTCTAGCGGGTAGCGTGTGCAGAGGAGCCAGGAATCTGAATTTTGGAATCCGGATGCCCGATTCCGAATCCGAAAATGAAAACCAAACCAAGCAGTCGAGAGCTCGGTCATGCCGGTAAAGAAGAAGAAAGAGAGCGAACGCCCGAAGATGGCGGCGGCGATCCGCTATGACGGCGCGAAGGACGCCGCTCCGCGGCTTACGGCGAAAGGCAGCGGTCATGTGGCGGACAAGATCATTGAACTTGCCCACAAGCACAACATTCCCATCCGCACCGATCGTGCTCTCATCAACATCCTGAGCAAACTCGATATCGATCAGCAGATCCCTCCTGAACTGTACCGGGCCGTGGCCGAGATCCTGGCTTTTGTCTATTCGACGAATGAGAAGTACCGCGAAACGCAACAGGGGGTCAGGTAAAGGAAATATTTTCCTATCGAACACAAAATTACCCACCTGACGCATGCCCCGGAAGCATATTCTCCCGCTACTCATAAGATCCCATGAAAAACATCAACAAAGGATGAGAGTAAAAAGATAACCGATTCAGCCAGTTGCATCTTACCCTCCACCCTCCACCCCCCACCCTCTACCCGGTCCTTTCACGATGGCACACCCGTTGCCTTCTATAGGGACATCACCACCTGGAGCGGAAACAATTGCCATGATGTACGGAGTGAACACAGCGGTCAGCGCGGCTGTCAAGAAACTGTCCCAGCACGATTACGTGGTCCACAATCTGGCCAACGCCAATACGCCGGGATTCAAGGCCGAGAGGCTCATTTTTGTGAAAAAGGCAGGTACAGATCCCCTGGCGGAAAACTCCTTCAGCCACGATCCCGTGGTTCTGATTGACCATTCCCAGGGAACACTGGAGAAGACCGGCAGTCCGCTGGATGTGGCCATTCACGGGGACGGGTATTTCGCCATCGAGACTCCGAACGGTGAGCGCTACACGCGAAACGGCAGCTTTACACTCAATGCAAACGGCGAACTGGTCACCAAGTCCGGCGACGCCGTGCTGGGCGAAAGCGGCCGGATCACCATTTCGGGTCGGAAGATCGAGATCGGCAACTCGGGAAGCATATCCGTGGACGGCACTGAGGCGGGAAAAATCAAGATCGTTGATTTCAAGAAGAAAGACGCCCTGGTGAAAAAAGGCCTGGGTCTTTTCGAGGCAACCGCCAAGGCCGAGCAGTCTTCCGTCGAAAATCCCGAGGTCCGCGCCGGGTACCTCGAGACGTCGAATGTCCAGGCCGTGAAGGAAATGATCGAGATGATCGACATCCAGCGATCCTTCGAGGCCTATCTCAAGGCGATGCAGACGATCAGCGACAAGGACCGGCTGTCTACGAGCCGGGTCGGGAAAATAAGTTAGGCAAAAGGCTAAAGAGAACGGGAGGAAAAAATGATCCGATCCTTATACACCGCGGCAACGGGCATGATGGCTCAGCAGATCAACCAGGACGTTGTTGCCAACAACCTCGCAAACGTCCAGACTCCCGGATTCAAGGCCTCCAGGGCCGAGTTCCAGGATCTCATGTACCAGGTGCACCGGCAATCCGGTGTGCAGACGACCTCCGGGACGGCCCTGCCTCTCGGTGTGGAAGTAGGACTGGGTTCCAAGCTCACGGCCATCCAGAAGGTCTTCACCCAGGGCGACTACCAGCAGACGGGAAACCGCTTCGACTGGGCCATCGAGGGAGAAGGCTTCTTCCAGGTCGATGACGGAAACGGAAAGACGCTCTACACTCGATCCGGAAGCTGGAAGATCAGCAAAGACCTGCTGCTCGTGAACAGCGAAGGCCTCAAGCTGACTCCCGAGGTCAGCGTGCCCACGGGGACATCCAATTTCTCCATTGACGCCGGCGGCACCTGGACGGCCAAGGACAAGGGCGGGGTAACCCTCGCCACGGGACGCGCGGAACTGGCCAAATTTGCGAACTCGGCGGGCCTCACAAACATGGGCCGGAATCTGTATGCCAAGACGGACGGATCCGGAGAGCCCACGACGGGGAACCCTGACACGGAAGGGTTCGGAACCATCTCCCAAACCTTCCTCGAAATGTCCAACGTCAATGTCGTCGATGAAATGGTTCAGATGATCGTCGGTCAGCGGGCCTATGAAATCAATTCCAAGGCCATCCAGACGGCCGACAACATGCTTCAACTCGTGAACAATCTCAAGAGGTAACGGACGATGAAACGGTCCTCCATTCGATACGGCCTTGCAGGGATGCTGATCATCTTGATGATTTCCGGCCTTGCTCCCGTCTGTCATGCTGCGGACATCGGTGAACAGGAAGTCAAGGATGCCGTGAAAAAGCACATTCTCGATAACTCTTCCTGGGCGAAAGACCGGATCCGTGTCGAGTTTCTGGGTCCCATCCCCGAAGTGGCGATTCCGTCGGCCGGTGCGACCATCCAGGTGCGCGGCCGCAACGGCGAAAAGTATATCGGTCGCACGGCCTTCACGGTCCGTTTCTGCAAGGGCGACATGTTCCTGCGCGAGGAGACGATCCGCGTCCGGGTCGAAGTTCAGATGGATGTCGTGGTCAGCACCGGAAGCATTACCCGTGATGCCGTCATCGATCAGGGAGATGTGACGGTGACGAGAAAATGGATGGACACGGCCACGACGGGAGTCATGACGGATCTCCTCGAGGTCCTGGGCCGCAAGGCAACCATGCGGATCAATCCCGGTACGGAGATCACGAAGCACATGCTGCGCTCGGTCCCCGTCGTGAAGAAGGGGGAAGTCGTGCGCATCGTCCTCGAAAGCGGCCCCATGGTCATCTCGGCCGTCGGTCTCTGCCAGGAAGACGGCGGCCAGGGGGACCTCATCCGCGTGCAGAACACGTCATCGAAGAAGGTGGTATTCGCCCGGGTCATGGGGCAGTCGCTGGTCAAAGTCGATTTCTGAAAAGGGTGGTTTCGAACATGAGAGCCTTCAAAATCAGCTTGATGCTTGCAATGATTCTTCTGCTTGCCGGTTGTCTGGCCACGAGCTATGACACCGCCATGAAGCGGGAGCCTATCGTTCTTCCGCCCTTGCCGCCGGAAGTCAAGGCGACACCGGCGCCCGGGTCGATCTGGGCAGGGGCGACCTCGAACAATCTGATCTTCACGGACCGGAAGGCCCGGAACATCGGTGACATCGTGACGATTGTCGTGGATGAGAAGGCGGAAGGAGAGAACAACGCCAACACCGATCTGAAACGCTCGTCAAGCACCACGGCGGGGATTACCGGATTTCTCCAGACCCAGCCCGAGCAGAAATACCTGGTCGGCGGGTACTCCCTCGGCGGCGCGACGGACAACAATCACAAGGGCGAAGGCAAAACCAACCGCGACGGCATCCTCAAGGGAAGGATCAGCGCACGGGTCGTCCGGGTTCTTCCCAACGGCAACCTCATCATCGAGGGCCGGCGCATGCTGACGGTCAATTCCGAGGACCAGTTCATGGTCATCACCGGCCTGATCCGTCCCGACGACGTTACCACCGACAACCTGATTTACTCCCAGTACATTGCCGATGCCCGGATCGTTTACGCCGGCAAGGGGGTCGTGGATGACAAGATGCGGCCGGGCTGGATGGCCCGGGTGGTGGACTGGGTGTGGCCGTTCTAAGAAGGGGCGGAGGGTAGAGGGGCGAAGGAAGGAAGAGGGATAAGTAAAAAAGAGTGTGGGGTGTAGAAAAGAGGGAGAGGGTCGGGGGAAGAGGGGACAGGAAAAACTCACGGGAAGCGGAAGACCAGGAAAATGGCCTTCATAGGCAAAGAAATTGCAGGGATATGAAATTTGACGGTGGGGTAACAGATGAACCGGAATCGCAAACATAAAGGAATTTTGACAGGGGTCGTGATCGTCCTGATGGTCGCTATGTTCCTGCCCGTTTCGGCTGGGGCGGCGCGGATAAAAGATATCGCAAGCATCGGCGGGATCCGGGACAACCAGCTCGTCGGCTACGGGCTTGTCGTGGGCCTCATGGCTTCCGGCGACAGCATCAAGAACGGCTTTACCAAGGATACCCTGGCCAACATGCTCGCGAGGCAGGGCCTGGCCATGCGCGACAAGGACCTCAAGTCGAATAATATCGCCGCCGTGATGATCACGGCCGTGCTGCCCCCCTTCGCGAAGGCCGGCGCCAAGCTGGATGTCATGGTGTCCTCCATCGGGGACGCGAAGAGCCTTCTCGGGGGAACCCTCCTCATGACCCCGCTGCGGGGCGCCGACGGCGAGATCTACGCCGTGGCTCAGGGAGCCGTGACGATAGGGGGGTTTGTAGCCACCGGAAACTCCGGAGGCGCCGTCGGGAAAAATCATACCACCGTCGGCTACATCACCAACGGAGCCCTCATCGAAAAAGAACTCCAATACGACTTTGAAAAAAACCGGCAGCTGACGATCAATCTCTATCAGCCTGATTTTACAACCCTCACCCGGCTGGCCTCAACGGTCAACTCCCGTATCGGCGATGTAGACGTGAAACTCGTCGACTCGAGCTCTGCCCTGGTCACCGTCAAAAATTCCTACAAAGGGAGCATCGTAAGCCTTCTTTCGACCATTGAGAACCTTGACGTTTCCGTTGACACCCCGGCCGTCGTCGTTCTCAATGAAAAGACAGGGACCGTCGTTATGGGAGAGAACGTAAGAATTTCAACTATCGCCGTGGCACACGGGAACCTGAGCTTCCAGATCAAGGAGGAATACAACGTGTCCCAGCCACTGCCGTTTGCCCCCGGCGGTACGGTCGGGCAAGGGGCCACCAACGTGGGGCGAGGTGTCACCATGGGTTCCGGGGGCCAGACCGTTGTGACCCCGAGCACGCAGATCAACATTTCCGAGGAGAAAAAAGTCCTCGTGGTCGTGGCCAGGGGCATCACGATCCAGGACGTGGTCCGGGGCCTCAACGCCATGGGGGTTACCCCCAGGGATCTCATCCAGATTCTGCAGACCATCAAGGCCGCCGGGGCCCTGCAGGCTGACCTGAAGATCATGTAGGAGCTTGGTTGTGGACGAAATCCGGAATATTCCGCCCCATATGACCAGGAACACGGCCACGATGTCCACAAAGACCGATGCCGTAAGCCCGGAGGATGCGGAAAAGGACCGGAAGCTGAGGAAGGCCTGCGCGGATTTCGAAGCTCTTTTCATCAGTTACATCTTCCAGACGATGCGCAAGACCGTTCCCGAGAGCACGGTCACGGGCAAAATGCCGGGGAAAGATACCTACACGATGATCATGGACCAGAAACTCTCCGAGGACCTTGCCCGCCGCGGGGGAGGGATCGGACTGCAGAAGGTCCTTTACGACCAGATGAAGCGCTCCAACGGAATTGTATCGCAACAGGAGGAAGGCGGGGCCGAATCGGACCCTGCCATAAAAAAATCTCTAAAGACAGACTAGGGTATTGCCGATAGGTGTGTTAAGATTCCAGCATAGGAGTACGACATGAAGATTTCCAAGGTTGATGACGCCAGTCTCCAGATGATCCAGCAGTACCAGAAGACCGACAAGGTCGAGGACCGGGCATCGGAGAAAGCCGTCGCCGCCAACAATCTCGTACCCGAGGAAAAGGTGAATCTTTCCACTACGGCAAAAGACGTCCAGAAACTGAGTAATGCCGTCTCGAAGCTACCCGATGTCCGGGAAGAGAAGGTCCAGGCACTGAAGGATCAGATCGAGAAGGGCGGTTACAAGGTCGACGCGGAGAAAGTTGCCGGAAAAATGGTGGGAGAGTCGCTCCTCGACATCTTTGCCTGATTACAGGCATCCCCGATTTTCCCGCCGTCTCTTTCACCGGCATCATTCTTCCGTGAACTAAGCCGCGCCCATGCGTGCAGGACACCGGATGCTGCAGGGCGCCCCGCGCGGGGCGCCTGCGCCGGCAAGCCCGATGACATCGGAGGGGATCGTTCCCCTGCGGCTCAATGGTTTACGAAAGGTGTGCCATGTGGAATCCGAACGTAAGCATGACACCGGATGTGATCGTCGAAGAGAACCTGGGGTCCCTTCTTGACGGTCTTGCGGATGTCCTGTGGAAGGAAGTCGAGGTCTATCGGGAGCTCAGGGAGGCGGTTGTGCAGGAGCACCGGATCATCATGAAACCCTCTCTGGAGGCGTTGCACGAGAGCAACTCCCGGAAGGAAACCTGCATGCTCAAGACGCGGCTTCTCGAGGAGGTCCGCATGAGCCTGACAGGACGGATTGCCTCTCATCTCGGCATGGAGGAGGAGGAAATTACGCTCTCGGTTCTCCTTGCCCACACCTCCCCACCACAGCGCAAACGTCTGGTGGAGTGCCAGTCCATTCTGAGGACTCTCGTGAAGGAAATCTCGGGGATGAACAGCCGCAACGGCGTTCTCATCGAGTCTTCGCTTCGGTTTAACGAAGGCGCCATGAATTTCATTGCCGGCATGATGTCCGGCGGATCCACCTATGCCGAGTCGGGCCGGCTCAAAACGAACGGCCTCAACGGCAGGATCTGCTCCAGCAAGGGGTAAGACCATGTCAAGTATCGGACAAATCCTGAACACGGCGAAAGAGGCGCTCGCGGCGCACCAGGTGGCCATCGATGTGACGGGCACGAATGTGTCAAACGCGAGCAGCGCAGGCTATTCGAGGCAGCGGGCCGTGATCGTCCCGAGAACGTCCTCCGAGGCATCGGGGAACGATCTGCGGGGAGGCGTCACGGTCGAGACGATCCAGCGCCTCTACGACCAATTTGTCGAGGCCCAGATCAGCGAGCACTCGTCCCTGCTGAGCTACAGCGATACCCAGAAAAATACTCTGGATCAGATCGAGGCCGTTTTCAATGAAACCGACGGCGAGGGACTCAGTGCCGCCATGAGCCGGTTCTGGAAGGCCTGGGAGGACCTCTCGGCAAACCCCGCCGGGGATGTGGAACGGATGGTCGTCATTTCTGCGGCCGACAATCTGTCGGCCACTTTCCGTGAGCAGGCCAACCGGCTGACCGACATCCAGGACAGCCTGAACACAAAGGTTACCGCGGACGTGACCCTCCTGAATTCCTATCTGGACGGGATTGCCGATCTGACATACAAGATCATGCAGACCGGAACCGGGGGCAACAATGTCAACAGCCTTCTGGACGAACGGGCTGAACTTCTCAAGAAAGTCAGCCAGATGGTCGATGTTCAATATGTGCAGGGATCGGACCTGTCGATGGATATCTTTCTGTCCAACGGCAAGGCGCTTGTGCTCGGAGACCGGTCCTGGGATCTCAATACGGTAAGGAACAACACGACGGGCTTCAACGATGTCGTTCTCGCCGAGGACCCCACCTTCTCTCTCAACAGCGCCATCCACAGCGGGGAGCTGGGAGCGCTCCTGGAGGCCCGCGACACGACAGCGCAAAGTTACCTCCAGGATCTGAACAACCTGGCGGGAACGCTTGTCGATCAGGTCAATACCCGGCACGCCGCTGGGTTTGATCTCTATGGAAACCTCGGCGGACGGTTCTTTGCGGATGTCACCGAGGCAGCCGGCATGGCTGTCGACGGCGCGATTGCAGCCGACCGGAAGCGGATCGCCGCCTCATCGACGGTCAACGGCGATGGGGACAACGCCTCATCCATGGCTCGTCTTCAGACTGCCCTGGTGATGAGTGGAAACACGACTTCCCTGAGCGGATATTACGGCTCCCTCGTCGGCCGGATCGGTGAGGACACGGCGGCGGTGGAACGGATCTTCAACCAGCGGACGGCCGTCATGACGACGCTCAATACCCAGAAGGAACAGGTATCCGGCGTGTCCATCGATGAGGAGATGATCAATCTGATGAAATACCAGATGGGCTACAGTGCGGCCGGGAAGATGGTCACGACGGCCAACGAGCTGATGGATACGCTGCTCGAGCTGATAAAATAGGCCGGAGGAAAACGGCTAACGGGAAAAGGGCAAGAGGCAGGGGGTGCGGCTATGGTTATGAGGCTGACGGAAAATCTGAGATTCAAGCTGACGGCGGACAATATATTTCTGAGCCAGAGCCGCTATACCGAGCTGATGGAGCAGATATCTTCTCAGAAGCGCATCAACCGTCCTTCCGACGATCCCGCAGGCACAAGGGTGGTCTTCGACTGCCGTGACACGCGTTCGTCCATCGAGCAGTACAAGCGCAACCTCGACTCCGCGAAGGGCTGGGTCAGCGCTACGGAATCCACGCTCGGCAGTATCCGCGACATTCTGGTCAATGCCAGGGAAATCGCCGTTGAACATGGATCGGCCAATTCTTCTACCGATACGCGGAAGGTTGCCGCCTCGACGGTCCAGCAGCTCATCGACGAAATCCGCGGCCTGGCCAACTCTCAGTACAACGGGCGCTACATCTTTGCCGGTTCCCGTACCGACACGGAACCCTTCTCCGAAGCGGCGCGAGCATCGACATCTCTCGGGACGGCACAGTCGGCGAACGGAAACAGCTTCGACGGCGCCGTCACAATCGGCGGGGCCTACACCGGATCGGATAACAGGACGTTTGCGGTCAGGGTGACCGCGGGAGGGGCTCTGGGGACGGCCGTCTGCGATATTTCCAGTGACGGGGGACGGACGTGGGGAACCACGGCGCAGACAATCCCCGCCGGCGGGACCATCGCCCTTGGCAATGGGGTGACCCTGACCTTCGCCGACACCGGGTCGAACCGCCTCGCGACGGACGATATCTTCTATGTCCAGGCTCAGGCCGCGGGAACCTATAACGGAAACGGTGAGGCGATTGCCATCAATATCGGCAAAAACACAACCTTCGACTACAATATTTCCGGGGAATCCGTCTTTACGGATCAGGGTGAAGGAACGACGGATCTCTTCCAGGTGCTCAAGGACCTGAAGACCGCCCTGGAAAACAACGATGCAGAAAGTATTCGAAACGCGATCACAGGTCTTACCAGTGCCTCCAATTCGGTCAATCTCCACGTTTCCGAGTGCGGTACCAAGGCAAACCGCCTCGACATCGCCACCTCGAACATGGCGGCGCTTGATCTCGAGGTGACGCAACTGCTGTCGAACACGGAGGATGCCGACATTGCAGAGGTTACCATGAATTATCGTCAGAAAGAACTGGCCCTGCAGGCCTCCTATCAGATCGCCGCGTCGATCGGTAAGACTACCATTCTGCAGTTTCTGACGTAAGACCCCTCCTTGTGAGGGAATGGGGATACACCATGCTGATCCTGACACGGAAGTTGGGAGAGTCCATCCTGATCGGCGATGAAATCAAGGTCACGTTCCTGGATATCCGGGGAAAGCAGATCCGGGTCGGGATCGAGGCCCCGAAGAACGTGACGGTACATCGCGAGGAGATTTACGAGGTCATCCGGGAGCAGAATATCGAGGCGGCGCGGGACGCCGGGTCTCTGATTTCCAATCTTCCCGAAGTCTGGGGAAAACTGATCGGTAGAGTCGAGTAACGCAAGGAGACCGTTTTATGGAAGTCATGACAACCCGCTTCGGGGCCATCGACGTCGATGAATCCAGGATCATCGAGATGCAGGGAGAAGGCATCCTCGGCTTCGAACGGTTGCGAAAATTCATCATCCGATCCCAGGACGACAAGACGCCCTTCCTGTGGCTCCAGTCCGTTGAAGACGGCGCCGTGGCCTTCGTGATTATCCACTCCTTCGTCGTGAAACCCGACTATGTCCCCGTCCTTTGTGACGAGGATATCACCCTGCTCGACCTCGCGGTGCCGGAGGATGCCGTCCTTCTGTCCATCGTTTCCATTCGGTCCAATCCCTTCCAGGTGACGGCCAACCTGAAAGCCCCCATCGTGATCAATGCACGGAACAAGCGGGCAAAGCAGGTTATTGTCGACGAGCCCGACTACCCGGTGCGGTATGATCTGGTTCTGCGGGGAGGAATCTCGGAGGCATCTCTGGCGGAAACGGCTCAGGCTCAGGCGCGAAAAATCATCTAGACTTTCTTGTTGAAGATCAGGCCTGCAAAATCACTCAGCTTTATGTTGGCGTTCCGGATCTCTTCCGGGGGAATCTCCCGGATGACCTTTCCCGTTTCGCGATCCATGACCTTGATGGCCATCCTCTCGTTTTTCGCTCCGTAGGGAGTGAAGGCGATCGAGATGTTCGACATGTTGAGTTGTTCCTGGATCTTTTCCCCGAGCTCCCGCATGGCCTCGGCTGCCCGGGATTCACGTTCGACGGACGTTTCCGACGCGGGCGGTCTCGCCGAATCTGCCGGAGCGACGGCCGGGGGGATATCAGCGGTTCGAATCCCGCTTCCCATCCCTATGGGGTTGATGGCCAGTTCCATGAAGCATCTCCGTGAAGCCACAAAGGGTCTTCACCCTTATTATCGGCCGTTTTTTCGAATCCTTTAGACGTTTCGAGGAGCGTTCACGTCTGGAGATTCAATATCCTGGCGTTGTGATCGTTGCCTGATCGACAACCCTGGAAATTGTTCTTTCTGGCCGTCAGGGCCATGAGTTGACCCTGTACGGTTCCGCAATACCCCGCAAGGGTTCCGGTCAAGCTCTTGTCGGCGGACAGAATTGTTTGCAGGATGTTCCGGATCTCCGCGATGCTGGATCCCATGGAGTTCCTGATCTCATCCTTTCGGATATCCGGGATCCCGAGTGTCAGGACTTCCATCTCGTGATCGAGATGCTCGATCCGGGTGATACAGTCTTGTCGTCGGGCAATGATCGCTTCCGTCTCTTCCAACGCCTGGGCCGCAATATTCCCCCGAAGCAGTTCGGTCATCGACAGAAACCGGCGGTACGCCTGAAGCTTCTGATCGAGGATCTTCCGGACCCCTTCGATCGTTTCCTGTTTTGCCTGCGATGAAGATCGGGTCATGGTCATCCTCTCCAGCTGGAGCTTGCAAGCGACGGCCGATCCGGGCCCGGTTTGAAGATCTGTGGAGGAAGTTCCGCTTTCTGCAGTTGCCCGCGGGCGATTTCACGCCAGGCAGTCGCCAGCTCGTCGAGAATCCCGATCGCCTCGTCAAAAACACGGAGGTCCTTTTTCATGTCACCTTCGATCAGGCGCCGGGTCACATACTGGTAGAGATTCTTCAGGTTGACGGCCACCTTGCCGCCCCGTTCGAGGTCGAGGGCAGCCTCCAACTCGCTGATGATATCGAGGGCCTTCTGCAGGAACTTCGCTTTTTCCTCATAGGCGAAGTTCTTGTACTGATCCCGGGCGAGCCGAAGGTTGCCGATGGCCCCATCATAGCACATGATAACCAGCTTTACCGGGTCAGCCGTCGAGACACTGACCTGCTGATAGGCATTCGTTCCGTTCTTTGGATACATTTCAATCCTCCCGCGTTGGTTCGTCTTTCGTGATGCCCGTGCGATTTCCGCGATGCCCGGCGTTTTTTACTTCCAGCCGCTCTGGGCCGCGGAGAGCTGGCCCGCCAGCCAGTTGCTCTGCTGCTGGATCTTGCTCATGGCCGTCTCCATGGCAATGAACTTTGCCGTCATCCGTTCTTTTTCCTGATCGAGCATGGTCTCCATATCGGTAATCCGGGTTTCGTAGCCCTTGATGCTGTTCTGGAGGGATTCCTGTTTGAAGGACAGGTAACCGGATGTTGCATCCGTGATGTTATAGAGAAGCCGGTCGAAGAGCTCCGCCGTGCCGAAGGTCAAGTTGACCGTTCCGATATCGGCATTCTGGGACGTCCCGGTATATTGGATCACGAGGCCGGCGATATTTGCCTGACCGCTGTTGCCGGTCAGGGTCTGTCCCGATCCGGTTGCCGCTTCCCCGTTGATCGTGCCGGCAACATCCTTTCCGTTATTCACGGTGCGGGTGCCGGGGCCGGTCCACAGGAGGTTTCCTGTTTCCGCCGTCGTGAAGCTTCCTCCGTTGCCGTAGGTGTTGTGGGTGAGCACGAGATGGCCCGTCGCGTCTGCGGAAGCGGTTACGCTGATGGCGTAGCGGCCTTCGCGGCCGCCCGCATTCGACGTTGTCACGGTGCCTGGGCTCAGATTGTGTGCCTGGCTTGTGTCAAGCGTAAGTGAAAGGGCGCTGTTTCCGCTCGCCTTGTCCGTGACCACGACCCGCCCGGAACTGTTGATGACGGCATTCACGGTGTTCCCGAAGGCCTGCTGGATTGCCGTGAGAAGCCCCTGCACCGAGTCCGCGGCCGTGTCACGGATTGTGTAGCTGCCGGAGACGGCCTCGCCTGTGCGGGTGGTTGCATCAAAGGAGATCACATCTCCGTTGGCGAGGTTTGCCGAACCGCCCGTGCCGTAGATGCTGTTCCACTTCGTCGCGGCGGAGATGGCCGTCGTGAGACCGGAATCGGAATAGAGCGATTCGGACCCGACGAGGGTTTCCGAGTAGACATTGTCCATCTCGTCGTTGACGGCAGTGACAATGTCGGCAATCGACATGCCCGATGTCAAGGCGATGGCAGCCGACTTGTCCCCCTCGGTGATGGTGAGGGTCTCGCTTGCTCCCAGTGATCCCGACACGGCATTGTCGGAGGTTGAGGCACTGCGGGTCGCCGCATCGGTGATATGAACCGTGTATTCGCCTGCCTTCGTATTGTAATTATGGCTCACGTAAGCGAGGCTGCTTGTCGAGGTCGCTCCCTGTCCTGCAAAGAGATTCAGAACATCGCTGAAATTGGTCTGCAAGTACCCCGTAAGCTTCGCATCCTCGACAGACAGCTTCATGGTATTGTCCATCGTGATGCCGACGAGCCCCAGGATCGAAAATTCGCTGTTGACACCCGTTATCGTCTGCGTGATGGCGGAGGCAAAATCGCTCTTGATGGAGGAAAGTGTCCCGTCTCCGAAAAGAATGCCTCCCGTGGTCTTTTTGTCCGTGTCATAGGAAAACTGGGTATTGATGTAAGAGATGACTTCGTTGTAAGCGCTCACGAAGGACTGGACGTTTTTCTTGATCGTGTCCGTGTCGTGTTTGATGCTGAGTGCCACCGTTGTGCCGCTGTCCTCCTTGGTGAGGTTGAGGGTCACGCCGGTGATGGCGTCCTTGATGGAGTTCTCCGCACTCGTCACGGTGACGCCGTCGATTTCGACGGAGGCATCCTCGCCGGCGATGATCTGGCGTTTGCGCGCCACGGCCGCCGCGAAGTCTCCGTCGGCGGTGACGAATTCGAGTTCGGAGTTCGGATCGTGAATATGGTCGGTCAGATTGACGACGAGGCCGGTCCCTCCGGAGAGATCATCGATGCGTATCTTCCCGTCGTTGGTAACGTAGGCCGCTACATTTCCGTAGCTGCTCTTGACGGCGTCGAGGAGGTCCTGGACCGTGGATGCGCTGGTAATGGTAAACGCGGTGTTCACGTCGGCGCCGGACGTCGTCTTGCCGCTGAGCGTGATGAAATCGCCGCCGGGTGAACCGCCTGCCGTAAAGGTATTGTAGCCGTCAATGCCTGTCAGGAGCGTAGAGGCCGTGATGAAGGCCCCTTCCGTCGTCATGGACTTTCCGGAGATCTTTCCTGAGACGTCGACGCTGCCGCGGTCGAGAACCCCCAGGGTGTTCAAAATGTTCTTCGCGTCGGTGAAAGTCTGCGTGCCGTCGATCTGCAGGCGGTAGGTTGTCTTGCCGCCGTCTGTCTGAGTGATGATGGAGGCGTTGACTCCCGTGGGCGCTGCCGTGTTGATGGCATCCTTGATGTCCGCAAGCGACATGGCGGACAGGTTGATGCTGACGGACTTGTCGCCGATCGTGACGCTGTCGGTCTCTCCGGTCGCCAGACCCAGAAGGGTTTGAACGGCAACGGTGGATGATGTGAAGCGGTCACTCTGGCTACCCTTGGTGATGGCGTTTTTCACGGAAGCCGCCTGATCATCTTTCCATCCGAATTTCTGCACGAGGCCGGCTGTCCCGCCGTTGACGAGGCTTACCCCTTTTGCGCCGGTCTTGTCGCTTGTCAGGATCATGCGATAGTCGCTGCTGCCGTATTTTACGATGGAAGCCGTGACGCTCGAGGGGTTGGTGCCGGTATTGGCCGTGTTGATCCGCTGGGCCACATCGGCCAGGGTGTCCGTCGCCTTGATATTCACGACGCGCCCGTTGATGAGGAAATCCCCGGCATAATCGCTGCCGATGGCCGCAGTCGTACTGGTGAATGGATTTGAAGACAGCTTCTGCGCCTGGGCCAGGTTGGTCACCCTGAGGGCGTAGCTCCCGGAGCTGGCTGTATTGCCGGTCGTGACGGACAGGAGGTCACTGCCCTTGACGGTGCTGCTATCCGTCGACATGGCGGAGACAAAGACTTTGAACCCCTCCGGATCCTTCAATGTTCCTGCCGCACTCTGGAGCGCCGTGAGCTTGGCGTTGAACGACTGCCATTCTTTGAGCTTGCTTTCCGTTTCCGTCTTCTTTTCGGTGACGAGATCGACGCGCCTGTGTTCGAGAGTCATGATCTGGTTGATCATGGAACTCCAGTCGACTCCGCTGGCCAGACCGCTGATGTTGGTGAGACCTGCCATGGCAACCCTTTTTCCTTCTTTCCAGCTCTGGGGGCATCCTGTACAAGCCTTTCGGCCGGACCGGCACAACCTGCCCCTGATACAAAACAGATCGGAAAATATTTCCCGAAACTTGAGTTATTTCAATGATACAGCAAGAAATCGGCCAAACAAAAAGCCCCGTATCCGGGGTCCGAATACGGGGCTTTTCGGTTGAAGGGTCTTGGTTATTTGAACAGTGACAGTACGAGCTGCGGAGACATGTTGGCCTGGGCAAGCATGGACGTACCGGCCTGCATCAGGATCTGGTTCTTGGTGAAGGTCGTCATTTCGGACGCCATGTCGACGTCGCGGATGACCGACTCGGCTGCTGTTGCATTTTCGACGGTCGTCATGAGAACCGAAGAGGCATACATGAGCCTGTTCTGGGCCGCGCCGACGTCGCCGCGCTTGCCGTTCAGGGTGCTGATGGCCGAATCGACCGTCGTCAGGAACGTCTGGGCCTCGGTCATCGAATCCAGCTTGTCCTTTGTCAGGCTGAGTGCGCCGGAGGTCACGCTCTGGAGAAGAATGGTGATCCGGTCGTTGTTGGAGTTTTTGGCGCCCACCTGGAAGTTGGATGCCGTTGCCGCATTGGCGATGAGGGTTCCACCGGACGTGCTGAAATTATCATTAATGGTCAAGGAAAGTCCCAGGGCCTCGAATTTGACTTCCGATGTGGAGCCCGTACCGGGCCTGGTCACACCCGTGATCGTCTGCGACTGGGCGTAGCCGCCGGCAGTACCGGCGATGGTGATGTTGTATTTGCCCGCAGAAATCGTTGCGGACACCGTGTAATGCTGGCCGGACTGGAGGCCCGTCACACCGGCGAAGCCGTCGACCGCCGTGAACGTACCGCCGGAAGAGGCGCTGACGCCGAAGGTGCCGTTCAGGAGCTTCGTGCCGGCGTATTCCGTCGATTGGGCGATACGGTCGATTTCATCGATGAGCTTGTTGCCTTCGGCGTTGAGTTTTGCCACGTTGGCGCCTGCATTCGAAGAGGAGGCCTGGGTGGCAAGCTCCTTGAGGCGGGTCAGCATGTTGCCGATCTGGTCCATGGCGCCTTCGGCCACCTGCAGGAGGGCATTTGCCTCGGACACGTTGCGGCTGGCGACCTTGTAGCTGGCGATGTCGGCACGGAACTGCTGCGAAATGGCGAGTCCCGCAGCGTCATCGGCTGCTCGGTTGATCCGGAGGCCGGAGGACAGCCTTTCCAGAGACTTGGAAAGGTTTACGTCCGAGGCGGTCAGGTTCTTGTGGGCATTGATGGCTGCGATGTTGTTGACAATTCTAAGACCCATAATAAAATCCTCCTTGATGTTCTGGCTGGGGCGGGCGTCCTTGCCCGCGTTTTGTTTTGATCAAGCGGTTGGAAAGTACCCCGGTTACGACTGTTCACCTCCCTTTCCGGGCATTTGTTCTGGTTTTATTATCGGACGAGGAAAAACCAAACTTTAGGCGAGATGGAAAAAATATGGAGATTTTTGAGGAAGGTGAAACATGTCACTGCGGGCTGGCGGCGGCAACATGGAAACAGGTAGTTCCATCACGCTCCTCGAAGCGTGATGGAAGACAGAGTTCGTAGGAGCCGTGAAGACGGGGCCCGGTACTGGCCTCCGGACCCCGCAGGAGAGGACAATGACGATATCTGCTAAGCGGAACGGGCTTCTCCCTGGAGTCCGCCGATCTCCTGGATAAAGAAGGCTTTTCTTTCCTCGTTGATTCCTTGAATGTCGCGGACATAACAGGACATAGAACCCCTGTTGAGGGGGAGCAGAGCCAGAACACGCCTCACCCGGGAGCGCTCCGGCTTGTCCTGGAGCGCGAACAGAATATCCAGCAGGATCAGGGCAAAATCTTCAAAGGTGTCGATCATCCGGCTTTGCCGGATGTCCAGGGCCTTCATCGCCCGGTCACTCCAGGTGACTGCTTTCACGAAGTCACCCCCGAGAAGCGTCGTTTCGAGAAGGCCGAGCAGGACAGGGATCGATTGCGGTTCCAGAGAGAGGGCCCGTTCGAAGAAAATTCCGGCTTGGTTCGCTTCCTTCATGTCGAGGCAGACCTCCCCGAGTTGGATCCAGGCCTCTGCACCTGCCGTATAGGTCTCGGCGGCTCGAGAAAATTGTTCGACGGCCAGCTCCGGCCTTCCCTGTCGCCGGTGGACGCGCCCCAGGCTGCACAGGGCGGGGTAGTTGTCCGGGTCGATTCTCAGGGTGCTTTCCGCGGCAGCGCAGGCGCCGTCGAGGTCTCCTGCGTCGAGACGAAGAGTCGTCAGCCGGTTGAAAACGACGACATCCCGGCAATTGCCCGAGGCGAGTCTTTCCAGCCATTGCCTTTCTTCCCCGGGTCGGTTGCACCGGCGATTGAGCTTGGCCAGCGTGTACCAGACGCTCTGCTCTTCCGGGGCGGCTTCGAGAGCCTTCCGGAGGTACTGATCGGCCAGTTCGAGATTCCCGGATCGATCCAGATGAAAGGTTCCTGCGTTCCACCAGGCCTGCCACTCGACCTCGGCCATGTCAACGGCATGCCGGTAATGTTCCGACATGTGGGTCCGGTTTCCGAGAGAATGGAAAGCATGACCCATAAGCAGGTATATGCTGCTGCCTTCGCTGATCGTCGTATGCACGATGATCCCCGATTGGTCGGGGTTCTCATCGAGGAACTGACGGATTCTAAGGTATTCCCCGCCGTGCCGGAGAACGTTTTTCCACTGGCCCTGCTCTGCAGCCGTAAGTGTTAGTGTGTAGTGGGAGTCAAGGTGGTCCGGATATTTCTCCAACGCATAACGGGAGTAACGTTCTGCCTTCTCCAGATTCTTCATCCGGAAAAAAGCGAGGGCAGCGTTGTGGTGGGACCAGATATAAATGTGGTGACGATTGCCCTGCGCCTCGGCGAGCTCGATGGCACGGATGGACTCATCGGCAGCCTCCCGGTCCATCCCGCGGGAGAGATAGGACACGCCCAGGTAGTGATGGGGCAACGGGTTCAGGGGATCCTCGGCGACCTGCTGTTTCAGCAGCTCCGTTGTCCGGACGAATTTCTCCTTCGCCTTCTTCTCCTCTACGTTATAGCCATGGTGCAGCAGGTCGATCCTCGATCCCGACAGCCGGTTGTACCCGACGACGCGGTTATGCACGATTCCCTCGTAGTGGATCGAACCGTTGCGTCGGAACAGCCTCTCAAAACTGTGGCGGGCACGTTTCTGCCCGTTGCTGTAAGGGCTGATGATGTTCAGCAGGATGGCATCGGCATCACCGGCATTCCGCACCGTCTCCCGCAGGATCGGCCCGCTTCCTTCCACAAGTTCCTCGTCGCCGTCGATCTGGAAGATCCAGTCTCCCGTCGCGTAGGCGAGAGCCTGGTTCCGTGCCTTGCTGAAGCTTCCCTCCCAGGGGTGAAAGTAGATTTGATCGGTGAAACGCTTCGCGATTTCCACGGTTCCGTCCGTAGACCCCGTATCGACAATCACAATCTCGTCGACGAAATCCTTCACGCTTTGCAGACACTGGCTGAGGAGCGCCTCCTCGTTCTTGACGATCATGCAGCAGCTGATGGTGGCATTCTTACTTACCTTGCTTTTTATCTCCGCAAGAAGCGTTTGCGCTCCCTCCTCACCGGGTTTTTCCCGGAGAGTGCGCTCCAGATAGCTGCAGGCCCTCGGATGATCTTTTTTCTGATAGAAATAGACACCTGCGGCCCGCATCGCCACCCAGGGATCCGGGGCTTTTGCCACGGCCTTCTCGATGGATGCGGTACCTTTTTCGTGCCGGCCGAGTTCAAAAAAGGCGATGCCGACAAGAACATGGATGTTCCACTCCTCGCGTGCCGTGCAGGTGACAAGGTTTTCGAATTCCACGGGATTGTTCCTGAGGTGGCACAGGAGCCGCTCGTACTCCGTCCCGTGGTGAATGACATCTTCCCATTTCTGACGCTCATAGCAGGTCAGCGTGAGGATGAAATGGGCGTCGATGTGCTTCGGGTAATTGCGATGTGACGAAAGGGCAATCTCTTCCGCCCTGTTGAAGTCTTTCAATCGATAGCAGGCCATGGCGACATTGTAACGCGTCCAGAGGTAGATCCGATTGGGATCCCGGGCGGCTTCAGCCAGGCGAATTGCCTTCAGGCCTGCCTCGATAGTCTCGGCGTCCATCCCCTGTGTCAGGTAGGAGCTGCTCAGGTAATGATAGGTCAGTGGATTTTGGGGATCCTCTGCAAGATCCATTTTCAGCAGAGCGACGGTCCGGTCGAACTTCCTGCGCGCCTGCGCCGGATCGAGGTCGTATCCGTAGTGGATAAGACGGATCGGATAGACTCTGGCGTTCACCATGCCTGTGATCCGGTTGTGAACGCGCCCTTCGTAGCGGATCGTGCCGTTTCGCCGAAAGATCCGTTCCACGGCGTGAATCCCTTCCTTCTTTCCTTCGCCGAACCTGCTTGCGATCTGGACCATGATGCCGTCGATCCCGGGATTGCGGACCGCCTCGAGCATGGTCGGGATGTCTTCCTTGACCAGTTCCTCGTCGGCATCGATCTGGAAGATCCAGTCCCCTTTGGCATAATCCAGGCAGTGATTCCGTGCCTCGCTGAAGCTGTCCTTCCAGGAATGAAAATAGATCCTGTCCGTGTATTTCCGGCAGATCTCCACGGTGCGGTCTGTAGATCCCGTATCCACGATAATGATTTCGTCGGCGACGGGCTGAATGCTGTTCAGACAGTTTTCGATGAATCGCTCTTCGTTCTTGACGATGAGGCATACGGATATGCGGGTTTTTTCTGCTCTATCCTCGATATTCTCTGTATTTTCTGCGGCAGTCAGGGTGGAATTTTTTCTCTTTAGAGTAAGATGGCGATGTTTCTTTTTCATAGGTATCATTCTCTCGTTGTAAGGACTGGACAATATGTCACGCTTACCTTACGGATTCACTGTCATGTGTCGATATTGTTCTCCGTCTGCGCTTTGGGGCAGATGCCGCATCGCTCCGGGATCCGTTTTTTTGTATATCACGTTGATTTGGGGGTCGGTGTCCCGATCGCGGACGACCATTTCCTGAAATTCGAAGCCGCATCTGTTCAAAAGCCTGTGAAGATTCTCCCGATTGAATTCATAGATATGCATCCGTTCATAGCGTTCGTGGATGTCGTGGGCTTCTTTCTCCGGCACGGCAATCATGATGACTCCGTCATGCTTGAGCATGTTGCGGCAAAGCATAAGCGTCTCCATGGGATCGGTCGTATGCTCGAGAGTATGCCACAGGACAACGGCATCGAAGGTGTTTCCCGGGAGGCCCAGGTCTTCGAGAAATCCATAGTGGATGTGCAGACCATATTTCTTCGCTGCCCAGTCGACGGCCGCCTGACTGATCTCGTTGCCGGCTACATCCCATCCGCGCTCTCTGGCGACTTTCATGAAAAAACCGCCCGCTGCACCCACATCGAACAGGACACCCTTGCAAGCGTATTTGCTGAGAAGGTCGATCTGATAATGCGCTTCGCCCTCACGAGAGGCCTCCTTCTTCTTGTCGAAACAGGCCCCGAGGAGGATTCCCTTCAGCTCTTCCCGGAGGCTATCCCGGGGTGGAATAGACTGCTTCCGATAGAGACCACATTCCGGGCACTGAAGCAGATCATGCAAAACCGGTCCTTTCAAACCGCTGCCACAGGCGGTGCACTCAGGCCGGGCAGTCTCGGCGGTCTGCTCTCGGCGATAAGGGGCTGAATATCGTTTGTCATCCGCCACCGGGCGGGGCAGTGAAAAGCGGACGTGAGGATAATCGCAAGGATTGCAGAATCCGCAGTCCGGGCAATCAAAAAATCCTTCCGGAAGGCGAATGTCTCCATCGGAAATCGAGCCGAAGTGCATTTCAGAATGGCTGTACAGAAGGTAGTGACATGGATAAACAGTACCATCAGGCGCCATGAGGAAGCGTTTCGAGCAGCATCGCATCGGACGGCGTGTTCGGGCGCTGAAGGCATGTCGGTAGAGAGCCGGATCGGTGATTCCGTGTTCCGCCGGATCGTTTTTGATCGTTCGGTCTGAGGGGTCGGGGTAAAGACGCCCATTCCAGTAACCGAGGAAGGATTGCGCGGCAAGAGTCAATCCGTGCTCGGCGAAGCGGGTGCGATAGCTCTCCAGGTTACTGCCGGGATGATCCACCATGGCTACCTGATCCACCCAGAGTCCTGCATCCTTCATCTGCGCGATCAGCCGGCAATAATCATCCACGGATATTGCTTCAGGGTGAAAGGAGGTATTGAACCGGACGATACTCCTGGGTTTGAGTCGCCGGATGAATTTTTGCAGCTTTTGATAAAACGGCGACCGGAGGTTGGTCGTAACCGTAATCCGATACCCCTCGAGGCCATTGAGAATGTCGATGAAATCGGGATGCAGAGTGGGTTCTCCACCGATTACAGCCAGAGGCTGTCCGTTCCGGTGGGGCAGATCGTTCAGAAAGGACAACCATTGACTGCCACGCAACAGGGTGTAGCTCTTCGCTGCCTTGAGGAACCGCTCTTGATCAATTCTCTGGATGCAATAGGGACAGCGAGCACTGCAGCTCAAGGTCAGAAAGGCTCCCCAGTAAGCATCGGCATCATGATATTTTTCGGGAAGGATCACGTCTCCGACCTGGTCAAGGGTCCGCTTTTCATGGATGTCAATCCCCATGGCGCCTGCATGCGTCCGCGCGTGCATTTTCGTGCTGCAGCCGTTATGACTGCCGATGTCGAGGATGGTGCCTCTCCCCGGGGGAGGTGGCAGACTCTCTGGCCCAACCTCATCGGCATCGAGACGAAGGCTTTCCTGGGCGGAGTGCTGGGAATCACAATTATTTTCTTGAGGAGTGCTGTTGACGACGGGCTGCATTCTCCCAAAGAGAGCAGAGACGACCTCCCGGGCCCTGAAATATTCCTGTTCCTGAACCTCTGAACTCGTGTTGGAAAGGACTTCCGTTTCATAAGTCAGGGGCAAGGCCTGGTGAATCGGTGTATGAGTAAAAACAGCCGAGAGTGGCTTCCTGAATGCGCCGGCAATGTGCATGACGATGGAATCGATCGCTAGGATGTGATCGGCGTTCCTGATGATGGCCTTGGTCAACTCCATATTGCTTTCCTTGAGTTCGATGGAACATGCCAAGGATTTCCGCCCGAATTCGAGAACCGTGTAATTCTTGTATCTCTCCAGGAGAGAATGAACAGCTTCCAGCGGCAGGGTTTTACGCTGATTCCCTGCCGTGGCGTGGAGGACCAGGATCGGTCTGGGCAGGAGATCCAGGAATGTCTTGGCAGCATGGTCCGCCACGGGATCGACGTTCAATTCGGTCTGCAATTCCTCCAACCGCTCTAGTGCAATGCCAACCTCGTCGGCAAACCGGAAGACTTTGTGCAGTCGGTAGCCTTCCTGGAGCTGCGTGGGCAGGACGACCATCTCGTCAAAGTTGTGCTCCCGGGCAAACTTTTCTGCTTCTGTCATGACGGCCTGGACACCGGTCGGGTAGTCACCAAAATCATTCCACGCATCGGGCAGGCAGGGGATGACTTCGTCGACAAAGGGGAGTCCGGACAGAAGTTGAATCAGCGTATCCCCGAAGCGCTTCAGGCCCGCCACGGCGATATGTCGATTCGGGTATTTCTCCCTGTATTTTCTCAGGGCGGGGGTCAGCATGACGTTATCGCCGAGTCCGTGCCAGGAGACAAAAAGGACGCGCTGGGTATCGGGGGTATTCCCGACTGCAAGCGTATCAAAAAGGTTCTTGCAGACGGCCTTCCAGGAAAAGCGGGATCGAACTTCTTCCATGCCCTGTCGTGCAATCCGCTCGCGCTTTTCATTGCACGAGAGATAATGACGTATTTTCTCTATGGCCTCCTCCGGGGTTTGGAACCAGTCCAGGTGCTCTCCGGCCTGGAAGTAATTTTCCACGTCCGGACAGTGCTGGGTAAGGACGAATCCGCCCGCCGCGGCGCTGAGGATAATGCGATCGGAAAAGATGTTTGAATGAACGAGGTTCAGGACAATTCTCGAGCTGTTGATGGCTCGGCGAAGATCTTCATTGAACACGGGCGGCCGTGCCTTGAAGTCCTCGGGCCATCCCCCGCCAAATACGGTTACAGGGCATGATTCCATGATCGCCCGGAGATCGGCGATCCGCTGCTGCGTCGCGTTTCCGGCGAACATGATGTCGTACGTCTTTGACGCCTTCTCGTGAAAGTACGTCTGCGGATCAAAACCCTCGGTCATCTTGAAGGCGCGGTGATTGACGCGGGCAAACAGTTCATGGACCTCTTCCGACGTGGCGCTGGCAAAATCGGCACGGCGGGCATACTCGTGGGCGCCGATGGTGCGCGCAACACCGATATTGTCCATGAACCAGTACCAGGTCGTGCCGAAATCTCCGGCATGGGAGACGCAGTCAGGATGCATGCTGTCGACCTTGCTGAAGAGGATAAGATCGTAGCGTTTTCCCTTCAGGAAGTTGCGGAAATGATCCCACATGGCCTCCGGGCTTCCAAGTTGCCTCTGCATGGACCGGTAATTGTATGCATCTACGCGGCATCCAAGCTCTTCGAATCCTTTTTTCATGAAAACATTTGTCGAGCTCGCTACATCGAGCACGCCCACGATCAGAATGCGATGCACCCTTGATGGGGATGGTTTTTTGTGTGGCGACGACCCTGTCCGATGGAAGGAAGCCATGCCATTCTTCCGGAAGAACTGAAAGACGTCGCCGCCGACCCATTTCTTTCCGCAGGCTTCGAATCCATTGTTCGTGAAATCGCTCTCGATCGTTTCCACAGTCCGTAGATTAACGTGCTCAGGTTGCGGCGTCGTGCCGGCGTATACAATGGCGAGACCGCCGGGTTTGAGGATGTCATGCATCCCCTGAATCATATTGAGGTAGTCCTTGTAATCCAGATGCTCGATGATATCGATACAGGTGATCTTGTCATAGGATTCCGACGGGTAATGCTCCTGAAGTTCAGCGACATTGCCGAGTGTATACCGGCGGATGTTCGGGCATGGAGAAACGGCTTTCACGAATTCCAAAGACGCATCCAGCGCATCGATCACATCCACTTCAATATCCGGATGTTCTTGTGCAATCCAGATGGCCGTCTTCCCGTCATTACACGCAAGTTCCAACAGTCTTTCACCCGGTTTGAAAACAATATCCTCAATGGCCGCAAACAGCCGCTCTCGGTAGTGTTTCCCGTTGTAGTGTTGTGCTTCAAATTCCGCCCAGTTCCTTGGGACGGAGCAGAACATCTCCACACGCTCGTTGTAATAATCGAGAGAGATTTGCTTTGTCAGCCCTCCGGGCAAGTCACTTCCGGACTTGAAATATTTCATTTCCGGTGGCTGCGTAAGCGAAGGCGTGTGATTCGCAAGAGCCTGAAGGACGTCCTTTACGGCGATGCGGCTCATGCATTTCCAGTCATTGCAGGCATTCCAGCGATCCGTGTACTGGCAGGGGCTGCAAGGCAAATCCTTCGAAATCACCGTGACGTCGACTCCGGTGGGCCTGTTCTTTGTCGTCCGGGTGGGGCCGAAAAGGACGAAGGTCGGGACCCCGACGGCCGCTGCCACATGTCCCGGTCCGCTGTCCGTCGTGATCACCACCCTGCACCGTGCCATCAGACCTGCCGTTTCCTGAAGAGACAGACGACCCTGGACGTTGGTGAGCATTTCGGGCCATCCCGCGGGATCGAAATCGCGCTGCTCGTGCTCGCCCCCGAACAGCACGACCTGGTAGCCTCTTCGGTCGAGTTCGACGGCCAGTTCACGGAACCGGGGCCAGCGCTTGCGCTCCCAGGCGCCGTTGGGCAGGGAGGTGTTGCAAAGCCCCGCAAGGGGTCGGTCCTCTGCGACGGGGATGTCAGTTGAATGCCTCTGGCAGTGCGGATAAGGCAGTCGGTCGAGATGAATGTCCAGCCGGCGGAGGATATCCAGGTGGCAATCGGCTTCGTGTCGATCAAGGTCCTGCCGTGGAATGTGAATGACGGCTCCGGAGCTTTCCGCGAGTGACGGGCCATGATGTTTCCATGCCGTATCGGACCAGATGGAACGGAAAATTAGATCGTAGAAATGGTCCTCCGGGTGGTCGAGCACGCAGTCGATGAAATCCCACCCGTCGATCACGTCAAGAGCGGGCCGTTTCCCGAGGACATGAATGTTGGTGCCCGGAAATGCCTCGCCAAGGGCACGCAGAGCCGGCGTTGCCATGACCATGTTGCCGATTCCCTCGTCCATGATGAAGAGTATTTTCCCTCCCCCTTCATTGCGGCGCTTCTCAAGGGCATTCCGGAGGGCCTCCCCAGCCGCTTCATCAGCCGGGCAGGCCATGGTCCATGCCTTGAGGACTCTCAGGGCCGTATCCCCGTGACCGTTCTGCTGCAGGACTTCGGCAAGATTGGCAAAGGCATCGGGGCAAAGAGGGTTGAGACTGAGGGATTTACGGAATGCCTCGGCAGCACTTTTTGCGTCTCCCGAGGCGAAATGAACAACCCCCAGGTCGTTCCAGGCTTCGGAATTTCCGGGATTCTCGGCGATCATCGATTCAAGCGCCCGCAAGGCCTCGGGCCATTCGCCCCGTTCAACCTGCATGCGGATTCGGTCCAGACCGGATCCTGCACCCGTATGAGCTGCCGCGTTCTCGCTTTTCTGTGCCGAGATTCCCGCATGGGCCTCGGCGGCAGATTTTACCCGTCGGCTGCTTTTGGACACCTTCTTGGCTCTTCCCATGTTCTTATCCATAACTCCCGATAATCGGTTGTGAATCTCCGGTGATTCTTCTGCGAAATCGAGCCGCGACGAAAGAGGTTTCGGGATTCAATAGGAGATGAGCAAAATTGGTGCCATGATCGCACAGCGCTCAAGTCGTGTGAGACGGGAGCGGGAGGAAGGATTGCTGACGAACCGAGTCAGGACGAGGTTTTTTGCTGTGAAAGGATAAAATTCAGGAGCTGTTGCCCCTCCTGGAATCCGGGATTGATCTGGAGGGCCTGGCGGATAGACTGCTCCGCCACATGCCAGGCCAGCTTTTCGGTGTGGATCCGGGCGAGGTTGTAGAGGAGCGCTTCGTCATCGGCGGCCACGGCCAGCGCCTTCTTGATTTCGGAGGCGGCTTTTTCCAGATCGCCGTCCTTGCGGGCCTGAATGCCGGCGGCGTTGTAGGCCTGCAAGATAAACGTGAGAAGATCCTGATTGTTCCCGATGCAGGCCCTGGCCTTGTTGTATTCTCCCTTGTCGATGAGCCGCATGATCAGGACGGCGCGGTTTTCCTGGTTTTCCTCGCCGCCTGCGAGATTCTCGCGGAGCGCCTCTTCGGAGACGCAGACCAACTGCCGCACAAAGCTAAGAGTTGTTTCGTTTTCGTTGTCCTGGAAGGTAATGGGTCCGAAGGTATTCGTGAAGGGGGCGCTTGTCATGAGTTGCTGCTGAAGGGCGTTGACGGCTTCCTGAATCTCTTTCTCGTCGGCGGGAAGCATCCGCGTGACGTGCATTTTCTCCAGCGCATCCCGGAACGAGGCCAGGCAGGAGTAGACATTGCCCTGGGTCAGTTTTTTTTTACAGGTTCCCAGGGTTCTCGATATTTCAGCTGCCCGCTCTCTGACAATTGTCTCGTCCATGTCGCTCCGAAAGGAAGAAGTCCGGTCGGGTTCCGGCGCTGCCCCATGGCACAGAATGTGCTGTCTGTTAATCGGCAATAGCGATGTCCGACTTGAGCAGGGCAGGAGTGAGCAGGATGGCTGACGAGGAAGAAGGCAAGGGAACGCTGGACAGTGACGAGAAGATCTTCCTTTTTGAGTGGCTTGTCGAGAGCAACAAGACGCTGACCAAAAAAAACCGGGATCTTCTCGTAGAAAACCTGAAACTGCGCTCCCGCGTCGAGGAACTGGAGAAGATCAATTTCGTCGACCCGACGACAGGCATCCACAACCGGTGGTACCTGAAGTCGCGCCTCGAGGAAGAGGTTGCCCGGGCAAAACGGTCGGTCACGGCCCTGTCGTGTCTCTTCATCGATCTGGACAACTTCAAGGCCATCAACGACCGACACGGCCATTTCCTCGGTGACAAAGTTCTCCGCGACGCGGCCCTGCTGCTCAGAAACCTGTGCCGAAAAGAGGACGTTCTCGTCCGTTTCGCCGCTGACGAGTTCATCGTTCTCATGAACAATGCGGGGCCGAAAGCCGCCAGAACGGCAGCCGATCGCATACAGAACCGCATCCATGCCCACGCGTTTGTCTGCGGTGAACAGGAGGTCAGCCTGACCGTCAGCATGGGCGTGAGCACCCTGAAGAAGGAGCACATTGCCGAGGTTCGTGACCCCTGGCGGCTTGTCTGGACAGCCGACGGGGCCATGTGCATGGCCAGGCAAAAAGGCCCTGGCCGGGCGCACTGGCTGGTGTGTCAACACTCTGGCCAGGGAGAAGACCCTGAAGAGTCAGCGCGCGCCGCCTCCTGACCCCTCCACCCCTCTTCTTCCTAAAGTTCCCTCTTCTTCTGTCGATAACTTTGGTGCAGCTGTTGCACTAGATATATACGTTGCTCAGGAACATGGACAAACGCGAACTGAGAGGTGTTTCATGGCAAAGATGTTTTTTTCCACATCTGAAGTAGCCGATCTCTTCAATGTCAACCGGGTTACCATCTACCGTTGGGTGAAAGAGGGAGCCGTGAAGGGATACAAGGTCGGCAAGCATCTGAAAATCCCGCTGGTAGAGGTCGAGCGGCTCAAGCGGGACTTCGGATTTGGCGACATGCCCCTCGAAAATCTCTACGGTTCCGCATCAGCTTCCGCGGGAGAGTCGATTCTGCAAACGATCAAAAATCCTGAGCACAAGAAACTCGTCATGGCCATCGACGATGACGAGAACATCCTCACCTTTATCCGTAGTGCCTTCGATGGCTTGGGTCTGAACCGGCGCTGCACCCTGAAGACCTATGCGAACGGGCTTGATGCCGTTCTGCACATCGGGGAGGAGAAACCGGACCTGATCCTGCTCGATATCGTTATGCCCAATCTGAATGGCCTAGAGCTTGCGGACAGGATCCGCAAAATGCACCGGGACATCAAGATTATCATCATGACAGGATACCCGGAGATTCTCACCGAGGATGAACGGGGCAATTTTCTCGACTACATGACGAAACCCGTGGATGTTAGAAAGCTCCACGACACGGTTGTGCGAGCCCTGGACAACGGCGTTCAGCCGGCAAGCGGGGTCCAGGCGCAGGCGTAAGGAACCGGCAGGAAAACCAGACGCCTCCGGCATGCAACAGCGATACTAGAGTAAAGTGCCGACGGGACAATCAGAGCGACCACGAAGAGGAGGCTGCGAAGAGATGCGTACGGATCCCATGGAGAAGCAGCAGGACAATCTTTTTCAGCCTGCGGAAGGCAGTGCCGGGAAGGAAGGCAAGTACCTGACGTTTTCGCTTGCCGGGGAGGAATACGGAATCGGGATTCTGAAGGTCAAGGAGATCATCGGAATGATGTCGGTGACCCATGTCCCCCAGACCCCTGATTTCGTCAAAGGCGTCATCAACCTGAGGGGGAAGGTCATTCCTGTCGTGGACTTGCGGCTTCGCTTCGGCCTGGAGGCCGTGGCCTACACGGAGCGGACCTGCATCATCGTCGTGGAGGTGACGGGAACGAACGGCTCTATCATGATGGGGATCGTCGTCGATGCCGTTTCGGAGGTCCTCAACATCCGCGGGGCCGACATCGAGAACACACCCACCTTCGGAGTGCAACTGAACACGGACTTTATCCTGGGCATGGCCAAGGCGACCGACGGGATCAATATCCTGCTCGACATCGATCGTGTCTTGAACAGCGAAGGTCTCCTCTCGATCCAGCACATGACCTGAGAATTTCAGAACAAACACAAGGAGGGTCAGGAGTGAAACGGATGTCGCTGTCGATGAAAATGATCGGCCTTGTTGTCTGCACCGTGGGTGTTGTCGGTATTTCGCTCTCCGCGTGCACCGGGTACTACCTGAACCAGACCCATAACGAGGAAAGCCGGCAGGCCATTGCGCGGATGGCCGGGATGGTTCAAAATCAAATCGATGACGAGGGCCGGAGACTATCGACCGCCGCCCAGATGACGGCGTCGCGGAAAGATCTGGCTGAAGCGATTGTCCGGGGAGACACGGGCTACACTCAGAAACTGGCCAAGGACGTCTTGCGCTTCAGCAAAATCAGCCTGATTACCATTGTCGATCGGGACGGCAACGTTGTAGGCCGCGGGCATTCTGACAAGGCGGGCGACAGCCTCCTCGGCCAGTGGAACGTGAAGAAGGCCCTTGCCGGCGAGTCCTCATCCGGGATCGAGGAAGGGACGGTAGTCAAGTTTTCGATGCGGTCAGGCGCCCCTGTGAAACTCGGCGACCGGATCATCGGTTCCGTCATTACGGGAATCGACTTCACGTCGGCCGATCACCCTTTCGTTGAAGGGATTAAGAAGACGTTCGGCACAGAGTGCGCGGTCTTCCAGGGTGACACCCTCGTATCCACGACGATCACGAGGGACGGGCAGTGGGCCGTCGGGACCCGGATGGACAATCCGAAGGTTCTCGACACGGTCCTCGTGAAAGGGAAGCAGTACCTCGATGTCAACCAGATCGAAGGAAAGGAATACGACGCGGCCTACTGGCCGATCATGGATCATACCGGAAAGACGGTGGGGATGATCTTTATCGGCAAAGACCGCGATGTCATGAATACAATGCTGCGAAACGCAATGCTGTCGATCGTTGCCGTTGTGTCCCTCATCGGTCTGGTCATGGTTGCTGCTGGTGTCTATATTGCCCGCTCGATTACCCGGCCCGTACAAACGGTCATTCGGGGCCTGACCGATTCCTCCGACCAGTTTGCCGACGTGTCGGGCCAGGTCTCGTCTTCGAGCGTTTCCCTGGCCGATGGGGCCTCCGAACAGGCTTCGTCACTCGAGGAGACTTCCTCGTCGCTGGAGGAGCTGGCCTCAACGACGCGGAAGAACGCCGATCACGCGATCGAAATGTCCCGGGCGGGCGGCGAGGCCGTCGAACACCAGAAGGCCTGCTACAAGTTCGTTGTCGCGGCCAACGATCGTATGCAGCAGATCGGGGTCGCCGGCGAGAAGGCCTCAAAGATCGTCAAGACCAGCGACGAAATCGCGTTCCAGATCAATCTGCTTGCCCTGAATGCGGCCGTTGAAGCGGCGCGTGCGGGAGAAGCCGGGGCGGGTTTTGCCGTTGTCGCCGGCGAGGTCCGGAATCTGGCCATGCGCTCCGCGGATGCGGCGCGGGAGACTTCCGTCATCATCGGCGGCGTACTGAAGCAGATCGAAGACGGCCAGGCTGTTGTGGCCAGAGCCCTGCAGGCGTTCAGCGACATGGGCATATCGAGCAAGAGAACCGTGATGCTGATCGATGAGATGAAAGAGGCTTGCCGGGAACAGGCCCAGGGAATCGAGCAGATCAGCAAGGCCGTGTCCGAGATGGATCGGGTTACGCAACAGACTGCCGCCAACGCCGAACAGACCGCTGCCGCCGCCCAGGAACTCAGCGCCGAGGCCACTCAGTTGCGACGCTACGTGGGGGACCTTATCGTACTGATCGGAGGCAAGGATGCAGACGGCAACGGCGCCCATTCTGCCGCTGCGTCCGGCGGGAGTAAGAATGCGGCAACGGCAAAGACGTTGGGGTCTGCAACGGGCCGCGCAACGAAAAAACCCGGAGGTGTCATCCCGTTTGGAAGGGGCCGTTTCAAGGATTTCTAGTCCCGGAGACGGCCGGTGGCGACCAGACATTTCATGGAGACGAAGGTTTGCAGCAATGCTTGAACTGCGTGATGCCGAATTCGAAAAAATCAGCCACCTGGTCTACAGCCACTGCGGCATTCATCTGCACGACGGCAAGAAGGAACTAGTCAAGGCGAGGCTGAGCAAGCGGATTCGAGAGGGAAAGTTTGCGTCGTTTGCCCAATACTACGACTACGTAAAAACCGGCGAGGGAACCGATGAGTTTGTCACCATGATCGATTCCCTCTCGACGAACCTGACGAGCTTTTTCCGGGAGGACGATCATTTCAGGGCCATGTCCCGGTTCGTGCCGACCCTGCTTCGCGAGGCGTCGCGGCGAAGCAGGCCGCGTCTGCGTTTCTGGAGCGCCGGCTGTTCCTCCGGGGAAGAGCCTTACACGATGGCCATCACGGCCTACGAGGCCTCCCAGGGGATGAATGCCGAGTTGCGCATTCTGGCCACGGACATCTCGACACGAGTCTTGAAAAAGGCGGAACAGGGAATCTACCCCGCCGACCGGGTCAAGTCGATTCCGCCGGATCTACTTCGAAGATATTTCCAGATAGGCCAGGGAAACTGGGCCGGACATTATCGCGTCAAGAAGGAAATACGGGATCGCGTAACCTTTCAACGGTTCAATCTCATGGATTCCATCGCGGAAGGCGATCCGTTCGACATCATCTTCTGCCGCAACGTGATGATCTATTTCGACAAGAAGACCCAGGAAGCCCTCGTGAAACGCTTCTGCAGTCGGCTCGCGAAGGGCGGTTACCTGTTCATCGGTCACTCGGAGAGCCTCACGGGGCTCGACCACGAGTTCAAGTATTTGGAACCCAGTCTGTACCGGAAGTAGAGATCTATGGCAAATCTCGTCGTCGGCATATCGGATCTCAAGGTCAGCAATAACCCTGTGGAGGCGCTGATCACCTACGCCCTCGGGTCCTGCATTGCTGTCGCTATCTACGATCCGGCCGTGAAGGTGGGGGGGCTTCTGCACTTCATGCTCCCGGACTCCACTCTCGATGCCACCAAGGCAAAGGAGTCGCCGGCCATGTTTGCCGATACGGGCATCCCACTGCTGTTCAAGTCCTGCTACCGCATGGGGGCGGAGAAGAAGCGGATGATTGTGAAAGTGGCCGGTGGGGCGAGCATGCTCGACGAGTCGAACTTCTTCCGCATCGGGCAGAAGAACATCATGGCCATGCGGAAACTCTTCTGGAACAACAACGTCCTCATCGACGCCGAGGACACCGGCAAGAATTTCAACCGCACCGTGCGAATCGAGATCGGAACGGGAAAGTTCTTCATCAAACGCGCTGGCGGGCAGATGGAGGAGCGATGAAGATCGACAACCGCATCCTCAAATCAATACAGGCGCTCCCGCCGTTCCCGATGACGCTGCAGAAAGTCATGAAGCTGGCAGGGGATCCCGATTCTTCCCTCACCGAGCTGGTCGCTGTGATCCGGCTCGACCAGAGCATCACGGCCAATATCCTGCGGATTTGCAACTCGGCCTACTTCGGACTCCGACGTCCCGTAGACAACGTGAACGACGCCATCCTGTATATGGGGAAGAAGAACGTCCTCAGGGCCGTCATGACGGCCGGCCTGTCGCGCTATTTCCGGACCACGAAGGGATACGACGTGAAGGGAGGCGACCTCTGGGAACACGCCGTGGCGGTCGCCCTCCTGTCGCAGATTTGCGCCGCGAAAACGTTGCGCACCGACGATCCCCGGATCTTCACGGCGGCGGTGCTGCACGACATCGGCAAGATGGTCCTGGGCGAGTTCGTCCACGACTCCTGGCAGACGATTCGGGACCTCGTGGAGACACAGCGATACTCTTTCCTGGAGGCCGAGGAAGAAGTCATCGGCGTGAACCACGCAGAGCTGGGCGGCGAGATTGCCCTGATCTGGAAATTTCCCGAAGAGATTCTCAGGGCCATCGCATTCCACCATCGCCCCGATCAACTCGCCGAGGGCGATTCCGTACCCTGGATCGTCTACCTGGCGAACCAGGTCTGTCATGCCATGGGCATCGGGCTCGGGAACGATGCGCTGGCGTATCGTGCCGTCGGGGACGTTGCCGGGCGGTTGAATCTCAGACAAGGGGACATCGAGAACATGATGGCCGAACTTTATCAGAGCCTGCAGGACGCCCGGGAGCTGGTCGGCATCGTGTCGGAACCCAGCGAACGCAGGAAGGAATAAGCGGAGGAAACCATGGCCTTCAACCTGCTCATTGTCGACGATTCCAGTTCGATGCGGGCCGTCGTGAAAAAGATCGTGGGCCTAACGGGACTAAAGACGGATCAACTCCTCGAGGCAAACAGCGGCCGCAAGGCCCTCGATGTTCTGGGCAACAGCTGGGTGGATGTGGTGATCCTCGACATCAACATGCCGGAGATGAATGGTCTCGAGCTGCTCCAGCGGATGAGCGAGGACAGCTTCATGAAGAACATTCCCGTGGTGATGATGACGACGGAGGCAAGCGAAGTGCACATCAAAACCGCCTATGATCTGGGCGCGAAAGGCTTCATCCGCAAGCCATTCCTTCCCGAGGAGCTTCGGAAGACCCTCCTCGGCGTGCTCGGGTTTGACGAGAGGGGGGATTATGGACAGCGTCAGGGAGACTCTGAGGGAGTCGATTTTTGAAGTATTCGAGAAGATGTTTTTTGTCTTTCTCGAACGCGGCGAACGCGCGCCGATCCATGACTGCGAGACTTCGATCGGTTTTGACGGTCCACTCCGGGGGGTGATCCGGATATTCTTCACCCGCCCGGTCGCTGAGCTTATGGTCCGGAATATGCTGGGACTTTCCGCCGGGGAGGAAGTCGGACGGCACGCGGAGGATTGTCTGAAAGAGGCCGCAAACATGGTCTGCGGGAATTTCCTTGTGAACTACGATGCATCGAAAAAGTTTGCCATGTCACTTCCGGAATTCTCGGCGAAGGCGGGGCAGCCTTCGGTTCCATCAGAGAAGACGGTTGCCTTCGACTTTGATTGCGAAGCCGGGAGGATGACGGTCACGCTCGAAATAGAGGGCAGAGGGTAGAGGGAAAAAGAGACAGCGTAAAGCGAGTCGTGTGCAGAAAGGGGCAGAAGGGTTTGCATAAAATCAAAGTGCTCATCGTCGACGATTCGGCCATCGTCCGGAAGATCTTCTCGGAGGAACTCTCCCGGTACCCCGATATCGAGATCGTGGGGACGGCGCCGGACCCCTATGTGGCGAGAGACAAGATCGTCGCGCTCAAGCCCGATGTGATCACCCTCGATATCGAAATGCCCCGCATGGACGGCATCACGTTTTTGCGCAAGCTCATGAAGCACTATCCCCTGCCCGTCATCATCGTAAGTTCGTTGACGCCGAAGGGTGGGAAACTGACACTGGAGGCCCTCGATATTGGTGCCGTGGAGGTCATCGCAAAGCCCGGAGCGGCTTACACCGTGAGCGACATGAGCGCACAGCTGGCCGAAAAGATCCGGGCGGCCTCGCGGGCACGGCTTGTGAAACAGGACAGCGGGAGGGAAAACGGCGGAGCGCCGGAACCGATCCGGGCGCTTGCCCAGACAACGAACAAGGTTATCGCCATCGGCGCCTCCACGGGCGGTACGGAAGCCCTCAAGACCGTGCTGACGAAAATGCCCGTTAATGCCCCGGCGATTGTCATCGTGCAGCACATGCCGGCGAGCTTCACAACGGCCTTCGCGGAGCGGCTCAACAGCCTGTGCCCTATGACTGTGAAGGAGGCGAAACACAATGACTCGGTCACCCAGGGGACGGTGCTCATCGCCCCGGGGAACTTCCATATGCTTCTGAGGAGGAGCGGAGCCCGTTATTATGTGGAGGTCAAGGAAGGGCCCATGGTACATCACCAGCGCCCCGCTGTGGACGTGCTCTTCCGATCCACGGCGCGGTACGCGGGCGCCAACTCGATCGGGGTGATCCTCACGGGCATGGGCGCCGACGGGGCGGTGGGGATGCTGGAGATGAAGAAATCCGGGGCGAGAACCATTGCCCAGGACGAGAACTCTTGTGTGGTCTTCGGCATGCCGAAGGAGGCAATCAAACTCGGCGGCGCGGACAAGGTCCTTCCCCTGGACCAGATCGCCGGGGAACTTGTGAGGATGATGTGACATGGACTACTGCGAACTGAGACGCGACATCGATGAAATCGCATCGGCTTTCCTCTTCCTGGAGACAAAAGAGATCGAGATTCCCCTGGCAGGGAAATTTCTCAATCAGCTCGAGGGCGTTACGGGCCGTGCCGAAACTCTCGGGGCCGGAGAAGCGAAACGGCTCGCCGGGGCGCTCGGCCTGCTTCTGGAGAAAGTGGTCCTCGAGGGGGTCGATGCCGGGATAGGGTACGGTCTTTTCGAGCGGGGCATTGTGCTCCTGCAGGCCGTAGCCGACGGGTACTGCAACACGGGGCGCTATGACGGGAGCATCGAAGCGTTCATGGGTGAGCTGGCCGTGGGGGTGGGCGTCACGCTGGAAGCGGAACCGAAGCTGGCCGATGCGAAAGTGCCCGCTGCCGAGCCGGCCTCGAATGCCGGTGCGTCTTCCGAAAGAGGCCCGGTCCGGGATGAATCGCTCCTTCGGGATTTCATCACCGAGGGACTCGAATACATCGGCGAAATCGAGATGAACATTCTCAATCTCGAACAGGATCCCGGGAACAAGGATTACATCAATGCCATCTTCCGGCCCTTCCACTCCGTCAAAGGGGTGGCCAGTTTTCTGAATCTGGACAGGATCCGGGCGCTCGCCCACAATCTGGAAACGCTCCTCGACAAGGCAAGAAGCGATGCGATCGCCATCACGCCCGATCTCATCGACCTCATCCTGGACGGCTCCGATACCCTCAAGGCCCTGATCGGACAGCTCCGGGATGAACTGGAGGGACGGGAGGTCACGGCCACGATCGACATTTCGGAAATCGTGCAGAGAATCGAGTCAGCCGAAACGGGGACGGAGACGTCCAAGAAGCCCAGGAAACTCGGGGCCATTCTTGTCGAAGACGGGATCATCAACGAGCAGGATCTCGAAACGGCACTGGAGCACTCCCAGACGCCCCCGTCACGAAAACTGGGCGAAACCCTGATTTCGGAGGGCATAGCTTCCCCCAAGGATGTGTCCAGGGCCCTGCGCAAACAGGCCCAGCAGGTGACCGACTCCAACACGATCCGCGTGGATGTCAAGAAGCTCGATGACCTCATCGACATGGTGGGCGAGCTGGTCATCACCCAGTCCATGATCCGACAGAGTGCGGCTCTCCAGAGCATCGGAGATCAGAAGCTCGTCCGGGACGTCTCTCAGCTCTCGAGTATCACGTCGGAATTGCAGCGCTCCTCGACGGTCCTGCGGATGATCCCGATCAGGCAGACCTTCCAGCGCATGTCGCGGCTCGTGAGAGACCTCTCCAAGAACGCGGGCAAGCTGATCCATGTGGAAACCGTGGGCGAGGACACGGAAATCGACCGCAACATGGTCGACGAGATCTACAACCCGCTTGTGCACATGATCCGCAACGCCGTGGACCACGGGATGGAAAGTCCCGAGGACCGTATCAAGGCAGGCAAGCCGGAGAAGGGAACCCTCAAGCTCAAGGCTTTTCACCGCGGCGGCAACATCATCATCGAGATTGCCGATGACGGGCGGGGTCTGAACCGGGAAAAGATACGCCAGAAGGCCATTGCGAATGGAATGATTTCCGCGTCGGACATCCTGACAGATCAGGAAGTCCACCGGCTCATTCTACTTGCCGGGTTCTCGACAGCCGAGAAGGTCACCGACATCTCCGGCCGCGGCGTGGGACTGGACGTGGTGAGGCAGGCTGTGGAGAAACTCCGAGGCAAAATGGAGATCCAGAGCGCCGAGGGACGGGGTACGACCTTCGTCACCCGCTTCCCGCTCACATTGGCCATCATCGACGGGATGATCGTGAAGGTGGGCAACGAGCGATACATCCTGCCCACCGTCGCCATCCGGCAACTCATCCGTCCCGACCGGGCATCCTACAATTGCATCGTCGGCGAGGCGGAAACGATCAACGTCATGGGCCGGCTTCTTCCGCTGGTGCGGCTCCACAATCTCTTCCGGATCGATCCGGTGCACCGCAACCCCTGGGAAGCCACCCTGGTGGTCGTGGAAGGGGAGAAGCGATCCAAGTGCCTGCTTGTCGACGAGATCCTCGGAAAAGAGGAGGTCGTGATTAAGAATCTTGGCGAGAGCATGAAGCGTATCAAGGGAGTGTCCGGCGGTGCCATCCTGGGTGACGGCAACGTGGGCCTGATCCTGGACCCGGAGGGTCTCTTCGAGATGGCCGAGTCGAACTGACGCTGTTGAGGAATGAACCGTACAAGACATGCTTCGGGGAACTGAGCCCGAAGGGAACGACCTGATTGTGGGAGAAGCATATGAGCGTGAACAGGAACCTCAAGATCCTCGTCGTGGACGATTTTGCCACCATGAGGAAGGTCATCCGGAATCTTCTCAAGCAGAGCGGCTTCGAGAACATCGTCGAGGCCGAAGACGGCATAGCGGCACTCAAGGCCCTGAAGTCCCAGAAAGTTGATTTCATCATATCCGACTGGAACATGCCCAACATGAGCGGGATCGAGCTGCTGAAGGCCGTCCGGGGCGATGACGAGCTGAAGGAGTTGCCATTCCTGATGGTTACGGCGGAAGCCTTGAAGGACAATGTCGTGGCAGCCGTAAAGGCAGGTGTGAGCAATTACATCGTGAAGCCTTTCTCCGCCGAGGTGCTCAACGAGAAGATCGAGAAGATCGTCAAGAACATGGCAGCATAAGACTGGAGACGACAGATGATGGATGTTCGGTTCATTAACCCGTTCCTGAACGGGACCGTATCGGTGCTCAAGACCATGGCCTTTGTGGAACCGAAGGCCGGCAAGCCTTTTCTGAAAAAAGACAGCCTCGCCCGGGGCGACATATCGGGGATCATCGGCCTCACCGGTGCGGCACGGGGTTCTCTGGCGCTGAGCTTCAGTGAAGGGTCCATCCTGAAGATCGTCTCCAATATGCTGGGTGAGGAAATCAGGAGCGTCAACGGCGATATTACGGACGCTGTCGGCGAGATTACCAACATGGTCTCCGGGGCCGCCCGCAAGGAACTCGAAACCCTCGGGTTCAGCATCTCGGCGGCCATTCCCACCGTGGTGTCCGGCAAGGATCACTCCATCTGCCATGTACTCGGAGGCGCCAGCATCATCATCCCCTTCGAAACGCCCAACGGCCCCTTTGTCGTCGACGTCTGCGTCAGCACCCTCACCGGAGAAGGCCCTTAAAAGAAGCGTGTAACCTATAGCGTGTAGCGGGTCGGGGGTATAGGGCTGAGGCGACAGAGAATAACGGAAAGACAAAGAAGGGACCGAAGCAGATGCTGCTCGGTCCCTTTTCTTTCGCCGTGATATTCTGACCCTACCCTCTACCCGCGACCCTCACCCTATCCCTGCCTTATCGAGTGATCTGGAACTTCTTCACGACCTCGCGGTAGGCGGTGAGCTGCTGTTCGTTCATCTCGAAGGTGTAGCGGTTGCCTCCCTTGAAGGTTACCGTGATCGAATTTGATTTACCCAGCTTGACAATCTTGTCGTCTTCGGTGATCTCGTTGTCGGACCACTCGGTCACCCCGTCGGAATCGACCATCGACTGTTTCTGCGGGTAGATTGTGTCGACGGTCAATTTCGTGCCGTTCTGGCCCTGCAGGGTGACGGATTCGTAGGAAAGGTACTCGGGGGCCTGGTACCTCGTTTTCACCTTGAAGAACTTCTTGCCCGTGTATCGCTGGACGAAGTACACCTCCACGTAGAATTTCCGGTCCTCGCCGACCGGCTGGGTCAGCAGGCGGGTGGAGCGATAGATTTTCCAGGATTTGATCGGATCGTCTTCGATGAGAATGTGCCGGCTGATTTCCCGCTGGGCATCCTGTTCCTCCTCCAGGTCCTGCCGCAGGGCCTCCCGGACCGCCAGAAGCTTCTCGGCAAGCTCCTTCGTCAGGAATGTCGTCTTCATTTCCCGGTCAATCAGCTCGATCCGGCCTCGAAGATCCTTCGTCGATTCCACGGACTGGGTGATTTGCTGATAGTTGCTCAGGGCAAGCTTTCGGATCTCGGCGATTTTCTCGTTGGCGCCGGGGGCATGAACGCTCGTCGGGTAGCGGTCGACCAGAGTCTGAAATTTCTCCTGGGCGTCGGCGTACCGTTTTTCTTCGTACAGGCCCATGCCCGTCCAGTAGTAGAAGTCGGACAGCTCTTTCAGCTGCTTCAGATCCTGGGAGAGCATCTCGCTCTGCTGCCGGGAGAGCAGAAGCTCCTTGTTGAGCCGTTCGTTTTCGAACTGAAGATCCTCAAATTTCTTGTAGGACACGCAGCCGGACAGAAGAAAGACGCAAAGAAGCAATAGAAGGATACGTTGCATAAGGGCTCCATGATGCCATAGCGACCACCCGCAGAAGAAAAATAGACATACAATATATAAAATAATGTTGCTACAATATCGCCGTTACCAGAGATTATCAACGGATTTTGAGCCTCGGACCGAGATTTTTTCCTCGAAGCGAGGCCCCTGTGTCTGTTTTCCAATGTTCCCAGCAAAATTGGTGCCTTGTTGAAAAGTTTGTCAGTGGGAATAGGAGCTGATAGAATGCGTCCGGGTTTACGGCCGATGCGCGATTCCGGCAGCAGCCGGTCGCTTATATTGATTCAGGAAGGAGGAAGCCATGTCGAAAACGAAAAAGAACCTGGAGGACGCCTTTGCGGGCGAATCGCAGGCCAACCGGAAGTACCTTGCCTTTGCGAAGAAAGCCGAGCAGGAAGGCTTCAAGCAGGCGGCAAAACTGTTCCGGGCCGCCGCCGAGGCGGAAACGGTCCATGCCCATGCCCACCTGCGGGAGCTGGCCGGGATCAAATCCACGAAGGAGAACCTCCAGGAGGCCATTTCCGGCGAGTCCTATGAGTTCCAGAAGATGTACCCGGGCATGATCGAAGATGCCAAGGCCGAAGGGGTGGCGGGGGCGCTCCGGAGCTTCGAGTACGCCAACGCCGTGGAGAAAATTCACGCGGAGCTCTACGGGAAAATGCTCGAGGGTCTGGGCAAGACGCCTGATGTGGACTACTGGGTCTGCCAGGTCTGCGGGATGACAGTGGAGGGCGAGCCCTTGGACGATTGTCCCGTCTGCAAGTCGAAAAAGCAGGTATTCAAGAAAGTCGACTAAAGGCAGGGGACAGGGTTCAGGGTAAGGGGTACAGGAACAACAAAAAACAAGCAAGGACCGGTGAGACAAAACTCCCGGTCCTTGCTACACCCTACACCCGACACCCTGTCCCTTCGTTCCTTTCCCCGCCACCCTCCACCCCCGCCCCTCGGCCCTTCGTTCCCCCCGCTTTTTGGGCTTGACATGCCGGCAAGGGTATGGATAAAACCCCCTTCCGAGAGATCAACGCCCGACAGAGGTAAGGAAAATGAGGGCAAGAGAGACATCCACCGTCGAACAGAAAAGAAGCCTGCCGCGCATCTGGCTCCAGGCAACCCGGCCTTTTTCGCTGACGGCATCGGTTTTGCCCGTAGTCATCGGCGCCGTGCTGGCTGCCGCCTTTGAAGGACATGTGGACTGGCCCCTGTTCCCGCTCATCGTCGCCTGCTCGCTCTTGTTTCACATCGGGACGAACATGGTGAGCGACTATTTCGACTACCGGAGAGGCGTGGACCGGGATGAGACATTCGGGTCGAGCCGGGTTCTCATCGAGGGGCTCCTGACGCCCAGGCAGCTTCTCGCGGCAGGCATCATCCTTTTTGCCGCCGGCTTCTCCCTGGGCCTGCTTCTGGTTGCAGTTCGCGGCCTGCCCATTTTCATCCTGGGCGTCATCGGTCTTCTCGGCGGCTGGTTCTACACGGGAGGGCCTGTCGCCTACAAGTACGTTGCCCTGGGCGACATCCTCGTCTTCATCCTCATGGGACCGCTCATGGTCATCGGCTCCTACTTTGCCTTGACGGGGGGATTCCATATGACGGTGCTCTATGCCTCGCTTCCCGTCGGCTGTCTCGTGGCGGCTATTCTCCATGCAAACAATCTGCGGGACATCCCCCACGATACCCGGGCGAACATCCGGACGATGGCCATGGTGCTGGGCCCGTCTGCTGCCAAGGCCGTTTACACGGGTTTCGTTGCCGGGGCCTACCTCATCGTCCTCGTGATGGTCCTGGCGAAGCTTGTCACGTCCCTGGCCCTGGTCGTACTGTTCACCCTGCCGCTGGCCATGCGCAACGTGAAGGCCGTTCTGGCCAGCGAGCCGGGCAGGCCCGAATCCATTGCCATGGGGGATGTCATGTCGGCCCAGCTGCATCTTGCGTTCTGCGCCCTTTTCGGGATTGCCATCTTCATCGGTACGCTTCTGAAATGACGGCGGTCATCGGCTTCTGTACCCTGGCAACGTTTTTCTGGTTTGTGATGTTCTCGCCTTGGACGGCCCCGCACCTGAATTTCTGGCTTGTCATGGCGATGGCAACTGCCGTCCTGTCCGGAGCGGGGCTGTGGCTCCAGAGAGACAGGCTCGGCGAGATCTATTCCTTTACACCCTCCCACATCCTCGTCGGGCTCCTGTCGGCGGTCCTGCTCTATGGGATCTTCTGGGTGGGGAATGTCGTATCCACGCAGCTGTTCCCCTTCGCGAAGCCCGAAATTGCCGGCATCTACAGCACGCGGGCGCAGGCCTCCCCGCTGGCCATCGGGCTTCTGCTGCTTTTCTGGGTGGGACCCGCCGAGGAGATCTTCTGGCGCGGGTTCGTGCAGGAGCGACTCTGCGAGCGGTACGGCAGGACCGGCGGCTATCTCGTTGCCACGCTCATCTATGCGGTCATCCATGTCTTCGGTTTCAACTTCATGCTCTTTATGGCCTCGCTTTTCTGCGGGCTTTTCTGGGGTGCCCTGTATCTGCGGTACCGGTCCGTCTGGCCGGGACTCATCTCGCACGCCGTGTGGGATGTCTTGATCTTCGTGGTGATACCGCTTCAGTAGAGAGGGGCCGTTGAATCTGACCCCAACCCTCAACCCTCAACCTTCGTGTCTCCGCTCTGCCGGTATTTCAGGCCCAGCGTGAGCAGGAACCCGACGACCGGAAGGACGGCGATGGACTGGAGAGCAGCCGGGACGCCGAAATGGTCGGCGACAACGCCCAGCAGGGTGACGCAGATGCCGCCGCTGCCGATGGCGAAACCGACCATGAGCCCCGAGGCCATACCCAGCCTGTCGGGCATGAGGTGCTGGGCCATGACAACGGTCACCGAGAAGGTGGAGATGAGGATAAACCCCAGAATTCCCAGCACGAGGAAAAGCAAGGGACCTTTGGCGATGTATACGAAAGGCATCACGAGGCAGGAAAGGAACATGGACAGGACGAGATAGCGCTTGTGGCCCCAGCGGTCCGCCAGCGGCGCTCCGGTCAGCGTCCCGATTGCGCCACCGAGCAGGAACGTAGAGACCAGGGTTCCCGCCTGAAGGACATCCCCTTTCAGGTGATCGATGTAGTAGAAGGGGATGTACGTCAAAAGGCCGATCTGGACCCAGGAGCGCATGATCACGATGGCGATCAGCATGAAAAGAGTCATCCACCGTCCCTTCCGGATCCCGTCCGTTTTTTTTCCCGCGGCTGCACCGGCGGTCTCCCTGTGAATGACGATGGTGCGCCAGAAGAAGAGAAGCACTGCCAAAAACAGTGCCGAGGGCAGGATCATCAGCGGCAGGGCGTCGAACCCGAAGGATTGAATGATCAGAAGGGCCAGTACGGGGCCGATGGCGAATCCCAGATTTCCGCCGACGGAAAAGATGGACATGCCCGTTGCTTTCCTCTCTCCCGTGAAGAAATGAGCCGTCCGGAACCCCTCGGGGTGAAAAGCGGCGATCCCCAATCCGCTGATAACGACGAGAGGCAGCACAACGGCATACTGCGGGGCCGCGGCCAGAAGCGAAAACCCGAGGCCCGCGCAAAGCACGCCCAGCGGGATGAGCAGCGGTTTTTCCTTCCGGTCTGCGATGTACCCGAAGACGGGCTGGATGATCGACGACGTAAAGCTTCCCACCAGCAGGATCGCTCCCGTGGCCGTGTAGGACAGGGAAAGCTTGCTTTTTAAAAAGGGGAGGATGACGGGCAGGGCTCCCTGAAAGATGTCGGTAACGAGATGACCGAAGGACAGAAGAAGCAGGACTTTGATATTAAATTTGTTCGAAGACAAGACGGTCTGATTCCCAGCGACGATTCGCGCAAATTGAGTCCCGGGTCTTTGATTCTTTTTCACGGAACCCTGTACCCGGAACCCTTCCGCGTATGCTGGCACAGAGACTGAGGCAAGTCAATGGCTTTCCTTTCCGGCCGCCGTGGCATGGATATTGCTGGATTATCAGTGAAAAAACAGCAGGCAAGAGGCAGAAATGGCGATCAAATCAAGGCCGGGTTCCGAGAAAACCCTGGGACAGATTCTTGTCGAGAAAGGCGTCATCAACCAGGAGCAGCTTGACCGGGCGTTGAAGATCAAGGCCGAGCAGCCGGGAAAGTATCTCGGCGAGATTCTTTTCGAGATTGGGGTCTCCCAGGAGAAAATCAACCGGGCCCTCTATTATTTCAACAAGCGAAAGACCTTCGGAGAGATTCTCGTCGATCAGAAGCTGATTACCCCCGAGCAGCTCGAGGAAGCGCTGGCCAAACAGAAGAAGATCAAGGAAAAATGGAGCCACACAAGGCCTCTGGGACTTCTTCTCATCGAAATGGGACACATCAACAGCCGCGGGTACCTGACGGCTCTGTCAAAACACTACAATATGCCCATCCTGTCCATGAAGACCAGTCAGCCCACGGTGGAGCTTCAGAAAGTGATTGGCGAGCGTTATGCCCTGGAGAAAAAGATCATCGTTCTTGAAAACAGTGCCAAGATCATCAAGCTCGTCATGGCCGAGCCTTCGGCGCAGATCATGGAGGAGCTGCAGAAGGCAATCCCCGCCGGGAAAACGATGGAGTTCTACCTGGCAAGCTACAACGAAATCGAGGAGAGCTTCCGCAAGGTGGCCGATCCGTTTTCCTTCTCGCAGTACCGGTGAGGACGGGGTTGAGGGCTGAGGGTGGAGGGTTGCGGGTAGAGGGTAGAGAGATCAAATGAAAAAATAAAAAAGGGATCGGAGCATAGACTCTCCGGTCCCTTTTTCTTTGTCTTGTTGGTTGCTACGAAAGCCTTTAATCCGACCCGCTACCCTCGCCCCTCAACCCTATTCTTTCACGCTCCCGACACCGGCGGCCCGCCGTCGTATTTGGCCGCTTTCGCGCGGAGCTTTGTCAGCCATTTTTCCCGGTAGAAATAGGCGACGAGAAGGAACAGACCCGTGATGATGAGCAGACCCACAAGGGGGAGAAACTCGTTGTTTCGGGCGAAACTGCCGAAGGCGGAGAGCAGGATGGTGCCGAAGAGCCGTCCCACCGTGGAGATGACGAGGAAAGTCCATGCGCGTATGTGGGACAGGCCCAGGATATAGCAGAGGAAGTCCTTTGGGATTCCCGGGATGAGAAAAAGGAAGAAGACGATGAAGACCCCTTTGTGCTCCAGGATGTAGTCGTATTTTCTCAGGGTATCCGCCTTGACGATGCGCTCGACGAGGGGCAGGCCGAAGATGTGGGCAAGGAAAAAGGCCAGCCAGGATCCGATCGTAAGCCCGATCGTCGAGTAGAGGGTTCCTATAACCGGACCGTAGAGATACCCGCCGATGAAACCGCTCACCTCGCCGGGGATCGGGGCCAGGACGACCTGCAGAATCTGGAGACTGATGAAAAACAGCGCATCGTAAGGATGATACGAGTTGATTAGCGCAATCGCCTGTTCACGGTCGGAGAAGATGATGTGCAGGTCGAATCGGAATATGAGATAGGCGCCGACGGCAAAGAAGGCGATCAGGGCAAGTGCGCCGAGGATGTAGTGGCGTTTCATGTCTTTGGGACTCTCCAAGGGTCCTCCTTTACCAGAGATTCGGAGCGAATACAAAGAGGATTTGTGACGCTGACGAGGGTGCGCCGAAGGCTTGACTTGCGGAGTGTCTTCGTCTAACTTGAAACGCAAGAAATTTCGACAGATTGGATCATTTTGTGCGCGTGGGTATTCTTCATACGGCGGAAGCACCCTGCCAGTGCGCTCAGTCGATTGCGCGGGGACTTGCCGTCCTGGGCCATGAGTTCTTTTCTGTCAACTCCGAGGAAATCGAATTCCATCTTTCCGAACTTGCCCGCCTCTGCGATCTCGTCATCGACCACACCGACACCTATCGGGGCCGTGGCCGTTATCGATCCCTGGTCCGGTTGCTCCTGGAGTCCCACGGGATCCCGATCGTGGGCTGCGATGCCCGGGCCTGCGCCCTTGCCGATGACAAGGCCGCTGCCAAGGCACGTCTCGGGGCTGCCGGGATCGCAACGCCTCCGGGTATTCTGGCCGTTTCTTCAACCGATCCGCTGCCGATCTGGCTCTCCCCTCCGTATATTCTCAAGCCAGCGTTCGAGCACATGAGTCGAGGTCTTGTCGTCGCCAGAGAGCGGGAAGAAGCATCGATTCGCCTCGCCGAACTTCTGGCCCGATACGATCAGCCCATCCTGGTGGAACGCTTTATTCCCGGCCGGGAGTTTGCCGTTTCCGTCATCGACGGTCCCGGGGGACTTGAGGTGCTTCCTCCCTTGGAGTGGTCGACAGGCAATACGGAAGAAGACATTCTGACGGAGGCCTTCAAATTCCGGTATGTCCTTCCGGGCAGGCAGGATGTGCTGCGTGCCCGGCTGGGCGAGGCCGAGTTCCGGGACCTGGAGACGTATTCCCTTGCAGCCTTCAAGGCACTGGGACTAAGGGATTACGCGCGTTTCGACGTTCGCCGCTCCCCCGGCGGAACCTTTTACTTCATGGAAGCCAATGTGACGCCGAGCATGGAGCCCGAAGAGGCGCTGGCCCTGTCCGCCCGATGGGCAGGAATGGATTTTCCTTCCCTGCTGGATCGTATTCTCACGGGGGCGGCGAAGCGGCAAAGGAGCGCACCGGCAGGTGGGACTCGCGTTGCAGACATCGTGCTGCCGACGGGAACGGTCGGTCTCAGGCTCCCGCCGGGTGTTCACGTGCCGCCGCAGTCGACGCTCGAGCTTGCCCGGCTGCTGGATGTCCGTTCCGGAGAATTCGTCCTCGAGCTGGGCTGCGGCTCCGGGGTCCTGTCGATTGCGTCGGCAAAACTCGGTGCCGGTCGTGTCGTGGCCGTCGACATCGACCCGAGGGCCCTGGAAGCGACGGCTGAAAATGCCGGGCTCAACGGGCTTTCGGATCGCATCGAGGTGCGTGCCGGCTCCTGGTACGAGACCGTACACGCGAACGAGCGCTTCGATGTCATTGTGGCCACGCCGCCTCAAACGCCGGGTCAGCGGCACTTCGGGCCCCGCTACGGGGGCGCTGACGGGACGAATCATCTGCGTGTCGTCATCGACGGCGCACCGAGCCGGCTCGACCCAGACCGGGGCAGGCTCTGGATCGTTGCCATATCGATTGCGAATATTTCCGAGGTACTCCGGCGGCTTCGAGAGCGTTTTGGCAAGGTTGAAATCATGGGAGAATCGCAACGGCCATTCGCGCCCGGCGAGTACAACGAGTTGGACGGTGGGCTCTTCGATTATCTCGTGACGCTGCGCTCGAAGGGCATTTCCGATTTCCACGAGGCATTCGGCGGAGAATATGTCTTTCGGAATCTCGTCATACGGGCCTCAGGAGTGAAAGAGCGATGAAGAGGCTCATCATCAATGCCGACGACCTCGGCGCAGACGAGGGCCGCAACGAGGGGATCTTCGAAGCGATCCGTGCCGGTGTGGTGACGAGCGCGAGCATCCTGCCCAACGGGCCCGCCCTGGACCACGCACTCGGGATACTCCGGTCGGGCGGTTTCGAACGGGTTTCCTTTGGCGTCCATCTGAATCTTACTGAAGGCCGGCCGCTGGCAGCAGGCCTGTCAGGTCTCACCGGATCCGATGGGAACTTCCTCGGGAAAGCGGCCGCCCATTGGCTGCTCATGAAGACAGGAAATGCATCTCTGCAAAGCGAGATTGCGAAAGAGATCTCGGCGCAGATCGCGCAGCTCTGCGATGCAGGAATCGAGGTTACCCATGTCGACGGGCATCAGCACGTCCACGTTTTCCCCGCAGTGATCACGGCGGCGCTCGAAGGTGCAGGGCGCCACGGGATCCGATGGATGCGGATTCCCGATGAAGAAGTCTCAGGCGGGAGTGCCGGGAACCGGGCCGGTCTTTTCGAGGAAGCCCTGCGTTTCAGTACACTCGGGAAATCAGCCCGGAGGCATCTTGAGGGAACGGGAATACGCGCTGCTGGCCATTTCCGGGGCCTCCTGCTGAAAGGATGCCTGTCCGTCAAGGTGCTTTCTGCCGTCATCGAGGACTTGCCCGATGGGCTCACGGAATTGATGGTCCACCCCGGGCGCACGATGCCGGGATCTGCCGCGGGACCCTTTTCGGGCTTTTCCACGGCCGATCGCGAGGGAGAGACGGAAGTCCTTCTCGATGCGCACATCCGCACCGTCCTGGAGCAGTCCGGGGTTGTGCTGACCAGCTACAGCGAGGCAGGCCCTTGAGATTTATTCGCCTTCTGATCCTCACGCCGACGTCGCTGCCGACCGTGTCGGGGAATGCCATGACGGCCGAGCGCTGGCGGCGGTCCCTTGTCGGCATGGGGCTTGATGTCCGCGTGCTGGCCACGGAAGGCCTCGCGGCGGGCGACCTGAAGGAGGAAATCCGGCGCTTCGGTCCGGATCTGATCCACATCCACAACGCCTATCGTGCCGGGGGATTGCTTCTCCACTCCTGCCTTGCGGGCCCGTGGACAACGATCCCGCTCGTGGTCTCGCCCTCGGGCACCGACATGAACATCGAATCGAATCGCGAGACCGGAAAGGAAGTCGTCGGTGCGGTTCTCGGTCGGGCCGACGCGATCATCGTTCAGAGTGAAGAGGGAAGAGAGCGCCTGGGCGAGGTCTTCCCCGGGAGGATGGACCGGGTCCGTTTCGTTCCCAAGTCCTTTGTCTGGCTGGGTGAGGAATCGTCAGATCTTCGCAGCGTTGTCGGCGCCGGTCCCGATGACATCCTGTTCTTCATGCCTGCTGGAATACGGCCCGTGAAAGGAAACCTGGAATGCCTGCTGGGCTTTGAGAAGATACGCGGCCTACGCTCGCGCGCGCGGATCGTCTTTGCCGGGCCGTCTCTCGACGACGATTACGCGGAACGCTTCCGGAGCGAGGTGCAGCGGCAAAAGGCCTTTGCATGCTGGATCCCGCCGATCCCGCCCGCAGCCATGCGCTCGGCCTATGGTTCAGCTGAGGTTGTCCTGAACGGATCCTTCTCGGAAGGGCTCTCCAATGTTCTGCTCGAGGGGAAGGCCGCCGGCAAACCCCTTCTTGCCTCCGATATTCCAAGCAACCGCTGGCCTATTCTCGGCGGCACCGGCGATCCTCCCATGGGGCTTCTCTTCAACCCGCAAGATCCCGATGATTTCGTCCGGAAGGCCCTGGCCCTCATCGATGACGATGCGCTTCGGCAACGGCTCGGTCAGGCGGCCGCGGCGTACGCATCCCGCATGCCCGGCCCCTGCGACGAGGCCAGAGCCCTGGTTGCCGTGTATGAAGCGGCCATGAACCGGGAATCCTGAACCCCTGCGGCCCCTGGGCCGCAGGCCTCTTCGCCGCAATTATTTTTCAGTCTCGCTCTGGCCCGGCCCTTTTGCCGGCGACTCGTGCCACTTTTCCTTCGGCACCCAGACCTTCTCCGTGGGGTCCGCCACGTAGTGCGGAGACATGATCTGGACGCCGTACTCGTTGAAGATGTCCTGGATGTTGCGGTGGAGTGTGTCGAGTACGGCCATCCGTTTGTGTGGCTCGGCAATCCGCGCGCCGACCATGTACTCCACGTAGAAGTCGGCAAGCGATCTCTGCAAAACGCGGGGCGACGGGTCTTTGAGGAGGCCTTCCGTGCGCATTGCTGCATCAATGAGCATGGCGTGGACCTGGCGCCACGGGGCGTTGTACCCGATGGTCACCGTCGTCGTCAAAAGGACACCCCCTGTTTCTTCCTCGCGCGAATAGTTCTTTGTCGTCGTTCCGACGATGACGGCATTGGGAAGGCTGACGATCTCGCCTTTCGGGGTGCGGATCCGCGTGGAGAACATGCCCAGCGTGACCACCGTGCCTTCCGTCTCGCTGATCTGCACGTAGTCCCCCACTCTCAGGGCCCGCGAGTACATGAGCATCAGCCCACTCACGGCCTGGTTTACGGTGCCGGCCGAGCCGATGGAGAGCAGCAGGCCCACGAAGACGCTGACGCCTTTGAATGCGTCGCTGTCGCTTCCCGGCAGGTAGGGATACATCATGACAAGGGAAAAGAGCCAGAGGATGACCGTGACGATCCGGCGGGTGGGCTGGGCCGTTTCGGCGTAAAGACCGGGAACGGTCACCCGGCCGGATTCGACATTATCGAAAAATAACCGGGCGATGCGGGCCAGGAACCGGGTGATGATAAATATGACGGCCACGACAATCAGGCCCGGGATGAAATCCAGGATCGCAAGCAGGATGGCCTTGACGCCGGCGGTCAGATAGTTGTGGAGCTGCTCTCCCCAGGGCCGCGAGTAGGGGAACTGCTTGAACGAGAAGGTGAGCCACAGGTAAAGGGAGATGAGGGCAAAGGCCCATGCCGTGATGGCGGCAAACCCCCGGATGAACAGGATGATCCCGTCGATGTGCTGGGTGAACCCCCCGATGGCGAGTGTCTTGAGCCTGGGACCCACCACTTCACCCAGGTGCGCGGCCAACCACCGGTGGATCCGGCGGACGACCGCGAGGATGATCACCAGGGCGATCGTGGCTGCAATGGCGAGGCCGCCGGCGCGCAGGAGCGTCTCGACGTGTGTCGCCTCGTGGATTTCCTTGAGGGCCTGTGTGAGATTTTGAACAGACTGATTGCCGACCTCATCGAGACTTTCGCCGGCCAGCTCGTTGACATCCGCCGGCGTGACGAAGAAGATCCCTTTCTCGCCGATGCGGACCATCATTCCTTCCGGTCGAGGTACTGCCGAGACGGGGCCTGTTGTTCCCCGTTCAACGAGCAGGTTGATCCGCGCCTCTGCTGCTTCGACGCGCTGCTTCGGGGAGTAGCTGAGAAGGGTTCCCCGCAGCGTGATGATCGCGCGGTTCTGGATCTTGAGGGTCGCCGGGGCGAGCGCCGGTTCGGTCACCTTTGCGATGGCAATGCCTTTTTCCGCCGGCTTTGCCTTGGAAGCGGGCGGGTCCGCGCAGAGAGCGACCACCGGTGAAAGTGCCGCCAGCAAAACGGCGATAAAAAGGAGAATCCGTTTCATGGAATGCCGCACCTCCGCTGTAGTGACGACGACTTATCCGTTCTTGAGCTGATTCGCCACGGCCTGGGTGGCCCTGGCGACGGCGTCGGCATCTCCCAGGTAATAGCTGCGGATGGGCGTGAGATCGTCCTTCAGTTCATAGACGAGGGGAATTCCCGTGGGAATGTTCCGTTCGACGATCTCGCTTTCGGGAATGTTGTCCAGGTATTTGACGAGCGCCCTGAGGCTGTTGCCGTGGGCGGCGATGACGACGCGCTTTCCCTGCCGTATGGCCGGTGCAACCGTCTCGTGCCAGTAAGGCAGGAATCGCTCCACCGTGTCCTTGAGGCACTCGGTGAGGGGAATCTCACCGGGCTTGAGACCTTTGTAGCGGGCGTCGTTCCCGTTGTAGCGCGGGTCATCGGGGGTGAGCGCCGGGGGCCGGATGTCGTAGCTGCGCCGCCAGATGTGTACCTGCTCCATCCCGTGCCTGTCGGCGGTTTCCTTTTTGTTCAATCCCTGCAGTGCCCCATAGTGGCGCTCGTTGAGCCGCCAGCTGTGCTGCACGGGAATCCACATGAGGTCCATTTCCTCGAGGACGATCCAGAGCGTCTTGATGGCCCGCTTGAGTACCGACGTGAAGGCGATATCGAAGACATATCCTTCTTTCGCGAGGATTCGGCCTCCCTGGAGGGCCTCCTCGATGCCCTTTTCGGAAAGCCCCACGTCCGTCCAGCCGGTGAAGCGGTTCTCCCTGTTCCAGGTGCTCTCACCGTGGCGAATCAACACGAGCTTGTGCATGCCAGTCTCCTCGAAATGAATGGTTCTGATTGCTGCATTGCCCTCCGGGGGGCAAAAATTTATACCCCTTTTGTGCCTCGCAGGTCAACGATTTCCATCCGGTGATTTGACTCAGGATGCTTCGCCGAGGGGCCTTCGGTGACGACGGCAAGTCTGCCGTCCATCCCCTGGCTGCGGAGCCAGCGACCGATGTAATCCCGCCAATCTTCCGGGTGATTGGTTTCACAGATGGTGTGGATTCCCCAGGAGAACTGGAGGCGCTGACAGGTTGATTCCTGGGAGCTCACGGCGACAATCCATACGGGAAGCCGAAACCGTGTGATGCTGCGCGCCGTGGCGCCTGTCCTCGTGGGCACGAAGACGGCTGCCGGCGTTACCCGATCCACCGTCGTGCGTACGCTCGTGGCGATGAGATCGGTCAGGCTGAGCCGGTCCCTACGCCGGGATGGCTTCAACGGACTCGACAGATACCTGCTTGTCAGAGCCGGCTCTGTGACAGCGGCAATCCGGGCCAGCATGGCCGTTGCTTCCACGGGGTAAAGACCAATAGCGGACTCTCCCGAGAGCATGACGCAGTCCGTGCCGTCGAGGATGGCGTTGGCGACATCGGTGGCCTCGGCCCGGGTGGGGCGGCTGTTTGCGGTCATGGACTCGAGCATCTGGGTCGCCGTGATGACGGGCTTCCAGTCGCTGTTGGCAAGACCCATGAGCCGTTTCTGCACGAGCGCTATCTGCTCGATGGGCATCTCGACGCCCAGATCACCCCGGGCGATCATGAGACCGTCCGATGCCCTGACGATGGCGTCGATGTGTTCGAGGGCGCGTGCCCGTTCGATCTTGGCGATGATAGCGGGCCTGTAACCCATGGCCATGGCCGCCTGTCGAACGGCCGTGATGTCCTCAGCCCTCTCTACAAAGGATTGGCTCACGGCGTCCAGGTTTGTTTCCTTGGCAAATCGGAGCCACCGGTGGTCTTCGTCTGTAAATGCGCCGATTCCGAGATCGATTCCGGGAAGATTCAGTCCCACCCGTGAACGGATCTCCCCGCCCACGAGAACACGGCAGCGGACCGCACTGCCTTTCACCTGCATAACCTCGAGCTGTACAACGCCGTCGTTGAGAAAGAGGGTGTCGCCCTTACCGACCACTTGGGGCAACCTGAGAAACGTCATGGATGCGCGGCTGCGGTTTCCGGTGATGGGTTCCGTCGTCAGGGTAAAGGGGGCCCCGGGCTCGATCTCAAATCGTTCCGGGTCCATGTTACCCAGGCGTATTTTCGGGCCCGGCATATCCCCCAGAATGGCTATCCGGCGTCCCGTGGCTCTCGCAGCAGCCCGGATGTTGGAGACGATTCGTTCGTGATGATTCTCGTCACCGTGGGAGAAGTTGAGTCTTGCCACGTTCATCCCGGCCAGGATTAGTTTTTTCAGGATCGCGGTGGACTCGGAGGCAGGACCGATGGTGCAGATGATCTTCGTCTTGTGATCCGGTAGCGGCATGATTTTTCATCCTCATTTTCTACTGTCTCGCCGTTCTTCGATTTGGCGGGGGCCTGTCGCCGCCATTCGTCCGGAAGGAATTGATGTCGAGGCCACCCCTGCGTGTGTAACGGGTATAGACCGTGAGCCTCTCGGGCCTGCACTGTCGCAAGAGATCCATGAAAATATTTTCGGTGCAGTGCTCGTGGAAGCCGCCGTGCTGCCGGAACGACACCAGGTATTTCAGAAAACCCTCCCTGTCGATCCGGGGCCCTCGATAGCGGATCTGGATGCTCGCCCAGTCAGGCTGCCCCGTCAGCGGGCAGTTGGTCTTCAATAGATTCGAAACGAGCGTCTCTTCGGCGGGCGAGAGCCCCGTTACGAGACAGCCCGGGTTCGGCCGGTACTCCCGGATTTCCACGTCGAGCCCGTCAACGCTTTCCCCGTCCATCTCCTCGATCTGCGCATCCGGGAAATCCCCGGGCAGCACGATCTCCACAGGAACCGGCGCACCGCACGCATTCCCGATGTCCCGGCACAGAATGTCCCGCAGGGCCTCCGGGGAGGTGACCGGGGTCTGGCTGAAAGAATTGAGATAGAGCTTGAAGGACTTGGACTCGATGAGATTCGGTGAGTCAGCCGGGACGGTAAAGGTGGCCATGGCCACCGCCGGCTTGCCCTTCCTGTCAAGCCACGACAGCTCGTAGGCCGTCCACAGATCGGCGCCGGCGAAAGGCAGGGATCCCTCGATTCCAAGCTCCTTGCGTTGCGGTGCCCTCGGCACCGGGCAGAGCAGGGAAGGGTCGTACGAGTCCATGTAGGGGATGATCTTCATGTCAGTGGTCACTACTGCTGTCTGCGGATCAGCGTTCCCGTGTCAAAGCCAAGGCTGCGTGCGATCTCGACGAGCATAATGTACCGGGCCTCGTCGATGGCCGGTGTCCTGGCCAGGATCCACAGGTATTTCCGGTCGGGTGTGCCGACGATCGCCGTTCGGTAGTCTCCGTCGAGATGGAGGATCCAGTAATTTCCCTGCGGCTGTGACGGGATGAAGACGGAAAACCAGTTGTCGAAACGGACCTCCAACCGGGCGTTGGTCTTCCTGTCTACAGACGTTGCTCGGCCTCGGATAGAATCCTTGACCCCGTCCGCCTTTTCGCATTCGTTCAGGACGGAGACATCGCCGGACTCGAGAGGTCCATAGGTGGCCTGTGATCTCAGGCAGTTCCTCTGGAACCACATCGGGATCCGTGCGATTTCGTACCACGTTCCCTGGTAGCGGGCAAGCTCCACGCGGGCAACCGTCGGCGGCGCCTTCGACGGGTCGAAGGCCGACGGGCCGGCACAGGCGGAAAGAAGCATGCAGAACGCGGCAACAAGAAAAAAGAGATCCCGGGTTCCCATTTCTTCCTCCTATCTCGCGGTACGCAGGATCTTCAGGAGGTCTTCCTCGTTGGTTTTCTCCGGGTGCTCCACGATCCTTCCCCTCTCGACACCATCACGGAGAACAACTGTCGTGGGGACCTGCCGGATGTTGAATCGTTCGGACATTCCGAGACCTTCGTTTTTCGTACGATCCACGCCGTAAAGGGAAAGCTTGAGATTCGGATTTCCCGCCGCATCGAGGATTCGCAGAATTTTCGGGATCTCGCTGACCGAGTCGTCGGACCAGGTCCCGAAGAAGATGAGAATGTCGAACGGTTCCCTGATCCGGGCGATCTGATCGACGACCTCCTGCCGCGGGGTGTATTCGCGGTATTGGTTCCAGAAGACGGGATAGTCCCGAAAAAGGGTTCCCTGTGCTGTCTTCCCCACGATCATCCGGTCGGACCCGGCTTCAGGCATGGAAGCGATCCGGCGGGGTTCCCCCGTAGGCGGGTAGTCGCCCTTTGCGAGAGCATCGCCGAGGGCGGCGGCACTTGTCTTTGCGTCATCGAAGGCAATGGCCACATGGTGTTTCTCCATGTCCGTTGCCACTGCCAGGACACCGTCCACCTTTGTCAGGATCGCCCGGATCCGTTCCGACGTGTCCGGTCACTGGCATGCGGGGACGGTGAATTCAACGAATTTCTGCGCCGCCAGGGACAGGGGTGCCGATGCGGCCAGCAGCAGCATGCACAGCAGGACCAGGATCCCGAGGTATTTCCATCGTACCATCGGCGTTCCTCCTCATGGTTTTTGTGGCGGGATCAGCTTTTCTCCGCTGAGGGTCTTCAGGACGAGGCCGACGAATCGCGAGATCTCTTCTTTGCTTCCAGAGGGGTTGACGGCATCGGCGGTGGATCGCCAGACGAGATTCGAGGTCTTCCCGTCAAAGAGCCTCGACTCCAGCGTGGCCACCTCGCTTCGCTTGGTCATCGGCGGGTCCGGGGCGCCCCACTGCATGTTGCGCATCGAATCCATGCCGATGGAGGGTCCTGCCGGAGACGGGCTTGATGCCCGGTAGGACTGTACGTTCGTTTCCACACGGAGGACACGGACGATGAGGAAGGCCTCGATGCCCATCCCCTGGCTTGCCTTTGTCAGTTCCTCCCGGTTGATCTTGTCCGGATCGGGAATGCATTCATAGCAGGTGGATGCCTCGATGCCCCGCGCTTTCAACTGCCGGGCGAATTCGTCCTCGAGAGGCTGCCGCAGGTCGGCTCGCTTTGTGAGGGCGACGACCATGAGTTTTTTGTAGGCCGGTCCCGTAAAAGAGGAATCCTTCCAGTCGTCCGTCAGGCGCATCGGGGAGGCGCAGGACAGGGCCAGCAGAGCCGCTGCAAAAATTGTGATTCCCTTTATCGCGATGTTCGTCTTGCCCATGTTGATTTTCCTTTCGCTTTGAGGTCGACAAAGAGACCGGGTTTCTGCTTTATCGCAGGTATCCTTTTTCGGGCATCAGGCCGTATCGCCGGAGGATGTCTCCTGTGGCTGTGATGATGTCGGCGGGGATGCGGACGCCGCCATGGAGCATGGGGCCTTGCCTGCCCGATGCGCCGGGGCCGAAGGCCATGAAGTGTTCGATGGCCTTGTTGGCATTGGTGAAGGCATTCCCGCAGGGGATCGACCCGACGAGGCCGAAGACCTCTCCCACGGTGCCGGAGAGTGCCGTAGATATCCGCAGCGCCTCGGCGGTTCGGCCTTCCCGGATGCCCTCCACAACAGCCAGCAATTCGGCCGGGAAGCTGTTGGCCGTGCTCAGCAGGAACCCGTCGTAAGGCCCGCCCGCCTGACGCAGCCAGCGGGCGTAATCGCCTTCGGCGCCCCGCACGAGGAACACGCCCCCGGTATCAACGCCGGAAAGGGCGAGCCCGTCGGCACCGCTGGAATCCTTGAAGAGGATGAGGTTCGAATATCTGGCGACGAGCCCTGCAAAGGTTTCCGGTGCCGTCTCGTTCTGGGTGATCTGGGGAAGCTGGTAGAGGGCCACGGGCAGGCCCGTTTCCAGTATTTTTTCCAGGGCCGCGCCGATAACGCTCTGGTCGAGGTTCTTCCCGACGGGCGGACAGATGGTGATGCCGCTCACACCCGATGCGATCATGGCGGCAAGGGGATCGTCCTTGCCCGTCACCGTGCGAAGGATATCCAGGAACATCTTGATACCGGCTCCCACGTCGTCCGCATTTTTTCGCAGAGCCCCGAGCAGGAGCGAGCCCCCGCGTTTTCGGGCCATGTCGACGGCAAACCGGACGACGGTCTCCATCTCGGCGGCATCGAGGTCCCAGCCGTCGCCGGTGGAGCCTGGGACGAGGTAGCCCTTGACGTGGGGCATCATCCATTCCAGGTGTGCCTCCATCCGGCCCAGATCGATCCGGCGGTTGTCGTCGAAGTGCGTCAGCGGGGGACACCACAGATGCGGAATTCCCCAGGGGAAGAGAAGATCCTGAAAATTTTTTCTTTTCGAGGAAACGGTGCTCATGACAGGTAGGTCCCCTTTGTTTATGATCAGACAGTCTTACGATACCTGAAAGCGTCGATTACGGCAATGGCGGATCCTGTCTTTTCCCGTTTCTCGCTTTGGCCGCGGGAAGACCGTTTATAATTAAAAATATCGGCACAATGCGTGCATAAAGGAGAGACCTGCCGGGAGAGGATGAGAGCAAGGAGATTCCTGTTCACAGTGGAAACATAGGATGACCAGTGGACAGGTTCAAGGCGGCGATGCGAATAGCTTGCGAAGCGGTTCCTGAGGGATTGGGCAGATGATGCGAAAATTCCTGTCATGGCCGATATGGACTCAGCTGGTTCTTCTGGTGTTGCTCCTGGCGATTCCGACTCTCGCCGTGATGGTGTACTCGGGAGTTGCCCGCCACCATGAAGCCGTTGAGGATGCCAAACGAGATTGTATGCAATTTGCCAGCCGGATTGCCAGCGAGCAGCGGGCGGTCGCCGCGGGTGTACAGCAACTCCTGACGGTGCTTTCCCTCCTTCCCGAAGTCCAGTCGCACAATCGGTCCGCCGTCAACGGCATTCTTACCGATCTTCTGAAAAAAAATCCCCAGTACGCCAACATCGCCGTCACCGACAAATACGGTCTTGTCTGGGCATCGGCAATTCCCCTTAAAGGAGAGGTGTCGGTGGCGGACAGGAAATATTTTCAAGAGGCCGTCCGGACGGGAAAGTTTTCTTCCGGCGAATACATCGTCGGCAGACTGGTAAAAAAGGCCACTCTCAATTTTGCATGCCCCGTGAAGAACGCCTCGGACGATCTGATAGCGGTGATATTTGTGGCTCTCGATCTCGATTACAGCCGGGTCATTTTTCAGGGATTGAACTTCCCGCCCGGCTCATCCTTCAGCCTGCTTGATCACCAGGGAATCATCCTCTACCGGCATTTGCAGGATGGTCTTTCGGAGAAGCTTTCCGGCAGCCGCGACATCCGAGATGAAGTCTTCACAAAGATGACGGGAGGCGCCGAAGAGGGAACCTTTGAGGCGATGGGAAACGACGGCAACTTCCGCGTCTGGGCCTATCGGAGAATCAGTCTGCCCCATGAACCGAAGCCTTATCTCTATGTTCGTTCCAGCATACCGCTGGCTGCGGCCACATCCAGGGGATATGATGCGATGTTCGGAATTCTGGTAGCGATCCTGTCGGTCTTTGCCGCCGGGCTGTTTCTGGCCTGGTTTATCGGGAGAAGGGCCATCGTGATCCCCGTCAACAGGCTGAAGGAGGCATCGCAGAAACTGGCTGCCGGCGCAGGAATCGTGAACGTATCCAGTGTCGTGAAGGGTGGGGAACTGGGAGAACTGGCTCGTGCCTTCGATGGCATGGCGGAAGCGCTGGTCCAGTCGAAAAGGAGGCTGTCGGACATCATCGAATTTCTCCCCGATGCCACGCTGGTTCTTGACAGGGACGGAAAGGTCATCGCCTGGAACCGGGCCATCGAAGCCATGACGGGGGTCAAGGCGGAGGAAATGCTCGGCAGGAGCAACCAGGAGTATGCGATTCCCTTCTATGGCGAGAAGCGTCCCATTCTCATTGACCTTGCTCTTCATCCCGATCCGGAAATGGAGAAATTCTATACGACTGTCCGGAGATCCGGTGACATGGTATTCGGCGAATCCTTCACTCCCAATCTTCCTTCCGGTCCTGCTCACCTGTCCGCGACGGCATCGGTTCTGCGTGATGCGAAAGGGGAGGTCGTTGCCGCCATCGAGTGTATCCGCGATAACACGGAGCGGAAACGGATATACGACGAGCTCAAGGAAAGCGAGAAAAAATACCGGGACCTCATCGAGCTTGCCCAGGACGGGATCTGGGTCATGAACCTGGAAGGGATCACCACGTATGTCAATGCCCGCATGGCTGAAATGCTCGGATACGGGTCGACCGAAATTATCGGGCGCAGTTTCTTTGCCTTTGTGGACAAGGCCTTGCGCCCTGAGGCGATCGCAAAAATCGTGGCGCGACGGCAGGGAGTTCAGAAAGATTGGGATTTTGTGCTGAAACGCAAGGACGGGACGGACCTTCACGTCAGTATCTCGACGACCCCCATCCACGATGACAATGGAAATCTGTCAGGCGGCTTCGGCGTTCTGAGAGATCTCACCGAGCGCAATAAAGCCGAAGATGCCATTCGGGAGAGCGAGGCTCGCTTCCGCCTTCTTGTCGAGAGCGCACCGGACGGTGTTTACGTTCAGGCGCAGGGCCGCTTCGCCTATCTCAACAATACCGCTCTTCGGCTTTTCGGGGCTGAGTCGCAGGATCAGTTGCTGGGCCAGCCCTTCTTGGATCGGGTCCATCCCGATTTCCGCCGTGCCGTGAAGGAGCGTGCCAGGCTCGTCGTGCTGGATAAAATAAGCGTTCCCACCCAGGAGCAGGTCTATCTAACCATGGGCGGCATTCCCGTCGATGTCGAGGTATCGGTCGTTCCTGTCGTCTATGAAGGACGAGACAGCGTGCTGGTTTTTCTTCGCGATATCACGTCCCGCAAGCAGGTCGAGGAAGAGCGCAAGGCGCTTCAAGAACGGCTGCAGCGCTCCGAGAAGATGGAGGCCCTCGGGCTTCTGGCCGGCGGCATGGCCCATGACCTCAACAATGTCATGGGTATTCTTGTGGGCTATTCGGAGCTTCTCCTCGATGATATCGACAAGTCCAGTCCGCTGAGAAGCCATGTGGAGTACATCAAGCAGGGTGGTGAACGGGCCGCCGCTATCGTTCAGGATCTCCTGACCCTGGCCCGACGGGGCGTCCAGACACGGGAGATCGTGAACCTGAACATCCTCATCGAAGATTTCCAGCACTCGCCGGAATTCGAGAAGATTTGCTCCTATCACCCCCGCGTCAGCGTCGAGGCCGTTTTTGAACCGGGTCTGCTCAACATCAAGGGCTCGCCGATTCACCTGCGCAAGACCATAATGAACCTCGTCTCCAATGCAGCCGAGGCCATGCCCTCCGGGGGACAGCTTACCCTTCGTGCCGTCAATCAGTACATGGACAGGCCCATCCCGGGGTATGATCAAATCCAGGAGGGTGAATACGTCGTCCTTTCCGTCTCCGACACGGGCGAAGGGATATCGGCTTCGGACATGAAGCGGATCTTCGAGCCCTTCTACACCAAGAAGGTCATGGGGCGAAGCGGGACGGGCCTGGGACTGGCCGTGGTCTGGGGGACGGTCAAGGATCACAACGGATACGTCAACGTGCAGAGCGAGGAAGAAAAGGGAACGACCTTCACGCTCTATTTTCCCGTGACGCGGGAAGAGATTTCGAGAGAAGATAAGGCCGTGCCGGTGTCGGTATACCTCGGCGACGGCGAGTCGATCCTGGTGGTCGATGACATCGAGGGGCAGCGGGACCTGGCCGCCCAGATGCTCAAGAAGCTGCATTACAAGGTGGTCTCCGTGGCAAGCGGCGAGGAGGCAGCGGAATACACGAAGCAGCACAAGGTCGATCTGCTGGTTTTGGACATGATCATGGATCCGGGGATGGACGGTCTGGACACGTACAGAGAGATCCTGAAACTCCATCCGAAGCAGAAGGCGATCATCGTGAGCGGGTTTTCCGAATCGGATCGCGTGAAGCAGGCCCAGGTGCTGGGCGCGGGGGCCTATGTCCGCAAGCCCTACGTGTCGGAGACTCTCGGACTTGCCGTCCGGAAGGAACTCGACAGGCCGGCGTAAGAGATCAGCGCAGCCGTGCTATTTTTCATCCGGGCCAAGCTGTTCGATGGGGACATGAATCGTAAAGGTCGTTCCCCTGCCGACCTCGCTATTCACTTCGATCGCGCCGTGATGTTTCTTGATGATGTTGTAGGCGACGTTTAAGCCCAGACCGGTTCCTTTCCCGACAGCTTTTGTCGTGAAAAACGGATCGAAAATCTTCGGAAGGTTCTCTTTGGGGATTCCGCTTCCCGTATCGCTGATGGAAATCTCGACGCGATCGTCGACGGCTTTCGTCCGGATGAAAATTTCCCCCTTGACCTTGATGGCCTGGGCTGCATTGACCAGGATGTTCATGAAGACCTGGTTAAGCTGCTGGGGGTTGCATCGGACATCCGGGAGTTCTCCGTATTCCTTGGTGATGGTCACCTTGTACTTCAACTCGTTCCAGACGACGTTCAGCGTCGAGTCCAGGTTCTTGTTGATGTCGGAATAGGCGAACTTGTCCTCGCCGGGATGGGCAAAATTCTTGAGGGACAGCACGATCTCCTTGATCCGATCGGCTCCTTCCCGGGACTCCCGGATCAGGTCCGGGGCATCTTTCAGGATGTAATCAATGTCTAGCTTCTGCTCCAGCGCTGCAATTTCCTCCATCCGGGCCGTCAGGGTTCCATTCCCCTTTGCCGTCTGGACAAGCTCCCGGACGTCGGACAGGAACTGACGGTAGCGTTCAAGAATGCCCATGATGCCGTCGAAATATTCCGACATGGTCTTGAGGTTGCTGCTCACGTATCCCGTAGGATTGTTGATTTCGTGGGCCACCCCGGCGGCAAGTTGTCCGATGGAGGCCATTTTCTCCGACTGCAGGAGCTGCAGTTGCGCCTTCTTTCGATCCGAGATGTCCTCAAAGGTCAATACAAAACCGTTTCCGGTCCCGTCGCCGATCCGGGCCGCCGTCACCCGGCAATCCAGTGGACGCCCGTCGCGATGGGTAAGAGGATAGCCGGGCTCCTCATCGTAGACGCCCCGGGCTTGCAGCTCCGTCTGGAGCTGACGGATGAATTTCTCACAGTCGGCCTGATGAGCAAAGAGGGTCGCCAGATCCTTCCCGACGAGCTCTCCCGGTTTTCTGCCAAAGACGCTTTCCACGTTATCGTTGGCGAAGATGACGGCACGATTTTCGAAACCCAGGACGGCATGAGGGATCGCCGCCAGAACAGACGACTCAAGGGCTTCCATCTGTTTGAGCTGCTTCTGGGCTTCTTTGAGTTGGGTGATGTTCATGGAATTCCCGAGGATGGCCGGCCGCCCCTCGTAGGGGATGATGGTCACCGTCTCCATGATCCAGCGGATCCCGCCTGCCTTGTCGACAATGCGGAACTCACGCGGTGTTTTTCGGGTTCCCTTCACCATTTCGATGCCGTCCATCCGCACCGCATCCCGGTCCTCGGGGTGGATGAGGGTGGTGGAAACGCGGCCAATCAGTTCTTCCGGCCGGTACCCGGCAAAGGAGGCGGCATTGTCGTTGAGATATTTGAAAACGCCATCCTGGACAACATAGACGCCGGCCACCGACTTGTCCGACAGCATCCGGTACAGGTCTTCGACGCGCTTGCGTTCCGTGATGTCGCTGAAGGATGCAATGAGGACATCTTCGCCCTGGAAGTGGGACAGCACGACGGACAGGAGCACGCATATCCGCTCCCCGGTGACTTTTTTCAGGCTGGCCTCCATGCCGTCGTAGATACCTTTTTCCATGAGGTGGGAGTAGAGGGTGACGCGGAAATTCTTGTCGTCGAAGTACTGTGTCAACGGGATTCCTGCGGCCTTCCCGTCTTCCAGGCCGAAGAGTTCGGCGACACGCCGGTTGGCAAGCAGGATTCGGCCGTCTGATATTGCGGCAACGAAGATGGGCAGCGGGGCATTTTCGATGATGGAACGTGTATTGCTTTCACTCTGAATCAGGGAGTTCTCCGCCACCTTCCGTTCCATCGCGTTCAGGATCGAGCGGGTAAGCAGCGGCTCATTCACCTGGTGCTTCAACAGGTAATCCTGCGCCCCTTCCCGGAGAGCTCCTATTTCCGTCTCTTCGTCGGCGGACCCCGTGAGAACGATGACGGGGATGCTTTTCGCTGCGCCGAGGACGGACCGGAGGGTATTCAGCCCCGAACTGTCGGGAAGTCCGAGGTCGGCCAGGATCACGTCGAAATGCCCGTCCTGGAGGCACTGAAGTCCCTTGGACAGTGTGTCCGCATGGAAAAGGTCGTAGGTTATCTTTCTGGATCTTGACGACATCTGGCGGATCAGTTCCGCATAGAGGGGATCGTCTTCAACCAATAGCATCCTGACCATATCGTACCTCTGCTTGCGTTTCCTGTCGGTCCTGTCCGATCCATTCGAACTCTCAAGGGCTTTACTGCAAATTGCATGCGAGATGCACGGTCCTGTCGGTTCCCGGAACGAAAAAGCCCGAACCGGGCCTGTCGCCTCGGGTTCGGGCTTTTCGAAAACGCAATGAATCGTTCTACTTTGACTGCAGCACGCGGCCGATCGTCATGATCTCCGCTTCTTTCGTTCCCTCGTAAAGCTCGAGGATCTTGGCGTCGCGGTAGTACTTCTGGACGGCGTACTCGTCGATGTAGCCGTAGCCCCCGTGGAGCTCAACGGCGTAGTTGGCGCAGAAAACGGCCGTTTGGCCGCCCATGAACTTTGCCATGGCGGAGAGGGTGTAGTCGGGCTTGCCTATGTCGAAGGTCCACGCCGCCCGATAGGTCAGGGTCCGGAGCGCCTCGATCTGGATCGCCATCTCGGCGAGCTTTTTCTGGGTGAGCTGGTACGATCCCAGGGGAGCGCCGAAGGCCGTGCGCTCTTTGCAGTACTTGACGCTTGCATCGAGGCAGGCAACCGAGAGCCCCAGGGCCTGTGCGGCAATCATTGAGCGCGTCGTGTCGAAAAAGTGCATGAGCTGGTAGAAGCCGCGGCCCTCCTTGCCCAGCAGGTTCGCCTGGGGGACCCTCACGTCTTCGAAGGCTATCTCGGCGGTATCGCTGGCGCGGATGCCCATCTTTCCCTTGATCTTGTTGCGGGTGATCCCCTTGGCGTCGGCATCGACGATGATCATGCTGAAGCTGTTGTGCTTTTTCTCTTCGGGCTTGGTGATTGCCTGGACCACCATGAAGTCGCAGACGGTGCCATTGGTGATGAACATCTTGTTGCCGTTGATGACGAAGTCATTGCCGTCGAGGACAGCCCTCGTCTTGTATCCCGCCACGTCGGTTCCCGCGTTGGGTTCCGTATAGGCGCCCGCGGCGACCCAGTCGCCCTTGCAGACGGGGGGCAGGTACTTCTGTTTCTGCTCTTCCGTTCCGTTCTGGAAGATGGCCTCACAGCCGAAGGGGGCGGCGATCACGTTAAGCCCGATGCCCATGTCCACGCGGGAGAGCTCCTCGGTGATGATGGCGTTGCCCAGAAAGCCCGCCCCGGAACCGCCGTACTGCTCGGGGATCCAGGCCCCCACGAGACCGTTTTCGGCGGCTTTCTTCCGGATCTCGGGGGTGTATTTTTCGTGCTCGTCGCACTCCCGAATGTGGGGGGTGAACTCCGCCACGGCAAACTTGTAGGTCATCTCCCGTAACATCTTCAGCTCTTCGCTCAATTCAAAATTCATCCCATTCTCCTTTCTCCACAGGACCGCAGGAAGCCGGCTTCGGCCTCCCGCGCCTGTTCCGTTTGATGGTCCGCTTCCTACTGTTTGTTGCTGCGCCGCCAGATGCCCTGGGCTTCGGCGGCCTTCACCAGTTCCTCGCGCGTGTCGGGGTGGGCGATGTTGATGAGACCCTCGGCGCGCTGCCAGGTGTTCCATCCCTTCATATTGAACTTCCCGTACTCGGTGACGATGATGTGGGCCATTGACCTTGTGCCCGTCACGATGCCTCCGTGAGGCAGGTAGGGGACGATCCTCGACCGGGTTTTTCCTTCCTTGTCCTTGTAGCTCGAGGGCAGGCAGACGATGGACTTGCCGCCCCGGGATTCGTAGCCGGCCAGCAGGAAGTCGAGCTGTCCGCCGGTCCCCGTGATTTGACGGAATCCGGAGGACTCGGAACAGATCTGGCCGTAGAGGTCTACCTCGATGGCGTTGTTGATCGTGATCAGATTATCATTCTTGGCCGCGTTGGCGGGATTGTTGGTGTAATTGACGGGGTAGGTAGCGCACCGGGGGTTGTCGTCGATGAAGTCGTAGAGAAGTTTCGTCCCCAGGGCGAAGGTGAAGACGATCTTGTTGGGGTCGAGCTGTTTCTTCGCGCCGGTGAGCTTTCCCGCATTGAACATGTGCACGTAAGCATCAACGAGCATCTCCGTGTGACAGCCCAGGTCCTTGAGGTCCGATTCGGCGATCATCATGCCGACGGCATTGGGCATGCCGCCGATTCCCAGCTGGACACAGCAGCCGTCTTTCATCTCCTCGACGATGTACCAGGCCACTTTCTTTTCCACCTCCGTGGTCGGCGGAGCGGGGATCTGCGTCAGCGGCGGGTTTTCTCCCTCGACGATGTAATCCACTTCGCTGACATGAATCGCTTCCTCGTAGCCGCCCAGGCACCGGGGCTGATTCTTGTTGACCTCCACGATGATCGTCTTGGCACGATCGCAAAGCGCCCTGGAATGGGAGCACTGGGGCCCGAAGTTGAAGAAGCCGTGCTTGTCCATGGGGTTGACCTGGAGCATGAAGACATCGATGTCGTTCCCCTCGGTGCGGCACAGGCGGGGAACTTCACAGTACTTGATGGGCGTGTAGTACATGGGAATGCCCTTGTCGGCGAACTTCCGGTCGGCCCCCGAAAAATGCCAGCTCACCCAGGTGAAGGTCTCACCCTTGGGGTCGGCCAGGAGCACTTCCGGCGCGTAGGCCGTTACGCAGCTGCGGATGATGACATCCTTCAGCTCTCCTTTGCGCGCGGCCAGGGCCTTGTCACAGGCCCGGACCATGCCCAGAAAGGACCCGAACTCCACAAAGTCGCCGGATTTGACGACACGGGCCGCCTGCTCGGCACTGACAAGCTTCTTGTTGTAGATTTCCATCAAACTCATGCGATTCCCTCCTTCGCTGGTGTTGAACTCAGATCATCTCCAGGGCCGTGGCCATGGACACGCCGCCTCCCCCGCAGAGGGTGGCGAGTCCGAGCGTGTTGCCCCGCTTCTTCATCGCGTGAATGAGGGTCACCATGATCCGGCAACCCGTCGCCCCCACCGGGTGACCCAGACCGCAGCCGGAGCCGTTCACGTTGGTGATCTCCCGATTGATGCCGAGTTCCTTTTCACAGCCTGCGTACTGGGCGGCAAAGGCCTCGTTGAGCTCGATGAGCTGGAAGTCGGCAAGCTTGAGGCCCGAGCGGTTCATCAGGCTGCGCACGGCCGGTGCCGGGCTCAAGCCCATGACAGAGGGGTGACAGCCACCGTAGCCCACGGCCTTGAACTTCGCGATGGGCTTCAATCCAAGCTCTTTCGCTTTTTCGGCGGACATGATGATCATGGCGGCCGCGCCGTCATTGATGCCCGATGCGTTTCCGGCGGTCACCTTGCCGACCTTGGGGATAAAGGCCGCCGGCAGGGCTGCAAGCTTCTCCATGGTGAGTCCCGGTATGAAGTGCTCGTCCTTGTCGAAGATGACAGGCGGCTTGCCTTTCTTCTGGGGAATCTCGATGGGGACGATCTCCTCCTTGAAGTCGCCTTCCTTCGTGGCGCGCTCGGTGTTGTTATGGCTCCGCAGGGCCACGGCGTCCATATCCTCGCGGGAAATACCGTACATCTGTGCGATCAGCTCCGCCGTGTGCCCCATGATATAGGGTTTTCCTTTCATCATGTCGATGACGGGGCCGTCCTTGACGGGCCCTTTCTCAAGGCCCGGCTGCAGCCGGGAGCCGCAGTAGAGGGCCTCGATCATCATGTCGTCGAAGCTCTGATTCTGCAGACGGCAGCCCCAGCGGGCGCTGGGCACCGCGTAGGCCACGCCCGACATGTGCTCGACACCGCCGGCGAGGACCACGTCGACGAGGCCCGCCTGGATCATGGCCATGCCGGAGATGACGGCCTCCATCCCGGAGATGCAGACGCGGTTGATGGTGACCGCTGTCGAAGCCTCGGGGATGCCCGCATCGAGAGCCGCCACGCGGGCCACGTTGAGCGCGTTGTAGGGTTCCAGGCAGGAGCCGAAACGGACATCGTTGATCACGGCCGGATCGATGCCCGCCCGCTTCACGGCTTCCTTCATTGCCGCACTGGCGATTTTGTAGGCGTGGATGTCTTTCAGGGATCCGCCGAAGGACCCGATGGCCGTTCGGCAGGCCGATACGATGACAACGTCTTTCATTTTTTCCCTCCTGAAAAGACAGGGGGTAGGGTGTTGGGTGTAGGGTGTCGGGAAAAACAGCTGCTTCCTTTACCGTACCTGTCACCTGCTACCTGTCACCTGTCACCTATTTTTTTGTATAATCAAACACACCCTTGCCGCTCTTGCGGCCGAGGCGTCCCGCGCGGACGAGCTTCACCAGAAGCGGCGCCGGCCGATACTTGTCGCCCAACTCGCGCTGGAGGTTCTCCACCACGTGCAGCAGCGTATCCAGACCTACCAGGTCTGAAAGTGCCAAGGGGCCAATGGGGTGGTTGCAGCCCAGCACCATTCCCTTGTCGATGTCCTCGGCCGAGGCCACGCCTTCGCCCAGGACGAAGAAGGCTTCGTTGAGCATCGGGCAGAGGACCCGGTTGACGGCAAAGGCGGGCGCCTCGTTGACGATGATCGTCTCCTTGCCGAGGCTCTTCCCCCACTCCAGGGCGATCTTGAGCGTCTCTTCGGACGTCTCGTAGCCCTTGATGATCTCCAGGAGTTTCATCACCGGGACGGGATTGAAGAAGTGCGTTCCGATGAACTTCCCGGGCCGTTTGGTCACGGCGGCCATGGCCGTGATGCTGATGCCCGAGGTGTTGGTGAAGAAGAGGCATTCGGGTTTCACGATGGTCTCGAGCTCCTGGTAGACCTTCTTTTTGATCTCCATGAGTTCGATGATGACCTCCACGATCACGTCGGCGTCGGCGGCGGCCTCTTTGAGGTCGACGGTGGGCTTGATCCGGCCGAGGAGCGCGTCCATGTCGGCCTGGGTGCGCTTGCCCTTTTCCACCTCGCGGGCGAGGTTCTTCTTGATGTTGTTCATGCCGCCATCGACGAAGCGCTGCTCGATGTCGCGCATGGCCACCTGATAGCCTGCCTGAGCGCAGACTTGGACGATTCCGTTGCCCATCAATCCCGCTCCCAGTACACAGATCTTCTTGATTGCCATGATACTTCCCTCCGGATTTTGTTTTATTGTTCAGAACCCCATTGCGACTTATGGCGAAACGGGGAAAAGATCAATATTATAAGAATGCTACACAAGTATTACACAAAATGTAATACCCTAGACGAGCTGGGAGATATAGGTGCGGAGGTTGACCTTCCGGTTGTTGAGACCCAGCTTTTGGCGGATGCGATGACGGCAGATATGGACTGCGCTCGGCGTGACATGGAAGAACTCGGCAATCTCCTTGGTGCTGTTCCCTTCCTTGATCAGGTTGGCAACCTGGAGTTCCCTCGGGGTCAGGTTCATGTGGATGGAGGTGAGCTTGTGTGAGAAGGGTGTGATGATGTCCCGGAGATTCGACTCGATGATCAGGATTCCGGTCTTTGTCATCGCGTCGAGGGGGCTTTTTTTCAGTTTTTCGATGTAGGGAAGGATGAGCTTCTTGACGTTCAGGAGAACTTTTTCTTCCAGCTCGTTCCGGTCTTCCTCCCGCCGTTTCAAAAGGACCCTCAGTGCGGCATTGAGTTCTTCCAGCTCGATGGTCTTGTTCTCCAGTTCCCGTCCCCGGATCTTCACGGTTTCGTCGGCCCTTCGGAGCTCGGTGATGTCGACCAGTGAGGCGATGCTCTTGCGCGTCCCCGGGATGAGGTCCACCGTGAGAAAGACATTCCGGGCTCCCCCCGTTTTGCTGAGGAAGCGGGATTCGTAATTTTTCGGCGGTCCTTCGCGGTCGATCCGGCGCAGACGGTGATATTCCCTCATCCGGTCAACGTCTTCCGGAGCGATGAACTCGGTCCAGCTCTTTTTGCCTTCCGTTTCCTCTCGGGTGTATCCGAACTTCTTGACGAACTCCCGGTTGACGAGCGAGATCGTCGTGTCTTCCTCGAGGATCATCGTCGCCGCGCCGGTGGTCTCGAAGAGTGTCCGGTACCACGTCTCGGACTCCCGGAGGCGCTCGTGCACCCGCTTCTCCTCGGAGATGTCCATGGAGTTGCCGAGGATCGCCGCCCTTCCACCGACGGTGATGGAGGCAACCGTCTCCAGGACCCACCGGGTCCGGCCTTGCTTCGTGATGATCCGGAATTCATGAGGCGATGAATTCTCTCCCCGGAGCATGGCCCGTGCGTCCCTCTTCACCGCTGCCCGATCTTCGGGGTGAACGACGATGTCCGATTTTTTCCCGATGAGCTCTTCGACGGAATAGCCGGCGTAGGACGCGGCGTTGGCATTGACAAAGCGGAACCGCTCGTCCTGGACAACGTAGATGCCGGCGACGGACTTTTCGGTGAGGGTTCGGAACAGGTGCTCGCTCTCCCGTACCGAGTCCGCGACGCGCCTGCGCCCGCGTTCGCCTTCCTCGATCATCGCCGCGGCCCTGAAACTCGGCTGGGTGGACTTTGCTCGTCGCACAACCGTTTCCCTCCTGGTTCCCGAGCGTCTTATTACTACAAAGCGCGGGCAAGATAAAGGCGGAAAACGTCCGGGAAACTGGGGCATTCCATCGGGCGGTCAAATGAGCTAGAATGAAACCGAACAGGGCAAAAAGAGCCAGGAAGGAGGCCCGTATATCCGGTGAAAAAACGCGAACCCAAACAGGAACACCATCGCAAGCTTACGGAAATTTACGATTTCCTCGAGTCGGAGAGCGTGCAGGTTCCAGGGGACGAGGAGTCCGCGGAGCCGGAGAGCGCCGGGGCGGGCAAGCCGGAAGAGGCTCCTCTCGATCCGGTTCAGCACTACCTGCGCGAGATCGGCAAGGTTCGTCTTCTGACCCCGAAGGAAGAGATCGATCTGGCCCGGCTTGTCGAGAAGGGCGACGCGGCAGCCCGAGAAAGGCTGATCAGGGCCAACCTGAGACTGGTTGTGTACATCGCGAAGCACTATTCAAGCCGGAGCTATGGCCTGTCACTTTTGGATCTCGTCCAGGAAGGGAACCTGGGTCTCTTCAAGGCCGTGGAGCGCTACGACTGGCGCCGCGGCGTCCGATTTCCCACCTACGCCCGCTGGTGGATCCGGCAGGCCGTCACCCAGGCCATCCGGCATCAGGCGCCCGATGTCCGTCCGGTGATCTCCCGATACACTCACGCCAGGGAGAGGCTTCTGGGGGAGCTGGGCCGCGATCCCACCCGGGAAGAGGTGGCCGAAACGCTCGATGTCGATATCGACGATGTGCAGCTCCTCATGGACCTTCAGGAAGAGAGCAACGAGATTCCCGTGCAGGAGGAACCCTATGAAGACGGCGGAATGATGCCGCTTCTGCCCATGGACCGCAGGGCGCTCACGGGCCACCTCACCGAGATTCTTCATGAACTTACGCCTCGCGAGCAGGAGATCCTGAGCCTTCGTTTCGGATTGACCGACGACGAACCGCGCACGCTGGAGGAAATTGGGAGAAAGTTCGGCCTGACGCGAGAGCGTGTCCGGCAGATCGAGAACCAAGCCCTCGAAAGAATCCGCAAACTCGAGAAAGCAAAAATCCTCGAAGAATTCTGATTTGTCTTGGATCGCAAGACAACGCTTGGCCGGCAAGACATCGTCCGGCCGTTCCCGTTGCTGTGCGTTCCTTCCTGCGATTCCGGGGTGAGAACCCCTAAAACACCTGTCTTTAGCGGGATTGGTCCGTTCCTGGCGTCGTGCCCCATGCGTACTGATTGAACCTCGGGCAGAGAGTGTCTTTCCAGGCAAGACAAGAAGGGGAGAATGCCTTCGGCACCGATACCCGGAATAAATCGCAACCCATTGATATTATCCAGTATATGATAATGAGCGTCTCTGGCACGTCTTTTGAGAAGGATGATCGGGTCCAGGGTTACTCCATGGAAAAGGAAAGGGGTTCATGAGCTACCGGCGTCTATTTTTCTGTCTTGCCGTCCTGTTCGTTTTTCTGGCCTATCTCTTTTACGATTTTTACGGCGAAGCGAAACGCAAAGCCATCGCTGAGTTGAACAGCCGGCAGATGCTTCATGCCGAGCAGGCCGCGCAGGGCATCACCGACTATTTCGACCACTGGATCGACACCCTGAAAAGCATTGCCCAGCAGGAGGACATTCAGACCCTCGATCACCGTGGCCAAGCTGAGCTGAAATCGTTCCTGGAGAGTCACCAAGCCGTGATCCGGTCCGTGAGCCGCCTGGATGCCGAAGGCCGGATCCTCTATCTCCTGCCGGAACATCCCGGGATTGGTGCGCTCGACTTCGCCTCTCAGAAACATATCCGGGAAGTCCGTAAGACTCGTCAACCCGTAGTCAGCGATGTTTTCAGTACCGTCCAGGGGTTCGACGCCGTCGCTATCCACGTCCCGGTCTTCCGGGGAAAGACATTCAGCGGAACGGTCGGGATTACCATCGATTTTCAGGTGATTGCCAGGCGCTATCTCGAAAAGATCCGGATCGGCGAAACGGGGTATGCCTGGATGATCAGCAGGGACGGAACGGAGCTGTACTGTCCCGTACCCGGCCACACGGGCAAGTCCGTCTTCGAGAACTGCCGGAACTTCCCGAGCATCCTCGCCATGGCCAACGAGATGGTCCAGGGAAGGCAGGGGGTCACCACGTATCAATTCGACATGATCCGCGGCGAGACCGTGGAAGCCGCATCGAAACTTGCCGTGTACAGGCCGATCCGCGTCGGCAACACCTTCTGGTCGATCGTGGTTGCCTCTTCGGAAGAGGAAATGATCGCCACGTTAAACAGTTTCCGCAATAAACTGATCATCGTCATCGGGCTCTTGCTCGCAGGCGGGGGATTTTTCTCCTTTTTTGGCATGCGGGCCTGGGGCATCGTGCGGGAAGAGGAGAAGAGAAAGAAGATGGAGGAGGCGCTGCGCGCCTCGGAAGATCGCTACCGGTTCCTTTTCGAGGCCGCTCCGGTGGGAATCGCGTTGACGAACAGCGAGGGTCGTATCCGGGATGCAAATTCCTTCCTGCTGAAAATACTGGGATACACCGTCGAAGAAGCAAGGAATCTTACCGTCGAGGCGGTCTATGTGAACCCCGACGACCGGCTGCGTCTTCTCGATGCCATGCAGCTCCACGGCTATCTTCGCGAGTGGGAGGTCCTGTTCCGGCGCAAGGACGGATCCGTCTTTGACGGGCTTCTGGACGCCAGAAAGATCGAATATGGTGGAGAGCCGCTTTTTCTGACGACGATACGGGACATCACGGATCTCAGGCGCGGCGAAGGGGAGCGCAAGGTACTGGAAGAGCGCCTGTCGCGCATGGAGAAGATGGAATCCCTGGGGATGCTGGCGGGTGGTGTGGCCCACGATCTCAACAACGTGCTCGGGATCCTTGTTGGCTATTCGGAGTTGCTGCTGGACGATCTGGATCCGGATAGCCCCCTTCGGGAGCACGTCCGGAATATTCTGCTGGGTGGCGAACGTGCAGCGGCGATTGTGCAGGATCTGCTGACCATGGCAAGGCGGGGTGTCCAGAACCGGGATGTGGTCAACCTCAACACGATCATTGCCGAATTGCAGGCAACGCCGGAATACGCGAAGCTCTGCTCTTCCCACTCCGGGGTTCGGGTCGAGGCCCTGCTGGAAGCGGAGCTCTTGAACATCCAGGGATCGCCCATGCACCTGAGCAAGACCCTGCTGAACCTGTTGAACAACGCGATGGAGGCGATGCGGCGGGGGGGCAGGGTGACGATCCGCACGGAAAACCTCTACCTCGATCATCCCGTGGCGGGCTACGACGAGGTCCGTGAGGGAGACTACGTGCTGCTGTCCGTGACGGATGCGGGAGAGGGGATTGCACCGGAAAATCTGAAGCGGATCTTCGAGCCCTTCTACACGAAGAAGGTGATGGGACGCAGCGGGACGGGCCTGGGGTTGGCGGTGGTGTGGGGAACGGTAAAGGACCACTGCGGTTACATCGACATCCGAAGCGAGCCGGGCAGGGGGAGCACGTTCAGCCTCTATTTCCCGGTGACGCGGGAGGAAGGGGTCCGGCCGGAAACGGTCGCTCCCGTGGCCTACCTGGGCCGGGGCGAGTCGCTCCTGGTTATCGATGATGTGCAGGAGCAGAGAGAGCTGGCAGTCATGATGCTGACGAAGCTGGGTTACCGGGTGGAGGCCCTGTCCAGCGGGAAGGAAGCCGTTGAGTACCTGAAGCAGAAAAAAATGGACCTGGTGGTCCTCGACATGATCATGGATCCGGGGATGGACGGACTGGACACGTACAGAGAAATCCTGAAACTCCATCCGAAGCAGAAGGCAATCATCGTCAGCGGGTTTGCCGAGACGGATCGGGTACGCAGTGCCCAGGAACTGGGCGCAGGCGCCTATGTAAAAAAACCCTATATGCTCGGCAGAATCGGAATGGCCGTAAGGAAGGAACTGGACCGGATATGAAGGGTTCATGCATAAAGAAAGGGGCAGGCGAAGGATGAACCTGTTACGGATTCTTCTGGTGGCTGAACTCGAAGAGGACGCACTGCAGATTCGCAGGGTCTTCCGGCAGGGCGGGATCGAAGCCGACGCAGAGCATGCAGCGACCCTTGAGAGAGTGCAGAAGGCCATGGATGGGGGTTCCTGGGACGCCATCATCGCGATCTGCGGAACCGGCGGATTCACGGGGACCGGCATTCTGGAGGAGGTCCGGCGGCGCGGTTACGACCTGCCCGTCCTGATCGTTTCCCGAACGGCAGTCGGTGATGGGGCGTTCATCTCCCTGATGAAGATCCTCCCCACCCTCGGGCGGGAAGAGATCTGCCCGGCGTCGGAGCGGCAAAGCGAAACGGCCAGCAATGCGTTGACGGCCGGAAAAATCGTCCACGACTTCAACAACATCCTGACGGCCATCATCGGTTTTGCCGAAATTGCCAACCTGGAGCTCGACGAGAAATCCCCTGCAAAGCAGCAAATCGCGGAAATCCTCAAGGCGGGTGAGCGCGCCAGGGGCCTCGTCGATCGGATCCTGGCATTGAACGGCTGAAACCGCCAAACCGGCTTCATCGGGAGACACGGGACCGACGAAGGAAAAACAAAGATGAAGACGATGAAAGCGCCGATCATGAAATTCATGTTTCACTGGCCCATCCGGCCGCTGCTGGTCATGCTGGTCGTGATCTCTCTGCTGCCTGTCATGGCCGTGATGTTTTACTCGGGGGTCAAAAACTATGACCAGGCCGTCCAGGAGGCACAGGACAACTCACTCCGCACGATGCAGACGATCGCCCAGCATCAGAACCTCATCGCGGAGAGCACACGCCAGCTGCTGGCGACGCTGGCACGGATGCCCGAGATACAACGGCTCGACGTCGAAGCCAGTAGCCGCTTTTTTCGTCAACTGCTTTCCCAGAACCCTATGCATGCCAATATCCTGCTCGTCGATCTCGGCGGCACGATCATCGCGTCCGCCCTTCCTTCCGGCTCCCGGAACGTCGCGGATCGGAAATACTTCAAAGACGTCCTCCGGACCCGTGACCTGTCGACGGGGGAGCATGTCGTCGGTCTTGTTGTCCAGCGGCCCGTGTTTCATTTTGCCTACCCGGTGCTGGATCACCGGGAGAAGCTGAAGGCCGTTGTCGTGGCCGGCCTGGATCTGGCGAAGTATGATGCCATCCCGTCGGGCAGCAGATTGCCGGAGGACTCCGTTCTGGCGTTTTCGGATCACCGGGGGATGCGCCTTTATCGTTATCCCGAAAACGACCGATATGCGGGACAGCCGGACCTGTCTCTCATGCAGAAGCATATGTCCGGAGAGAGCGACGAGGGGACCTTTACCGAGGCGGGAGTCGACGGGACCCGGCGTTTCTATGCCTACAAGCGGCTTCGATTGCGCGAGGGCGAGCCGCCCTATCTGTACATGCGCCTGGGCATTCCCGAGGACAGAGTCCTCTCGCCGGTCTGGAGCGAAATCAAGCGGAATCTGCTTCTGACGGGCTACATTCTTCTGGCAGCCCTCGCGCTGGCCTGGTTTCTCGGAGGGATCCTCGTTCGCAATCCGGTCAACAGGCTCATCTCCGTTACGAACCGGTTCCGGACGGGGGAGCGCGGTGCCCGGACCGGTCTTCCCCATACGGGAAGCGAATTGGGGCGCCTGACCAGGTCCTTCGACGATCTCTACGAGGATCTGGAAAATCGTGAACGGGAACAAGGGCAGGCGGAATCGCTGGTCCGGGACTCCCGGCGACGGCTCTCCGAGATCATCGATTTCCTGCCCGATGCCACACTGGTCGTCGATAAGGAAGGCAGGGTGATCGCCTGGAACCGGGCCATCGAGGCGATGACCGGCATCAATGGGAGCGACATGATCGGCCGGGGCGACTACGAGTACGCGATTCCTTTCTACGGGGAACGAAGACCCATTCTCATCGACCTGGCCCTTCATCCGGACCTCGAAAAGGAAAAGCGGTATACGACTATCCGACGGACGGGAGAGATGCTATTCGGAGAAGCCTACACCCCGAACCTGCCGTCCGGCAGCCGTCATCTTTCCGCAACGGCCTCGGTTCTGCGCGGCGCCGACGGCGAGATCGTCGCCGCCATCGAGTGCATCCGCGACAACACGGAACGGCGGAAGCTCGAGGAAATGCTGGTCGCGTCGGAGAAGCGTTATCGTAATCTCGTGGACAACACCCCCGTCGGTGTCTATCAGGCCCACCTGGACGGAAGAATCCTGTATGCCAATGAAGGATTGGCGGAAATCGTCGAATCTGCTTCGGTTCAGGCACTGACAGGCTTCACCGTTGCTCGATTCTACAGGAATCAGGAAGATCGAAAACACTTCATAAAAACGATTAACGAATGCGGCGCGGTAAAAAATTGCGAGCTCGAACTGGTGACCCTGAAGGGGCACATAAAGCATGTCCTGATCAACGGTGTCCTGGAAGGGGAACAGATACTGGGGACGATCAACGACATCACCGAACTGAGGCGCGTCGAGGAGGATCGCCGGAAGCTGGAGGAGCGTCTTCGACGTTCGGAGAAGATGGAGTCCCTGGGGGTACTGGCGGGCGGCGTGGCCCACGACCTGAACAATGTGCTGGGCATCCTGGTAGGCTATTCGGAGCTGCTGGGCGATGAAATCGACGGGAAGAGCCCCCTTCGGTCCCATGTCGAGTACATTCGCCAGGGCGGCCAGCGGGCAGCGGCCATCGTGCAGGATCTGCTGACCATGGCAAGGCGGGGTGTTCAAACCCGGGAGGTCGTCGACCTCAACGCGGTCATTTCGGGGTTCCACAAGACGCCGGAGTTCGAGAAGATCTGCTCCTTTCATCCCGGCGTGCGTGTCGAAACCCGGATCGAGGCGGCGCTTCTGAATATCCAGGGATCGCCTGTGCACCTGTCCAAGACGCTGATGAACCTGGTCTCCAATGCGGCCGAGGCCATGCCCGCGGGAGGCCTGATTACCATCCGGACGGGCAACGAGTACCTGGATCGCCCCGTGGCAGGCTACGACGATGTCCGGGAGGGAGACTACGTGGTGCTTTCCGTGACGGACACGGGAGAAGGAATTTCGCCGGCCGACATGGAGCGGATCTTCGAACCCTTCTATACCAAGAAGGTCATGGGGCGAAGCGGGACGGGCCTGGGGTTGGCGGTGGTGTGGGGGACGGTGAAGGATCACGACGGCTATATCCACGTTCACAGCGAGCCGGGCAAGGGGACCACGTTCAGCCTTTATTTTCCGGTGACACGGGAGGAAGTAGTAAGCAAGCAGGACCTCTTGCCCCTGTCGGAGTATCTGGGAAAGGGTGAATCCGTTCTGGTGGTGGACGACGTGCAAGGCCAGCGGGAGCTGGCGGCGCGGATGCTGACGAAGCTCAACTACAGCGTTGCGATGGTTGCCGGCGGCGAGGCGGCCGTGGAATATCTGAAAACGCGCGAGGTTGATCTGGTGGTGCTCGACATGATCATGGACCCCGGGATCGACGGCCTGGAGACGTACAGCCGCATCCGGGAGATTCATCCCGGGCAGAAGGCGATCATCGTGAGCGGGTTTGCGGAGACGGATCGGGTGCACAAGGCCCAGGAGCTGGGCGCGGGGGCCTGTATCAAAAAACCCTATGCCCAGGAACGCCTTGGTCTGGCCGTCCGGGATGAGCTGCGCAGGTGGTAGCGGGCACGAAAGAGCATGTTCCCATTGACACGGCAGGGCGATCATTCTATACCGTTCCTGCAACGGGAACGTTCCGCAGCAATCCATCTGTCTGTTCGCAAGGAGCATCATGAACGTCAGGACGCGGTTTGCGCCGAGCCCGACAGGGTACATGCATGTCGGCAATCTCCGGACGGCGCTTTATGCCTATCTCTGGGCAAAGAAAAACAACGGTACCTTCATTCTCCGGATCGAGGACACCGATCAGGAGCGCATCGTGGAAGGAGCCGTCGAGCTGATCTACCGTACTCTCGAAGAGACGGGACTGACCCACGACGAGGGGCCCGACAAGGGCGGGGACTACGGTCCCTACATTCAGAATGAGCGCAAGCCGATCTACAAAAAGTACGTCGAACAGCTCATCGAAAAAGGGGTGGCCTACTACTGTTTTTGCGACAAGGATCGCCTCGAGCAGCTGCGCACCGCCTGCCAGCTCCGGAAGCTGCCCTTCCGGTACGACGGCCACTGCAAGAAACTATCGAAAGACGAGATCCGGCAGAAACTCGACTCCGGCATCCCCTTCACGGTGAGACAGAGCATTCCCCTTGTGGGGGCCACGGCCTTCACCGACGAGGTCTTCGGAACCATCACCGTGGACAATGCGACGCTTGATGACCAGGTGCTGATCAAATCCGACGGCATGCCGACGTACAATTTTGCCAACGTCGTCGATGACCACCTGATGGAGATCACCCACGTGATCCGGGGCAACGAGTACCTGAGCTCGACGCCGAAGTACAACCTGCTGTACAACGCATTCGGGTGGGAGGTTCCCCACTATGTCCACTGCTCCCAGGTGATGCGCGACGCGCAGCACAAGCTCTCCAAGCGCGACGGCGACGCCTCCTACGCCGATTTCATCGAGAAGGGTTACCTCAAGGAGGCCATCATCAACTACATCGCCCTGCTGGGGTGGAACCCGGGGACAGAGAGGGAAAAGTTCACCCTCGAGGAGCTTGTCGAGGCTTTTGACCTCGGCGGGATCAGCAGATCGCCTGCCATTTTCGACGTACACAAGCTGACGTGGCTCAACGGCCAGTTCATCCGGGAGATGCCGCTTGAGAAGTTCCACGAGATGGCGGTGCCCTGGATTCGCAAGACGGTGAAGCGGGAAGACATCGATCTGATGAAGATCAGCCGGGTGCTCCACGAGAGGACAGAAAAATTCTCCGACATTCCCGGGCAGCTCGATTTCATCGACGCACTGCCCGAGTATTCGCCGGAGCTCTATGTCAGCAAGAAAATGAAGACCGACCCGAAGAACTCGCTGGAAAGCCTGAAGATGATTCTCCCGGTTCTGGAAGCCGTCGCCGTATGGGATCACGAAACGCTGCACCGGGAGGTCTTTGGCCTGGTGGAGAAAAGGGGGGTCAAGAGCGGGCTTGTTCTCTGGCCGCTTCGCGTTGCTCTGTCGGGCAAGCAGTTCACACCCGGCGGCGGTGTCGAGCTGGCCGATGTTCTCGGCAGGGAAGAGGCGCTGCGACGCATCCGCACCGGCATCGAGCTTCTCGAGAAGACCGTCGCCTGATCTTCGAGACCTTCACAGTCAAGACGTAGATGAAACCTCTCATCGCAGCTTGCCTGCATTTTCCATTGTTCCCCGCACATTTTCGTTTCTGATGATCTTTCTGAATTCAATGGCTTCTTTTTTGTTTCCGATACTCATGATGCTGGACTTCACCTCGACCGGAAACTGCGCCCACGCCTTTTCCCCTTCCGGTGCGATGGCAGCGGTCCACACAGCGATGTCATTCGACACGGGATCGTATGCAACGAACGGGATCTGCACGGGCAACAGATAGAAAATGGCTTTGTTCTCTGACATTCCAGGCCTGATCACCGGATACCCTGCAGCGATCTCGGACATGGGCTCCAGGAAAATCCCTGCATAGAGTAGCTCATCGTCACAGATTACCAGGAATCCCTTCAGATGAAGCGCTGCCTCTGTCCGGTTTCCCCAACCACGTTCCTTCTTCACTTTAGCCATGTACTGGACATGTTTCTTCAGATCTCGCTCTTCCGGTAACGCCCGTATCAATTTCCCCGTTGCCTCCTTCGTGAGGGTGATGGATTGCCGAGTCCAATGATACGATTCGATGTCATCCATCCCGATAAGGAACAGGCTGTCTTTGATAGTAGCAGATTTCAGCAGCGGAAGTGCCTGCGCATAAGCATATCCAAGCTTGAGATCAAACCAGTCTTCCTTGAGGATAACAATCTGAACCTTTTGGGAGACGGTCTTGGCGAAAACATTTGTGGATGAACACAGCAGCATTGCAGTCATCATGCACAGGAGAGTCCGGCACATCGTAGAGAATATTTTCATATTTCGCCTCACGAGCTTTACAGGATCCTGGTGAACCGTCATTTGCATTCTATCATATATGGGAGAAGAGCCGGTGCGGAATCACGGTTGACATCGCGTCCGGCATTTGTTATCGAATTGAGCGGAATAATTCGTCAAGTCAAGGAGTTATCATATCTGACGCTATTGATAAGGGAAAAACGGGTTCGGAGATCGGAATCGAAAAGAGGTTCAAGCGTAACTTCAAGTTGAGAGAAGAATATTAAGGAAACGAAGAATGGGGAAAATATACGAGTACAGGACAACCGTCACGATCGGGGATACCAACCTTCTTCAGCACATGTATTTTGTGAACTTCTTTACCCTCCAGGGGATCACGCGGGATCTCTGGGTGAAAGAGTGTGTCCCGGGAGGCCTGGAATCGATCCAGAAGGGTCTTGTGCTCATCACGAGATCCGCCCAATGTGAGTACAAGAAAGATTTTTTTCTCTATGACAACGTAGTAGTACGCATGCAGATCCGGAATTTCCGCGGTGCAAGCGTGGAGCTTGTCTTCAAGTTCTACAATGAAGCGACGATGGAGTTGCATGCCGAAGGGACAAACGAGATCGTATTTGCAAACAGCAATCACCGGGTATGCAGAATCCCTGAAAATTTCAGAAACGCCGGGATGGAATATTCCGCCGATGAATAAAACGTACCAGCTTCGTGCGGTATTTGCTTGCAATATTGCTGAACGTGCTGAAAATAGAGTATCTAAATCCATGCAAATGGAAAAAAACAGGAGAGGAGGGTGTAGCCAATGAATAAGGCCGAGCTGATCAACGAAGTGGCAAAGGTAGTCTGCGTGAAAAAGGAAGCGGCCGCAGCGGTCAATGCAGTTTTCGGAGCCATCGAGAAGGCGCTGAAGAAGGGGGGCAAAGTCGCCATTGCCGGTTTCGGGACATTTGGTGTGGTGAAGCGGGCAGCACGGAAGGCGCGCAACCCCCAGACGGGAGCGATGATCAAGGTAAAGGCGAAGAAGGTGCCGAAGTTCACAGCCGGCAAGGGCTTGAAGGATGCCGTAAAGTAATTGTCTTTGACATCAGGGTGTGCGTTTCGAATGAAGGGATTCCGGTCGGGATCCCTTCATTTGTTCCTCTTTTTTTGCTTCTTCTCCCACGTTTCCGCCTTCTCGATTTCCTCCATCATCGCTTTCCATTTATCAGGGCGGTCACTGTGGGTGATGAGGGTTTCGCTGTATTCTTTTTTGCCGATGGAGAGCACCGTAATCGGTTTCCCCAAAAAAAGTTCGATTTCGTCGAGGATGGGTTTTTCTTCGGGACTGCAGAAAGAAACTGCCTGGCCTTTTTTGTTGCCGCGGCCGGTGCGTCCCACGCGGTGGACGTAGTTTTCGGCTACATCCGGGAGATCATAATTCACCACCTGATCCACGTCGGGGATGTCGATGCCCCGGGCGCTGACGTCGGTGGCAATCAGGATTCTTACCGTCCCCTCGCGGAATTGATTCATCACATCAAAACGCTCGTGCTGGTCTTTGTCGCCGTGGATGGTGAGGCTCTGGATTCCGGCGCGTTCGAGGGCCTTGCTTACGCGTTCGGCCCGGACCTTGGTACGGACGAATACCAGAATTTTGCTGGCGGGATTTCCCTCAATGAAACGGGCAAGGAAAAACCGCTTGTCGTCCATCGCGATAAAGGCGACCGAGTGAACGATATTCCTGGCGACCGGGTCATCAGGTGCAATCTGGATACGAATGGGGTTCTTCACCAGCGAATAGGCTAATTTCTTGATCTTGTCATTGATCGTGGCCGAAAAAAACAGGGTTTGCCGTTTGCGGGGAAGAAAGCGGATCAGATCCTGGATATCTTTGATAAACCCCAGATCGAGCATGTGATCGGCCTCATCGAGCACCAGCATCTGCGCCCGGTCGAGGTGAATATGGCCCTGGCTCACGAGGTCGAACATCCGGCCGGGTGTGGCGACGAGGATATCGATGCCTTTTCCCAGCCGGGCAATTTGCGGATCCTGCTCCACCCCGCCGAACACGCAGAACGTTTTTACCCTGGTGTGTTTGCCGAGGGTCTCGAACACGTCCGAGATTTGCAGGGCGAGTTCGCGGGTAGGCGCCATCACCACGCATTTGATGCGCTCCGAGCGGCGGGACAGATTCTGTTCGTGCAGCATGTGCAGAATCGGTATCGCAAAGGCCGCTGTTTTGCCGGTGCCGGTCTGTGCAATGGCCAGCACATCCTCCCCGTTCAGGATGGGCGGAATGGCTTTGAACTGGATATCGGTCGGGCGCCTGAGGCCCATGGCCGTCAAATTCTGCTTGATTTCAGGTGCAATGCGATAATCGTCGAATTTCATATGACATAGCTCTCGAGTTGATGGTGAACCAAAAGGGGCTCAGCCGTTGCGGCGGAGCCCCTCGATATTCTTTGGTGCAGGAGGTCGGAATCGAACCGACACGGCCTTGCATAGAAAGGCGGCCTCGCTGTCAGTACCCTGCTTTTTTGATGGATTCCAGCCTGCTTTTGAGTTCGGGAACCTTTGCATGGACAATGTCCCACAGGGTCTCGTCTTCCAGGCCAAAATAAAAGTGCGCAAGAACATCACGCAACCCAGCAATCTTGCGCCATTCCACTTCAGGAAACTGTGCTTTTATCTCGTCGGGGATTCGTTTTGCCGCTTCTCCGAGGATTTCCAGGTTTCTGATCACGGCATCATAGACAACGGGTGTCTTCAGAAAGGCAGGGAGATCAAATCCCCTCGTGTACTGCTCAATCTTTAAACAGCACATGATCATGTCCTCCAGATAAAGACGCCACTCACGGGACACTGATCGCCTCCCTCTCAATGAACGTGCGAATTCTTTCCCGCAGACCTCGCCTGGTAACCAGATCGACACGCTTTCCCAGCAGGTCCTCGAGTTCCAGCTTCAGCCCCATGTACTGATCAAAGGTAGGGGGATTGGGGAAGTCGACCAGAATATCGACATCGCTTTCCGGTCCAGCCTCATTCCTGGCTGTAGACCCGAAGAGTGCAACATTCGAGACATGGTAGCGACTCGACAATTCATCGCGTCTGCCTTTAAGAATCGAGATAACTTCGTCTCGTTTCATGGACGGGTCCCCGGCAATTTGATGCAAGGAGGTTTATACCACCACTTCCCCTACTTATAAGCCCTTGATCTCCGGTCTGATTTCTCGTAATCGTAGCACGTCAGGTCGAAAAGGGCAATTCTAATTGTTCCCATCGTTTGCCGGTTATTCTCATGGTTCATCTCTACCGCATATTCGGCATTAACAACTGCGGTAAAAAAGTGCTTAACTGAGGAATATAGGTGACTAACAAGAGGACTGCTATCGCTATCCAGAAGGGTTTCCAGATCGCTACGCTCAACTTTTCAAGAGAGAGCCCTGAAATTCCGCATATGGCAAAAAGAACGCCCCCGACCGGAGGTGTAATGAGCCCGAGAACAAGGTTAAAACACACAACGATCCCCAGATGGATTGGGTCAATTCCCAATTTGGCAGCCATGGGGGCGAGTATCGGCGCCACGATGACGAGGGCCGGGGCCGTTTCAATGGGAATGCCGATGATAATCAATACGACATTGACCAGAAGGAGGATAACATAGGGAGAGGTGCTGAGACTTGAAATCGCATCGATCATCATCTGGGGAATCTGATCTGCGGCTACGATCCATGAGAACGGCTCGGAGAGACCAAGAAGCAACATGATCATGGCGGATTCCAGGCCGGCTGTCAAAAGAACCTTGGGGATATTTTTCAGTTTCAGACGCCTGTATACGAAGGCCCCGACGAGCGCTGCATAAACACAGGTCACACCCGCAGCTTCCGTCGGGGTAAAGGCCCCCCCGAGGATGCCGCCCATGATGATCACCGGCATAAAAAGCGCGGGCAACGCCTTCCAGCCGCCAATGAGCATCTCTTTGTATGTTGCTTTTTTACGGACCGGATAATTGCGCTTCTTGGCTTCGTATGCCATGTAGAACATCAGGCCGATGCCAAGAAGCAGACCGGGGATCACACCACCGAGAAAGAGCGCGCCGATCGAGACATTCGCGATGACGCCGTAGATGATAAACGGGATGCTGGGCGGAATGATGGGGCCCATACAAGAGGCAGTTGCCGTTATCGCCGCGCCCAGGTCTTCATCAAACCCTTCCTCCTTCATGGCGGGAATCATGATCATTCCGATGGCTACGGCCGTTGCAACGGCAGCTCCGGAAATGGCTGCGAAGATCGCGCAGGCGATGATCGTGGCATGTCCCAGCCCACCCCTGATATGCCCGATCGTCAGTTTGGCGAAGTTAACCAGATCCTGTGTCAACCCCCCCTCGTTCATCAAGTTGCCGGCAAGCATGAAGAGCGGAATCGCCAGAAGCGGAAAAGATGCCATTCCGCCGAAGATCGTCTGTGGCAGGATGGTGAGTTCGATATCCGGGTTTAATAACAGATAGGCCATGGCAGAGCCGCCCAGGCCTATTGCGATAGGGATGCCGAATGAGAGGAGGGCGACAAAAGCGAACAGAAAGACGATGATCATGCCGCGCTCCCCTTCGGAGATGCCGCGCCCAGAAATACCAGCACTTCCTCCATGGTCAGCATGAACATGATGAAGAATCCGATCGGCATGCACGCATAGGGGATCCCCATTTTGATGCCCATGGCCGGCGATGTCTGTTCAAAATTGATGAGGGTCTGCACACCCCCGTACCAGGTCATCGTTGCAAGAAAAAACAACATACAGAGGAATCCGGCACCCTTGAGAACCTTGCTGATGGAGGGCGGAACGGCCTCAAGTACCGCTGTCATGCTTACCTGATACCCTTTTTTGAGGCCCACGGCGCCGCCCAGCATGCTGGCCCAGGCGAGCGAAAACGTTGAAACCTCGCCGGACCATATGGACATGCTTTTCAGCACATACCTTCCAAACACTTCATACGGAATGACGATTGCGATCACCGCCATGAAAAATATCGTGCCCCAGCTTGCCAGGGTGAGAAGCAACTCATTGACGTTGTGAAGCATCTTCATCTCACGATTCCTCATTTATGTATGGGGACATCAAGCAGGTTGCACAAGTCTCTATCGGAATGCGCATCTGTCATTCCGGATACCCGATTTCTCGAGTGCAAGCTCGATCCGGAATCCAGACACAAGATGGATTCCCGCCTACGCGGGAATGACGCTGCTTGGAATGGATTCCTGCTCCCCGCCTTCGCGAGGACAAGCCGCGCAGGAATGACATCGCCGGAAAGATGTCCGTTTATCACTTCCGGCAATAATGTGCGGTGATCCGCCGTGAGGCAGCAGCGCCTGCCCACAGGGGACGCACGGCGCGCCCCCTGTAGCATCCCGTTATTTTTTCTTCGGGGCTGCTTTTGCCGCGGGCGCTTTCGTGTTGACAATCGCGTCGATCTTGTCTTTCCCGAAGTCCTTGTTCCATTCCGCATAACCCGGCTGCATGGCCCTGGCAAAGGACGCCTTGTCGACATCGCGGATCACGGTGAGGCCCTTACCCGCCATTTCGTTCAGTTTCTTTTCTTCATCATCGCGGTTCAGCTTGCGCTGAAACGCTGCCACCTCCAGGGCGGTCTTCATGAACAGTTCCTGGTCCGCTTTCGGCATGGCAAGGAATTTCTTCTTGCTCATCATGAACGGGGCCGGAGAGTAGACATGGTATGTCATCGAAAAATATTTCTGCACTTCCCAGAATTTAGCACTGTAGAAAACGGCAACCGGGTTCTCCTGGCCGTCAATGACGCCCTGCTGCAATGCCGGATACAATTCACCCCATGCCATCGGCGTGGGATTCAAGCCCGCCGTTTTCCACGCAAGAAGGTGCACCTTGTTCTCCATGACCCGGATCTTGAGGCCCTTGCCCTGTTCCACGGTCTTCACGGCGACCTTGGAGTTTGTCAGGTGGCGGAAACCATTCTCCCAGAATGCCATACCGACGATTCCGTGCTTGTCCATATCGTTGAGGAGTGAGCGGCCGATGGGCCCGTCCAGGACGGCGTCCACGTGGGCGTAATCGCGGAAGAGGTAGGGGATATCGAGAATATTGATCGAGGGGCTGAACCCGCCCAGCGGTCCCGTGGAGCTTACCACCAGCTCGATGATTCCCTGTTTCATGCTTTCCACCATCTCCCGCTCGCCTTTCCCCAGCTGCGAACTCGGGTAGAGATTGATGACGATCCTTCCGTTTGTCCGCTGCTTGATCAGGTCGGAAAACTTCTGTGCGCCCACCATGTAGGGATGGTCGCTGGGCTGGGTGGAACCCATTTTCATGGTCGCTTTGAATTCTGCAGCACCGACTTGCCCAAAGGCGAGCAAGACCACCATTGCCATGATCGTGACGACAATACTCTTTTTCATTTTTCCTCCGTCTTGAATGATTGGTTATTTTTTCGGCGCGATGACCGGCAACATGTCCGGCGCATGAGTGAGCACGGTGATGCGGGCATTGTCCCCTTTTGCCCTCAACGCTGCGACGAGCGCATCCTGAATCGTTTCGAAATGGGTAAACCCCAGTTTTTCGGCATCTTCGGAACAGATGCCGTCGGAAACGATATACACCGACGACCGTTCTTTTACCTGGGCCCATGCTATGGCAAGAGCCGCCGCGACCTCATCCTGCAAGAGTTTGCAGGACACCATCTCACGGAGGTCGCATGCGTCTTTGCGAGTGACCTCCAGGATATCCTGATGCGTCATGGCCACGCCTTCCGGGCATGGCGTGGCGATGATGATGATCCCTCCCGCCTTGACGGCAATGTCGGAAGGATACAGGGTCTTGTGCGCCTGCCAGAATTCGATGTCGCAGGGATGGGAACTGGACAGGACGATGTCGGCTTCCTCGGGGATCTCAATCGAATAGACTTTCTGGGACAGCGCGACCCCTTCATTAAATGCGTCCACCACATCTCCAAAGAACGCCTCGACGACTTCGCCGTTGCGATTCAAAACCATGTTCAGTATGGTGTTCAGGCCCGTTTGGCGTGCGATGGCGTTCACTTCCGTGCGCACGGGATTCTCGGTGACTCCCAGATAGGAGCGTGGAGCCGAGACACTCAACAGGTGCGTCTCGGCGGTTGTCTGCTCTCCGCAGATGCCCGGCTGCACTATTTTTGCACCGCCCGCATACCCGGGGATATGGTGCGGCACAATGCTCCCGACGCCGATCTTGAAGTCGGCCTCGTAGGCTTCCCGGTTGATCGTTACATGCGTGCCGTTCGCGGTGGTGCCGAGATCAATCAATTCAGATTCATTCTTGTAATCATGGTTCTTGACGGCCACGCGTTTTACGACATCCTCGCCGAATTTTTGCAGGATTTCTTCCTGCGTCATGAACCGGTGGGTGCCCAGGGCGATGATGACGGTAATCTGCGAGTCCTGAATGCCGGCGGCGTTCATTTCGTCCAGCAGAACGGGGATGATCTTGTCCGTGGGGGTCAAGCGGGTGTTGTCGTCGGCGACAATGACTACCTTACCGGCGCCCCGCACCAGCTCACGCAGGGGTTCGGAGCCGATCGGGTTCGCGAGCGCCCGGATCACTTCTTTTTTTACATCGGCGACAGGCCGGACGTCTTTCGGTGAATAAACACCGATCAGGTTTTTTACGGGCACATCGGCATGGATCGTGCCCTTTCCATACGGCAGCTCGACCTTTATGTCCGTCATCCATGCCTCCTCAAAAGGGTTCCGGCCGTCCATTCCGGTTCAGCGGCAACCCTTTCAAACGCGACCCGCGCTCAGTGAAAGAGATAGTTGGGGACCCATAAAACGAGTCCCTGGAAGAAAATCAGGAGATAAAGCAGCGCGATCATGTAAATGATATAGGGGATGCTCTCCCTGGCAACATCCAGGATGGTCACCCCGGCGATATAGGCCGACAGCATCATCGTCGTCCCGACCGGCGGCGTGATCAGGCCGATGGCAAGAGCGAAAACCATCATGACCCCGAAGAAGATGGGGTCCACCCCGACGGCGGTCACCAGGGGCAGCAGGACCGGTCCGAAAAGCAGGACCGCCGGAGAGACGTCCAGCACGCAGCCGACCAGCAGGAAGACCACGCCGAGGACGACCAGCAGCGTGGTCGGCGAGTCGATGACCCCGGCCAGGGAGACCGTCAGCTGCTGCGGGATCATGGAGTATGCCAGGAGCCAGGTCAGAAGGCCGGCCGTCGAAATGACGATCATCACCACGGCCGAAGAGATGGCCGCATTCAGCATCGAATCGTAGAACCCCTTCCATGTCATCTTCCGGTCGATCAGGCCGACCAGCAGGGCATACAGGACCGCTGCGACGGAGGCCTCGGTCGGCGTGAAGATGCCGGTCATGATCCCGACCAGGATGATCGCGACCATGATGAAGGCGGGCAACCCCTGGAAGACCGCCTTCAGCAGCTCGCGGCGGGTGGCACGGGGATATTTCGGGTAATCCCTCCGCTTGGAAATGTACGTCGTGATCACCAGCATTCCCAGACCGATCAGGATGCCCGGCACCAGCCCCCCGAAAAAGAGGTCGCGGATGGAGAGGC
>CAZVLL010000002.1:0-90620 GCA_964628025.1 uncultured Syntrophaceae bacterium
CGACGTCCCCGGAAGCCCCTTTTTGAAAGAAACGTTCAACCCGCGGTGAACGAAACATTGAAGAAGGGGGAAGGGTTCAGGGTCAAGGGTACAGGGAAGGAAGATGGGATTCGGGATACGGACTCCGGATTCACGATATGCCTGATTCAGATCGCGCAGCAGGCGACTAACGGGAGAGGTAGTTGGCCAGGGCCCCCACCACCCCCGGGGAAAACAAAGCGACCATCAGGACATAAAGGAGAAAGATGGTGGTTGCCGATACAACATCCAGTCCTCGATAACGCCGGAAAAGGGAGACAATCGTGAACCCGCCAAGGCCGATGGCGACGACCTGGGCCACGAGAAAAAGGCCGATGCCCGTCAACGGCACAACGGCCGCGATAAAGAGGAAGGCCATCCCTGCCATAATGAACAGGAGCTTTCGTATGTCATCCTGCCGTTTCATCACCGTTCTTGCGTCCTTTGACCGGCGTTGATTCAAGACTGATTCTTCATACCACAAACGACACGCTCTGTCTCGGGACTTTCGTACTTCACAATTGCTGCCTTCGTCCGTGCGTTGCGTGAGGATAAGAATCACCGCAAGAAAAAAGAATTTATGTTTTTCATCCCTCGTGATAGTATTACGTATTGTCACTCTATTCGGTGGGGCGACACCCTGTTACAGCAAAAAAAAGGAGAGGTTGAGATGAAAAAATTATTGGCAGGCGCTCTGGTTGTCTTCATGCTTTTGTTCCTCTGTACCTCCGCTGACGTAACGGCAGCGGAAAAAGCAAAGAAGGACGGGCTTGCGAAGATCGGAAACAAGGAAATCACGAAAAGCGATATCGAGGCCTATGCCGGGCTCTATCCGGAGAACCAGCAGGCCCTCATCAAGGCCGATCCCCGGATGGAGGAGGTCCTGGTGCGGAATCTTGCCAGCATCATCGTCGTGTCGGACGTCGCCAAGAAGAAGGGATTCGACAAGGACCCGAAGGTCCGCAAGCAGATGGAGATCATGAGAAACGAGTACCTGGCGAGAAACTACGTACAGAAAGAAATCCTCGGCAAGATCGTCCTCACGGAAAAGGATTACGAGGGATACTACGAGACACACAAGAAGGAGTTTGAGAACCCCGAGATGGTGAGGGCCCGCCACATCCTCGTTGCCGTGAAGCCCAATGCGACGGAGGAAGAGAAAAAGGCAGCGATGACGAAGACAGAGGAAATCCTCGAAAAGGCGAAAAAAGGAGAGGACTTTGCCAAGCTCGCCACGGAATATTCCGATGATCCCGGGTCCAAGGCAAAAGGTGGCGACCTGGGATTCTTCACGACGGGAAGCATGGTCGGCAAATTCGAGCAGGCCGCTTTCGCCCTGAAGCCCGGCGAAATCAGCGGTATCGTCGAGACGGAATTCGGCTACCACATCATCAAACTGGAAGAGCGCAAGGCCGCCGAGCTTCCGGCCTACGAGACGGTCAAGGAGCAGGTCAAGGCCCGGGCCACCCAGGCCATCCAGCAGGAACGCCTCAATGCCTTCCTCGAAAAGGCGATGAAAGATGCCAAGGTGACCTTCTACGGTCCGGAGCCTCCGAAGGAACAGTAACAACCGGATGGGCGCAGGGAATCGGGGATGGATGACCTGACCAAACCCCTGCTCGACACGAGCCGGTGCACGGGCTGCGGTCTGTGCCTTGATGTCTGTCCTTCCGACGTGCTGGCCCTGGAAAACGGGCAAGTCACTCTCACCCGGGAAGGCTGCTTCGGTTGTGATCATTGCGCCGCCGTGTGTCCCACGGAGGCCATCACCATCGATTCCGTCAGCACCGGGAGCATCGAGCTTGCCACTGTGGACACGGGCGGTCGTTGGCTCCCCTTCGGGGAGTTCGACACCGCCCTTCTTGTCCGGCTTCTCTATTCCCGGCGATCATGCCGCTGTTTCCTTGAAGAACCGATAGACCGCCGCAGCCTTGAGGATCTTGCCCGAATCGGCATCATGGCCCCCTCCGGGACCAACAGCCAGCCCTGGACTTTCACCATCGTCCCCGACCGGCAGTCCCTCTTGGATTTCGGACGGATGATTGCCCGTTTCTACGAACACCTGAACCGCCTGGCCGCAAACCCTGCCGCGCGGCTCTTTTCGCGCCTGTTCATGAAGGATAAACTGGGGCGCTACTACCGTCGCTATCATGCACAGATTCAGGAGGCCCTTCGGCAGTGGGACAAGTCGGGACGAGACCGGCTCTTTCACGGCGCCACGGCGGCGATCCTCATCGGGACAGGACCGGGCGCTTCCTGCCCCCGGGAAGATGCGCTCCTTGCCGCCCAGAACATTGCGCTCGCCGCCCACACCATGGGAATCGGGACCTGCCTCATCGGCTTTGCCGTCGAGGCCATGCGTCGCGATCGCTCCATTCATCGTTCGCTGGGCATCCCGGAGCAGGAGGACATCCACGCCGTCATCGCCCTGGGAAAGCCGGCCGTTACATATCTCAGGCCGGCGGGGCGCAAACCGGCCCGGATTCGCTTCGTGAACCGTTCGGATTCGCCATAACAGGATTCAATTGTGGAATACATCGTCCAGGCAGATAATCTGAGGAAATCCTTCGGTGCCCTTACCGCCGTCGACGGAATCTCCTTCCACATCCGCCGCGGGGAATGCTACGGCATCCTGGGACCGAACGGCGCCGGCAAGACATCGACGGTCCGCATGATCTACGGCTTCTCTCCCCCTTCGGCCGGCTCCCTCCACGTGCTCGGGCAGGATGTTACCCAACGACGGCAGCTCCGCAAGGTCAAGTACCGCATCGGTGTCTGCCAGCAGGAAAACAACCTCGACCCCGAGCTGTCCATCCTTCAGAATCTTGAAGTCTTCGCATCCTATTTCGACGTCCCCCGTCCGGAAGCCACCGCCAGGGCCCATGGTCTGCTGAAATTCATCGCCCTGGAAAACCGCAGGGATACGGCCATACCGGAGCTCTCGGGAGGGCTGATGCGGAGAGTGGTTCTCGCCCGGGCCCTGATCAACGATCCCGATCTCCTGATCCTCGATGAGCCCACGACGGGACTCGACCCCCAGTCACGCCACCAGATCTGGGAGCGCCTGGAAGGACTCCGGGCTCGCGGCATCTCCATCCTGCTCACGACGCACTACATGGAAGAAGCCTCGCGGCTCTGCGACCGGCTCATTATCATGGACCACGGAAAGATTCTTGTGGAGGGCGGGCCGCAAGAACTGATCCGGGATCACGCGGGCAAGGACATCATTGAAGTCGGAGAGCCCGGCGAGGAGCTACGTTCCTACGTACGGGACCACAACATTCGGCACGAGGATCTGGGCCACCGCCTCATCCTCTACTGCGAAGAGCGGGACCGGCTCTACCGCGAGATCAGCGAGCGCTACTGCCGCCACGGGTGCACCTTGCGGACCGCGACATTGGAAGACGTGTTTCTGAAGCTTACGGGGAGGGATCTGCGGGAATGAGCAAAATGGCTGTACCGATCATTTCTTCGCGGTTTCTCCGGGTCTGGGGTCGAAACTTCGCCGTCTATCGCAAGACCTGGAAGGTGAGCTTCATGCCACCCCTGCTGGAGCCGCTCATGTATCTTGCGGCCTTCGGCCTGGGGATGAGCGCGCTTGTGGGGAATGTCTCGTGGCGCGAACATTCCACGTCGTACATCGTCTTCATCGCGCCGGCCCTGCTTACGGTCAACATGATGTACAACAGCTTCTTCGAGACCACCTACGGATCCTTTGTGAGGATGTACTACCAGAAAACGTTCGATGCCATGCTGGCCACGCCGCTGTTCCTCGAAGAAATCATCACCGGCGAGATCATCTGGGGTGCCACCAAGTCCGTCATTGCCTCATCCATCATGCTCGGCATCATCAGCCTCTTCGGTCTCATCCGTTACCCCGAAGGCCTGCTTCTAATCCCACTGTCCTTCCTTGCGGGGCTCGCCTTTGCATCGATCGGAATGTTTTTCACGGCCGTCGTGAAGAACATCGACCTGTTCAATCTGCCCATCTTTCTTTTCATCACGCCCATGTTTCTTTTCAGCGGCACTTTTTTCCCTCTCGACACGCTCCCTCTCTGGGCCAAGGTTCTGGCGTACTGCATGCCTCTCACCCACCTGGTGGAGATCTCCCGGTCCATCGGGATCGGCCCCTTCGACGGGATTGCCCTGTGGAATCTGCTCTATCTCATTCTCTTCACTGCTCTCTTCTTCCCTCTGGCTCTCGCCAAGATGCGAAAGCGGCTCATCAAATGAGCGTCGGGATTTGGCACACCCTTTTTATTTGACAGAAAGAAACTGATTTCCTATACTTAGCAGCTACTTTCTCGACAGGTGAATGCTTTGAACACAAGCAAAATAGCCATTATCGGGCCGGGGCGACTGGGAACGGCGCTGGCCTACATATACGGCCGCAACGGCAGGCCTGTGACGATGTACTATCACGATGCCGAGGTGTGCCGTTATATCAACGAGGAGCACCTCAATCCAAAGCATCTCACCCATGACCTGGCAAAGCTCTATGGCGGGATGGAAAAGGTTCCCCGACTGGCGCCGGAGGTGACGGCGTCAAGCGACCTCGAGCAGGTCGTCCACGAGAATGACTTCCTCTTCCTCACGATCACGATGAACCGCCTGTCGAGGCTTCTTGATTACCTGCGGCCCATGATCGGCAAGAAGCGCGGCAAGACCTGTATCATCTCCGCCATCAAGGGCCTCGTCTCCGACGAAAAGACGAAGGAACTGATCACGCCCTCTCAAATGATCCGGGGGGATCTCTCCCACCTCCAGCACAAGTTCAAGGTCGTCGCCGTGGGCGGACCTTTTTTTGATGTGGATATCGCCCTCGGCAAGCCCGTGGCTCTGACCATCGCCGGTCCTCGCAGCGTTGCGCAGACCGTTCGGAAAGAGGTCGTAAACTTCGACCGGCGCGAGATTACGTCCTATTATAACTTCGACATCGTGGGGATCGAGGCCTGCGGAGCACTCAAGAACATCGTGGCAAACATCAAGGGAATGACCGATCAGATGAACCTGGGCAATTCCATCCCCGGAACCATCTTTGCGCGTTCCGGCGTGGAGATCCGCTCCCTCGCAAGGCTTCTGGGAGGAAGCTTCCAGGCTTTTTACAGCCAGGCGGGGGTGGGCGATTTGTACGTTACGCTTTCCTCCGATGCCAGCAAGAACTACCGGTACGGGAAACTCTACTACGAGCTTTTCGATGGAAACCCCATCCAGACGGACAAGAAGGTGCTGGACCAGATCGATGGAACCCCGGAAGGGCCCAACACGATCCGCAACGTGTACCGCTACCTGGAAAAGAAGAACATGTACAGCCCCATGTTTTCCTGCGCCTACCATATTTTCAACGAAACAGGGGATCGCAAGCAGATCGAGGAACGGCTCATCGAGTCCATCCAGTTCGACAAGCGGTCCACGGAATTCATCGGCCCGGTCTCGCGTGTGCTGTACCGGCTGTTTCCGAACTGGTGGTACAGGCGGGACAAGGGACTGCCATCCATGTTGGATTTCTAAGGCTGCTGATAAAGGCTCATCTACTGCGTTGCCCTCCTTCCTCGTCGCTCATGTACGCCACATGGGTACACTCGCTCCTCGGAACATCGGGACGCCTTGTATCTAAACCTTTTTGAGCAGCCTTTAGGATAAGACGTCCTCAGCCGGTTGTGGCCGGCGTCTCCAGGGCCTTCAGCTTCCTGATGTAACTCCCTTTCGCGCTGAGGTTCTTATAATTGACCAGATCGTCCATGAGCAGGGCAACTGACGGCTTGATGTCCACGCCATAACGGTTTGCATTCTCCCGGTTTGACCGATCCACAACGAGGATGGAGTAGTACGTAACGAGGATTCGCGTCTTGGAGTCCCGTCGCCACAGGCAGGCCTTCCCCGAAAGGGTGTTCAGGAAAAAGGCAGCGTAATCGTAAAGTTCCTTCCGCGTCATCCTGATCTCCGGACTCTTCGCCTCAATTCCCCTGTTGAGCCAGTCGAAGATCATCTCCGCCGTCGATTCCATCATCTCTGTCTCGTTGGCAAGGATATCGAGAATAAGGCCGATCTGCTCCCGCCCGATAGTCCGCAGAAAGTGCTCCTGGTTCAGCTTCAGCTTGGATGGGTCCGTGGCTTCCCCGGTAAGGATGGGGGGATAGGCGGCAAGATCGTTCAGCATCTTCACGAAATGCCGGTATGTCCCCTCGGGAAGCTTGTAAGCCTTAATGTACTCGCGTCCGTCGAGGTAGCGGCAGAAGCGGATCAGGTCCTGCTCGAAGTCCTCAAACTCCTTCGAGTCTTTCAGGGTCTTCTGGGCCCGGAGCTTCTTGCGGTAGACGCGGTTGTTCTGGATGTCGGGGGCCGAACCGGGAGAGTGCTTCGCCACCTCGGACTGGGCAAACCCGGTCCTGACAATACCCAGATCCTCGAATCCGCCGCGCCCCAGGTACACCCCGAAACTTAACAGGGCTACGAGACCGAGGACGGTGCCGATTCCTGTCAGAATGATGCGATTGCTCATCAAGATGATCTCTCCGGCAGTCAGATGAAGACCGGCGGGGACAATGATTTTCCTGTCCCCTGCCGGAATAAAGAGTGAGCAATTTCTGTGCCCGCAATAGTTTCAGGTTAACGGTTCGATGACGAGCTTCGGCACCAGGGTTTCATTGGCCCGCAGCAGCCGTTCCTCGCCTGCATAGACGGCCACGGAGGATGCCATGAGGGCCGGAACGAGGATCTCCCGGACCGTCTTGAGAATCTCATCGGGGGAAAGTTCGAGCACCCGATCCCGGAACGCCTGCCGGTCGGCGTCGGTAATCCCCGCGAAGTGGCGGATCATGGACAGGTACCCTTTCCCTGCCGGATCCGCCGGCCGGTCCAGAGACCCGATGGTCCCGATAATGGTTTTTTCCAGTTCCTCCCCGCTGATTCCCTCTTCCAGCAGGTATCGTGCGGCCTCTTCGTAAACCTTCAGCGTTTCCGTCAGGCGAGGATCACGATAGGACAGGAAGGAGAACGTCTTTCCCAGCGGATCGTAAAGGGACATCCCCCCGTAGGCGCCACCCTGAACCCGGATCCGGTTGTAGAGGAATCCCTTCGAGAGCTCCTTCGAAATCACGGAGAGTGCCGCCGAAGAGGGATCGAAATAACCCGGCACGGCGGCGACCTGTGCCACATAGCAGACCTGTGCTGCGATCGAAACCCCGGTTTGCAGCGGTCCCGGCAGGCTCGAAGCGGCCTTCTTTGCCGAGACGCCGTTGCCCAGCCGTTCCAGCAAAGCACCGCTCTCCTTCAGAACGAGACCGATCCCCGCCGCATCACCCGTCACGTTGAGCACAAGCCCGTCGTGACGGAATACGAGCCTCTTGAGGCGTTCCATGGTTTCGACGAGAGAATCGACCGCGAAGCACTCTGCCTGACCGCTCAAGAGTCGCAACTGGGTGCGCCCGTTCCATTGCTCGTCCCGGCGGGAGGCCAGGGTCAGCGACGATGCCGCCGTCCGCTGGGCAAAGAGATGTCCCGACGGAACGACTGCGGAATGCAGGCTGTTTCTCTTCTCCAGAACGAGGTCCTCCATTCGCCTGCGGTCCGAAAGATCGCCCGCCACGAGGATATCGCCGAGAAGCTCCACGGCCGTGGGAATGTTGCGGGGGAGCGCCCGCATCCGGAAGATCATCTTCTGCCAGATTTCCTTCCCGTCGCTGCCGAAGCCCGACGCAAGCTGAATCCCCAGCCCGCCCATGGCCATCGAAATTTTTGTGGCCATCTCGTCATAGCGGCGTCCCGCGGATCCCATTCCCCGTGCGAACTTTCCGAGCAGCGGCAGGTATGGCTGCAGTTCCTCGGACACAGGGGCCACATCGAAGACACAATCCAGGTAGACGATGCCGTTGCTGAAGATCTCATGCTTCAGGATGGGAATGCTTCCCGTTCGGCTCTCCTCGGACCGAATCCGCTCTACCTCGCGGGGAATGTCCGAACGCCTGAGCCGGGGGAGCCTGGCCAGCGCCTCCGGCGTATCGGGTTGCGACTGGAGTGCCTTCAGGCGGGCGGCCTCGTCCCGGATCCTTTCCCGGTCTTTTTCGGACAGGGTTGCCTTGAGCTCCGCCATCCGCTGCCGGAACTTCGCTTCGTCCTCCTCAAGGCAGCTCCGGCTCGGCTCCATCACAGAGGTGAGACGGTGCGGATTTTCCAAAAACCAGCGTCGAATCACGTTCTCGAAAAGCCCCGTCTCATTCGCCATGCGGCTTCGGATGCGCTCGATCAGGGGGTTGAATTTCAGCGGAACCAGGGGGTCTCCGTCGTAGAGCCAGGTTTGAAAAACCCGGCCCATGAGGGTGATCCCGTACGGGTAGGCTCCGCGGACGATCTCCTTGCCGTGGAATTCCACCTGGTGCAGGGCCGCCTCGATCAGATCCCGGTCAAACCCTTTGTGCGCCAGGCCTTCCAGAACATTCAGGATCAGATCTTCGACGGCCCCGGCCCGGTCAGGGTCCGTTCCGCGCAGACCCACGGCGAAGACGATTTGCCGCAGATCGGACTCGATCCCCGTGACGGGCGAGAGATCTTCACCCAGCCCCGAATCGATGAGAGCCTTGCGAAGAGGGCCTGCGGCCGTACCGACCAGGGCATGGGCGGCGATTCTGAGCAGGAGAAGCTCCTCCGAATCCGTGCTCTCCACCATCATCCAGGCCACATTGACGGCCGATTTCCGCGCGAGACTCTCGCCCTTGCCCACGGGAAAGCAGTCGCGCACCGAACGCGGTTCTGTCCAGCGGGGCTGAAGGCCAATGGCCGATTCGACCTGCTCCTTGCCGGAACCGCGCAGCACATCCTCGAGAAAGGCGAGATGATCCTCCGGCGGGATGTTGCCGTAGAGAAAGAAATAGGCATTCGTCGGGGAATAGTAGAGCCGGTGGAATTCCCGGAGTTGTTCCCAGGTGAGATGAGGAATCGCCGCAGGATCGCCCCCGGAATCGAAGCCGTAAGGGTTATCGGGAAAGAGGTTCTGCTGGAGGGCCTTGTACATGAGACCGTCCGGTGATGAGTAGGCTCCTTTCATCTCGTTGTAGACGATCCCCGAGACGGTGAGATCGCTTCCGGGATCGTCGGGCTTGACGAATTCCAGGTGATGCCCTTCCTGCTGGAAGGTTGCTCTCAGGATCCGGGGCCTGAGCACAAGGTCGGTGTATACCCGGGCCAGGTTGAAGTAATCGACGGGAACCTGGCTGGCCACGGGGTAGAGGGTTTTGTCTGGGTAGGTAAAGGCATTGATGAAGGTCTGCAGCGTGGCCCGCGAAAGTTCGTTGAAGGCGTCTTTCACGGGGTAGTCCTCGGATCCGGCGAGTACTGAGTGCTCCAGGATATGGGCGATTCCCGTGGAATCCCAGGGCGGCGTGCGGAACCCCACGGCAAAGAGATTCTCGCTGTCGTTCCCGTGAAGATGGAGGACCTTCGCACCCGTGGCGACGTGGTCCATCTCGTAGGCCGTGCAGCAGATGTCATCGACGGCCTCGACCCTGCGGACGATGAAGCCGCGAATTTTGTCCCTCTGCCGGATCCGCGGTGCGGGACATTGTCCGGATTGTATCACCTGAAGTTTCCTCGTTTCTCCCCGCTGCCTTGCAGACAGCAAAATTTCAAAATTGCTTTTTACCTTAACAGCAGGCAGCCAACTCTTGCAAGGCGAATGAACAAGAGAAGTGTGGGGTAATGGAATGGAGCCTCATTCATGAATCGATCAGAAGGACCGTGAAATGATTTTGCAAGGCTCAGTGAAAGCGTCTTTGTGTGAACGGTTCTTATCGAGGCGCAGTGCCCGCAACGTCATCTGTTTGAGCCCGAAGGGCGAGTTTATGACGTTGCAACGAAGCAAGATTTAGAACCGTCGCAAAGCGGTTTTGAGCCGGCAAAATTGTTTCGCGGTCTTTTCATGATTGGACCGGCCGATATAAAAAGGGGGTTGAAACATGAGTTCCAACCCCCTTCTGCACTGTCCGATTGCGGCTATTGGCTTACTTCAACCACTTCTCCGCTTCTTTCCTGTACGCTTCCATGACGAACGGGATGCCGGTGACTTCCTCGCAATCGCGGGTGAGCGACATGAGGTCCTTGCGACCAACAAGCGACAGGTTGAAATTGCGGCTTCCGGCCATGAGCTGCTGGAGGCCCTGTTTGAATTTCTGGCCGTAGGTGTAGAATCCGATGGCGCCCGTGGGCATGCTGTCGAGTTCCTTGCCGTACTTCTTCCTGAGCTCCTCGTAGCTTACGAAAATCTCCTCCATGCTGCTGCCGAAGCGGGAGACCGTCTTGGGCAGGTCCTTGTTTTTGATCCACTCGCCGATGTTCTTGCCGACCATGCCGGGAATCATCAGCGCACGGCCCATGCAGACGGCCTTCACGTAGGGAGCTCCCAGGGCAATCGCCTTGAAGACGCCGTCCTCGCTGGCAAAGCCGCCGGCGAAAGCGATATCGGGTACGCGTACTTTCTTCTTGGCGAGTTTCTGGCAGAACTCGTAGGTCAGCGCATGCAGGTACAGCGAGGGAATGCCCCACTCGCACATCATGGGCCAGGGGCTCATGCCCGTTCCGCCGGGGGCGCCGTCGATGGTGAGCAGGTCGATCTTGGCGTCGGCGCAGAAGCGGATCGCCATGGCGAGCTCCACCATGGAGTAGGCGCCCGTCTTCAGGGTAATGCGCTTGTAGCCGAGCTTGCGCAGGCGCTGGACTTCCTTCATGAAGCCTTCACGCGTGACAAAGCCAAGGCGGCTGTGGCGCTCGAATTCCTTGATTGCGCCGGCCTTGTAGGCCGCTGCGACCTCGGGAAGCGTGGGATCGGGAAGCACGATGTAGCCGCGGCGCTTGAGCTCCTGGGCACGCTCCAGGGAAGGGATCTTGATTTCGCCGCCGATGTTCTTGGCGCCCTGCCCCCACTTCAGCTCGATGGTGTCGAGCTTGTGCTTGTCAATGACGTATTCGGCAACACCCAGGCGGGTATCCTCCACGTTCATCTGGACAAGGATCTCACCGTAGCCGTCCCAGTAACGCTTGTAGGTGTTGATCCGTCGATCCATCTCGGGGGATTTCTTCACGAGACCGTTTGCGCCGCGCTCAAGCCCCGTGTCGATTCCGCAGACGTTCTCGCCGCAGACAATCGTGACGCCGGCGACGGCAGCGCCCGCCGAGAAGTGTTCCCAGTTCTTCCGGGCGATTTCCGTCGAGCCCAGCGCGCCCGTGAAGATGGGAAGTTTCATTTTGACCTTCTTCGTCCAGCCGTATTCCGTCTCGGTATCAACGGCGGGAAAGACGGCCGTGTCCGGCCCGGGCTTCACACCCTTGGGCAGGCCCTGGGCGCCGACGGCGTATCCCTGGATGCTCAGGTGAGAATAGTCCAGGGGATAGTTCTTGTCGGCACCGGCGGTCATGTTGCCGAATTCCTGTGGATAGAGCACCTCTCGGCCCCGGAACGTCGACAGCCAGATCTCGCAGCCGCCCCGGCAGCCGTCCACGCAGCGCGTGCAGATGCCCGACATGGGGACCACGTTCCTCGAACGGTTAAAGGTCCCTGTCGCCTCATTCGCATTGGGTTGCCTCAAATTCATACGCTGGTCCTCCTTCTTCATCCTGCGGAAAATAAAAAAGGGCGCCCAATTGAGATTTGGACACCCTTATCCAAAAGTAACGGTTCCGTTACCAGAGTTACATAATCGTGTCAAGCACTTTCGTCAACGCCCCGCGAGATGATGATCGCCTCGGCGATCTGGCGCATGGGCCTTCTCATGTTCATGCTCATCTGCTGGATCTTCCGGTAGGCATCATCGCCGGCGATCCCGTTTTCGGCCGCCAGGATGTCTTTCGCCCGCTCGACGAGCTTGCGCGATTCCAGCTCTTCCTGAATGACGCGGCTCCGGACGAGAAGCTCCGTGTTCTCGATGGCGATGGCGGCCTGGTTGGCAATCGTCGTGAGGATCGTCACCTCCGGCTCCGTGAAATCGTGGGGCCGGGAGGTGTAGCAGTTGATGACCCCGATCACCCTGTTCTTCACGGCCAGGGGCACGGAAAGAAGCGATACAAGCCCCTCTTTGCGGGCCATTTCGGGATAGAGATAGTCGTCTCTCTCCCGGACGTCACGGACGATGGCGGGCCGGTTTTCCGAGGCTACCTTTCCAATAACCCCTTTCCCGAGCTCAAGAATCCGCTTCTTGTTGTATTCCTTGCTGATGCTTTGTGTGGCCTTGACGTGAAGCTTGCCGTCCTCGTCGATGAGCATGAGGGAACAAATTTTGGACTCCATGACCTCGGCGGTCACGGTAACGATGAGGCGGAGGATGTCCTCCAGGTACTTCTCTGAGGTGATCGCCCGGCTGATCGTGAGAAGCGCGCTGATCCTGCTTTCGGCGGAAGCGACCTTCCCGCCGGCAGGCTGCCCGCCGGATTGTTCCGATGTTTTTTTCCGACCCATAAACCGAAAGTCCCACCTGGGCCCGCGAACGGGCTCCGCTGCCCATTGCGATCTTGCTTCTGTTTTTTTATCGCACTGTCGGGCGGAAACGCAACAAAAATGTCATGTTGTTCTCCTGCCCGCTGTTCCTTCAGGCCGGCCTTTGATCTCAAACAGCATGCACGGTGCGCCGGAGTCCTTCAGCACGACCATGGCGGGCAGCTCCCGGGATTTGAAGCTCATGGCCCGGCAGCCGTACGGATAAGCCGGCTCGTGGGTGATGAAAAAGTGCAGGCAGTCAAAACAGTTGTTTTTATGACTTCCTTCGTTGACGTTGCTCACATTGTTCCTTACCGGGTACCGGACCGGATCCGCTCAAACCCGGATTCAGGGTTGAGAATTCGAAGCATTCGTGATAGTTGGCACACGGGCAAGCCGTGCCTCCTGCCGTCAAGGATGGCAAATATCATGCCGAGGACCCTGGAGGCAGGACTGAGGAAGTAATTTTTTCTTTAGGAGTCAACATGGAATTCAAAAACCTTTTGGTGACCGGCGGCTGCGGGTTCATCGGCAGCAACTTTATCCGCTATCTGCTGGAAAGATCGGACTTCACCGGACGAATCGTGAATGTCGACAAGCTGACCTACGCGGGCAATCCCGAGAACCTGCAGGATCTCGAGCAACGCTTCCCTGGCCGCTACGTCTTCCTGCGGGAGGACATCTGCAGCCTTGAACGGATGGACGCGATTTTCCCCGACTTCGGCATCGACGCCGTCTGCCACTTCGCCGCCGAATCTCATGTAGACCGCTCCATCAAGCGGCCGGCCGAGTTCATCTTCACGAACATCGTGGGCACGTTCAACCTCCTCGAGGCGGCACGCAACCATGCCGATCATTTCAGTCTCTTCCACCATGTCAGCACCGACGAAGTCTACGGGAGTCTGGGCAAGGAAGGCCTCTTCACCGAAACGATGCCCTACAAGCCCAACAGCCCCTACAGCGCATCCAAGGCATCGTCGGATCACCTGGTGAGGGCCTATTTCAAGACCTACGGGCTTCCCGTCACGATCTCCAACTGCTCCAACAACTACGGCCCCTGGCAGTTCCCGGAAAAGCTGATCCCACTCATCACGATGAATGCCCTGGAGGGAAAACCGCTTCCGGTGTACGGCGACGGGAAGAATGTCCGCGACTGGCTCTACGTGGAGGATCACTGCGAGGCCATCTGGACGATCATGAAGAAGGGACGCCGCGGCGAAACCTACAACGTCGGCGGCAACTCCGAAGAAGAAAACATCGCCGTGGTCCATGCCATCTGCGATATCCTCGACGAAATCCGCCCGTGGGAAGGCGGCAGGTCCCGGCGGGATCTGGTCACGTTCGTCAAGGACCGGCCGGGGCACGATTGGCGCTATGCCATCGATTCCCGGAAACTGCAGTCGGAGCTGGGCTGGTCGCCCCGCGAATCCTTCCAAACGGGCATGCGGAAGACGATCCTCTGGTACCTGGAAAACAACGAATGGATCACGCGTGTACGCAGCGGAGAATATCTTCGCTGGATCAACGAGCATTACGGCGCGACGGGCGGATGAACCCGTTTTCATCAATCCTGCCCGTTGAATTGTCTCGGGAATTGATGTAAGAAGATAGATTGCGAATCCATCCGCATCTGCTTTCCAATCGGCCGGAAGGGGGAGACGTTTTGAGGAAGGTCCGGATAGCAATCGTCGGCATCGGGAACTGCGCCTCGTCCCTGATCCAGGGGATCGAGTATTACCGGAAAAAATCTCCGAAGGACATCATCGGGCTGATGCACTGGAGCGTCGGCGGCTATCGGCCTTCCGACATTGAAGTCGTCTGCGCCTTCGATATCGACCGCCGCAAAGTGGGAAAGGACGTCGCCGAGGCCATCTTCCTGCCCCCGAACTGCACAACCGCCTTCCAGCCCCGGATCCCGAAAACAGGCGCCAGGGTGAAGATGGGAAAGGTGCTCGACAGTTTTGCCCCCCACATGAACCAGTTCGACCCCCGATTCACCTTCGTGCTCGCCAGAGAGAAGGAAGCCACGAAGAAGGTTGTAGTGGGCGCTCTGAAAGATTCGGGCGCGGAGATCCTCCTCAACTACCTGCCGGCCGGCTCCGAAGAGGCAACCCGGTTCTACGCGGACTGCGCACTCGATGCGGGCGTTGCCTTCATCAACAACATCCCCGTCTTCATCGCCAGCGATCCGGTATGGGCAGCGCGCTTCGAAAAGAAGGGCCTTCCGATCATCGGAGACGACGTCAAGTCGCAGCTTGGGGCCACCATCATCCACCGGGTGCTGACACACCTGTTCGATATGCGGGGGGTGAAACTCGAGAGGACCTACCAGCTCAACACGGGGGGAAACACCGACTTCCTCAACATGCTCGACCGCAGCCGGCTCAAATCGAAACGGATCTCCAAAACCGAAGCCGTTCAGTCCCAGGCCGGAAAGAGGCTGGCCCCGGAAAACATCCACATCGGACCCAGCGACTGGGTGGCCTGGCAGAAAGACAACAAAGTCTGCTTTTTGCGAATGGAGGGGAAGATCTTCGGAGATGTACCCATGAATCTGGAAATGCGACTCTCCGTGGAGGACTCGCCCAATTCGGGCGGGGTGGTCATCGACGCCATCCGCTGCTGCAAAATTGCCCTCGACAGGGGCATCGGCGGGATCCTCTACGGCCCCTCGGCCTATTTCATGAAACACCCGCCCCGGCAGCATACCGACGAGGAAGCCTGCCTTCTCACGGATGAATTCATCCGAGGCAAGGTCAAATAAATCCCTAGGTCTGCACGATCTGACATAACGGTATCAGGTGACAGGTGTCAGGTATCAGAGATGGAATCCTGTTACCTGTTACCCGATCTCTTCACGAGCCTCGCATCCAGTGGATCCGTTTGCTTCAGAATTTCCTGCATCGCTCTCTGTATCTTCCCGTTCGTCGCGAGAATGTGGGAAGAATATAGATCGAACGGCCCACCGAACAGATCGGTCACGGCTCCTCCTGCCTCGGTGACCATGAGGCAGCCTGCCGCCGTATCCCAGGGATGGAGTTTCAGTTCCCAGAATCCATCAAAGCGGCCCGCCGCAACATAGGCCAGGTCCAGGGCCGCCGCCCCTGCCCGCCGGATGGCCTGAGCCCGAACGGCCATGGAAACGAAGTAGTTGATGTTGTTGTCGGGGTTGACGCGGATGTCATAGGGAAAACCCGTAGAAAGAAGACTTTTCGAGAGATCGGCCGTCGCGGAAACGGCGAGGCGACGCCCATTCAGGAAGGCTCCCCGGCCGCGCTCGACGACGAAGAGCTCCTCCAGCATCGGGTTGCAGATTGCCCCCAGGATCACTTCCCCGTCGTGTTGCAGGGCAATCGATACGCAGAACACGGGGTACTGGTGGGCATAGTTCGTGGTTCCGTCCAGCGGATCAATGATCCAGGTGTACTCCTTTTTCTCCGCAACGCCCCTCGTTTCTTCGGCCAGGATTCCATGGCCCGGGAACGCTTTCTCGATGCGTGAGATCAGCCGCGCCTCGCATCCCCGGTCGACCTCCGTCACGAGGTCGATTTCTCCCTTGTAGGTGATATCGTGTTTCTCGTGGAATTTTTCTTTCAGGAACCGTCCCGCCTCAAGGGCTATCTCTGCAGCAAACTCTTGATAGGATCCCATATTCACCATCCGGATCATGTTGAAAGCGGTTCACCTTATCGTATTCGGACGGGCAAGAAAAGAGAAAAACCGTCTCGTTCACCGTGAGAAAGTAAAGGCCGCGATCCGCCCTCCAAAGGCGGGACTTTTTCTGTTGCGCACCCCGCAAATTGGTGATACGACTAGCCAAAATGCGCGAATCCGGGGAGAAACAGAAAAGGCATCACCGTGGAAAAAACGGAGAACAAACCAGATGAGTTCTTCCTGGAGCTGAAAGGCCTCCGGGAATCGAAGGGCATCCGGTTCGAAGACATGTCCCGCCGGTTCAAAATCCGGCAGTCCTTCCTGGAGGCCATCGAAAGCGGCAATTTCGAGGAGCTGCCGGAGCCCGTATACACGAAGACCTTCATCAAATGTTATGCCGGTCTTCTGGGAGCCGATGCCGGTCCTATCCTGGCCCGATACGCGAAACACATCGAAAAAACGATACCTTCCCCCCAACCGGAAGCGCCGAAGGAAGAGGTTCGAGGTCCCCGTGCGGAAAAATCCGCCCTGGACCGGCTGGAAAACCTTGGAAGTCCTCGCGCACGGGCTTTGCTGGCCCTGGCCCTGATCATCATCCTGGGATTTTACTTTTTCCAGGACAGCGACAGGAAGCCCGTACCGGCGGGAACGATGTCCCGGGAGGCTGTAACGCAGCCGGAAAAACCGGTGGAGGCAAAGCCTCCCGAAGCACCACCCGTGCCCCCGGCACAGCAGCCGGAAGCGCCCCCGGCACAGCCCGCAGCGCCGCAACCGGTCCCTGTTCAAACAGCGGCCGAGGAACCGAAAAAGCCGGAAGCCCGGCCTCCTGAGGAGAAGAAGGACTTCCCGGTGCAGGCAATGCCGGTCACGGGGGCTCTCAGCCTGACGATCGAGGCTACCGAGGCGGCCTGGGTACAGGTGAAGGCCGACAAAGCACCGGCCGTCCAAAAGCTTCTGCAGGCAGGGGATACACTGAATATCGAAGCAAAAGACAGGTTCGCCGTCGATCTCGGCAATGCCGGCGGTGTCCGGATTACCTTCCAGGGACAATCCCTCGGAAGCCCCGGCAAGCGAGGTGAGGTAGTTCACCTGGTTTACCCGGAGGGCAAACGGATCGAGAAAAAAACCGAGGCGCCGCCGAGACCGGCCGCGGAATAAATTCGTGTCAAAGCTCTCTGCCTCACGGGGCAGGACGTCTCAGATATAAGGAGATATGCCTATGTTTGGATTGGGAATGCCAGAATTGATCGTCATCCTCGTTATTATCCTGATTGTCTTCGGGGCGGGAAAACTTCCGGAAATCGGGGGCGCCATCGGCAAAGGAATCAGGAATTTCAAGAAATCATCAAAGGAAGGCGAAGAGGAAGCCGAAGCGAAGAAACTAGAGGAAAAAAAGCAGGGCTGATTTTTTCCACGAGACGATACAAGAAAGCCCGGTCGATCAACCGGGCTTTCTTTCTTCAGATTTCCCTTGGCCTTTCGACTGTCTCTAGAATGGCACATCCTCGTCGGGAGCCTGCTCGCCCCCGCCGTAAGGCGGCATCCCGCTACCGCCGTCGGCGCCGGCTGTATCGCGGCTGCCGCCTCCTTTCGATTCCAGCATCTGCATATTGGAAGCGACGATCTCCGTCATATACCTTTTCTGGCCTTCCTTGTCTTCCCATGATCGGGTCTGCAGTTTCCCTTCGATGAAGACCAGTCGGCCCTTGGAGAGGTAATTCCCGCATATCTCCGCGAGTTTTCGGAACGTCACGACCCGGTGCCACTCGGTCTTCTGAACCTTTTCCCCGCTCTTGTCCTTCCACTGCTCGTCCGTGGCGATGCGCAGGGTCGTCACCATCGTCCCGTCCTGCATGTAGCGCACTTCGGGATCCGCCCCGAGCCTGCCGATCAGGATGACCTTGTTGACCATGTTCTCCCTCCTTCTTGGAATCCGTGTTGCCTCAGCATAATGACGTGCGGACTATACATCAAATCGTTTTCTGACTCAACACAAACGGCACGCAAGCCGCCGGAAACGGGATTCTTTGTTTGACTTCACTTCTCAGATCAAGTAGAAATACCCGAATTATCGCAACCTTTACTTATTCAGGGCATTTATGTTCCGATTGGCCATTCTGGTCATTCTGGGGACGGCAATCACCGCCTTCGTCTCTTTTTTCATTTTCGTTTCGTTCCCTCTCTTTCCACGGGGGGAATACACCGTCGCCTCGCATGACGATCTCCAAAAGCGCGGCCCGGCCATGAAACGTAAGGAAGCTGCATGAACCTGCTGGAAGGAATTCTCCTGGGTATCGTCCAGGGACTTACGGAACTGCTGCCGATCAGCAGCTCGGCCCATCTTGTCTTCGCCCAGAGCCTGATCAGCGGATTCTCGCAGCCGGGAGTGCTCTTCGATGTCTGCCTTCATTTGGGAACCACGCTGGCGGTCGTGCTCTACTTCCGACGCGAGATCGCGGAGATTTTTATCGCGCTGCTGCCCCGGAAATACCGGCTGTCGATCTCGGGAAGCCTCGATGCGTTTGTCAATGAAGGCCGGGCGAGGGTGCTCCGGAGATTCCTTCTCATCGGGATCGTTGCCACAGCGATTACAGGCGCCATCGGCCTTAGTTTTAAGGACATCATTCACAGGCTTTTCGAATCGGTAGAACTCTCGGCGGCGATGCTGATCGTCACGGGCTTTCTTCTCTTCTTCGCGGACCGCGTCAAGAACCCGTCGAAAACGGAAGAACAGATGACCCTTCTCGACGGAGTCGTCATCGGACTGGTCCAGGGCATCGCCGTCATCCCCGGCATTTCGCGATCGGGATCCACGATCTCTGCCGGCCTGTTTCGAGGGCTCGAAGGGGAAACAGCGGCCCGCTTTTCTTTTCTCCTGTCGATACCGGCCATTCTCGGGGCGGCGATCCTGGAAGCCAGGCACGCCCATGCGGTCCCTGCGGGGGAGTTTCTGACCTATCTTGCCGGGGCTGCCATGGCCGCCGTGACGGGCTATCTCACCCTGCGGTTTCTGTTCTTCGTGGTGCGGCGGCGAAACCTCCGCTTCTTTGCCTACTACTGCTGGATCGTGGGTCCGACCGTTCTGATCCTCCGGCTACTGGGGTAAACACACATGGCGGCGAAAAAACCTTTGCAGGGACGAGCACGGGAAATCGCGGGGGTGATCCTCTTCGCGCTGGCTGTCTTTCTGTTCCTGTCCGTGATCTCCTACACACCGACGGATCCGTCACTCAGCAACTATGAAACGTCGACGGCAAAGATCTCCAACATCGGCGGCATCATCGGATCCTACCTAGCCGACATCCTTCTCCGTTTTCTGGGGCTCTCCGCCTACTGGCTTCCGCTGTTTCTGCTCATTACCTCGGTAAAACTCTTTCTCGATGCCGAGTTCCTCTTTCGACCCGGATGGATCGGCGGGTTCATCGGGCTCATCGTGACGACCTCCGGGCTTTTTGCCCACGCCTACAGGCTGATCCCACTTATCGATTCCCCCTTCTCGGCGGGCGGGTTCACGGGTACTCTGCTCTCCCAGTACCTCAACGCCCTGTTTAATCCCGGCGGGACCTTCCTCTTCCTCCTCGTGGGCCTCATCATCTCGCTGATTGTCACGGTGGACCTTTCCGTCATCACGGCCTTGCGAAAGGCGGCCGCCGTCGCGCGAAGTACCGGGCGGGGGATCCGTTCCTATACGGTGCTCGGGCGCGAAAAAGTGGCGGACTACCTGAAGGAAGAAGCGGTGGAGGAACGCGAGGAACCGAAAAGGTCCGAGAAGAGGCCACCCCCCGTGATCCGAGAGGAGAAGACCCCGCCTCCGGAAAAAACAAGAAAGAAAAAAATCGAGCAGACGCTTTTCGAGTTCGCTGAAGCCAAAGGGGCGTACATGCTTCCGCCGCTGACCCTTCTGGACGACGTGGCCCGCCGGGACACGAAGCAGCGGCGTGAGAATCTGATCGCCAACGCCCGCCTCCTGGAGAAGAAGCTCGCCGATTTCGGCGTCGAGGGAAAAGTCGTGGAAGTCAAGCCGGGACCGGTCATCACGATGTACGAGCTGGAACCCGCGCCGGGAGTGAAAATCAACCGGATTGCCAACCTTTCCGACGACCTGGCCCTTGCCCTCAAGGCGCCGAGCGTGCGCATCGTCGCACCCATCCCCGGCAAGGGCGCCATCGGGATCGAGATCCCCAACCCCGAGCGCGACGCCGTCCATCTTCGGGATGCCGTGGACAATGAAGCCTTCGCTCAGGTCAAGCACCGACTGCCCATCGCACTGGGCGAGGACATCACGGGGGCGCCCGTAATCGCCGATCTGATCCGGATGCCGCACCTGCTCATCGCGGGAACGACGGGCTCCGGCAAGAGTGTATTCCTCAACGCGCTGATCTGCAGCCTGCTGTTCAAGGCTCGTCCCGACGAGGTGAAGTTCCTCATGATCGATCCGAAGCGCCTCGAACTTGCGGCCTACGAGGGGCTTCCGCACCTGTTGCACCCGGTTGTCGTGGACCCCAAGGAAGCCGCCCAGGTCCTGCGCTGGGCCGTCGAGGAAATGGAGAGCCGCTATCGCATCATCGGCGAGACGGGCGAGAAGAGCATCGACAAGTTCAACCGTTACGTGGAAAAAAAACAGCAGGGCCGCGAGCGGATCATCGAGGAAGGTCAGGCACAGCTGCCCGTGGACGATGCGGCGGGACCGGATCCCAAACCTCTTCCCGCAAGGCTGCCCTACATCGTCATTGTCATCGACGAACTGGCGGACCTCATGATGGTGGCCCAGCGCAACGTCGAGGAGTCGCTCACGCGTCTCGCCCAGATGTCCCGCGCCTCGGGGATTCATCTCATCCTGGCCACGCAGCGCCCCTCGGTGGACGTCATCACGGGAATCATCAAGGCGAACTTTCCCACGCGAATTTCCTTCCAGGTTTCCTCGAAGGTAGACTCCCGGACCATCCTGGATCAGCTTGGCGCCGAGCAGCTCCTGGGTCAGGGTGACATGCTCTTCATGCCCCCGGGCACCTCGAAGCTCCAGCGCATTCACGGTGCATTCGTCTCTGACCGGGAGATCTCGCGCATTGTGAGCTTCATCCGCAAGCAGGAAACCCCTGTTTACGACGATTCGATCCAGAAATTCAAGGTCGAGTCCCAAGAAGGCGAAAAGGCCGAGGGTGACGTCGACGAGAAGTACGATGAGGCCGTGGAGCTGGTTACGGAACTGGGGCAGGCTTCGGTTTCGCTTGTGCAGCGCTACCTGAAGGTGGGCTACAACCGCGCCGCCCGGATGATCGAGCGGATGGAAAAGGAAGGCGTCGTGGGCCCCTCCGACGGCGTAAAGCCGAGGAAGGTCCTGGCCAGAAAGTTGCCGCGTTAACGTGAGTAAACAAAACGTCTACATTCTCAGCCTCGGCTGTCCGAAGAATCTCGTGGACAGCGAGGTGATGTCCGCCCTTCTGAATCGCTCCGGCTTCGATACTACCGACCGGCCCGACCGGGCCCAGACCATCATCGTCAACACCTGCGCCTTCATCCTCCCTGCCAAGGAGGAATCCATCGAGGCGATCCTGCAGATGGCGGCGTGGAAGAAGAAAGGCCGCTGTCGCCGCCTTGTCGTCACGGGATGTCTTCCTCAGCGCTACGGCGCCGATCTTGCTCGCGAGTTGCCGGAGGTGGACCTCTTTCTCGGGACGGGAGATTTTCCTGCTATTCTGGAGCACTTGAAAAGCCTTGACGAGGGCCCGCAGAAGGGGCCATGCACACGAATCGGCGACCCGACCTTCCTCATGGATGCAACGATCCCGCGGAGGGTCTCCACGCGCTTCTACAGCTACCTGAAGATCGCCGAAGGATGCTCGAATCGTTGCACCTACTGCATCATCCCTGTGATTCGCGGGCCCTTCCGCAGCCGACCCATGACCGACCTCGTCAAGGAAGCCGGCCGGCTTGCCGCCGAAGGCACGCAGGAGATCATCCTCATTGCCCAGGACACGACGGCTTGGGGTCGCGATCTCAAGGGGCGGCCCACGCTCAACGGGCTCGTCAAGCGGCTCTGCGCCATCGAGGGGCCCCGCTGGATTCGGCTTCTCTATGCATACCCGAAAAACATCACCGCCGAGCTCCTTTCGACCATGGCCTCGGAAGAGAAGATCTGCCGGTACCTGGACATTCCGGTCCAGCATATCGAAGACAGGATTCTAAGGGCAATGAACCGAAAGGGCACGTCTGCGTTCATCCGGAAAAAAATCGCGGAAATCCGGGAGGCTGTTCCGGGTATTGCGCTGCGTACGTCGCTCATCGTGGGGTTCCCGGGGGAAACCGAGGAACAGTTTGAACGACTTCTGCGTTTCGTCGAGGAGACTCGCTTTGAGAGCCTGGGGGTTTTTACGTATTCACCGGAAGAGGGAACGGTTGCGGCGGGACGACCCGGGCAGATATCGGAAGAGGAAAAGGTACGGCGGCAGGGCCTGATCATGGAAACCCAGGCGGCCATCTCGGACGAAATCAACCTGTCGCGCATCGGGACCCTGGAAGAGGTGCTCCTCGAGGGAAAAACCGACAGGACCGATTTTCCCTTTTACGGCAGAACGCGGTTCCAGGCGCCGGAGATCGACGGGATTACTCACATCCGTGGAGAGAATCTCTCGCCGGGAACATTCGTCCGCTGCCGAATCACCGCGTCGGAAATTTACGATCTATATGCAGAAAGGGCGGACTGATGATGCGCGATGCATCGCGGGCTCCCTAAACCAGGCCCAGCTGTTTTCTTCTTTTCTTCTCATCGCTCTCCAAGCAGCAGCGCTTGTATTTCTTGCCGCTTCCGCAGGGGCAGCGATCGTTGCGCCCGGTCTCTTCTTGCTTTGCGGGCTGCCCGCCCGCACCGAATAGCTTTTCCAGAAACTTCATGGCTGTCCTTTTCTTCGTTTCAGTCCGGATCCTGCGAAGGGCTCACCTCGATGATTTCGATGTCGAAGACGAGGGTTTTACCGGCCAGGAAATGATTCAGATCCATCTTGACCACCTCGTCGAGAATCTCGAAGACCTCGGCTGAAATTTTGCTTCCCTGCGGGTCGACGAGTTCAAGCATCATCCCCTGCTCAAGCTCCATGTCCTCGGGAATTGTGCTTTTCGGAATGTCGACGATCAACTCCACCTGTCGGGGACCGTAGGCAAATTCGGGCGCAATCACGACCGTTTTCTTTTCTCCCACCGTCATCCCGACCACAGCCTCTTCGAACCCGCGGACGACCTGCTTCCGGCCGACCGTGAACGTCAGGGGTCGTCGTCCCGACGAAGAATCGAAAATCTCTCCATTCTCGATCCTGCCTGTGTAGTGGGCACTGACCGTGTCCCCTGACTTGATACCATTCGTCATGTGTACCCCTCTCCTCGCTTCTCCCGTTTGACCCCGCCATGCCGGGCATGAAAAAAACCGCCGATCTCTGCGTAGCCCGGCGGTTATTCCTGTGCCACAAAACACGTTCTTGACGGATCCTCAACACTGCAAATTCTCTTGAGGTTCCTCTCGTTCGGCTATATATAATGGTTCGCTGGCAAAGGAAAGCTCTTTTTTACCAACAAGAAAAGGAGGCATTCTAGGAAGAGGATTGCGTCTGTTGCCGGTAGCCTTTTTATGTTCGAGCCATCTTATCTGAAACTATTTCGTGAAGGGGCTCTGCAGGAGCGCGCCCGGGAGGCCGTCGCGCGCCTGCGGGAGTGCCGGCTCTGCCCCCGGGAATGCAGGGTGAACCGTCTGGATGGCGAGCAGGGCTTTTGCAAGACGGGCCTCAATGCGGCGGTTTCGAGCTTCGGACCTCATTACGGCGAGGAATCGCCGCTGGTAGGCTCGAACGGGTCAGGGACCGTTTTCTTCAGCTCCTGCAATCTCCTCTGCACTTTTTGCCAGAATTATGATATCAGCCACCTTCGGGAAGGCGCGGAGGTCGAGCCGAACAGGCTTGCCGCCGTCATGCTTCACCTGGCCCGGGACGGGTGTCACAACATCAACTTCGTCACCCCGAGCCATGTCGTCCCGCAGATCCTGGAGGCGCTGATCCCGGCCATCGAGGGCGGGCTCAACGTTCCCTTGGTGTACAACACCGGCGGCTATGATTCCGTCGAGACGCTGAAGCTCCTCGATGGTGTCTTCGACATCTACATGCCCGACTTCAAATTCTGGGACAACGAGTGGGCAAAACGATTCTGTTGTGTCGGCGATTACCGCGAGCGAGCCATGGAGGCGATCCGGGAAATGCACCGACAGGTGGGTGATCTCGAAATCGATCATTCCGGCGTCGCCGTTCGGGGGCTTCTGGTCCGACATCTCGTCATGCCGGGCGGCGTGGCAGGAACGGAAAGGGTCATGCCGTTTTTAGCTTTGGAGATCTCGAGACACACCTACATCAACGTGATGGACCAGTACCGCCCCTGCGGGAAGATGGAAGTAGACTCCCCGATCAACCGCCGGGCCACCCGCACAGAATACGAACTCGCCCTGGATCAGGCCCGCCGGGCTGGGCTGTACAGGCTGGATGGCCGGGTGAAGGTGAACGCGAGGGGAGAGGAACACTAAGGAAGGTAATCTTCATATGCCGATTTTTGAGTTTCGTTGCGGGAAATGCAAAAACACCTTTGAGACGCTCGTCTTCGGAAACCAGGAGGTAACCTGCCCGAAATGTAAGGGCAAGAAGGTGAAGAAGCTCATGTCCGCCTTCAGCCACTCAAAAGATGGAAAGTTCACGAGCTCCGCAGGCTCGGGCTGCGGGACCTGCAGCTCCGCCAGTTGCGGCCCTTGAGGAAAGTGAATCAATCCCAGGTTCTGGGATTAAGGGTGTGAATCGATGGAAAGCAAGAATTGGCTTCAGGCACTCAAGCGATCCCGGAAGGATCGCTGGCTGGGCGGGATCTGCGGGGCGCTGGGGAACCGGACGCCGGCTCCGTCCTGGTCATGGCGGATCCTGTTCGTGTTTTTGTTCATGATCTACGGGACCGGTTTTCTTCTCTACGTCCTTCTCTGGATCTTTGTGCCGCAGGAAGAAGAACGGTAATATCATGAATCCTCCATAGGGATCTGATCGCCCCCCCCTTCCAGCACGTCTCGAACCTTCTTCAGCATGTCCTCGAGTCGGTAGGGTTTCGCCATGAATCCCGCGGCCCCTGCTTCCATGACGCTCTGGACCGTCTGGGTGGCCGCATAGCCGCTGGCGATGAGCACCTTCACGGACGGGTTCAGCCTCAGGAGTTCTTTCAGACATTTGTCCCCTCCCATGCCGGGCATCCCCAGATCGAGAATCACCAGGTTGATGCGTTCCGTCTGCCGGGAATAGACCTCGACGGCCTCCTCGCCGCTTCGCGCCGTGAGCGCCGTGTAACCGAACTGCTCGAGCGTGCTTTGGCCGATGTCCAGGATGTCGGGTTCGTCGTCGACGATGAGGATCGTTTCGATGCCACGGAACTCCCTCTTCTTGCGCGCTTCTTTTGCCGATGCCGGCCGATCCTGCCTGAGGGCCGGCAGGTAAATCCGGAAGGTCGTCCCCGCATCTCGATTGCTCTCACAAAAGATAAGTCCCCGGTGGCTTCGGACGATGGCGTAAACAACGGCCAGCCCGATCTCCGAACCCGCGGCCTTTGTCGTGTGGAAGGGCTCGAAAATCCGCTCCCGGCTTTCCCGACTCATCCCGTGTCCCGTGTCCGTGAAGGCAAGCTCCACATGGATTCCCGGGTTCGTGCCCTCGTGGGTGCGGCAGAACGCGTCATCCAGGCGTACGTTTCGCGTCTCGATGACGATCCTTCCGCCTGCGGGCATGGCTTCCTTCGCATGGATACCCAGATTAAAGAGGACATGCTCGATCTGAACCGCGTCCCCGTCGATGGAGTTGAGATCGGCCGCCAGCCTCAGCTCCGCCGAGATCGATTCGGGGATCGTTCTGGCCAGTGTTTTCTGGGCCTGCCGGACCACCTCGTTGAGATCGAGGGGATCAAATCGGACCTCCTCCCGTCGGCTGAAGATGAGAATCTGCTTCGTGAGGGCCGCTGCCCGCTGGACACAGCGCTCGATTTGCGCTAGCCACCCCTGTTCCGTCCGGTCTCGATCGCCCCGCAACATGAGAAGCTGAATGTACCCCGAGATGGCCTGCAGGTGGTTGTTGAAATCATGGGCGATTCCGCCGGCCAGCGTTCCCACGGCCTCCATCTTCTTGGCATACTGGAGCTGGGACTCGAGGTTCGCCTGCGCGGTCGCGTCGCGCATCAGGTAAAGCACCGCGGGACGCTCCTCCCAGGTAATGGGAACGGCCCGGACCTCGGCCGGGAAAACGTTTCCGTCCTTGCGGATCGCGCCGAAACAAAGCGTTTCCCCCGAGCTTGATCCGCCCAGCACCCTGCGGTACTCGAGAAGCACTCTCTCCCTGTCCTCGGAACGAATCAAATCCGAGAAAGGAATGGCGGCAAGTTCCCTGGCCGTATGGCCCGTGAGTTCCGTCATCGAACGGTTCGGGAATTTGACGACCTCGTCCTGGGCGATGAAGATCCCGTCGAGGCTCTTGTCCATCAGAAGCCTGTTGCGCTCCTCGGAATGCTTCAGCTCCCGGGCAAGCGCGGCAAACTCCTTTTCCATCTCCTCGAGATAACGGACGCGCTCGCGAAGCGCCGAAAGCTCCTTCATGTGCTTTTCTCTCTGGGAATCTGTCACCGGTTCACTCCTCCTGTCCATCCTTCCTGCCGCGATCCCGGGCTGCCTCTTTCCGTATCCTGCGCCATTTCAGCAGACGATCCCGGATCACCTTCTCGTAGCCGCGGTCCGTGGGAGAATAGTAGACCTGCCCTTCAAGCTTCTCCGGAAGATAGTCCTGGGGAACAAAGGCCTCCTCGAAATCATGGGCGTATTGATATCCCCTTGCGTAGCCGAGGTCGTCCATGAGTTTTGTGGGCGCATTGCGGATGTGCAGTGGAACGGGCAGGGTTCCCGTCTTGCCGATGACGGACTTCACCTTCCCGTAAGCCTTGTAGATGGCGTTGCTCTTGGGGGCCGTCGCAAGGTAGACGGCTGCCTGCGCCAGGGACAACTCTCCCTCCGGAAGACCGATGAAATGGAACGCCTGCATGGCCGCCAGGGCTATGGTGAGGGCCATCGGGTCTGCGTTGCCGATATCCTCGGAAGCGAAACGGATCATGCGCCTTGCAATGTAAAGAGGGTCCTCGCCCGCCTCGAGCATGCGGGCAAGCCAGTAAAGGGACGCATCGGGATCGCTGCCCCTGAGACTCTTGTGCAGAGCCGAGATCAGGTTGTAGTGCTCCTCACCGTCCTTGTCGTACTGCAGGGCTTTGCGTTGGAGGGCTGACTCGACCAGGCCCAGCGTAATTTTGCGCTGTGCGGCATCCCTTCCGATCACCAGGGAGGCCGCCGCCTCGAGGTTGTTGAGGGCCGTACGGGCATCGCCGTCGGCGGCCCGGACCATGTGATCGAGCGCCTCGGGATCCGCTTCGATGGAGAGCCCGCCGTATCCTTTCCTGGGGTCGGAAAGCGCCCGGCGGAGAATCTCCCCGAGTTCCTCCTCGGTGAACGGTCGAAGGACCATGACGCGGGTGCGGGACAGAAGGGGAGAGATGACCTCAAAAGAAGGGTTCTCGGTCGTGGCTCCGATCAGCGTGATGAGGCCGCTTTCCACGTGGGGCAGGAACGCGTCCTGCTGGGCCTTGTTGAAACGGTGAATCTCGTCGACAAACAGGACTGTTTTCCTCCCCGTTCGCTCAAGCTCGATTCTTGCTTCATCGATGACGCCCCGGATCTCCTTCACGCCGGAGAGCACGGCCGAGAAGGTGGCAAAGTTGGCTTTCGTGTCGCCGGCGATGATACGGGCAAGGGTTGTCTTGCCGGAACCGGGCGGTCCCCAGAAAATCATGGAAAAGAGGCGGTCCTCTTCGATGGCCTTGCGCAGCAGCCCCCCCTTGTCCAGGATGTGGGACTGGCCCACATACTCTTCCAGATTTTCCGGACGCATCCGGTCTGCCAGGGGACGGGCGCTGTTCATTCGATCATCGGAGGATTCCATTTGTTTCATGGGACACTGCAGAGAAGGAAGTTTGCGGGCACCGGAACAATACCACGTCTCACTGTGAAATACAATTGCGGGCGATGGCGGGCCGGAACGACAACAGAGAAAAAAATCCCCCCGGCAGTTTGTTCGGAAAAAATGCCGGGGGGATTTGCCTTTGTCCTTTATTTTTCTATCGCTGAATGCACACGGACGGATGCTTTTCGATCGCCTTGAGGGCCCGATGAATCTCCTTGTCGGGCAGTTCGTAGGGCTCGAGCTTCCCCGAAAGATAGGCGTCGTATGACGCCAGATCGATGATCCCGTGGCCGCTGTAGTTGAAGAGGATGACTTTCTCCTTGCCCTCTTCCCTGGCACGCCGGGCTTCGTCCACGACGGCGGCGATGGCGTGGTTCGTCTCCGGGGCGGGAATGAACCCCTCGGTGCGGGCGAAGAGAACCCCGGCCTCGAAGGTTTCGAGCTGGTTGTAGGATCGGGGCTCTACAATTTTTTCGTTCACGAGGTGGCTCACGATCGGCGCCATTCCGTGGTAGCGAAGACCGCCCGCGTGGATCGGTTCGGGGATGAAGTCGTGGCCGAGGGTGTGCATGGCCAGAAGCGGCGTCATCTTGGCCACGTCGCCGAAATCGTAGGCGAAAGGACCCTTGGTGAGGGTTGGGCAGGAAGAGGGCTCGGAGGCAATGATGCTTAGCTTTTTCCCGTTGATCTTGTCCCGTACGAAGGGCAGACTCACCCCACCGAAGTTGCTGCCGCCGCCGGCGCAGCCGATGACCACATCGGGGTATTTGCCGATCTTCTCGAATTGCTTTTTCGCCTCGAGGCCGATGATCGTCTGGTGCATCAGCACGTGGTTGAGCACGCTCCCCAGGGAATAGCGACAGTCCTTGGTGGAGACCGCGTGCTCGACGGCCTCGCTGATGGCAATGCCGAGGCTGCCGGGACAATCCGGATCCTGGGCAAGAATGTTCCGCCCTGCCTGGGTCATTTCACTGGGGCTGGGAATGCAGTTGGCCCCCCAGACCGACATCATCATTCGCCGGTAGGGTTTCTGGTTGTAGCTCACGCGGACCATGAAGACCTGCAGTTCCAGGCCGAACATCTGGCAGGCCATGGCCAGGGCACTGCCCCACTGCCCGGCACCGGTCTCCGTCGAGAGTTTCTTGATCCCAAAGACCTTGTTGTAATAGGCTTGGGCGATGGCCGTGTTGGGCTTGTGGGAGCCGGGGGGGCTCACGCTTTCATCCTTGTAGTAGATCTTAACGGGCGCATTCAGGACCTTCTCGAAATTGAGGGCGCGCCGGAGCGGCGTGGGGCGGTACAGGAGGTACTTGTCCAACACCTCGTCGGGAATCGTGATCAATCGCTCGGTGCTCACTTCCTGCTCGATGAGGTTCATGGGAAAGACGGGGGCCAGGTCCTGCGGGCCGACCGGCTTTCCGGTCCCGGGGTGAAGGGGAGGATTCATGGTGCCTGGCATGTCGGGCAGGACATTGTACCATTGCCTGGGAATCTCCGAATCGTTCAGCATGATCTTTCGCTCTTCCATTTCTCAGTCCTCCTTATTTTCGTCTTCGTTCTATCGTTCTTTTCTTTCATTTCGTCCGATGAAGCCGTCATCACCAATAAAAAAGCCATGGAGAAATTCCCCATGGCCTGCAATGCCGGCTGAGCCATGGATGAACTTCCTCACCCACGGCCCTTTATGTCAATAAGAGGGCTTTGTGGGCAGGTTCCTGTTGCCCTGCCACCACCAACCGAACATGTTAACCGCGAAAAGCCCGTTCATTTTTCACTCCTGCATTTGTCTGCCTCCTATCACAGGTGATTTCCGCTGTCAAGTTTTTAACGAACCGGCTTATTTCATTGAAAAAAAGGGGATCATCTGGTATGGAGGGGGAACGCTTTTGCAACATGGCCTCAACCTATGCTCCTGTCCATCCATGAGAAGAACCCGCAGATGCGGTTGATACGGAAAGCCGTCGACGTCCTGAAAAACGGAGGGATCATTATCTACCCCACCGATACGGTGTACGGCATCGGCTGTGATCTATTCAACAAACGGGGGATCGAGAAAATTCACGAGATCAAACGCCGAAGTCAGAAACAGCCCTTCAGCTTCATCTGTGCCGATCTCCGGGACATCAGCCAGTACGCCATTGTTTCCAATTACGCCTACAAGACCATGAAGAGGCTATTGCCGGGACCCTACACGTTCATTCTCCCCGCGTCGCGTCTCGTCCCCAAGATCCTCATGACGAAACGGCAGACCACGGGAATCCGGGTCCCTGCGAACGAGATATGTCTGTCGCTTGTGCGCGAGCTGGGCCACCCCATCATCAGCACCAGCGCCTCGACGGACAAGGATGAAATCCTGAGCGATCCGGAAGAGATCCGGAAGCGCTACGGGCATGCCGTGGACCTGATTCTCGACGGAGGCATCCTGTCATCCGAGAAGTCCAGCGTCATCAGCCTCGTGGACGACGTTCCCGAGGTGATACGCGCCGGCAGCGGCGACGTGAGTGAGTTCCAATGATGCCCGTTTAACCGGATGGGGGGAAGAAGCGAGGAAAGCCTTTATGAAAAAGATCATGCTCATCAACGCCGTGGACCAGGAAGTAAGCCGAATGGCCGTCCTGGAAGGCGGCAAACTCCTAGAATACAATATCCAGATGTCAGCCCGGGAGCCGATCACGGGGAACATTTACAAGGGTGTTGTTCTCAAAGTGGAACGGGGTCTCCAGGCTGCCTTCGTTGACTATGGCGTCAAGAAGCACGGGTTTCTGCCCCTGCACGATGTGAGCCCCGAGTATTTCCGCACCGGCGAGGAAGGTGAGGAGGAGCAACGGCACCGGGGCCGGACTTACCTCAAGAACGGCCAGGAGATACTCGTCCAGGTCGTCCGGGACGAGAAGGACCACAAAGGCGCCATGCTCACGACCTACATCTCGCTCCCCGGCCGCTATATCGTTCTGATGCCCAACCGGCAGAGCACGGGAATTTCTCGGAAGATCGAAGACGATGAATCCCGCAAGAGCCTGATGGAGCTCATGGAGCAGATCTCCGCCGAGGAGCGGGTGGGCTTTATCGTTCGAACCGCCGGGATGAACCGCACCAAGCAGGAGCTCTCCAGGGATTACTTCGTCCTGCTCCGGATCTGGCGGGAAATCGAAAACAAAGCCAAGGAGGTGCAGGGACCGCTCCTGATTCATCAGGAAGGCGACTTCGGGGTCCGTTCGCTCCGGGATTACTTCACCACGGAGATCCAGGAGATCTGGGTGGACGAGATCGAAACCTTCCGGAAAATGCGCGCCTACATCAACACGGTCGCCCCGCGCAATATCAAGATGATCAAGCTTTACCAGGACAAGACGCCGCTGTTCGACCGCTACCATCTGGAACCTCAGATCGACGCCATTTACAAGGAACGAGCGGAGCTCAAGTCGGGAGGTTACCTCGTGATCAACCAGACCGAGGCGATGATCACCATCGACGTCAACTCCGGCCGGGCCTCGGATCGGCGCGACGTGGAAGAGACAGCCTTTCGGGCAAACCTCGAGGCAGCCGAAGAGGCAGCCCGACAGCTGCGACTCCGAGACCTCGGGGGCCTCATCGTCATCGACTTTATCGACATGAAGGACCGCAAGCACATCGCCGAAATCGAGAAGGCCTTCAAGAAGGCGCTCAGCCTCGACCGCTCCCGGACCCAGGTGTCGCGCATCTCCAAGTTCGGAATGATGGAATTGTCGCGCCAGCGCAAGAAGTCCAATATCCAGGAGATCAGCCACGTGACCTGCCCGCACTGCAAGGGAACGGGGATGCGGCCTTCGCTGGAATACGCTGCGCTCGGGACCTTCCGCAAGATCCGGCTCAACGTCCTGAAAGGGACCTACTCGACCGTTCGGATCACGCTGCCTCATGAGATCGCCAACTACCTGCTCAACCAGAAACGAAGCGAGATCGTCGCCCTGGAGAATCACCACGGGGTGATGATCACCATCTCCGGCGATCCCGACATGCTCTGGGACGAAGCGAAATTCCAGTTCGTTGAACGCGAGTCGGTCCCGCTGCCGGTACCCGAAGCAGAGGAAGGAAAGGCCGAGGAAGCAAAGACAGAAGGCGCCCAGGGAAACGGAAGCCGGAACCCGCGGAAAAAGCGTTCACGCCGCGGTCGAAGGAGACCGGGAGAAAGGGGCCCGGAGCAAGGCCAGGAAACCGCACAGGTCCAGGAGGAGCCTCATGTCTCCCAGGGTCCGGCACAGGAAAACACTGCAGGAACGGATACACCCGGGGAAAAGAAACCCGGAGGGGGGATTATTACGAGGATCTACGACATCTTTAAGTTCTAGCGTACAGGGGATAGGGTAAAGAAAAGAAAACCCCCTGCAGCATTGCTGTCAGGGGGTCTTTTTTTGTTGTCGGCTGTCTTCGCCTCGACCCTCTACCCTCTGCCCTCGACCCTTTTTTACTTGCCCTTCCCCAGCTCCTGCGAGCGAAGGGTCGCAGCCATAACAGCCTTGATGAGGGCTGACCGGAGGCCGCCCTCCTCGAGGGCATGAACGCCGGCAATTGTTGTCCCTCCCGGCGAGGTCACCATGTCCCGCAGCTCCCCGGGATGCTTCAAACTGTCCAGGTAGAGTTTCGCCGACCCCAGGAGCGTCTGGGCCGCCAGCTTCAAGGCCACGTCCCGGGGCAGACCCATGAGGACCCCCCCATCGGAGAGCGCATCGATCATGATGAACGCATAGGCGGGACCGCTTCCGCTCAGACCCGTCACGGCATCCATGAGGTCTTCCTTGACAACAACCGTCACGCCCACGGCATCGAAAATTTGCCGGGCCAGCGCAAGATCGGCCCCGGAGGCGTTCTCGCCTGCCGCAAGGGCCGCCGCCCCTTCCCCGACCAGGGCCGGTGTGTTGGGCATGACCCGGATGACGGGTACGCCCTTCTTCAGGTGCTCGGCGATGAACCGGATGGGAATCCCGGCGGCAATGGAGATAACAAGCTTCCTGCGGTCAATGCCCGCGGTAAGTTCCTTGAGCACATCACCAATCCCCTGGGGCTTCACAGCCAGAATAATGACGTCGGCTTCGCGCACCGCCTTGCGGTTGTCCATCAGGGTGGTGACGGCGTATGTTGCCTTCAGGTGGGCCAGCCTCTCAGGGACGACATCGGCGACGATCACGTTTCCCGGCTGAGCCAGACCGGCCGAAACGATGCCGCCGGCGATAACTTCGCCCATCTTACCCCCGCCGATAATTGCTATCTTTTTCCCCTTCATGATATCCTCCCTCCTCTTTTTTCGCACCCGCCGGAAAATGACCACGGATGGCATGAATCTTGTTATGAAAGTCCAGTGGCACCGGACTGTCCTTCGGTTCCATGCGGGCCACACGAAGGGATCCCTGGAGGTCATTTCCGGGAATTCCTGCACGGGCTGTGCGTTTCCGCCAGAATATAAGCGTTGACATTTGCGAACTCAACTTTTATTTTTCAACCTTCCACATTTTCCGAAAGGTATCCGATGTTCCTTGTGGCCAATTTGATAGAGGCCCTGGCAAAAATTCTTGACGTTGCGTTGAGCCTCTACACCTGGATTATCATCATTCGGGCCCTTCTGTCCTGGGTAAATCCCGACCCTTACAACGCCATCGTCCAGTTCCTATATCGGGCAACAGAGCCAGTCCTGCGACCGATCCGGCGGCGGCTCCCCCTGAAAAACCTCGGCATCGATTTATCACCTCTTGTTGTCATACTGGCGATCCTGTTTCTCCAAAATTTCCTGGTCCCGAGCCTGATCCAGCTTGCATTCATGCTCCGGTCCTGATGGATGGCGTTCGTGAAGATTTCCCCAAAAGACGTCAAACAACGACAATTCAAAAAAGGCTTCACGGGATACGACACCGAGGAGGTCGGCTCATACCTCAAGGCTGTGGCACTGGAGCTGGATCGCCAGCTTGACCAGAACGCCCGCCTTCAGGAGCTCATCACCGACCTGGAGAAGAAGATCACCGTCCTGAAGGTCAAAAAAATATTCGTCGGGAAAGAAAAGGGGGATGACGTTCCTCCGGAAGCAAAGAAGGACGCCGATCTGATCCTCGCCGAGGCAAAGGCGAAGGCCGAGGAGATGGTCAACGAGGCCCGCACCGAATCTGACGCGCTGCTTGCAAAAACCAAAGAAGACTCCGCCAGGGAATTCGAAAAGCAGTACGGTCAGATGCTCGATGAAGCGCGGACCCACCAGATGAAGACCCAGCTCCTGCAGCTCCAGGCCGAGGAAAACTACAACAGCACTGTCGCCCAGGCAAAAGCCAAAGCCGAGGAGATCGTCAGGGAGGCCGCATCGAAAAGAGACGAGACGGCGGCAAGACTCCTCGAAGAATCCCGGTCCAGGACCGAAAAGCTCATGGCCGACACACAGGCAAGGGCCGAAGAAATCCTCGAAAAGGCCCGGATAGCGGCAAGCGCCCTGGGGCAGGCGGAGCAGGCAAAAGAGGCCGACCGGAAAACGAGGGAGCATCTTGCACAGGCGCAGGCTCAGGCCGAGCAGATCGTCAAGGAAGCCGAGACCCTCAAGGCGAAGATCAAGACCGATGCCCTCGCCGAGGCAGAAAAAGAACAAAAAGCCATCCTGGAAAAGGCACGGAGCGAAGCTGAAAGCATCATCCGTGAGAGCCGCAAGGAAGCGGATGCCGTCAAGACCAAGCTCACGACCGATGCCCTCGCCGCGGCGGAAAAGGAATACCGCGCTGCTCTGGAAAAGGCCCGGATCGAAGCCGAAAAGACCATCAACGAGAGCCGCACCGAAGCCGAGGCCGTCAAGGCCAAGATTACGTCCGATGCACTTGCCCACGAGGAAAAGGAATACAAGGCCGTCCTGGAGAAAGCATGGGGTGAAGCAGAGACAATCCTGAGCGATGCCCGCAGGGAGGCCGAAAAAATCATCCGCGAGACCCGCAGGGAAGCGGAGGTTTCAAAAGCGAAGCTGACATCCGATGCGATCGCCGTGGCGGGAAAACAACAAAAGACCATCCAGGAGAAAGCCCGGGGCGAAGCAGAAAAAGAACACAAGGCCATCCTGGAGAAGGCACGGAACGAGGCAGAAAAAACCGTCAGCGACAGCCGCAGGGAAGCCGAAGCCCTCAAGGCAAAGATCAAATCCGATGCGCTTGTCCAGGCGGAAAAAGAACACAAGGCCATCCTGGAAAAGGCACGGAGTGAAGCCGAAAAGACCGTCAGCGAGAGCCGCAAGGAAGCCGAGGCCCTCAAGGTAAAGATCAAATCCGATGCGCTTGCCGAAGCGGAAAAAGAACAAGAGGCCCTTTTGGAAGAGGCCCGAATCAAGGCCGAGAAGACCGTGAACGACAGCCGCAGGGAAGCCGAGGCTATCAGAACGAGGGTCAAATCCGCTACACTGGCCGATCAGGAAAATGAGTACAGGACCGTCTTGGAGAAAGCATGGGGCGAGGCCGAGACCATCATTAACGATGCCCGCAAGGAAGCCGAGGCCACCAAAGTAAAGATAAGGGCGAATGCTCTTGCCGAGGCGGAAAAAGAGAAAAAGACCATCCTGGAGAAGGTCCGAATCGAGGCCGAAACATCTGTCAGTGAGAGCCGCACGGAGGCCGAGGCTCTCAAGGCGAAGATCAAGACCGATGCCATCGCAGAAGCGGAAAAAGAATACAAGGTTATCCTGGAAAAGGCCCGGGTCGAGGCCGAGAAAACCGTCAGCGAGAGCCGCACGGAGGCCGAGGCCCTCAAGGCGAAGATCAAGACCGATGCCCTCGCAGAAGCGGAAAAAGAATACAAGGCCATCCAGGAAAAGGCACGGACCGAGGCCGAGAAAACCGTCAGCGAGAGCCGCAGGGAAGCCGAAGCCCTGAGAATGAGTGCCGAAGCCGCCGGCGAGGCCATAAGGGACAAGGAAAAAAGCAGGGCACTGCAGGAGGTCGAGAAGAAGGCCGGCGAGATCCTGGCCGAGGCGAACAAGAAGGCCGATGACATCATCAACCGCACCATGATCGAAGCCGGGAGTTACCAGGAAGAACAGAAGGAAGCACTAGCCAGGGATACGGAAAGAAAAGCAAAAGAAATATTGTCGCAGGCCCAGGCTCAGTCCGAACAGATCCTGTCGACGGCTGCAACCGAGGCGGAAAAGCAGACAAGACACCTCATCATCGGTGCAAACGCGCTGGCTGAGAAGATTGCGAAGGATGCCGAATCTCTGGCTGCGTCTCAGAAAACAACGTCTGAGGAGGAAAGCCGCAAAACGCTTGCTGCGACGCTGTCAGTTGCAAAAAGCAAAGCGGACAAGATCCTCAAGGAAGCCGAGAGCCAGGCCGAAGCGATCAAGACCCGGCTTGCCGATGAAGCCCGCAAGGACCAGGAAAAGATCCTCAGCGAGGCAAAGGCCAGAGCTGACAAACTCGTCAAGGAAGCCGAAAACCAGGCAGCAACAATCAAGGCCCGGTTTGCCGACGAAGCCCGCAAGGACCAGGAAAAGATCCTCGGCGAGGCAAAGGCCAGGACTGACAAACTCGTCAAGGAAGCCGAAAACCAGGCAGCAACAATCAAGGCCCGGCTTACCGACGAGGGCCGCAAAGATCAGGAGCGGATCGTCTCGGAGGCGAAGGCGAAAGCCGACGATCTCATGAGAAAAGCCCAGGCGGACGCGGAAGAGATTACGGCAAAAAAGACCGTCGAAAGTCAGGCTGCCGGGCAGAGCGTCCAGGCCCTGCGAAACGAGGTGGAAGTCCTCACCGAGGAGATTGAAAAGCTCAGGAACCTCAAAGCATGGCACGAAAAAGATTTCTTCTCGTTCCTCACCTTCAACCTGGAACTCCTTGAGACCTGGAAGAAAGGCCTCGACATCCCTATCCCCGCAAGCGCCGGTCGGTCCGACGCGGACAGCCTTCGCGGCGAGATCAAGAAGCTTTCCAACATCAAGAATCAGCTCGAGAAATACTTCGAATCCTTCATGGATTTCAATCAGAAGCTGCTGGAGGCGATGAAAAAGGGAAGTACCGAGGAAGGTTGATGATCAAAGAAACCGCCGATGGCGTTCAGTTTTCCGTCCGTGTCATCCCCGGAGCTTCGAAAAACGAAATCGCGGGCATCCAGGATGACGCCCTGAAAATAAAGCTCACAGCCCCGCCCGTCGAGGGCAAGGCAAACCGGGCCTGTGTCGATTTCCTGGCCGGCCTGCTCGGGCTTCGCCGCTCCGCCCTGGCCATCACGTCCGGCGAAAAATCCCGAAAAAAAACCGTCACAATCACGGGCCTTGATCGCAAGGAACTGGAATCGCGCCTGAAAGCCATCCTGCCGTCGAAACCGACCCCGACCTCATCCCGCACTTGACGCAGGAGAGGGTCCGTCTATAATGGGCCCGACAATTATGGACGCCCAACATCCCACTCCTGAAACAGAAAACCATCGCGTTGCCCGGGCGGCGGGCGTGGTGGGCCTCGCGACGATGCTCTCTCGCATCTTCGGTTTCATCCGCGATGTCGTCGTGGCGCGCTATTTCGGTGCAGGGCTTGCCACGGACGCCTTCTTCGTTGCCTTCCGGATCCCGAACCTGCTGCGGCGCCTCTTCGCCGAGGGGTCGCTCACCATCGCCTTCGTACCGGTCTTCACGGAGTACCTCAAGACGAAATCCCGGGAGGACGCCTTCGAGCTGGCCCGGGTAGCCTTCACGCTTCTCTCGATCATCCTCGTGGTGATCTCGCTTTGCGGTGTCCTTTTTTCCCCCGCCATCGTCACGGTCATGGCCCCCGGTTTCCGCGTTTCGCCGGACAAGTACGCCCTCACCGTTGTGCTCACGCGGATCATGTTCCCCTATATCTTTTTCATCTCGCTGGTGGCCCTGTGCATGGGGATCCTGAATTCGCTCCGGCACTTCGCCACCCCTGCCCTCTCACCGGTCATCCTGAACCTCTGCATGATCGGGGCAACACTTTTCTTGAAAGACTATTTCGCCGAGCCCATCCTGGCGCTGGCCGTCGGCGTCATGATCGGCGGACTTTTGCAGCTGGCGGCCCAGTTGCCCTACCTGTTCAAGATGGGCGTCCATCTGAGACCGGATTTCAACTTCGGCCACCCCGGTGTCCGCCGAATCGGCACCCTCATGCTCCCGGCCGCGTTCGGTGCCGCCGTTTACCAGATCAACATCTTCATCAGCACGCTGCTGGCCTCCTTCCTGCCGGAGGGAAGCGTTTCGTTTCTCTACTACGCCGATCGCATCGTCGAGCTCCCCCTGGGGGTTTTCGCGATCGCCATCGGCACGGCGGCCCTTCCCAGCTTCTCCGAGCAGGTGGCCCATGGGCAGTACGACGAGATGAAGCGGACGATCCGATTTTCGCTCCGCCTCATGCTCTTCATCACCATCCCCGCCGCAATCGGCATCATCGCGCTGCGCGAACCCATCATCTCGGTCCTCTTCCAGCGGGGCGAGTTCGACCCGCGCTCGTCGGTGCTCACGGCGCAGGCCCTCTTCTACTACACGGTGGGGCTCTGGGCCTTCTCCACCGTCCGGGTCGTCGTGGCGGCCTTTTACGCCCTGCAGGACACGAAGACCCCCGTTCAGATCGCCGTGGCGGCGCTCATCGTCAACACCGTGTTCAGCATCGCCCTCATGTTCCCCATGCAGCACAACGGTCTGGCCTTCGCCACCTCCATCGCCTCGGCCGTGAATGTCCTCACCCTGGGCTTCCTTCTCAAGAGGCGTATCGGGGGATTTCTCGATACCGACTTCTGGCGATCCGTGGCCCGTGTCTCGACAGCATCGATCCTCATGTGGATCGCCGTGGCCCTCACCGTACACACGCTGGGCTGGGACGTGACGGCACCCTTCGGGCACCGTTCGACGGTCCTGGCGGCAGGCATCGCAGTGGGACTTGCCGTCTTTTTGGTTTCCACCTTCGCCCTGCGGTGCCCCGAAACGACAACGATTCTTTCGCTGATCCGCCGCAAGCTCGGCCGCCGCTAGCCCGCGCAACGCCTGCAATCCGGGACATTCGCCCGGACAAAATGATTGACGTTAAAGGCTTGAAGTGATAAGGGAAATTGACTTCTGAGCCGTATTCCTCGCCCTGCTGTCTCCCTCCCCTTGCGGGGAGAGCGCCGGGGTGAGGGTGAATCTACACTTTACCAATCTCTCAAGTACCCAAGGAGGGGAGAGACCCATGCTGGATGTAAAATTTCTCCGCGACAACGTCGAGCTTGTCCGCCGCAAGATGCTGGAGAGGGGACAGGAAATCGACTTTACACCCTTCGTCAATGCCGAGAAGCGCCGCCGGGACATCCTCCAAGAGGTAGAGGCTCTTCGCGGAGAGCGCAACAAGGCCTCCAAGGAGATCGGGGCCCTCAAGAAGGAAAAGAAGGATGCCTCGGAGCTCGTTGCGAAGATGGCAACCATCTCCGACCGAATCAAGGCCCTCGATGCCGAATTAGCCCTGGTCGAAGCGGACGTCCAGAATTTCGTCATGGTCATCCCCAACATCCCGCACGAATCCGTCGAGTACGGGACAAGCTCCGAGGAGAACCCCGTCGTCCGGACCTGGGGAGAGAAACCCGTCATGGACTTCGAACCAAAGCCCCACTGGGACATCGGCGAAAACCTGAAAATTCTCGACTTCGCCTGCGGGGCCAAGATCACGGGGGCGCGCTTCACCCTCTACCGGGGATGGGGCGCCAAGCTGGAGCGGGCCCTCATCAACTACATGCTCGATCTGCACACCTTCCAGCACACCTACACAGAGGTCCTGACGCCCTTCATGGTGAACAAGGAAAGCATGACCGGGACGGGGCAGCTCCCGAAGTTCGAGCAGGATCTCTTCAAGATCCAGGGAATGGACTATTACCTCATCCCCACGGCGGAAGTGCCCGTCACAAACATCCATCGCGATGAGATCCTCAGCGAGAAGGATCTGCCCGTCTATTACGTGGCCTACTCGCCCTGCTTCCGCAGCGAGGCGGGTTCCTACGGCAAGGACACCCGCGGCCTCATCCGCCAGCACCAGTTCAACAAGGTGGAACTTGTGAAGTTCGCAACCCCCGAGACCTCCTACGACGAACTGGAGAAACTCACCCTCGACGCCGAGGATATCCTCAAAACCCTGGGCCTTCACTACCGTACGGTAAGCCTCTGCACCGCCGATCTGGGGTTCTCCTCATCGAAGACCTACGACCTGGAGGTGTGGCTGCCGGGGCAGAACGTCTATCGGGAGATTTCCTCCTGCAGCAACTTCGAGGATTTCCAGTCGCGCCGGGCCTCGATCCGTTTCCGCCGCGAAGCCTCCGGAAAGGTGGAGTTTGTCCACACCCTTAACGGATCGGGTCTTGCAGTGGGACGCACCGTGGTGGCCATCCTGGAAAATTACCAGCAGAAGGACGGCAGCGTCGTGATTCCCGAACCTCTTCGACCCTACATGAAAGGGATTGACAGAATACCCGCCGGCGGGTAATATGCGCTCTTCCGAAAAATGGATACCCTGCCGGCCCGTTCCCGGCCGGTTCGCAGAAAATAGGCAATGCCGGAGGGATGGCCGAGTGGTCTAAGGCGGCGGTCTTGAAAACCGTTAACCGAAAGGTTCGCGGGTTCGAATCCTGCTCCCTCCGCCAGAATAGAATGAACGCCCTGCCCCTACTCCTCTCCCGTGATGGGAGAGACCGGGTGAGGGTGAAAAAAAGAAGGCCGAGCATCGAGGAGAGATGCCAGAGAGGCCGAATGGGTTCGCCTGCTAAGCGAATGTACGCCCCTTAAAGGTGTACCGGGGGTTCGAATCCCCCTCTCTCCGCCACTTGTATATCCGGATACGCGCGCCCTTAGCTCAGTTGGATAGAGCGTTGGACTACGAATCCAAAGGTCCTAGGTTCGAGCCCTAGAGGGCGCGCCAATAAAATCAAGGGGTTATCCTAATAATGGGTAACCCCTTTTTGTTTTCATGTAAAAATAATGTAAAACAATTCTACCTATTTTTTACATCTTCTTACACTAGATTTTCCCTTCTCTGTCGAGAGCAAGCTATTCTGCGACAAAATGAAACAGAATCGGCGACAAATAAATGAAATCGGCGACAATATAACAGGGGTCGAGCGTAGGGCGCAGAAAACCTGTGTCATCCACGAGACTGCTTGAATAAGCTCGAAATGACCAGGTGTGTAAAGCCTGAAATGTGTGATGGCTACCCGCGTGTCCTCTTCGACGCAGCAGGCTCATAATTCATGATCAACAGTTCGCTGACGCGTTTATTTCCATTCTTGCTTGAAGTGTACATCGTATCCGCCTTCTCGACATGAAAGCCCTTGTAGAGCTCCCGGATCTCCGGCATGTCATTGATGGACAGGATGAACTTCCCTTCGATGGCGGCCAGCAGGTCCCGAAGCGTCTTGAAATCCTCTCGATTAAAGATCCCTTCCCCGTAGTAGTCCTCATAACCATAATAGGGAGGGTCCACGTAAAATAAAGTCTCTGGCCTATCGAAGCGCCGGATCAGGTCCGCGTAGTGCATGTTCTCGACGTACACCCTGGACAGCCTGATATGGACCGACGAGAGCTCCTCTTCAATTCTCAGTAAGTTAAATCTCGGCTTCCCTGATGGCGCCACTGAGAAGGTAGGGTTCTTAATCCGGCTCGCGTATCCCGTCTTCAGCAGGTAATAAAAGCGCACGGCCCGCTGAATGTCCGTCAGGGTCTCAGGATTCTCCGCCTTGAAGCGCTCGAACTCGTCCCTGGCCACCAGGATCCACTTCAGGTACCGGATGAACTCCTCGAGGTGATGCTTGACCACCCGGTAGAGCGTGACCAGGTCAGTATTGATGTCGTTGATGATCTCAACCTTCGATTCCTCCTTCCTGAAGAGCAGCCAGGCCGCGCCGGCGAAGACCTCGCAATAGCAGGTGTGCTCGGGCATCTTGGAGACGATTTTGCCGGCCAGAAGCGATTTTCCACCCATGTAAGACAGGAAGCTTTTCATACAATGACCCCCCCGAGATTGATTTTTCGGGACGACCCTGCTAAGGTTCACGCCGTTCGGAAAGCGGATGGTAGCGGGTTATCCCGTCCTGTGTCCTCACAGGGTCTGGGGAGGGTCAGAGCTCCCTGGAATACTGTCCGCGTTTCTGTTAACTGATTTTCGTCAGGTTCTTCACTGAGTAGCGGTACTCGCTGTTTCCATTCTTGCCTGCCCCGTAGGTGAAAGAGACCGTCACGATGCGCTCTTCCACGTTACGGGTAGCATCCAGGATGCGGTTTTCCGTACTGGTGATCGTGATGTCGTGGCTCGAGTCCACTGGTGTGAAAGGGGTATCGGCTTTGATCTCCGTTCCCAAGGCCGCATCGTCGATCCGGTAGGTTCCGCCGGATGGGGTCACCAGTGCTCCGCTTTCGTCCCGGAATGTCAGGGTCACAACGCTGGTACTTTTTTCGTTTACGATTTCCATGCTGATCTCCTAGAGTGGCTCGAAATCAACGCCTGGGCCGGACGCTTCTGCGTCAGCTTGTGGCCGCTTCAATGCTCCGTCCATGCCCGCTTTCTTCATGGCGACCGATGCAGCCGCCGACTTTGCGCGCCCGCCCACCGAAGCCACCTTCCCGCTAAATGACACCTTTGCCAATTTGAACGTCTCGGCTGGAGTATAAATCAGGCTCACGGGCTGTCCGGCCAGGATGTAGGACCCGGCAGCGGCCTTGACGACGCATGTTTTCCTTAACCCGGTTGCGGTGCCTGGCAGGGTGAACGAAGCAGCCGCCGCAGCAATCCTGAATCCCTTTTTCAGGCCTGCGGCCTGGCCGGCCAGGGAGAATGATCCGGCGCCGGCAGAGACCTTGCTGGCCTTCTTGAGTGTGGCTGTCGCTCCTGTTTCCGTGAATGCCCCTAGGTCTGCCTTTACAACGTAAGTGCGCCTGAAATTGGCCGCCGTCCCCGTCAGCGCGAATGACCCAGTCGACGCGAATACTCCGTAGCCCTTCCTGAACGTTGCAGCAGTGCCCGTCATGGCAAAGCTGCCAAAACCGGCGCCTACCTTGTAACCCTTCTTCAGGCCCGCGTCCGTCCCGGTTTCCGTGAATGTGCCCGGATCCGCGACAAGGCGGGATGTCTTTCTGAGTGTCACGGCCGTGCCCGTCTGGCTGAATGTGCCGGAATCGGCGACCATCCTGCGGCCCTTGTTTAATCCGGCGGCTGTTCCGGTGAGCGCGAAAGACCCCACGTCGGCGACAACCTTGCTGCCCTTCTTGAGCGTTGCTGCCGTTCCTGTTTCGTTGAAAGCCCCCGGTGCAGCGACAATCTTTGCCGCCCGTTTCAACCCGGCGTCAGTGCCAGTTTCCGCGAAACTGCCGGGATCGGCCGTCATCCTTCGGCCCTTGTTCAATCCGGCAGGCGTCCCGGATAACGCGAAGGAGCCCGCGTCCGCCGTCAGTACGTAATTGTTTCCTCCAGACGAAACCTCGAAGAATCCATTGCAAATATCGTCAGCAACGGCGTTCGGAGCCGCGTTGGCGAAATTGATTGCACGCAGTCTCGTGCTCGGATTTTGTCGGAAGAGGCTACTAGCCATTACGCACTCGCAATGTCCATCATAATCCAGGGCAGTGCCGAGGATGTGCTGTCGGCCCAAATGACCACGAACAGCGCGCTGTCGTTGTATATCTGCGGCATTCCGACGCGCAGCATGTCGTGTACGTCGGAGAAGTTTGCCAAGGGAACACGGCCCCTCCATAGCGGGCGAAGGACGTTGATGTTGAATGTCCCCGCAGATGCAACCGTGCACCTTACGCGGGTGATTCCCTGAATGCCGCTGTCCCCGGATGCCAGTGGAAGCTGGAACATTCTGCGGATCGTCAGCGCGGCCCCGGAGCCAACCACGCCAGTGTCACCGGCTGCGCCGCCCTCGTCCAGATAGTTGACCTGGAAGGATGGGTTGCCCGTGAAGGCAGTTACCGTTTCGGCCCACAGTTCAAGGCCGGAATAGTTTGCTCCGGGAATCCTTCCAGAATAGCTGGGAACGGACGCCAGGGTTGTGTCGGCGTTATAGGCGTATGCTCCACAGGAAAATACCCTGTCGTAAATGGCTAGTTGACAGGCGACGGTGTTGGTGAACGTCACTCCCGAAAGATATACAGACCCGCTCGGAGCATAAATGATGGGATATCCAGCGAGTGCGTCGGTAGGAACAATCCCATTTGCCGTATTGCCAGCGGACAGCGAGCCAGCCCCAGGATCCCCGGCCATATCAAACATGGTAAACGGGATGTTCGCAACGGTCGTGACGGTCCCTGTCTTCATGTAAACTGTCTTGGCTTTCAGTGCCGCTATCCATTGGTCAAGCGTTGCGATTGACATTTGCTCCTCCTTTTAGGTCAACGTGAACAGGGACGCGCCGAAGTCGACCGTGAACGTCTCCCCGTCATTGCATGAGATGGAGCTGCCATAATCCCAATAACAGACAAGGGCATCGGGAAGGTTCGTGTCGGTGTCATTGTAGACGATGGCATACCGGAACGGGCCGAAGGAGCCGCCGGAGGCCGTGAAGACGACATCGACCGCCGTGACGGTAAGGGTGCCTCCGGACTCGGACAGGTCGTTCTGGATGTCGGTCCCGCCGGCCGGATAGCCGTTCTGTGCGGTTATTTCCGCAATATCTCCCTTCTTGACGTGCGTCGCCACGTTCGGTGCCGTGTTGCTGAGATAGACCTTGAGGACATCCCCCGCCGCGTGGAGGTGATGAATCCCCCGGCCGACCTGCTCAACGAAGTCCTGAAATTTTACGAAAGCAGCCATGATTTCCTCCTTTGGCCTTGATTGCTATTTACGGTCTAGTCCGTCGTCACGCTGCCGTAGATGGGGTCCATAATACTCAACCGGAACCACTTGCAGCTTCCACCCCCCTTACAGTAAAGCTGAACGTCATCATCAGCGGCAAACGTCAAATCCTCCGTCCAAGTTCCACTCGTGTCTGCTCCTTGTGCTCGTTCTGTCCCGTAGGCAGACCCGTTCTTATAGATTCTTCCATAAACGGTGTCTCCGGGTCCCGGATCGTTTGATGCGCCCTCAATATAAAATGATACCCTCCATGTCCCTGCACGCTTGACCCGGATTTCCTTCTTTTTTACATACGTCGAACCAGAAGATCCCCTTATCGTATCCGCGCTCAGGACTGAGAGTCCGCCTGCACCGGTGGCGAATGTGGTCCCGTTCGGCAGTTTCGTCCCGGAGACGGCATTGTCCTGAATCTTGGCTGTCGGGATGGAGTTTGAGACGATCTTGCTGCCGTCCACGTCATTTATTTTTGCGCTCGTGATGAACAGGTCTGCCATTTTCGCCCGACCCGTGGAGTCAGCGGAGAGAGCGCCGTCGGCCAGCGAGGCCGTCTTGACCTTTCCCGTGGCGATGCAGTCGTTGGTGAAGTCCCAGACGGTCTGCCAGGCGGAGTTTGCCATGTCACGCAGCTTGAAGTAGGCGGCCGCGGCCGAGTCGACCCAGGACTGCCCTTTCACCGGGTTCGACGGTGCGCTGGTCCCCTCGAAATTTGACTTCAGGCACGTCATGTTGTTCTCCATGTTCTGGAGATCCGTGAGGCCCTGGTTGGAAGCGTTGAAACAATCGTCTGTCCAGTTCTGCGCCATGATGTTCTCCTACAGGTTCTGCGGGTCCAGGGCGTCTAGGAGGGTCTGGAGCGTCGCCCGTTTCGATTCAACGTCGTTGATTCCCGCGAGGATGGGCTTTAATGTAGCCGCCACTCTCGCTTTAAATGCGTTGCCCGTCTCCGTTGCGGGGTTCCAGTCCAGTTGCACGGTCGTATAGACGGCCCCGGTCAGCTCGTCCTTGACGAGGACATAGGCGTGGTAGACACCACCCGTCTGCGTGACCTTGTCGGCAAGAATCTTCATCGTTTCTCCTTACTGCCAGAAGGCCGCCTTCATATTTAAGACGGCGAGGTTCAGGAACGTATCCATGACCGGGTCGGTGATGGAGACCTCCGCCTTTACGTATCGGGATTCGAACTCGGGAGCGGTGAAGTGGAAGTTCGTGAATGAGGATGTCAGGTTGCCGGTGACGGTCCCGTAGTAAATCTTGCCCGTGATGCTCGAGGCGGCCGTGGGCGTGAAGAGCTCATACCATCGCTTCCCGCCGGATAGCACATCGTTCCAGGTCAGGGGTGCAGGAATGACGCCGCTCCATGACATATTGCCCGCGACAACCTGTGTCACGAAGTCGCCCCATACCCGGCGCTTCACCACGGAGGCAAAGTCGTATTCCGGAGATGTCCAGGTTCCGGTGAGGGAGTTAGCGTTGTCTACGAGCTGGACGTCATGAAAATAGACTTGGTCCGTTGCGTTCAGGGCGCGGAGCGCATATCGTACCTGCTTGCAGCCCGCAGGGGAAGTGAAGGAGAACGTCTGCAGCGCAGACCAGGAAGAAGAGTCGGCGAGCGTCGTCGGGTTGATGATGTATGCGCCGTTCGTCAGGTCATAGACGGAATATCTGGCCCGGTCACCAGCTACGTTTGCATACTTGAACTTCAGGTCATATGCTCGTCCAGCCTTAACGTACTGGTCTTGATAGGCAGCTCCATCAGATTGCGTCGCGACCACGGTGATTGCGGTGTCAGGGGCATAATGAGAAAGGGTCGCGTTGCTTGCCGTCCACTCATTGATGTTCGATTCAAAGGCCCCATTCCTGGCGATATTGCCCCGGGACACCTTCAGGATATAGGCACCGTTGACGTAATCGTAGACGGTACCGTCATGGTTCCCAGTCCGGAAGTCCCAGGACCAGGTCGCTTTGTCCGTGTAGCCGGGCGGGTAGAGAACCTGGCATACCGATGAGCGCTTCGTGGCCGAGTAATAGCCCCGGTTGTTCTTAGGTGCGACCCAGAAGGTGTGCGTCCCGGGCCTGAATCCCGTGAGGAAGAACTGCCCGTTGTTGCCCAGGGCGAGGAAGATCGCCGCGTCCCACGACGACCCCAGGCGTAGCTCCCAGCCGACGAGGTCCGGCTCGTTGACGTCCGGCGCGATGACCTGGACGGTGTCTCCCGTGGGGATCGCGACGACGCTGGAGGGCGCCGACGGGGCCGAGGTCTTGCCCACCACGGGATGACTCACCGAGTAGGCCGCTGACTGCGCTTGCTTCGTCTCGAAGATGCTCACATTGACCATTTTGACTTGGTACGTCTGTCCTTCCTGAACGGGGTCAAGGACGAAATCTGAGGTTGAGATGGTCTCGAACTTGTATGGGTCGCTTCCGATTTTCACCCAGATTTCCGTGTGTTTGTACCAAGGGTAATTGGAGGGCGGGTCGAAATCGACCTTCAGGCGCGTGAATGTCCTGCCGCCGTAGACGTACAGCTCCTCGGAGATCGCGACATTCATCACTGAAGGGACCGTATCCAGGTAGCTCGGGACGTTCGTGGTATGGAACGCCTCTGTGGCCATGTCATAATCATCGTCATAGAAGAACGAGAACTCTTCGGCCGCAGTGATAGACACGGAACCGTCTTGCCCTACTTCCGCGCTTGTGACTCGGAACAGCTTCTCGTCCCATCCATAGAAGTTGCTCGTCAAGGGGATGACGTCATACGGCTCAAGTTGCTGATATTCCCGTCCTACAATGAAAGATGCCTCTCGGCTATGCCTCCGGCGCTCCAATTCTGAAACGACGAGCTTCTGGACAAGAGAGAAGTCCGTAACGCAAGTCAGGTCGATGAACCCTTCCCGGTAATCTCCTTCTGCGGCAATGGCGACTGTATCCGGGTGAATGTATGGGGTGACCTGCCACAGTTGGGTAGGCGAAATCCACTCTGCCTTCATGCAGTTGGGGACATTAATGATGTTCGGCTCACGGTACCGCAGGCTCGACACTCCCCCTACCTCGATAAAGTCCCGTATCGCAGGGACAACGGGGGTCTCATAATTGAGGTCCATGTAGCGCAATTCCATCCGGGTTTCCGAGAAAATCACCCTGCCGCGGAAGGTGTTCTCAATGAGGATGAGGTTGTCGCAAATGGCCGTGTTCTTCCTGATGTCGGCGTTGGCCTTCCAGCCCTTCGTGTCGCAATACGTCGCGGCTGCCCCGAAAGAAGTGTCATCAATCCTCGCGGTGGAGATTCCCATGCCCCCGCGGGTCGATGGACGAGTTAGCATGTCCCGCAGGATCAGGGCCGGGTTTTCAGACCACAGCTCTTGATATGCGAGTTCATAGGTGTATCCGGCCGAATCATTGAAATTGAATCCATTCTCGACGGATTCCCAGTTGCGCGTCGCGCCGCCCTGGGACGAAACGATAGTCACGCCCGTAGAAGAAGGGGCCGTGACCTGTTTCAACGACATCGAGGACGCGCCATATTGCGTCGCCGCCCAAGAATGCAGACAGAAAACATCATGCGCTGCCTTTGCCGTTATGTATCCTGCACAGGCACCATTCACTAAGTCTGGAGGCCACTGCGAAGAATTTGTGACATTTCCGGAGTTGTTCTGCCCAATATACATTCTTGTGGGACCGCCGCTCGTCAGCGAAAATGTCAAGGTGCCGCGATACAATGCCCCGGAAGACAAGGACATGGTATTCGAATACGTCTGCCCCATGCCGTTCCCGGATCCCGTATTGATGGCATTCGTGATTGAGCCCCCCGAAGCAACAAAGGTTTCATACGGATAAACAGACCCGTTGTTCCACGCGGAGAGGAGCTCACTCCCGTACGTCTCGCCCGTCCCTGCTGCCTTGATCCAGCCGGTGGCCTTTTTCCCAGCAGAGTCGGTGACCGTAAGCTTGGATCCGAGGTTCCCGGTCAGGACATTCGCCACGCCGAAATCCACAAAAGCAGCTCCATTGACGAGCGACAGCCTCATATTCGCGAGGGATACAGAGCCGGTCGACGTGGTGCGCGGGTCACGGACCTTCAGCCCTTTGAGGATCGCGGTGACGTTCGGCTCGCCCTGAAACTTGTTCAGGTCGTATTTGATGCGGATGTAGATGTAGGCCGTGTAGCGCTTGTTTTCCTGCCACTCCGGGACGGCATCGTGCAGGGTGGTGCAATAGCCCTGCGTGGGCGTGCCGGTGAAAATCTCGTAGTGGATATAGTCAGGGCCCCACTCGTCCCATCGCTTGTCGTCGATAAAGAGGCAGTCCACCTGCGTCGGGTCCTGCGAATTCTTGTCTTCGGTGGCAAGTCCCTCGATCGGCCCCTCTCCCAGGTTGCCGATGATGTGCAGGTAGTCGTTGTTGTTCCCGCTCACGCCGACGAAGACCTTGTTGATGCCGACCTTGATCCTGCCATAGACCAGCGGCACCTCATGGAGAGGCTCCCGGAGGTTTATCATGTGGCCCCGAGCGCCGTCCTTCATGGCCTGCATCGCATCTCTCATGCTCTGCCGTTGATTGATTTCCTGCATCCCCTGAAGGGCAAAATTCACGGCCATCGACGCAAATGCCGAGAAGATCATGGCTTCAATAGAGATGCTGATAGGGTCAATGCCCATCTCGTAACCTCACGGCCCTTACGACTTCTACCCCAACGCCCCTCAATGAATATACCCTGACGCCCGTTGTGCCTCGATAGGAGGCGATGAAGTTCCCGTTGCCGCCATAGACGGCCGGGAAATACGTCTCGGGAACCAGTGTCGATTTACAGAGAATCCAATCTCCGGCGACGATGAAGTCTGTTGGTACCGGCTCTCCGACAGCCGCAAAGAAGCCAAGAAGCTCCCGAAGAAGCTCGCTTCCCTCAAGGCGGGCATATGTCTCGTCGCCGACCTTGTATCCGGCCCATTCATCAGGAATGTCCTTGCCCATCTCCTTGGCAATCTTCCAGCACAGGCCGATGCAGTCATACCCTGCGTCGGTGGTCCCGCCCTCCTTGAATGGCTTGCCCAACACTTTCTTGATGACATCTGCGAGCGTCATGCTTTTACCCGGCCCCACCATATTTGCTTCTCTGCCGTCGAGGGGGCGAAGCGGTCGCCGCCGAAATTATCCTTGTTCGTAAGCGTCACGCAGCGCTCGTAGCTTTGGTCGCACCATGATTGTGCTCCCGCATAGGCACACTCCAATTGCTTGAATGGCCACGGGCAGGAAGGCGACACAACTCGCAAGGAACGCTTCTTCCACAGGTAGAACTCATTGACCACTTCAACGTCAACGTCCCGCTCCGTCGAGTCCCACTCTGCAAGAAGCCCCTGGAATATCAGATGGGTATAGACGGTCCAGCCCACGAGAACGCCGCACCGGACGAGCACGGTTTTAAACCGGCAATCTTCATTCTGCAGGAGTGATGAAATCATGGCATCAGCGTTGGACATTTCAAGTCGCACGGAATCGACGCTCAACCCTGCTGCCATCCGGATAGAACTAACCGTGAAATCGCGCGGCGCAAACCTGTCTGCACCGTTCATGATGGCTCGATCAAAGTCCGTAAATCTATGCGTCTGGGAAAACTGGAATTCGAGAAGCCAGAATTCCGTGAACTGCTTGCCTTCCCAGGCAGTCACTATATTTGAGTTGACGTTTCTCATTCTCCCGGTAATCCCTTCAAGTCGATGCCGAAGGTGTAAAGCATGAAGTCGAAATACTCTTTCGGGAGCCGGTCTTCCTTAAATCGAGCCTTCACCCTGAGGATGCAGGTCATGTCGATGCTGATGATGTCCCCGACGGCCGGCGCGACCGTGAACTGCACTCTGTCTGCGCTTCCCTGTCCGCCACCCGTGAGGTATGAAAACCCGGATGATTGGACTGCCCCGTTCCTGTAGAGGGTCCGGGTTGAGGTGGACTTCCCGGGAAGGTCAAACGTGGTGCGGGTTGCATCCCCCTCGGCCACGAATAGCCCGACGTAGTCGTCGCTCTCGGGTGCAAAGATATAGAATGCCTCATAGGCTCCCCTCCGGGCATTGTAGAATGCCCAGATCAGGGTTGCGTCAGCCTTGGACAGCTTCGGAAGCTTTAATTTGAAGTCAAAGATGGGAAATTGGCGCTTGGACATTCTCTGCTCCGATCCTGTGTCAAACCCGGAGATCTGTGTTCTCCACGTCGGGTCAATGATCGTCCCGTAAGAGGGCTGGACTGCAGGGAATACTGCCATTTCTCACCTCAGGTATGAGTTCCACTGCGAACGGGTCTGATTGTTCTGCAAGGCTTTCGTGGCCTGCTTCACGATTGCGTTTGGGTTCCTTCGGCACATATCATCGAAGCTCTTGCTGTCCACGGCATTGATGACGATGTAGGTGCTGCTCCCTCCAACGCCACCTCGAGGAATTACGGCCTCCCCGGTCTGCAGGACGGCCGGGAATTCATCTGCCGCTAGTCCTCCATGAAGCCGTGGAGCGTTATTAAACACGGCAGGGTTCACTGTCGCCCATCCCGGTCTCGTTAGCCCCACAATGCCACCTGAATGGAACGACATCGCCGTGAAGGGGGTGAAATATCCCCCGCCGTATCCGGCGGCGGTGCTCACTGCTGCCGTCGTGGTCTCTCCCTCTCCAAGGCCGATAAACCCGCCGAGTTTTCCGAGAAGTGAACCGATCATACCGAACCCGCCAGAGCCGCTTCCCATGACCATCTTTGAAAGCTCGGTTGAGAGAAAGTTCGCAAACACGTCAGTCATCGACTTCACGAACTTGGTCATGAGGTCTCCGAAACTCTTGAAATTGAGTGTCATCACGTCAAAGAAGAACGTCTTGAAGGCACCCTCCATACCTTTTGCTGCTTGAGTTGCAGAGTCAACACCCCGGCGATACATATTGTTGAGGTCCTGTCCGTACTGTTCCCAGCCTTTCATCCACCCGCCCTCGAAGCCGGTGCTTAATTCTTGGGACTTATAGGCGAGGTCCTCGATGGAGAGCTTTAACTTGGCCAGTTCCTTGTCGCTCTGCCGGATGAGCTGATTGTATTTCTCCCATGCCAGCTCCCCGCGCCCGTAACGAATCTCGAGAGCGCTCTGATATTCAAGTTCGGCGTCCTTTCGTTCTTCAGCCAGCTCAAGCTGCCGGTCGACCATCTGCTGCTCGGAGATCTCCGCGCGCTGATATCGCCGGTTGGCCATTTCCATTTCTTCTTGGTAGTATTGGTCGGAGTTCTCCTTGAGGCTCTGCAATGTCCTCACGGCTTCCTCCACGAGTTGCTTCTCGACTTCGCTCGCTATTTTGACAGCGTTGGCATATGACTTCTTTTCAAAATCCTTCTCGTTTTCGTCCAGCATTCCCTTACGCCATGTCTCCATATAGGACTTGATGCCCGGGACTCCCTGCCACTTCTTGTCCTCCATGATGGAGCGATACTTCTGCTCAATCTCGGTGACCTTCTTCCAGTAGGTCGAGTCTGCTTCTTCTTTGAGAAGGGCGCTCTCCAGTTGGAGCTTTACTTTTCGCCATTCTTCTTGCTTTTTGAGCATATCCTCATTGGGAATTTTCTTGGTTTTCGGAGTTGACGGGACTTTCCCCCCGTCAAGATTCTGAAAGTCTGCCTGCGTTGCCCCGGGCGTTTCCGGCGGGGTATAAGGCATGACCCCGCCATAGTCTCCATCACCAGCCCCTTCAAATATCTTGCCCATCCATCTGAACAAGTCCGCGGCGTCCTTGACGGCAAGGCGCAGAGAATCGACCCATTTCGGGAGACCGACAGTGGCAATCCACTCCACGGCCCTGAAGATGTCTCGGACGATACCCCCGATCACTTCCCAGACCGGTGTCATGATAACGAGGATGTCCCATACGCCTATCAACAGGCCACGAATGATTCCCCATGCCCGGCCGAGTTCCTCCGCAATCTGCTCTTTGTTTTCCGTGACCCACTCAGAGATTTTCTTCATGACTTGGAGCATCTCAGAGAAAGCCTCGCTCATGGCCCCGCGGAGCGTCTGCCGAGCGATAGTTTCGAAGGTCGTTTTCATGGCTTCCCATGTGCCGTTAATATCCTCCGTGGCGGCAGAGAAGCCCTGAAGGGCACTCGCGAGGTACTCAATGAGGTCTCCTTGCTCCTTGTGGAGAGCGATCTGTCTTTCGAGGTCAGGTATCTGCGCCTTCAGCATGGATCCGAGGGCGTCCGTGGACCGCGCCTGGCCTTGCAGGAGAGCGCGAATTTCCTGCCGGATCTGGACCTCTTTGTTGGGGTAGCCCGTCGAGATGACCGCAACAGCATTGGCGATGGTCGTGAACGCCTCAATCTGCTTCTGGTTCGTGACATCAAGCAGGACGTTCTGCTTCTGCATCTCCATCGTCATGGTGCCGAGATCGCGGGCGGTCAGAAGGGTGTCTTTGTCGATCTGTTCAAGCACCTTCTGCAGCGCTGTCGCATACTCCTTCGCCTCTTTGTACCTATCAGCGAGAGACCGGTCATCATTCACCATCATGCCCGTGACAAGGGCCGCCGACTGAATGACGGCCAGATTGAACCCTTCGACGGCGTCCACAACCTGCTTGAAAGCGGCATTGATGCCCTGGAACGCCGCCTGCGCAGCCTGGCCGATGGCGTTGAACTGCATGGACGCTTTCGTGACGGTCCCACCGAGCCAGTTCACGGAGTCGCCGACTCCCTTGATGGCCGTAGTGGCCTGATCAACGGCGCTGATGATGAGTTTCAGTTCTTCCTGTTTCGACATGAATCTGAACCTTCTTGTCGCAGGTGTCGCAGTTTTTGTTCAGCCCCGCCTTCCGGCAGGATGCACAGAATCTTTCTTCTTCAGGGGCTTGTTCCTTGTCACCCCCGCCCGTCAGAAAGGCAATGACAGCCTCCCTGAAAAGTAAGTCTCGCTTCCGGTACTCAAAGAACGGTTTGGCGTCGTCTAGCGTGAAGCCCCAGAGGATGCTGTCGCGTCGGGTAATATCACCCCCGGCGAGGACGGTGACGAGTTCATCGACCCATCCTGACTCTGACTCTGCAGGCGCACTGCCACGGCCTTTGACATCTGCGTGAACCGGGTCAACAGTGAATAGGGTTCGTTCAAGGAAAAAAAATCGTCGATGACCGCCATGACATCTTCGGGGGTCATGAGAAAGGAAAGTTCTTTTGCGACAGCGTTCACGTCCTTGTCCTGGGGTTCTACCCCTTCAGGGATAAGAACGGCCGCAAGAGCCAACGGGAGCCTGTCTCCCAGAGAGAATATGAGCGATGCAGGGTCATCGAACCGAAGCTTGACGCCCTGCATCGCGTCCACGAGTTGCTTGAGTTGTCCTATTAAAAGTTTTCGCTGATAGTACCCTTTGCCTTCAAAGGTGTATCCAATCTTATCCATGTTCTCCTTCTCTCCTCCCCGTGGTCTATAAGAAGTTCGCCCCCGTCTCGGCGCACATCACGACGCATCGCAGGGCAGAGGCGTCTGCGTCATCCCCGTAGTAGCCCACAAAGGGCAGCTCGACCAGAAGTCCCGTCGGACCTTGCACAATCGGCCCCTGCCGACGATACCGAAGCTCGTCGATCAAGAAGGTGCATTTCTCATTTCCGACCGTGCCTGCCCCGGTTCCACGGGAAAACTCGATACTCAGTGCTCTCTCTGTGCCTGCTACCGCTAAATCATAGAGGGTCATGCTCTCGAAGATTGCTGTCAGGGTTCCAGAAACCTTCGACTGCCCCTCGGAGAGAGAGTACCGCTGGCCCGTTCCGTCAATAACGAAGGCATTCGGGTCCAGGTTGTTTTCAAAAACCAGGTCCAGTTTAGTCGCATACCCGAGGGCCGACCCGCCCTCGTTGATGACCGCCTTGAACGCGTCAAAGGCATAGTGGCCAAGGTCACGGGGCGTTGCGTCGATGGACGCCGCTGCTGCCGTTTCCTTTGCCCCCATGACGGAGATGGACGCGTCAATCATGCCCTCGGTACCGCAGGAGAGCCTGAATTGATTGATTTTGCACCCGTTGAAAACCTGATATTTGTTCGTCGCCGTAATGTCCGGGAAATACTTCTCTATGACCATACCTGCAGGCAGGGCGCCGATGGTGAATGTGTGCGTGTAAGGGCCTGCCCCCGTCGTGGCTGCACCTCCGAAGATGTGCTTCAGGATACGTCCATATACCCACGACCACTCGAAGCTGACGTCTCCCGCGACATCAATCTTCCCCGCGGAGGGCATGGACGGATTTCTCGATGACCTGATGGTACGAGAGTCATTGAGGTTCTGCGAAGACCGAACGCTCTCAGACACGAAAGGCAAGTAAAGTCCATCAGGGGACCCCGGCGTGGCCTTGAACGTGGTCTCGGTGTCAATCTGGATTTTGACGTTTGCGCCTTTCTGCTGACCCATGCTGCGTCCTCCTTCTGCTTGCTAGCTGTTAGTGACGGTGACCGTCATGCGGTATTTCAGGCCGTAGATGTAGAGGCCGTTCTTTTCAAACACGAGTTCCTCGGAGACGGGCATCAGGTGGCCGTGGGGGGCCACCTCAAAGCCGATGAGCGCCTGCCGCACGGCCTCGATGATCCCGTAGCAGCCCTCCAGGGCGGCCTTCGGCCCGCGAAGATCCTTGTGCAGCAGTACCACAAGCCAGCTCTTCTCGGCGTGGACCTGGTTTGCACCGATGACCTTCTTTTCGGCGAACGTGCATCCTTCGTAGATCACCATGAGGGCCGGGAGCCGTTGCGGCTTTCCCGCCAGCGCCTCGATGTCGCCCTGCCAGGCCTCCACTCCGGCCACACTCGCGATCGTTTCGAGCCGCTCGATGATGAGATCCTGACATTCCTTGATCATCAGTAGCCCTCCATCGTCGTCTTTGTGAAGGTGCGATCTGTCGCCGATTTCGTTGCTTCGGGGCCGCCCTGTTCGTCGGCCGCCGCGGGTGTCGTCGCGGCGCCGATGGTGATGGTTCCCTTCGCGATTCCCTCCAGCATGCGCACGGCGTTTTTGTACCGCTCGGCTCTCGTCTCGGGAATCTCCTCGACGAGGCGCGAGTAGAGGTTGTAGATGGCGATATCGACGGAGAGCTTCTTCACCACGGCCGGTATGGGAGAAAAGGGCAGGTCGTATCGCGCCGCGCAGTACGAGTCGATGTCAGCATCGGCCTGGGCAATAGCCTCGGTCACGCGGGCAGGGTTGATCGAGCCTGCGCCCTCATCGTCGGTAAGCTGGACGAGGGCCTCCTCGGGAAGGAGCTTCTTGATGTCGTCGAGCGTGCAGTAGGCCATCTTGGTTTCCTCACATCGCCGGCACGACGGTGATCTTCAGATTGATCGGGATCGCCGGGGCCAGAAAGTCGATCACGGTGGTCACGGTATTGGACCGGGCGCTCTCGTTTCCGCTCTTGTCGTAAGCCGTAAGGGCAAATGTCATTGCCGTTTCGGCCGCGTCAGGGGCCTGCAGGGACTGCTGTGCCGTATAGGTCTGCTGTTGTGCCCCGGCATAGGGGATCGTGGCCACCAGGTCCCACGCAGCACCGTTTTGCCGGTATAATTTCCAGCCGCCGAAATCAGATTTCTGCGTGTCCGCCGCGGGCTGCTCCCAGGCGAACTCCAGCGTCTTCGTTCCGGCGTCGGCATGGACGGCCAGCGCAACGATGACTAGGATCACCAGCAGGATCTGAATCAGGATAAGAGCTTCTTTCTTCTTCATGGCCTGCCTCCTATTCCTTCTTGGCCTTTCCGGCCCTTGGCTCCACGGAAGCGCCCAGCGCGGCGGCCTCTTTCTCGGTGAGCTCGATTTCGTCGCCGGGGGCGTAGAGCGTCGCTTCCTTCTCGCCTTTTCTGCCGTGCAGGATGTGCGTGTCTTTCACGATGTATGCGGGCATCGGTTTTTCTCCTTTCAGCTATCAATCCCCCTCACCCCGCCCTCTCCCGCAAGGGGAGAGGGAAAGCAGGGAGGAGGGTTGTGTTACGCCACGGCGTCCTGGATGTAATATCCCAGGTCGGAGGCGATGATCTTCTCGTCGGAGTTCCAGGCCGTCTTGATGTAGTGGGCGCCCTTGATACCGCGCTTCGGATCGAAATCTCGCATGGTCATCCTTCGGGTCTCCACGAAGGTGCCGCCGAAGGTGATGGAGCGGACTCCGGGGTTTTTCTCGACGTAGAGCGCCGCGCATTGCTTGCCCCAGAGCCGGGCGTAGGTGGCCGTCTGGCCTTCCTTCGAGCTGATGTAGCGGCTGCGGCCCACGAGCCAGTTCTCGACTTCGAAGAGGCCCTTGCACTCATCGACCGTCGCAAGGCCGCCCGGCGATCCCTGATACCGGGTCGATCCCTTCACGGCGTCAAGCACCTCAGGTAGTTTGCGGAAAATCATCCAGACATCGGAGCCCATGACGATCGTGTTGGCCCGCACGAAGCAGGTCTCGATGGCCGTGAGGATATTGCCGATGGGGTCGTCGGCCGACTGGCCCCACTGGCCGGTGCCCGAGAGCTGGACCTTGTTGCCTGAAGGGTAGGTTCCGGCAGCGAATATCAGGTCTGCGACACGCTTCTCCTGGGCAACGTCGAGGAGCAGGTTCAGGAAATCGTTGGTGTCCACCTCGGGATGGACGGGGTTGTCGGAGTTGTCGATCGTCTCCTGCGGGAGCCAGTCGCCCAGGGCGTGATCCTTGACGGAGTAGTTGTCCGTCGAGGTTCCCCAGTCGACTTCGTTGGGAAGGCTCTTGGGGCCGATCTTGTCGTCCACCAGCCGGTAGGAGTCCTCCTTGTTGTACTTGGTGAACTTGTCGGAACGCTTTCCGACCTTGATCTCCGGCATCAGGAGAGGCCAGATCATGATATTGTTCCGGTACTGGATCGAGAGGTTCGTCAGCACCGCATCGACGTGCATCGTTCTGGGTTCGGGCATGTTTTTTCTCCTTTCCCGCCGCGCCTCTCTTACCCGAGGAGGCGCGGTCGAAGGCGTTTGGGGGTTACTGCTGAGGCCTGCTGGGGGCGATCAGTACGGGGACGATGTCTCCGGCCGCGCCCGAGGCCATCGCAATGCCGATGGACTGGACATTGGTGCCGGCCGCACCCGAAAGGGCGATGCCCTGGCCCGAGGCGTCCACGGTAATGAGAGCGCCGCGGGTAATGCCGCCGGTACCAAGCTTCAAGCGGCTGATCCCGTCGAGCATCACCCGCACCTCGGCGCCGCTTACGGCGTCGTGCTGGAAGATGCCCACTAGCAGGTCCGTGTTGGCCGCCGCCGGGTTCATGGTATCGTCATCGGAGCCGAATTTCGCGACCGTGTAGGCCGTGATCGCGGCACCCGCCTTGACGCTTTTCTCGATTCCGCTGGTCTGTCCGATCATGTGTCATTCCTCCTTTCGGAAGAGGTCCGGGTGCTCCTTCGACACGGCGAGCACGGCCTCTCGATAGCTTTTGTCCTTGTTTTTCTCCATAAACTCGGTGATGAGCGTTTCCCGCTTTTCTCCGGCTTTCACGTCCTTGTCCCGCGTGGCGATCTCGCCGAATTCGATGAGCTTCGGAAGCTCCTTCTCGAAGAGCGCCTTGAAGCGATCGTAATGAGTCGCCTTGTCTTTGGCCTCGCCGAACTCGATGACATCTTCCTTCTCGGTGAAGGCCAGAAGCATCTCCGGAACGCCGAATTTGATCAGGGCGGGCGTCAACCGGCCCTGGGCCACCATCGAGGCGCACCAGGAGGAGACCTCGCCCCTGCGTCGCTCCTGGAGGCCTCTGCGCTCCTTTTCGGCGAACTCTGCAGTCACCTTTTCCCGTTCCTTCCTTGTCGCCTCGTCGGCGGCTTCCCGTTTCGCCTTTTCCAGGTCCGCCTCGGAGAAGGTGCCGCTCGCGGCGGGCGCCGGCCCGTCGTCCGGGATCTCGGCCATGACCTTCTCCATGACGCCCTTGAACCATTCCTTGAACTTCATGTTGACCTCCTTTTCAGGCTGTGTTTTATGTTCCGCACCGAGCGCCTCGATGGGTCTCGACACCTCTTCCGAAAACTCGAAGCTCGCTGCTTCTCCCTCGGCGAAGGACACATCGGCCAGCCCTTTCACGGCCGGAATGGTCGCGCCCAGAAAGCCTACGTGGCGCAGGCTCCCGTCAGGGTAGAAAGCAGCCGAGCGCTTCTTGTAGAGGCCCTTTTTCACGGCCTCCGTGAATTCCGGCACGACGTCCCTGAACTTCGCCATCAGCAGATCGCCCTCGCGCTTGAGTCCCTCGACCCAGCCGAAAGCCGGGGCATCGTGCCGGGGATGACCGACAACCAGCGGCGGTTCGTGTTTCGCCGTGTCGAAGGTTCTCAGGGCTTTCTCGATGAGCCCGTCACCGTCCCACTGGCGCCCGTTTCCATCGATCTGCTTTCCAGCCTGAAAAATCGGGATCCAGCCGTCGAAGCCGTTGAATTCGATCATGATCGCCCTCCTGTGACGTATTCGCCCAGTTGCCTCTCGATCTCGCGCCAGTCCTCTTCCTGCACCAGCATGAAGGGCCTCGCGGGAATCGTGACCTTGCCGCCTCGGCCCGCCTTACCCCCCATCTGGTGGATCGCCGCGTAGACCACGTTGGTGCCCACCTCGGCGCGGGTGGCCGAGGCTTTCACAGTGAAAGACCGGCGGAGCCTGCCTGTCAGGCTCAATGTCTCTCCTCCTGTAGCTTGAACGCGCTTCGAGGGAGACCACTTCGCGGGCCGTCCCTGGGCGGCAAAGTTGCGCTCCACCGAGGTACGGACAATCTCGCCGATGCTCTTCATGGCCGGCGTCAGGTTTCCCGTCCTCGCCTGGATGAGAGAGAGCATCGATTTGACTCCGCTGTCGTCGATGGAGACCGTGATTTGCATATTCCGCTTGCCTTTACCGGCCTTTCCGGGTTATTCTGTTTTCCCAGCAGAGGGAACGTCAGCGGCGTAGGGGGGCCACCTTGGTCTGAACAGTCGCAGGCGGCCGGTTCGTGAGCCGAATTGGTTATTTCCCTTTGCCGTAGAGCAGCAACCCCTCCCTCTGTTTCTCCGCGTAGGACAAATCCGGCTCGTTCGTTTTTCTCTTCAGCGGCACAAAATGCGTTACTTCCTGGAAGACTCCATCTGCCGATTCGTACACGGAAAGCCCCGCGATCCTTTGCCTGTCCGCCGTCTTCCAGAGGCCTACGTAGCGCTTCGCCAGCCTGGTCCGCCCCGCCTCACTCACCTGCGGCACAAGCCAAATCTCGTAGGGCTCCAGGATCATTTTCTCCAGCAGCGAGATGCTCTCGCCGTGGCCTCTTTTCGAAAACTTCCATTGCTCGCTTGCACCGGGCGACTTGTCCACCAGAAATGACCGCAGAGACAGGATAACGGGCTCTCCGGCCGCGTCTGCCAGAAGCTTTTCTTCTCCGTAAAGCCGACGGAATTCGGCCTGGTAGAACGCATCTCCCTTGCCCCCGGGCAGCAGCATCGTCTCGTCGAAATCCGCGATCTCTGCTGGCCGCACGTTATCCAGCGCGCGGCGGCGGTAATCCGCAGGGCCTTTCAGATCCGGCAACGGTTTCCAGGCACCGGGCCGCTTTGCCGCGTCCACGAGGCCTCCCCAGACCGTCTCGCCTGGGTTATGGGCAAAGCCCGGATCAGGCATGAGCAGCCGGGCAAGCATCCGATTTCCGGTTTTCGGATCGATGGGTTCGATGAGCTTGCCCGTGGGATCCTGTGTTTCGGCCGTGAGCCCGTCGCGCTCCATCTCGGCCTTCGAAAGCGTCACCACGCCGCAGCGGCAGTTGTAGCCGTTGGGCGGATACCAGGTCTTCCAGAAGGGGTGATCCGCCAGGTAGACGAGGCCATGCAGGGCACGGTGCGTCGGGCGCGTGCGGCTGTCGTTCACCGCGCTGTACTGCCAGTAGGGCCGCGCCTCGACGACTTCCGTCATCTGCCGGTACCGGCCGATGGAATACGCCGTCTGAATGTTGGTGCGGAAGATGTTGTCCACTCGCCAGGCCTTTTTCCCCGTCCATCCGCGCCGCTCGACGGTCTCGCGGATTTGATTCTTGAATTCCCCGAAGGAGTCGCCCTTCGCAATGGCCCGCTGCAGGGCTTCGAATACCGTCGTCAGTTCGTCGCCCTTTGCGATTCCCGAGACGGCAAAGGCCAGGTTCTTCGCATCGTCGGCAAGCTGCGCGAACTGCCGGGGCGAGAGCGGCACCTTGTTGCGCCAAAACTCGACAGCCTCGTCCATCGGCAGGGGCTCGAAATCCAGCATGTCACTCCTTCGCCTTCAGTCCGGTGGCATAGCGCCCGAAAAGCTCGGCATTGAACAGGGCCCTCTCCAGAAGCTCCGCAAGCTCGCCTGTGTTAAGTTCGGGGTACAGCTCCAGGAGCCCGGTCATGGCTTCTTCGTAGCTTTGCGCGTTCTCCACGGCGGCGATGATTTTCTGTTCGATCTCCGAAGGGGCGTTCGTTGCCTTTGCGATGAAACGTTCCAGGGCTTCCTGATCGGGCGTGAAGCGCAAGGCTTCGGCGAACTTCGCTTCCTTGCCTTTTTCGTCCTTCCCGAACGGCAGGGCAGGCGTCTTCGGCTGCGGCTTCACCAGATCCTCGCCCTCGGCGGGCTCGGGGATGCCGTAGGTCTCGTAAAAATACTGCGTCCCCACGGGAAGGCCGATGTCGGAGGCGAGCGTCTTGTCGAGCTCGCTTCGCTCCTTGAGGTCCGGCTTCGGGGCTGCGTGGGTGATAAGCTTCGGGTAGTCCGTCACGTCCGGGAAGTTGTAATCCACGATCCAGCGCACCAGCGTTTCGTTGAGCACCGAGTCGAGAAGATCCGCGTCGGCCTCGACGATGTCCTGCCGCACGTCGTCCTGGGCGTCCTCGTTGCCGAGCTTGCCCGGTGTCCCTTCGGTGGTTGCCGTCTGGCCCAAGACGGCCTTGGAGATCTGGCGATCCATGTACTCGCAGAGCTGCTCGTGGGTGACGGTTCCCGCCCTGGCGGCCTCCAGCAGTTCGATGTTCATGGAGTCGGGGATCTTGATGCCCGTATCCGTCTGGATGGCCTCGATGGCCTCCAGGAGCCGGTCCTGCTCGTCCTTGAGCGTTCCCGGAGGATACTTGCCGACGGTGGTGGGCATGCCGAACTTGTCCAGGAACACCATCCAGAACTTGATGCCGTTTTTCTTAAACCAGACGGGCCACCAGAGCCTGCGGCCCAGACCCCTGCCGTAGGGGTTGTCGGAATCGCCGAAGGTAAAGGCGATGAACTTGCAATCGGGCAGCTCTTCGCCGTCGATCATGTTCTGCGGCGTGAGCAGTCGCAGCTCGCGCTCGGCCGTGAAGACGAATCGTCGGGGGTGTTTGCCGACAAGCTTCTTGATCCCGATCCTGTCGTCGGGGCGCTTTAGCCAAAGCACTTCGGCCGCAAAATATCCGTAGAGGATCGCCTGAAGAAGCTCCTGGCGGGCCTGATCGAAATTGCAGTTTTCGAGAACCTCGGTAACGTAATCGGCGACAACCTGTTCCTGGGAAGTTGCCGCGGGACGTCCTGCACGGCGTGCGCTCTGGGCCGGGATGACACTCCATTCCTTGCCCACCACGGCCAGGGCCCGCGTCTGCAGCACCGAGCCCGCGTGCGGGTCGCGGTCGACCTCGTCGTAGAGACGGAGGCCTTTGCCCTGAGACTCGGTGCGCAGCACCGGGTCCGGGTTTTCGAGGCGATTCAGCCATCCCGCGTAAATGTCGATGTCCTTCGCGATGGTGGCGATCTCGTTGACGACGGGGGTCTGTTTTGCTGTGTCCTCGGCCATTTTCTACCTCGTCCCCATGAAGCTGCTCATGGCGTTGCCTGCCGTCACGCGCTTGCGCCCGGTCGATTCGAATTCGATCTGCGCACCCTTCATCTCCTTGGCGGCAAACCAGGCCAGCGCCCCGGAGATTGCCGCATCGCCGTGGCGCTGCTTGTTATCGCGGCCCTTCGTTTTCAATTCCGGTAGGCGTGCCACGCCCCGGATGACCTTCACAGCCCGATGGTCTTCGATGATGTCGGCATCCTTGGGCAGCACGATCGTCTTGTCCTCGAAGGCGGCCTTGTAGCGGGGCATGTTGTCCCGGTACCAGGGCTCGGTGAGCATCACCTCGGCGATCCTGCTGGTCCCGTAGCGCTGCATGGCCACTTCGGCCAGGTACTGGCCGTTGCCGCGGGCATCGAGCGCCCCGTAGCGGAAGCGAGGCAGCCGGTCGACGACGTAAAACAGGATCTGCTCCTGCTGCTTGAAGGGTACGTTGCGCAGCTCCACCACGAAGGGGGCCCGGAAGCTCGCGTTTTGCTGTTCGATGAGCGGCGTGATCACCGTGAGATCACCCGTGCGCCCGAAGTCCTCGCCGAAGTAAGAGGCTCGCCGTGCGTCGAGGCCGTCCAGAAGCGACAGCAGATGATCCTCGCACCAGTCCGCCACTTCGGCTGCCCGGACGGAATCGGGCAACTCGGCGAAGGCCCTCGTCTGCTCATAGCGGACAACCGGGATCTCCCCGGACATGCACTGCTCGATGAGTGCCCGGGTGAGCCACGTGCCCGTGCCCTGGCTCGGGATGCAGAAAAGCTCCTCGTCGGCGTCCTCGCCGTAGGAGTCGATCACATCCTGTCGCCATGTCGCCTCGGCCTCGGGAGACCACTCGCGGTGCAGGACCTCGCAGATGCGCTTGTAGAGGCCGTCTTTGAGGGCCTCGTCGAAATCGACGCGGTGCAGGCTGTAGTTTCGCTTTCCCTTCCGGATGTCCTGGACAAGCTCGTTGAAGGCATTGCTGTCGCCGAAATGGGTGGAGATGATTCGGACCGTGCCGCCCCAGATGAGAAGCGCCATTGCGGCCTTAATGAGGCCCGCCAGATCGTCGTGGAACGCGGCCTCGTCGAGGATCACGCGGCCCTGCTTGCCGCGGAGGTTCGTGGGCCTCGAAGACAGCGCCGTGATCGTCCAGCCCGACTGCAGGGTGATCCGGAAGGAACGGATCTTCTTTTCCTGGATGACGCCCTCGATTTCTTCGCGATCGATCTCGTCGTATTCCTCCATCTCGGAGGCAGCGAGGTTGTAGGCCCGGGCCCAGTTGGCGCAGTCGCCGATGAACTCCTGGGCCATGTCCTTGTTGTAGCCGACGTACCAGACGTTTCGCTTTTCGCCCTGGCCCTTCTCGGAGGCCCAGAGGGTGTCTTCGGCCGCCTCGGCCCAGGAGATGCCCACGCGGCGCGACTTTTCCATGACCTTCACCGGCGACTGGTCGGCCGCCCAGCGGGCCTGGTAGGGCAGAAGCACGCCCGTGGCGGCGCGTGCCTGCTCGAAATCGTTCTGGATCGACGTTTCGGTCATCAGACAATTCCCAGGATCTTTTTCCTTATTTCCTCGGCCTTCTCGTCCGAAAGGCCGCCCTGTCTTGCAGTCTTCACAACGCTCTCGGCCGCCGCAGCCGCCTTCTTCCGCATTTCGGCCATCCATTTCTTCTGGGCGATCGATGTGCGATTGAGATCCGCGATCATTCGTCCCAGCTTCGGAAGCGATACTTCGCCGGCGTCTTCCATCTCGACGAGCACCTGGAAGGCCTTCTCCTGGGCGAGCCGTGTCAGCGCATCGCCCATCACGCCCTCCTCGTCCCCGACGGCCTCCGTGATGGCCCGCGCCTGCTCCGTGGCGATCTTGAGCGCCGCCAGTCGATTCTCGAATTGTTGTCCATAACGATGGAGAGCCGATCTCGAAAGCTCGAAACCCTGCTCCCGGAGCCAGTCCGCCAGCTCCTGGTAACCGGAAAATCCGCCCGCGATCAGGCGGCGATCCAACTGGCCCTTCACGTCTTCCGGAAGGCTGTGTACGGCTGGTCGTTTCGGCATCTCACCACCATTTCGAGGGACGGGCGATTCCGGCGTCGCAGGGCACGGTATATTCGACCACGTCGACGCCGTCGCGAGTCAGCTCTCCGTGCCATGCAGGACTGTCCTTGCCCGTGATCCGGATCAGCTTGCGGCATTCCAGATAATCGAGCTCGCGCCGCAGTTGCAGTTGCGTGACGTCATTGATGACGCCGCGTACCGCTGTCAGCAGGATCTGCTCGCTGGCCCCAACCGGGCGCGCTGCGTTCAATGCGGCGAGGAGTTGCCATCTCAGGTTTTCCCGCTTGGCCTTCTCCAGATCAATCTCGCTCATCTTTCACCCCCATGCGGTCTATCTTCGCGGCCAGCGCATCAAGCTTGGCATTGATGACAACTTCCTGCCTGATCTGGTCTTCCTTCCGAACGTATTCGACGGGCAGCTTGGCGCAATGTTCCAGGAATTCTCTCTCCAGTTTCCGGACGGATTTTTCATTCATGTGCTTCTGCACCCCGAGGATGATCCCGGCCCAGAGGGACAGCATCCCGGAGAAAAACCCGACCAACTCCCAGTGATCCGGCGTCATGATCTCTCCTTCCTGGCCTGACACGACACGCACCGGACGGCGTCAGGGTTGGCCGTGAGCCGCTCCGGCTCAATCGAATCCTCGCAGTCCAGGCAGCAGCGCTCTCCGTCGATAATCAACGCCGTTTCCTTGCGATGGGCCTCTCTCAGGGCAACCCGCAGGGCGCCCTCCCGGTCCTGCTGCTGCAGCTCGGCGGCGATATCGCAATCGTCCATCGTCACACCTGCAACAAGCCATCGAAAACGGCCGTTACTTTCCTCGCTTCGTTCCGGATGAACTCCCGCCAGAGATCCGCCCAGTAGTCGGGCGTGGTCCCCCAGCCGGTGGTGTAGGTGATTTGCGCCTTGTTCAGCATCACTCCCATCAGCTCGGAACAGACCGGGAACGTCCAGTGAATCAGCTTTGCAGCGTTGACAAGGTGCAGCGGCAACCGCCAGAAGGGATAGAGCATGCCATCGTATTTCTTCACGGCCTCATGGGCCGCGGCGAAGCGATCCGGGGTCATTTCCTCATAGCGGACGATCATGATCGGACAGCCGACGTATTGCGAGATGTGGTAATGCCCGATTTTTTTCAGGCTCTCGAAGGTGGTCCCGTCCTTGTCGCAGACGATCCCGGCATGGTTGTAGATCGCCTTATTGTCCTGCGACCAGAGGGCCTGTCCCCAGTTGATGGCGCCCGCAAAGGGGGAGTGCGTCTTCACGACAAAGCAGTCACCGGGTTTCAGATTGATCATTTTCCCTTCCTCAAAACCCCATCCGCAGGCCGATTGACAGGTTCACTCCCACCGCCGTGGCTTTTGCGCCGAGGCTGATGTATTGCCACGCCGCCCTCGGGTGATATTCAACGCCGTAGAGGCTTGTCTTTTGCGGGAGCAGATAGGAGATAGTCGGGTGAAGGACCAGAATAGCCGCCATGTACTCGTTCACCTCGCCCCGCGTGGGGTGCGGGCCGAGAAGCGGGTTCATCTCCGTGTAATACCGCTTGTCCACCAGGTCCAGAGTCATGCTCCAGTCCGCGATGTGGAACATGACCCACGCCAGCTCGGCGCTGGTGTTCTCCGGCTGCCAGTCGGATGCCGCAGCGGGAGCGGCCAGGAAGGCCGCCAGGAAGCAGATCGCGATGATCCTGAGCCACAGCTTCTTCATGGCGTCACCTCCGCATACTGCTGGATTCTCTTCGTCCAGCCTCGCGCGAACTTCTTCTTCCCTGCTTTCTTGGAGACAATCGCGGCGTAGCGCATGAACTGGAAGCCATTCAGACAGATGAACAGTGCTCGCCTGTCCTTTGCGATCCAGCGGTTCAGGGTGCCGAGGGTTTCCAGCCCCATCACGCCGTCCTCGGTGAGCTGCTCACCCAGGTAGTTGCAGGCTTTCTGTGCGATAACGGCTGCCGCGCTTTTACCCATGTTTACGGCCGTGTCGAACACCTCGGCGGCGACATCCGGGTCGGAAAGCTCTCCCAGCCTCATTTCCATCCAGTACACGATGCGGAAAATTGTTTTCGCCTGCTCGATCGACAGGTCTTTAATGTCCGTGATCCCGGAGATGATGCCCCGCCGCAGGGCCTCGTTGAAATCGTCGATGGTGATCCCGAAATTTGTCTCCGGATCATCGGCGACATTGGAGTATCCGCCCTCAAGGCCAAGGGTTTTATTAACGGCGTATTCGAAAGCGTTCATGAGAACTCCCAGGTCCGAAAACGAAAAAAGCCCGGCTCCGGGGACGTTAGTCCCCGGAAACCGGGCTTCGTGAGCCTCTATTCACCCCACGGAGGGGGAGCTGTTATAGGCGATCGAGTCGCTCTGAATTGTCTATTGTTTTTTACAAATACTGTGCTACAAAGTCAAGGGTTTTTATCATGGAGGAGGGCCATGAAGAACACTCTTTACTATGGGGACAACCTTGACATCCTGAGAAAGTACGTCCCTGATGAATCCGTCGATCTGATCTATCTCGACCCGCCATTCAATTCAAAAGCTAGTTATAACATTCTCTTCAAAGAGCCTACAGGGAAGGCCTCCGAAGCTCAGATCACTGCGTTTGATGACACGTGGCACTGGACGGAAGATGCCGCAAGGACCTATACAGAGATTATGAACACCGCCCCGGCCAAGGTAGCCGAGACGATGTCTGCTTTCAAACAGATCGTCGGACTCAATGACATGATGGCCTACCTGACGATGATGTGTATCCGTCTTTTGGAGCTGAGGCGGGTGCTAAAAACTTCAGGATCCATCTACCTGCATTGCGACCCTACGGTCTCTCATTACCTGAAAATTCTGATGGATGTGATTATAGGTGCAAAGAACTTCAGGAATGAAATCATCTGGCTTCGGACTCCGTCAAAAAGCCTCATGACAAAGCGATTGCCACAAAACCATGATGTCATCCTTGGCTATCAGAAAAGTGAACAGGCAACATGGAACAACGAGGCAACTTTTAAAGCATATGAGCTTTATGATCTCGACGATAAAACAGAGAAAAAGTATTCATATCGCGATCCTGATGGCCGCCTATATCAGCTAACGAGCCTAATCAACCCAAGTCCTGATCGCCCTAATTTGACATATGAATTTCTGGGCGTCACCCGGGTGTGGCGCTGGACAAAAGAACGAATGCAGGCTGCATACGAGGCGGGTCTGGTCGTTCAACCTAGTCCCGGTTCAGTTCCACGATATAAACGATATTTGGATGAACAAAGAGGCAAGTCTCTTGGAGATGTCTGGACGGACATACCACCGTTAAATTCCCAAGCACAGGAACGCCTCGGATATCCGACTCAAAAGCCCGAAGCGCTACTCGAAAGAATTATTTGCTCGGCCTCCAATGAAGGAGATGTCGTTCTCGATCCGTTCTGTGGCTGCGGGACAACGATTTCCTTGGCCCAGCGTCTGAACAGGAAGTGGATGGGCATCGATGTAACCCATCTGGCGATCAATTTAATCAAGTGGCGTCTAAAGAATATGTTCAGCATTGATCCCAAAAGCGATTATCTTGTCGTTGGTGAGCCTGAAGACCTTGCCGGTGCGCGGGAACTCTTCAGCCAGAACCGTTACCAGTTCCAGTGGTGGGTGACCTCCATGATCAACGCTCGTCCTTATGGAGAGAAAAAGAAGGGGGCTGATACTGGTATTGATGGCTACCTCTTCTTCTCCGACGAGGAAGGAGAGTTTAAAAAGGCGATCGTCCAGGTCAAAGGAGGCAAGGTCGACGTTAGAGACATCCGCGATCTGGGCCACGTCGTCGAGCGAGAAAAGGCCCATATAGGCATCTTCATCACCCTTGAGAACCCGACAAAGCCCATGCTGAAAGAAGCGCTGCAGAAGGATTTCTACCATTCAGACTTTTTCGGCAATGACTATCCTCGAATTCAGATCCTGACTGTCGAAGACCTATTCGCAGGTAAGAAACCTGATCTCCCAAACCTCCCGTCAACTGCGGCACACATCAAAAAAGCACCGGCAGTCAACCTTTCACAAACTGGAAATTTGGATTTTCGATAGGAGAGTCCAATGAACGCCAGCCTCAGAGCAGACTTCAGCATTGAGGTCGATTTTAAAAAAGGATCAGAGGCCCCGAGCAGAGTATTTCGCACGATCTCCGAGCTGATCGAGGCTTTCAGCGCTTTCGACCGCGATCTGATTCGATCCATCGACGTAGAAATAGAACCCGTCATGCTGCTCGAAGATATCGAAGCGGGCTCCGTGAGGACATGGCTGACGTATTTACTCAAAGAGATTGATGATGACGCGCTGAAAAATCTGGACTGGAAAAAGGCAGTTGGGACGTATCTTGTCAAAGCGAAATATCGCGTTATAAAGTTTCTGGAAAATAAGACCCAAATTAGTGACAGAATCGAAATCATCGAACTGGAAAGAGATCTCCTGACTCTGGCGCAGGAGACCGATATTAAGCATATTCCGACGTACTCCCCGATTCCCCGGCCTAAACTGATCGAGAATCTGGTAACGCTTTCGTCAGCCGCGCACCACCTGAAAGAAGGCGACAAATTGTTTTATACAACAGCCGAAGACAAGGTCTCCTTTAATTTAAGCTTCTATATTATCCCTGATGCCATTGAAGATCTCTTGACGAAAGAAATCATTACATCCACTGCAGAAATGATTTTGAAGGTAAAAAAACCTGATTATCTCGGTGAATCAAAGTGGGAACTTAAGTATGAACAGAAAACGCTACCTGTAAAAATTCTAGATACCGCATGGCTTCAGAGCTTTCAAAACAGAGATGTTGATATCCGGCCCGGCGACTCGATCAGAGCCATTGTCGAAATAATAACGAGGTATGACTATGATAATGAAGTTGTGAGCGCGCAATATAATATCAAGCAAGTACTTGAGGTCCTGCCTTATAAACCACCTGTGCAGGGCTTGCTGATGAGCGATAGAGATTGAGAATGAAACATGTTTCCTGTTGACTATATTGCGTGTTACTGGAGATACCGAGATGAAAGAGACAATATTTGTGATTAATGGGAGTAGGGAAAATGGGCACTAAAACAGGAAAGAAGCGGATCGATGAATTCGATGCTGTAGCAGATAATGGAGATATGTATCACATCATAATTTTCCAAACAGTAATTGATGCTGGTTCGTTTCAAAATCCGCTAGAATCGATCGAAGGGCTGAAGCAAGCGATGACATCGTCAGGACTTCACTGTAATTTCATTGACGAGAATACTTTCGAGGTGCTCGGTCGTTCAGGGCCTATTCGAGTAATGAGGCTTCCGTAATATTTTCGCATAAACAGAGATTGTGTATGGGATTTGCGATATGAGCTGGGAAAAGAAAGAAATTTTGATCTGCGTCAAGACGTATCCCCAATACAGCTCGAAGTATACTGAAACGGTTTGTACCGCAGGCATATTGGCTGAATCAAAGCGCTTAGTTAGACTATATCCTGTTCCTTATCGTTATCTGGAAGGAGACCAGCGCTTTGATAAATATCAGTGGATCACAGCAGAAATTCGAAAAAGCAGTGAAGATCGTCCCGAGACCTATATCGTAAAAGATAACAGTATTGCTCTGGGCGAGAAAATGCCTTCGACCGCTGGATGGAGAGAGCGGAAAAAATGGGTATTGTCTGAACAAAATCTTTTTGATTCTCTGGAGCATCTGCAACAACAGCGGGAGGAAAAAGGAACTTCTCTAGGCATTATCAAACCAAAGCACATACTCGGCTCCAAAATATCAAAGAAAAGTAAAAGTGAATTGGATGAAGGTGAGAAGAAGAAACGATCGATTATGAATCAATTGAGTATGTTCGGAGAAAAGAAGGATCTGGAATTGCTGCCAGTGAATATATTCTTAAAATTTAATTGCAATGATAAAGAGTGCCCCGGCCATGAGATCAGTATCCTCGATTGGGAGATAGCTGAATTATACCGTAAAGTGTGCTCTCATCCAGATGGAGAGCAAAAGGTACGAGAGAAAATAATCCAGGATATTTTCGATCCTCGGCGAGATTCGTATCTGATCATGGGCAATATGGCCCGTCATAGGAATGTTTTCTGTATTCTCGGATTTTTCTGGCCGCTTCAAGATAATCAGTCGTCTTTATTCTATTCAGACTGACAATGGCTTAACCATTACGCCATTCTGGAGTTTTCTCACCACCTCTTCAGCGATGATCTTCCTATGACATTTATCGTGATCGCGTTCATAACAAAGCAATAGCACATTATTTTTCTTCAGCAGGTCGCAGATCCGTTCAACTTCCTGGTTCTTTTTCCTTAAAACTATTCGATAAGCATCAAAGAACGCGTCGTAGTCACCTGATTTCTTGAGAGAATCTCCCACCTCTTTAGGTGTGCCGAGTTCATGAAGATCAATATAGTTGATTTCTTTTTGCAGGAGAGAGTTTTCCAGAGAATTCTTGCTGAAATCCTTTCTCCTACTGGAAGTTTGTCTTCTAACGTCGACAACGACATCAACCTTCATGCACTTCAATTCTTTCAGGAACCGGGTAATATCCAAGCCCTCATATCCGAGGGTATATAGTTTTTTCATTTTCATCCTCCAAGGCAGCCGACATATCAAATCAAGAAAAAAAAAGAAAGAAAAACCTCATCATGTGAATGCGAAATAGTTCCTTCCAGAATGTTTACAATAGCTTAATCCCTGTGGGATAAATATTGCACCCACCCGCACTTCGGGCACTTTATTTGCACATGCTTAATCTTGCCCTTCATGAGAAGCCTCCGGCAGCGACGGCAGCGGATCTCGGGCAGGGGCTTGTGCGGCTCATCTTCCCACCCTACCAGTAGAAGGGGCGCGGTTGAGGTGGGCTTGCTCATCCTTCTCCCCTGCCCATTTTTATTTTCTTCTCGTGGGCAATCGCACACATGCAGGTGACGAGTACGCCCACGATCAGCCCTATCAGCGCCCCGGAGAAAAAGTCGATCATCCCCCGATCCCCTTCAGTAAATCCTGGACTCGTTTCTGGTTTGCCGTGTCGCTTTCGTGTGTTCGCCCTTCGACAGGCTCAGGACGGCGTCCTTCCTTCAGTTGCGCCTCTTTCGCCCGGAGATCCTTCTCCTGCGCGCGTCCGGCCTCTTTGGCCTCTTCCTCGGCAATGCCAATCATCACCTTCTTGAGGTAGTTGTGGTTCTCCAGGTGCTCGGTGAAATTCTTCTTTACGGTGATGTCCAGAGCCCGCACGATGCCGGCGGCGCTGATCGTGTAAATCTTCTTCTGGTAGGTGAACCGCTCCTGCTCCAGGAGAGCCTTCATCTCCTCGAGGAGGAGCCGGAACTTCCTTGCCTTGACCTTCAGAGGGCTGATGCCGAAGAGCATGCAGTAACCCGAGACCAGGTGAGCATGCTTGCCGAACAGGGGCATCATCTTGATAATGGCGTGAACGTCGTTCTCCACCTGGATATCCATGTAGTCGCACTCCTTGCGGCAGAAAGGGCAGTGGAATTTCATCGGCCCATCCTCGGCGGGACGTATGTCGTCACTTGTTTGTCGCAACGATGATCCTCGCGGACCATATGCTCCACGTTTTTCTCAAAAAACAACATGCGGCAAAACCCCCTCCCTGCCAACGCAGAGGTGAGCCGGAAGTCCTTGCACCACTTGCAGTTTACGGCTTCATTCGTCGAGCCTTTGCGGTATCCGAAGCTCTTTTTCCTGTCAACGGACGGCCTCTTCATTTCCATTCCTCGCACCCTTTATAGAATCTTCTCGCTGATCCGCGTGATAATCTCCCACTGCTTCGGGCTGATCAGGGTCTTGATGCCCCACTGCCGAAACCGCTCCAGGAGATCCTCGGCGAAGCGCCGCTCGAACTCCGTTAGCTCGTGCCAGTGCTGATCCACAGCGGGCGTGAGCTTTACGATCCAGTCGAATTCCTGCTGCTTCACTTCTTGACCTCGTAAGAAAATTTTGTCGCCGGTTTTCTTTCTGCGCCGATGAGAAAGAGCTTCTCGTCGGGCCACTTCTCGACGGCGTCGCGGTCGAGGCTCTTGGCGATCTTGATGACATCAGTGAAACCCTCCTGCTCCGCCTTGTCCAGGGCATCCCTCGGAATCGTCACCTTCCAGCCCTGGTTGCGGATGAGGCTGCCGTAGGACAGATTCAGGACATCGCCGTCGGCGAAGAGAGTTTTCTTCTCGGCTTTCATGAGGCCCGTGAGAGCCTTGTCGGCGCTGGCGATCAGGATGCGATACGGGATCAGCTCCTCCTCGTATTCTGCCATGATGGCCGCGATCTTCTCCTGGGCCTCGGCCTCGAGACCAGCGAGTTCGGCGGCGCGGGTCCGGATCTCGGTCAGAAGGCGGTCGGCCAGGTCTTTAGGCGAGGTCTTTTGCATCGCTTCCCTCCATACGGAGTCCCATCTGTCCCCAGTACTCGCGCAAGCTGATCCGCTTTATTCGGGAATTGCGTTGCAAAATTTTCAACGCCCGGATCTCGTTGCGCCTGAGGTAGTTCGTCAGCTCGCTGCCGCCCGCCGCAAGGTAATATCCGCCTCCGGAGCTTGCAGAGGCCGAGCAGATGGGCACGCCCTCGTCGCGCAGCTCGGTGATCAGTTCTCGCAGAAGCTTCGTGTCGTTGATCCGGTGCCGCCAACTCTTGAAGTAGACGGCCTCGTAGAGCTCGGCCATCCCGATGGCGTTGATCTCTCCCACGTGGCGGGAAAGCTCCGTCATGAGCCTCGCCCGCCAGGTGTCCGTTGCGGCCGCTTCCGTATTTTTCATGGCATCCTCCGTGCTTGTTTCCCCACCCCCCGGGCCCCCGCCCAATGCGGAGGCCCTAAGGAGGGGAAGGTATGCGCGCCGATATTCCCGGTCGCACTTCCGGGATGGCCGCCTCGGCGCACAGGCGGCATGGCTTCAAATAAACCGGCACCACTTGCCGTCTCTCTTGAACCACCACTCGCCCTTCGTCGGCCCGTAGGGGGCAACGTCCCAGCCGTGTTTCACCCAGGCCCGCTGAAAGGCCCAGTAGATGCGCTCGCTATTCCAGTTGGCCGCTGAATTCGGCAGGGAGAGTGCGGCCTCGCAGGGAAAAAGAAGTCCCGCAAGCAGGAACGCTATCAGTGCTTTTTTCAGTGATCTTTTCATCGCTCAACCTCTCTCCCGAATCTCACCCAGGACTTTCAACAGCCGCTCGAGCCTGGCCTCGTCGCGGCACCATTCAAGCGCTTCCACGCCGCAGATCTTTTTCACAAGGCCCTGCAGGCGCGCCGTGCCCCCATCGAGATCGGCGGCGATCTCCCGGGCCCGCTTCCAGAGGGCAATGACCTGGTCGTCGGTGGTCCGCTCGTCGTGCGGCTTGAGCCACCGAGCCCTGATCGGCCGGAATCCCAGGCGCCGGAAATACTTCACGAGGTCCTCGAGCTGCGGGATCGTCATCTCTTTCGCGCTTCCTACCTTGAAGCCCCTGAGGACAGCCTCGTACTGGTCATCGGAGAGTCGGAGCTGCGCCTTGGCGATGTGTACCTTCGCCAGCAGGCCGTTTCGCTCGCGCTTCTCGGTGTCCTGTGCGGGCTTTCGCTTGCCCTGGATGAGTTTCATCGCATTTCCTCGATCCGAAAACGATCGCGGTCGGTGATGTGGTAGATCTGCTCGGCTCCGGCCCCGTGGGCGCAGAGGCGGCGGCCCACCCTTTTGAGGAGCCCTGCCTTTTCGAGCCTGTAGACGGTCTTGTCGATAAAGCTGCGTTTCGGTGCCCCCGAAAGGCGCTGCACATCTGTGACGGCAAAACTGCTCGAGACGTACATGGCTTTGAGGATTTTTGCTTTGAGAGGCGCGTTGTGCTCCATCTTTCGCCAGGAGTGGATATAGCGGTAGCGCGCCGCATTTTGTCGCCGAATCCGTTTGTCCGGTGCCCGGACGATCTCGCCGCGCTTCAGGAAATCGCAGAGATCCCGGCGTACCGCATCGCGCCCGGCTACATCGAGAATGCCCAGTGCGTCGCAGAGCTGCACGGTTGTGAAGCCGCCGTGTTTGGCCTTCATCCAGGCGCGCATAGCGGCCGCCCGACCTGTCTTGGGAATGTTCTTATGCGTTTCGGAGGACATCTTTCACCAGCTCCGGGGCGATCTCTGTGAGGTTGCTTGCCTTCATGGCCCGCTCGATGCCGATGGCCGCCGTGAGAACCGGCCTCCAGTCGCCGTTGCTGTGCTTGTGAATCGGCGCAGCGTGCTCCGGTGTGATCTTCAGGTCCATCGAGCGCTTGAAAAAGTAGGCGATGTCCTGCTGGGTGACGGGGCCGAACTCGAGCTTGCGGCGGATGCGGCTGGCGATCCGGCGGCGGCTGGCCACCTTGCCCCTCAGATCATCCTCGCCGATGAGCAGGACGGGGCAGGCGTAGCGCTCGTTGATGTTGCGGAGCATCTCCAGGACGATCATGGGCAGAAGGTCCGCCTCGTCGATGAGGATGAGCCGTCGGTCCTTCATCATCTCGTCGCCGATGACGGCCAGGCAGGCATCGGAGCGATTCGGGCGGACCTTGGCCAGCTCGAAGGAGATCTCCCGGAGCACCATCGCGGGCGTGCGAATGTTAAGAGGCGGGATGTAGAGCGCGTCGGTCTGCGTGGCAAAGCGCTTGGCCGCCTCGCTCTTGCCGCGCCCGGCAGGGCCCGTGACCATGCCCAGCGACGGACCGATGAGGCTTGTGGGGTCCGCCAGCTCGCCGCACAGGGCATTAAATTTGTTGACGTTGGCCGTCTCGATGAACTCGTTTTTCATTGCCTTCCCCTTCCTTATATAAAGGTTGTGCGAAACCTACTGCCCGGCGCTCAGGATGAACTCGTAATAATCGCGCTGCCCCTCGCTGAGCCCCGTCAGGTGATGCGCCTTGAAGGCGGTATCCTCGGCGCTCAATTCGCCACCGGCCTTCAGATAGTCGACAATCCAGGTAAAGCGGCTGTTGTCATCGAGGAAGTGTTGCGGCCGCGCGGGCAGGGCCCTGCGTCGTTCGGGCTGATTACCCTGGGCGGCTTCGAGCTTTGCCACACCGGCCTCCAGCTCCTCGGGCGTCATGATGTGGGCGAGCTGCCTGTTCTCCTCGGCGCGTTTCTTCCGGTTGTCTTCGATGAGGGCCGCCACGCGCTCGGCCTCGGGCACCTGCGAGTATTCGCGGAAGTCCGGGGCGATGGCCGAGAGCCGCCGGAATTCCTCGGCGAAGCGCTTGCGGCGCTCGCGTTTCTCGGCGATCTTGCGGGAGGCCAGGTCCGGGTCTTTCATGGAGGAGCGCTCGACCGGCACGGCCGAGCAAAGGTAGACGCCTTTCGAGAAGACGTGCAGCTCGTCGACGGTCATGGGGTTGTAGCGGAGGTCGATCTTTTCTTTGTGCAGGGTGAGCAGTGCGTCGTGCTCCCAGTGTTCGTTGGCGAACTGAATGCGGCCCCGGTCCACGATGCGGCTTGCGCGGGCCAGGAAGAGCAGGTCCGCCGCTTCGGGTGTGACCATCCGGGGTCGCCAGCCACCCTCGTAGCAGGCCCGCAGGCAGTCGTGAGGAGTGACCTGCGTGGGCGCGGGCTTCCAGGCCCACTCTCTTTTTACGCCTCGGTGTGGCTTGGAGCGGTTGTACCAGTCAACGGCCCGGTACATGGCCAGCGCGAACTCTCGGCCCGTGAGAAGCAGCCCCTGCTTTGCCAGGGCCTGGGCCTCATGGTGGTCGATGTCCTGATGGTGCATGTCGTCGGTGAGGCGCTTGGTCTGGCCAGGAAGGAGCAGGCGGCTTGCCATGATGCCCTCGAGGACGTTGAACGTGCCCTCGATCATCTTGGCTTTGGCGTTCTTCACGACGGCCTTGCGGTGTGTTCCAGGAACGATGAGGTGCGGGTCGATGTCCTCGCCCTCAACGTCGAGTAGGTCCATGATCGCGTCGTCGGTGAAATTCCATTCCATGCCGAGCGAGCGCAGGTTGGCGAGAATCGCCATGAGGAAGCGCGAGCACTCGGGCCGGCCGTTGTCGGTATAGATGCTGGAGAAGGCGCCGAAGCAGGCGATCCCGATGCGTAGCGACAGACCGATGAGCCAGGCGTCGTAGCGTTTGTCGACTGCGGCGCCGTAGATGATGCGGGTGCGCAGATCCTGCCAGAGGTAGCCCTCAGGCCGGTAGACCTCACCCGTCTCCTCGTCGACAATCCAGCGGTTGAAGCGGTGCTGGTCGCCTACCAGGATTTCGAAGGGCTGCAGGTCGGAATAGTCGCGGAGGATGGGGGGCAGAACGTTGTCCAGGGCGCGGATGCCGCCCTTCTGCATGGCCTCCATCACCGGGTTCCAGCGCTTCTCGAACCACCAGTTGGCCGATTCGTAGCTGCCCACGTCCCAGTTGCGGCGGGCGCCTTCGACAAGGAGGCGATCTTCATAGAGGGCGCGGCGGTTGGCCCCGCGATGCTCGCGTTTGCCGCAAAGGGAGACCCAAAACTCGATGGCCTCGGGTGTCCAGGCGCGGGGCTTTCCCTGAGAGGACTTGCGATGGCAGATCCCGGCGATCCCGCGCTTCTCGTATTTGTCAAGCCAGCGGTAGACAGCCTGGAAGGTGCAGTCGTGGCGGGCGGCGACGTTCTCGATCCACTTGCGGCGGCCCTTTGACCAGGTCCGGGGCATGGCGTCGACGTCGCGCAGGACGGCGAGGATCTTCCGGACGCGGGGGTTCTGTAGGTCCTGCTCGGAGATGGCCGTCTCGGGACTCCAGGAGGCGCGTGTTGTCGTGGCGGCCTCGGTCATGGAGAGGGTGTCCATCGGATGGAGCTGCTCCAGCGCCATCGCAGCCGCCGAGGGGGCCAGGGCGGGGAGCATTTCCGGCTTTACCCCTTCCTTATATATAAGGGCTTCCTGGATGTCGGGGGGGAGATCGGGGATGTGATATTTTCGGAGAGAGCCTCCGCGGGTCTTTTCCCCGGTGAAGGGCCAGTTTTCTTTTTGGGCCCTGCGAATGATTGTTGACTTGGACACCTTCAGCCGCTCCGCTATGTCAGATAGAGTTGAATAACCATCCATGCCGAGAACCCCTGGGGTGAATCGCTATTGAAGCCTGAACTGCAGGTAGCCGATGAAATAGCCAGCGGCGAAGATGATCACGACGATGCAGAACCGGTCGAGCCAGCGGCATTCAATGATTCGGTCCAGGGTGCTGACGGTGCGGTCGGCGATTTTTTCGAAGCGCATTCCCTTCCTCCTCATCCTTTATATAGAGAGACCTATTTCCGGGTCCCACGGATCTCCTTCTTGAGCTTCTGCATCTCGATGATGGCGTCATCGATTTTTCCCAGGGCGAGCTTGCGGACCTCATCACCCGCGATGACCCGGCCACCCTCGGCCTCCACAAGCGGACGGATGGGCTCCAGGGAACCCGTGACGCGCAGGACGGCGAAAAGCATCGCCGCGGGGATCGTGTATTCGCATGGCTTCGAGAGGTAATGATTGAACATGTGGATGGAAAGGTGCTTCTTGTTCTCCGGCTTCCAGCCGAAATAAGCGTTGATCCCGTCCAGCACGTCCTCGCGGCTTTTCCCGCTTCGGCGGATCGCCCGCTTGATGGCCGCCGCGATTTCGATGCAGGCCTCGCTGTAGTTCTCGATCGAAGAGATCGGCTCAGGCCTGGCGTCAATGATTTCGTCGCGCAGCTTCGCGTAGGTATCGATGGCGGCATCGAAATTGAGGGCCGTTTGGTTTTCGTCTAATGAATTCCGCTTTTTAGACATTGACTTGTCCCTCTTGATTGGTTTATCTATAAGCCTAAACGACACCCGCCTTTGAGTGCCGCCGTTTCGGCGGCTGCAGATAATACTCGGGGAAAACTTTGCGCACGTCGTGACCGATGCATTCGGCCACCTCCCGCATGATGCGGTCCGATACGCGATGCCGGTTGATGACCGTCGAAACGGTCATCTGGTGGACGCCGAGTTTTTTGGCTATGTCTTTTTGCGTCACCCCGTTCACTTTGAGCAGGTATTGTATTTTCGCGGGTGTCATGGAAGCTCCTCGTTTTCCCTATCTAAAACCGTTTCTTTTATAGATAGGTCTTATAGTGCAGTTTTTGCAGTAAATCAAGAAAAAAATGGTGCATCGCTTTAAATTACTGCATTTTTATACAATATATATGTAAATAATTGATTTATTACGGGAATAGACGTGCATCAGTTTGCATCGCTTTCTGCATCGCTTTCAGAAGAAAGTGGTGCACAAAAAAAGGACGCGTTATGGTAGAATCATCACTGGGAAACAGACTGAAAGAACTAAGGAAGGGGAGGGGTTTAACGAAGGCCGAAGCGGCCACCAAGATCGGGATAAAATATGGAACGTTTCAAAGATATGAATACGGCGGGCGGCCAAGCAGCCGTAATATAGATAAAATCGTCTCATATTACGGATGCTCAAAAGCTTGGCTGCTAACGGGAGAAGGCGAGCCGTTCCCCGGATCCCGTGAAGCGTACGTCTCCGCTTCAGAAGAGAGACCTGATAAAGGATACGTGGTGCTCAATGAGGAGGCGGAGAAGAGCCAGTTTGTTTATGTCCCCCAGCTCGATGGGCGTATCAGTGCCGGCAATGGCGCCCCACCCCAGGAGGCCGTGAAGACGCAGCTAGCGTTCCGCAAGGACTGGCTCCTGCGCAAAGGAAACCCCGCAAACATGGCCCTGATAAAGATTTCCGGAGACAGTATGGAGCCATTGCTGTATGACGGTGACCTCGTACTGATCGACCGCAGCCGGAATTATCTTGCCCCGGAAGGCGGGATCTACGCCATCGCCCTGGACGACGCCATCATGATCAAGCGCCTTCTGGCGGACGCTACCCGGAAGATCAGGATCATCAGCGACAATCGAAACTATCCGGAAATCCCGGCGGATGCGGACCAGGTCAAAATCAACGGCAAGGTGATCTGGTTTGGAAGGGAATTGGAGAGATAAAAAAGAAAGGAGAGCAATGAGAAAAATCGCATCATTCCTCGCTTACTTTTTTTTAATAGCCCTCATCGGCTGTGCCAGCCAGCCCCAGACAATCACATATTCAAAACTTGATAGATCCTTTCAGCTCGAAGCCACCCGTAATTTTCTCCCAACAGTCGCCTCCGTCAAGCATCCGGCCTATACAGTCTACGAAGGAAGTAAATGGAACTGCGCTTATAAGACAAAGGAAGGAGACTCCGTCTGCTGCCTGGATCAGTATTCAACAATGAGCCCCTGGAAATACTGCCTGCTCGTCGATGATCAATATAGCGCCTTTGCATTTGTCGAGCTCGGTGATGGCTCGCTCATGCCCTGGCCAGAAGGAAAGCAGTCGATATTTAAACCATCAAAATAACGGCAAGATTATCTGGTTCGGGAGGGAGCTAGAGAGATAGTAAGGGAGGGGCAGAATGGTGCTCAAAAATACATGTGTGACCGCGTTTATTATTGTCCTATTAATTCCTTTTCATTCATCTGCAGCAAATAAACCAAAGGTGTCCCAACCATCCTATATAAGCATCAATGCTTCATTCGATCCTGAATCCTCAATACTTCCCGCTAAGTACCAAGGACATAACATATCAGATTTATACAATAAAATGAAAAAGATGAAAGCGAAGAGTGAATTTGAAACACTGGAGGCGTATGAAAATAGAATAAAGTCTTCTCATGAAGACGCTGTATATGGCTTCAAATACGATGAACATCTAGCTAGTTACGATGCCGAAAAGCAAGAGATGACCGTCAGTTTATATATTTCATCCTATAGTAATACGGCGAAAATAAAGGATTCCAAAAAATATGGGAAGAGCTATATGGGGGTGAATGCCTTTGGTGTTAAAAAATTAATTAAAGAAGTAAGTGTGGATGAATATGCTTTAAAAATCAATAATATGAGTAACCCGTCATATCTTGGCAATGTGAAGGGAAAGGTTAAAAATGAACATGGCAATTGGGAGTATCGGGATGCAGATACTGACGCCAAATCAAAATATGATTCAGAATCGCGGAAGGTATATTTTTTTATTGATAGAGAAACAGCGAAGCATGTGAAGGGCAACCTCAAGATATTATTAATATGCAAGCCTGATGGATCGACTGGTGAATTCACTATAGATGATACGAGATATTCTTCAGCGACGATTCACAATCCCTACGACGTCACAACAAAATCGCATACAACTAATATTAAGCTCCTTCGGCTCTCGGTTTATGATTATTCTTCAGGAAAGGTTTATTTTTCTCAGGATTTTCTTTAATAGGGATCTGTCGCCGATTTCATTACGCCACATAGGGGTCCATGCCAAAACTCACGCGGCGACAAAAAAATCCCAAAATCCCACATAAGCCCTTATAATCCCGGCAAATCCCACCAAATTCATCCTAATATAACCCTGTCACAGATTCTATTACCCCTCACATTCTCAACTTCTCTTGATTTTCACTTTTTCCCATCCTTTTTTCATAAATACTCATAGATTCGGAGTGGTCACAAGTCCAAGACATAATAATAGCAAGTTACAAACGTTGGCTTGACTCTCATGGCGGGGTTAGACCTAGAAAGCCTGACTCTCTCCATTGTGCTATCGTTCAATCCGACTTGCAGGAATTCAGAGACAATTGGTCCATAATTGACAGCAGGCTCTAAAGGGTAAGGGGGTTTTTTCTCCCCCGCCCCACACTACCACCATTCAGGTTTGCACCAGGCGGTTCACAGAGATGACCGTAACCGGGTAGTGAATGTTCACCCACAGCTTCCGAATGGGAGCTCAGACTACTAACCCCGTTCCCTTGTATATATCCAGAACGATGAAAATTGGCGCAAATACTGGAATGATTCCAAATAGATAAAATGGCAATAAGAAGAGAATGAGAATTTCTACATTAGGAAATTCAAGAAATAGGACCGCCTAAGACCACTGCTCTTCCGTGACTCTCACCTCCCTTTTTTGTAAACGAGTTCATTTCCCTGTCCCGGTAACGGAACGAGGTGGGGATTGTCCCCATACGCGATCTCATCCGGGATTCCTTTCTTGAACGCTTTGCAGTAATTCACCTCGCTCTCTTCCGTCCCGTCAGGCTGTAGCACCCCGAGAAAATGCTTGCACTTTCTGTCCCAGCACTTCGGTACTCCCAGCATCTTACACCTCCTCTGCCCTTCGCGCCGATCCGCTGCCGTCGATAGTTCTGTCCTGTGTGAGAATTTCTCACCAATTGACACTCAATCCAGCTGCTTGAATTTCATCAATTGAATTTTCTTTCCAGAGACTTGACACAATCTCTCAAAATATCTTTTCTGCGAAAGGGTAATAACGTCCGCGCCTTTAGATTCACAGAAATACCAATCACTGCCGTCTGGCAAGTAGACGAAGAGATCTGGACATTGGCTGTTCCCAAAACCATTTTTCTTCCCATTGATTATCAAATCATATAACTCTGCGGTTATCTGACCAGAGGACGCGAACTGTTTCAATATATCATGCTTCCTCTTGTGGCTCTTGAACTGATACTTCTCGACAAGGCTCAGGTATCCAGAATTATGGAAAATGATGATGGCTGATAGCCATTCGAAATAATGACCCTTCGACTGTTCAACAGTAATACGGAAATCGTCCTCATCAAATATCTGAGGATACTGTTTATACCATTCCTTAAAAAGTTCACGTTTCTTAAACCGATCACGTTGTCTTTTACTATAAAAGAAGGTGTTTTCCACTATAGCAGACATTCAACTCGCTCCTTCGCAATTACGTCGATTATCCGTTAACCCATGTCCGCATGTTCTCTCTCTGTTTGCCAGGTCCTTTCTCCTCTAACACTTCATATACGTAATCTGTTAATTCATGCAAAATGTCGTCTGCCTTGGATAGCAGTTCTCCCCATTCTGTGCTCTCGGGCGATAGATAATATACTTTAAAGTGCTTGCTGAGACCATTCTGCCAAGCAAATCCTTCTATGAATCCTATCACAAGATAACCCGTACCCAGTTTGTGCCCGAATTCAATGCCATGTCCTGATCCACTCATCGGTTCAGAGGACATGAGAGATATCCATTCTAACTCGTATTTTTCAAGATTATGCTTCATATACATTCCTTTTTGGAGTGCCCCCATCCGGTTAGACAGATGCAGTTAGGGTAACCGGACAGGCTTTGGTTTGGTTGAACCGTTCCTCGAACTCCACAGGCGGCAGATACCCGATAGAGGAATGCAGCCGCTTGCGATTATAAACGTCTTCGATGAAGCTGGGAAGCCGATTTTTGACATCGTCCATTGTCCGGTATTCCCAGAGGTAGACCTCTTCGGATTTCAGGGTTTTGATGAAACTCTCGGCGGTTGCGTTGTCATAGGGATTTCCTTTTCGGGACATGCTGATGCGAAAGCCGTGATGAAGAAGCGCGTCCACGTAGTCGTGGGATGCATACTGGACCCCCCGATCGGAATGATGAATGACTCCTGCCGGGGGATTGCGTTGCGCGATGGCCATACGGAGTGCCTCCAGGCATAAGGCCGTGTCGATTCTGTGTGAAAGTGCGTGGCCCACGGCCCGGCGGGCAAAGAGATCCAGGAGGATTGCCAGATACACGAAGCCGCTCCGGATGGCGATGTATGTTATATCGGCCACCCAGGCCTGGTTGGGACCCGTCACCAGCAGGTTCTGGACGAGGCTGGGATACACCCGGTGGGAGTGGTTGCTGTCCGTGGTGCGCACCCAGCGGCGCCTGGGCTTTTTCGTTAATCCGTGATCGTTCATGATGCGCAGCACCTTCTTGTGGTTGTCCCGGAATCCCCGGCGATGAAGCTCGCGTGTCACCCGACGGTATCCGTAGCCGGGAAACTCCTCGATGACCGCCTCAATGCGGTCGATGATGTCCTGTTCCTTGTCAGGCTTGCTCTTTGACTTGTAGTAATACGTGCTTCGGGGCAGGTTCATCAGTTCGCACCCCCTTTCGATGCTGTCGACGAAGAAACAATGCTCCGTGATGAACCGCCGCTTTTCTTCGGGGGTGCGAGGCTTCGCTGAACGGCTTTTTTTAAAAACTCGTTCTCCAGGGTGAGTCGCCCGACCAGCTGTTCAAGCTGCCGGACACGCTCTTCCAGGGCTGCTTCCTGATTGGGAGGATTGTCGAAACGTCCTTTGCTGTACTGATCCTTCCAGTGATACAAAAGCCCTGACGAGATGTCGTGGCGGCGCATGAGCTGGGCTGCGGTACTGACCCCGCCCCGCTCAGGTATTCTTCAACCACCTGGCGCTTGAACTCGTTGCCAAACGTTCTGCGGTGCTTCATGGCAAGATCCTTTCTCCCCTTCTCGGGAATCTTGGGTCCTGCCAGCTACTCTAGCACATTCTGTCTAACTCAGGGGGTGCAGTCCAGAAACGAACGGCAGGGCATTTCTACCCTGCCGTTGCTTCCATTACACGCGAATGTGTGACCCAATCATTTTTTGCGGATCGCTGCAATGAACTTTTTTGTCAACTCACTGGTTCCATCGGGTTTTGAAAGGACCTTTTCCAAGTTAGGGCAAATACCGGAAGTGATAATCAACCCATCCTGCACAACACCCTGACCACTGTAGATTGCATCTGCAAATCTCGGATCGGCTCTGCCCCATCGATGTGTGCTCGTAAGAGGATCTGCAGAATAGGCAAACTTCTTACCTTTGAGAAGACCTGCTTCTGCTAAAATGATAGGGGCGTTACCCCCGGCAGCTACAGGTTTTCCTTCTGCAAGAGCTTTCTTTGTCAATGCCACGGCCTGAAGGGATACCGGCGGCCCAGGGAATGAGCCTACACCCATGCACGCCAGGATGATCCCTGCGTAGTTATTCAGGTTTACATCTGAAAGCCTCATTACTTTTGGGACTTTCTCTGTGCATCCCAGGATGGGTTGACCCGAATCAGTTGCTATATCCACGCTGAATCCAGCCTCCTGAAGAAGCTGATTCATCACCCCCACTTCCATCTTAATCATGAGGTCCAGATTTGACGAGTAACCTTCACGGGGGATCATGAGAACCTTTGAGGCGCTCTGCCCAAAAGCCTGCGATGAAAATGAAAAAATCCCCACTAAGATTACCAGGATCGCAAAGATGCTAAGTCTTCTCATTTTCGTCCTCCTTGTAGGAGTGGAATCTCACAAATGAAATATATGGAATCATGTCGCTCCGCAGCGTTTGCCTCCTCAGGGATTAGTTCATTCCCTGGAGGCCTCGCATGGGCAGCTTCAGAATACATCTCGACATATGGAACTCCAGGAGGTTAGGTTAAGGTGGTGGGTTGACAGGGATACAGACCGGATCGGCTGTAAATGTTGCTGAATCATATGCATAAACTGAAGGACTGTCAATGATAGAAAAACAATGATGATATGCATTTGAAATAAGGCATATTCAACTGACAGCATAAAAACAAGAGTACAGGAAGAAATATTTATTCATGAAAATTCTTTTTAAAAACATAATTAATCCATATTCATCGCCCGGTCTGGGGCGATAATGAGATTTCAAATTCGGCAATGCTTCCTAGAGGGTGCGCCAAAACAAAAAAGGGGTTGTAGCTTCAGGCTACAACCCCTTTTTTGTTTTGGCTAAGAGATGGCTAACGTGGAGGGCTCTTTTGAAGAAGTCTAGATCGTGATCAAGGCCTGATAGTTGCTATTTGCCATACTCCTTCAGATCGGATCCGCATCCGCACTTGCCGGGTTTCTGGCTGATCGTATCGCAATTGCAGCCTGGTCCGCATGCGCAGATGAATTTCCCTTCCGTCTTGAATGCTCGCTCTGTGGGCCAGCCATCCGCTTTCACGTAAGCCTTTCCCGCCTCAACTTTTGTCACCTTGGCTTTTACCAGATCGCTGCCGCAACTGCATTTGCCGGGTGCTCTTGAAATGGTGTCGCAATCGCAGCCTGCACCGCATGCGCATGCATAAACCTCACCGCCAACCTTAAGTTCGATTTTGTTCCCTTTGAGAGCTGCGAAAGCAGCCAATGAGATTGTAAGTGATAAAACAAGAATCGACAGTATCAGCAAGTGCTTCTTCATAAGAACCTCCTTTGATATTGTTTAAAATGTAGATACTTGGACTTATTGTTCTTGATAATATTACTTATGAAGATAGTCAAAGGATATCTAAAAATTCTTTTTTTGAAAATATAATCAATCCATATTCGCTGCCGGTCTGGGACTAAAAAGAGATAACAAAATCGGCCTTTCTCCACCTCTCCCCTCTGACAACTCTGGCCATCATAAATTCCTGCCCATTCCCAGCGATCCAAGACAACGAATGCCAGATAAGCATTTGTAAGAACTGATTGATTTTGGGTTAAAATGATCACTTCTCAGAATACAAGTCTTTCTATGTTTGGAATAAATCTTCCTATCGTGCGGAGGGAACACTATGATATGTTCGGTGTCAGTTCCCGGATAGCATTCTTCTCATCGAAAGAGACAGAGTTAAATAATGAAATCAATGGAATGACATTTTTTAAGGAGAGGCTATATGAGCAGAATTCGATCAGTCTGGCTGTGGAAAACTTTAGGATTCTTTTTCATCTGTTTCATGCTTTATCAGCCGTCATTTGCGGCCGACGAAGGTGAGACTATCAGACACACGGCTTCGCCTGATGGTTTGGTCGAACAATGGGATATTATTTGTCCGAATGTTAAAGTACCTTTAGTCCCTTACCCAAATATCAAATTCCACAAGGGAGACAAGATCACGATTAAAGCCGGCGGCTGTGTCCAAACCGGGTCAGGCAGGATGAAATACGTAAACCCGATTGGACCCAATTCAGACAAATTACATTTCGGCCAAATAATGATCATGGGTGTGACGAATGGCCTGGAGAGGATTTCCTTTTATGTCGACAAACCGGCGCGTCAGGCAACCATGGACGGCTTTCTTCACCTCGGTTATACCGATAATCGATACGACGACAATGGTTACTACAACGAAGACAATGGAGTCCAGAACCAATGTATGGGTGAATACGCCGCTTATGTTAAAATCAAAATCGACCGGGTGCCGACAGGTCCGGGAAGCCCCGCGGGTCTTTGCGTCAGTCCAAATCTTAAGTTCGTTTTGCCTGCAAACGGCATGAGCAGCCGATGTGAATTCCAGACTTGCCCGCCTCTGATATTAAAATGGGCTTATAAGAATTTACCGCAGCCGCAGTTCAAGACGGTCAAAATCACCGTCACTGATTTCCACACCGGCAAACCGCAGTTCTTCCCCAATATTTCCTTGGGGAAAAACGGAAACGGAGAGTTCATTCTTAACAACCTCAGGCCGCATGGAGATACTCATTACGCCGTCAAAATTGAAAGCGAGCAGTCGCCTACGGTTTGCAATGTCGTGAATTTCAATCTGTCCTACTCGGCGAGTCCGGGCATGGTGCCGATGCAAGGGAAAACTTGCACTGCCGATGATATTAAATACAACCGCAATGGCTGCGGCGAAAAGAGCACCGGCGGAATGATGCCGATAACCCGGTGATTTGACTCAAAGGGAGGACTATGGACGAAACCACGTCATCACGATCTTAAGTAAGAACATTAAAATAGGAGAATAGGGTCAGGTCTTGTATTTCAACATGCGTGTAGAGATTGAGCCCTAGAGGGCACGCCAGTAATGACAAGGGGTTATCCGAAAATGGATAACCCCTTTTTCTTGTTTTGGCTAAGAGGTGGCTAACGTGGAGAGTCTTTTTCCCTACTATTCTTCACCCTATTGTTGGCAGAAACTCCGAGATCGTAATAGAAATCATGTCATTCGATCGTGAATATGAAAATGCCGCCTTTGATATGCCTGTGAGAAAGTTGCCACCCTTGATCATCATATTTGGGCACTAATGTATTCATGACGTCTTTCATCAATTTAACGTAATTTGATGTACGAGAGCCAGCGTCCTTCTTATCCGGATGATTTGTGACTACACCATACCGGGAGGGCATCTCATAGATGACCTGAAATTTCAATTCGTCGATCTCTCCGCTTTGTAATCCTTTTTCCTTCAATTTCTTGTCTATTGCAGACTCTGTGTCTTTTGCTGCCTCTGCAATAATACGATTATATTCTTCCTCAAACTTCTTGGCGGCTGCTTCCTTCTCTTTTTTTACCTGTGCCCTTTGGGCTTGCTTTCTCCTAAAATCATCATTCTTCTCTAACTCATTAATAAATTCACCTTTCGCAATAACCATTTCGTCCTCCCTGACTAGGCGCAAATAGAGCCTAGAAAGCTTGAATTTTTCTAATCAATAATCGGTAAATGCACCTTGCGCTTAAATATATGGATGAAGTGAGCAAATTGTATGCCATTTTTTCAAGGGCAGTCCTGGCGGATGCTTCTGTTACTAAATACTTTCTATCAAATATAGAAGCCATACCTCAGCCATTTCGGCAACAATCCAGTATGAACTTATATTGCCTAAATAACCATCGCCGCAGGTAGTTTTTATGTCCGAACCCTAGAGGGCACGCCAGTAAGATCAAGGGGCTGTGGCTGTTGCCGCAACCCCTTTTCTGTTTTGGCTTAGAGATGGCTAACGAGGAGGGTCTCTTACACCTACGAATGCTGAAGCTCAACGTATTGTGAGTCGTGAAGATCCTTAAACCGTTGTTGGGTCGTTACGCTCGGTGACAGAGCGTCCGGCGGGAGTTTCCCTGCGCTCATGGTGCTTGTCGTGCGGCGAACAGCCGCTCGGCGTTCTCGTACGCAATGCGCCTAGCCGTTGCGGGACTCATTTGAGAAAGCATTTGACGGAACGCCTCGATTCGTTCCTCGTAGAAACTCAGCGCCGGCGTATGTGCCGTATCCGTTCCGAGCAGGAAGCGATCGCTGAAATCTTCGAATAGCCGCAGCATTTCCGGATACACCTTTCCACCGTCAGCCTGAACGAGGTGAATGTAGGGCGTCCGCTTAGGCCAATAGCGTCCATAGCCTCCGCGATCGCTGGGTGTGACCATCATACCACCGAGGTCGCACATCAATCGGGGGAATCGTCCAAGCATCTGGCGGATGCGGTCGGCATTCGCCAGACCGCAGTTGTGCGCCCATACGAATGTGGTGTTCGGATGAGCCTCAAACAAGCGAACGGCCTCTTCGGACGGCTCTGGTTCAGCCTCCAGATGAAAGAGTACGGGCGCCTGATACTTGGCGCCCAGCGCAGAGATGCGCTGCATGAGTGGTGAGTCAGCGGGCAACCGCACCTCGTTGCCGATCTGCCCCCAGCCCCCGAGATCATAGGCGTGGTGAAACAGGATGTACTCGCCTAATCCGAAGAACTCGCCGCTCTGCAGTTTCTCTTCGGCTTCACGAAGATACCAGCCGGCGGTTTCAGGATTATCCCAGATGTGGCGAGACAGTTGCCCGAGCTCTCCGCGCTGGCCGGCAATGAACGGAACAAAGCGCCCCTTGTGGCTACGGGCAAAACCGAGCGCCTGCGCATCAGAGCCATAACCCGCGTCCTGCGGATTTGCGTAATACCGTGCCATGAGGACCATCGTGCGGACGCCAGTACGGTCCATTAGGTCGATCAAGCGTCCGGCCTTCATGTCACCGTTCAGGTGCGTGTGAAAGTCGACGATCGGCAAGCGCTCGGGTCGGGCGTGCTCGGCAATTGAAACGCATCCTGAGAGACTGATCGCTATCACTCCGGTAATGATCAACCGAAGCATCCAACCCTCCCTAAAGCTAGCGATTACAAAAAAATGCGGCATAAATGCATATTTATAATAATCGGATTTTCAGGACTTCTCGCCTAACTGGATTTTGCACACCGATAAACCTTTATTATCGGCTACACTTACACATCTTCACTGCGGGAAGTACTGGTGGCGTAGCGATTATCAATAGAATTATGTTTAAACCTCCCACCGAATAGCCTAATTTATACAAGAGATGAAAAGTATACTTTAAGATTATCTTGTTTTTTTAAACCAAGCTTTTTCCTGATACGATATCTATTAATATTGACCGAGCCTTCGGTTACATTCAAAAGATCGGCAATCTCTTTTGATGATTTTCCTTCTTTTAATAATTCGGCAACACGGACTTCTCTATTTGTGAGAGACATATATTTCAATGACAATTTGTGGCTAAAGGGAGATATGATGTTCCTCAGGTTTGTCTCGAGAATTTTAACATAGGTCATGTCTCTGTCGTCTATCCGCTTATTCTTTAATTCTTCTACATAGGGTAATACCAGTTCCTTGACGTTGGCAACCAACATTCCTTCAAGCTCTATTTTGTCGTTTTCCCTTCTTTTCAGGAGGACAGTAAGGGCCGTATTCAATTCTTCCAACTCAGTGGACTTTGTCTTCAATTCTCGCTCTCTTTTCTTTACGGCCTCCTCTGCAAGCTTGCGCTCCGTGATGTCGCGCAGAACCTCAATGGCACCCACAACGTTTCCTTTATTGTCGTAAAGAGGACTGGCCTTTCCCCAGAGATAGGCGTCTCTCCCTTTCATCTGAATGCCAGGGACTTCCACCTCAACAAGCACTGTATTCGTTTCTCTTTTAAAAACAGAGTAGGTCTTCTCGAATATCTTGTTCGGCTCAAGCATCAGGTTAATGGCCATAGGCCTTCTGATTCTCCAAAATGGCAGGGAAGTTTCATAATTTCCCTTTCCCAACATGTCTATCGCTTTAACTCCCGTGAGTTCCTCAGCAGCCCGATTCCAGGCAATCACTTTTCCCTCGAGGTCGATGGCAAAGGTCGCGTCGGGAAGAAAGTCAATAATGTCTGCTAGACGCCTCTCCGACATGCGGAGAGCATCTTCCGCCAACTTGCGCTCCGTGATGTCACGAATTGATTGGATGGCACC
>CAZVLL010000002.1:90720-278390 GCA_964628025.1 uncultured Syntrophaceae bacterium
GAGCATCTTCCGCCAACTTGCGCTCCGTGATGTCACGAATTGATTGGATGGCACCGACAATATTCCCTTTGTCATCGTAAAGTGGACTTGCTTTGCCCCAAAGAAAGGAATTTATGCAGGGTGCCCATGTTTCCACGACCAGTTCGTTTTTTTGCCTCGCAGATATCAAATAAGTCATTTCAACTGCATTGTCCGGTTTCAGCACGAGATCGATGATGATGGGCCTGCGCTTCCCATAAAACGGCAGGGAATATTCATAATCTCCCTTTCCCAACATATCCTTTGCGCTGACCCCTGTCATTTTCTCAATTGCCCGATTCCAGGCAATCACTTTTCCCTCGAGGTCGATGGCGAGGGTCGCGTCAGGAAGAAAGTCAATGATGTCGGCTAGACGCCTCTCCGACATGCGGAGAGCATCTTCCGCCAGCTTGCGCTCCGTGATGTCACGAATTGATTGGATGGCACCTACAATATTCCCTTTTTCATCGTAAAGTGGACTTGTCTTCCCCCAGAGAAAGGCGTTTATACACGGTGCCCATGTCTCAACGCGTATCTCATTCTCATGCTTTTCAAATATCAGGTATGTGTTCTCAACTGCTTTGTTGGATTTCAACATGAGATCGATGATGATGGGCCTGCGCTTCCCATAAAACGGCAGGGAATATTCATAATCTCCCTTTCCCAACATATCCTTTGCGCTGACCCCTGTCATTTTCTCAATTGCCCGATTCCAGGCAATCACTTTTCCCTCGAGATTAATGGCAAGTGTCGCATCAGGAAGAAACTCGATGATATCAGCAAGACGCCTTTCCGATTCTCGAAGTGCATCTTCCGCCAGCTTGCGCTCCGTGATGTCCACAGAGTTCCCCAAGACTGAAGGTTTTCCTTCATAAAATATGGGCGTTACAGTCTCCACAATCCAACGGACGAGTCCATCCTTTGTGATAATTCTAAATTCATATGGAGATGTGCGTTCTCCGCAAAGCATCGCACGAATGTTTATCTTTACATTCTTCCTGTCTTTAGGATGAATAATGCTGTCACATTTTTTCCCGATCAATTCATTTTCATCATATCCGGTATATGAAATGGCATTTGCGTTTGCGAATTTAAACTCTCCATTTTGTGCCACATAGATGCCAGCAAAAGACTTCTCCGTTATGACGTTTAACAATTGCTCGCATTGCTGCAATCTTTTTATCGTGCGGTTCAGGTCAGCGACTTTTTGTTCCAATCTTTCATAAGTCAGTTTTTCAGACATATGATATCTCCTGTCGGATTCATATCGTGATTGTCATTTAATCGTCTTAGAAATAAATGCTCTCCCCTTAACACTCCCTTCTTTTTACAGTCTCGGCTTCTCTCTAAATACAACGTTTTTCCGAAGGAGAGTACGCTACAAGGATCAACTTATACATCATAATATTCAATTTAAATATTACATAATTAGAAATATATTGTAAATATAATATAGAATATTATCAATATTATTTCACATATCGTAATATTATGTAAATTTTTTTTAATATTGCAGTCTTAGCCATTCAACTCTATATTTCACACGCTCACTGGCCACATTTACTAAGCATCATATCTATAAAATAACTTCTACTGAGATAAGGAAATAAACTGATGAATCGTTTAACAGAACTTTTGAATATCAGATATCCAATCCTTCTGGGGGGCATGGCTGGCGTGACGGATGCCGCATTAGCCGCAGCAGTCAGTGAAGCAGGGGGTCTCGGGACAATTGCCGCCGCTAAGGAATCTGGACAAAGCCTCAAGGAAGCCATTGTCAAACTTCGTTGTCTAACAAAGCAACCTTTTGCTGTAAACATCCCTCTTATCGTTCCGCAGGTCAAAGAGTTAATTGCTGAGGTAATTGAGGGTGAGGTTCCTGTCGTTATCACGGCTGCCGGGAATCCTGCAATCTACACGAGTGTTCTGAAGGCAGCTAACATTAAGGTAATCCATGTAATTCCATGTGTCGATGCCGCAAAAAAAGCCGAGGCACTTGGCGTTGATGCGGTGATTGCCGAAGGATTTGAATCAGGGGGATTTGCCTCGCCTTACGAAATAGGGACGCTGGCTCTGATCCCCCAGGTTGTAGACGCAATAAAAATACCCGTCATTGCAGCCGGCGGTATTGCAGATGCTCGCGGATATACGGCCTGTTTAATACTTGGTGCCGAAGCGGTGAGCATTGGAACAGCGTTCTTGGCTACTGCTGAATGTTCACGGGTCGGCAGTGCGTGGCGGTCACAGCTCATTAATGGAAATGACGCATCCACAAAGATTGTAGCACGAGGAGTGATGCCCCTGCGGATGCTAATAAACAGCTACTCTGATGGCTTAGAAAAGCTTGTTGCCGAGGGTGCTACGAAAAAGGACGTGGCTCAATATGTGTTTGCGACAGACACAATGAGCAGTAGAGATGGTGCCTTCCCTTGTGGTCAGGCAGTCGGATTGATCAAGGAAATAAGGACAGTTAGGGAGGTTATAGAGGATTTCGTCTACGGTGCAAAAATCATTATTAGCCGGTTGTCCACCGAAAGTTCGAAAAAATGAGTCTCCTGAATGCTGTAAGTATTGTTTCTACAAGGGTCTTTGATCCCAAATATGAATAGGAGGGTACCGTATGAATGTCAAGGAAGAGTATAAGAAGAAACGTGTAACACTGAAAGAAGCGGCGGCACAGGTAAAATCTAACGAATTTGTAGGCACAGGGCTTGCGTTTGGCGCCTGCTCTCCGGACATGTTCCATGCCATTATAGATCGCGCAGATGAATTGAATAATGTGACGATCAGTGATTGCGTGCCTGTTCGGCCATCTAAGCTTTACGAGCTAGAGCATATGCTGAAGTTTGACGGCAAAGTAAATTACCATCCGAGTTTTGGCACGCCCCTGTCACGAAAAATTCTCGAACCTCGTTTCTGCGATTTCTACGTCGAACAGAGTCATGATCTTGGAGACAGATATGGTCATTGGTCGGATGTCTATATTACCCAGTGTTTGCCACCGGATCAGAATGGTTGGGTAAATCTTGGCTTGACGAATTTCTATACCATGGAAGCCATTCGAATAGGGAAAGCTCTGGGCAAACAGCGACTGACCATTGGCGAGGTCAACGATGCACAACCGATGGTATACGGTGACAACTGGCTGCACATATCTGAATTTGATCTTTTTTACGAAAATCAAGTTCCTGTAGCCGCATTCAGCAGGGCAATTCCGGGGAAAAGAGAGAGTGAAATTGGCCAACACGCTCTGGAATTAATTAATAACGGAGATACGATTCAGATGGGTATCGGGCAAATCCCGGAAGCAGTTGTTGCAGGGATGGAAGGGAAGCACGATATCGGCGTCCATACGGAGATGTTTCCGATAGGGCTTCCTCAGTTAGTTGAAAAGGGTATTGTTACAAATCAAAGAAAACCGTTCCACAAGGGAGTTACGATCGCGACTTTCACCATGGGGGATCAATCCATGTACGATTATGTTCGCGAAAACCCAAGTTGTCAGTTCTATCCCGTTGGATATACAAATAATCCTTCCCGCATTGCTTCGATACCGAACATGGTGGCCATGAATATGGCTCTCATGGTGGATCTTAGCGGACAAATCTGCTCTGAGGGGCTGGGCCACAGAATGGTGAGTGGTTCAGGGGGACAGTTGGACTTTCAATTTGGAGCCTTTCATTCGAAGGGAGGGAAGGGAATTACATTACTTTATTCATCAAGAACGTTGAAAGACGGTTCATTGGCTTCATCCATCGTCCCGGAACTGCCGATCGGTTCACCTGTCACCGTTCCCCGTACCTATGCCCATTATGTCGTGACAGAATATGGAATTGCAGATTTAAGGTATAAGTCTAGAAGGCAGCGCGCAGAAGCGCTCATCAATATCGCTCATCCTGATTTGAGGGGGATGCTGCGAAATTCTCTTAAGAAGAATTTTTATATGCAAACAAATAAATAATAAACGTGGCATCGTGTGTTGCCATTATGGAGGCCGGGTTAGTGCAAGACCGGCCTCCACCTCCAATGAGCACGTACAAAATGGTCACATACCATTTTACTCGTCATGAGGGCCTTCTGGACATATTCGAGTAGGCCTTCCTGAATGTTCATATGCATGAGGAGTTAGGCTGAGCATGGGCATTCTAGGAGTAGCGGGAAACATGACATTAATAATTATAACCACTTGAAGTCTTGCATGGCTACAACAAAATCTGATCTAACGCTTTCAGGAAGACATATCCTTTCATGAAAACTCTTTAAAAAAATTATCTGTGAGATAGGGAATTTAATATCTTGGCGGCTGAAGCTATCTAAGGTTTTTAGAAGGGCTAAATCTTCCTTTTCCGGATGGTCCTTTCCAAGGATATCGATATCGTATAGTCAGAGTATTATTTGTGCGAAACCCTCCCTTCTTCAAATCACCTCATCCGTCCTACCTCATGCGGATGAGGTGATTTGTTTCATGCTATCAATCAGGGTGTGCAGGGCAGGACCAGGACCTTGTCGCTGCCCGTGAACCTCTTGAACCCGGAGCTGGAGACGACTTTGCTGATACCCGGCCCTAAGACACGGGCCTGGACCGAGTTCATGTTCCAGTTGTCACCCCCCATGCCGCCACCAAAGGTAGTGCGGATCGTGATGGTCATGAGCATCGCCGGCGGGACGGCGCGGTTCAGGCTCAGCGTGACCGTGTGGGACGTGCCGTCGGCCCATCGGCTCGAGTGATTCACGTTGTCAAAGGTCTGGCTCGTGCCGTCCTTGAACGTGATCGTGACATTGACGTTGTCGTTGCCGCCCCGAAGGTCGTCATTGCCCGTCTTGAAGTCCAGATCGAGCCTGTCCACCATTCCCGAAGGCGTTGCAGGCTTGGGACTCACCGCGACGGCGATCTGTTTGGCCTGCCCGGTGAAGCGGTAGGGACCTGCCTTGGCCACGTCTTTGCGGTCGAGACCCCCGCCGATGGCCCGAACCTTGAGCGACTTCATGTCCCAGTTGTCTCCACCGACCCCACCCCCGAAGGTCGTCGAGATGACCAGGTCCTTGATTTGAGCCAGCGGAGCGGGCTTTGACAGCACGATGCGCACGGTTTCCTGGTAGTTCACGATCCAGCGGCCGCCAAGGTTGACGTTCTGGTAGGTCTGCTGTGTCCCGTCGTACAGATTGACAAGTACGTTCACGTTGTCGTTGCCGCCTCGCAGGTCGTCTCCACCGGTCTCGAAAGTCAGCAGCAGTTCTCTCACCGTGCCGTCGTTAGGATAGGCCGGGTTCACGATGGAAGGCGGGTCCTTGGGCTTATAGGTTTTGTCCACGAAATAGGACTGCCACCCGGATGCGTGCACGTCCGCGAGGCGCCATATCTTGAGCTTAAGGTCCGGTATCAGCGTCTTGGTCACTCTCGGGTAGTTGGGGTCGAGGATGAAGATCTTGAAGTCGTCCTGGTAGGGGCCCAGGTTGCCCTGATAGCGACCCATGTCGTAGCCGATTGCGATAACCTCGTGCTCGCCGGATCGGCCCGAAGCACCCTGCAGCGCCAACGGCACTGGCACGCCCCGGTCGATGAACGATCGGAGCTCGGTGATGCGGCTGCCGGGCTTCGTCTCAAGCCCCCATCGGAAGAACTCGTCGTTGCGCACCCCGCCAGGGTTGAAGCCGAGTTCCGCCATCCCGGCAAGGCTGGCAGCATTGGAGTCCATATGTCGGTTGAACAGATAGCTCTGCAGCGGTGTACGGTTCGCCGGCCGGTAGTCCTGCGTCGGGATGGGCTTTCGCGCGTAATAGTAGTCCAGAACCGTGTATGACATTCCAGCGCACAGTCCGCTGGTACGCACATCGAGCTGCGGCACGTAGTCGCTATGGAACGTGTTGGCGAACCAGAACCCATGTCGCGCGGGATCAAGCGGAGTCATCTTCGGCGCTGCCATTACCGGCGAGACGAGAAGAGACGTTACGAGTACGACGAGCAATGCGGTCCTGGTCATTTGATGCCTCCCTCCGGGATAGTAATTTGCTTTTCGGCTTTCAGAATTACCACGCCAAACAATCCGCTGTCAATGTGCTCTAATATGTAAAGGACATTCGAGCCCTGGAGGGCGCGCCAATAAAATCAGGGGGTTGTGGCTTTAAGCCACAACCCCTTCTTATTCTGGCTAAGAGGTGGCTAGCGTGGAGACTCTTGCAATGCTCAATAATTCCGTACCATGAAGGATCGAGGAGTAAAGAAACCGACAGGTGCACACCGCGATGAAAAATCTGAGACAGGCCCAGCCAAAAATGCAGGGTGCGTCTTCATTTTACATTTTGTGTGATATATGGCAGGAGGTCAGGCTCAAGCATACATTTTGCGAAGAATAAGGCTTGTCTCTCTCGTGAGCGAGAGCTTGCTCCTTGTTCCGGCGGAAGCAGCCGCGTGAAACGCGCGGGCCGGAGAAAGGCGCATATTGACGAATGTTGATGAGTGTGCGAAGTATCCAAGAAACGATCAGATGATGATGAACCTGAGGTTGTCTCAGATTCCGCGTTCGATCTGTATAAACTCAAAATTCGTGAAAGGAGTTATGTGAATGAAGAGTCTTTTCAAGCTCAGCGGTCTGTCCTTAGCGGTCATCTTCCTGGCCACCGTGGCATTGTTGTTTTCCATAGATGTGGGGAAAGTCTCTGCCCAGCAGATCTTCAACAATGAAAATGGGATGGGTGTCGCGAATTCACCGACCAGCCCGACCGTTGTCACCATCAAACAGCCCGTCAAAATCACGCTGCTGAGAACCTATCACTGGAACAACGGCCGCGGAACTCCGGCACCCGGGACGATTGGTTTGAAAGACGCGAGCGGAAAAATGTACGGTCCGTGGCAGGCAACCGGTTCACCGGGGCAGGGCGGCGTACCGAATGCATTCTGGAGTGCGGCACCCAATATCATGGTGCCGGCGGGTACGTATACGGTAGTGGACTCCAATCCCGCCACATGGTCGCAGAATGGAACTTCCGGCGGAAAGGGGTTTGCAGTTATTAACGGCAGCCTTGTACCCGTCGATGACGATGTGAAAGGCAGAGTCACCCTGCCGGTCAAGAAGTAGACTCATCCCGGTGCCTTGCTCGAAAACAAGGGACCTTCGCACAATAAAACAGAGCAGAACAGGGGAGCCGATCCTGGCTCCCCTGTTTTCATTGCTCCCGGTTTCCGCGTGCCGAGATTCTCTGATCGGAAACCTTTTCAGGGCAGTTGCTTGATCCATGCACCGCTTTTGAACCACTTCTCCTGAATGGCATTCATGTCTCCCGATGCTATCATCATCTTCATGAAGTTATCCAGCCAGTTGATCCACAGGGCATCTTCTCGCACAGCAATTCCGAGCGGCTCGAAACTAAGCTTCGACTCCCCGACGGCCAGCCCCTTGTCCGAATATCGAGCGGCTACATAGGCACAGAAGGGGTAATCCGCGATCACGGCATCGACCTTATCTTGAAAAAGCAGATTCAGCGCTTCATCGTATGACGCCGTTAGTGTCAGTTTGGCTTTGGGAGCGGCTTTTTCAACGACATACTGGCTGGTCGAACCTTTCAGTGTCGCCACTTTGAACTGAGGGTTGTTTACGCCGTCCTTCTTGAAAGACTCAAGCGATTTGATTTTGGTGAGAATCCCTTTTCCGGAAATATGATAGGGACCTACGAATGCCACTTTCAAATTGCGCTCCGGCGTCATGGTCATGCCGGATATGATCATGTCGACTTTACCGGTTTGCAGTGCCGGCAGCAGCTCCGGGAAAGACATCCTCGAAAACCGAATTTTCATATTCATGCTCATGGCTATCGCGCGAGCGATATCGGCATCGAGACCGATAACCTCACCTTCCTTCGTCGTGGCATTCAACGGGGGCTGATCGCCTGTAATCCCCACGATCAGCTCTCCTTTTTTCAGAACGCCATCAAGGATCGTGCCTGCACTCGCAATACTTCCACACATGAGCACAAATAACAGGACAAGCACAGCAATCGAAATCGTCTTCTTCATCATTGGCCTCCTTTTTATATACTTCCCATAATGTACATTATGGGAAATCTCCCAAAAGCACATAATTCATGGTTCGAAGGCACCTTACATTTTGACTGACTGATTATATATATAAGAGAATTGGCGATTAAGGAAAGTATTTTCATCCGCTGCCATAAATCGGCATGGATCAAAGAGCCGCCGATTTCAATGATGTCCCCAGCGCGGTCTAATTCCATCAAGCGTATTGCGCCCAATTGCGGTTGATCATCGTGCAGCCGGACGCGCCTTTAACGGGGCATTCGGTTGAAAAGCGGATGCGCGATCATGTAGAATCTGCTTTTGGCTTTGACCCATGCAGAGTGGCGTCCGATCCGGTTGCTGCCGTAGGCTATCCACATATAACCGTTTTCACCCCAATCCGTACCCCACGAATTTTTCACACGCCATGCGCCCAAGTCATCATTCCAGCCAACGATCACAACAGCATGTCCCTGACCGTCAAGGTCAGAGGCGACAAATTCATTGTACACCCCACCGGTGTACGCGAACAACGCATTGAACACGACACGCATGCGCGTGGCGAGCGGCCCGTACGTGCAGAGAGCTGTTTTGATCTGTGCGGTGGTGGGGTGTTCGACGGTTGGATCTACAAAACCCCAGGCGACGGCACCGAGAGACGCAGCGGGGTTGGTGCAGGCTTTGTTTGTCCCGGTGTACGGAACCATTGCTTCACTGGTACCTCCTACGCGCACATAGTGCTCCAGTGCCCAGGCCGCAAGGCCACCGTCGCAACTCCCTGCATCGGTCCCATCATCCCTTGCTCCGCAGTCATTAATGTACTGCTCTGATGCATCTACGGTAACGGCATTCCGCCGCAGATAGCTCGCCTCATACGCGCCGGTGGCGGCAAAAGCCCAACAATTTCCGCACACCTGTTTTTTCACCGGGGTGACCTTATTCAGGCCGTTCCAGTCGAAGGACCGAAGGGTTGCCGTGCACGTTATTTTCCGAATCAGAATATCCGGCATCTTCTCAGCCATTGCCGGGTTCTGCCTCACGAATGCCGCCTGGGCTTCTTCGTCTATTTTGAGACGCTGGACAGCAGCCAGGTTGACCTTCGCCCGGTACTGCGGGGTGAATTTCGGATCGTCCTTGTCGCCCAGGAGTGCCTCTCTCGGCATATCCAGAACCTTCGTATACCCCACTGTATACTTCAGGTTTTTCTTCTGGATTTCCGAGCGGAATTCCTGCAGTTTCTGCTTTATATTGACTGGGGCCGTCAGTTCCCGTTGCTGGAGTAATTGCTGGGCACTCGCAGCCGTTGGTGGTTGCGGTGGCATCTGCTGTGCCAGAGCGGGTGGTGCAGCAAAGACCATCATGACGATGATGGCTGTCGATGTCAGAAAGCGGTGAGATTTCATGAGGACCTCATTTCTCAGATCAGGTTGATTTCGTTGTGGGTGAACACTGATGGAGGATATGAAGCGTGATCCCTCGCCTGCTTGTGTATTCAGGGGATTCAGTTATATTGAGCCCTGAGCGCTTTTGCAATGAAAAACGAATGTCCGGTTGCGCATTGCGGTCTCCTGCCCTCTCCACAATCAAGAAAGCGGCAAGGATATTCACTGCGATGGTGCATGATACTCTACGGTTGGCTATCGATGTTTTCCCTACCGGACAATAACGGTATAGGTCGCTTCCCGCTCAGGCGGTTTGCCTTTTTCCCAGGGACGGATGTAATGTAAGCAGATCGTTGTCTTCCCTGCCGCAACTGCAGTGAAGGTCCATACTTCCTTCCCTCCCGCACCGTCGAGGTCACTCCTGGCAGATAAATATTCTGATTTCAGGAGTTTTACCACCTTCTCATTAATGGGTTCTGCAATCTGCCACGAGAATCCCGTTGTCCTGTTGGAAGCAATGACAACAACAAATTTCGCGCCCGGCGACACGGTAAGCGGACGGGCCGGGTCGGTTATACCCTCGTAGGAGCCGGGTGCCTGGGGGTTATTAGCGACCACGCATCCGACCCCGGCAACTGTTATTATGGCAACTACGAAACATGCCACAACAACCTTTTTCATTGCTATCCCTCCCGATCAACATACTTATGTTGCTCCATAACCATTCGGGTCCATCTCACTCCACTTATATCTATTATATTTAGCACAGAACTAGAATGAACAACAGGGTACAAGCATTCGCCGCGTTTGCGGTCTGTTGATCATGTATTTTTCATGACTACCAGAGGCTCTATGTAAAAGCCAAAAGGCAAAGCGTGGGATTCCTCTAGGGAGTCTTTTGGAGACTATCTCGCAAAACGATGGTTATCGAGGCAGTCCTCGGCACTGCCCTCAGGATATTGTGCTGGTCTTGCGGGGTCTGGGGTGCCTATCTCGTATTCGCGTATTCCAGCGTATCATTCTTACATGTCGACATGTCGACAAGCCATTTGCACAAGATTGACCACGATACGGTTCGTCTATTGACAGATTATCATTGACAATCAAGGGGAAAACCCGCGAAATAATCAGCGCTAATGCCGACCGCCGTTCAGAAACTCAGCAGTCAACAAAAGCAATACTACAGCGAAGACAAGGAGAGAGGATGAAAAAAACATTATTGACAGTCATCATAATTGGAATTCTCCTTTGGACAGCAGGGGTCCATGCGCAGCAGACGAATCAACTCAGCCGCCCGCCCCTTCCCAAGCCGGGGCCGACTGTCGCGGAGGACTGCGTATCCTTCAACCCGGCCGCTGCATCCGTAGAGAATGTGCAAAACAACTGGTCGATCGTCGATGGCGGCCATGGGGTATTCAGTTTTGGCAGCAACCAGGCAGAGGCCCGGCAGACCCTGGCCATCCTAAAGAACTACGGGATGAACCAGAGCTGCTTCGTCGGCAGACCGCAGCCCTCTTTCCAGTATACGCTGGTCTCCGGGCGTGCCCCGGCAGGGTCTATGACCGGTGAAGATTGTCTGTCCTTCAATCCGGCCACAGCCACCGTCTCATTTATTCAGAACGACTGGAAGATCGTGGATGGCAATCACGCGATGTTCAGTTTCGGCAGCAGGGAGACCGAGGCACGACAGACTCTGGCCATCATAAAGAAACACAATTTCAACTCGTCATGCTTTGTCGGGCGGCCAAACCCCAGCTTTACCTACATGAAGGCGGCCGGAACGGCTGCTCCATCCACCGGTCAGCAGCCTGTCCGCCCCGTGACCGGGACGATTGCAACCGGCGTCCCCGCCACAGTGACCGGCACCCTTCCGGTACCTGCCAAGTCCGATCTGCAGGCGGATCGAATCTGGATCGCGCAGTACGTCCCACCGGCAAACGTGACTCAGTATGCTCCCCTGTCGGGCAATCCGAAGCCGGGGCAGGAAGTCTACCTGGTCTGTGAGTTCCACAATGCCGGCAGTGACCTGAAGGGCAACTGGCGGGTCTCGTGGCAGGTCGACGGCAAGGAAGTGTACACGACGCGCTTCGGCGATATCGAGGCTGGTGGCAAACGGAATCCGGGCGCCCGGTACCTGATGCCGGCCACTGGAGCGCATCGTTATGAGTGTGTCCTCGACCCGGATGGTCAAATCGCGGAGGCCAACGAGGCGAACAACCGGGCCAGTGGCACCTTCCAGGTGGCAGCGGCGACTCAGCCGGCCACGCCGACCCTCCCGGATCTCAAGGTTACCCGGGTTTGGCTCGCCCAGTACACTCAAAACGTAACCCAGTATACTCCCCTTTCCACCAGCCCTGTGCCGGGTCAGCAGGTCTATCTGGTGTGCGAGTTTGAGAATGCCGGAGCCGATCTCAAGGGCACGTTCCGTCTCGCCTGGCTGATTGATGGAGTACAGGTCGCCACGACCAGCTTCGGGGACATGCCGGCCGGGATGAAGCGCAACCCCGCGGGCCGCTACACCATTTCGGTGAGCCCCGGCAGTCACAAGGTTGAGTGTGTCCTTGATGCCGACAACAAGATCAATGAATTGAACGAGCAAAACAATCGGGCAGGCATTACGTTCGATGTTGCCCATGCAGCCGTGCCGGCAACTCCGCCAGCAGGATCAACAGGATCGACGAGCGGTTCCACGGGGCCAACCAGTTATGGCACTCCTACTACGCAGGGCAGCACACCGGCGGCAGGTGCGCCTGTCCTGTCGAGTATGACCCCGACAGGAGCTCTTATCAATGCAAGGCTCTCTGTGACCGGCAAGAACCTCAGTTCCATTCCGGGTTCGACGGTCGTCATTCAGCTTCAAAGCGGAGAGCAATTTACCGGGGTACCGGAAAACGTAACAGCCACTCAGTTTACCATGGCACCGGTACCGGACGTTTACAAAGGGTACAACGTGACGGCCAAGAATAACGAACACAGAGCGAGGATTCAGCAACTCAAATTCTTGTACCTCAAGAAGGGCAGCACGGAGAGCAATAGACTGACATTCAATATCCGATCGCCCTATCCCATCCTGGATCAGGTCTATAATCCTACCGCCAAACCGGGCGATGTCATTACCGTCCGGGGCGGCAATTTTGAGCCCGCAAAAATCACTCAGTACACGGCGGTATTTGAGTATCTGCCCGGAAAGACCATTCAGGCCAAGCCAGCTCCGCTTCCTACCCCGGCGCCCGCCATACCGTTTCCGTATTTGCCTGATGTTACGATGGTTGGGAACTTCATCGTGAAGGTGCCCGATGTTTTCGCCGGCAAATCGCAGGCAGATCAGGATGCGATCAATCGGTATACAGGAACCGTGGCCATTTCCGGACCGGGAACAGCTCTCAGCAATAAGCTCCCCTTTGGTTTTCGCAAGACCTCCTCTCCGAGCAGTGCCAGCCAGCCCAGCACCGGTACCGGCAACACCTGTCAGGCAGGCAAGTATCTTTCCGGGATGACCTACGTGGGTCAGCCGGGTTGCGCCACCGGAAACAGGGCAGACCATCCCAGCGCCTACCTGATGTGCGACGCTCAGGGCTTCTACTGTTGCGAGTCCGCCCAGGGAGCGAACACCAAATGCGGTGCAAATCGCTGGATGTTCCAACCTGATTGCGGGAACTACTGCGGAGTGGGCGGTTGCGATGTTCAACTCATCCAACCGTACGGGTGTTACAGAAGCAATCCGAAATAGAGAGTAAAAAGCTTCTCATGTCAGCAGGGCGGGTCGCTAGCGACCCGCCCCAGGCGCAAATTCATTTCACGGACGCCAGGCAGAGCCCAGTTGGCTCTGCCTGGCGTTCCTTCGCTATCAGCAACGAGTTGCATCATTACGCTTGGGTCAGGATAGCGTCTACCTGCTTCTGCCAGTCCTCCGGTGTTTTGTGAATGGCACGACCGATATACGAGGTCCGCAGCTCCCTCAATACCGAAAGTTTTCTGCATGCAATCGCGTAACGCCGGTAGCGGAGCTGAGTGGCAAGAGCGTCGTCTGGCAAATAGATGGGCTCCCGTCTGAAGTTGAGCAGTACGAGGGCAAGATTGAGCCGATGAATCGTCGATTCAATACCAGCGCCGGACTTTGCCGGGTCTGGATTGATGCGGAAAAAATAGGTGGCTCGTCCGGAATGTGTGGTGGCTTCCCACGCAACGACATTGGCGGGGCCTGGCTTTGTTGCAAGAGGGAAAAAGAACCAGTGGAGCACCTGCTCCTGCTTTTCGTCATTTTGTTCTGAGTCGGCTTCGGAGTCGGTCTTCGCAACAGGATCTGCACCCGGTTCTTCCGTCGTCGATCTTTCGTTCTCGCCATCCGTTGATACAACGGATTTCCTGCCGGCTTCGTTTTCATTTTCCGGCCGGATCATTTTGTAACCGGCGAAATAATCACTATCGGGTGCCATTCGTTTTTTTAGAACATCGAAGCAAGGCTTCAAGCTGCTATCGACGGCCTTTTCGATAAGGACCGGCTCGATTTTGGGGTGAACGGCCGCAATTTTCGACACGGCTACCGAATGCCCCTCCTTCATAAGCCCTGCAATCGTTTGAAACTGGTCCGGCGAAACAAACGGGAAGAGTCCCTGAAGGATTCTGGCGCTGTTTTCTGACATGTCATCCATGGCTGAGCGCAAGCGGTCAATGAATTCACGGGTGCGTTTTGCCAGCTTCGTGATGATGAGGCGCTCCGTCTCCGAGCGAAGCTCCAATTTGTAAGCGGCTTCATCAAAGTCTATGCTTTTGAAGTCGCTCAGCCTCCAGTGCAGCCCGGAGGCGGTTTCAGGCAGAATCGCGAGATTGCTTTTGTACAATCTGAATTGGGCGGGGCTTGAAAAAGTGTTGTCGGTTGAATCGAGATGAACGAACCCCTCAAAGCGTTCAATCTCCTCCAAATCCTCCAGGAGCAGGCATTGAAGCAGGCGGTTGCGGTAGGCCTCCAGAAAATCGTGAGACAGGTTCTGAAATGTTTTCCCAAACTGATTTAGCGTGATCGTCTTTCCGGTATAGAGTTTCAGGGAGAGTTCGTAATCGCCACAGGAAACTGCATCGATATCGCCCAAATCAAGTGCAAGGGGCTGTCCCTTTTCAGGGATTACACGAAGGGCCTCATCCTCAATCGTGAGCCGACACGCCCCGCTTTGCATGACAGCCCCTGCCTGATCCAGATACTGGAACTTCCCGGAAAACGATGAGTTCATATAATCTTATTGCCGCATTCAGGACAGAATTTTGTCCCTTGCTCTGTTTTTGTCCCGCAACGGGGACACTCGTTTTTCGGACGGAGCGGTTGGCCGCATTCAGGACAAAACTTTGCTCCCTGGGTGCGCGCGCCGCAACTCGGGCAGAGCGCTGCAGCTTCGCTCGTAATGTCAATGTCCTTGGTCAAATCAAGATTCTTTACTTTCTCACGAACCTGTTCGACAGTTGCCTGGGCCTGGGCCGCCGCCAACTCCGTTTCTACATTCGGCGCACATTCGAAACACAGACCGCGCTTTTGATTCCAACATGTGCTCAGACAGGTCCATTTTGTACATTTGGGACACTGGCGGAAGTTTCCTCTGATCTCCTCGATGGCTTCGCGAAAAGCCTTGTCGTGCGCCGGGCCTAAAATGGCGCGCTCAATCTCATGAGCTCCCCTGCTTGCCTGGCCCATGAAGCCGCCGAAGAGATCACCCGCAGCTCGCAGGGCACTGGTCGCGAGACCGGTTGTGGACGTCTTGAACTCGCTCGTGAAACCATTTCCGCAGCGGTCACAGAAGAACTCAAACTGGAAACCCTTGTCCGTGGAGTGATCCGTGTGGTTTCGGGTGAACTGAATAGCTGCCATGTTCGGCTCCTGAGACATCTGGATGTCTGTTTTAATGATAATGTATTTCGGCATTTGTATACGTACAAGGGATTTAGGTGTCAAGAGAATTTGGGGCAGATGATGTTGTCGAGGAGTATACCGACGTCTCATTGGAGTCCGCGCTGTCTGTCTTCTTTTCAGGCAGGAAATCGAAACGGCCCTGTCCTGATATTGAGCGGACCCTGTTGCGCCCTGGAGGGCGAGACAGGAACATCAAGGGGTTGTGGCTTTAGGCTACAACCCCTTTTTTGTTTTGTCTAAGCAATGGCTGACGTTGCTAAATGTAATTCGCTATCCTTTCATTGAGTCAGATAAATATAATACTGAACCTTATCGGCTGTGTTAGGAGGTCCAACAACATGGATCATCAAATGAGGACCGATGACATCGAACGAATGAATATTTTTTGAATCGCGCGGTTGAGTGATTATCTCTGTTAGAACATTGCCGGACATTTTTCCCTGCCATAACTTGATAGCCGTGTACTTAGATGCTCCAAGCCCGATATGAATCTTTCTGTAACCGTCTATGGTAAGCACATACTGGCCGAGCGTGCTGGTCGGGTCGAGAATCAGCCCTCTTTCTCCATTTGAGCCATAGGTGATGTCCATCGAGGTATCCGCGAAATTTATGAACTTCGTCGTCGGAGAAGCCGTATTAACCATTCGGGTAGCGGCAATCTGGGCTGACGCGAACGAACTCAGAGCCAAGGTGAAACATACAACAGAGCAGATAAAAGCGATTTTCCTCATGACAGCTCTCCTTTCAAATCACGCAAAAATGTTGGTGATGGCAACAGAAATCCATTATCTACAGCGGCTTTTATATCACAGATGGGAGTATCTCGATATTGTTAAAGCACGGCCGAAAGCAAGGAAGCTTTGGAATCTTTTTTTGTTTTGGCTAAGAGGTGGCTAACGAGAAGGGTGAAAATATCGTTTGATTCCATTCTTGGGGTTTGTTTATAGTTAGGTCTTAGTGCAAGGATCTTATGCAATTCTGGAAGGAGGTGGTCACTGCAGTTCGAAGCAATAAGATCAGCGACAGTAAGTATCCAGCCTTTTCACCATATTTAGAATTATAAAGGAGGGCACATGATGAAGAGAGTATTGGCGGGGTTAATCATTCTTCTACTGATCAGCAGTTTTGCATATGCACAGGATAGAGGGAATGCATCGGAGGCCATGACGTTGCTGGATAAGGCCGTTGCCTATTACAAAGCAGATGGTCAAGCAAAGGCCTTTGCCGCCTTCAATGATCCCAAGGGGCAATTCATTAACAAGGATCTGTATATTTTCGCTTTGGATATGAACGGGAAGATTCTTGCCCACGGCGCCAATGCTGCATTGATCGGGAGAGACATGATGGGAGCAAAAGACGCTGATGGGAAACTGTTCATGAAAGAGATGGTAGAGACAGGAAATACGAAAGGAAAAGGCTCTATCGATTACAAATGGGAGAATCCGAAAACGAAGAAGGTAGAACAAAAATCCTCGTATGTTGAGAAGGTGGACAATGTGATTCTGGGCTGCGGATACTACAAGTAAAGCACGGGAGAGATAAATCCACGTGGGGGGCAGGTTGACTATTGTCAGCGGCTGCCCCCCGTCTTTTTTCAGGCATAATGAGATTCCTTATCTAATAATGCAGTTTTTGAGATTCATAGACTATGCGAGCGACATCTAATGTCTAGTCCTTCCTGTCAGAGGGCTCGCAGGAGTCGCCGCCGTTGCGCGAGACAAGCCTGGGCCGGAATCTCTTGAGATTCCAGCGATCGGCCAGATACGGCAGTGCGAAAAGAATCGCAACGACCATGAGTCCCAGGATGAGGGCCATCGTAGAGCTGATCACAATGAGGGACCCGAAGAAATGATAAAGGAAGGTCATGGGCAGAGAACCAAGGAGCGTGGCCAAGGTGAAGCTTCGGAGGGACATCCGGGTGAGTCCCGCTCCGTAACTCACCACATCAAAGGAGATCAGCGGCAGGAGCCGCGAAAAGAAGATGATCTTGGTCAGCAATCCCTCAGAACACTCGCAGCAGATGACAACCTGCTTGCCCACCAGCGACTCGACAAAATCCCTCCCAAGGAACCGGGCAACGAGAAAGGCGATGACCGCTCCGGCCAGGGAACCAACAACAGCGTAGACGGTGCCCAGGAAGGAGCCGAAGAGTGCGCCGGCAACCACGAAAAGGGGCGGCCCCGGGATGGGAATGATGACGGCGGTTGCCGCCATGACGGCCATGTAGATCAGCGGGGCGAAGGGACCGAGGTTTTCCAGGATCGCCTCGATTCGCGCGGGCGCGAAAAGGGCAGCGATATCCCAGCGATACCAGGTATAAACCAGAAGTAGGATGATCAACAAGGCCGCCGCGGCCTTGAAGATGACGGCACGTTTCATGGATTAAGATTAACAGACGAGGCGCGTGCAAAACAAGCGGGTTCTTGCCGCTTCTCCAAGAATCAAGACGATGATTCCCTTTGCTTTCCGCGCCCCCTGCCTTAATCCCGGATAAGCCCCTTCATCCTGCTTTTCATCGGAGGTGGGCAGCTACTTTTTCCTGGGATACCCTACCGACTGAGCAAGAATGATTCTTTGCTCCGGCCTGAGTTTCATTGCTTTTCCGAGGGTCGGCTTGTCGAATCCCACACGCACGACCGTGGCCAGACCTTCGGAGGCGCAGTACAGGTAGACATTTTCACTGACGAACCCGGTGTCCGCTGCGGAATATATCAGTTTATCCTCTTCCGTGCCTTTTTCAAATTTGGCGTAATCCGACACATAGACGAGGTTGATGGGGGCTTCCTTCACGAAAGCCTGGCGGCCGGTCAGAGCTCGGATGTCATCTTCCAGTATCGGCTTCAGTGCATTGGCTTTGGCATCATAGAGGTAAAGACCATTGGCGGCTGCAACGTAGATGTCGATCTCCTGACGATTGCTGGCCGAAGGCGCCGTTCGCCTGCCCGATTCCGGGCGGTTAATCCCGAAGGCCGCCCACAGCAGGCCCGACAGTATATTCACAGGCAGGGGCTCGGGGCTGTATTCCCGGGAAGAGCTTCTCTTTGACAGAAGCTGCAAGAACGAATTGCCTCCCGCCGGGGGCTTCAACTCAATCGGCTTCTGAGCCTGTGCCGACACCATCCCGGGAGTCACTGAAAGAATCGAGCCTCCGGCAGCCAGGATCATCCCCGTGGTGCCTGCCGCTTTCAAAATGTCTCTTCTGCTCAGTTTCGTTTCCATCTTCAGAACCTCCTGTTGACGCTTGTTCTCCTGTGTTGGAACGACAATTTTTTGATAAGGTATTACTTTGGGAAAGGCAAGAGAAAAGCCTCATCCAGCAGAGGCAGGAACCGGATGAGGCCGTCATCAGGTGGGAGGGGTATCTTTCTATCCTCTAGTGACTCGGCCTTCGAAATAGCGCTTCACAGAATCCATGATCGCATATTCAAGGTCTTGCCTCGGTCTCCCCGAGTCGCTTTGGAAGTAGCGGCGCATGGTGTCTACTATGCTCGATTCCATCTTCTCATCACGGACAGTTCCGATCTTTGTCTCTTTGTTCCTCTCTGTCGGGATTGTCACGATCCGTTTCCCTCCTTCAATCGGAATGTTCATCTCGATAAGTCCTGATTGTTCTTGCTCACCAATATACAGTTGAAAAATAATGATTCCTATCCGTCTGCGCCTGAATTTGATGGTCTAAGTATCTTAGAAACTCTCTCGGTGGACTGGGCTCTCTCTGCCCCCTGCCTGAAATATGCATCGTGACTGAGTCGTTCACCATGAAAATCATCAATCCTTCTTGACATTTATGGCACTTCTGACTTCGTACCCGGACATGTGTATGAGAAGAGGGTCAGACTTGCATATTGACATTTGACTTTCGTTCCAGGTCATCTATGCCGGCTGCTGCGCACAGGCAGCATAGATTATTCGAAAATAACAAGGGCCGTCCTCTACAAGGGGACGTCGTTTTGCATTGCAATAAATATTTGTTAGACAAGGATGCCATTTCGGGACCTACAAACAATAATAATTTTATAACTATCTATTATTAAATAATATTTAATAATATTCGGATTATTGCCAAGCGAAGGTTGCTAAATATTGCATTGCATCATTTATCTTGACGTACTGTCATCATCCTAGTATGGTGCTCATAACGAGATAGAAGGAGATGAAAAGAATGGATCACACAGAGATTGCAAAACAGACCACCGGATTTTTCAAAAACGCATTCGAAAACAGCTTCAACACGATAACCGTGCTCCATGAATACACGGAGAAGACCATCAGGCTTTCTCTGGTGCGATCCCCCTGGTTTCCCGAAGAGGGCAGGAAGTTCGTCCGTGAATGGCTGAAGGTCTACAAGAAGGGCTATGACGATTTTAAGATAGCCGCAGATGAACAGTACAGGAAACTAGAGATGTTATTCCATCAGGATAACGGGGCTTCTTCTGTTCTGACGACCGAGAAGGCTGACAAGGACCAGGAGGCACAGAAGACGAGGAAGGCCAAGTAAGCTAAACAAGTCGTTAACATGAAAAAAGGAGAACGATGATGACAAATCAGCAGTTGAACAAGCAGGTGACTGAAATCACGAGGACGACGATGGACAATGCCTCGAAAGCCCTGGCCACTTTTCAGGAACAGACGGAAAAAATGACAAGCATGTTCATAGACATGTTTCCCTGGATTCCCGAGGAAGGGAAAAAAGCTCTCAGAGACTGGGACAAGCCCTACAGGAAAGGTCTCGAAAATTTCACGGCGGCCATGAATGAGAGCTACAAGAAAGTCGAGGAACTCTTTGCCGGATATAGCAGGACCCTGCCGGGAGACATTTCTCCTTCAACGGCAAAGTAGCCGAACGTCATTAACACATTGAATCAAACGGGGGGGCTTTCCACAAGGAAGCCCCCCTGTCATTTGGCTCCCTTTTCAGGCTTTGGAAGTTGCAAAGCAGGAAACGGATTGAACAATGGCAAGGCAGTTGGAGAAACGGCTGGATGTGATGAAATATCTAAAGAATTGGACAGTGGATCTTTTAAGAGTTCTGTCCATCGAGGTATCTTATGAATGACAACGAACACGAATTCCCATCGCCCGAGGACTGTGCGAGTCGAATCTTCGAATTTAGCGGGACGAGATTTGACCCGGAAATTGCTGCAACCCTCTGGTTACAAATTCTAGACCACAAATGGCTTCTGTCTGAAAAAGTCGGTCGGGACGTCGGATTCCGCACCGCTTGCATTGATTTTTTAGAAAATATGGAGCAGGCACCTGATGAATACAAGACCTATAAAAATAAGGACATCTTAAATGAGATGGGGGCGCAGACTATCGGCAGAGAGATATGGGATACCATATCCGATTCCCAACCTCCCAAGCAGCTGGTCCGACGCAGGATAATTCTGCCGTTAACCGAGGCGGACCTTTCCAAGAAGCATGGCGTTGTTCCTCCTAAATCAATCCTTTTCTTCGGTCCTCCCGGCACCGGAAAGACCTATTTTGCAAAGGCCATTGCCGGCGTCCTTTCCTGGCGGTACATTGAGATCGTACCCAGCATGCTTATGGCGGACGGGGTGGAAAAGATAGGCCTCAATCTGAGAAAGGTAATGGAAAAGTCGCGAAGTCTGGATGAAGCGGTCCTCTTCATTGACGAGTTTGAAGAGATCGCAGCCAGTCGCGACAATGCAGACCGGATTGACAAATCTATCACCAACGAGTTTCTCAAGCAGGTACCCTTGCTGAAAAATCAAGGAAACAAAATACTGCTCGTATGCGCCACCAACTACATCAGACAATTGGATGAAGCCATGCTTCGCCCGGGAAGATTCGATTGCATTATTCCCGTTGGCGGATTGGACAAGGAAGGATCTAAGACCATCCTGCAGCACTACCTCTCCAAATTGAATACCGGGGAAATAGACCTCGACCAAGTTGCAGAAATGACAGCCGGATTCACTCCCGCAGACATTGAATACCTGTTCCAGCAGATTGCTCAGTTTGCCTTCGAACAGGAACTGGCTACCAAACAGGACTATCTCGTTACAACGGAAACACTGTTCCGGATCATACCCACGATTCGCCCGTCTTTGACAGACGAAACAATAGAGGAGTTTGAAAAAGACAGCGTCACGTATTCAAGAATCTGAAGTTACAGGGGACCGTCTTCGACACGCGGGTATAGTTCTTATCTGTTCGAAGCCGAAGATCAGGATATTCCTGCTTGTGCATCACTGCACAATTCTGTGTTATACTACAGTGTATGAGCAAGAGTTCAAGCATGTTCATCCATTCGCAAAAGGAGATACAAATGATGAAAAATGCAAAGAGTTTCATCGCCGTGTTGGCGATGCTCGCCATGTTCGTGGGGCTGTCGGGCTGCGCGAAAGAAGGCCCGATGGAGAAGGCCGGCAAAAAAGTCGATAAGGTAGTAGAAGACATCAAGAAATAAGAGCCCTGGCAAAAAGATAAGCCCGGATATAGGCTGTCTTGATACCGATCTCTCCCCATGTTCCATGATGATGTGAGAGAACATAACGGAATAGGAGCATCGGGTCAAGGGACCGGAAAGGTGTTTTACCCGAGCAGATTTCAATCGGCAATTCTCGATGCGGAAAAGTAAAGGCAGAGCCAATGGACTCTGCCTTTACTTTGTTTGAAGAGTGTGAAGAAATGGAGTCTCCAGCTTATACAGTTTGACAGCGTTTTCTCGAAGTACCTTTCTGGCTATGCCCAAGGCCTCCTCGTGGGTAATTTCTTCGTCGCGCATCATTTCCGTGAGCGCAAGCGCCAGTGCCTGCCGCGCGCTGCGGGTCCCCATACAGGTTAATTCTTCCCAATTGAGGAAAGACAGGTCCGGATCGATTTCAAACCCATCGGTCCCAAACAGGATTTTGTCGGGCGAGATCTCCAGCCAGCTCCGCAACACATCGCTGAGCTCCCGCGGATAAATGAGAAATGCGATGGCTGAGAAATCGGCATAGACATTGGGCTTCAGAAGCATGGCTGCCGTTTGCTTCGCGAAAGGCCAGCCTCCGTGAAGGATGACAAAATTGGTTTTCCGCAACAGCGGATCGTTGAAGACCGTCTCCAGCAGCAGGGGATTCGAGTCGACGACGTCGAAATATCCACCGATGCCCAAACCCGTATGGATGTGGACGGCCAGGTCCAACCGGCCGGCTTCGCGTGAAATGTAGCGAAACAGGTAATCCTGCAGCGTCTTGTATTCACCTGCCGTCGGCTTCCCTCCCTTGGCATACCGGTCATACACGCGCTTTGCTTGTCCCGCTGATGGATTGGAAATATCCAGCGTGCGCACGTAGGCGGTCTGGAACTTGACCGCCGCCGCGCCTCCCTGCTTCTGGCGCTCCATCGCAGGGGCAACAACCCCGGTCAGGTATCCCTCCAGATTGGGCGGCAATCGGCTCATACCCAGGTCCTTCAGATGGGTCTGCAGCAGCCGCTCCAGGCTTCCGTAGGAGGGAATCAGATCGGGCCTTGCTTTTTTCACTTCTTCGTTGGAGAGCGGGAACATAAATGCATCGACGTAAGGAACCCAGCGAAAACGGGGAGCGGGCAGGCTGCGGTCCATGACTACGCGGTTGGCGATCATGGTCTCTATGCCCAGTTTGTCGAGAACCCAGGTGGGATAGTTGTCGGCCTGCTCACGCATGATCCGCCGTTTGGCCTGTACCAGCTCCCGGGGGAGATCCTTCGTGACGGGGCCGACAGAAAGTCCATAGAGGGCTTGCCAGACGGCCAGGAATTCGGGGCTTTTCGGCCGCAGCCGAAAGGGAATAAGCGGCATCTGGGCCCCGGGATCGGCGGCGGCGGTTTCGAGGGGATGATAGCTCAGATCACTCCATTCGGTATCACGTTCCCTTTCTTTGAGAACCCGCAACGGATGGGCATGGTTGTCAACAGCCTTTATGGCGGCTATCGCTGTCACCAGTGCAGGATCGGGAGTTGTCTGCGCCCTCAGCAGATACGGAAAGGTGAAAGACAGAAGGGTACAAAAAGCCAACAGGGCAAGCATCTTCTTCATGTATCCATGCCTCCTTGATGCCTGTGGAAAAGACCGTAGATGTGACTGACCACGATGAACGAAGGGATCTTCGTATCAACAACATAAAATGTCAATCATTTCTACCCCCTTTTCGATTTTGTGCTGCAAGAAAACATCCTTGACATATAAGGATGCTTACAATATTGTCCCTCTTCGAGTAAATGCAGGTTCCGACTGGTGCAATTCAAACCGAAAAAGGAGGTACCCGATGATTAACAAGTCCCTCATGAGATCCTGGCTCCTGGTCGCCGTGGCGGTCACCCTGATGCTGGGCGTCGCCCCGGGCCAGTCCCTGGCTCAAGAAAAAGTCATCAAGATCGGCACCATCTTTCCCCTGACCGGCCCCGTAGCTCTGGCCGGCCAGCGCTGCAAGGCCGCGGTGGAGACGGCAGTCGAGATCCTCAACAACAAGTACCCCAACATCAAGGTACCGCTGGCTGACAAGAAAGGCTGGCTCGCAGGATACAAGTTCGTGCTCGTGCACACCGACAGCCAGGGCAAGCCCGACGTGGGCAAGGCCGAGGCCGAGCGCCTGATCAACCAGGAAGGCGTGTGGGCCCTCATCGGCGCCTACAACAGCTCGGTGAGCATGCCGGCGAGCATGGTGGCAGAGCGCGCCAAGAAGATCTTCATGTGCGGCGCCTCCAGCTCCGCGGCACTGACCCAGCGCCCCGACATGAAATATTTCTTCCGCACGGCTTCCACCGACGAGGTCGAGTCCCACGAGTTCGTCGAGGTCCTGAAGTGGCTCAACAAGACCCAGAAGAACGCCAACGTGAAGACACTCGGCCTCATCTATGAGAACTCCGTTTTCGGCAAGCACGCGGCCGAAGAGGCCAAGAAGGCGGCGGCGGCCGGCGGTTTTACTGTCGTGGCTGACGTGCCCTTCACCCCGGGCGCCACCAACCTCGACAGCGAGGTGCAGACCGTCAAGTCCAAGAACCCCGATGCGCTCTTCGGGGCCGTTCTGGGTGCGGACTACGCCCTGATGGTCAAGACGATGAAAAAGATGAACTGGATCCCCAAGGTATCCCTCAACTACTGCAGCGGCTACCAAGATCCGGTCATCGCCAAGCAGTTGGGCCCCGATGCGGACTTCTTCATGGGCTCGACGGGCTACTCGCCTGAGTTTGCCGGCATGATGCCCGCCGTGGCCGAGGTGGAGAAGATCTTCAAGACGAAGACTGGCGGCGTGCCCTACGACAGCGACAGCATCCAGGAAACGATAGCCATGTTGGTCCTGGCCCAGGCCATCGAGAAGGCCAAGAGCCTCGATCCCGAAGTGGTGGCCAAGACCCTGTACGCCAACACGTGGCCCTCCCCGCTCTCCCTGAGCGGCAAGGTCGCCTTCGCCCCGGGCGGCCAGAACAAGCTGGCCCTGAGCATCGTCACCCAGCTCCAGGGCAGCAAGTACAAACGGATATTCCCCACGGAGAAGGCGGACACGAAACCGATCTTCCCCATGAAGCCGTGGGATAAGCGGTAGTTCCAAGCCACATTCATGTGAACCGAACCGGTGCCGGGGGTCTCTGGACCCCCGGCACCTTTATGAAACCTCAGATTATCTATGGACACTCTGCTTCAAGTACTGCTGGATGGCATCCTCAACGGCATGCTTTACGCCTTGGTGGCCGTCGGGCTCTGTCTGATCTGGGGCGTGATGGATGTGATCAACTTCGCCCACGGCGAATACGTGATGATCGCGATGTACGTCACGTACTGGCTGGGGTTCCTGGTGAACGTGGATCCCCTCGTCTCCATGTTCGCCGGCGGTCTTTTCATCTTCATCCTGGGGGCCCTGACCTACAAACTGATCATTCGTTACACGATCGGCAAACCCCCGCTCTCAGCCCTGCTGGCGACCTTCGGGCTGGCGATGCTCCTCAAGAACCTGTGCCTCAACCAGTTCACGCCCAACTTTCGCATCCTCTCCGACACCTGGTTGGGCGACAAGACGTTTCAACTGGGGGCACTGATCGTTCCTTTGCCCCAGCTCGTCACAGCCATCGTGGCGCTCGTCGTGGTGGGCCTCACGTACTACATGGTCCGCAGCACGCGCTTCGGCTGGGCCATCCAGGCCACCGCCATGGACAAGGAGGCCGCGGAGCTGATGGGCATCAACACGGAGCGGATCTACCTCCTGGTATTCGGCATTGGCGGGGCCACGGTCGGCATCGCCGGGGGCATCATGCCCACGTACCTGGCCGTACACCCGGAGGTCGGCACCATGTTCAGCCTGATCGCATTTATCTGCGTGGCTATGGGCGGCTTCGGCAGCATCCCCGGGGCGCTGGTGGCGGCGCTCCTCATCGGCATCGTGGAGGCCCTGGGCGGTTACTATATCGCACCGGTCTTCAAATACGTGGCCGTGTTCGGGCTATACCTCGCCGTCGTGTTCCTGCGGCCCAAGGGCATTTTCGGATGGTAACTTCATGAATCACAATGCGCTGAAACGAAAAGACCTGTTCTGGCTGGCCCTCGTGGCGCTGATGGCCTTGGTGCCGGCCGTCTCCGCAATTACGGCCAACTCCTTCCTCATGCACGTGCTCATTCTGATCCTGCTCTTTGCCAGCATGGCCCAGGCCTGGAACATCATCGGCGGATACGGCGGACAAACTTCCTTCGGCCACTCGGTGTTCTTCGGCATCGGCGCCTACGGTGCGGGCATGGCCGTGGTCACATACGGATTGAGCCCCTGGCCCGGGATCGGGGTCGGCATGCTGGCAGCCGCCACGGTGGCCGTGCTCATCAGCTACCCCTGCTTCAAGTTGAGCGGGCACTATTTTGCCATCGCCACCTTCGCCATCGTGGAGATCTTCAACCGGATGTTTCTGGTCTGGTACTGGGTGGGCGGAGCGCTGGGGCTGGACTACCCGATGGTCGAGGAAGGGCTCAAGAACCTGATGTGGTATGACTCCAAGACGGGCTACTATTACTGCGCGCTGGTGCTGTTCGTGCTGATCTTCGGCATCGTGCGGTTTCTCGAGGGCCACCGATTCGGCTACTACCTGCGGGCCGTGCGCGAGGGCCAGGAGACGGCCGAGTCGCTCGGGGTCAACAGCACGGCCGTCAAGCTCACAGCCATGGCCCTGTCGGCGGCGCTGGCCGGCCTGTGCGGCGCCTTTTTCGTACAGTACAACCTGCGCGTCGACCCGGGAATGGTCATGTCGCTCGACATGTCAATGAAGTTCGTGCTCGTCACGATCCTGGGCGGGGCGGGGACCCTGGTCGGGCCGCTGCTCGGGGCCGCGGTGCTGATCCCGCTCCAGGAGTACACCCGGGCGCTGTGGGGCGGTCTGGGTGGCGGGGTGGATCTCATCGTCTTCGGAGTGCTGATCATCGTCATTGTCGTCAAACAGCCGGCGGGCATCAGCGGGATCGTCCGCGACATCGCCAGGCGCTTCGGCCGCCGGTCGGGTGCCGAAAAAGGAGGGGCTTCCGTTGGCACTGCTTGAAGTCCGCGACGTGACCAAAAAATTCGGGGAGCTCGTCGCCAACGACCGCGTGAGCTTCACGGTCGAGACCGGGACGATCGTCGGCCTGATCGGACCCAACGGCGCCGGTAAGACCACGCTGTTCAACTGCGTCTCCGGCCTGTACCCGGTTACCGCCGGTCGGATATTTTTCGACGGTACCGAGATCACGGGGTTTCCATCCTACCGGATCGCCCGCATGGGCGCGGTGCGCACCTTCCAGGTGGTGCGACCGCTCAAGGATATGACGGTGTTCGACAACGTACTGGTGGGTGCGTTTCTGCACGGCGCCAGCGGTGCACAGGCCCATGAGGCGGCCGAGAGCTGCATCCGGATGTGCAGCCTGACCGAGTATGCCGACAAACCCGCAGGCGACCTGCCGATTGGCGGCAAGAAGCGTCTGGAGCTCGCCCGGGCCCTGGCAACAGGGCCCAAACTGCTGATGCTCGACGAAGTCATGGCGGGGCTCACCTCCACCGAGGTCAAAGCCGCACTGGAGCTCATCCGGCACATTCGCGAAAAAGGCATCACGCTGTTGATCGTCGAGCACGTCATGGAGGCCATCATGCCGATCGCCGACAAGGTGGTGGTGCTCGATGGCGGCATCAAGATCGCCGAGGGCCCCCCCGATCAGATCATCGATGACGAGCGCGTGATCTCCGCCTACCTGGGCGCTAAGTTCAGTCGCCGCCTGCAGGCCAAGAGGGAGGAACGCACCCATGCTTGATCCGATCCTGAGCCTGCTCGACGTCCACGCCGGCTACGACGGGGTCCCGGTGGTGTTCGGCGTGTCCCTGGAGGTCATGCCGGGTGAGCTGGTGGCCGTCGTTGGGGCCAACGGGGCCGGCAAGACCACCACCATGCGCACCGTTGCGGGCCTTAATAACCCCCTGCAGGGCGCCATCCGCTTCGAGGGGCGGGATATTTCGCGGCTGCGCGCCCATCAGACCCTGGCTCTCGGCATCAGCTACGTGCCAGAGGGGCGACGGCTGTTCGCCAAGCTCTCCGTCGAGGAAAACCTCTCGCTGGGCGCCTACACCGAAAAGTCGGAGACCGAGATCAGACGACGCCTCGATGAAATGCTGGAGCTTTTCCCGATCCTGCGAGATCGAGCGCGCCAGACCGCGGAGACCTTGAGCGGCGGCGAGCAGCAGATACTCGCCATAGCCAGGGGGTTGATGTCGCGGCCCAAGCTGCTGATGCTCGACGAGATGTCACTGGGCCTGATGCCAACGCTCGTGGAGAAGATGATGGAGACCATTGTCGCCATCAACCGCCGCGGGGTCACCGTGCTGCTGGTGGAGCAGATGGTCCAGGAGGCTCTGGAGATCGCCCACCGCGGTTATGTGCTGCAGACCGGGCGTGTCGTGCAGGCAGGCAGCGCGAAAGACCTGCTGGACTCAGAGGAAATCCGCAGAGCCTACATGGGAATGTAGGGAAAAAAGAGGGCAGGTCCGCTGCAGGGAATGGATATGAGCTGGTTTGAATTTCTGACCGTGGTGGTTCTCATCCTGAGTGTGATGGCAGCGATCCTATGTTTGCTAAAGCGATCTGTCGGGTATGCTGCCCTCTTTGGGCTGTTGTTCATTGTGGCTGCATTTGCCGTGATGAATGGACCGCTTGGAGATCAGATCCGCAAAGAGAAGCCGGAGGATAAGGCCGCGGCAAGCCAGGTCAGTCGGCCGGGGTGAAGGCCGTGACGAAGGGAAAGCCCGTGGGGCTTCCGGGTTCGATCCCTTCTTTTATTTCATTTCCTTCTTCCTAAATATCGAATCCCTGGATTGTGGGGTTATTGTTCCAGATCCCTCTCGCACAACTCTTATTTGTCTTGGATCATTCGTTTGAATCAATCTATTTGTCCCCGTTTTGGCGGTACAAATAATTCGATAGTTTCCATCCTCGCCCTGCTCGATTGGGCATTTTAGTCTGACAAAGCCGGGTGCAAAGGATGTCGCTGCCTGTGATCTTGCCGTTACAGCGGCCCAAGCAAGAACAACGACGGCTTCGTCTCCTTTGATTTGCTCTACGATAAAGATAGCGGACGACATCCAGTTGCCTTCCCAGATGCCGGAAAGCAGCGCCAGTTTCGGGGGCACTACCTTTCCATCCGGCTCGATGATCTTTAGGTTATCGGGAACCGGGCAATTGTTGATGTACTCCCCTGCCTCGGCGAGAGAAATGAAAATCGAGACGAATACCAATAAAAAACAGGATAAAATGATTTTTTTCATTCTGACTGCCTCCTCGAATATTAGTGGTGTAGCGTCTCACCAAGGAAATTCGTATTAAAGAATCCCTTGGGCATGTTGCCCTCTGAGGCGGGATTGCTTTCTTGATATCAAAATACAGGGCGAAGCTCAATGGTTATTGTCTCATGGATGAGAAACATGGCATGTCGAGTCATCCAAGACATCCTTTGCGTTGACATCCTCGGTTCTTTTCCTTATCCTCTGCCCACGACGGACAATAAATTTCTCCTTGGCTACTCCATGCGTTTCATCCGCTTTCTCATCATGAATTTGTCCCGGTGGACGCATTTTGGCAGAAAGGAAACATCGGGTCAGAACCAATGCGGAAACTGCGAGCACTTCAATAACGATCCTGTAATGCTGGAAGAGTATTTCAAAGGTATCGGCATCTTCAGTTCTGTCCGCGGCTGCAGCCGTGGGGATGCCGGCATCTGCAGTATCCAGAGTCGATATCTCCTGCCCGTACACAGTTGTTCGGATTTCGTGCAAAAGCGGCACACGCTGTGACCGGATTGTGACCGGTTCATGAAAATATTGCCTTTCCCGGCCTCATAGCCGCTTTCGGATTTTCCGCTTTTGTGTGCGGACGGAGGCTGGCCAGAGAAGACACAACCCATAATGAAAAAACCCCCTTCGCTGGCTCTGCAGGGCGCTCTCTGGATGATCTCCTCCGCGGTGTTGTTCAGCCTGATGTCGGTATTGGTGCGTTGGACTGCCGAGACACAAGGAGTCAGTGCCTGGAAAACAGCAGAGTTTCGTTTTCTGATCAGCATGGCTGGCGTTCTGGCCATATCGGCCTGGTTGCGTGATCCTCTGCGTTTTGTGAACCGCCCGTGGCTCGTCTCGCGGGGATTGCTCGGCGGTGCTGCCGCCAGCATCTTTTTCTACTCCATCACCCAGATCGGCATTGCCAAAGCCACGATCTTCACCTACACCTACCCTGTCTGGGCGGGCCTCCTTGCTCCCTTTGTATTGAAAGATCGCATACGAATAGGGGTGTTGCTGGCCGTATCGGCTGCCTTTGGCGGACTCTACCTGATCATCGTGCCGTCAGAAGGTCTGGCGGCGATTTCGTGGATGGATCTGCTGGCACTCTCCGGTGGATTGCTCGCCGGCTGGGCGGTCCTTTCCATCAAAAAGCTTCATGAGACCGATACGTCACGAGCCATTCTGTTTTCGCAATGCTTTTTCGGCTTGCTGATCGTTGAAGCACCCGCACTGCCGGAAGGGTATTCCTTCACCGTCATCGTTTGGGTCACCCTGCTGGCAATCGGCCTGCTCGCCACCGTTGCCCAGTTGCAGATGACCTATGCCTATAAATTGATCGGGGCTACGGAGGGGGCATTGCTCAGTATGCTTACTCCGGTCATCAACGTCCTGTTAGGGATGATCTTTTTTCATGAACCGGTGACCATGCGCGCGCTTGTCGGTTGCATTATCGTTCTGTTGAGCTGCGCCTATGCTGCCGTATCCCAACACATCCCCGAAGGTGAACCCGTGGGTTGAAACGCAGTTGTATCCGGACAGAAATGTCAGGCCCCTTGTTTCAGATGAGTGAGAGATGTGTTCAATGCTTCCCAAGCCGATCATCGATTTCCATGTGCATCTATTTCCCGATGGGTTTTTCGATGCGATATGGCGCTATTTTGAAGAGCACATGGGTTTACGTGTCCTGTACAAGCTCTACCATCGGGAATCCATCACTTACTTGAGAGAGCGCGGGATCGGGCCGATCGTCTATTCCAACTATGCCCACAGAAAAGGAGTCGCGAGGGTTTTGAACGACTGGAACCTTCGGCTCCTGGAAGAGATCCCGGATCTGTACTGCTTTGCTGCCTATCATCCGGACGACGATGATGCGCTCATAATGGCAGAGAGGATTCTTGCTCATCCGAAAATTCTGGGGTTCAAGCTGCAGCTTGTTGTCCAGCAGTTATCCCCCTGCGACAGTCGACTGTTTCCGCTTTACCAGATGATTATAGAAAGGAAGAAGCGGGTCCTCCTGCATGTCGGTACGGGACCCGTACGGGGAAGTGCTTTGGTCGGCGCTTCCCTCTTCAAGAAGCTCCTCCAACGCTTTCCGGACCTGCCTGCCAACATCCCGCACATGGGCGGCCTGGAATTTGAGGCTTTTCTTGAGCTACTCGATCATCATCCGGGACTTTACCTGGACACGTCCTATTCGTTTGTGCCCAATGTACCCTATACATTCAATCTTGGTAACGCCTGCCTTGAACGGCACAAAGACAGAATCCTCTATGGCTCGGATTTTCCCAACCTGATTCACCCCAGGGACGAGGAAATAGAGCACCTCCTTCATCTTGGTCTCTCTTCCGATTTCTACACGAAAGTATTTCACGACAACGGGATCAAATTGATTGGCAGAACTTGATCCCTTTTCAGAAGTTCCGTCAAACGCATCATCGCCGGCCCGGGGGCGGCGGGGCATAGCCGTCGTTGTCCCAAAGACGGTTATGGGAATGACCGTAGGTCGTGCCGCAGTGGATGATCCTCTTGCTGCAGAGGGTCGCCCGCCATTCGTACTTGATCAGGATGCTCTCGACGGCTTTGCTTTCGGGATCGAAGCGGACCTCGCGCGAGGGGGAGTATTCTTCCCTCCCGTAGCCGGTGCCTGCGCTTTGCGATGCTTCGGCGCGGGCGGAAGGCGCATCTTTTTTTCGTCCGGCGCCGGCTTCCGGGGCTTTCCCGAGGTTCGCCGAGGAGAGATCCGCCGATTTCCTGCAGCGCTGGATTTCCGGATAAACGGCCAGGGCGATCACCCCTGTGGCGGATTCATCGCCGAAGGCGGCGGCGTAGGAATCGGGAACATCGGTGAAGTAAAACCGGTTGACCCGCTCCTGCCCCGTACGCCACCCCGAATACTCATTTGTGGCATGAGGTTCGAGGATGTACATTCTTTCCGCATTCCCGAGCCACGACTTCTGTCCAGAGATGATGTTCCTGCCGTCGACGGCCACCACCACGCCCACCCTTCTGTTGAGCTTGTTCCGGATCACGATCCGGTAGTGGTGGCCCTTGACAGCTTCGGCATACACTTTTTTCAAGTTGCTTGCGCTTTTGTAGGGATAAAAGGGAAGCGACAGCCCGTTGTCGATGATGATGCTGACGTCCACCGCATCGCCAACCGTTGCGGCAGAGACGGAACCGACCGCGATGAAGAGAACCGCAAAAAGCACGAATCCTGTTTTCATGACTTCCTCCTGTCGATGCCTGACGGCCTTATGGATTGCCTCTGACTTGTTAGACAGGAGAGGAGACGAAAAAGTTCCCGCGGTCATTGTCCTTTGCCTGATATCGATTTCGGGTATTCCGGACCCTGCCATCAGGCAAACGATTATTGAATATCCCTTTTTCAGGGGATATATTTAAAGAGAAAAGGAAAGGATGTTGTGCCATGAAATTTCTCATTGTCGATGATAACCGTGACATCCTGCACCTCCTGTCCACCATCGTGGAGTTTTTTGGTCATGGAGTGGATGAAGCGGCCGACGGACTGGAGGCGATGGAGCATCTTCAAAACAATCAATACGATGTCGTGATTACGGACGCGAATATGCCGAGAACTGACGGCGCCAAACTCTGCGGGCATCTCAAATCGCAATTTCCGCACACCTTTGTCATCGGGATCAGCGGCAGCGTTGCGGGCCTGAAAGGGCTCGAAGATGCCGGAGCGGACATCTGCCTCTCCAAGCCTTTCGGAATGGAATCACTGGAAGAGGCGATCCTGAAGCACGTCTGCTCTTCTGCACCCCGCTTAGCGTGCCCGCAACCTGTAGCGTAAGCAGAAGAGCTTTAGATTAAGGGGTTAGCGTATTCCGGCTAACCCCTTTTTTCTGAAAAGAAGCTGATATGGCAGGGAAGTGGTCAGATCAACGAATGGAGAGCTACCCGGTTGCCTTCGCTGTCTTCGAAATGGGCAATATAGCCGTACTCTCCGATACTCATCTTGGGCATGAGGGTTTTCCCACCCTTTGCGTTAATTTTGCCCAACATGTCGTTAATATTGTCCACGCTAAAGTACACTAGGGTGCCTGCGTGTGAAGGAGTGTAACCTTCGGCTTTGACCAGGGATCCCGCAGCACCGTTGGCATCATCAGTCCACGGGAAAAACGCCATTTTCAAAAGCCCCATTTCATTTTTCGTCAGCTTGATGCCGAGAAAGGACTCATAAAAACTGATGGCCCTGTCCAAATCGGTGACAGGGATTTCAAACCAGATTACCGCATTTGCTGGTTTTGGCATGTTATCCTCCTTTATGCGATCCCCTTCCTCATGCCCGCCTTCATCATATCTTTCATTTGCTGCTCTGTCATCGGCGGCATGTTCGGATGGGTTTGGGTTATGTAGAAGCCTTCGCATAGTCGAGCATGCCCTGGAAATCCACAACGACGACGGGTTCATTGCCGACCACCCAGGCATCGTGACCCATCGGCAGCAGGGAGACGTCGCCTCCTTTGCACTCAAATTTCGTCCCATCATCCATTACAATCATGATGGTGCCTGACAGATGATACTGGAAATGCGGCGCCTCGCAGCTTTTCGTCTTCGCGAGCGGCTGGACAGAGGTGGACCACTTCCACCCCGGTTCAAATGTGGCGCGCCCGATGACAGCACCCCCGATTTTGATCAATTCGACTTTTCCTTTGGGAAAGGTCCTGATTTCGTCCGGCTTGTTGAAACTCTTCGCTTCTGCTTTTGGCATGACAAACCTCCTTGCGCATCCGATATCCATCCATGTTGACAACACAAAGCCCGGAAGGGCCGTACCTCTTTTCTGGGCATTCCGGTTTCATGATACGCCTTGGGAAGCGTTTCAACATCAGGGATTCCCTTATTTTATTCCTCTCTATTCCTGATGTGGGTAAGGGATCCGTCGGATTGGACTTTTGCAGTCACTTGTATTGTTCAGGGGATTGGCATATGATGCGACGTCACGATCAGGAATGAAACCAATTCATTACGCTGTGAAAGACCATGAATATCGGCCCCGGATCCTCCGTGGATCTGATCCTGCAACTGGACCCTCTGAAAGAAAAAATCGACGTCAGAAGAGCAATCATCTATGACGTCGAAGGGGACGAGTACATCCTTTCTCAAACGGTACCCCCCGTCCGATTCTCCGAGATCGGGAAAACCGCCGGTGTTACCCGCGTTATCCGGCAGGACGGTGAGCCTGTCCGCTGGGGTTTTTCCGGCACACTGTTCGATATCGTCAGAAATTATCAACTGGGATCTGCCCGGGAGGTCCTGGCGCTGTGCATCCGGAAAACCTCCCGTTTCGAGACGTACAATCTGAGGATGCATTACCGCGTGAGGCCCGGCGCGGAATGGTCGGCTCGCATTGAGGTCGACCTCATGCCGGTGAACCTGATCGATATCTCTCTCGGGGGAGCCCTGTTCACGCACAGCAGCGGAAAGACGCTCAAGCCCGGCAGCCAGGTTCAAGTGACCTACACGGGCATCAACGAAATACAGCATCCGATACGGGCGGTGGTCAAGCGGTCGTGGTCACCCCCGGAGAGCCGCACCGCCGGCCTTGAATACGTGGCCGTTCAGTTCGTCGGCATGGACAAGGATCTGGCGCGGGAGCTGGGACGGGAAATCATGGAAATCCAGAGGGGATCGATTCATAAAGTTTGACGGAGCCGCGGTTCTACCGTTGCATTCCCTACTAGTGTTACCCTTTCGCGACGATGCGATACTTGGGACCCTCGACGCGGACCTCCATGCCGTGAGGAGTCGGTCCTTTTTCCCGCCTCAATCACCATTATTTGTAGGACGACCGGCACAGCGTGATGACCATGGTTACGCAGGGGATGTCTCCCGCCCTCGAGCAGCCGATGCAGCCTTTCATTCCCTCGCCACGACATTCTCATCGCAGACAGTTTAAATCCACAGTATTGGAGCCGATATCGGCCGCAGAAAGCGACTGCCTTTTCTCACCAATTTTTCAAACTCTCGACGATTATCCCAACGTTTGCACAATATTTGCACGTAGCGTCATCGGACGATGGATAACCTGACATGCAGAGGTCCGCTGACGGATCCCTTTGAGAACAACACGTCGGGAAGAACTTTATTCAGACACAGGGACCCCGCAAGCATACGACCATGCTGAATCAGATCACAGAATTTGCGAGACAGACGAGGGTGACGGAAAACGCACTGATCATCATGATCGGCGTGGTCATCGCGTTCTGTCTTCTGTTTTTTTTCCTGGCCATTGTGAGGCGTCTGTATAACGGCCACAAATACAGAATCCTCGACAATTTGAAAGGCAGGCAACGCCGATCGCTCAAAAAATACCTGCGGATCGATCCCTCCATGAAGCAGTTCCCGGGCCGTACCCGACTGCATGCCGGATCCATGAAATGGCTCGCTCTGGAACACAACCTGTTCGCTCTGGTCGACCAGGAAGCCACCCGCGAGATCGCATGCCGGCTGTTCGAGCAACTGGGATACGTCGATCACTACGTCAAGGTGCTGGACAGCCGCAAGACCATCGCCCGGGCTTCTGCCATCGCCAAGCTGGGCAGAATGGGCAGTCCCCGTTCGGCGGAAGCCCTTCTGGCGATGCTCGACACCGGAAATCACGAGATCATCGCCGTCGCCGTGCGCTCCCTCGCGAAGGTCGGGAACGCCGCCATTCTGCTTCGATTGATGGAAAAACTTCCGGACCTCCTGAAAGAAAACCTGGTCACGAAAAAAACGATCGATTCTTCCCTGGTGGCGGCGGGCCCCCGAATCGCGCTGGTCCTCCTCGAGTACGGAAAGACACACAGCGATCCGGCCATGATCGCCTCCATCCTTGGCGTCCTCAACGCATTCCCCGTCAATCGGAAGACCTGTGATTTTGCTGTGTCCTTCCTCGACCATCCCGATCCCGAGGTCCGCGCCAGGGCGCTGAGATTGATCGCGTCCTGCGAAGATGTGATCGAAGTGTTCCACGAGGAAGCCCTGCCTCCACTGCTCAGGGATCCCGTCTGGTTCGTCCGGCTTCAGGCAGTGCGGACCATCGGCACCCGGCGCAGGGCGGCATACACTCTGGCGATCTCGTCGCTCGTCCTCGACGAGAAATGGCAGGTCCGGAATGCTGCGGCCAGGGCACTGACCCTGCTGGGCAAAGGAGCTATCGACGCCTTCTGGTCGCTTCTGCAGTCGAATGACCGGTACGCGAAGGAGAGCATCTGCGAAGAAATGGAAAAAACGGGCTTCGTCGATCTGCTAATGGACATTCAGGCACAAACCGACGAAGCGGTTGCAGCGAAAGCGAGGGAAATCCTGGAAATCATGGTCTCTTGCGGTTTTTCTTCCTCCGTGAAGGATCTTTCCCGGAGTACCCGGGGCGCGGGCGCGAAACGAACGGAAACAGAAGCATATAACGTCGAGTTTATTGGAGCAGCGGCGCCATGAACGCCTTTCTGATCTCAGCGATCGTCGGGTTCAATTACTTCGTCGGCTTCTACTACGGGTTCGTGAACCTGCTCTACAGCATCCTGATCGCAGCAGCCGTGGTTTCCATCCTCATCCACATCCGCAAGATCAAGTATGCGCCGCTCCGAGAGAATCAGCATTCGCCCGAGGTCCCGCCCGTATCGATCCTGATTCCGGCCTTCAACGAGGGATCCATCCTCTTCCGGACGATCCAGTCGGTCCTGAACCTGAACTACCCCGACTGCGAAGCCATCGTCATCAACGACGGGTCGACGGACGACACCCTTGCCCTCCTGATCAAGCAGTACGGGCTCAAGCGGATCGACCTGGTCTATCGGAGCATCCTCAAGACCGGCCCCGTTCTGGGCTTCTACTACAGCAAGGATATCCCCAACCTGCTGGTCATCAACAAGATCAAGGGCGGCAAATCTGACGCCCTGAACTGCGGAATCAACGCCAGCCGCAGCCCCTACATCTGCTCCCTCGACGCGGATTCCCTCATGGAGCCCGATGCGCTTCTGAGACTGATGACGGCGGTGATGGAGAGCACCACCCCGGTCATCGCTTGCGGCGGCGTCGTCCGGGTGATCAACGGCGTCACCGTCGAGCAGGACCGGATCAAAGAAATCCGGTTGCCGAAGAAATGGCTCGTCCTCTTCCAGATCGTCGAATACCTCCGCGGGTTTCTCTTCGGCAGGGCCGGGCTCGACAGCATCCGGGGAACGATGATCCTCTCCGGCGCATTTTCCATGTTCCAGAAAGAAGCGGTGGTCGAGGCGGGAGGATTCGATCCGAAGAACGTCTGCGAAGACATGGAGATCATCGTCCGGCTGCACAGGCAGAGGATCCTAGAAAAGAAGCCCTATGCCATCCGCTTCATCACCGACCCGATATGCTGGACCGAAGTTCCCGAGACGATGGAACAACTGGGCAAACAGCGCCGCCGCTGGCACCTGGGACTCATTCAGACCATGATGAAATACAGGGGCATGATTTTCAATCCCCGCTACGGCAAGGTCGGCATGCTCGCCATGCCGTATTACTTCTTCGCGGAAATGCTCAGCCCGTTCATCGAGGTGCTGGGTTACCTAGCCGTGGTCGGCGCCTTCGTGTTCGACATCATCAACATCCACTTTTTCGTGCTCTTCATTTTCCTGGCCGTCTTCTACGGCGTGTTTCTCTCGGTGGTCAGCGTGTTCCTCGAGGAGATCACCTATCGGCGCTACCCGGACTGGGAACATTTCTTCGTCCTCCTTCTTTTCGGCGTGCTGGAGAATTTCGGTTATCGCCAGATCAATTCGTTCTTGCGATTCCAGGCCTTCTTCCAGTACATTTTCGGCAAACATCGATGGGAATACAGCCGGCAGCAGCGGCAGATGAGGAAGCAGGTGCGTGCAAACTGAAGCATTGGGGTTCATCGCCCTCAAGCGGGGCGATTGCCAGGAAGCCGTCAACATCTTCCGCCGGGCTTTGGATGAACGTCCCACGGCGGACGCCTGGCTCGGCCTTGGAAGGGCCTTCATCGGTCTTCGGGAGCCGCTCACCGCCCGGTGGGCACTGTTCAAAGGCCTTGAATCGGCCCCGAAGCACCCGGCGCTGCTGCAAGCCGTCACCGAACTGGAAAAGACCATCGAGCAACAGGGGAAACGCCCGAACTCCGGAACGTCGGCCCGCCGTCGATCCCGTTTTCGATCGCTTCGGGACCGCATCGAGATCCTCGACAGAGGCTCATGGAAGCCGTTCTTCATCAAGGGCGTCAACCTCGGCCTCGGCATGCCCGGATACTTTCCCGGGGAGTACGCCATCCGGAAGGCAACCTATCTGAGATGGTTCGAGATGATGCACGACGCCGGTTTCAACGCGTTTCGCGTGTACACGCTCCACCCGCCCTCCTGCTATGAAGCCCTGCAGGAGTTCAACGAGTCGGGAAAGAGACTGTTCCTGTTCCAGGGCATCTGGAACGAATTGCCGACGGACCACAACTTCGATGCCCCCGAATACATCGGCACGGTCGGAACCGCCATCAGAATGGTCGTCGACGCCGTGTTCGGGAACATCGAGCTTCCGGAAAGGCCGGGCCTGCCCCATGGCAGGTTTCACGTCGATGTATCCCACCTGCTTGCCGGATTCATCTTCGGGAGGGAAACAGAGTCCTGCGCGGTCAAGAGCTTCAATGACATGCACAACCGGAAGGAGCGGGATTTCTCGGGGAACTTCCTGGATATGCGGATGGGAACCCCCTTCGAGGTCTGGGTCGCGCGAATGTGCGACAGTATTCAGTCTTACGAGTGGGACCGATACGGGGTCACGCATCCCGTCGCCATGACGAACTGGCCCACCCTGGATCCGCTCGTCCACCCTTCCGAATCCGGCAAGGGAGACGAGGTGTTCATCTTCGAAGGACGCCGGGAAAACGTGACGGGCTGTTCGGGATACCTCGCGATGGAGGAAGACACCGAAGTCCTCGATCTGGCCAAGATCTCCGTGAAAAAAGGGGCAGGCTTCTTCGCGTCCTATCACCCCTACCCGTATTACCCCGACTTCATGGTGAACGATTACCTCGACGAGAAAAACACCTATGCCGCCTATCTGAGCCGGTTGAAGGCGCATCACGGCAGGCAGCCGATCCTGGTATCCGAATTCGGCGTCCCCTCGAGCCGTGAAGCCGCACACTGGCACCGTGACGGATGGAACCACGGCGGCCATCCCGAGGCACGGAAAGGCGAACTGGACGCCCTCCTTTTCCGTACCGTTTTCGATCAGAAGATGGCCGGCGGCCTTCTGTTCGCCTGGACCGACGAGTGGTTCAAGAAGAACTGGGTCTTTCTCGACTTCTACCACCCACCCGACAGCAAGCCGAACTGGTACAGCATCCAGGATCCGGAAGAAAACTACGGGTTGATCGGCCTTTATCCCGGATACCCGAAACCGCTCGTATCCCTGTCCGGAGATCGCACCGAATGGGCGCCCGCGACCGTTCTCTACGAAAAGAAGGAAGACGTCATGCGCCACCGGTTCGGCGATCCCGGAGACGGCGTGCGCTGTTTGCAGAAGCTGTCCGTCCAGCATGACGAAGGGTTCCTGTATGTCCTGCTCGAAACGGCCCGGCCGATCCATTTCGACCACGGACATTTCCTGATCGGCATCGACACGTGCCGTCCGGAGGTCGGGGAGTTCCTGCTGCCCTTCGACACCCGGACGCCGAGCCCCGTGGGACTGAAATTTCTCGTCCACCTGTGCGGAAGGGATAACAGCCGCATTCTGGTGTGCCACACCTATGACAAATACCTGAACTGGCGCCGGGACATCTGCCCTGCCATCTCCGGACAGGGGGCGTGGGTCATGATGTACAACGAGGTCAACCGGCGCAGGGTCAGCAAGAACGGCACGAAGTTCTATCCGTCCCACAGTTTCTCGATGAGCGATCTCCGCCATGGAACGCTCCGCGGAGATCACGCCGTCCATCTTGCGGATTTCAACGTCGACGGAACGCTTCTTGAAATACGCCTGCCCTGGGGTCTGCTCAATTTTACGGATCCGAGTTCCAGAATGGTTCTCTGGAAGGATGCCAGAGGATTTGCCAGAAAGACCGACGGCCTGCGCATTCTCGCTGTTTCCTACAAGCCCGGGGCCGGTTCACTCGCCGCCGAGAAAACCGGGGCACTGCAGAACATCACCGACTCCCTCCCCTATGCCCTCGAACTCTCGGCGGTCAGGACATACACCTGGAAGGAATGGCGGATGCCCCTGTACCACGAGCACGTCAAACAGAACTACTGGATCACGAAAAAATTCCTGGCGGGGATTCCCGACTATGTTTGATTTCGACATCACCCGACGTTCTTTTCTCAAGATCACGGGCGTTTCTCTCGCGTCCCTGCTGGTGGGACGCAATACGGCCAACGCCGCCGTCGTCAGGCTGCCGGTCATCATGTACCACGACATCAGTTACGACGGCCGAGACCTCTACACCGTGCTGCCGTCCGTATTCGCGGCTCAGATGGAGCGGCTCTATGAAAACGGCTACCAGACCATCACGGGCACCGATATCGAGCGTCTGATCCGCGGCGAATTCCGCAGGCCGATCATGATTACCTTCGACGACGGATACGCCTCATTTGCGAGTTATGCCTTTCCGATCCTTAAGCGGTACGGGTTCAAGGCGGTGATCAACGTCATCGGGGAATCCGCCGGCTCCTACATCACCCTGGGCAGAAGCAGGCCCATGCTCAGCTGGGACGAATACCGCTACCTGGCGGCGTCGGGTGTCGTCGAGGTCGGCTGTCACACCTACGGGCTCCACCAGTACGGATACCAGAGAAACCCGCTCGCCTTTGAGGAGAAGCTCCCAGGCGATCTTGCCGTATTCCAGAAGAGGTGCAGCCAAGAGATGGACCGGCCCGCGGAAACCATCGCATGGCCGTACGGGTTTTACACACCCAAGAGCGTCGAGATTGCAAGGCAGGCCGGATTCCGGTATATCCTGGGCTCCGACAGCACCTTTGCAAGCATTCCGGTGCAGGCGCCCGCAGGGGGAACACTGCAGAAAATGCCCTTGCCGGTTTTTCCACGCATCGCCATCCTCGAGTCTTGCGATCTCGGGTTTTTCGTCCGCACGCTTCAGGAGGGAGCATGAATCGCATTCAATCGTCCGGATACCTGGTCTTTCTCATCATCGTTTTCCTCGCGGTTTGCCCATGTGCAGCCCAGAGTCCTGTCGCTTCCCCGGAGTCCCTGCTGCAGGCGATTGCCGCCGAAAAGGACGCCGGCAGGAAAGCCGTCCTGTACAAGCAACTTGGCGACTACTGGGCCGACCGACAGGCGTACGACAAAGCCGCCAAGGACTATCGGCTGGCCGTATCGACCAACCGGAAGTCATTTACCGCAAGCGAGCTCCTCGACATGGCATTTTTCATGACATGGGGGGACGATGCACAGGGAGCGGAGATCGTGCTTCGAGGCGTCCTGGCGGATGATCCCGCAAATATAAAAGCCCGGACGCAGCTGGCGCGCGCCCTGATATACAAAGATGCTCTCGATGAGGCGGAAAAAGAGGCGGATCTCGTTCTTGCGACCGAGCCCTCAAACAGGGATGCACTCCTGGTGAAAGCCGATGCACTGCGGTTCAAGGGCGAATCCGGGAAAGCAGCGGCGCATTATCAGTTGATTCTAAAGAAGAACGACGATTTTGAAGCGCGCATCGGCCTGACGAGAGCCCACCTGGATGCGGCGGAACTGGCTGAAGCGAAGCAGAGTTTTGTCCTGCTGAAGCCGTCGACGCCCGAGCAAAATGCCGAATGGGCAAAGCTGCGAGACGCGATTTCGGAGGCCGAGCGCGGAAGCGCCCCCGTGGCGGCGGGTGTACGTGTGAATCCTCTGATGGAGCCGGGGAACCGTTTTATCGAGATGGGCGACCACAGGGCCGCTGCGCTGGAATACCTGAAAGTTCTCGACTCTACGAGTGCGTTCACCGCGCAGGAACAGCTCTGGATGTCAACCGTTCTGACCTGGGCGGGAAACCTGCCGGAAGCACGGAAGAGGCTCACAAAGCTTGTTGCCGAAAACCCCTCCCTGATGAATGCGCGGATCCAGCTGGCGCGAGTCCTGATGTGGTCCGGCGAAACCGATGCCGCAATGAAGGAAATCGACACGGTCCTCGCGGCGGAGCCGGACAACCGTGACGCCCTCCTGGTCCGCGCCAACATTTACCGGGTCACGAGAAACTACCGGCCTTCCGTCGAACTGTATTCGGACATCATCAAGAAACAGGCCGACTACGACTCGCAGGAAGGGCTGGCCTATGCCTATCTGTTCAGCAACGACCGCGTTGCAACGGACAAGACCCTCCCCCAGTTGCAACCCGTCTACCCTTACCAGGAAAAGGGTCTGCGCGACCTGAAGGAACTGCGCGATATCAACTTCAACCCTTCCATCATTCCGGGGTTCACGTTTTACCACGACAGCGATAACAATGACGTCTGGCGGTATCTCGCAACGGGGACGGTATGGCTGGAAAACTGGAAGACGAGCGTCGACTATGTGCATACCGAGGCCAGAGACCCGAATATCAGCCAATCCTCCGACACGGTCGCCCTCTCCACCTATTCCCGGATGCCGTTCTACGGCGGTATCGGGGGGGCTATTGGCCTTGCCGATTCGGGGCGCACCCTGATCTATGGCCTTCGGGGGGATGTGGACATCCCTTCCGGAAGCGTCGGGGCGCGTGCGGCTGTAGACGCCCTCACGGATACGGCCAAGGCGATGCAGAACCAAATCCGGGTATTCAGTGCGGCCCTGGCCGCCAATCATCGCCCGACAGACCGGATTTACCTGTTCGGTTCGTATACCTACAAGGACTATTCCGATGACAACAGCGCCAACGACGTGACGGCCGGTATCAGTTACCGGGTTCTTCACCAGCCGGCCGCCGTCGCGATCGGATACCGGGCGCGGTACCTCAACTACAGGCGCCAGAGCAACGACGGGTATTTCGATCCGAGCAATTACATGTCCCACGTCGGCTTTGCGAATGTCTATTTCGAGTCGGGCCGCCTGTATGGATTCCTAGAAGGTTACGGCGGGTATCAGTCCTTCACGCAAAATGAAGAAGGGTATAATAACTTTATCGGAGGAGGTTCGGCATCCATCGGTTACCGGTTCTCCAAGCATTTTGCCCTGGAGGCCAGCGCCGAAGGCGGCAATCACGCCGTCGGTGCCTCCGGCGCCTGGAACTACTACCTCCTCGGGATGAGGCTCATCTGCACATTCTAATGCCCCGGATTCAACAACAAGGACCTCTCCATAACCGTTCGTGATTGTCGACGCCTGCCTGAAAGCGGAAAGAATCGCAGCGATACTTTCCTCCTGTTCGCGCACTTCAAATTGTGGTAAATATTGCATGAATACAGATGTGGGCGGATCATCGGACAACTCTCCGCCTCCGGAACAAGGAAAGAAAGGAGCGACCATCATGCAGGCTATGTTTACTCTTACACCGGCGGAATCGAAACGGCTCATCGGAAAAGGCATCGCTGCCCTTCCCGAGGTGCAGAACGCGAAACAGAACGGGTACCTCCTCGTGAGCCGAGGCTCCACGACGGCTTACTGTCTCGAGGAGGTTATTGGAGAGAAAGTGGACAAGGAACGCTACCTGGCCGGCCAGACCATCCGCGGCGTTCTCTGCGTGCTCGATGCGGGGGAACGCGCCAAGCCTATCACTCTCCACAAGGGGGAGGTCCTGCCCGTTGAACCGAACACCGTGGCAGATAAGATGGGCCCCGGCGATATCCTTCTCAAGGGGGGAAACGCGCTGGACGCCTTCGGCAACGTGGGTGTCGTGATGGTGAACCCGGTGGGCGGCACCATGGGTGCTTTCTACATGGGCATGAAGGCCCGGGGCCTGGAGATCATCTATCCCGTGGGCCTTGAGAAGCTCATCCCCTCCGTGGAGGAGGCGGCGCGCTACGGCGGCACGATGGTCATCGGCAAGGCGATTGGCTGCAAGGCGGGCATGGCCTGCGTTGCCGACGGGAGGCCCTTCACCGAGATCGACGCACTGGAGACACTGTTTGACGTGTCGGCCATCCACTTCGCCTCCGGCGGCTGGGGCGGTGCCGAGGGATCGGTCACCCTGATTGTAGAGGGGCCTGACGATGCGGTGACGACGTGCATGGAGTTCATCGAGGAGAAGATCAAGGGGGAGCCGGCACTGCCCGGTGTCAAGGGTCCCTGCAAGACATGCCCCATCGGCATGTGCAGCTTCAAGGGCAAGGAAGACAAGGACCTGCCCGGCTACCTGAAGTAAGGAAGGAACACGGGGGGTCGGAGCTCACCTCCGACCCCCTTTCTATACATTTTTCCACCATCTCATTTTCATTTCCTGGCAGACAGGTCCTCATCGGAGCACGTCGACCATGGCCGACTACACGGAAAAGCCGAAAAACTGGAAAGACCTTCCCCCCGAGAAGCTCGCCGAATTCATGAACCGCCGCAGCGAGGGCTATCTCCCTGCCCTGCTGGGCTTCACACTGGTTTCGGCTTCGAAGGAACGCGTCCTGGCCCGCATGGCAATCGCGAAGCATCACCTGGCCCCCAACGATTACCTGCACGCGGCTTCCGTGATCACGCTGGCCGATACGACCTGCGGTATGGCAACCATCATCAACCTCCCCGAAGGCGCAGGGGGATTTACGACGATCGAGCTCAAGACCAACTTCCTCGGGACGGCACGCGACGGCGTCATCCACTGCGAAGGCACGCCCGCCCATATCGGCCACAGGACGCAGGTCTGGGACGCCCGCGTCTGGGATGAAAAATCCGGTCGGGACATCGCCCTTTTCCGCTGCACCCAGATGATCCTGCCCCGGCAGGGATAACAAGCCACCAACCGTTTCCACACGAACAAGAAAAAAGGAGGGTTTTATGCGAACGTTGCTTTTCACCCTGATCGCCTCGGCGGCAGTCTTTGCTCTCGTCGTGGCGGCACCCACCACCGCATCGGCGAAGTTCAAGCTGGAAGACACCACCATCGCCGACGTCCACAAGGCCTTCAAGTCCGGCGAGCTGACGGCAAAGAAGCTCGTCGAAATGTATCTGAAACGGATCGAGGCCTATGACCAGAAAGGTCCGAAGCTTAACGCCGTCATCTATGTCAACCCCAAGGCCCTGGAAGAGGCCGCCGAGCTGGATGCGAAGTTCAAGAAATCCGGCCCGGTCGGACCGCTCCACGGCATTCCCGTGCTTCTCAAGGACAACGTGAACACGAAGGACATGCCCACGACAGGCGGCTCGAAGAGTCTCGAAGGCTATGTTCCCCCGAAGGATGCCTTCATTACAAAGAAACTCCGAGAGGCGGGCGCCATCATCATCGCCAAGGTGAACCTGCACGAGTTCGCCGTGTGGGGCGAGTCGGTGAGCTCCATGCTCGGCCAGACCCTAAACCCCTATGACCTCACGCGGACCCCCGGTGGCTCGAGCGGCGGCACCGGCGCGGGCCTGGCGGCCAATTACGGCATGCTGGGCATCGGCACCGACACGGTGAATTCCATCCGCTCCCCCTCGTCGGCCAACAGTATCGTGGGCATCCGCCCGACCATCGGGCTAGTGAGCCGCGACGGCGTCATCCCCTATTCCTTCACGCAGGATGCCGCGGGCCCCATGGCAAGGACCGTCACCGACGCCGTGAAAATGCTCAACGTACTCACCGGCTACGACCCCGGAGACCAGGCAACGGCCTGGAGCGTCGGGAACATCCAGAAGGACTATTCCAAATATCTGAAGAAGGACGGCCTCAGGGGCAAGCGCATCGGCGTTCTCCGGAGCTTCTTCGGGACGCAGCCCATCCATGCAGAAGTCAACGACGTGACGAACAAGGCCATCGAGGACTGCAAGAAGCTCGGCGCCACGATGGTTGAACTGAACACACCCGATATCGATTCCGGAAAGATCGCAGGGGATATCAGCGTCCACCTCTATGACCTGAGGCCGGACCTCGACTCGTACCTGGGCGACCCGAAGGCGAACACGCCCGTGAAATCGCTTGAACAGATCATCGCTTCGGGCAAATACCACCCCGGCATCGAGAAGAACATCAAGGAGGCCATGACCCTGAAGCACGACGCGAGCTACTACGAACGTCTCGCGAAGCGCACCAAGCTCCAGGACCGCGTCATGGCGGTTATGGCCGAGCAGAAGCTCGATGCGCTCATCTTCCCCCACCAGAAGCGGCCCGTCGTCCCCGTGGGCGGCACGCAGGTCGAGCGCAACGGGAGCCTCGGTTCCGTCACGGGTTTCCCCTCCATCGTGGTGCCCGGAGGGTTCACGAAGCCGACCGATACGGCAAAGATCGGCGTGCCCGTAGGAATCGAGTTTTTCGGGCGGCCCTGGATGGAAGGCCTGCTGATCGAGATCGGCTACGCCTATGAGCAGGGTACGAAGATGCGCCGCGTCCCCCTGACGACGCCGAAACTCGCCGGTGAAATGTAATCGTATCTAGGAAGCAGAACGTTCCCCTTGCATCCCCGATCCGAAGCGAGATGCAAGGGGACTTTTTCTGGTTGGATGCCAAGCACATGATGAACAGAGACGGCTACACCCTTCTTCCCAATCGCGACGACCACCAGTGTTTCGGCTGCGGGCCGAAGAATCCGGTCGGCCTACAAATGCAGTTCTACACCAACGGCGAGACCGTCGCCTCATGGGTGACGGTCCCCCCGCACCTGTGCGGCTGGAGCAATCTGACCCATGGCGGGATCCTCTTCACCATTCTCGACGAGATCATGGCCCGGGCCATCATCTATGGTTTGAGATGTATCATCCTCACGAAGTCAATCACGGTGGAATTCAAAAAGCCCGTCTCCACGGGAACGGAGATCCGGGCGGAAGGTCGGGTTCTCCAGGTTGTGAACAATCGCGAAGCTCTCGCCGAAGGAACCATCTACAACAATGCCGGGGACGTCTGCGCCCGGGCGACGGGCACCTTCGCCACGATCAATCCCGAAACAGCGAAAAAACTCGGGATTGCCGATGATGCCATGTTCCGCTGGTTCGAGAAGGTCATCGCAATCGGTCGTTGACGGGTGAGGAAGGATCAGCGGCGAACCGAATCCTCGACCAACTCCTTGTAGGCCGCCTGCAGCCTGCGTGTCACGGGACCGGGAACGCCCTTGCCGACGAACTTTCCGTCCACCCGTATGACGGGAGTGATTTCCTTGTTCGTACCTGTGATCACAATTTCACTGGCCCGGCCCAGATCCTCGGCCCGTAAGGGCTTCTCCCGGAAAGCAATGCCCATCTTCCGGCAGAGATCCAGAACGACACCCCTGGTGATCCCGGGGAGGATGAAGTGGCCGAGAGGATGAGTGAGAATATTCCCGTTGACGACTGCCAGCACATTGGTATGCGTCCCTTCGGTGACAACGCCGTCCCGGACGAAGAGGGCTTCCTCGGCCCCTTTCTCCTTTGCCTGCTGGACGGCCAGGACGCTTCCCATCAGACCGATCGACTTGATGTCGCAGCGGGACCACCGAAATTCGGGAACGAGGATAGCGCCGACACCCTTTTCCCGCATTTCAGTCGAGTCAGGGGCGGGCGAGATGAACACGCAGACCGTCGGAGAAACGGGGGGAACGGGAAAGGTGTGCTTGCGCGGAGCCGCGCCACGGGTGACCTGGAAATAAAGAATGCTGTCCACCGTCTCCATCCGGTTCAGCGAAATCAGCTTTTCTCCGGCAATCGCCACGTCCACTACGCCGGGAAAGTCGATGCGGGTCTCGCGCAGGCTGCGGGCCAGCCTGTCCATGTGTTCGGCCATTTTGAAGGACTTGCCCCGGTAGACGCGAACGACTTCGTACACCCCGTCGGCAAACAGGAACCCCCGGTCATCCGGCGAGATGTGAATATCTTGTTTGGGCAGGAAGCTTCCGTTGAAATAAGCGATCATGTGAATCGTCCCCCTTACAATCTTGCCTGTTCGTTTTCGATCATCTTCACGAGGCGCTTCATCCTTTGGTGGTATATTTTATAATACGAATTCTGTTCTGCCACAACCATCAAAACATAAATCGCCATACCCTCCTTTCCCCTGCTCATTATCCGCTTGCGGCATCTCAAGATTGCGCTTTTCTCCGGCAGGAATTAGTGAGACGATGATCGGTATATAAAAGGAATGCCGATAGAACAATGGCTGGCTTTGCTGACTGCTACATCGACGTAAAAGGCATCCGAACGCATTACTGGATTGCAGGCGAGGACGGTCCGCCCGTTGTGCTGGTCCACGGCCTCGGCGCCTCTGCGGAGGTGTGGCGGCAAAACCTGAACGCCCTCTCTGTGAACCACCGGGTCTATGTCCCCGATCTGCCCGGTTTCGGACACTCCGGCATGCCCGAAGGCATGAATTTCAGTCCGGAGGTCTATTCTCTTTTCCTGCAGAATTTCCTGACCGCTGTCGGCATCGGCCGTGCCTCGCTCGTGGGCCACTCTCTTGGCGGCGGGGTCGCGCTCCGCTGCTGCCTCGACGACGCGGAACGGGTAGACCGTCTCATCCTGACAAGCAGCGCCGGACTCGGGGGGGAAGTCAGCCTCCCGCTGCGAATCGCATCCCTTCCTTTTTTCGACAGGGTTTTCCTGAAGCCACCTCTGCCGGTTTTCCGCTTGATACTCCATCGCCTTGTTTTCGACCCTGCTTCGATTACCGACGATTTCGCACGGGTTTACCACAATCTTCTTTTTCAGCAAAAAACCATCCTGGCTTTCACAGGCATCCTCAGGTCCATCTGCACCCTCAGGGGCGCGCGGCCCGGGGTCCTGGGACCGATCCGGGCAATGCTGGGGACGATGGCAACGCCCACATTTCTTATCTGGGGACGCCAGGATCGGATCCTGCCCGTCAGTCAGGGCATCGACGCCGCAAAAGAAATCCCGGGGGCCCACCTGCACATCTTTGAGCGCTGCGGCCACATGCCGAATATCGAATACCCCGAAGAATTCAACCGGCTGGTGCTGGAGTTCCTTGACGAGGAACGAGGGGCGAGAGACGCGGGACGCAAATAAAAAAAGGACCGAAGACGGTCCTCTTCGATCCTCACGGTTTTTTTCTCTGTCCTCGGCCCTCTACCCTCTACCCTCAGCCCCAATGTCCACGCCTATCCCCTCGCCATCCAGCTTTCCACCATCTTGAGGTGTTTGTGATTCTGCAGATCGAGGGCACCGCTTGCAGCAAGGCCCGCGAGTTCGGCATGGATCCCACTTTGCTTCGAGCAGTCTTCCACGATCTCCGTGTCGAAATGCCCGTCATTCACATGGACCCCGCCCGACAGGTCGATGGAGGCAAGACGACCGACGGCACGGATGAGGATATCTTTGAGCACATCATTGCCGAAGCCGCCTTCCCGAAGTGCAATCCCCATGGCCTTTTCCACGAGTTCGATCGTATCCGCCATCGCATCGTCCGGCGCGGTGCAGTTGGTCTTGATATACCGGAACCAGACATGGGCAAGGTAGAGAAGGGCATCGAGCTCGCTGTCGAAGCACAGCCACCCCTGGGTGGATCTCCGACCCTCGTCGGTTCCCGACGTGGCTTCGATGTGTAACACGAAACTGTCTTTTTTCAGGCCAGTTTTCTCAACACCGAATCGGCTCAGCGAAGCCCGGGCGACTTCAAATACATGGTACGTAAAGTTGCCCTGGAGTTTCTGGATGACTTCCAGTTCCATTTCATCGGCGTGCTTTTTCCATTTCCGGTCCAGCTTGTCTCTTTTCATTGTATCCATCGTGCATGTCTCTCGTGTGAAATCGGATTTTGAAGTCCCCCGGAATATCATCCGAACATTTTGGACTTCCTGCTGACGATGAATGAGCATGATTCATGCCAACAACATGCGGCGAATCCGTCGGCACCAGGCATCAGGCTTCAGACATCAGGAGGGAAAGGAAAACCGGGCGATGTGGCGTTGCGCCGACCGTCGTCAAGACAAGGACGGTGCCGTTTTGGCATCGCTGAAATTGTGACAGGGGAGTCGAAATGCCGGACACGTGCCCGGCAGGCTGCCGGTAACAAGGTGGCAGGTTACAGGTGACAGGAAAAACAGACGCCATTAAAGAGACTCTGTTACCTGTTACCTGTTACCTGTTACCTGTTACCTGTGCCTTCAGCCCACAGCACATCCCTCAGGCCGCTCACCCTCTCAATCCGTCTCGACAGCGCTGCCTTGAGGGCAGCCTCACCGGCCCAAACGTCGATACGCATTCTGGCCCTTGTGAGTCCCGTGTAAAGAAGCTCCCGCGTGAGCACACGCGCGTCTCCTCCGGGAAGAACGAGCAGCACGCGATCGAATTCGCTGCCCTGGCTTTTGTGGATCGTCATGGCAAAGACCGTTTCATGCTCGGGCAGCCGGTAGGGATTGAATGCTCTCATGGTCCCGTCGGCGGCAGGGAAAAAGACCCGGAGGGCATTGTCATGATCCGGATCGGCAAGGGCAATGCCGATGTCGCCGTTGAAGAGCCGAAGGCCGTAGTCATTCCGGGTCACCATCACGGGCCTTCCTTCGTACCAGAGGCGTCCCGGTTGCAGAATTCCTTCGCTGGCCAGGATTCCTTCGACGGCGACATTCAGGGTATTCACTGAGTATGGGCCATCCCTCAGGGCGCAGAGAATCCGAAAGCGGTTGAACCGTTCGAAGATGGCCGACGGGGTACCTGCCTCCAGGTAGTCCCCGTAGCCCGCGATCACGAGGGCCTTGAGGGTCCGCGAAAGGTCTCGAGGGTTTGGCACGGATTTCCATCCGAGATCGCTGTGCTCCCCTTTCCGAAGAATCGAAAAGACCTCCTCGGGGCCGCCTTCGTTGATCGCCCGTGAAAGCACGCCAATCCCGCTTTCGGCGCCGAAGCGGTAATTGCGCCGCAATTCGGCGATGCAGTCGCCGATGGGGGATTGGCCATCACCCTCCGACAGCAGCGGGAGGGACTGGCCGCTTGCGGCCGTGATCATGGCCCCGAACGATCGCGAGTAGCGCCTCCTTCGCTCCGGACCGCAGAGTTCGCCTAGAACCGCGCCCGCTTCAACGGAAGCGAGCTGATCCCGGTCGCCGAGCAGAATGAGTTTCGCATCCCGGGGCAAAGCCCTCGTGAGGCTGCAAAGAAGATTGAGAGAGACCATGGAGGCTTCATCGACGATCACCACGTCGTAAGGCAGCAGCTCTTCCTCGTACCGGACGAAAGAGGCGTATCCGGAACGGTGCCCCAGAAGGCGGTGGAGCGTGGCGGCCTCCATGACGGCCAGCTTCGACCGGATTCCGTCACCGCAGCAAAGCCTCCCGGCCGATTCCCGGATGGCCTCCTGAAGCCGGGCGGCCGCCTTTCCCGTCGGGGCGGCAAGGGCAATCCGCGGGGACAGGCTTTTCGCCTGCTCCATCAGGAGGGCAAGGATCTTCGCCGCGGTTGTCGTCTTTCCCGTGCCTGGGCCGCCCGTGATCACGCAGAATGGTTTCAGGACGGCCAGGGTTGCAGCGACTTTCTGCCAGTCCGTACTCTCCTCGTCGTCACCGTCGAAAAGCCTCGCAAGCCCTTCCCGGAAAAGCGGGATATCGACATTGCGTCCGTAAATCCCTCCCTCCGAGCGTTCCCGGAGGAAATCGGCGAGGCTTCGTTCATCAGCCCAGTGGCGGTAGAGATAGAGGCGGCTCCCGGATAGCACAAGCGGCCGCCACTCCCCGGGGGAGCCGACGACCGGACTTTCCCGGAGCGCCGACACCCACTGCTTCAGATCGGGACAGCGGACGGCGCTTTCCCCTGCGGAAATCAATGTACCCGCCAGGCTGTCCAGCGGAAGACAGATGTTTCCCTCATTTGAGGCGCGGCTCACCAGGGCAGCAGCCAACGGGAGAAGTTCGTCGTTCGAGCCCGAGAGGCGTTCCATCAGGCGGGCAAATTCCCGGTCGAGATCGGAGAGTCCGCCTGCGGCGTGGAGCCGGTCGATCCGGTCATCGTTCATGGGTCGTCATCCTCACACAGATCCTTTGCCACAAGTCCTTCCGAAAGGGCTTCCATGAGCCCCCGCGCCGGCCTGTCGCGGAAAATGCCGTAATCGGATCCCTTCACGGGGTCGACGCCGCGGAGAAAGACATAGAATACACCGCCGAAATGCCTGTCGTAATCGTAGTCCGCAATCCGGCTTTGCAGGTATTCGTGCAGTGCAACGGTGTAGAGATGGTACTGAAGAACATAGAGGTCATCCCTCATGACGGCCGTCAGGGCATCGGCGCCGTAGTCCTCGACACGGCCTCCCAGGCGGTTTGACTTCCAGTCGATGAGATAGAACCTGCCGTCGTGCCGGAACACGAGATCGATATAGCCCTTCATGAACCCTTCGACGGGCTGGAAACGAAGCGAGCCGATCCGTGCAGGGATCTCCGGCGGGACGAAGCCGGAACCGGAGAAAAGATCCCGGAGCCTCTTCGGGGTGAGGGCCTTGAGAGGAAAATAGAACGAGAGCTCCCGCAGGCAGCTCTCCCGCGCAAGACCCGAAAGCATCACACCACGCTCAGGGTCAAAGGTCGCACCGAGGACACGGTCGACCATGGCACACAGGGTGTCACGCCAGCGCAGGTCAAAGCCGTACTCCGCAAGCGCCGTTTCCACGATTTCCCGCAGGGCGTCCCCGTCGCCGCGGGCGAAATCGAGGCGCTCGAAAACGGCATGGAGACACTTTCCCGCCCGCGCCCCTCGAGGAAAGGCAAAAATATCCGAAAACCCCGCCGGCTCTTCAGCGGTCCTCTCGGGCACCTTTTCGTCATGGTCGGGGAGCTCCGTGAGGCCGTCAACGGCCTGAGCCCCGCGGTCCGTTTCCTCGATGAGAGACGAGAAGCTCGTGATCTCGAAGGAGCGCCCGACAGCCCTGCGGAAAGCCCGCGCCGCAAGAGGGCCGATTTCCCCGACATCGGGCGGGATCACTGGCCCCGGATCCTCGGGAAGCGGTGCAAATGAAATGGCCCCGGCCGACGAGGCGGCGATCCTCTCCAGTTCTTCCTGCAGACTGCGTTCATCCATCCCCGAAAGATGGGCTTCCGTGTCATCGACAACCGACTCCAGCGCGCCCTGCAGCGGGTGAAGGATGTAGGCAAGCGACGAGGTCCCGGCTTTGTTGATCGGTCCCCAGACGAGGTAGCAGCGGTTCCGGGCCCGCGTGACAGACACATAGAGAAGGCGGATATTCTCGGCAAGCAGTTCCCGCTCTGCTGCACGGCGCACCTCTTCCCCGACCGGTTCCAGTGCCACATTGAGCCTCCATCCGTCGGTCTCGTCATGGAAGCTGTGGATGTCCCTGTCGGCGCGGGATGTCCCCCAGTTGAACGGGCAGAAGACGACAGGGTATTCGAGCCCCTTGCTTTTGTGGATCGTGACGACCTTGACGGCGTCGGCGTCACTTTCGAGCCGCAGCTGGTGTTCGTCCTGTCTCGGGGTTTCTTCATCCCTGTTGGACGCCAGCCACTGGATGAGCCCGCCCATGCCGGACCGCCGCCGCATCTCCTCGCCGTGGAGCACTTCGGCTATGTGCAGGACGTTGGTGAGGCGGCGCTCGCCGCCGGGAAACGACAGCAGCCGCGGCCGCACGTCCTCCGCCAGCATGAGTTCCCGGAACATGCGGATGAACCCGAACTTCTCCCAAGTGTCCCGGTAGTCGCGAAATCGGCGAAGCCGCTCTTCCCAGACATCGGCGTTCTTCATGAGCTCGTCGATCCGGGCGCCGTCAAGACCTAGAAGGTCGGTGACATGCGCTGTCCGGACGGCTGTCTCGTCGCTTGCCCCCGCGATGCCCCGCAGCAGGATCTCCACCTGCCGGGCCTCCTCGGTATCGAAGAGGTTCCCCGTGGAATAGATGACGCTGTGGATGCTGAGCCGCGTGAGGGCTTTCTGCATCAAAAAGGCCTCGCGGTTCGACCGGACGAGGATGGCCATGTCCGCTTCCCGGAGGCGCTCGCTCCCGATGAGGGCTTCGCCGCGCCGACCGCTCTCGATGAGCCGGGCAATCTCGCCCGCCACGGCATGACGGATACGGTCCCGGGCCTGGGAGATGCCCACTGTCTTGCCTCCGCCATCAAGAAGCCACAGCGTCATCGGCACTTCGCGACGCCCGCCGATGGTCAGCGCAGGGGCCTCGCGCTCGGCGGCCCGCGCCGGATCGAAAGGAACGGCTTCGTAGAGAAAAGGGTGATCGGGACGTTCAAAAAGGATATTAACGGCACGGATCAGGTCCGGCTCGGAGCGCCAGTTCTCGGCCAGGGTGTAGCGCCTGCCGACGTAAGATGCGGCCCGGATGTAGGCAAACAGATCGGCTCCCCGAAAGCTATAGATGGCCTGTTTCGGGTCTCCGATCAGAAAGAGTGTGCTTCCTCCCTCCCCGAAGACCGACTCGAAAATGGCGAACTGCACCGGGTCGGTGTCCTGAAACTCGTCGATGAGCGCCGCCCGGTACTTTCGCCGGATGGCTCCCGAAAGGATGTCTCCTCCCGGTGACCCGAGGGCTTTTCGAAGGTCCGCTAGGAGATCGTCGTAGGAGCGAAGATTCTGCCGCTGCTTCCGCGCGGCAAGCTCGTTGCGTACATAGTGAAAAAGATCGCACCGCAGGAAGCGGATTTGATGATCCATCTCTGCAGCGAGGATCTTCGCCTGGCCGTCAAAGTCCCGGAAGTGTTCAAAAAATCGGTGCGGCGGCGCGGCTTGTCCTTTCTTTGCAGCGGCAGCCAGGGCGTCCGGCGTAAACTTCAAGAGATCTTTCGACAGAGGGAGCGCCGCCCAGGGGCGCGCGAGGAAGGCATCCATGGCCTTCAGGATCCGTTCCCATCTTCCGTACTGCTTCTTGTTCAGGGCCTCGCCGCGGAAAGCCGCCTCGACGCCGGCCCGGCTCGACGGCCAGGATTTCTGCAACCCGGCGAAGGCATGCCGCACCGCTTCGAGGCCATGCAAGGCAGCAGGCGGCGTCTCGGGAATAATCCGGACATCGGGCCGGAGCGGTACTGCACGAAGCAGATCGAGGAAAGAGGCGGGCCCCTTGCAGCGGTCGCGGGCATAGAGGACGAATTCGGGGGGCGCATCGTAGAAGTGCCGGCGCCAGAAATCGCGGACGATCGTCTCCCGGAGAGGACGCTCGTCGGGAAGGAGCTCCATCTCGAAAGGACTTCCGCTCTCGAAGGCGTTCTCGCCCAGCATCCGCTGGCAGAAGGAGTGGATCGTGGAGATGGAGGCCTCGTCGAAACGTCTCAGCGCCTCCCGAAGCCTGTCCCGCGCGTCCTCCCGGTCGTGAATCCCTGCGATGAGTTCCGCCAGAAAGATTTCCTTTACAGGTGAGCCGGAGAGGGCGTCAAGGGCTGCCCGGATTTTCATGCGGATCCGATCGCGCAGCTCTTCCGTGGCGGCCACGGTGTAGGTCACCACGAGAATTTCGGAGGGATCCAGGTGTTTCTCGAGAAGCAGACGGAGGAACAGGCCTGCAATCGCATAGGTTTTCCCCGTGCCCGCGCTTGCCTCGATGAGATTCGTCCCGTCGAGCGGACTGTTCAGCAGGTCGAATCGGCAATAGGCTTCCGTCATGTCAGCCCCCTTCCCCCTGCATCGATTCCAGGACCGGTCTCAGGACCAACTCGGCAAGATCCTGAAACCCCACGTCAAGGGGGTCTTCTTCACCAAAGCAAAGCCGATAGTAGGGATCATCCCTTTCGGCAAAGCCGTAGTCCGACGACCATGTGTTGCGGGCAACTTTTCGGGCTTCTTCTTCCGTTTTTCCCTTCCGCAGGGCTTCCGTGTAGGCCCGCGACGTTTCGGGGAAAAAATGCAGGGGTTTTTTCAGCCCTGTCCAGTAGTGATCGAGCAGGCCGCGGAGAATGCCCTCCGCCCCCTCGACAGGCCCGAAAACATGTTCGGCATCCTGACCGAGCAAAACACAACGGCCGGAATAACGCCCCGCGCCGCCCAGACTGAGGACAAGATGATGAATCCACGCGCGCAGGAGATCTTTCGTCCTGACAGAAGCAAACCGGTAGTGGACAAGGGCCGCCGGCAGGCCGCCGTCGATCCTGCCTGTGAGCCGGAAGGACCCCAGCGCCAGGTCCAGATCGACCGCTCCCAGGGACTCTCCGGTGAGATGGGGCCGAAGACGGTCCGCAAAGGCGTCGACACCCGAGCAAAGATCCTCGAACAGGCACTCGCCCGGAGTCCCCGGAGGGAGGATCCCCAGAGCCCTCGCGGCAGGAAGAAGCTCCCTCGTCTTGATCCCTTTGAGGCAGCGATCTGTAAGCAGCTCGCCCAGCCCGTAGCGATCGAGACCCTCAAGGTTCATGGGCTCCACGTCGTCCAGGAGAACCTCTTCCTCATCGAGGCGGATGCCCAGCCTGCGGATAAGCAGGGTGCGGGCGGGGTTGGCGTAAAATCGTGTGAGGGCATGGATGTCGACGGTCTTCCAGGCAGGATCGGGATCGGGAAGGCTGCCGGCGATGAACGGCGGCTTCTCCCGCCGATCCGCAACGGCCGAGACGGCTGCCGCCTTGTTTTCGGCGGAATAGCTGAAGAGACCTCCTCCCCGGAAGTAGTCTGGACTGAAGGCCTGAAGGCGGTGTTTCGTGACGATCTCATCCCGGATGATTCTGTCGGGAATCTCGAAGCCCTGCTCGATGCAGTCGAGAAGCTCGCTCACCAGGACGGAGGGCGGCCGCATGCTGTTGTCCTGGATGCTCTGCCCCGTGTAGCTGATATAGATCCTCTCCCGGGCCGACAGCAGTGCTTCCAGGAAGAGATACCGGTCATCCGTCCGGCGCGACCGGTCGCCGGGCCGGGGGTGATCCTTCATGAGGTCGAATCCCGGCACGCGAGTCTGCCTTGGATAGGCATCGTCGTCCAGCCCGATAAGGCAGATCACCTTGAAGGGGATGCTCCGCATGGGGAGCATGGCACAGAACGTGACCCCGCCGGTGAGAAAGCCGAAGCCGAACCCCACTTCCCGGAGTGTTTCTTCTAGATGGGCCCGGAGAACGCCGACACCGATTTTTTCATCGAACCCGGACAGCACCTGCTTGCGGGCCATGTCGCCAAGCGCCCGACGGACCGCCTGCAATTCTTCTTCCTCCTCCCCGTCCGGGAGAAAGAAGCTGTCAAGGGCGGCACCGAGATGGGATGCCCATCCCGAGAGATCCCTTGGCTCTTCCAGCGACATCGCGAAGGCAAAAACGTTGTTCGTAAACGCAAGAAACGATCCCAGAACAGCCGTCTCCCCTTCGGAAATCCCTTCGAGGGGGAGAATGCCCATGAACAACAGCCCCTCTCCCCGTCCAGGCAGGGCATAGCCGAGAAGCAGACGGTCGATACCTGCCTGCCAGGAGTTCTCCGCGAAATCGGGAAGCCCTTCCCGGGTGCGACTCTCCCGGTCGATTCCCCAGCGGATGCCGGTGTTGCGGATCCACCGGCGGACGAGCACAAGATCATCCGCCTCCAGAGCGAACCGCTTTCGCAGGGCATCCGCCTCGAGAAAGGCTGTCACCTCCGTCACACCCATGCGGCTTCCTTCGAGATCGAGGAGCCGCAGGAAGGTATCGACGATGACACTCTGCTTGCGCACACCGCGGTCCGCCACGCTGAAGGGGATCCTGCGCCGGTCATCGCGGGGCAACGAAAAGACGGCCTCGATGAAGGGGGCATGGGTCTCGACGTCGGGCATCATGACGAGAACGTCCGCTGGCATCAGCCTCGGGTCACGTTCGAGCAGGTCGAGGAGCCGGTCCTGCAGGACTTCCACCTCGCGCATGGGGCTGTGGCAGGAGTGGATCTGGACGGAATCGTCGCCCTCGGCGACAACCGAACGGATACCGTCTGCACCCCGGTCCCGCAGGTTGAGGATGTCCGACTGGATGCGGGAAAGCAGGCTGCCTTCGCCGGGCTCTACCGAAACGTCGGCCTCCTCGCAGCCCGTGTCGCAGACCATGCGCAGGAAATCCCGGCCCAGGGCCCCCATGGAGGCCAGGAGGCTGTTTCCCCTCTCCAAGTGAAGGGCTTCGTCGGAACGTGCCGTCCCCAGGCGATCGGCGATTCTTTGCATTTCACGGTCCGAATAGATGAGGTACCAGTATTCCCGGCAGGGGTTCATGACGAAAAGGTTCACATCGATGAAACGGGAAACAGCGGCAAGAACCTGGAGATGATAGGGCGGCAGGGCCGAGATGCCGAAGACGGAGATTCGCCCGGGGAGATTCACGCTCCCGGGAAGGCTCTGCTCCAATCGTTCGAGGGCCGCCTTCCAGCGCGCCGCCCGGTGTGATCCGGGATGCTCCGCCGCCAGCCGTCGCCAGAGGATTGCCTGCCAGTGGTGATCCCTGCCCGACTCCCATCGGAGGACCGTGTCGGGCCGGTAGATGAGATACTGGTCGAAGAGGCGGGCGATGTTCCGGGACAATTCGTAGCGTTTCAGGCCGCGGCCGTCGCCGGCGAGGTATCCCTCCAGGGACTCGAATCCTTTGCCGTTCAGGCAGCCGGGCAGATCGCCCATGATCCGCCAGGGAAGTACGTCGGGATCGAAAGTATCCCCTGCGGGGCGATCGGGAAGAACGCCTCGAAAGACTTCTTCGACGAAATGGTTGGGAAAGGGGAAGCGGATGTTGGAGCAGATCCCGAGGCGCCGCGCCAGTTCCAGGGAAAGCCACCGCTCCATGCCGCGGCTCTGGACCAGGATGATTTCCGGGACGACGGGCGAGGCAAGAGGCCTTCGCAGGGTCTTCGAAAGCTCTCCGACGAGGACCTCGAGGCGGTTGCTGGTGAAGAGTCTCAAGCCGGGCATGGGTTTCGCTCCACCCTTTGTTTACTCGATTCCAGGCGCGAAGCTCAACCGAAATAATATTGACAGGCGGGATCAGCGGGCAAAAGAAACCCCCGGTGTGGGGAGCACCGGGGGCCAGGGCAACCGTATTTACTTGATGGTGTCCTTAAGAGCCTTGCCGGCGGTGAACTTGGGTACTTTCTTCGCCTTGATCTTGATTTCTTTGCCGGTCTGGGGATTACGGCCTGTGCGGGCCGCACGCTTGGCGACTGCGAAAGTTCCAAAGCCGACCAATGTGACCTTGTCACCTTTCTTCATGGCATCCGTGATTGCCTTCAAGGTTGAGTTGATGGCTTTCTCCGCCGCGCTCTTGGAGCCAAGTGCCTTGGCTACCACTTCAACGAGTTGTCCCTTATTCATTTACTAGTCTCCTCCTTGAATGGATTTTAATGTATTGAACCTGAATCCTTCGCGTTTGTTTCCTTTTTGCGATGCCTTGACGACCATCCCCCGTTTAAAAGGAAATCAACCACCGGACTCAAAACCGGTGGGAGTATAGCCTAAGATTCGCTCGTAGTCTAGCTTTTTTCGCATTCAGGAAAAATTTCTTCCTCCCCTTCCCGGACATTTTCTTCGGCGCCTTCCCCCAAACCCCCCTGAAAATGGACCTTTCGAGTCATCGCCGCTCGTGGCGCCTCTTTCCGGGGGTGAAGAGGCTGCAATCAGGGTGTAAAGAGATCCGGCGGGAGTGCCGGAATAGGCCTGTGACTTCGCCGCCGGGAGCGATTTCCCGTCGGGACGGCCGGTCGAAATCTTTGCCTTGACGTCGCGATAATGATAAGAAGGAGGGCAACGGGCTCTGCGCCCCCAGCCCATTTCCGGAGGGATCATGTCCACCGATCTTGCGATACTCTTCCTGACCGGCTTTGCCGCCGGCGGCATTCTCCTGTGGATCGTCGCACGACTTGTTTCCCAGAAAGAGATCCTGCAGCAGACCGACGAGGTCAAAGTCGGTTACGCCGCCCGGGTCTCGGAGCTGGAAGGCCGTGCCCGCTTCGCCGAGGGGCAGATGGTTCAGCTCCGGCATCAGCTCGAACAGTCGGAGACCCAGATCGCAGGACTGCGCAAAGCCCTCGACGACGAGCGAGTCCATACGGCGGAATCCCGTACACGGCTGGCTGAGGCCGCGCAAAGCCTCGAAAGACAGCGGGATGTCATCGAGATCATGAAGACGGAAATGACCGACACGTTCCGGGCCCAGGCCTCGGCGGCGCTTGAAAGCAGCAACCGCAGCTTCCTGGAACTCGCCGGGGAGAACCTGGGAAAGATCCTCGAACAGACAAAAGGAAAACTCGGCGAGCACCAGGTGAGCCTCGAAGGAACGATCCGGCCTCTCCAGGAGACGCTGAAGCGCTACGAGGAACAGCTGCACGAGATGGAGAAGTCCCGGGCCGAACAATCCTGGACCCTTTCCCGGCAGATCGAATCCCTTTCCGAGATGCATGAGGCCCTGCAGCGGGAAACGTCGAGCCTCTCCACAGCGCTCCGCAAGCCACAGATCAGCGGTTCCTGGGGGCAGATGTCCCTGCGGCGCGCGGTGGAGCTTGCGGGCATGGTGCCCCACTGCGACTTCTTCGAGCAGGTCACCGTTGACACCGAATCGGGCAAGCTTCGCCCCGACATGGTCGTCCGCCTGCCCAACGGGCGCATCGTCGTCATCGACGCCAAAGCGCCCGTGGACACCTTCCTGAGCGCCCTGTCGGCGACCTCCGAGGAGGAACGGAAAAAGGCCTTCGCGGGGTACGTGACCGCCGTCCGCAACCACATGAACGGGCTGGGATCCAAGGCCTACTGGGATCAGTTCGAGGAGTCACCGGAGCTTGTCGTCATGTACCTTCCCGGCGAGACCTTCTTCAGCGCCGCCATCGAGAACGATCCCGGGCTTATCGAGGACGGGGGCCTGAAAAAGGTGATCCTCGCAACACCCACCACGCTCATCGCGCTGCTCAAGGCCGTCGCCTATGGGTGGCAGCAGGAACAGATGGCAAACGGTGCGAGAGAGATCAACCGCCTGGGCCGGGAGATCTTCGAGCGCTTCTCCGTCGTGGCGGACCACCTCATGCGATCCGGGTCAAGCCTCACGAAGGCCGTGGAAGCCCACAACGACGCTGTGCGTTCCATCGAAACAAGGCTCATGCCATCGTTCCGCCGGTTCCGGGAGCTGGGAGTTTCGACGAGCCGGGAGCTGCCTGAGGCCATGGAGGAAATCCGCGTCACCGCCCGGGAGGCGATCACCGGCACGGAGCCGAACGACAAAACGGGCAGTTAAGAAAATCGGAAACCTGAAGGATACTGCCCGAGGCCCGCGAAACCAATCTGACGGCTCATGGTTCGACGGGCTCACCATGGCCCTCTACCCACGCCCCTCTCCGCTCAACCCTGTATTTCAGAATATCCGGCGCTGCAGCTTGCTCTTGTGCATGACCGTCGCGGCGATCTCCTCGATCGACATGGTGGTGATGTTGAGGTAGGGGATGTTTTTTGAAACATAGAGGAACTCGGCCAGCTGCACCTCCTGCTGGCACTGCTCAATCGACGAGTACCGACCGGAGGGCCGCCGGGAGGATCGGATCTTCTGGAGCCGGTCCGGGTTGATCGTAAGACCGTAGAGCTTGTTGCGGAAGGGCTGCAGCACCCCGGGGATCTTCCGGTACTCGATGAGGAGATCCTCCTCGGTGAGCGGGTAGTTTGCGGCATAGATGCCGTACTGGAGGCCCAGGTAGAGGCAGGTCGGGGTCTTGCCCGTGCGGGATACGCCCACAAGGACCACGTCGGCCTTGTCGTAGTTTTTTGTCGTGATTCCGTCGTCGTTGGTCAGGGCGTAATTGACGGCGTTGATCCGGATGTCGAGCTCGTCCCCGGCTGAGGGGTGATGGGAGCTTCCTCCGAGGGTGGGATGAACACGGAGTTCCTCCTCGAGGGGACCGATGAACGTTTCGAAAAGGTCCACCACGGCGGCTTCGCAGGACAGGATCAGATTACGGATCTGGGAATTGACGATGGTGCTGAAGATGATCGGGCGTTGACCTGTCTGCTCTTTCGCATCGTTGATATGCTCGAGGGCATCCCTCGCCTTCCACAGGGTGTCGATAAAAGGCAGCGTAATCTTCTGGAACTCGACGTCATCGAACTGGATCAGGAGACTGTGACCGAATGTCTCGGCCGTGATCGCCGTCCGGTCGGAAATGAAGAATACCGCTCGTTTCATCGACATGCCCTTTCGACTGTTTCCGTTCGCGTCCATTCTATGCAAAACCCGTGTCCTGTAAAGCCCTTTTTATGTTCGGCCCGCCGGCTTGACATTTCAGGGTATCTTCGATAAGAGCAGGGCATCGTTGTCATCTCCCCAGTCCCCTGTGCTCCGGACAGCCAGCCCCGAAAGGCGTGCCCATGGAAATGAAAGAGGTGCTCAAGCGTTACGAAGTCGACCTTCAGCAGGTGGAAGATCGCATGGGCCCCTACCTCCACTCGGAGATCCCTCTCATCCCCGTCGTGGTCCAGCATCTCATCACGAGCGGCGGGAAGCGCTTCCGTCCCCTCATGCTCCTGGCCGCGGCGGATTTGTGCGGCTACCGCGGGGAGAGGCGCTATCCCCTTTCGGCGGTGATCGAATTCATCCATACGGCGACGCTGCTCCATGACGACGTCATCGACAACGCAGAGACGCGACGCGGCAAGCCCTCGGCAAACAACGTCTGGGGAAACGCGGCCAGCGTTCTCGTGGGCGATTTTCTTTACTCGCGTTCCTTCACCCTCATGGCCAACGACGGCGACATCGCCATCATCCGACTCATGTCCGAAACGACGAACATCATGTCCGAGGGCGAAGTGTTCCAGCTCACGAAATGCGGCGATGTCACGATGACCGAAGCGGACTATTTTACACTGATCGAAAAGAAGACGGCCGTCCTCATCGCCGCCGCCTGCGCCCTCGGCGGGATCATGGCCGGAGCGGGACCCTCGCAGGTTGAGGCGCTCCGGACATTCGGATACAAGATGGGACTTGCCTTCCAGCTCACCGATGACACCCTCGATTACGTGGCGGCCGAAAAGGAATTCGGAAAGGCGATCGGAATGGACCTCAAGGAGGGAAAGATCACGCTTCCCCTCATCCGGACGCTGGCTCGCTGCACGGCCGAAGAGAAGGAAATCATCCGGGCGATCGTAGAAAGGAAGGACGCTGGCGAAGAAGACGTCAGGATGGTTTCATCGCTCATCGGGAGATACGACGGGATTCACTATGCCCTGGACCGGGCGAGGACAATTGTCAACGAGGGAAAGGCGCTCCTGGAGCCGTTCGATGACGGGGAGGCGAAGGCGTCGCTGATGGCCGTGGCGGACTTTATCATCTCCCGCAACGTATAGCACCATTTCTTGCTCAGGCTCCCTCTGAAAAGAAACCTTCTTCCCCTCTTTGAAAAAAGGGGGCTCTTGCTTCCAGCCTCGGGGCTTGCGGCATCAGATCATGTACAATCCTTTTTCCTCGGCCATCTCGCCCAGATCCCCCGCCCGCACCATGGCAACGGCCCCGGGCAGATTCTCCATGATGTCCCGTGCCGTAATGCCGTCTTCCCCTTTCTCGCTTGCCGCGAGATCCCCCGCAAGCCCGTGGACGAACACACCCGCCCGTACCGCCTCCTGCACCGGAAGCCCAAGACCGAACATGGCTCCGATGGCTCCCGTGAGGACATCGCCCGATCCCGCCGTCGCCATCCCCGAGTTGCCGCTCATGTTGATGTAGACACGGCCGTCGGGAAGGCCGATGAGAGAATGGGCCCCCTTGAGCACGATGATGGCATCGAGATCCGCTGCCGTCTCCCGGAGGATGCCAATGGGGTCTTTTTCGATCTCATCGCGGCTTCGCCCGGTCAAGCGCGACATCTCGCCCACATGGGGCGTGAGGACCGTCTCATAGCGGCGTCGCTTGAGGAACCGGGGGGTTTTCGAAACGGCCGTGATCCCGTCACCATCGATCAAAATCGGTTTCTCTATTTTTGCTGCCATTTCCCGAACAAGTTTCTGCGTCTCCTCGGCCAGCGAAAGCCCGGGCCCCAGGACAACCATGTCCACGTTTTCCGACAGTTTCAGGAGAGTCGCCTTGTTCCTCAGGGCGATGCTCCCCGACGTCGTTTCTCTCTGGGGAACGAAGACGATCTCGCCCGACTGCGCGGCAAGACCCGGTATCACCGAGGCCGGCGCGGCAAGACGGGAGTAACCGCCTCCGGCCTTGAGAAACGAGAGGGCCGAAAAGGCGGGGGCACCGTAATACCCAACAGCACCGGCGATAAAAAGAACGTCGCCGAAGTCCCCCTTGTGTCCCCAGGCCTTGCGGGCAGGCAGCGGCGGCGGATCGTTGACCTCCACGCGGATGGCATCCGAATCGTAGAGCTCGGGAGGGAAGGAGATGTGGGTCACGTAGAGCTTCCCACCCCAAAGAAAGCCGGGATAGAGGAGGTTCCCTCGCTTGGGCAGCCCGAAGGTCACCGTGGCCGTCGCGCGGATGGCGGCTCCCATCAGGCCTCCCGTGTCGCCGTTGATTCCCGAAGGAATATCGAGACTGTAGATGGGCTTTCCGATTGCGTTGATGAGCGCGATCACTTCACGGTGCAGACCTTCCACGTTGCGGTCAAGCCCCGTGCCGAAGACGGCGTCAATCACGGCATCGCTGTGGAGGAGGTATCCCCGCACATCATCGGCGGATTCCACCGGCCTGACGTCGACGGCAAGATTGAGCAGAATGTCCAGGTTTTTTCGCGCAGCTTTCTTGTAGCGCTCCTTCTCGGCAAGGAGAAAGACCTTGACGATGCCGCCGTTGGAATGGATCTTCCGTGCCACAACGAACCCGTCACCACCGTTGTTCCCGCCGCCGCAGAAAACGGCGAAGCGCCGCCCGGCGATATCCATCTCGCCGGCCAGCGCGTAATAGGCGGCGATGCCGGCGTTCTCCATCAGGATTTCATCGGGGATTCCCAGCGTCTCGATGGCATAGCGGTCCATCGCCCTCATCTCTTCCGTCGTGGCAACTTTCATGTTTCGCTCCTCTTCGGGACAGTTATTCTACCTTTCAAGGAAGGAACGTGAAATGGTTTTGCAAGGATCAGTTAAAGCGTCTTTGCGTGAACGGTTCTTGGCGAAGCGAAGCGCCCGCGGCGCAAACTGTCTGAGCCCGAAGGGCGAGTTTTTGCGGCCGCAGGGCAGCGAGCGCTAGAACCGTCGCAAAGCGCTTTTGAGCCGGCAAAATTGTTTCACGGCACCTTTTCCCCGGTTCTGTTCCCTCAGCCCTCGCCCCTTCTATCTATCATCAGCTTTTCAGCTTCTTCACCAGCGTCGCCACCCTCTTCCCCAGTTTCCGCCCGTTCTCCGCCGCCGCGGCATCGGGAGTCCCGAGACAGGAAACCCCGTAATGCCCCGTGGCATCGAGCGGGTCGCCGACAATGATCATTCCGTAGATCAGCAGCGCCTGGATGATGGAGATCATCGTTGTTTCCTTGCCTCCCGAGGGGTCGGCGCTTGTCGCAAAAGCCGCACCCACCTTGTTTTCCATTTTTTTTCGCACGCCCACATACTTGTCCAGGATATCTTTCAGCGGTGCCGCCATGGACCCGAAGTAAACCGGCGAGCCCACAATCATCGCGTCAGCAGAGACGAAATCCTCCTTCGAGACGTCCGCCGTGGACTTGATCATGGCCTGCACGCCTTCGACGTCCACAACGCCTGAGGCGATCTCCTCGGCAAGTTTCTTCGTGTTGCCCGTCCGCGAGTAATACAGGATGAGTACCTTCATGTCTCTTCCCTCCTGGGGATTCCCCTTTGTGTTCCTGAATCCGCCTTTTCCCTTTTGCGATTTCGTGCTCCTGCAAAATGGCCGCCCGCTCAATACCCGGTCAACCCGTGGAGGAGATAACCTGCAATGAGCGCTACTCCCATGATGAAGTACACTTTGATGATGGCAAGATTCGCCGGGATTATTTTCAGCCGATCCCGGAAGTTTTCCCTCAGGATCTTCACGGATTTCAGGGCAGGCGGCAGTGCCGCAAGCCCCAGGATGACCGGCAGCGGGGCCTCCCCGGAAAGCACCGACCCCGCAAGGATCCCGAACGCGCAGAAAAGCCCGGCCTGGTAGAGAACGACTCCCGCCTTGCGGCCGAATCGGGCCACGAGATTCATCTTGCCGCTCTTCCGGTCCTCCTCGTAGTCGGGGACCTCGTTGATCACGATCATGGACCACATGAGAAACCCGGGAACGAGGGACATGATGAGCGGCTCCATGTCCAGGGTTTGCCGCTGGACATAGTAGGAACCCATGACGAGAACGGGGCCGAAGTTGATGAGGAGCCCCAGTTCACCGAATCCCCGGTAGGCGAACTTGACGGGGGGCACGGTATAGAAAATGGACGACAGGATCCCGATGGCCCCGATCACAAGGACAGGCCATCCTTTCAGGGTTGCGAGAACGATCCAGATTCCGATGGTGATGCCGTAGCAGACGACCACGCCCCACGTCACCTCCCTCACGGTCAGAAGGCCCTCGGTGAGAACGCCGCTTCCACCTGAGTAAGGGTTCTTTTCATCGCCCCAGGCTTGATCGACGGCATGGAGATAGTCGAGGACGTCGTCGAGCATGTTGAGGCCGAAGTGGTGTACGGTCACTCCGATGACGACGAGAAAAAATGCAGCGGAATCGAAGACCTGGTAGCGCGCCCAGGCAATAGCGGCAGCGAGCATGACCGGAAGGAAGCTGGGCGGCACGAAGTGAAGGCGAACGGCCTGTATCCAGGCGGCGGCAAGGCTCCTTCCCCGCACTTTTCCGAATGTCTCGACCCTGAGGCGCATCGGTTCCGTTCCGGCGTTCTTGTGCCTGTTGACGTGAGACGGGCAGGAAGGTTGAGGGCGAAGGTTCCCTACTTCAGCGACTCTTCCAGGCGACGGTTCGCCTCTTCCCAGTTTACGATGCTCCAGAAGGCCTCGACAAATTTCGCCCGAAGGTTTTTATAGTCCAGGTAGTAGGCATGTTCCCAGACGTCGAGGACGAGGAGAATCCGGAACATGGGGTAGACATTGACGTTGTGCTTCTCGATCTGCATGATGAGCGGTCGGTTTGTCAGAAGGCAGTGGCTCAGCGCCGCCCAGCCTGACCCTTCGGTGCTCACAGCTGCCTGGGTGAATTCTTTCTTGAAGGACTCAAAGTCCCCGAATTCCTTGTCGATGGCCGTTGCCAGAAGTCCCACCGGCCTGTCGCTTCCCTTTCCCTTCGGGATCAGGTTGCCCCAGAACAGGCTGTGGAGGGCATGTCCACCGATGTGGAACGACAGCTCTTTCAGCGTCGATTTCATGTCGAAGTCGATTTTTTCCCTTCGGGCCTTGTCGATCCGCTCCAGGACGGCATTGGCCCCGGTGACATAGGCCGCATGATGCTTCTCGTGGTGGAGCCTGAGCTGCTCCTCGGAAATGAAGGGCGCCAGGTCTTTGTAATCAAACGACAGTTTCGGAAGCGAGTAGAGATTGGTGTTCCCCATAACCATTCCTTCCTGTGACCGGTGATGTTGACGTTGCAATGTGTCTTTATTGTATTTTTTTAAAAGGGACAGGGTCAAATTGCAAGCAATATTCTTACCCCGCCGTCTCGCCTCGAAGCCAGGCCAGGTAGGCCGAGCTTCCCATCTCGATGGGGCAGGCCACGATCTCGGGGACTTCGTAAGAATGATTTTCGCGGATGGCCTTCTCGACGTCGGCATACCTCCCGCGAACCGTTTTGATGACGCAGATCCATTCCGCCGAATGCTCGATGTTCCCCTTCCACCGGTAGCGGCTCTCGATGGGTCCCAGGACCTGGATGCAGGCTGCGAGCCGCTTCTCCAGAAGGACGTTCGCAATCGTCTCCGCCTCCGCCCTCGTCGATGCCGTGGTCGTCACCTGGATGAATTCGCTCATGATGTCTCCGTTCACCCCGCTTTTGCGCCCCGGGGAGCCGCCGAGCGCAGGAAAAAACCGAGTGCAACCCCGGCCAGGATCATGGCCAGGCACAGAATCTGGCCGATGGTGAGAAAGCCCAGGTAAAGACCGATGTGCGCGTCGGGCTCCCGGACGAATTCGATGAAGAAACGGACGGAGCCGTACCCGATCAGGTAATAAGCAAGGAAAGCGCCCTCGAACGCACGCCGCCTGCGCAGACCCCACAGGATGACGAAAAGGAAAACGCCCTCGAAAAAGGCCTCGTAGATCTGGGAAGGATGGCGAAGCCTGTGCGTGACGTCGAGGGGAAAGTACATCCCCCAGGGAACATCGGTTGTACGGCCCCACAGCTCGCCGTTGATGAAGTTCCCGATACGCCCGAAGGTGTATCCCAGAGGGGCGCAGGGAACGAAAAGGTCGATGATGTCCCAGAACCGGATCTGGCGGACATAACAGAACATAGCGGCAGCGATGACAACGCCGATGAGCCCCCCGTGGAAGGACATCCCGCTGATGCCGACGAACCGGATGCCGCCTTCGAATGAGAAGGGCAGGAAGATCTCCAGAGGATGGATGACATAGTACTTGAAGTTATAGAACAGAACGTATCCGAGGCGCCCGCCCAGGATGAGTCCCAGGATGCCCCACACCATGAGGTCCTGGATCGTTTCTTTTGTGTAGGGGAATTTCTCCGAGCGCAGACGGTAGGTGACCAGAAGGTACGTGAGCGCAAAGGCCACGATGTACATGAGGCTGTAATAGCGGACTTGAAAGGATCCGATTTCGAAGATGTTCGGACTGATGTTCGAGGGCAGGTTCTGCCAGAGGTCAATGAAGGCGCTCAATTCTTTTCCTTTCTACTTCTTCCTGCCGATGGTTGCGCGAGACCCCATACCGTATGCCCTGCGCCATGCGCTCAACGTCCGCTATACGCCTCGCCCTTCAGCTCCTCAACATGGAGTTGCGCCGAGAAAGCGGCCGTAGCCCCGTCGCCGCAGGCCGTCACGACCTGCCGCAGAAGCTTTTCGATGCAGTCACCACAGGCAAAGATTCCCGGCTCGGATGTTTTCATATTCCGGTCCGCCACGATATAGCCTTCGCGGTCGAGCTTCACGACACGCTGCAGAAACCCCGTGTTCGGGATCAGACCGACAAAGACGAATACACCCTCAGCGGGGATGCTCCGTGTTTCCTTTGGATCTTTCACGTTGGAAATCTTCACATGAGTGACCGCCTCTGTGCCACCTATCTCCGTCACAACGGAATCCCAGGCAAAGGCGATTTTCGGGTTTGCGGCGGCTCGCTCGCGGAGAATCGCCGCGGCGCGAAGCCGGTCGCGACGGTGGACGATCGTCACCTTACCGGCAAAGTTCGTCAGGAAAAGGGCTTCCTGGACGGCCGTGTCGCCGCCACCGATCACGATGACCTCCCGGTCGCGAAAGAAGGGCCCATCGCAGGTGGCGCAATACGAAACTCCGCGCCCGGTGAATTCCGTCTCGCCGGGAACGCCTGCCTTGCGCCAGTTAGCCCCGGTGGCAACGATGACGGAAAGCCCCTCGTAATCGCCCGCATCGGTTATAACCCGCCAGCCGGGAAGTCCGGCGATGTCGACCTTTTCCAGCCCCGTTACCGATCCGGTGGTCGTCTGGAGGCCGAATTTATTTGCCTGCTTCCTGAACGTTTCCACGAGTTCATACCCGCCGATATTGGGAACGCCGGGATAATTTTCCACGAGGTGCGTCACAGTGATCTGGCTCATGACCAGGCCCGACTCGATCAGGAGCGACTTCATGTTCGCCCTTGCGGTATAAAGACCAGCCGTCAGTCCTCCCGGCCCCCCGCCGATGATGAGGACGTCATAGACGCCTTCGGGCAGCTTCGCTTCACTCATGGTACCTTCAGCCCCTTTACTTGAACATCTTTTTCAGATTCTTCATCGCCTTCTTCTGCTGCTTCGCCTGTTCCTTCAGTCCCTTTTTTCCTGCTTCCAGCCGGCCGGCCGGTTCTGTCGCAGGTCGTTCCGGCACCGGCATCTGCTCCGCCTGCCCCTGTGAAGAGTTTCCCCGCAGAGTCCCCTGCATGGATTCCTTCGGTCCCGTTCCGGGCAGACCCTGTGGGGCAACCGCCCTATCCTTCCGTGTGCGCCGAATCAGATAAGATGCAAAAGCCTTCCCGAACTGCCCGATAAATCCCGCGGCGAGAACGATGAGGGCCCATTTCACCACCAGCCAGACCGTGCCGCCTTCCGTCGAAAAAAGGCCCTTGATGATCGAGTCCATCATGGACGCAGCACCTTCCGCTCGATGAGATCTGCCAGACCGGCAACGTCGTCGAGATCAAAGCAAGGAGCCTCGATCCCTTCCGGTGAATCCCCTGCAACGGCCAGAAGCATCGCATCACTGCGGGAAATGAAGTCCCGCCCCAGGGACTTGCGATAGACCTCGATCTTCGGGTGAGGATTGCCCTTGAACCCCTCGGAAAGGATGACATCCACATCGCGGATAAAACGTTCGCTCAGTTCTTCCGGTCCGGGATCACCATCGGTATCGGCCATGACGGCCACTTTCCCGGGCGAGGCCAGCACGGTTACGCCTGCCCCCGCCCTGCGGTGGCGCCAGCTGTCTTTTCCCTCATGGTCGATCTCAAAGCCCTTGCGGTTGTGCTTGATGGTTGCCACGCACAGTCCCCGGCGCGCGAGTTCCGGGATCATCTTTTCGATCAGCGTCGTCTTGCCGCTGTTCGAATAGCCCACGATGGATACAATTGGGATCTTTTTCATTCCGCACGCGCCAGCTTTCTGTTCACAAAGCGAAGAAAGGGACGCATGGCCGGCGTCCCGCCTCCTTCGGCGATCACACGCAAGAGTCCTTCCGCATCGACAACCGCCGACCCGCCCAGATGCGTCACCGGGGTTTCCAGAAAGATCGGTTCCCGCAGCGGCGTCGAGGGCCCGATGAGGGCCACATGGCGGGGCCGTCCCAACTCGTTGAGGATCTCCTCGAGCGTCCCGTTGATGAGCGTTGTCGCCGTAATGATGACCACATCACAGGATCCGAGGACCCTCTTGCGCACCTTTGTGTCCGTGTCCCGTTCGATGATAGACAGGTTCGCCCCCGTTTGCCCGATCCGGGCAAGCAGCGGGCGGAAAAGACCGACCATGGCAACAGACTCACCGAGACAAAGTCCCATGACGGAGACCGTGTCTTCCTCCCTGTCCGGCACTATGGGGTGAATCAGGGCGTTGGCCGTCGCAAGCCCCAAGGCGCGTTCGACGGCGTCTGTGCCGTGAACAAGGCCATCCAGCAGTATGTGGGCGCTTTTTCCGCAGAATCCTGTACGGGGGATTTCGATTTGCATTCCCGCAGGCCCCTTCAGTCGCGCGGCCAGGCCGACGCGGCCGGCGGCCAACACCACTGCGATGTAGCTGCCGCCGATCCGGACATCTTCGACAGTGAACCGTCGGCTTTCTTTGTCGAGTTGATGGTGAAGGCGCCTTGCGATTTCGCCCGCTTCAAGCATCTATTATTGATACCCGACTTCAACGACACGGTCAAGAGAGAAGGGTTGTTGACGGCGGGACCGTCCGGCATTACAATTTCAGCAAATGCGCCGGAACCATCAGGGCGAATCCATCAACAAGGAGGGGTATCGTGGACGAAAGAAATGCATTCAGAATGACAACATGGACAACCGTTCTTGCCGTCGCAATCCTGTCGGTTGTTTTTGTCTCTCCTGTCCTTGGCCAGGACGGCAAGCAAATTTACGGCAATCGCTGCGCCCTCTGTCACGGCTCCGACGGCGACGGCAAGGGTGTCATCATGCAGACCGCTCCCTTCGGTCCCGACTTCTGGAAGGCAAGCGACGACGCAGCCATATCCAAGGCGATCGTCGAAGGCAAGGGTAGGATGCCGGCCATCCCGCTCTCCCCCGAAGAAACAAAGGCTGTCGTGGAATACATGAAATCGACATTCAAAAAATAAGGGGCCCGGGAGACGAGCGATGAAAACATTCCATAGAATCAGAAAATGGGCTCTGTTCCCGGCCGCGGCGGCGGTGGGACTGCTGCTCCTGTGCTCGCTGGGCATCGGTCGGCAGGATGCCCCGGTTGGCGAGCAGCTTTACCGCGGCTACTGTGCCGTCTGTCACGGGGAAAAAGGGGATGGCCGCGGACCGGCGGCGCCGTCCATGGGCGGACGGATCGCCGATTTCACCAATCCAGACTACTGGAAAACGGCAAACGAAGGCAAGATCGCAAAGGTTATCCTGAATGGCCAGGGTCGCATGCCCGCCCAGACCGTCAGCCCCGAGGAGGCCCGGGCTATCGTAGAGTACATGAAATCGGCTTTCAAGAGCAGATACGGTTCCTGATGCACAAAGGATTATGGCAGCGTGCTCGTGATATTTTCGGGGATCAATTGATCCGGCCCGACACCATTGCCCAGCTGGCCGTATGCGTTATCGCCCCAGGCCCAGATCGTCCCGATTGTCGTTGCCGCAAAGCTGTCTTGATAGCCTGCGATGATGCCCTGTACGGCGAGGGGTGGCGTTGTTGTCTGCACGGGCGTGTAACTGACGCTCGTCGTACCGTTGCCAAGCTGGCCATTGGTGTTATTTCCCCAGGCCCAGACCGTCCCGTCGTTCTTCAGGGCAAGCGCGTGGTCGCTGCCCGCCGCAACGGCAGTCAGGTATGACAACCCTCCTATCACCTGAATGGGGGTCCAGCTGTCCGCCGTCGTCCCGTTGCCAAGCTGACCGTATGTATTATCTCCCCAGGTCCAGACCGTGCTGCTGAGCCCGTTTCCCCGCGCGACAACGGTGAATTGGTTGCCTGCTGAAACGGCCAGCACGGCGCTCACGACGCCTACCTGCACAAAAGTAGTGCTGGCGGTCGTCGTATTGTTGCCGAGCTGACCCTGGCTGTTGTTTCCCCAGGCCCGGACCAGGCCATCAATCCCCAGGGCAACCGAGTGGTCAAACCCCGCTGAAATGGCTGTTACGCCTGTTAATCCGGTCACCTGGACGGGGATCGGGCTGTCCGTCGTCAACCCATTGCCCAACTGACTGCTGCTGTTATAGCCCCAGGCCCAGACCGTCCCGTCGCTCTTCAGGGCAAGAGAAAAGTCAACACCCGCGGCGATGGCCGTTACGCCCGTCAATCCGATCGACGGGCTCATCATCACTTGAACGGGAGTCAACTGATCGACTGTGAACCCATCGCCCAGCTGGCCCTTGCTGTTGCTGCCCCAGGCCCAGACCGTCCCGTCGCTCTTCAGGGCAAGGGAGTGTTCGTTGCCGGCTGCCACCTTCGTGATGTCTGCCAGCCCGGTTACCGTCACGTGAGCTGCACTATCGCCTATCGTTCCGTTGCCCAGCTGACCCTTGTTGTTGCGTCCCCAGGCCCGCACCGTACCGTCGCTGTGCCGGTAAAGGGTGTGCGCCGTCGCGGACCCGCTGAGTCCTCGGCTGGCACTGAAGTTAAATCCTACTGCGTTAAACCCGTAAAGATACGCCGGGCGGCTTAGTGGCACAAAAATATATCCCGCAAGCGACGGGGTCAGCCCGTAGGTGCCGCTCGACAAACTGCCAAAGCTGTAATTGCCGTTTGCGTCGGTCGTTGTCGTCCCGGTAGCCTGCCCGGAAAGAGTGACCGTCACGCCTGCGAGTGCTGTCCCGCCCGATGTAATCGTTCCCGAGATCAAATAGTTTGTATCGCCGCTCCCGCATCCCGACGCCGCAAGTGTTAGAAACGCCAGAAACACAACAACCAAGAATCTGCCGGACAGTCGGGTCCGTTTTTCCCCGCAATGATTGGCCATGATCATACACTCCTCAAGTTTGCGTGCCCCAAGATACTACGAAAAATTATTTTTTCCAGATATTTGTTGCCGTCCGGGGATCCCCCCACCATGTCCGGTGTAACAATCTGAAAATACATCAGGATTTCCATATGGAAACGTACTACAGGGATGCAGAGAGGGACCCCGATCGCAAATCAGGTGTCTGTCCAGGCACGGATTTTCCTCACGTCAACGTTTCTGCAAATAAACGGGCTCTTTAAACGTTGTCGCGTCAGGAATGTTCTGCTAGTATTTTACATTCATCATGGGGGAATGAATCGTGAAACTCCTGTACTACGATTGTTTTGCCGGCATCAGCGGCGATATGAATCTCGGCGCCATGATCGATCTCGGCGTCGATCCGGAGTATCTCAGAGAAGAATTACGGAAGATCAAAATCGGTTCCTACGAGATCCAGGTGAAAAGAGACCAGCGGCGGGGCATTTTCGGCACAAAGGTCGACGTGATCCTCCCCTCCGGAGAGGGCACGCCTGCAGCACACGGTCATGGTCACCGGTCGTTCAAGGATATTGCCGGACTCATAGAGAAAAGCGAATTCTCCAGTAGCGTCAAACGTCTGAGCCTTGACATTTTCATGAAAATTGCCGTGGCGGAAGCAAAGATTCACGGTCACGCCATAGACGAAGTCCATTTTCATGAAGTGGGGGCGGTCGACTCCATCGTGGATGTCGTCGGTGCCGCGGTCTGTTTCGAGGTTCTGAAAGTGGATAAAATAATATCCTCCCCTGTCCAGGTCGGGGGGGGATTTGTTAAATGCGCCCATGGAATGCTGCCCGTTCCGGCCCCGGCTACGGCTGAAATTCTCACGGGAATCCCGATCCGATCAGGCATCGTGCCTTTCGAGGCGACGACGCCCACCGGGGCGGCTATCCTGGCAGCAGCGGCAGGGCGCTTCGCGGACTGCGTCGATTTCACCCCTCTGAAAATCGGTTATGGAATCGGTCAGAGAAATACGGATATCCCGAATGTCCTGAGAGTATTCCTCGGCGAAATGAATGACGAGGAGCAGGGTCAGGATGTTGAGATGAAAGAGGCCTACCTGATGGAATGCAATATCGACGACATGAATCCGGAAATGTACGAAGACATTGTGGAGCGGCTTTTTAAAAAAGGAGCACTGGATGTGTACCTTACGCCCATCATCATGAAAAAGTCGCGGCCTGCGGTGAAAATAAGCATCCTATGCGATGACGATCATCGGAAAGGCATCGAGGAGGTGCTCTGGATCCAAACGAGCACGTTCGGCCTGAGGGTGAACAAAATCTCAAAACTCATCTTGAGAAGAGATACCTCGACGGTGACGACAAAATATGGCGTCCTCTCCGTTAAAAACGCGTATCTCCGGGGCGAACGAATCAAATGGAAGCTTGAATATGAAGACGCGAAACGGCTTGCCAGGGAAAAAGGGGTCAGCATAAAAGCGATATACGACAGCCTGTTGTCCGAGGATGTCTGAAGATAGGTTGATTGGAACTGTGATCATGAAGCCTCGAACCAAACTGGAGGATTTAAAGGAAAACATCAGGCAGATGGGAAGCCTCGCCGTGGCGTATTCGGGCGGGGTTGACAGTACGTTCCTTCTGAAGGTGGCCCACGACGTGCTCGACGGGAATGTCGTCGCAGTCACGGCGCGGTCATCGACCTATCCCGAACGGGAGTTCCGCGAGGCAACGGATTTTACGCAGAAGATAGGGGCCAAGCATGTGGTGATCGTGTCGGAGGAGCTCGATATAGAGGGCTTCTCGGATAACCCGGTTGACCGATGCTACTTCTGCAAGCGGGAGCTGTTCACGAAAATCCTGGATGTCGCAAAACAGCATGGCTTGAAATACGTTGCCGACGGCTCGAACATCGACGATCTCGGCGACTACAGACCCGGCATGAAAGCCGTCATGGAACTGGGCGTCGTCTGTCCCTTGAAAGAAGCAGGGATGGGGAAGAACGATATACGGATTTTATCGAAGGAGATGGATCTGCCGACGTGGGACAAGCCGGCCTTCGCGTGCCTGTCTTCAAGGTTCCCCTATGGGCAGAAAATTACGAGGGAGAAACTCGAAGTCATCGACAAGCTGGAGCAATTCCTCATGGACCTGGACTTCAGGCAGGTGAGGGTCCGTCATCACGGCGACATTGCCAGGATAGAAGTGTCGACAGAGGAGCGTCGGAAATTTTTCGACACCGATTTGATGGACAGGATCCATGAGAAATTCAGGGAGTCCGGATTTGCCTATGTGGCCTTGGATCTGAAAGGCTACCGGACCGGGAGCATGAACGAGGTCATCGATACCGGGAAGAAGTAAAGGAAAGGGATCACGGGATCACAAATGGACAGAGACGAATTGAAGGGGTTTCTTGAACAGATCCAAAACGGCCGGATGAGCGTCGACGAGGGGGTCTCCCTGTTGAAGGATCTGCAATACATCGATGTTGGATGCGCAAAAATTGATACGCATCGGGAATCGCGCGTGGGCTACCCTGAGGTGATCTTCTGCCCCGGGAAAACGACGGATCAGGTTGCAACGATTGTCCGTGCAATGCTGGAGAGACAATCGAATATCCTGGCAACGAGAGCCGGCCGGGAATTGTATGATACGATCAGGGAACTTTGTCCCGAGGCGATCTATCACCCACTGGCAAAGACGATTACGATAAAGAAGAAAGACGTTGCGGTACCCGATACGTATATCGCCATTGTGACGGCCGGTACATCGGACCTGCCGGTGGCCGAGGAGGCCGCCGTCACGGCAGAGCTTTTTGGAAATCGCGTTCAACGGATTGTCGATGTCGGCGTGGCAGGGATCCATCGGCTGTTTCACAATCTGGCTGAAATCAGGGGGGCGAAAGTCATTATTGCCGTTGCAGGGATGGAAGGCGCCCTTCCCAGCATCATCGGGGGGCTCGTTGACAAGCCCGTCATCGCGGTACCGACCAGTGTGGGTTACGGGGCAAGCTTCAACGGGCTGTCAGCCCTCCTGACCATGCTCAACAGTTGTGCAAGCGGGGTTTGCGTCGTCAACATCGACAATGGTTTTGGCGCCGGATACATTGCAAGCATGATCAACAGGCTGAAATAAGCCGTCCTCATGACCTGTATCGCGCAGCCCCCGAAGTTTTTCCTGTCGGATGCCTGCGACATTGCCTTCCCTATATCGTTATATCGTTCCTCCCGGCTCGAGCATGCCAAATCGCTCCATCAGCGAACGGTCGCCCAGGATCTCCGTGACACCACCCGCAACCACGACCGATCCCGCGTCGAGAAGGGCCACGCACGTACAGGTCCGAGAGATGAAATCGAGGTCATGGGAGGCAATGATCTTCGTCATGGGCAGCTTCCCCAAGAGTTCCATCAGCTCACGGCGATGGCGGGGGTCCAGGTTGCTGGAGGGCTCGTCAAGGACCAGGATCTCCGGATCCATTGAAAGGACCGTGGCGATGGCGATACGCTTCTTCTCGCCGATGCTCAGGTGGTGGGGGGTCCGCTGGATAAAACCGAGCATATCCACGGCCGCGAGGGCCCGGCGGACCGAATCGTCCACCTCGGCTTTCCCCCGGCCCAGATGAAGGGGACCGAAACCGACGTCATCATAGACGGTGGGCATGAAGAGCTGGTTCTCGGGGTCCTGGAAGACCATGCCCACACGACTCCGCAGTTGCGGCGCGTTCTTTTCCGTGATCTCCACCCCCAGGATGCGCACCAGCCCCTCTCCCCGGAGAATCCCGTTGAGATGAAGAAGCAGCGTGGACTTCCCCGCACCGTTGGACCCGATGAGCCCGAGAGCATCTCCCTTTCCGACCTCGAGGGTCACGCCATTGAGCGCCCGCGTCCCGTCCGGGTAGGCAAAGCGAAGGTCTTTGATTTCGACAGCAGATTTTCCCATCGCGAAAAGCACGCAAAACCCCCCGCAGGAGAGAGCCCATTACCGCGCAAGCAGGTTAATGCCGACAAGCGAGACGACCATGAGGATCGCAAAGGCCGCATCGGCCCCTTTCATCTGAAAATCATGGCACACGATAACCCGCCCGCTGTAACCCCTGGAGCACATGGCAAGGTAGACGGCCTCGGCCCTTTCGTAGGACCGAACGAAAAGGACCCCCACCATACCCGCCAGAGCCTTCCAGTCCATCCAGCGGGACCGGCCGGCGGACCGGGCCTCCTTGGCGAGCCTCATCTTCATGAACTCGTCCTGTATGACGAAGAGGTAGCGGTACATGAAGGAGAGGATCATAATCATGAGGTTGGGGCAGCGCAACCGTTCCAAGGCCTTCAGGAGCTCCGGAAAGCCCGTCGTTGCCGTCAGAAGGACGACGCAGACAATTGAAAGGAAGGATTTCACTGCAATGGCGAAAAACGTCACGAGTCCTTCCCGAGTGAGCACGATCTGCAGCGGGCCTGCGTCGAAAGACCAGATCACATCAACACCCCGAAGAAAGGGGATGAAGAGGGCCGTCATGAGAGCAAAGGGCAGAATGACAAGGGAACGCTCAAGAACATGTAACACGGGAAGCCGGGACATCGCGATGAGAGCCGCAAGGATTGCGCCGTAGAGAACAAAAGGAGCGGGCGATGCGCTCCGGGTCAGGACGATGGAAACGAGCAGTGCGACAAAGCCGAGCACCTTGATGCGCGGATCCAGGCGGCGGATCGGGCTTTGAATGCAGCTCATCTCGTCGAGAAACCCATGCTCCATCTCATTGTCCCTTTCTTCGCAGCAGGCAGGCCACCCCAAAGCCGATGCCGAACATGGCAAGCGTCCCGATCGTACCGGAGAGTGCCGTGGAAAAACCCTCGTTGTCCAGCCCGGGAACCTTGTAATCGGGGATGGGGGCCTTCAGGACCTCGGCCCCTTCTCCCTTCTCGAAAAATCCGAGATCCTTCGCCACCCTCTCAAGACCGTCGGGCCAGGAAGAGGCAAAGGGGGAGAAGAGCAGCACGACAGCCACTGCGACGACCAGCCCCAGAATCATGTCCCTCTTATTCATGTTCCTGCTCACGCTGCACGGAATCAAACACGGGATTGCAACCCCGGAACATTCTCATCCTGTGCCTGGGTGCCCGGATTCTCCAACCCGTAAATCAGATCCGGTCTTGTTTTGACGATGAATCCCACGATCAGGCCCGTGATCATGCCCTCGCCGATCCCGATGACGGCGTGGACGGCGGCCATGGCCGGCAGCACAAGCCCGAGCGGCGAGGTACCTGACAGGGCCAGTTCCACGGCGCACAGTGATGCGGCTGCGACAACAGAGAACCAGGCGGCTGCAGCGGCGCCCGTTACGATCCCCTTTCGGCCCCCCAGCAGTTTTGTCATGACACGGTAGATGAAATAGCCGCCGAGGGTTCCCGCCAGGGCCATGTTGAGGATATTGGCCCCGAGGGCAGTGATCCCTCCGTCCTGGAAGACGAGGCACTGGAATATGAGGACGCAGGTGATGACCACCGACCCCGCCCAAGGCCCCAGCAGAACAGCTGCGAGCACACCCCCGAGGAGATGGCCCGAGGTCCCCCCCATGACGGGAAAGTTGATCATCTGAGCAGCAAAGACAAAGGCCGAGAGCACACCCATGAGCGGCACCATCCGGTCCTGCATGGCGCGCCCCGCCTGCCTCAGGCAGCAACCCAGCCCACCGGCCGAAACGGTCCAGGCGGAGAGCCACGTCGTCGTTGAAAGAAAACCGTCGGGGATGTGCATGGGATTCCTCTCAGGGACTGACCCCGCCAGAAGGAGCAGCGGTGTTACGTTTCATCTGTTCGTAGCACATGCAGGAATCTTCTGTCAACAGGTTTCGTCATACGAAAAGAAAAAAGATGCTACGATTGCAGGCACTCCAGAAGGGTCCGGAGATTCGAGCGGAAGGGATCCAGATCAAGAGGGAGGCCACGGAGGTTTGCGGCTGCGAGTTCCCGGGCCTGCGGAAGGGTCCCGGCCACCCGGATTTGCCGTTGTTCAAGGTCGGAACGCATCAAAGGCTCCGTGTCCTTGTCGATCTTGTTCAAAACGACGTACAGCGTTCTGCCCGCCTCGTCGGCCATTGCCTTGATTTTGCCGATGAGGGCCATGGCATCGTAAGACGGCTCGGCAACAGCCACGACCGTGTCCACTCCCTCGGGAACACCCCTGCCGAAATGCTCCAGGCCGGCCTCCGTATCGACGAGGATCCACTGGCCCGGCTGCACAACGAAGTGCTTCAGGAAGTTCCGGGCGAGCACTCCCATGGGACAGGCGCATCCCTCGTGCATGTGCTCGATCTTCCCGACGGAAAGAAGAGTCAGCCTGCCTGCGTGGCTTACCGCGGAGGTCGGAAGCGTTTCCATTGACAGGAATCTGTCGTCCGGGAGGGCCAGAGCGTCCGTCTTCTTCCCCATCGACTTGCGGAAAACCGTCTTGCCCCCCAGGCTTTCCATGAGCGTCTGCTTGGGCACATCGAGGCCCATCATCCGGGCAAGCCCCGGGTTGGACTCATCGGCGTCGATAACGAGGACGGTTTCCTGCTCGCTCAGATAGAGGGCCACCAGGGCAAGGAGCGTGCTCTTGCCGCTGCCGCCCTTCCCGCAGAAGAGGATCTTCGGCATGCTATTTCGCTTCTTTCCCCATGCCCGTCATGCTCAGCGTGCCGTGCCGCACCCCCCTGATTGCTTTCAGGGCATCGGCCAGTTCGAGAACCTCCCGGGCAACCCCTTTGACGGCCACGATCTCGAGGCAGTTGTCATGGTCCAGATGGATGTGTTGGGTTGAGATGATAATCTTTTGATAGTCGTGCTGGAGATCCATAATTCGGTTGAGGAGATCCCGCTTGTGATGATCGTAGATGAAGGTGATGGCCCCGGCCACCTCCCCGCCCTCTTCCCATTCCTTCTTGACCATCTCCTGGCGGATGAGGTCCCGGAGAGCCTCGGAGCGGTTCGTGTACTTCTTGCCGTGGATGAGACGGTCAAAGCGCTGAAGCAGGCTCTTTTCCAAGGATACACCGAAACGGATGATTTCTGACATAGGCACTCCGATAGCACGGTTTTTCTATGCGTGCCACAGACGGCGGCACCTGTCAAGAAGGAAGTGGTCAGCAGATCCGCGGAACCAGTTCTCCCACGGGCAGGTCCACCTCTCGGGATCCTCCGAAGGTCGTCCGGAGCACGAGCCTTCCTTGACCCCTCTGCCCGACGGCGCCTATGACGGCTGCATCTCGTCCGTACTCGTGGCTTCTCATGACCTCCAAAACCCGTTCCGCATCTTCGGGGGTGCAGAAAACGACTACCTTCCCTTCGTTCGCCAGAAAGAGAGGATCGAAACCCAGGATTTCGCAGATTCCCCGCACCGCCTCCCGGACGGGAATGTCTTTTTCCCGCAGCTCGATGAGACAGCCCGACTGCCCGGCGATCTCAGCCAGGATCGCCCCGAGGCCCCCACGGGTAGGATCGCGCATACAGTGAATGTTGGGACTTGCCGCAAGGATCTCCCCGATGAGACCGTTGAGCGGCGCCGAGTCGGAGCGGATCTCCGATCTCACCCCCAGCTCCCTGCGTTTACTGAGGACGGCGGCGCCGTGATCGCCAACGGTACCACTCACGATAACCACGTCACCCGGTTCGATGCTTTTCACGGAAAGAGGCGACGAATATTCGATGAGACCGATACCGGAGGTGTTGATGAAGAGGCCGTCGGCGGCCCCGCGGGCGACTACCTTCGTATCTCCCGTCACGATGGGGACGCCGGCTTTCGCCGCCGCCTCGGCCATGGAGCGGGTGATCCGCCGGAGGTCCTCCATGGGAAATCCCTCCTCGAGGATGAAGCCTGCACTCAGGACCAGAGGCTTTCCGCCGCAGACCGAGAGATCATTGACCGTCCCGTGGACGGCAAGCGAACCGATATCGCCGCCGGGGAAGAAAACGGGGTCAATCACGTAGGAGTCCGTGGTGAAACAGATACTCTGATCACCGATTCGCAGAACCGCGCTGTCTTCGAGCCGCTCCAGCCAGGGATTTTTCAGCAGCGGCAGAAAAACCTCCGTGATCAACTCGTGGCTCAGAAACCCGCCGCCGCCATGTTCCAGGAGAATCCGATCATGCTTCATGGTGATTCCTATTTTCTTACTCGCAATGGAGAATGAAATGATTTGTCTTTCATTTCACTGATCAGGCGCCGCGTTCCATCAGGCGCGCGGCGGCGACAACGGCCTGGCCCAGTGCAATGCAGCCGTCATTGGGCGGAAGCCATCGATGCGTATACACCTCGAACCCAGCCTTTTCAAGCTCCCGCACCGTCCCCTCCAGCAGGACCCGGTTCTGGAAGCAGCCCCCGCTGAGGACTGCCTTCCCGATCCCGGTCTTTTCCCGGATGGTCACTGCCACGACTGCAAGGGCGACGATGATCGTCTGATGGAAAGCGGCGGCGATTGCCGTCGGGTCTTTTCCTTTTATCTTTTCTTCTGCGACGGCGCGAATGAGCGGTCTCAGGTCGAGGATCGTACCCTCACCGCTCTTGTCAACTTCGAAGGGGTAGATCCTTCTCGTCCGCCTCACGGCCAGCGTCTCCAGTTCCATGGCCGCCTGTCCCTCGAAGCTCACTGCCTGCCGGGTCCCCAGGATTGCGGCGACGCCGTCGAAGACACGGCCAAGGCTCGAAGACCGAGGGGAATTGAACTCCTGGGCCATCATGTGCTCCAGTAGATCGAAATGGCTCTCGTTTTCCGCCAGCGGGAGCTTTCGCACTACATCCCGCCACTCTTCTCCGAAGCCCTCCCGCAAAAGACTTGCCGCCACGCGCCAGGGATCCTTCACCGCCTTCTCCGAACCGGGAAGCATATAGGATCGAATATGTCCTGCCCGAAGGAATTCCGCCTCGCCGGTTACGAGGAACTCCCCGCCCCAGGCCGTCCCGTCGGGGCCATAGCCCGTCCCATCCATGGCCAGGCCGATGACCCGGCAGGTCAGTCCGTTTTCGGCCATGGCACTCACAATGTGGGCATGGTGGTGCTGGACGCGGATGATCTCTCTATGGGAAAGTTCCTCGGCCAGCCGCGTTGTGTAGTAGGCCGGGTGGAGATCGCAGGCGATGACTTCGGGCCTGCACTCGGCAATTCGCTCCATGAGAGACAGGCTTTCCCGGTGGAAGTCCCGTGCCTCTGGTGTTTCCAGGTCACCGATGTGGGGGCTGAGATACGCGAAACCACCCTTGAGGATGCAGAGCGTCGCCTTGAGCTGGGGCCCGAGGGCAAGCACGGCGGGGTAGTTTCGCTTCAGCGAGAGAGGCCTCGGCGCGAAGCCGCGGGAGCGGCGAAGGAGCACCGGTTTTTTCTCCATGACGGCCGCCACTGAGTCGTCGCAGCGCACCAGGATGTCCCGGTTGTGGAAGAGGAAGAAATCGGCAATGCCCTTCAGGCGCGCCAGGGCTTCACGGTTGCCGATGCAGATGGGCTCGTCGACCTGGTTTGCACTCGTCATGACAAGGGTCGAGAACTGTTTCTCCAAAAGCAGGTGGTGAAGCGGCGTGTAGGGGAGCATGATGCCCTGGTTGGGCACGCCCGGCGCCACGGAGGGCGCAATGATCCGGTTGTCGCGCTTGCGGCACAGGACGATGGGACGCTGGGGCGAAAGGAGAAGGTCCCGCTCCAGTGGACCGATCGTGGCAATGCGCGAGGCGGCGTCAAGATCCCTCACCATGACGGCAAAAGGCTTCTCTTCACGGTATTTGCGGGAGCGAAGGCGCCTTACGGCCTCTTCGTTTGCAGCATCGACGGCGAGGTGAAATCCCCCGAGGCCCTTGATGGCCAGGATGTTCCCTCCAAGGAGCAGCTCTGCGGCCTTCTCGACAGGGTCTGACGGAATGTCCTGAAAGGAATCTCCCTTCTCGTTCGCAATCCAGAGCCTGGGGCCACAGACATGGCAGGCGTTGGGTTCGGCGTGGAACCGGCGGTCCGCGGGGTTTTCATACTCGGCGCGACACCGGGGACACAGCTCGAAGCAGGCCATGGAGGTGTTCTCCCGGTCATAGGGGACGTCGCGGATGATCGTAAGGCGGGGGCCGCAATTGGTGCAGTTGATGAACGGATAGCGATACCGGCGGTCATCGGGATCTTTCAGTTCCCGCAGACAGTCAGCACAGGTGGCGATGTCGGGGGAGATGAGAACTTCCTTTTTTCCTGCCTGCTCGCTCGCAACGATGTGGAATATCGACTCCCCGACGATGGCGGCCTCGGTGCTCGAAACGCCCGACACGTCGGCGGCAGGGGGAAGACTGTTCAGCGCCTCGGACAGGAATGCATCGATTCTCCCGGCCGGCCCCTCCACCTCGACGATAACGCCCTCAGGCGTATTGCAGACGAATCCACCCAGCCGGTGTTTCGTCGCAATGCGATAGACGAATGGGCGAAAACCCACACCCTGGACGACACCGGTGAAAAGAGTTCGAATGCGCCGGGCCGGTTCGCTCATCGATTTTGGAAGGCCTCGATTTCACCGGCAAGCCATTGAATCCACCCTTCGAGACCCAGACCGGTCTTGCAGGAGACCTCGAAGATTTTGAGATCGCGGTGCAGAGTCAGGGCATCGCGCCTGGCCTTCGCAAGATCGAAATCCACGTAGGGCATAAGATCGATCTTGTTGATGATCATCACCGCCGATTCCTGGAACATGAGCGGGTACTTTGCAGGTTTGTCGGCGCCCTCGGGCGTGCTCAGAATCATGACCTTGGCATTCTCGCCGATCTTGAATTCGGCGGGGCAGACAAGGTTTCCCACGTTTTCGGTGATCAGCAGATCGATCCTCTCCAGGTCGAGGGCCTGCAGGGCCTCCCGGATCATGTTTCCATCGATATGGCACGCTCCGCCCGTGTTGATCTGCACGGCGGGAATTCCGAGGGCCGCCACGCGATCGGCGTCATAGGTGTCCTGGATGTCCCCTTCGATAACGGCAATCCGGAACCGGTCCCGGAGACCTTCGATGGTTTTTTCCACGAGCGATGTCTTCCCTGCACCGGGGGAGCTCATGAGGTTGATGACATAGATCCTCTTTTCGTCGAAGAGCTTGCGGTTTTCCGCCGCAATCCGCTCATTGGCATCGAGAACATTTTTCACAACAGTAACTTTCATGGTTTCAATCCTCCCTTCAGTTTCGCCGACCGCCGCGCGTTTCGATCGACGCGCATAATTTCACTTACCTCGCAGCGATCTCATCGGCCTTCATATTTGTAGTATGCCGCGCACGTCCCTTCAAAGGACACCATGCAGGGCCCTAGGGGATTTGTGGGCGTGCAGATTTTTCGAAAGAGAGAGCACTCGCCGGGGTTCATCACCCCCCGCAGGACATCTCCGCATCGGCACCCCTTGAACTCGACGGAACGGATCTCCGGCAAGGTAAAGCGCTTCAGAGCGTCGAAGGCCTCGTACTCTTGCCGGATGAGAAGACCACTTCCGGGAATCACGCCAAGCCCCCGCCAGTCGGCATCGCCTGTTTCGAAAACCTCTGCCATCACCTCACGGGCCCGGGGATTTCCCCGTTCCTTCACGCCTCGGGTGTACTGGATGGTCACCTCATAGCGCCTGTCGACTATCTGGCGGAGGATCATGAGGATACCCTCTATCATATCGGCGGGCTCGAAACCCGTGATGACGGCAGCCCGGGATGCCCGCGGGATGATCTCGTAGGCCTCGACCCCGGTGACAATGCTGACATGGCCGGGGCAGATGAAACCGTCAATCCGGAGTTCAGGATCCTCGATAAGATCCCGGATGGCCTGCGGGACGGTCTTGTGTACAGAGAAAACGGAGAAGTTGCCGATACCCTGCCGCCGGGCACTCCCGATGGCCGAGGCGACCGTCGGCGCTGTCGTCTCGAAGCCGATCCCCATGAGGATAACCTGCTTCGCGGGGTTTTCCGCGGCAAGCCGCAGCGCGTCCAGGGCGGAAGAGATAACGCGCACGTCGGCCCCCGAGGCGCGGAGCCGCTGAAGGCTTTCGCCACCCGTCCCGGGAACGCGGAGCATATCGCCGAAGGTGGCAAAGATAACGTGCGGCAACCCTGCCAGATAAAGCGCGCGGTCGACATCGACAATCGACGTTACACAGACCGGACAGCCCGGCCCGGAGATGAGCCGTATGTTTGCGGGAAGAAGCCTGCGAATCCCGAAGCGGCCGATGGCCTGGGTATGGGTCCCGCAGATCTCCATGAGGGTGACCTCCCGACCGATCCCGGCCGAAAGAATCGTCAGATTGTCGAGAAGCCCGCGCACAAGAGCAGGGTCCCGGTATTCGTCAATAAATTTCATTGTCGATCAGCTCTTGCAGGAAGGAAAGCTTCTCCTGTGCCACCTCTTCGTCGATCCGCTGCATGGCATAGCCGGCGTGGCAGATGACGTAATCACCCACGGCGACAGGTTCGTCGACGAGGTCGAGCGAGACCTCGCGCTGCGTGCCGCTGATATCGATGACGGCAAAATTGTCCTTGTCGATGGTCAGGATTTTACCGGGAAAAGCAATACACATAGTCCGCTACCTCTAAACGCCTAATCTTAGGGTAAGAATCTTATCACATTTTCGGGCTTGCAAAAAATGCCCAGCTGCATGACCCCCGAAATCCCGAGGACTGCGGTGTACATGGCGTATGCCGCAGGAATGAGGTATGAGGGAAACGCAGCAGTTGAGCGTTTTTGAAGCCTTCTTCAATCCACGTCAAGTTCGAGCAGCTTCAACTCCTCCGTTCCGCCCACGAGTAGCACCTCGAAGCCTTTGCACACCGGGCACTGGGCCTCGAAACGGTCAATATTGATGTCCTTTTCGCAGATCAGGCACCGGATCATGGCAGGCTGGACGTCCAGCTCGAGGGCTGCTCCTTCGGCAGACGTGCCTTTCGACTGCACCTCAAAGGCAAACCGCAGGGACATCGGATCGACGCTGGAAAGCTTCCCGCAGGTAAGTCGCAACGTATTCACGCGGCGGAAGCCGTCCTTTACCGCATATTCTTCGACGATCCGCAGAATGGATTCGACCAGTGACAATTCATGCATGGATCTTCTCCGGATGGATGCTGTGACGGGCAAGCTCCTTCAACAGCAGCTCCTCCATAAGGGGGAATTTCTCCCGCATCAGAGGGCTCATCTCCATGTCCATGTCCCGGACATTCACCGGAACGACGCAGAGAAAGACGACCTCGGGGGCCTCATCCAGCATCTCCGCCTTGCAGAGTACATCGAGGAACTGGACCTCGTGGGCCGAAGTGGGCGGAGGAAGTTTCGGCTCGATCTCGGCCAGCGTAAACCGGTAGATCGCCCCCGGCTCGTCGTCCGTCTTGAGCACGTCAATCACGATGAGGTGCTCGCATCCACAGACTGGACCCAGGAGCGCATAGGCCATCACACCCCCCTCGATGAATTCAACCGTATCGGGCAGACGCCAGCGGTTCTCAATCCAGCGGACGAAATGCACGCCGAATCCCTCATCCTTCATCAGGATGTTCCCGAGTCCTAATATAGTGATGAATTGCTTGTCTGTCATGTCCTGAAACCGAAAAGAGGGGAGAATCGCTCTCCCCCCTTTTCCTTACCTGTTATTTGTTCCATGCGCCAGCGGTGAATTAGTGATCGTCCTTCTCGAACATGTAGCCGCTCACCATGGAGGAAAGGGTCCCCTCTTTCAGGATAGCGTCATACCAGAAGGCCATGTACACGTGAACCACGATGAAGAGGACAAAGCCCCAGGTGAGCACGTGGTGGACGTAGCGCACCGTGGCAAGCCCCCCCAGGAGGTTCTCGACGGGTTTGAGGATCGCATAGATCCAGCCGGTGATTCCGGCGTGGTAGCCCGCGCCCATGAGGATGAGACCCGTCACCAGGATCAGGAAGACCATGGCGAGCAGTCCCAGGTAGGCCATCGACTGCATCGGGCCGTATAATCCCGAGTGCGGGGGGCCTTTCTTGTCGATCAGCAGGTAGAACTTGATCTGCTGGATCGAGTTGGGGATGTTCGTGAAGGCCAGAAAGTCCTTCCAATCCGCCTTGAAGGTGGAGAAGAAGGCCAGGTAGACCCTCCAGATAAAGAGAAACCCCAGCAGGACCCCGAAGAGGATGTGCCAGAAACGAATCTCCCCGACAGAGAACTTCTGCCAGGTGGCCCCGGTCTGAACGGTGAAGGGATAGGCAATGAGAAACCCCGTCCCGATCAGGGCGAAAATGACAAACGCCATGGCCCAGTGGTTTATCCGGATGGCCACAGACCATTGTTTCTTGGGTACGATATTTTCCATGGCACCCTCCTTTCAGGCCACCCTGAATTTGCGGATCTCGCCATTCGGCTCGATGATATGGACTGCGCAGGCCATGCAGGGGTCAAAGGAATGGATCGTCCGGATGATCTCCAGCGGCTGATCCGCCTTCGCCAGCTTTGTCCCGATGAGGGATTCCTCGTAGGGACCGCGCTTGTTGTTCTTGTCCCTGGGCGAGCAGTTCCACGTGGAGGGAACGACGGCCTGGTAGTTGGCAATCTTGTAATCCTTGATCCGGATCCAGTGGCTGAGCGCACCTCGCGGCGGCTCCGTCATCCCCCGGCCCTGGGCCTCTTTCGGAACCTCGCAGGGTGTCCAGGTCCGGACGTCGCCCTTCTTGATGTTGCCGACAAGCTCATTGAACCAGGGTTCGAGCTGGTCGCCCACCAGCTTCGTCTCGAGGGCCCGGGAGGCTGTTCGCCCCAGCGTGGAGAAGAGCACCGACGCGGGGAGGCCCGTGGCCTTCAGCGTATCGGCAACCAGCGGCTTGATCTTCTTGTCGCCCGCGACGAAGCCCACGACCATGCGGGCGAGCGGCCCCACTTCGTGCGGTTCACCGTCATAGCGGGGAGCCTTGCACCAGCTGTACTTCTCTTCGCCTTTCACGTGGCCTTCCTTATCGTAGCCCGTGTACTTGGGAATGGTTGTTCCCTCGTAGGGGTGCTGGGGCTTATCGTCTTGATACCAGGCGTGCAGCGACTCTTCGGTAATCTTCGCCTCATCAACGGGCAGCAGCTTCGTCAGATCGCGATTCTTCACAATGCCCCTCGGGAAGAGGAATGTCTTGCCGTCGTCGTCAAGGGGGAAACCGCCGAAGCAGAGGTAGTTCTTCACGCCGCCGCCGATCCCGGCAAGTCCTTCTCCCTTATAGTAGCGCGCCGCCAGGATGACATCGGGAATGTACGCCCGCTCTACGAAGTCCTTCACCTCCTTGGCGCGGAAGAGAAACTCGCCGAGACGGCTGGGGTTGAGGGCATCGAGCACGCAGGAGACACCGCCCACGACCAGGTGTTGCGGATGGGGGTTCTTGCCGCCGAAGATGGCCTGTGCCTGGGCCGCCACCTTGGAGACCTGCAGCGCATCGAGGTAGTGCGACGCGATCACCAGGTTTGCCTCGGGGGGCAGCTTGTAGGAGGGATTCCCCCAGTAGGCGTTGGCAAAGGGCCCCAGACGTCCCGACTTCACGAACCGCGTGAGCCTGTCCTGGACGGCCTTGTAGTGTGTCGCGGAGCAGTTCCAGGGGTTGGGGTGGACGCTCTTGGCCAGTTCCACCGCTGCATTCGGATTCGCCTTGAGGGCGCTCACGATGTCCACCCAGTCCAGCCCGTGCAGGTGGTAGAAATGCATGATGTGGTCGCCGAGGTACCAGATTCCCTGGGTCAGGTTCCGGATCAGCCTCGCGTTGGGCGGCGGCTTGATGCCGAAGGCATCCTCGCAGGCCATGATGCTCGCCTCGTAATGCACGTACGTGCAGACGCCGCAGAAGCGCTGCACGATGAGCCCAGCGTCGCGGGGGTCGCGGCCCTTGAGGATCGTCTCGATGCCCCGCCACAGCGTGATGCTGCTCCAGGCATCCTTGATGGTGTTCGTGTTGTCCAGTTCGACCTCTATTCTAAGATGTCCCTCAATTCTCGTGATGGGATCAACAACCAGTCTTTTTGCCATGGCTCACCTCCTGGATTCGGCTATTCCTTGTGGGGGGTTTCGTCTTTTTTGTCAGATCCGCCGTGACGCAGCGCGCTGAACAGGCCGTGCGCGGCAACGCCCGCCGCGGTTACCGCCGTCAGCATGATGCCGATGTCGTCGACGGTCTTCTCCCCGCCACCGATTGTGGCCGCCTGGATCGGCTTCTCCAGCGGCGCCATGGTGTCCCAGAACCCGATTTCCGTACAGCCGATGCAGCCATGACCGGCCATGACCGGCCATGAGATGTGGTCATTGAACCGCAGTTGCGGACAGTTGGCAAAGGTGTAGGGTCCCTTGCAGCCGACCTTATAGAGGCACCAGCCTTTCCGGGCGCCCTCGTCGCCCCACTGCTCCACGAACTCGCCTGCGTCATAGTGGGGACGCCGCTCGCAGAAGTCGTGGACACGCTTTCCGTAGGCCCAGACCGGACGGCCCTGTGAATCGAGGGGCGGCATGCCGCCGAACATGAGGAAGTACAGCAGGGTCCCCGTGAAATTGACCGTGTTGGGGGGGCAGCCTGCGATGTTCACCGTGGAGATGCCGAGGGCCTTGCTCACACCGACGGCATCAGTGGGGTTGGGTCTTGCCGCAGGGATGTTTCCCCAGACGGCGCAAGCCCCGATGCAGATCGTCGCCGCCGCCTTGGAGGTCACCTTCTTGCCGATCTGGAGACCCGTCTCGCCCTTGGGGCCGAGGCGCATGTACTGGCCGTTCAAGCCCTGCGGGATCGCCCCTTCGATGACACAGACGAACTTGCCGGGGAAGTCATGGAGAGCCTGCTCAAGGCATTTCTCGGCCTGGTCGCCTGCGGCAGCCATGATTGTTTCATGGTATTCCAAGGAAATGGTCTCGAGAAGGATATCATCCACGTTCGGATAGGAGGAGCGGAGCAGCGACTCGCTGCAACCCGTACACTCGGCGAAGTGGAGCCACACGACGGGCAGGCGGCTGAAGTTCTCGGCGGCTCTGGCCACCATGGGTTCGAAGAGGGGCGGCAGCATGAGGGCTGCAGTCATGAAGGATGTCCATTTGAGGAAATCCCGCCTCGAAACCCCGCGCTCTTTCAACAGTGCCTGGAAGTCTTCCCGGGGTTCGGGATATTCCTTCTCGAAGCGATCCATGTGGACCTTGCACTGTTCCAACAGCCGGTTGTATTGCCGGCTTACCGTTTTGCTGTAATCATCTTTCCCCATAGAACCCCCTTTCACGACAAATCCATTCTGGTAACGTTATGTCTCATATCTATTCCCCCGACAGGGGCGTCGTTCCGATGCAGTAATGAGTTTTCCGCGCACAGCTCATGTACTATGACGCAGGGCCTTCGGGCATCGCAGGCGTTTCAAGAACAGGGTGAGCGGCTGGCCCAGAAAGGAACAGGCGAAGGCGAGTCGGCACATCGAAAAGGGTCGCCGGCCGCCACAAAAAGAGAGAGAGAAAGGAATACGGTAAACCGTTGCGTCAATACGTTATTTCTGCACCGAAGTCAAGCGAAACTTCAGTCGTCTCCTGGCTTACAGGCGTTACAAAATTTACCCTCTCCCGTCGGGATGTGCTTGTGGTAATCCCTCCTTTTCCGCCACAATTTTCCATGCGGCAACCGGTAGCCTGCCTTATGTCATTTATGACAGGATGTCAAGGGAAACTTGCCTCTACGGGGCTCTTGATCACGGGTTCCCGCCGTGACATCAAGGGAAAGCTCACTTTGACCGGCGCCTGTTTTTCTGTTATGAAGTATTTTATAAGAATCAAACAACATGATGGATGAAGCCGAACCGGATCCATCATTATTGCCTATCGACGTCGGAGGAACACCATGAAAAAATACGTCCTGCTGCCTGTTGTGTTTGCGCTTTCATGCATATTCGTCGTCGTGAACATCTTGTCGGCCGCCAGTCCTCCCCAGACGGGCGGGCAGCTGCCGGAGTTCAAGTTCCCCATGCCGTCGGATCGTGCCGACAAGGGCTATCTCGGCCTTTCGGGATGGGGAAGCACCTTTCGCATCCCGGATATCAAGGCCCGCATAGTCATCGTGGAGATCCTCAGCATGTACTGCCCCTTCTGCCAGAAGGAAGCGCCCCTGGTAAACCAACTGTACGATGCAATCGAGAAGGACCCCAGAGCGAAGGGCAACGTCAAGATCCTGGGGATCGGTGCGGGAAACTCCACCTATGAAGTGGATGTCTTCAGAAAAAAGTACAGCGTCCCCTTCCCGGTGGTGCCGGACCCTGACTACGCGGCCCACACGTTGTACGGTGAGGTCCGGACGCCCTATTTCATCGCCGTGAAGATCAACAAAAACGGGACGCACGAGATCATCTACTCGAAGCTGGGGAGTTTTGGGGATATCCCGACATTTTTGGATACACTCAAAAAATCCGCAGGCTTGTAAGGAGTTCACCATGCCGAAAAAAACCATAGTGATTGTTGTTGCCTTCATGCTGACAATGAGCGTCCCGGCCTGGGCCCAGACCCATTCGGAAGCCTACAAGGACAACATCTACCAGACGGGAACCCTGAAGCCCACAGACAGTATTCTCAAGGTGAAGGTGGGTGACATGGCGCCTGATTTCACTCTCCCCGCCGTCTCGGGTGAAAAAGGTACCTTGAGCCAGTACCGGGGGAATAAGACCGTAGTGCTTTCCTTTGTCCCCGCCGCATGGACACCCGTGTGCTCGGACCAGTGGCCCGGCTACAACATCGCGAAGGACCTTTTCGACCGGAATGACGCAACGCTTCTGGGGATCACCGTCGACAACATCCCCACGCTTTTCGCTTGGACGAACCAGATGGGGAAGCTCTGGTTCCCGGTTCTCTCCGATTTTTACCCTCACGGGAGAGTGGCCGCAACCTACGGGGTGCTCCGCAGTGACGGGACCTCCGAGAGAGCACTTTTCATCATCGACAAAAAGGGCATCATCCGCTACATCGATGTCCACAATATCAACAGACGCCCGCCTCTGGAAAATCTGATCCGAGAACTTGAAAAGCTGCAGTAAGTAAATGAAAAGACTGTTTCACAGGCCGCCGGGGACACTTCCCGTGCGGCCTTTTCTTTTCTGACGGGACAGGCCGCTTCGGAATGTTCAACGGCCATTACACTTCCGTAACTCCTCATGATGAATGCTGTTTTATCAGCTGCACCGACTCCTATGTCAAACATGACATAGTTCATGAATATCATTAGTGTTTATCCCGAAAAAAACCTTGACACTGCACGGCCCGAACGATATAGAGTGCGCGGTTTATCAGGCCTTCGGGGGTTGCTCATTCGGCGCGAATACCGGCCCGATGGAAGCATGGCACCCGTTATTGCCTGCATCGCCCGCCCAGGGCGAGAGGAGAGAGAGGGGGGATTCTCCCGCCACAGCTTCAGAAAGGAGAGAGGGTAGTTATGGATGTCAGCAGAAGAAGTTTTCTTAAGCTCTCCGGCGCGACATTGGCAGCCAGCGGACTCGGCATCAGCCTGAGTCCCGCAAAGGCACATGCCAAGGCGCTGAAGACGATCCACACGAAAGAATCACTGACCGTCTGCCCTTACTGCTCCGTGGGATGCGGCATCATCGTGTCTGTCCGGGACGGTAAGGTCATCAACACCGAGGGGGACCCCGACAACCCCATCAACCAGGGCACGCTCTGTCCCAAGGGCGGATCCATCTACCAGATGGCCGTGAACAAGAACCGGCTGGACAAGCCCCTCTATCGGGCGCCTTTCGCGACCGAGTGGAAGGAGATCAGCTGGGAAGAGGCCCTGGATAAGATCGCCCGGAACATCAAGAAAAGCCGCGATGCCAGCTTCAAGGTCCGCAACGAGAAGGGCGAACTGGTGAACCGCACCGACGGAATCGCATCGGTCGGATCCGCCGCCATGGACAACGAAGAGTGCTGGCTTTACCAGAAATTCCTGAGGGGGTTGGGTCTGGTGTACATTGAACACCAGGCCCGGATCTGACACAGCGCCACGGTACCGGCTCTGGCAGAGTCGTATGGACGAGGCGCGATGACGAATCACTACATTGACTTCCAGTGGAGTGATGTAACCCTGATCATGGGGGCCAACCCCGCAGCAAACCACCCCATCTCCTTCAAGTGGATCACCAAGGCCATCGAGAAGGGCGGAAAGCTTGTCTGTGTAGACCCCCGCTTCACCCAGTCGGCCGCCAAGGCGCATCTCTATGCCCCGCTTCGCTCGGGGACGGACATCGCCTTTCTGGGCGGCATGATCAAGTACATCTTCGACAACAAGCTTTTCTTCGAAGAGTACATCAAGTATTACACCAACGCCACCTTCCTGGTGAATCCCGATTTCAAGCTTCCCGGCGACAACAAGGGCGTCTTCTCGGGCCTCACCGGCACGAAATACGACAAGGCCACCTGGAGCTATCAGACCGACCCGGCCGGCGTCATCAAGAAAGACCCCACGATGACGAATCCCAGCTGCGTCTTCCAGCTCCTGAAAAAGCAATACTCCCGCTACACGCCGGACCTGGTCGTCCGGATCACGGGCACGCCGAAGGACAAGCTCCTGGAGGTCTACAAGACGTACACCTCCACCACCGGCCCGACGAAGGCAGGCAACATCCTTTACGCCATGGGCTGGACGCAGCACACCGTGGGTGTCCAGAACATCCGCACGATGGCCATCATCCAGCTTCTGCTGGGCAACGTCGGCATCCCCGGCGGCGGCGTACAGGCCCTTCGCGGCGAGTCCAACGTCCAGGGCTCAACAGACCAGGGCCTGCTGTTCCACATCTGGCCGGGTTATATCGGGACTCCCCGGGGATCCAACCCTACCCTCAAGACCTTCATGGAAGCCCGGACGCCTCAGACCAAGGAGGTCAAGGCCCTCAACTGGCCGAAGAATACGCCCAAATACATTGCGAGCTTCCTGCGGTCCATGTACGGTATGAACGCCACCCTTGAGGAGGCATACGCATACCTGCCGAAGCTCGACGACGGCGTCGATTACTCCTGGCTCACGCTCTTCGACCAGATGTTCAAGGAAAAGTTCACGGGCTTCTTCGCCTGGGGCATGAACCCCGCGGCCTCCGGCGCCTCCTCCAACAAGGTGCGCGAGGCCATGACGAAGCTTGACTGGATGGTCAACGTCAACCTCTACGACAACGAGACGGGTTCCTTCTGGAGAAGCCCCGGTTTTGACCCGACCAAGGTGAAAACCGAGGTATTCATGCTGCCCTGCGCCTCCTCCATCGAGAAGGAAGGCAGCATCTCCAACAGCGGCCGATGGATGCAGTGGCGCTACCAGGCCATCAAACCCGTCGGCATCTCTCTGCCCGACGGCGACATCATGGCCGAGCTCTACTTCAAGCTGAAGGCGCTCTATGAAAAGGAGGGCGGGCCCAACAAGGAAGCCATCACGAAGCTCTCCTGGAACTACGGCAAGTTCGATGACAAAGGGCACTACCACCTCGATGTCCATGCCATCGCCAAGGAAATCAACGGCACCTTCCTCGACGACAAGATCGTCGAAAACCCCGCGACGAAGGAAAAGATGCCTTTCAAGAAGGGCCAGCAGGTCCCCAGTTTCGCCTTCCTCCAGGACGACGGCTCCACCTCTTCCGGCGACTGGGTCTATTGTGGTTCCTACACCGATGCAGGAAACATGTCACAACGGCGCGGCAAGGCCGATCCCACGGGCCTCGGTCTCTATCCCCAGTGGGCCTGGTCCTGGCCGGTCAACCGCCGGATCATCTACAACGGCGCCTCGGTTCATCCCGAAACGGGAAAACCCTGGAATCCAAACCGGCCCATCATCAAGTGGGACGGTGCGAAATGGACGGGCGATGTGCCCGACGGCGTCGGCGACCCCGGAAGCGGGCGCGGCCCCTTCATCATGAAGCCGGACGGCGTGGCATCCCTTTTCGGACCGGGACTGGCCGACGGCCCCTTCCCCGAGCACTACGAACCCATGGAGTGCCCGATCGAGAAAAATCTGATGTCGCCCCAGTACAACAACCCCGTGGTCAAGCGCTGGGAGAAAAAGGGTGTGGGCACCGAGCATGACAGCATCGCTTCCTGCGACCCGAAGTACCCCTTCATCTGCAGCACCTACCGCGTGACCGAGCACTGGCAGACGGGCCTCCAGACCCGCTGGGTACCTTGGCTGGCGGAGATGCAGCCCGGCATGTTCTGCGAAATGAGTGAAGAACTTGCCAAGGAGAGGGGATTCAAGAACGGAGATCTCGTCACCGTCAAGTCCTCCCGCGGGGAACTCGACGCCGTGGCCATCGTGACGCCTCGCTTCAAGCCTTTCAACATCGATGGCAACACCATCCACATGGTGGGCATCCCCTGGCACTTCGGCTGGGCCACCACGGCGGATCGCAAGTACAACGCCAACGACAAAAAACCCGAAGTCTTCACCTTCGGCGATGCGGCAAACTTGCTCACACCCTACACGGGGGACCCCAATACCATGATCCCCGAGAGCAAGGCCTTCATGGTGAATGTTGTGAAGAAGGGGGTGAAGTAAGATGGCAGAGAAAATCAAACTCTACGATGACGCAAAGTGCACCGCCTGCAGAGGCTGTCAGCTGGCCTGCAAGCAGTGGAACGCGCTGAAGGCCGGTCAGACGAAACAGTGGGGATCCTATCAGAATCCCCCGACGCTTCAGCCCAACAACTACATGATCATCCACTTCCAGGACGTGAAGGACGACAAGGGCGGTGTAAAGTGGCTTTTCCGCAAGGAAGCCTGCATGCACTGCACCGACGCGGCCTGCGTGACCGTCTGCCCTTCGGGGGCCCTTTATTACAACAAGGACTTCGGGACGGTGGGCCTCAATCGCGACCTCTGCATCGGCTGCAAGAACTGCACCGCAGCCTGCCCCTTCGAGGTTCCCCAGTACGACGCGGGGACCGACAAGGTCTACAAGTGCGACATGTGTGAAACCCGTCTGGACAACAACATGACCCCTGCCTGCGTTAAGGCCTGCCCCACGGGCGCGCTTTCCTGGGGCGACAAGGAAGCCCAGTTGAAGAAGGCCGCGGCCCGGGCGAAGGAGTTGGGCGGCTCGGCCACAGTGTATGGTGACAAGTATGTAGGCGGCACACACATGATGTACGTGCTCTCCGAAAAACCCGCCACCTACGCGGGGATCCAGACCGATCCCTGCGTTCCGCTCAGTGTCACGCTGTGGAGGGGCTTTCTCAAGCCTGTCTCCCTGCTTGCCGCGGGCGGTATCCTGGTGGGATCGTTCCTGCACTACCTGATCCACGGGCCCAAGCTGCCCGATGATGCGGGCGATGCGGGAAAGAAGGAAGGGGGTGAATAACCATGAGACCTGGAATGATTCAAGCAACCGATGCGTTTGAACGGATTGTCCACTGGACGATGGCGATCTCCTGTATTCTCCTGTTCCTCACGGGACTGGGGATGATGTTCACGTCGCTGAATTTCATCGGAACGATCCTCGGCGGAATGAAAAATCTCAAATACGTCCACAACCTCACGGGCCTCGTCTTCGGCTTCTCGCTGATCTTCGCCATCTCCATGTGGTGGAAGGAGGCGGGCGTCATCGAAATGCCCGACGACCTCGAGTGGGTCAAGTGCGCCGGCGGCTACCTCTGGCACGTGGAGCACCCGCCCGAGAGCGGCAAGTACAACCCGGGGCAGAAGATGTTCTTCATCGCCGTGGCCCTCTGCGGGCCCATGATGCTCGGCACGGGACTTCTCATGATGTTCCAGATCCTGCCCATGGCGCTTACCCGCTGGATGTACACCCTGCACGCCGTGGGGTTTGTGACCCTCTTTTCCTTCTTCTTCGTCCACCTCTATCTGGGAACAATCGGCAACCCCGGCTCGGTTCAGGCCATGATCACCGGCTGGGTCACCCGCGGATGGGCCAAGAAGCAGCACCCCAAGTGGCTCAAGGAAATGGAGCATCACGGAACCCTCGTAGTCTACGGCGAAGAAAAAAAGGGTGCCTCCGAAGGACATCACTAAAAGAAAGGCGTGGATACGCGATAACGCCGGCAAAGCAGAAGAACGAGAAAGGCCCGTTTCATCGGAAACGGGCCTTTTTTCGGTCCGAAAATTGCACAACCCTGAAGCAGGATCCCAAGAGTCTTCCGCATCATCACTCGTTATTCCTCCTGCCCGGAGGGTTGAAAGGAAAGAACAGCATGGATCACTTCTTCTGTCGAACAAGACCGTCATACGCAGCATGCCGCCGGATCATCGGTTTTTTCCTGCTTACCGCCATGGTCGGTCTGCTGGGAGCCTGCGGGCCCTCCGTCAAAAGCTACGTCGTGGACATGAAATACCTCTACGGAGGCCTCCCGGAAGATCCGGAGGATCAGGAGAGATACACCATCACCGTCGCCCGGTTCCGGGACGTCCGGGCAACCGTGGATAAGCGGACCGTGGGGTCCGTGACGGCTCCCTGGTGGGACGACTCGGTGCCGATCATCCCCAGAGAAAAAACGCCGGCCGAAATCGTAACAGACGGTGTCAGGGCCCAGATTACGAAAGGGGGGTTTACCCTTTCGGGACCGGCTCCCAGTTGGAATCTGGAAGGAAGCTCCCTGAAAAAGGACTGGGGCCGTTACGTACTGGGTGGGTTTATTGAAGAGCTTCACCTGGAGGGAAAAAACGACCCGCCCTTCTGCTACTATGACGCAAGCGTCAGGCTGGTCTTCGTCATGGGCGATTCGGAAACCGGAGAGACCTTTCGGCACATCGTGGAAAAGGAAAGCATGTGGACTCTCGTCACTATGAGCCAGGAATCCCTGGAACGTCAGATCAACACGGTCCTTTCCCGCGCCATCGCGGAAGGGCTTGAGCCGGGACGGGTCCGCAAGATGATCCGGGAGGTTTCCCCGAATCTGCCGCGACGCTGATCCCGGTCGGACGAAACAACATAGAATCCGGATCGCGGCAGTGCAAGGAAGCAGAAAGGCCCTCCTTGCCTTCAGCCTTCCGTTCCATGCCTACTTCACAATTTTATAAATCTCTTTGAACTTCGGGTCATCCGCCGTCCGGCAGAGCTCGAAGAGGACCATTTCGGTGCTCGTAAGGTGCGCACCCTCGTCATGCATCTTCCTGATGCCGACCTCGCGATTCATGGTCGTTCTCGAGGAAACGGCATCGGAAACGAGGTGAACATCGTAGCCGAAGCCGAGCAGACCCATCGCCGTCTGGTAAACACAGACATGGGCCTCGATACCGCAGAGGAGCACCTGCCGGCGTTCCGCGGCCTTGAGGGCCTTCATGATCTTCTCGTCGCCGCAGCAGCTGAAGTCGGCCTTGGGCATTCCCGGCGTATCGGGCAGGAGTGATGCCACCGGCAGGATCGTGGGGCCCAGTTTTTCGGGAATCTGCTCGGTGACCATGACGGGAATGTTGAAGACCTTCATTCCCCGGATGAGTTTCTGCACGCTTTCCAGGAGGAACTGCTTGTCCTGCATGGCCTCGTACAGATTGCCCTGCATGTCGATGACCATTAAAACCGTATCGTCAACAGACAGAAATGACATAGGGACTCCTTTCAACTGAACTTGTGCCAGGAAAAAGGATAAAGGATCAAGGCCAAAGGGAAAGAAGGATTCCGGCGTTCACCTTTAACCTTTCTCCTTGATCCTGTCTCCTTGTGCCTGTCCTGATTCAAACCATTTCTTATCGGCCAGTACGACCGATGTCTCCACCTGCCGGTCGCTGATGTTCCAGTATTTCTTCAACAGTACATCCTTCACACCCGGGATGACGAGGCGAAACCCGTGCTTCTCGTAGAAGCGCACCGCCCAAGAGGCTGCGGCCCAGGTCCCCATCAGCATCGGTCGCGATGTCTGCACGCGCAGCGCACCGAGAAGATGGCCGCCGATTCCCTTTTGCCGCACAGCTGTTCGGACATAGGCATGCCGAATAAGGGTCACGTCGAAGACGTGCTGGATGCCCATCACCGCGATAAGCTGCCCTTCCTTCTCGACCCCCCAGAATTGCACCCCGTCTTCGATCTCCCGTCGCAACTCGTCTTCCGGCATGTAGGGTTCGGCCCAGCAATCAGCCGGAATGATCCCCTTGTAGGCCCGGGCAGCGTCGTTGATGATCTCGATCATCACGGGGAAATCGATTCTGCTGCAGGAACGGATCATGGTGATAGGCCTTGCGTTTGAGGGTCAAACCCGTTATGGGACAGGTCTATGAACAGGATTACCGTCAACGGGTCGGCAGCCGCGCGTCTTCGATCTTTCTTTCCCTGGGTCTATCGGACGGATATCCAGCAGGGAGCGGGATGCCCGGGGGACCTCGTGTCCGTTCACGCGCCCGGCGGGGCCTTCCTGGGAATCGGCTACATGAACCCCTCCAGTGAAATCAGCGCGCGTATTCTATCGTTTTCAGACGTCGAGATCAACCGAGACTTCTTCCGGGACAGGCTTCTGACGGCCTTCGGCAAGCGAGATTCACTCCGTGAAAAAACGAATGCCCTGCGCCTGGTACACGCCGAGGCCGACGAGCTGCCGGGACTTGTCGTCGATGACTATGCGGGCTGTCTCGTCATCCAGGTCAACACATTCGGCATGGAACGGTTGAAAGATCTGTTCCTTCCGGAACTGCTGGAATTGCTGCAGCCGAAGGGGGTTTTCGAGAAGTCTGAAGAAAAATCACGCAGCCGCGAGGGACTCGGGACAAAGGAACAGGTTCTTTTCGGCGAGATTCCCGAGCGGATCGAGATTTCGGAAAACGGCGCGCGATTTCTCGTGAATCCGAGAAAGGGCCAGAAAACTGGATTTTTCCTCGATCAGCGGAGGAACCGGGAAATCATCGCATCCCATGTAAGCAGGGGAAGCAATGTCCTCGATGTTTTCGCCAACACAGGGGCTTTCGGCATCCATGCCGCGCTTCGCGGGGCAGGACGCGTACGGCTCGTCGACAGCTCTCGGGAAGCCCTCGAGCTGGCCCGTGAGAACATGGCTGCAAACGGGGTCCTGTGTGAGACGGTAAGGGCCGACGCCTTCGATTACCTGACGGAGGCTCCGCGCGGTAAAGATCGCTGGGACCTCGTCATCCTCGACCCTCCGCCGTTTGCAAAGACAAAACGAAGCACGACGGGAGCCCTGAAAGGGTTCAGGCACCTCATTCTCCAGAGTCTCCGTATCCTCCGGCCCGCCGGCCTTCTTGCCGTCTTCTCCTGCTCCCATCACGTGTCGCAGGAAAAGCTGCAGGCAACGATCCTCGAGGCGGCCTCGGAACGGGAGTGCCGCATCGAGCTTCTGGAGCACCTCTTTCAGGACCGGGATCATCCTTACATCCTGAACATCCCCATGTCTCTGTATTTGAAAGGATTTTTGCTGAGAAGCCTCTAGAAAAGATTCGCTTGCGTCCACACCGGAAAGGCGATATAGAGCACCGGAACTTGGGAAGATCGGCACGAAAGACTCTTCCCTCGGGCATCCCGAACAGGCGGGCCGCCCATGCAAGGAGGGAAAACGAGGGGATGACAAAAGGATTACCGGAGACGCTTCAGGTCATCGAGCGCCACAAAAACACGAACCCACAGTTCAGCGAGCTGCTCGACATCCTCGGGGAAATCCTCATTCTCCGGGAGGAACACCGCAAGAAGATCACAAAAAGCATCTTTCCCATCGACGAGAGCCATGTCGAAGCCAAGCTGCAGGGAGGGCTCCCCCTGGTCGATTTCTCGTCGGTGAAGCTGGACCTGGAGGAACCGAAGAAATTCTTCCTTGCCCTCCTCGAGATCGGCAAAAAACGAAATCCCGTCGAGACCGAGCAGATTCTGCAGGACATCGAGGACGGCAAGCTCAATTATGAGGAGATGGTCTACGATTCCTTCGCGATGTTGGACGAGGATGCCCCGGCGGAGGAAGCGGACGATGACACGATAGACCTGCTGAAATTTTTCGTCGAGGAAAGCCTCCGCCCGTCCCTGGAGTTCGTCACCGCCCTCTATGGCGAGCGGATCACAACAATGGGCTGGAACGATGGCTACTGCGCTGTCTGCGGACGGATGCCGAAGATCGGGAGGCTTGTCGACGAGGAAGGAAAACGACACCTGTTCTGCTGCCAGTGCGGATTCGAATGGCGGTTCCGGCGAGTGAAGTGTCCCTTCTGCGGAAACGAGGAGCAGCAGTCGCTTTCCTATTTCACCGTTGAGGGCGACGAGCGATACCGCGTCGATGTCTGCGACGTTTGCAAGCGCTATATCAAGACCATCGACTTCCGCAGCGCCGGCGAGGAGGCCATTCTGGACGTGGAGGATGTGGCCACTCTTCATCTGGACATGCTGGCACACGAAGAAGGCTATAATTGAGGCTGGTGAAAAGGCACCATCTGCGGCGTTCGCCTCGTCCCTCGTCCCTCGTCGCTCAACGTACACCCCGGTACGTCTCGCTCCTCGGGGCATCGGCTGCCTTGCATCTGGCCCCTTTTGACCTGCCTTTCGGTTTTTTCCTTGCCCCGATCTGAACCGGATCGATCGGTATTCTCTCCATGAAAGATTCCGATATTCACAAGATGATGAGGTTGCTCGAGAAGGAACTCGAACCGCTCGGTCTGCCGCCGGTGTCGGCTATGGCCGAGGGAAAGGCCGACCCTTTCAAAATTCTCATTTCCACGATCCTCAGCGCGCGCACGAAAGACGAGGTGACAGGCCCGGCGACGGAGCGGCTCTTCGTGCTTGCCGATTCACCCGGGGATATGCTGAAGCTCCCGGAAGAGAAAATCGAGAAGGCCATTTTCCCCGCCGGATTCTACCACACGAAGGCAAAGGCAATCCGAAAGACCTCACGGGAGCTAGTCGAGCGGTTCGGAGCCCGTGTGCCTGACACCATCGAAGAACTTCTCACGCTTCCCGGTGTAGGACGAAAGACGGCAAACCTCGTCGTCACACTGGCCCACAACAAGCCGGGCATCTGCGTCGATACCCATGTCCACCGCATCACCAACCGATGGGGCTACGTGAAGACGAAAACACCTCACGAAACGGAGCAGGCCCTGCGGGCAAAGCTCCCGAAAAAGCACTGGATCGTCATCAACACAATCCTCGTCATGCACGGACAGAACATCTGCAAGCCCATATCGCCCTTCTGCAGCCGATGCCCCGTCTCCTTCTGTTGTGACCGCGTCGGCGTCTTACAAAGCCGGTAGCAGAAAATAAAAAAGCCGGACCTCTGCCCGGCGATTGCTTCATCAATCAGCTGTTATTCACCAGTCTCACTTCTTTTTCCAGGTCGTGCCGGCGAGCGTATCCTTCACCTCCACGCCCATCTCCAGTAGCTGACCCCGAATCTCGTCGGCCTCCTCCCACCGTCTGGCCCTGCGCATCTCGTTGCGCTTTTCGATGAGACGTTCCGCTTCGGCGCTGAGTCGCTCCGCCTCGAAATCCATGACGGCAAGCACCGTGTCGACCGACCGGAGCACCTCGAGGATCCGGTCACGGTCTTTTTCGCTGAAGGCATTCCGGGCAAGCGGTGCGCTCACCCGCTTGACGAATCCGAAGAGCGCCGCAAAAGCCGCCGAGATGTTGAGATCGTCGTCCAGAGCCTCGGCGAACCCGTGCTTCAGATCATAGACAAACTGGTCCGTGTCGGGACAACCGGCGCCGGGCGTGAAATGGATGAGGCGCTGAATGAACTCGTTGAGCTTCTCGACGGTGTTTTTCGCCGTTTCCATGGCACCGGGCGAATAGTTGAGCGGCTTGCGATAGTGCGAAGAGAGCAGGAAGTAACGGACCTCGCTTCCGCGGAATCCTTTTTTTTCGAGCTCTTCCACGGTGAGAATATTCTCCAGCGAGCGCGACATTTTTTTCCCCTCGACCATGACGAGGTCCGTGTTGATCCAGTAGTTTGCCGGGGGCTTTCCCACGCAGGCTTTTCCGATGGCCATGACGTTTTCGCAGTGCGGAAAGATGATATCGGAACCGCTGGCATGGATATCGAAGGTCTCGCCGAGGTATTTCATGGAAAGGGCTGCACACTCCAGGTGCCAGCTGGGGCGGACGTTCCCCCACCGGGTCTTGTAATAAATTCCCTTCTTGAGTTCCGCCAGCGTCGAGCGCTTGAGCAGGGTAAAATCGACGGGGCTGTCCTTCTCGTAATCGTCGAGTTCGACGGTTTTGCCCGACTTCATCTTGTCGAGGTCCACATTGGAAAGCTGCCCGTAATCCTCGAGCTTGGAAATGTCGAAGTAGACGGAGCGAAGCTTCTCATAGGCGTAACCCTTCTTGACGAGCTTCTCCACGATGCCCAGCATGGCGTCCACATTCTCCTGGGCACTGGGGTAGGTAACGTCCTTGCGGACACGGAGCTTCTCGATGTCGCGGAGGAACTCGCCGAAGGCCCGCTTCGTGAACTCACCGTGCTCGAGCCCCGCCCTGTCGGCACCGGCAATGGTCTTGTCGGTGAGATCGATGACGTTCGTCGCGTGCTGGACCCTGTACCCTTTGAATTCCAGGTACCGGAGGATCATGTCGGAAACCACAAAGCGCCGGTAGCTGCCGAGGTGCGGTACCAGGTGGATCGAGGGGCCGCAAGAGGTCATGCGGACGGCATCGGCGCGGAGGGGCTGGAAGAACTCCTTCTGCTTGGTCCGGACATTGTAGAAACGAAGCGTGGATTTCTCCTTGCCGGCAAAAAGATCCGTCGACAGATAGCGCTCGGCGCTGTCGGGAAGGATGACGACGATGATCCCCCCCTGGAGTTCCTTCGCCTTTTCAATAGCAACGTGCATGGCCGCTCCGCAGCTCATCCCGGCAAAAATCCCCTCTTCTAGCAGCAGCCTTCTTGCCATCTCGAAGGCGTCCTCGTCGAGGATGTTCACCTTCTCGTCGAGAAGGCCCTTGTCGAAGATCCCCGGCCGATAGGACTCCTTCATGTTCTTGAGGCCCTGGATCTTGTGCCCCATGTAAGGCTCGACACCGACAATCCGGATGTCCGGGTTGTACTCTTTCAGGCGCCTCGCACAGCCCATGGCCGTGCCGGAGGTGCCCAGGGTGGCCACGAACAGGGTAATTTTCCCTTCGGTCTGCTCCCAGATCTCCACGGCCGTGCCGTGGTAGTGGGCGGCGACATTGTCCTCGTTGTTGAACTGATCGACGAGAAAATACCGGTCGGGATTTTCTCGCATCAGCGTATAGGCCTCTTCGATGGCCCCGTCGGTTCCGAGAGCGGCCGGCGTGAAGCGAAGCTCCGCCCCGAGGGCCTTGAGGATTTTCTTGCGTTCCTCACTTGCCGATTCCGACAGGGTGAGGGTCAATCGGTAGCCTTTTGCGGCGGCCACCATGGCAAGTCCGATCCCCGTGTTGCCGCTGGTCGCCTCGAGGATGATCTTGTCCCGCGTGAGCTCGCCCCGTTCCTCGGCCCGCTCGATCATATAGAGCGCCGGTCGATCCTTGACGGACCCTCCCGGATTGAAGCTTTCGAGCTTCGCGTAGATCTTGACGCTTGGATTGGGGTTGATCTTGCGGATCTCGACAAGCGGCGTGTTGCCGATGGTCTGGAGAACCCCTTCGTAACGTTCCCTCATCACACCCTCTAGTTATGAAAAAAGGGGCCGCTGATATCCGACCCCGGATTTTCTTTTCTTCACCGTTATCCGTTCCTTCCGATGGCTGCCTCGGGGCTCGTGCCTTCCTGAACGGTCAGCTGTCGAACCTGGGCACCGGTATCTTCACAAATTCGACTCCTTCCTCGCGAAGCGTCTCTTCCTCCTTTTCCGTCGTGACTCCCCGGATGTTGCGTCTGTTTTCCTCTCCGCGATGAATCTTCAGGGCCACTTCGGCAAACTGCTCGCCGACATCGTCGAAGTTCTTTGAGACAAAGTTGTGTACCATCTCCATCATCTTCATCGGGGACAGGTCCGTCAGATCTGCCTTGCGATCTTTCAACTCGCGACTCTTGCCCATGACGGCAATCGTCGAGGGTATCATCACCACATCGGAACTTCCACACAGCGGACAGGTGATGAGTTTGTCCGCCTTCTGCCGCTCGAAGGCGGCCATGTCCTTGAACCAGCCCTCGAACTTGTGCTGCTTGTCACATTTCAGATCGTAGATGATCACGAAATATCTCCCCCGACACCCTCTCTCCGGAACCATCCGACCCTCATCGCAGAAAATCATGGGGGCCGACGTCGGCATCTCGTCACACCAGTCTATGACAGCTTTACTAGCAAAAAATAATGGACTTTTAAAGACAAATTATATATCGTTGCGGCGTCGGGATGTGGCCCAGCCTGGTAGGGCACTGCGTTCGGGACGCAGGAGTCGCGCGTTCGAATCGCGCCATCCCGACCATTTTTTTTATCATCGACCTTGAAGCGATCCAAGAAGAAGCCCCCTGCCGGATATCCGGAGGGGGCTTCTTCTTGCTGATTTCAATCGGAGGAACCCGTACGTTTTTCTTTACCCTGCAATCGCTCCGATCTGGAATATCGGCAGATACATCGCCACAATCATCCCGCCGACGAGACCGCCCAGGAAGACCATGAGCATCGGCTCGAGCATGGACGTCAATGCGGCGACGGACGCCTCCACCTCGTCGTCATAGAAATCGGCGATTTTGGAGAGCATCGAATCCAGCGACCCCGTGGCCTCGCCGACGGCGATCATCTGAACCACCATGGGGGGAAAGACCGTTGTTGCGGCCAGCGGCTCGGCGATTGTCTTTCCTTCACTGATGTTCCTGCGTGTCTCCATAAGGGCCTTTTCGACAATCTTGTTTCCGGAGGTGCGGCTCACAATCTCGAGGCCGTCCAGGATGGGAACACCGCTGGAGATCAGGGTGGACAGCGTTCTTGTGAATTTGGAGATGGCGACCCTCCTCATGAGAGGCCCGATCACGGGGGGCTTGAGAATCAGGCGGTCGAAGAGATACCTTCCCTTATCCGTCTTGTAGAAACGGACCAGGGCGACGATCGCGATGATGATGGCGCCGATGAGATACAGGGAGTTGTTCGTAACAAAGTTGCTCAGGTCGATAAGGCTCTGCGTCATCATGGGAAGCTCTTTGCCCATACCCGCGAAGATACTCTGAAAGACGGGAACGACCTTGACGAGGAGCAATGTGACGATGCCGACCGACATAACGAGGACAACACCCGGATAGGTCATGGCCCCCTTGACCTTCCGTTTCAGCTTCATGGACTTTTCCAGGTAGGTGGCCAGGCGGTTCAAAATCGTGTCGAGAATACCGCCGGCTTCGCCGGCGGCAATCATGTTGATGAAGAGCTCGTCGAAGACTTTGGGATGCTTCTTGAGAGCGTCGCTGAGGGTGGACCCGCCTTCGATGTCCTCCTTGATGGACCGGATGACTTTGGCGAAGGTCTTGTTCTGCTCCTGGGCGGCCAGGATGTCGAGACACTGGATGAGCGGAAGACCGGCGCTGATCATCGTGGAGAACTGACGGGAAAAGATAACGACATCATTTGATTTGACCCTCCCGCGAAGGGGGATCAGCTCCAGAAGGTCCTTTGGCTTCTCTTTTACGCGGGTCGGCTTGAGACCCTGTCTTCGCAACTGGGTACGAACGGCGGCTTCGTTGACCGCATCCACTTCCCCTCTCTTGACCTCGCCGGCCCTTCCCTGGGCAACCCAAACGAAAACTCCCATATGCCTTTCTCCTCGATTCGCACTCCGTTATATGCCGTTGAAAACGCCTGTCTGCGGTGATTTCCTCATCCCTCCAACGTCTCCGCCCGGGGGATTCGGTAGCCTCGCATCCAGGCAGGATTGAACAGCCATTTCCCTACCTTCTTATGATCGGCATCTTTCCGGAATTCTTTATCCCGGAATGCATCGTCACAAGAAAACAGCATGTGCTGGGAAAGGAAGCAAAATTGGTGCCATGGGGAGGATCAGATCGGACGTCAGCGGGGCCGTGCGCCCCGGCGGATTTCATGAAGCAGGATTCCGGCGGCAACCGATACGTTCAGGGAGTCGACCCTGCCGAAAAGGGGGATGGAAAGAAGGACGTCACAGTGCTTTTTCACCAGAGGCCGCATCCCCTTTCCTTCACTTCCCATGACGAGGCCCACGTTGCCCTCGAAGCGGACCGACCCTGCATCGTTTTCCGCCCCGGCATCGGCACCGTAGATCCAGAAACCCTTTTCCTTCAGGAATTCGATCGTTTGGGAGAGATTGGTCACCCGGGCCACGGGGATGTGCCGCACCGCCCCTGCGGAGGACTTGATAACGGCGGGAGTGATCCCGGCGGCGCGATCCCGGGGTATGACGACTCCATTTGCACCGAAGCAGTGTGCCGTGCGGATGAGGGAGCCCACGTTCTGGGGGTCTTCAATCCCGTCAAGAAGAAGGATGAGGCTTCCGGCAAAGGAAGGATGGCGGTGTTCGACAATATCCTCGAGGCTGCTGTAGGTGAACTCCCCGCAGACGCAGAGAACGCCCTGGTGAGCCGCTGTGCCGGCCTGGCGGTCCAGGGTTTCACGACTGCGAACTTCCACCTCGATGCCCCGGGTCGATGCAAGATCCAGAATCCGCTTTATCTCCTCGCCCCGGCGACCTTCGGCAATGACAATCTTCTGGATGTCGCCACCCTCACTCCTGAGGATCTCCGAGACAGGATTAATGCCGTATACAACCTGCATGAGACCTGTGATTCGCGGCTAGTGGTTAGTGACCTGTGGCAGGACCGAAAAGACAGAAGAGACCCGACTCAACCGCGATCAGCCAGACCGAGGCCGATCTCTTCGACGATGCGATCTGCCGCCTCGACGGGGTCTTTCGCGAGCCGGATGGGCCGACCCACTACAATGTAGTCGGCACCGCTGCGGATTGCCTCGCGGGGAGTGTCGACACGCTTCTGGTCATCCTTCGCCGCCTCTCCGCCGCCCAGGCGGATGCCTGGAGTCACAATGGCGAAATCGGGCCCGCAGATCCGGCGGATTGGCTGAATGTCCTGGGGCGAGGCCACAACGCCTCCCACGCCTGCCCGGCGTGCCGCAGCGGCCAGATGCGATGCGAGATCCTGTGTCGTCTGCCGAAAGCCGATCTCGGAAAGATCTTGATCGTTGAGGCTGGTCAGCACCGTCACGGCCAGGACGAGGGGCTTCTCACGGCCGGTCTCACGGGTCGCCTTTTCGACGGCCTCGACGGTCTTCTCCATCATCTCCCGCCCTCCGAGAGCGTGGAGATTGAACATAGCGACCCCGAGCTTGACAGCACCTTCGGCCGCTTTTGCGACGGTATTGGGGATGTCGTGGAACTTGAGATCGAGAAAAACTCGTCCTCCGAGATCCTGGATTCTGCGGACAATGCCGGGTCCGAAGTGGGTGAAGGCCTCTTTGCCGACCTTGTAGACCCCGACGTGATCCCGCAGGCGTTCGACCCACTGCAGGGTCTCATCGACGCCATCGCCCATATCAAGGGCAAAAATAAGACGCGAGCGCGCCTCGTTACTCGGAATCATCCTCATCACCGATGAATCCGATGTCATCGCCAATCTGCCGTGCCTGCTCCTCGACCTTGTCCAGAAGCTCCGGATGGGAATAGTGCACTTTGCCCGAGGCAATCTCGCGCAGCGCCGTGACAACGGGCTTGTTGTCCCGGTTTTCCACAAGGCACTGGGAACCTTTCAGCAGGTGGCGCGTACGCTGACCCGCAAGAAGCACGAGAGCAAATCTGTTTTTCGCCACTTTCAAGGCGTCCTCAACGGTAACTCTTGCCATATTTAACTACCTCCAGATCGATCAAAGAAAGGTTTTATCTCTGCCATCATACGCTCTCGCCTGCTCTTTTCCGCCACGTAAATGGAGCGCAGGCGGTCTATGGCCGCATCAAGCTCATCGTTCATCACGATATAATCATACCACACGACTTCGCGAATCTCAGCCAGTGCGTTGTCGAAGCGCAGGCGTATGGTTTCCTCCGTCTCGGAACCACGGCCCCGAAGGCGCCGCTCGAGATCTTCGATGGAGGGGGGAATGACGAAAACAAAAATGCCGCTCGGGCATGCTTTTTTCAGCGCCCGTGCCCCGCGGGTGTCTACATCCAGAAGGAGATCGTAGCCTTCCCTCAGCGTCTTCTCCAGGGTCTGCCGCGAGGTCCCGTAGAGCCGTCCGTAGTTCTCTGCCCACTCCATCAGATCACCGCGGTCGATGCGCTCGCGGAACTCGACCTCGGAGACAAACTGATAATCCTTCCCGTCGATCTCCGCGGGCCGGGGCGGCCGCGTCGTCAGGGACACGGAAAAACGCAACTGCGGAAACATCTCCAGAAGAGCCTTGCAGACGGACGTCTTGCCCGACCCCGACGGACCGGTCACCGCCATGAATATCCCTTCCGCCGGCGGGCTGTTACTCAACATTCTGGGCCTGCTCCCTCAGCTTTGCCAGTTCGCTCTTGAGTTCGATGACATCCTGCGCGATGACGATGTCGTTGCTCTTGGAACCGATGGTGTTCACTTCACGGCCCATCTCCTGGAGCAGGAAATCGAGCTTGCGCCCGATGGCATCACTGCCCTGAAGGAGCTTTTCCATCTGGCCGATGTGGCTCTCGAAACGCACGATCTCCTCGGTGATGTCGCTCTTCTCTGCAAGAAGAGCCACCTCCTGGCTCAAGCGAACGGGGTCCATCTCGAGGCCGTCCGTCAGCTCGCGGATCCTCTCCTGGAGCCTCTGTTTGTACTCAAGGACCGTCCGGGGCGCCCGTGCTTTCGCCGAAGCAAGATAGCGCCCCAGGGTATCGAGCCGCCCCAGGAAGTCTTTCTTCAGGACATCGCCTTCCGCCCGGCGCATCCGGATGAGGGCATCAAGAGCCTCATCGAGGGTTGTCCGGATCCCGCCCCAGGCAGCCGCCGGATCGAAGCGGGTCTCCGATGGAACGAAGATCTCCTTGAAACGGGCAAGCGTGTTCAACCCGACCTCGTCCTTGAGATTCAAGTCCTCTTTCATTTTCACAAGAAGAGAATGGTAATTCCGGAGCAGCGGCACATTGAGGCTGTACTGGACACCGTTGTCCTGTCCGGCCTCTGCGTCGGCCTGGATGCTGATTTCGATTCTCCCCCGGAAGATTCGCTCACCCACCCTTTTCTTGATGTCGATTTCGAGCGACGACAGAACACCGGGCAGGCGGGTGATGATCTCGATGTAGCGGTGGTTGAGCGACTTGATCTCGATGACCCACTTGCGCCCTTCGAGCAGCGCCTCCGCCCTGCCGTAACCAGTCATACTAAGCATAATTTCCCCATAAAAACAGGTTCAAGGAAAACGGTGCCTTTAGCCTTTAGCCTGCTTAAGCTGAATCATGTATCGCTTTCGCAACCCGTTGAGCATCCCGATCGTCCGCTCGTCGCGGTAATCGGGATAGGTCCACTCGAGGGATCGGAACGTTTCCTTCCTGAACACCAGCGTCAGATCTGCGTAAATGCCCTGCCCGATGTAGGGCCGGTGGGCAAACCCCTTGCCCGTGGCAAGAATGAAATGCTGCTTTGCCAGGTAGCCGGGGTCGATGTTGACCCGCCTGGACCGACTTCCGGAAAACCGATCCTCGATGGCATTGGTGTTGCGCTTGATCGCCGGAAGCTCTTCCGGGCGGATCAGCCGGGCAAAGGTAACAAAGCGCCGGACAAGCGCCGACCCCATCTCATCGGTGTAATAGGTCGTGTAATCGAAGGGCAGCAGTTCGCTCACATAGTCGGGGTCCCCGCAGGACTGCGCGGACTCCCGAATCGCACCCGCCAGCACACCCGGATCACCGGCAAGAAAACTGGCAAACAATTTCACCGGAGCGGGTTCTTTCGGATTGCTCATCAACCTTTTCTATCTCATCCGCCCGGTCTGTTCGCCTCTTGGGTTCAACTGCGGTGCCGCCTATACAGCCTTTTTCAGTTCCGTCGGCGATACCGTGGCTGTGCCCACCTTACCCACGACAACCCCTGCGGCCTTGTTGGCCAGGTAGGCCGCCTCGCGGAAGGAGGCCCCGGAAGCGAGCGACAATGCGAAAATACCGATGGCTGTATCCCCCGCCCCTGTCACGTCAAACACTTCTTTGGCCTCAGCGGGGATGTGGAAATCGCGACCGCCGAGTTCGAAGAGGTCCATTCCCGCCTCGCCGCGCGTGATGAGAACCGCCCGAAAGCCGTACTTTTTCATGATCTCCCGGCCAATGCGGACAATCTCGGTACGCCCGACTGAATTGAGCTCATGGGTGTTCTCGACACCCACGGCGCGGCCCGCCTCGTGGTGGTTTGGGGTAATGACGTCGAAGTCGCGATAAACCGTGAAATCGTTGCGCTTCGGGTCCACGCAGACGGGGATTCGCCGGCCTTTGACGGCCTGGCGGATGCCGTCGAGGAGGCGTTCCGTCACGATTCCCTTGTTGTAATCGGAAATGACAATGGCCTGAAGTTCGTCGCGGATCGACACGACATATTGAACGATGCGGTCGACACTGTCGGGCTGAACGATCTGTCGGCTCTCCCGGTCATACCGGACCATTTGCTGCCCGTGGGCGACAATTCTCGTTTTCACCGTAGTCGGGCGTTCCTTCTCCACAATGAGACCCTCGGTATTCACACCCATCTGACTCAGTTTCTGGACGAGCCAGCGCCCCATGTCGTCGGGCCCGATGATCCCGGCCACGGCAACGTTACCACCGATCGCATGGATATTGCTTACCACATTTCCCGATCCCCCCATCATGAGGTTTTCCTTCGTCACCTCGACAACAGGAACGGGGGCCTCGGGGGAAATTCTCGAAACCTTTCCCCAGATGAAATGGTCCACCATGAGATCGCCAAGGACAAGCACCCGCGACGACGGGTAATGCCCGACGATCTCCAAGGCACGCTTGCGATTGATCGGCCTTTTTACCATCCTGCCTGTTGCTTCCACCCTTGTCATCACATTGTCCGAGAGACGTATCTGTGGTCAACCGCCCGCTACTGCACCTTGCTCCGGAAGTACGGCAATACCGTCTTTAACCCTTCATTCAGCGGCATCCTCGGTTCCCAGCCAAGCAGGTGCTTCGCTTTCCCGATGTCAGGTCGCCTGATCTTCGGATCGTCCTCCGGCAGATCCCGGAACGTAATCCGGCTCTTCGAGCCTGTGACCTCCAGAACCCTGTGAGCAAGGTCGAGAAGAGTGATCTCATCGGGGTTGCCGAGATTTACGGGATAGGCCTCTTCGCTGTAGAGAAGCCTTACAATCCCTTCCACGAGATCGTCAACATAGCAAAAGCTCCGGGTCTGGGTGCCGTCTCCGAAAACCGTCAGGTCATCTCCCTTGAGACTCTGGCCCATGAAAGCGGGAAGCGCCCGCCCGTCATTGAGCCGCATGCGGGGACCGTAGGTGTTGAATATCCGCACGATCCGGGTCCGGATGCCGTGATGGCGGTGATAGGCCATCGTCATGGCTTCGGCAAAACGCTTTGCTTCGTCGTAGACGCCCCGTGGTCCGACGGGATTGACGTTACCCCAGTAGTCCTCCCTTTGGGGATGAACCAGAGGGTCACCGTAACATTCCGATGTCGACGCCAGAAGGAAACAAGCCCCTTTTTCTTTAGCCAGCCCGAGGGCCTTGTGTGTGCCGAGAGAGCCCACCTTGAGGGTCTGGATGGGCATTTTCAGATAATCGATCGGGCTTGCCGGCGAGGCGAAATGAAGAATGTTGTGAAGCGGGCCGTCGACATGGAGATAATTTGTCACATCGTACTGGATGAAACGGAAACGCTTCTGCCCCAGCAGATGTGAGATATTTTCCATATTTCCGGTCAGAAGGTTGTCGATGCAGATAACCTCCTGACCCTTTGCGATGAGATAATCGCAAAGGTGGCTCCCGAGAAATCCCGCACCACCCGTAATCAGTGTCCGTTCCATGGAACCGTGACGCAACCCTCCATCCGATATTCTGCTTAAAGGAGTGGAATGCTATTACTAGATGCCTGTTTTGTCAATGTTTTTCTTCTTCCCCGTCGTCCCAGACATCCCCGGCAGGATCGGAAATTCACCGGTCCCGCGGGGTCTCCCTGCCGAAAACATCCTTGACACTTCGGTAAAATAAATATAGTGATTTTCACTTTGTTCCTATGGAAAAAGAATAAAACCACCTGCCGAAAATCACGACCGGGGACCGATTCATGGAAGACAATGATCTGCTGAAGATTAGACGGGATAAAATCGAGGCGCTGGCCGCCTCGGGCGTCGAGCTCTACCCCAATGACGCAAAGGTAACCCACCTTTCCGGGCAGATTCATGACGCCTGCGGGCAGATGGACAACGACACCCTGGAAAAGGTCACGGAACGGTTTGCCGTTGCCGGGCGGATCATGGCCATCCGGAATTTCGGCAAAGGGGCCTTTGCCTCTCTCCAGGACCGCAAGGGACGGATTCAGATGTTCATCCGCAAGGACAAGGTGGGCGACGACGTTTTCGCCCTGTTCAAAACCATCGATGTGGGCGATATCGTTCACATCACCGGCAGGGTCTTCAAAACCCGGACAGGAGAACTCACTGTCGAGGCCGACGGCCTGCGGCTCCTCACCAAGTGCCTCCGGCCCCTGCCGGAAAAATGGCACGGTCTCACCGACGTGGAGATCCGTTATCGACAGCGGTACCTCGACCTTGTCGTGAACCCGAAGGTGAAAGAGGTATTTGAAGCCCGAAGCCGAATCATCCAGTTCATCCGCACGTTCCTGCACGACCGCGATTTTCTCGAGGTCGAGACCCCCATGATGCAGCCCATGGCCGGCGGCGCCATGGCCAAGCCCTTCAAGACGTACCACAACTCCCTCGGGCAGGATCTCTTCCTTCGGGTTGCTCCGGAACTCTACCTCAAGCGACTTGTCGTGGGGGGCATGGAGAGGGTCTTCGAACTCAACCGCAACTTCCGCAACGAGGGCATCTCAACGCTGCACAACCCCGAGTTCACCATGATGGAATTCTACATGGCCTATGCCACCTACGAGGACCTCATGACGCTCACCGAGGAACTCATCACCTCGCTGGTGCGCGAACTTTTCGGAACGCTGACGATCACCTACCAGGGCACCGAACTCGACTTCACGCCGCCCTGGCGCAGGCTGTCCGTGAAAGAAGCCCTTGTTCAATACGCAGGCCTCGACCCGGCTGCCCTGGAAGATCGGAAACGGGCTGTCCAGGAAGCCGCAAAGAGAGGAATCCTCTTCGAAGAAAGTCAGCCTCTGGGGAAGGTCCTCATGGGGATCTTTGATGACGTCGTGGAGGAGAAACTCATTCAGCCCACCTTCATCACCCATTATCCGCTGGAGGTGTCGCCGCTTTCGCGGAAAAGCAGCAAAGACCCGCAGATTGTGGACCGCTTTGAGCTGTATATCCAGGGCCGGGAGATCGCCAACGCTTTCTCCGAACTGAACGACCCCTTCGACCAGAAGAATCGATTCCTCATGCAGCTGGAACAACGTGAGGCCGGCGACGAGGAGGCCCATGAAATGGACGAGGATTACATCATGGCGCTGGAATACGGGATGCCGCCGACGGCAGGCGAAGGGATCGGGGTCGACCGCCTGGTGATGCTGCTGACGGACTCCCCGTCGATCCGGGACGTGATCCTCTTCCCCCACATGCGCCGCAGGGAGACGCAGACAAAAGAAGAAATGGATCCATTGCCGGATTCCCTCCTCAAACTCGAGAAGTGATGGTCAGGATTCCGTATGCGAAAAATCCTGACCGGCATCTTTGGGCAACTGTCTCTCGCTCTTAATTCTTGAAAGCCTCAGGAGGAAGGGGTACACTCCGACCCATCATGTCCTACGAATTCTTTATCGGCCTCCGTTATCTCCGGGCGAAGAGGAAACAGGTCTTCGTTTCCATCATCACGTTCATCTCCATGGCGGGCGTCCTGCTCGGAGTCGCGGCGCTCATCATCGTGCTTGCCGTCATGAACGGTTTCGAGAAGGAACTTCGCGACAAGATCCTGGGGATCAACGCCCACATCATCCTCATGGAGTACACCGGCCCCATGAAGGATCACGAGCGGGTGAAAAGCGACCTCTCGGGGATCTCCGGTGTGGTGGCCTCGACTCCCTTTGTTTACAGCCAGGCCATGCTCAAAAACGGCGACAGCGTAAGCGGCATCGTGTTGCGGGGCCTTTCGCCGAAGGATGCCCGCGATGTGATCAACCTGGGCCGGATGATGGAAGGACGCCTGGAGAACCTTTCGACACAGGGGCGGGAGGATCTGCGGCTTCCAACGCCCCTGGCCGACGTCCCCGGCATCGTTCTCGGAAAGGAACTGGCGCGACACATCGGGGCCTTCCTCTACGATGCGGTCCACGTGGTTTCCCCCCAGGGAATTTCCACTCCCATGGGGATGGTACCCCGGATGAAGAAGTTCGTCGTTGTGGGAATTTTCGAATCGGGTTTTTACGAATACGATTCCACCCTGGCCTACATCTCCCTTGCGGACAGCCAGGAGTTTCTGAGCCTGGGCGATCGCGTCACCGGCCTTGAAATAAAAATCGACAACATTTATAACGCAAGGGACATCGCCGGGGCGATCGAACAGAAGCTGGGCTATCCCTACTGGGCAAGGGACTGGATGAAGATGAACCGCAATCTTTTTGCGGCTCTTCGCCTGGAGAAACGGGTGATGTTCATCATCGTGAGCCTCATCGTGCTCGTTGCCGGCTTCAACATCATCTGCACGCTCATCATGGTCGTTATGGAAAAGACAAAGGACATCGCCATCCTCAAGTCCATGGGCGCCTCGGCGAAAAGCATCATGAAGATTTTCGTCTTGCAGGGACTCATCATCGGCGGTGTGGGTACCCTCCTGGGGTGCATCACGGGCCTCGTCGTCGCCTGGAATATCGGATCCATCTCCCGCTTCATCGAAAATCTCTTCGGCTTCAAGATCCTGCCCGGGGATGTCTACTATCTGAGCGAGTTGCCATCCCTGGTCAATTATGAAGATGTGTTCATCATTGTCGCGGGAAGTCTCCTGATCAGCCTGCTGGCCACGATATACCCTTCCCGGAATGCCTCCAGGCTTGATCCGGCGGAGGCGATCCGGTATGAGTAACAGGACAAGCGGCCGGATTGAGATCCGGAATCTCGGGAAAACCTACACGATGGACGGGGCCCGGATCGAAGCCCTGAAGGGAATCAACCTGGACATCGCAAGGGGCGAGACGATCGCCATCCTGGGTGCCTCCGGGGCGGGCAAGAGCACGCTGTTGCATATCCTGGGAACACTCGATTACCCAACGGAGGGCTCCTTCGTCTACGACGGGATGAACATCTTCGAGTGGGACGAGAAGAAACTTGCGGACTTCCGGAACCGGAAGGTAGGCTTCGTATTTCAGTTTCACCACCTGCTGCCCGAGTTCTCGAGTCTGGAGAACACGATGATGCCGGCGCTCATCGCGGGCCTATCCTGGGCCGAGGCGCAGAAGAAAGCGGAAGACATCCTCGGCGAAGTGGGACTTCTTGAACGCATGACCCACAAGCCCGGCGAACTCTCGGGCGGGGAGCAGCAACGGGTGGCCGTGGCAAGGGCCCTTGTGATGGAGCCCGAGATGCTGCTCGCTGATGAGCCGACAGGCAATCTTGACTCGGAGACGGGAGCGAAGATCCACGAGATGCTGGTGACCCTGAACCGCAAGAGGGCGATCACGCTTGTCGTGGTCACCCACAACCAGTCCCTGGCGGGCCTCATGTCACGCTGCATTGGACTGCGTGATGGACAGATCGAGAAGGGTGAATGATATGATCGGGTTCAGAAGAATCTTTTCCCTGGCAATGTTTCTGTTCTTCGCCTTTCTTCTCGCCGCTCCGCTGAAAGCGGAGGCACAGAAGATTGCCGTTTTCCCCTTCGATACCTACAGTGAGCGGGACGCAACCCTGCTGCGCAATGCCATTTACAACAGCATGACCCTGGAACTCGGCAAGGTCCGGACGATCCAGATCATTTCGCGAGAGCAGATCAACCCGCTAATCGGCGCAAAACACCCGGACGAGGCGCTGGCACTTTCTGTGGGAAAGCAGGTCCGGGCCGACTATGCGATCATCGGAAGCCTCACCCAGCTTGGCAACCGCGTGAGCCTCGACGGGAAGATCATCAACGTGGAAACAGGCGCCGTGACAACCGGAATTTTCGCCCAGGGGACGGGCATCGAGAATACGGGGTCGATCGCGGCACAGCTCGCCAGGGAGATCCTCGCCAGGGTATCGGGCAGGCAGACCATCGCGCGGATTGACCTTTCCGGCAACCGGCGAATCGAGAGCACCGTCATCTATCATGTACTCAAGAGCACGAAGGGAAAGCTCTATTCCGAGGAAGACCTTTCTGCGGATATCCGTGCCATCTACCGGACAGGGTACTTTACCGACGTCAAAGCCGATGCCACGGACAGCCCGGAGGGAAAGGTGATCACCTTTATCCTCGAGGAGAGGCCCTTCGTCAACGACATCCGGATCAAGGGCAACGACGCCGTGAAAGGGGACGACATCCGGGGGGTTCTTTCCTTCAAGGTCAAGCAGGCCTACAACCCGGATCGCATCAAAGCGGACACGGACAAGATCAAGGCCCTCTACGACGACAAGGGCTACTACAACGCCGAGGTCGCCTTTTCGACCGAGAAGGTGAAGGAGCGGGACGTCAACGTCATTATCAGCATCATCGAAAACGACCAACTCTATGTGAAGAGCATCAAGTTCACAGGCAACCAGGCCATTACGGAGAAGGAGCTGAAAAATCTCCTGGAGATTTCCGAGTGGAGCGTTCTCTCGTTCATGACGGACGCGGGGGTCCTCAGGAAGGACAAACTCCGGGACAACCTGAATCGGGTCAAGGTTTTATACCAGAATAACGGCTACATCCAGGCCCAGGTGGGCGAACCGGAGATCACCCACGATAAAAAATGGATCTACCTCAATATTCCCGTCTCCGAAGGCAGGCAGTTCAAGGTGGGCAAGGTGGAGATCGAAGGCGATGCTCTCTCGATTCCAAGACAGGAACTCCTCGACAAGCTCAACATCCGGAAAAAGGACTATTACGACCGCGAGTCCATCGCGAAGGATTTGGATTATCTGACAAGAATGGCCCACAACGACGGCTATGCCTACGTGGAGGTCAATCCCCGCACCGAAATCAAAGAGGCCGAGCAGAAGGTCGACATCGCCTACGGCATCCGGAAAGGCAGCCTCGTCTACTTCAACCGGATCAATATCACCGGCAATGCAAAGACCCGGGACAAGGTCATCCGGCGACAGCTGGAATTCACAGAAGGGGATCTCTACAACAGCGACAAGCTGAAGAACAGCTACGCGAAACTGAACAAAATGCGATACTTCGAGGAAGTGAATTTCGAGACGGCCAAAGGGTCCACGGAAGGCGTGACGGACATCAACATCAGCGTGAAAGAACGACCGACGGGGATGTTCAGCATCGGAGCCGGTTACAGCGCCCAGGACGGGGCCATGCTCATGGCCCAGATCTCGCAGCAGAACTTCCTCGGGCGGGGCCAGACCTTGAGTCTGTCTGCGGGCTTGGGAACCGAGTCCACCAATTTTGATCTGTCCTTCACCGAGCCCTATCTCTTCGATACGAACATCTGGTCGAAAGCGGACCTCTGGAATGCCTACAAGCAATACGACACCTATAACCTCACGTCAAAGGGATTCGGTGTCAATCTCGGCTACCCGATCTGGGAGAGGCTCATGGGATACGTCGGGTACAGGGTGGCGATTAACGATGTGAAAGATGTCTGGTTGACGGCAGCACAGGCCATCAAGGATCAGGCCGGCGAGACCACGATCAGCGGAGTCGTTACGGGCCTGTCGAGAGACACGACCGACGATTCGATGTTTCCCACGATGGGAACCCGCCAGCGCCTGGGTGCCGACATCAATGGAACCATCTTCGGGGGGGATCAGTCCTATGCAAAATATAACTATTCCGTTTCGTGGTTTTACGCGATCCCGCCCTTCGGCGAAGACCTCGTGTTTTCACCCCGTGGCCGTATCGGTTACATCCAGTCTTTTCAGACCACGCCAATCCCCATCTACGAACGTTATATCCTCGGTGGGATCAACTCGCTTCGAGGCCTGAAGGACATCGGGCCGCGCGATCCCGTAACGGGTGACCTTCTCGGCGGCACGACGATGCTGCTGTTCAACTTCGAATTCATTTTCCCCATCCTGAAGAACGCCGGGATGAAGGGTGTTGTTTTCTTCGACACGGGCAATACCTGGGATTACAAATATGACCTGAACGATATGAGAAAGACGGTGGGCGCCGGCATCCGCTGGTACTCCCCGATCGGGCCCCTTCGCATGGAGTGGGGCTACGTGCTCGACCGCAAGACGGGAGAACCGGACTATCGATGGGACTTCACGATGGGGTGGAACATGTGAAAGACCGGCTGAACGCGGAAGGGAATGCCGTTTGATTCGCCAATAACATCAAGGAGAACGATACCATGAAGAAGATACTGACCTTTGCAGGCATCCTGGCCATCGCATTCGTTTTTGCGGCTGCCGGTGCCGCTTCAGCCGCCGAGAAGATCGGGTTCATCAACATGCGGACCATTATCCAGGAATCGGAGGCCGGGAAGAAAGGGTTCGCTGATTTCAAGAAGATGTTCGAGAGAAAAAAGGCTGAAATCGGTAAAAAAGAAGAAGAACTCAAGAAGCTCAAGGATGAGCTGGACAAGCAAAAGTCGGTCCTTACGGCAGAAGCGTTCCAGGAAAAAGAGACCAACTTCCAGGTCAAGGTCCGCGACTATCAGCGGCTTGTGAAAGATACCAACGACGATCTCGCCATGAAGGAGCAGACCCTGACCACAAAGCTGATTCCGGAGATCATTCAGGTCGTCGAGAGTGTGGGGAAGAAGGAGGGCTACAGCGCCATCATTGATCTCAACAACCCTGTCATCGTCTATCACGACAAGAAAGATGAACTCACGAAAAAGGTCATCGATGAATTCAACAAGATCGCAGGAAAGGCACCCTCCGCCCCGACCAAAGGGAAAAAGTAGAAGGACGGATTGCACCCGGTGATGTCCATGGGCAAAAAACTCTCCGACATTGCGGCCTACCTCCAGGCAACCGTTGTCGGTGACGGCACCGTCGAGATCCGCGACATCAAGGGTCTCGATGAGGCCGGTGAAGGGGATCTCACGTTCCTTGCCAACTCGAAATACCGCAAAAAGGTCGCCACGACGGCCGCATCGGCGGTCCTCGTGTCCCAGCCCGTCGCAGGGGCAGAGAAAAATTTCCTCGTCGTGAAGGACCCCTACGCGGCCTTGGCCTGCCTGCTTTCCCTGTTCTATCCCGAGGAACGCGACGTTGAGGGGGTAAGCCCGGACGCCTTTGTCGACGACGAGGCCGTCGTGGAACAGGGAGCCACTGTGTACGCGGGGGCTTTCGTCGGCAGGGGAGCAACTATCGGCAAGGGCGCCGTTCTTTACCCGGGAGTCTACGTCGGTCCCGGGGCCGTTGTTGGAGAGGATTCCATCCTGTACCCGAATGTGACCGTGTATCGTCGCTGCCTCATCGGCAGGCGGGTCATCCTCCACGCGGGGGTCGTCGTGGGAAGTGACGGGTTCGGTTTTGCCAACCCCGGGCTGGAGAACCGCAAGATTCCCCAGGTGGGCATCGTACAGATCGATGACGATGTGGAAATCCAGGCAAACACGACCATCGACCGGGGCACCCTGGGAAAGACCTGGATCCAGAGGGGTACCAAGATCGACAACCTCGTCCAGATTGCCCATAATGTGGTTATCGGCGAGAACTCGATCGTCGTGGCCCAGGTCGGCATCTCGGGAAGCTCCCGGCTTGGCAAACGCGTCATCATCGGAGGCCAGGCGGGCCTGGTGGGACATATCACCGTCGGCGACAACGTCATGATCGCGGCACGAGCGGGCATCAACAAGGACGTCCCTGCTTCGCATATCATGGCCGGGGCACCCGCCATCCCTCACAAGGACTGGCTGAGGCTCAACGCCCACATCATGCGCCTGCCGGAGATGCACAAAACCGTCCTGGAGCTCAGGAAGAAGATCGAAGAACTGGAGAAGAGATTGTCATGAAGATCCACCCGTCCGCCGTCATTTCGCCTGATGCCAGGATTGCCGAAGGAGTAGAAATAGGCCCCTTCAGCGTAGTCGGGCCCAGCGTCAGTATCGGGAAGGACACCGTGATCGGCTCCAATGTCGTCATCCAGAGCCACACGGACATCGGCGAGAACAACCGCATCTTCCAGTTTGCCTCCATCGGGGCCCCGCCCCAGGATCTCAAGTACCGCGGGGAAGAGACACGTGTTGTCATCGGCAACGACAACACCATCCGGGAGTTCGTGACGATCAACCGTTCCACCACGGCCGATATCGGAATGACGAAAATCGGCAACGGCAATCTCATCATGGCCTATTGTCACGTGGCCCACAACTGTCTGCTCGAAAACCACATCGTGATGGCAAACGCGGCCAACCTGGCGGGGCACATTCATGTCGAGGACTTCGCCATCATCGGGGGGCTGACCGGGATTCATCAGTTTTCGCGGATTGGACGCCACTGCATCATCGGTGGGGCGTCGGCCGTGACAAAAGATGTCCCCCCTTACGTGACGGCGGCCGGTCATTACGCCTCGCTTTACGGGCTGAACCTCATCGGGCTGAAACGCCGGGGATTCACGGAGGAGACCATTGCGGCCCTGAAGCAAGTCTACAAGATCTTTTTCCGCTCGTCGCTTACCGTCGCAAAGGCCATCATCAGGGCCCGGGCCGAAGCGCCCGACCTTCCGGAAGTTCGGATCTTCATCGAGTTCATTGAACAGTCGAAGCGAGGGGTGACAAGATAGGGTGTCGGGTGAAGGGTCTCGGGTACAGGGAACAGCATGAAACAGATACGCGTCGGGGTGGTGGGGATCGGGCATCTCGGAAACTACCACCTCCAGAAATATCAGAAACTGGAAAACGTCCTCATCGTGGGGGTCGTCGACACAGACCGCACCCGGTCCGATAAAGCGGCTGCCTCCTTTGGCTGCACGGCGTTCCCCAGACATCAGGATCTGGTGGCACAGGTGGATGCCGTCAGCGTCGTTGTTCCCACGCGGGACCACCATGTCGTGGCGAAAGATTTTCTGGCGGCCGGAAAAGACGTGTTGTTGGAAAAGCCGTTCACGGCCACCCTGGAAGAAGCGGACGACCTGATCGCGCTCGCCGCGGTGAACAACAGCATCCTGCAGGTGGGTTTCATCGAGCGGTTCAACCCCGCCGTTATCGCCCTCGACAAGGTGATCCGGCAGCCCCTCTTCATCGAATCACACCGATTGCACCCCTTCGTCGAGCGGGGCACCGACGTGGATGTCGTCCTCGACCTCATGATCCACGACCTGGATCTCATCCTTCACTACGTCCGATCGCCGCTGGCAAACGTGGAAGCCGTCGGCGTTTCGGTGCTCTCGGACAAGGTCGATATCGCCAACGTGCGCCTCTCCTTCGAAAACGGCTGCGTGGCCAATATCACCGCCAGCCGTGTGACCCTCAAGCACATGCAGAAGCTTCGATTCTTCGGCATCGAAGGCTACCACTCCGTCGACTTCAGCAAGCGGGAGGTCGTCTCGCTCGCGAGAAAAGAGAAAGACGGGGGAAAGATGGAAATCGGGCTCAATGACGTCACGGTCGGCCAGTACGATCCCCTGGAGGAGGAAATCCGGTCGTTTGTGGACTGCGTCATTCACCGGAGCGTACCGCGTGTTTCGGGTCTCGAGGCCCGAAAGTCCCTGGAGTTGGCCCTCCTCATCAACGAAAAAATGAAAACGGGGAAGAATCTCAAGCTATGATCCCCATGGTCGACCTGCGAAGGCAGTATCTTCAGCTCAAAGAAGAAATCGACAGGGCCGTTCTGGACGTTCTGGACGGGACCCAGTTCATCCTGGGGCCCAACGTGTCGGAACTCGAGGTCGAGGTGGCGCGCTACCACGGCGTGCCCCATGCCGTCGGGGTGGCCAACGGCACCGATGCCCTTCTCCTGGCACTTCGTGCGCTGGGAATCGGCGCGGGAGACGAGGTCATCACGACCCCGTTCACGTTCATTGCCACGGCAGAGGTGGTGGGATTGATTGGCGCCGTGCCCGTTTTCGTCGACATCGATCCGGCCACCTTCAATCTGGACCCGACGCTCCTTGAAAGGGCCGTCACGAAAAAAACGAGGGCCGTTATCCCCGTTCATCTCTTCGGCCAGCCCTGTGACATGGACCCCATCCTCTCTATCGCGGAACGGTACGGTCTGAAGGTCATCGAAGACTGTGCCCAGTCCTTCGGCGCCCGGTACAAGGGCAGGGTCACAGGGACGCTGGGTGATGCGGGCTGTTACAGTTTTTTCCCGAGCAAAAACCTCGCCTGTTACGGCGACGGCGGCATGGTGATCACCAGGGATGCCGGAACAGATGATACCCTGCGGATGCTTCGCAACCACGGGAGCCGCGTTCGCTATTACCACAATCTTCTGGGCTACAACAGCCGCCTCGACGAAATCCAGGCAGCCATCGTCCGCATCAAACTCAGGCATATCGATGCTCTGAACGAGAACCGTCGGCGAGCCGCCGACCTGTATCGGAAAGCGCTTCGCAGGAATGACATCGTGCTGCCTTCCGAAATGGAAGGCTGCCGTCACGTCTACCACCAGTTCACCATCCTCTCGAACCGCCGGGATCAGATCCAGGAGGCGCTCTCCCGGGCCGGCATCGCCAGCGCCGTCTACTACCCGGTTCCTCTTCACCGGCAGGAAGTATTCCTGAAAAGCAGGAACCGCCATGGAGATCTTCCGGTGAGCGACGATCTCGCACAACGGGTCCTCTCGCTGCCGATGTTCCCGGAGATCACCGAAGAAGAGATACAGAATATCAGCGACGTGATCAATGGTTCCGCCTGACATGGACCGACAGCGAACCGTCCTGATCGTTGCGGGCGAGGCCTCGGGAGACCTCCACGGGGCAAGCCTTGTGCACGAGATGAAGGCCCTTGACCCGTCTTTAGCCTTCTGCGGTGTGGGAGGGAAAAAGCTCGAAGCCGAAGGGGTCCGTCTCGTGGCCCATTCTTCCGAAATGGCCGTTGTGGGCCTTACAGAGGTTTTTTCCAAGCTCCGCCACATCGTGGGCGTTTTCTTCCGGCTCCGGAAGATGTTGCGGCAGGAAAAGCCGCACCTTCTCATCCTCATCGACTACCCCGACTTCAACCTCCCGCTCGCCTCGGCGGCAAAACGCGCCGGGGTCAAGGTCTTCTATTACATCAGCCCCCAGGTATGGGCCTGGAGAAAGAACCGGATCCATCGTATCCGCCGTATTGTGGACCGGATGGCCGTAATCCTGCCCTTCGAAAAGGCTGTCTATGCCGATATGGGCTTTGCCGTGGACTTTGTGGGTCATCCGCTCCTGGATTCGGTGAAGCGGACCTGCACCCGGGAGGAGGCGACCGCGGCATTCGGCCTCCGCGACACCTGGCCCACGGTAGCCCTCCTGCCCGGCAGCCGCGAAAAGGAAGTGACGAGCCTCCTCCCTGAAATGCTGGGCGCCGCGGAAATCCTCGCCCGCGACTTTGAAAAGGCGCAGTTCGTGCTCCCCCTTGCGGATACGGTGGAGCCCGGACTGGTCGAGAAAATCATCCGCCGGCACTCTGTCCCGGTAACCGTCATCCCGGGACGGATGTACGATGCCGTAGGCACATCCGACGTAGCCATGGTCGCCTCCGGCACGGCGACCCTGGAGACCGCCCTCCTGGAGACACCGATGGTGATCGCCTACCGCATCTCGCCGCTCACCGCTGCCGTGGGAAAACGGTTCATTCGGGTGAATCACATCGGACTGGCGAATATCATTGCGGGCAGGACCGTCGTGCCGGAACTCGTTCAGGATGACGCCACCGCATCAAGGATGGCGGAGGAAGTGAAGGCGATTCTCTCCGACCGCGAGCGTTATGAATCCATTCGCAAGGATCTTTCCGAATTGAGAAAGAAACTCGGTGATCCGGGTGCGTCGCGACGGGCGGCGGAACTGGCTCTCGGGCTGATGGCCGAGGACAAGACGAGGGCAAAAATACTTGACCCATGAGCCGATCCTGATACATTGCGCCTGATGCTCAGGGCCTGGAGCCTGTTTTCCATATGAAACTTTACCTTCGTTTGCTCATCCTCGTGAAACCGCACACCGCAAAGCTCATTCTGGCGATGCTTTGTATGGCCGTCGTGGGTGCGGCGACAGCCGCTTCCGCCTTCCTGGTAAAGCCGGCCATGGACGACATCTTCCTCAACCGAAACGAGGACATGCTTATTCTCATTCCCATCGCCGTGATCGCGATCTACCTGCTCAAGGGAGCGTGCAACTACGGACAGACAATTCTCATGAGCTTCATCGGGTTCCGGGTCATCACGGACCTGCGCAATGATCTGTATCGCCACATTCTGAGACAACCGCTGTCCTTCTTCACGAAACACCCTACCGGGATTCTCATCTCGCGCATCACGAGCGACGTCTACTACCTCCAGGGTGCCGTTTCCGAGGCAGTTACGAGTCTGCTGAAAGATTCTTTCACGCTGGTGGGCCTCGTGTTTGTCATTTTCTGGCGCGACTGGCAACTGGCGATCATTGCCTCGCTGGTCTTTCCCCTGGCGATCTACCCCATCGCCCAGTTCGGCAGGCGGATGCGCAGGATCGCCACGGAGTCCCAGGTCTCCATGGGAGACCTCATCTCCATCCTCCAGGAAACCATCACGGGAAGCCGAATCGTCAAGGCCTTCAGCATGGAGGAGCACGAGAACAGGCGTTTCGCAAAGGAAAACGAGCGCCAGTTCAAGCTCACCATGAAGTCCGTGAAGGTCCGTGCCGTCTCCAGTCCCCTCATGGAATTTCTGGGGGGCATCGGGATTGCCGCCATCATCTTCTACGGCGGTTACCAGGTCATTGCCGGAACTTCAACGCCGGGTACGTTCTTCTCCTTCCTGGCGGCGCTGCTCTTGCTCTACGAGCCCGTGAAGCGACTTACCAACGTCAACAATACGATCCAGCAGGGCCTTGCCGGCGCCGAGCGCATCTTCCATCTCCTGGACACGGTGCCCGAGATCCGGAACAAGCCGGCTGCCGTCTCACTTCCGCGGATCGAGAAAGAAATTTCTATCGAGGGTGTCACGTTCCGCTATGACGAGGCGCCCGTCCTGAAGGATGTCAACCTCAAGATCCGGGCAGGCGAGGTCATTGCCTTCGTCGGCATGAGCGGTGGCGGCAAAACGACTCTCGTGAACCTCATTCCCCGTTTCTACGACATCCATGCCGGTCGCATTGCTATCGACGGCACAGACGTCCGCGACGTAACGATCGAGTCGCTCCGGGCCCAGATCGGGATCGTGACCCAGCAGACAATCCTCTTCAACGACACGGTCCGCGGGAACATTGCCTACGGAGATGTCCGCAAGAACGAAGGGGACATTATACGGGCTGCTCAGGCTGCCAACGCCCACGAGTTCATCCTCAAGCTCCCCCAAGGCTACGACACGATCATCGGCGAGCAGGGGGTAAAGCTCTCCGGCGGCGAAAGGCAGCGTATTTCCATCGCGAGGGCCCTGTTGAAGGATGCCCCCATCCTCATCCTCGACGAGGCGACCTCGTCACTCGACACGGAGTCCGAGATCGAGGTCCAGGACGCCCTGGAAAAACTGATGAAGGGCCGCACGACCCTTGTCATCGCCCACCGGCTCTCCACGATCCGCAATGCAGACCGGATTATCGTCCTGGTCAATGGACGGATCGTCGAGGAAGGCACCCATGAGTCGCTGCTGGAAAAGAGGGGCGAGTACTGCAAGCTCCACAATCTTCAGTTCCGAGATGAGAGTCAGGATCGTATCAACAAGGAAGTCGGCGCGGGGTGATTGGCTCATCCCGGGCCGCAGGAAAACGAGCGAACCATGGAAGCCTGGCTCCGCCGAAACATGTGGGGGGATTCCCGGACTGAATTTCTCAAACCCCTCCACATCTTTTTTTATCTGCTGTCCCTCCCTTACGGAGGCGCGGTGCGGATCCGGAATTGCCTGTTCGATCTCGGGTTCCTCAAACAGGGAAAACTCAACTGCCCCGTGATCAGCGTGGGCAATATCACTGTGGGGGGCACCGGGAAGACACCCATGGTCATCCTGCTGGCCGGGATGCTGCGGAACAGAGGGTTGCGGCCCGCAGTGCTGAGCCGGGGCTACGGAGCGAAGAGAAAGGTCGACGTTCTGGTTGTCTCCGACGGAAGACAGATCCTGGCGGGACCGGAAGAAGCAGGCGACGAACCGGTCCTGATTGCCCGGCGCCTGAAAGACGTCCCCGTGCTGGTAGGACCGAAGCGAACCATTACAGGACAATATGCTCTTCGGCACTTCGAGCCCGGCGTGATCCTGCTGGATGATGGTTTCCAGCACCGGTATCTGAAGCGGGACCTGGATATTGTGCTTTTGGACAGCCGAAAGCCCCTGGGAAACAGATTTCTTCTGCCCAGGGGTCCCCTCCGGGAGCCGGTTTCGGCGATCGAGCGGGCCGGTGTCATTGCCTTTACCCGCTCGGAGAAAGGTGCAGGGAAACCGATCGATGTGACGCTATCCGGGTCGCTGTCCGGGAAGGTCGCTCTGCGAACCTGCGTAAGCCCGGCATCGCTCACGGGACCGGCCGGATTGGAGTATCCCCTGTCCTTTTTGCAGGGCAAGCGGGTTTTCGCACTAGCCGGGATTGCTCAACCCGATTCTTTCCGGCAGACCATTGAATCTCTGGGAGGCATTATTGCCGGTTTCCGAATCTTTCCGGATCATCACCGCTACGGGACAGGCGACATTTCCCGGGTCGAGGAAGAGGCCCGATCCGCCTCGGCCGATGTCATCGTGACAACGGAAAAGGACGCCGTCAAACTGGATGCTTTCCCCCTCTTCGCCGGCGGTGTATACCGACTCGGGGTTACGATGGAACTGCTGGAGGGAGAAACGGACCTGGAAGAACTGCTCCGCTGCATCCCGGGGCTTTGAGCATCAGACCATGGAAAAGAAATTTTTGACGACCTTGATCTTTTTTTTCTTTCGACTGATCCCCCTGGGTATCCGGAAGTGGATATTCAAGGCTCTTCTCCGGGCATTCTATCATCTCTCTGCCAAGCACAGACTCATCGCGCTGTACAACCTCAAAGGTGCCTTTCCCGAAAAAACATTCGAGGAGCGCGAAGCCATCGCAAAAGGCGTCTATCGTCACCTGGCCATCATGGTTGCGGAGCTCTTTGACGTGCCCTACGTCACCCGCGAGACTCTTCACGAATGGGCCGACGTGGAAGGCCTCGAGCATGTCGAGCCGGCTGTACGGCAGGGACGGGGCATTCTTTCCATTGTGGCCCATTTCGGCAACTGGGAACTCATGGCGGCGGTTGTTCCCCTGGCGACCGTTCCAATCCAGATCGTATATCGGCCCCTGGACAGTCCCCTCATGGACAATCTGCTCGGTTGGTCTCGCACAAGTCACGGAAACAGTCTCATCCCGAAGGGCGGCTCGGGAAAGCGAATCCTCCGGCTCCTGAAGGAAAACAAAGCCATCGCTATCCTGAGCGACCAGAACGTCATCAGCCGGGAGGGGGTTTTCGTCGATTTTTTCGGGCGGCCCGCATGCACAGCGGTGGGACTTTCCGTACTGGCGCTCCAGTCCGGGGCTCCGGTCATTCCGGTGTTTATGCCGCGGATGCCCGACGGCAGGTACAAGCTGATCATCATGCCCCCCGTCGAGATCACCCGCACCGACAATTACGAGTCGGATCTTTTCGTGAACACCCAGCGCTTCACGAAGGTGGTGGAAGACATGGTCCGCCAATACCCGGACCAGTGGTTCTGGATTCACCAGCGATGGAAAACCAAGCCCTGGTCGTGATGCCGAATCCCGGCATCACTGCAGAAGCGAGGCTTGTGACCCGAAAAGGAAAAAGGCTGCACAGAATGGCAAAGAACGAAATCCCCTTCGACACGATCCGTTCGGTGTTGATCAGAGGCACCAACTGGATCGGGGACGTGGTGATGACCTTTCCGGCCATCTCCGCCGTGAGGGAGACGCTGCCCCGGGCAACGATCACCGTTCTCGTGAAGCCATGGGTGGCCGATCTCGTGAGGATGCACCCCGACGTCGACGAGGTCATGATCTACGAGAGACCGGGTCGGCACGAGGGATGGGCAGGTCTTTTCAAACTGACCCGGGAGCTTCGCGCCAGAAATTTTGATGCGGCCATCCTGCTCCAGAATGCCGTGGAGGCAGCCATCATCGCCCGACTGGCGAATATTCCCATCCGGGCGGGCTACAGCACGGACGCAAGGGGCGTTCTTCTCACGCACGCGGTGACGCGCTCGGCACAGATCAGAAAGGTCCACCAGTCGCTGTACTACCTGGAGATGCTCAAGGCCCTGGGGTTCCGATCCCCGGGCCGGACCGCCCGCATTGCCCTGGCGGAAGAAGACCGGCTATCCGCGGAAAGACGCCTCCGGGAGTACGGCATCGCCCATCGAAAACCGGTCATCGGCATGGCCCCTGGAGCGGCCTACGGCCCGGCCAAGAGATGGATCCCCGCGCGCTTTGCCGCCGTGGCCGACAGGCTGATCGGAAGATTCTCCTGCCCTGTGATGCTCTTCGGCGGAGCCGGGGACAGGATGATCACGGAAGCGGTCCAATCGGCGGCGCAGAGCCCCTTTGTCGACATCGCCGGCCGGACGAATCTGCGCGAGGCCATTGCGCTGATCGCACGCTGTGACCTGTTCATCACCAACGATTCGGGACTCATGCACGTGGCAGGCGCCCTCGACGTGCCCACGGTGGCCATTTTCGGGTCCACCAACCCGCTGACGACATCGCCCCCGGGCGAGCGGACGGTCATCGTCCGCAAGGCCGTCGACTGCAGTCCCTGCCTGAAAAAGGAGTGCCCCACCGACTTTCGGTGTATGGAGCTTGTCACCGTCGAAGAGATTTTCGACGTATCGCTCAGGCTTCTTTCCGAGGCAGGGTACGATTCGGCCGGCGATGAAACAAAACCTTTCCCTTGAAAGATCCGGGAATACGAGAAAGCACATGAAAGAAAGAACCGCCGCCGTGTTCATGGATCGTGACGGCACCATCAACGAGGAAGTAGGCTATCTCAGCCGCATGGACCAGCTGACACTCTACCCGGGAACGGCCGAGGCAATCCGTCTTGTCAACGGCAGCGGCATGAAAGCCGTCGTGATCACCAACCAGTCCGGAATCGCCCGAGGATACTTTACGGAAGATTTCATCCGCAGTGTCCACGATCGGATCAACGAGATTCTCCGCGTTGAGGAAGCCCATATTGACGGGTTCTATTTCTGTCCACACCATCCCGTCTACGGAAACGGCATCTACAAGCAGGACTGCACCTGCCGCAAGCCCAGGCCGGGACTGCTTCTGCAGGCGGCCGTGGAGATGAACATCGATCTGACCCGGTCCTACATGATCGGAGATATGCTCAAGGATGTCGACGCCGGCAGAAGCGCCGGGGCCAAGGGAATCCTCGTTCGAACGGGGTACGGCCCGAACATCGTGGTTACGGACAAGCCCGCCTACATTGCCGAGGACCTTCTTGCCGCCGTAAAATGGGTCCTGAAGGATCGGGAGGGATGAACATCCTCATTGTCAAGCTGAGCGCCATCGGAGACGTCATCCACACGCTGCCGTCGCTGGTGGCCTTACGCTACTGCTACCCGCAGGCGCACATCACCTGGGTCGTCGAGGAGGCCGCCTCGGACCTTCTCATGGATCACCCCATGCTGGACCGGGTGCTCGTCTCCCGCCGCAAGCGCTGGATCCGAGACCTGAAAGAGGGACCGAATCGCGGTGCGGCCCTTCGGGAGATCCTGCATTTTCTGCGCACCCTTCGCGACCGGCCCTATGATCTGGTGATCGATTTTCACGGTCTTCTCAAGAGCGCCATATTTGTCCTGTTGAGCGGGGGAAAGAGAAAGCTCGGTTACGACAGTCTGCAGGAAGGCAGCGGGTTCTTCCTCAACGAAAAAATTCCCGAGGACATGACCAAGCATGCCGTGGATCGCTACCTCGATTTTCCGCGCCACCTCGGCTGTGAAATATCAAAACCTGAATTCCCGATCGGCCTGCAGGAGGCCCATTTCAGAAGCGTGCAGGCATTGCTTTCCGAGAAGAACATTGACTCAAGCAGGGGTTATGTGGCAGTAAGTCCCGTCGCCTACTGGGAGACGAAACTCTGGGACGAGGCAAAGTTTGCCGCGCTCTGCGACCTCATCGTGACGGATCTCGATCTGCCCGTCGTCTTTACGGGTGAAAGCCGTGAAGGAACCATCGCGCGCATCCGGTCCCTGATGCAGGCTCCTTCCATATCGGTCGCAGGAGGTACTTCCCTGCGGGAGCTGGCCGTTCTGTATAAGAAAGCATCGCTTCTCCTTACGACCGACTCGGGCCCCATGCATCTGGCAGCAGCCGTGGGGACACCTGTCGTGGCCCTTTTCGGCCCCACCTCGCCGGAGCGAACGGGACCCTACGGGAGCGGTCATACGATCATCCGCCGGGGACTTCCCTGCAGCCCCTGTTTTCGCAAGACCTGCGAAACCGTAGAATGCATGAAGATCATCACTGTGGACGAAGCGCTCCAGGCCGTACGGATACGGATCGGGATTGACGGACCGAAATCCTGAAAGGAAAAACCAATCGAAATGGAAGGAAAAACATTCCGCCGTCTCGTCGCTCTCCTGACGGCATTGATGATTCTGTCACCGGCAGGGGACATCCGGGCCAATGATGACAACCCGGCACCCGTCATTTCCAAAGACAGTTTCTTCACGGAGTGGGGGTTTTACACCGGCATGGGAAACGGAAATGTTGAGGAGGGGGCATACAAGCCGATTTTTTTCATCCTCCACCTGGGGGTAGACATGAAGCGCTGGCTCCCCTCGCTTCAAGGACACCGGGGTATTCTCTCTCTGTTCCTCGAGCCTCAGTTCAACCCCTCCTTCACACCCAGACAGAATGTCGAGTTCGGTATCGGTGTGGGCGCAAAATACGCCTACCCGTTTGGCGATACGTTTGCCGTTTATGCGCAGGGGTCCGTGGGGCCTCACTACATTACGCTGAATTCAACGGATCAGGCCCAGGGGTTCCTCTTCGCCGACACGATTGGCGCCGGGCTGAATATATATATTTCCCGGGGGAGCGCCATCGACATCGGGTATCGGCTGCGACATATGTCCAATGCCGGAACACGGCTTCCCAATCATGGAATCGACAGCCACATCGGCTTGATCGGGTTCTCTCTATTCTATTGAGGAAAAAAGCAAATGGCTCTTCTCACGGACCTGCTCGACATCCTCGCCTGCCCGAAATGCATGGGGAACCTTCGTCTCAACGACACGGGCGATGGACTCATCTGCGATTCCTGCCGGCTTTTCTACGAGATCCGGGAAGACATTCCCTGCATGCTCATCGATGAGGCGAGGATGATCGATTGATTTGAGGTTCCTTCTTCTCGTTCCTGCTCAGTTCGCTTAATTTGGCATACTTGAAATACTTACTGACGGATTCCGCAACGGAAAGGGTCAGACCCTGAACACCGTCGAGAAAGCCCCTCTTCAAGAAATAGCTTTGAACAAATGCGAATGAAGCCAGGAAGGCGGCAGTCCAGACGGATGCCCTCTTTCCTGCGGCGAAGGCTTCCTGGGCACCCAGCGTTGTATAATGATCGATCTTCAGCAGCAGCTTGCTCAGGCCGCTTTCCGTATAGTGCTCCAGGGGCACCTCCAGGGCTTTCACGGAACCTTTTACCTCCACAGCCTCGTGTACCCGCGCGGCGGTCATTCGACCGAGGTTCTTCCGAAAGAGCCGGACGACCCGATCACCGCTCCAGAGATGCCTGATCCAGCGCCCCTGGAAATAATTCTTCCGGGGAAAGCTGTATCCGGAAGCCTCGTCGGAATCAGATTGAACAATACCGATTATCCTGGAAGCGGTCATGGCGGGAACGCGTTCGTCGGCATCCAGCAGAAGTACCCATGGATGGGTGCACCGGTCGATCGCAAACTGTTTCTGGGCACTGAAGCCGCGCCAGGGTTCGTTGTATACCTGGCAGCCGAATCCCCCGGCGATTTCCACCGTCCCGTCCGTGCTCCCCGAATCGACCACAACCACCTGCTCGGCAAAACCGACACTCTCCAGGCAGGCAGGCAGGTTCTCCGCCTCGTTCTTGGTTATGATGGCTACAGACAGGAGTATTTTTTCTTTCACAGGGGTTACCTTTTCTTCTTACCGCTCCGAATCTTTTTCCCATCCTGTAGAATTAATGATCCGGAATAGCCCCGGTACTTCTCCGGGAGGCCTGGATCAGGCAGGCAATATTTCATTGTATACCTGCAGCACGCGTTCCGCCATTTTGTCCCAGGTATGATTCAGCGCCTCCCTGTATGCCTCTTCGGCCATCCTTTCCCGGACACGAGGAGCCAACAGACTCTCGATTCTTACACTGACAAGGCTGACGTCGTCACCCTTGACAACATACCCGTTCACGTCGTCCCGGACGAGATCCTTTGCGCCGACATTCTCGCTGATGACAACGGGCAGCGAAGCGGACATCGCCTCGAGAACCACCATGCCGAAGGTATCGAATTTCGAAAGCATCGAGAAAATATCCGACGCCATATAAACCATTTCGATGTCTTCCTTCCATACTCCCGTAAAAATGACATCTCCTGCAAGGCCATACTCCGCAGCAAGCCTAGCGAACTTCTTCTCGTTTCCCTTGCCGACGACGAGCAATTTGAGCCTTTCCGACGGCTGCCGTTTCTTGATTTCGGCCATGGATGCAATCAGGGTATCCAGTCCTTTCAACTCGAAATTCATGGAGACGAACAGCAGGAGCGTGTCGGACTCGTCCACGCCGAATCGGTGTCGAACCTCCTGACGGCAGCGCTGACGATCGAGCCGTCTGAATCTGTCGATATCGACACCGGGGTGAATGACCTGAACCCTGTGAGGGTCAATGGAAAATACCTTCAGAAATTTTTCCTCGGTCAACCTCGACACGGGAAGATATTTTTTGCAATCTCCCATGCTGACCAACTGTTCTTCTACCCATGCCGTACCATGGTCGAACAGGCTCATGCGCTTTTTCCGGACTTCCCGGATCCAGTAGCGATGGGGCACACTGTGCATTGTAAAGATATCGGCACGAAAGATCCGTTCGTGAGAGTGGATCAGGTCGAACTTCATCTTTTCGATTTCCCTGTTCGCAAACCAGGCAAAGCTGATTGTCGTCAGGAACTTGGGGAAAACGATGATGGGCACTCTGTGAAACGTTATGCGATCGGAACGGGATCTCCATTGATTCGCAAATACGTGGATCCGATAGCGATCGCTGGAGGCAATCCGTTCGGTCAATTCAAGAGCAAACTTCTCCCCTCCGCCCACAAGACCGTATTTGGGAATGACGACCGCTATGTTATGCACCGGGGAATTCATGAAACATTCATCCGTTCTCGAACGGCGCGAGCAGGACCTTACGAAATGCCTACACCCTGCACCTTGCGAGGCAACGCTACCATAAATGCCTGACGATGAAAACCATCAAATACTTTTCTGTCGTGCGAAAAGATACCCTCTTCATCAGCAGCCCCATTTGTGCGCAATTCGCCGAAACCCACCATACCAAAATATTTGATCAGGACCTTTTATATTGGTATAGTTTGTCAGACGAATCTGTTTCCCTTGGATTTCCCCAGAAGCGTCATGATCCTCCGCACTCAGTCCCGACTTCGCCTATGTACTCATCGGCAAAGCGGGTCCCAGCAGGAGACGCTCATGTGAATTCTGGCTATTTTGGACAGCGGGGATAGGCACTTAATATTTGTAATGCTGCTCGGATAGGTTTAAACTATTCTTGTCTTATGAAAAGACCCATTAATTATATAGACTCCACACTTTCTGACAAGACAGGGTGTTGTCACAGCCTCCTGACCAGTATCGCTTCTTCCGCTAAAGAAACAAGACTTGTTGTTTGGGCTGACAGGAATGCTCCGGGTCTTAATCTTCCCGCGAATGTAGACATCAGACCCTATTTTTTCAGAAAGCTGAGGAAGATTCAGTCGTTCTTTCTTTATCAAAAGCTCCTTCGTTCCGGTGAAATTTTATTTATTAACCTGGCGGAGCAACTTGATTTGGCATTGCTGGACTTCGCGAGCATTTCTCAGATCGAGGCCGGAAGAGTATTTATGTTTTTTCACTGGTACAGGGATACAAGCAAGAAAAGGCTATATCTATCGAAGATAGCGAAGAAACAGCCGAATCTCGTAATGATGGGGCCGACCGAATCCACCGTAAAGCCTTTTGTGGATAGTGGATTCCCGTTTACAAAAGTCGCTCCTTATCCGGTCTCTTTGAATACGAATGTCAGGAGTATCGGAACAGAATTTTCACACCTTTTTTTTGCCGGTGCCGCCAGAAGAGACAAAGGTTTCGATCACGTAGTCAATTTTATTGGACATCTTGCCAACAGAAACTCAAAAATTCCTTTTGTTCTTCAGTCGTCTCCAAAGAGTTATGGGAAGTATGATGATGAAATCGTATCGGATCTGAAGCGACTGGATTCATTGGAATATGGAGGGTTGAGGAAGATCTCATCGACTCTGGATGAGAATCAATATCGCGATATGTTCAAAGGATCGATTTGTATTCAGCTTTACGACAGGTCTGATTTTGCCGACCGGGTGAGTGGCGTTACCCTGGATGCCATGAATAGTGGAAGCCCTATCGTTGCGTACAAGGGCACATGGATGGCCAGGTTTATCGATAGTTTCGATGTCGGTGTTGCAGTTGATGATGCGGAGCCGGCGACAGTGCTCGCGGCTGTTGAAAAGATCATTGCCAACTATGCTTACTACAGCAACAATGCCGTGAAAGCGGGAGATGCCCTCTCTTCCGAAAATAGCGCATCTCATCTCGTTTCGATATTGAACTCGCCAGAGGATACATGGAGATAAGAGACAAGAATATTCTCGTTACAGGTGGCGCGGGCTTTATTGCTTCGCATCTTACCGATCGGCTTATTGAATGTGGCGCGCGGGTGGCGGTACTGGATAATCTTTCTGCCGGCAGGAGAGAGAATGTCAACTCACGGGCAAATTTCTACGAGATGGATCTTAACGACGAAACGCTGGGCGATGTATTCGATGAGTGCAGACCGGATTTCGTTTTCAGTCTGGCAGCGAATACCAATGTCCCCAAGTCGGTGGCCGATCCGCTTTTCGATCTAAAAACTCTTACAGGAACAGTGAATGCGATAGATAAGGCCAGGCTGTTCGGTGTAAAGAAATTCATATTTACTTCGTCGGGATTCATTTATGGAAATTCGGTTGTCAGGCCTATCCGGGAAGACGAGCCGTTCAGGCCGGTATCTCCCTATTCTATATCAAAACGAACGGTCGAGCATTATCTCGCTTTTTACAGACAGGTCTATCATCTTCCATTCGTGGTGCTGAGATTTGCTACCGTGTTTGGCCCTAGACAGGTTGGCGGGGCAATGGCCGACTACATCAGAAAGCTGTCTTCCGGGAACCAGGCCGAGTTTTACGGTCGAGGCGATAAAACCCGCGACTACCTTTTTATCGAAGACGCGTTAGATGTTCTTATTCAATGCCTTGATCTTGCAGACGATGAGCCATTGCCTTATTTCAATATCGGTACCGGGATAGAAACATCCCTGCTCGAGTTGTATCAGAAGATAGCATCGTTTCTTCATGTAAAGGCGGAGCCGATATTTCTTCCTGGTCGTCCAGGTGAATTAGAAGGATATTCTCTGGATTCCAGCTTCGCCAAGGTGAAGCTGGGCTGGGTGCCTAAACACACCCTGGATGAGGGTTTACGAAAAACACTTCGCTCCTACGTCCGGAACGATACTTGAGTGGGAGGAATATTCTAGAAGTGACTCATCGCCGGCTTGCCGATGGGGTAGACGTTAAAGCCGATTTCGTAGAGGGCCCGGTGATCGAGAATGTTGCGGCCGTCGAAGATGAATGCAGGCTTCACCATGAGATCGTAGATCTTCCTGTAGTCGAGGGCCCGGTAGAGGTTCCACTCAGTCATCACGGCGATGGCGTGGCAGCCGCGGACGGCCTCGTAAGGGTCCTCCACGCATGATACGCCCTGCTTAACGTCGGCCAGGTCTTCCAGGACGTTCCCCAGGGCCTGCGGGTCCGTGACGACGACGGCGGCTTGCTCTTCGAGCAGCTTGCGGGTGATGTGGATGGCCGGACTTTCACGGGTGTCGCCCGTTTCGGCCTTGAATGCAAAGCCGAAAAGGCATATTTTCTTACCAGCCAGCGTGTTGAACATGGCCGACAGCATGTTCAGAACGAAACGCTCCTTCTGGTACTCATTGATCCGCACGACACTTTCGACATAGTCCGCCACTTCCTCCAGCCCTTCGACGCGGCAGAGATAGACGAGGTTCAGGATGTCTTTCTTGAAACAGGACCCACCGAACCCCACACTGGCGTTGAGAAATTTGCTGCCGATACGGCTGTCCATGCCCACGATCTTCGCCACTTCCGAAACATCGGCGCCCGTCTTCTCGCAGACGGCGGATATGGCGTTGGTCGTCGATATGCGCTGGGCCAGGAAAAAATTTGCAGCAAGCTTCGAAAGCTCGCTGCTCCAGATATTCGACACGAGGATCCGCTCTCTGGGAACCCAGTTGGCGTAAATATCAACAAGTTCATCCCGAGCCTTCAGGCCCCGTTCATTGATGCGCGAACCGATGAGCACGCGGTCGGGATCCACAAGGTCGCGGATCGCCGTCCCCTCGGCGAGGAATTCCGGATTCGACAGCACATCGAAATGGATCCCATCGTTTTTCGACATGAGAATGCGCTCCATGGCCTGGGCGGTCCTGACAGGAAAGGTGCTCTTCTCGATCACGATCTTGGATGAATCGGCATTCTCGAGGATCTGCCGGGCCGCAAGCTCCCAGTACTGCAGGTCGGCCGCCATTCCTGCCCCCGCCCCAAAGGTCTTCGTAGGGGTGTTCACCGAAACGAAGATGATGTCGTTCTCCCGGATGCCCCGGGCGATGTCTGTGGTGAAGAAAAGATTCCTGCCAAGTCCCTGGCGGAGCACCTCGTCGAGATCAGGCTCGTAAATGGGCGGCTTACCGGAATTCCAGGCATCGACCCGTGCCTGGTCGACGTCTACGACGGTGACGCTGTAGCGGGGGCATTTCATGGCAATTACGGCCATGGTCGGCCCGCCGACGTAGCCCGCCCCTATGCAGAGGATCCGCTTGTCGTATTTCATGGGATACCTGCCTTCCCTCCCTCCGGAATCCTTTCCATCAGTTCCTCCTGAGCATGAACCAGGCCAGGTGGACAACCGTCCCGTTCGGTTCAACTCCGCACCATGCGGGGCAACGCTACCACAATTGCCTCTTGATGAAAACCATGAAATTCTTTTGCCGTTGTGGTAAAAAAGGTTCGCGTCAACTAAAAGCGTTTGACCGGGATCGACGCAGGATCCCTTTTATCGGGAAAAGCCAGCGGGTTAACTCCCGGTCGAACCGGATAGAGGAAAATGACCTTTCGAGAGTTCAGCATGGATATTCGACATTTGTTCAAGCAAGCCGTTGATCAATTTGCTCATGAAACTCATTGTTTAACCTTTCTACCGGAAAATCGGTATAATAAAAAAATGTTTGTCTCGGTTGGCCAGTATGATTGGTTCTCCGGTCAATTGCTGTATTGTCTCGTACGATACGTAAAGCCCCACAGAATTCTCGAAATTTCAACCGGATCCGGATATTCGACTGCATTTATGGCACTGGCTCTTAAAGAAAACGGCAACGGCATGATTGATACGTACGAACTGGATAAAAAAACGGCTGCTTCCGCGGCTGGTTTCTTCGAAAGAATGGGGTTGGATCGTCACATCCATTTATCGATCGGTGACGCGAAAAAACTGTCTGAAGCAGGACGGAACGATTATCAGATATACTTCCTTGACAGCCTCCACACGGAAGCGTTTGCACGCTGGTTCATCGAGACACATGTCATGAAAGCCCTGGATATGGGCGCATTGTTCCACATGCACGATATCATGCCGCGCAATGCCCGCGTCAGAGCCTGGGGAGCGCCTCCGGTCGAGGGGACGCCGCTCGACACAAACCGGCAATTATCCCTCAGGCGAAGAATGAAAAAAAAGATTCTCGAATATCTCCATGGACCTGAAGATACAGGGCTCATTCCCATTCATGTATACCCGCCTGAGAAAGAAGGCGAATTGGCGACCTACGACGGGAATCACACCTCCGAGACGGTATTCGGCCATGCGCTCGTCGCTTCGATGAAGCAGGAGGATTTCGTCTTCTTGCATGATATGGCGGATGACTATCCCCTCTTGTCCCCCAGGCGGTATGATTCCACCGTAAACGGACGAGCCGACCGCGAAGGTCGGCCTCTGGAATGGAACGAATCATTGTGGTGCACGATAGCCTCACTGCAGGAATCCTATCGGCAGATGAAGACTTCATTGACGGGCGGAGCGAAGGGATAATCGATCCATGCATAGCGCAATGCCTCCCAGAGAGAAGGGACGTCCCACCGTATCGGTTATCACGCCGTCCCTCAATCACGGGAAATTCCTCGAGGATACGATCCAATCCGTCCTGCAACAGACATTCACAGATTGCGAGCATATCGTCGTGGATGGTGGTTCCACGGATGACACGCTGGATATCTTGAAACGTCATGCCCACCTGCGCTGGATATCGGAAAAGGAGACCGACGAGAACACCATCTTGGAAGCCTATCGAAAAGCCATCGCCATGGCCAGGGGTCATTACGTCATACAGTGCTGCCTTTCCGACGGCTTTCTTGATAAAAACTGGTTCAAGTATTGCGTGGAAATCCTCGACGCGGACAAGGAGATTTCCCTCGTCTGGGGCCTTGCACAGCGGATGACGGAAGAGGGGCACATGGAAAAAATCCGCGGCGCGGAATTCCTCGACAAGGCACCTCCACAAAAGAAAGATTTTCTGGCGTACTGGTTTGCGTACGGAATGGGGTTTCCCGAATTTAATTACATGGTCCGACGCGATGTTCTCGACAACTGCTTTCCCCAAAGGCACTGCGCCGAACCGATGAGTGTGAATCCGGCATGGACCTTCATCTATAAGTTCAACACGTCAGGTTATCTACCGTACTTCCTTCCCATCATTGCAAACTACACGCGGCACCATGCCGATCAAAGAGGAACTCGGCTCAATGAGATCGAAGACCCCGCGAGTCATCGGTACATTGAGATGATGAAAAATTACCGGAGAAGTCTTTTCCGGGGGAAAACTCATCACCGTTTTCGCGATGGCGACTCGGAAGTTATCGGATACCTGAATACATCGGATGTGCGATCCGTCAGAACAGCTTTCTTTCACCACTACATAAAGTATAAAATAAGGAAGCGCCTGACAGAAATCCTCGGCAAGCTGTAAGTCGAGCAATGCGCATGCGACGGGGAGAATCGCAGTCATCGGACATAATGCCACACGCGATTGAGAAATTGGGGCAATTTCCCCTTAGCGCCGCTTCTGGACAATGGCATGTCAACTCCTACGGATCATTTCTCCACAAACGAACACGGCAACCCTACCGACAGATCGATACTGATTGCCGTCATCCTGCTGGTTGGTTGCTTGTATGCTATCCTCTTTCTTTGCTCCATTCGCCTTCCCCTCGGCCATGATACTCTGCAGTATCTTCAGCTCCAGTATCTTTTTCTGAACGACCTTGTCGTAAACGGCGAACTTCCAATGTGGTTTCCTTTCATGACGAAGGGAACCGTCACAAACCTGTGGTTTGTCATTCAGAATGGCCTTCTCAACAATTTCTACTATGCAATTTCCCCTTTCCTCGAAGGTCTCAATTATTATTATTTCTTTTACCTGTCATTATTTTTCGACGAGCTCGTCCTCATTGTCGGCACGATCCTCCTCTCCCGTCGGCTCTATCAGAATGGTTGGACCGTATTCCTGGTAACCATCACAATCCTGGGTTCCGTAAACTGGGCGTCCCAAATATGGTGGAATTTTCACTTGTACTACATGTTTCCTCTTGTCCTGTACTTCTATATCCGATCGTTCGAGGACCGTTCGTTTGTTTTCTTCGGACTTGGAAACTTTTCTCTTTTTCTTTGGTCCTTTTATGGAAATCTGGTGTATTTGCTGCCGCTTTTCTCCTTTACAATCTTTCTGTTCGCCGCGGGTTACATCGCCTATGCCCTGTATGAGCGGTTGACCCCCAAGAGCGCTATCCTTGGGACACAGGGCAATCATCGGCAAGTACAAATAAACTTTTCGATGCCTTCCGAATGGTTGAAGTGGTCCTATTATCAGCCGCTTTTCAACATGGCGACACTGTTCAGGATCGGCACCGTCATCTGCATCGGTGTGCTCCCTTTTATTATCGTGTACAAATACCTGACAGAGTGCGGTGCCGGTGAAATTGTTTATCACAACGTGGAACGGCACCCGTCGGGAATTGTGGATCTAGGCACATTTCTGACCTATGGCGGGCTGACAGGGTATGGCAAGTTTCTTGAGTTATTTACAGGGCTGGCGAGATCGATAGATCAGAATCTGTATGCCGGTATGTTCATGATCCCGTTTTTCCTGCTTCAGACCTATTTTCTTTTCAAGAGAATACACATTGACCGGCTGTCCGTCGCATTCCTCGTCACGATCATCCTGATGATATCGTTCGCCGCTGCGGGTGTCGTTGCGGTCACCGCTTACGTTCTATGGCCGAAAATGATGTTCTTCCGGCATATCGGCCTTGTCGGCTCCCTCATTAAAGTGATGATGATATTTTTTGCGGGGTTCGCCGTTGATCAGATCATCCGTTTTTATCAGGCGAGGGATGCAGGTTCTGTTGCGCGATCATGGAACGGGGTCACCATTATCTTGGTCCTCATCGTGATCGTCAAGGCAATCTATCTTGTTTCCCCCATCGTTCTCAAGGACCTCGGCTGGGTGGGGCACATCTATCAAGATTCAAAAAAGCAAATCACGAACTGGCAGATCCTGTCGATCTCCGGGGCCGTTCTTTGGGGAGGATGCTATTGTTTCATTCGAAAAAGGGGGAGGCAGCGTCACCGGACCATGATGCTTCTTTTCCTCGCATTCCTTGTGCAAGGGGTGGAGATAGGGTATTATCGTTTCCAGTACATCAACGTTCAATTGCCCAGGCTCGAGACAAACGAATTCTACAACCTGTTGACCTTCCAGTCCTACGACTACGTTCCAGAGCGCAGCCAGAATTACGAGAGCAACCCCAGGTACGCTGCCTTCGTCGATGCAGCAGTCGAAGACCCGCAGAAAACCAGATCGACAAGCCTCACGAAATGGGGATATTTGTATTGGCAGAGTGATTCGTTCTTCTTTTTCGACCCCTGCGGCACGATGTTTCGGTCGCACCATCGCCTCAACGGTGTTGATGATTATTATCGGCTATACCAGGAAAAGTCGCATGCGTTGAATATTGAACAGCCCCTTCCTCAAAATGAGGCCTTTCTGAGGATCATGGGATGCGACTATCCGAAGCTGCAGGGATTCGGTGCGGTACACTTTGCAACGCAGCCTCAATCCTGCATGATGGATCCGCTTTACAGGGGAAACATCCTTTTTACAAACTCGAAAGTCAACGAGAGCCCATTCGTCAAGTTCTTACCGGGTGAGACGCCTGGAATTATCGGAAATGACGAGAGGGTTGATCTTGCCGTCCAGATCAGACATTTCAGTGCAAATCGGCTTGGACTGGAGATTGTCAATTCGACGCCGGCACCGGCTGTTCTACACTATGCCGATGCCTATCATAAATACTGGAAGGCTTCTGTAAACGGAGAAAGAGTGGATATCCTCCGATCGAACCTTGCCTTCAAGGCTGTCCCGGTGCCGCCAGGCCAGTCGTCGGTGGAGTTCGTTTTTCGCGAGCCCAAGGTACTCGTCGCTCTCTATTTCCTGATCGCTATGGGCCTGCTGGGGGTGGCCATCGTTGGATACTTCACGGTCATGATTCTCATTGAGCAACAAAAACCCCCGACACCGGCACGCCGGTGAGTCAGGCAAAATGCCATTTTTCACTTGCTCTGGAAGATAAACTTTATTATGAGACCGGCAGCAGACAGATTGATATTTCTTGGCGGAAGTTTCCGCTGTGAAGGAGAAAAATGATGAAGCCACGTGTTCTTGTTACCGGAGCGGCAGGTTACCTGGGTTCTGTCCTGTGCGAACACCTTCTCAGAGACGGTTATCCCGTAATCGCCCTGGACAGCCTGTTATACAATCAGCATACCCTGTTTCATTATTGCGCAGATCCGTCATTCGATTTTGTCCGGGGTGACGCACGGGACGAGGCGCTGATGAAAAAATTGGTCCGCGACGCGGACATCCTGATTCCTTTGGCCGCAATCGTGGGAGCCCCGGCCTGTGACCGTGACCCTTGGTCCGCCCGGTCGGTCAATTATGAGGCGATTCGGCTCCTGAATTCCGTCCGAAGCAAAGACCAGCTTGTGATTTACCCGACGACAAACAGCGGCTACGGCACGCAGTCCGGGGACGTCTATTGCACGGAAGAGACGCCGCTGGAACCGATTACCCTCTACGGGCAGACGAAGGTGCAGGCGGAACTGGAGCTACTGGGAAGCCCCAACACGATCACGCTCCGCCTGGCCACGGTCTTCGGGATGTCTCCCCGGATGAGGCTCGATCTTCTTGTGAACCACTTCGTTTACGCGTCGGTCACAGATGGGTTCATCGTCATTTTCGAGAAAGAGTTCAAGCGCAATTACGTTCACATCCGTGACGTGGCCGACTGTTTCATTCATGCAATCACGAATGCAGCAAAGATGACTGGGAAATCTTTCAATGTCGGTCTGGACGCCGCGAATCTTTCCAAGGAAGAACTTGCGCTGAAAGTCAAATCGTACGTTCCGAATTTTTTCATCCATTTCTCGGAAGTCGGAAGTGACCCGGACAAGAGAAACTACATCGTTTCCAATCAGCGGCTTCGTGAAGCCGGCTTTGAAGCCCGGCGCTCGATCGATGCAGGAATCCGGGAGCTTTTAAAAGGATATCGAATGCTCGGCCGCGGCCTCTTCAAAAACATTTGAACATGCAAATGGCTCCCCTGCCCCCGACGAGGAACCGATCGACCGCGGCAAGGATACTCGCGATTGTCCTGCTGGCGCTCTTTGTCGGCATGATCTATTTGCTGAAAGAGCACGGCATTCTTCAGCCGGAGCATGTCTTTGCTTTTCTGGAAGCAAACCCGGTTGCGGCTCCGGCCCTTTTTCTTTTGCTTTTTGTCATCCTTTCCATGTCTCTTGTGCCGACCCTTCCCCTCAACCTCGGGGCGGGTTTTCTCTGGGGACCCGTCTGGGGAAGCATTTTGACCATTCTTGGCACTACAATCGGAGCCTCTTGCAGTTTCCTCATTTCCCGCCATGTCGCCAAAGATTACTGCAACCGCAAGTTCCGAAACCCCGTGTGGTTTTGGCTGAAGAGAGAAATTGAGAATAAAAGCTGGAAGGCCGTCGCCTTCGTCCGGATGAACCCCGCATTCTCCACGGGAGTGCTCAACTATTTTTTCGGAATCACCCCGTTGCCCTTCCGCACCTACCTCTGGTCCACGGCGGTTTTTTTGACCCCTCCGTCCATCCTCATTGCGGCGGCGGGACATTTGACCGGCCGGGGTGTTCTCTACGGGGAGGCAAGCGATATCTTTCGGGACGTGGCCATCGCGGCGATGGCCGCCACGGGGATGCTGATCATCAGCGTTGCCGCCCGATCCTGGTTTCATCATACGGGCCGGGCAAACCTGTAGAGGCTCCTTTTATGAAAACAACCCTCCTGATTCCGACGTGGAATGAAATCGATGGCATGAAGGTCATCATGCCGCAGATTCGTCGGGAATGGCAGGATCAGATTATCATCCTCGACGGCGGGTCCACGGACGGCACAATCGAATACGCACGGGAAAACGGATACTACGTACACGTGCAGACCCGCCCGGGGATCCGCAACGCATACTGCGAAGTTCTTCCCTTTATCGAAGGGGACGTGCTCATCACGTTCAGCCCCGATGGAAATTCCGTGCCGGAACTGATTCCGCTCCTCATCGCAAAGATGCGGGAAGGGTACGACATGGTGATTGTATCCCGCTATCTCGGCGACGCGAAAAGCGAGGACGACGACTGGATCACGGCCTTCGGGAACTGGCTTTTCACAAAAACTATCAACATCCTGCACGGCGGAAGCTACACCGACGCAATGGTCATCTACCGGGCCTATCGTACCCGGCTGATATATGATCTGGAACTGGATCGGGACGACGGCTATGCATTGGCAGAAAAACTGTTCCGCACGAAAATCAGTTGGGAACCTTTGCTTTCGGTCCGTGCAGCCAGAAAAAGACTGCGCGTATCCGAAATCCCGGGCGATGAACCGCCCCGAATCGGAGGAGAAAGGAAACTGCAAATCCTCCGCTGGGGGGCAGCCTATTATTTTCAATTTATTCGAGAACTTTTTTTCTGGAGATGAGCCCTGTCCCTCAGACGCTACAACGTGCGGAAGTCAAAAAAGCACGGTACTGTCTATCTCTCCAGCGACAGATGCAGGCCGCATACATTTTATAGATACCCATATTTACAGATGAAAACTATGCCCGACGGTCGCTACAATCTCCATGAAATCAGCTAATTCAAGAGGCTCTCAGGCCTTCATCCTGGCAGGCGGGTTCGGCACCCGGCTTCGATCCGTGGTTCCGGATCGTCAGAAGGTGGCAGCGGAAATCCAGGACAGACCGTTCCTGACCTTCCTGTTCGACCAGCTCGTCGAGAGCGGAATTCGGGAGGTCGTTCTGTGCGCGGGTTACCGGGGGGAACAGCTGCGAGAGTTGTTCGGGGATCAATACGGAACACTTCGCCTGATCTACTCCATCGAGAGGGAACCGCTGGGAACGGCGGGTGCGCTGAGACTGGCTGCGCCCCTCATGCGTTCGGATCCCGTTCTTGTGATGAACGGGGATTCCTACTGCCGGTTTGAATTCGATGAATTCCTGGCCTTTCATGTGATGAAAAAGGCCGCGGCAAGCCTTCTTCTGACGCCGGTGCCTGACACGTCACGTTATGGCCGGGTCCATCTGGACGGGGAAGACCGCGTGGTCCGCTTTGAGGAGAAGGGCCTGCATCGGAGCGAAGGAATGATCAACGCGGGCGTCTATCTCCTCTCCGCCCCGCTGATTGAATCGATTCCGGTCGGTCGTTCCGTATCGCTGGAAAGAGAGATGTTCCCGGCCTTGCCCTCCCTGTTCGGTCATGTGACACCCGGTCCTTTTCTGGACATTGGAACGCCGGAGGACTATGCCCGGGCGGCAGCGTTCTTCTCCTCGACAGGGCAAAATACTCCTTGAAAATGACAACTTCTTGCGATAGGTACATACCCCTACGTGAGTTGAAAGGCACAGGCGTATGATGATCATCGTCAGGACCCCTTTCCGCATTTCTTTTTTTGGAGGGGGGACGGATTACCCGGCATGGTATGAAAAACATGGCGGTGCTGTTCTTGCGACCACCATCAATAAATATTGCTACCTGTCCTGCCGCTACCTGCCCCCGTTCTTCGAACACAGGATCCGGGTCGTTTATTCCCGGATCGAAAGTTGCCAGACGATCGATGAGATCCAGCACCCGGCCGTCCGAGAAGTCCTGAGATACCTGAACATGGACCGGGGACTCGAAATCCACCACGATGGAGACCTGCCGGCCCGGAGCGGGGTCGGGTCGAGTTCCTCCTTTACGGTTGGCCTGCTGCACGCCATTTACGGACTGAAGGGGCAACTCGTCGATAAGGACACCCTGGCCCGGGAAAGCACGTACATCGAGCGGGACGTACTCAAGGAAACCGTAGGATCCCAGGATCAGGTTTTGGTTGCCTACGGCGGTCTGAATCACGTCACTTTCAGCGCCGACGGCGTGACGGTCAAGCCGCTGACGATCTCGAGAAGCCGGACGGAAGAACTCAACTCCCATCTCATGCTCTTTTATTCCGGGATCAAACGCACGGCGTCCCATATCGCAGAGACCTATGTCAATGGGATCGACAGCAGGTATGACCAGTTCCTGCGCATGAAAGGCTTCGTCGATGATGGATTGGCCATCTTGAATGGCGGCCAAGACATCCAGGATTTCGGAAAACTTCTCCACGAGGCCTGGCTCGTAAAGCGGGTCCTCAGCCCCGAGGTGACCAATGTGCATGTCGATGAATTGTATTCCGAAGCGCGCTCGGCAGGGGCGCTCGGGGGAAAGCTCCTCGGCGCCGGAGGCGGTGGATTCATCCTCTTTTTCGTGCCGCCCGAAAAACAAAAAGACGTCAAGGATCGGCTTCACCGGCTGATCCACGTGCCCTTCCACTTCGAATACCACGGAAGCCAGATCATCTTCTATGATCGCCGGGAGAATTATGCGGCTCTTGATCTGCAGCGGACAAAGCAGAATGTCGGGCCGTTCAGGGAACTCGACGTGTCCCCAGCGGGAAAAGACACATGATGCGCCACCCGAAGAAGCTCCTCCATGAATTGTATTTCGAGATGCTGCGCATTCACGAAGTCCAGCTTCGCATTGAATCCCTGTACCATCTCGACGAAATGAAGACGCCCATCCACCTCTGCGTAGGGCAGGAGGCGATTGCAGTCGGCGTCTGCGCAAACCTGCAGCACTCCGACTACATCTCCAGCAGCCATCGCAGCCACGGACACTACCTGGCCAAAGGGGGGAACCTGAGGGGACTGATTGCGGAGTTGTACTGTCGCGAGACGGGCTGCTCGAAGGGCCGCGGGGGATCCATGCATCTCGTGGACACCTCTGTTGGCCACATCGGGAGTTCGTCCATCGTCAGCGGCGGGATTCCCATCGGGACCGGGCTAGGATTTGCCCTCACCATGCAGGGGCTGCACAACGTCAGCGTGGTCTTTTTCGGCGATGGCGCGGCCGACGAAGGTGTGCTCTACGAAAGCATCAACTTCGCGATTCTCAAACGCCTGCCCGTCGTCTATATCTTCGAAAACAATGAGTTCTCGGTCTGCTCCCATATCTCGGCACGACAGGCCGGCGAGCTCATTTTCCACGAGTTGCCGCAGAAGCGGATGATGTCGGCCACGGTGGACGGCAACGACATCCTTGCCGTCTACGACGCGTCGAAAAAAGCCATTGCAAGGGCAAGAAGCGGCAAGGGGCCCTCTCTGATTGAGTGCAAGACCTACCGTGTCAGGGGACATGCCGGTGCGGGCTCCGACGCAAAACTGGGCTATCGGCCGGCATCGGACATCGAAGAATGGGAGAGAAGGTGCCCTGTCGCAATGTTTTATAGGGAACTGATCCGCCAGGGCATCCTGTCGGAGCAGGATCACCTGGAAATGAAGGAAGCCATCGGACGGGAGATTGACGAGGCCTTCCGGTTTGCGCAAGGAAGCCCTCTGCCGAAAGGCGAAGATCTCGAAAAGTATCTCTTCTGTGAATGAGGGAAAATGCCCTGGTCCAAAGTCAAGCCGGAACGAAACGAGCCGGATTTCACCCATGAGATAGAAGAGTTGCAGCGTCGGCTTTCCTATGCCGAGGCCTCGCGGGAAGCGCTGGATCAGGCCCTGAGTCTCGATCCCCGGGTATTCGTGATGGGACAGGGTGTTGACGATCCCTCGGGCATGTTCGGCACGACGCTGAATCTTCACGTGAAGCACGGGTCGCATCGTGTTTTCGACACGCCCCTCTCCGAGAACGGCCTGATGGGAATCGCCGTGGGGGCAGCCATCGGCGGCATGAGGCCGATTTACTTTCACAACCGGCCGGACTTCCTCCTGCTGGCAATGGACCAGATCGTCAATCATGCCTCGAAATGGAGTTATATGTTCGGAGGGGCGGTGTGTGTCCCTCTCGTGATCTGGGCCTGCATCGGGAGAGGCTGGGGGTCAGCCGCACAGCACTCGCAAGCCCTTCAGGGGCTCTTCATGCACATCCCCGGTCTCAAGCTGGTCATGCCCAGCACCTGTTACGATGCGAAGGGGCTGATGTTGTCGGCCATCGCCGACAACAACCCCGTCCTTATCCTCGAACACCGGTTCAATTTTGGGCACAATGGATTCGTGCCCGAGGCACCCTACCGGGTTCCCATCGGGAAAGGGGTTATCCGCCGGAGAGGAAAGGATGTCTCGCTGATCTCGATTTCCCACATGGCCATCGAGGCCTTCCGTGCGGCCCAGGAGCTGGAAAAAGAAGGAATCGATGCCGAGGTGCTCGACTTGAGAACGCTGAGGCCCCTGGACGAAGAGCTCATTCTTTCCTCGGTGGCGCGGACAGGGCGGGTCGTGGTGGCCGATACGGGATGGAAGACCGGCGGCATCACGGCGGAAGTCGCAGCACTCATCGCGGAGAAAGGCTTTGGCTCGTTACAGGCGCCTATCCGCAGGGTGGCCTGCCCTGACGTACCGACGCCGTCGGGGTACACACTTGAAAATGCCTTCTACAAAGGTGCAGGCGAAATCATCGCTGCAGCCCGGGAACTGATTGCAGGCAAAGGATGACCTTGAACAGGGAATCACGACTTTATGTCGCCGGAAGCAAAACGCTCATCGGTTCGGCAATCCTTCAAGAGCTTGAAAGGAATGGATACCGCCAGGTCATCGGCAGAGAAGGTCCGGACCTCACGAATGCAGCTGCCGTGGAGGCTTTCTTCGAAGACAACAAACCGGAGTATGTTTTTTTTGCGGCCGGAAGATCAGGCGGCATCGAGGCAAACATCCGCTACCCTGCCGATTTGATGATTGACAACCTGGTCAGCCAAAACCACGTCATCACGGCCGCTTTCCGGCACCGTGTAAAAAAACTCCTCTATCTCGCCAGCTCCTGCAGTTATCCCCGGGATTGCCGTCAGCCCATGAAAGAAGAATATCTGCTTACGGGCCTGCTGGAGCCGACGAACGAAGCCTACGCGATTGCCAAGATTGCAGGAATGAAATTGTGTCAGGCCCTCGCAAAGCAGTACGGCGTGCAGTTCATCAGCGGTATCCCCTCCAATGCCTTCGGACCGGGCGACGATATCAGCCCGGAGGATTCCCACGTTATCATGGCCCTGATTCGGAGAATGCAAGAGGCAAAACAGAGGGGAGACCGGTCCATCGAAATCTGGGGAACCGGAACGCCGATTCGCGATTTCATATTCTCCGAGGATCTTGCCCGCGCCTCTTTATTTGTGATGGAGCGTTACGACGGCAGGGAACCGATCAACCTGGGAAGCGGGAAGGGTTTTTCGATCGCAGAGCTGGCCGGTGCAATCCGGGAGGTTGTCGGTTTTGCGGGAGACATCCGTTTCGACAGGAGCAAACCCGACGGGATGCCGATAAAAATTCTGGATTCGACGAAGCTGAAGGCTCTCGGTTGGGAACCCCAAACCCCCCTTCGGGAGGCGCTGGAGACAACCTTCCGTTGGTACCTGGCCCAGGGGCCGGAAACGAAGCAGGAAGGACCGTGACATGACGTCAACAAAAATGAACGTTCCCTTCGGAACCATCTCGATCCCGGAGAAATCCAGGCAGTTGATTGCCGAGATTCTCGACACGAAAAGGGTCTCCAGCGGGCGATACGTGCGCCTGTTCGAGGAAAAGTTCGCCGAGCTTCTCGGCGCGAAGGAGGCCGTTGCCCTGAGCAGCGGAACCGACGCAGACATCCTGGCTTTGGCGGTCCTGCATGATTTTGGTGCCGAGCGCGGGGACGAGGTCATCATCCCTGCCCTCTCTTTCGTCGCGACGGGAAACGCCGTTGTCCACGCGGGGTTTACACCGGTTTTCGTCGATGTCCGGCGGGATACCCTGAATATCGATCCAGCCCTGATCGAGGCGGCCATCACGGCGAAGACGAAAGCCATCATGCCCGTTCACCTGATGGGCAAACCGGCGGAAATGGACGATATCAACGGGATCGCGCGAAAACACAATCTCTTCGTGGTGGAAGACGCCGCCGAAGCCCACGGGGCTCTGTACAAGGGAAAGCCCGTCGGCACCTTATCGGACATGGGCGCCTTCAGTCTTTACGTCGCGCACATCATCACGACGGCCGAGGGTGGCATCGTCGTCACGGATCGGGAGGACTTTGCCGAGATTCTGCGCTCGCTCCGCTCACACGGTCGGGCGTGCAAATGCAAGCAGTGCACCTTGAATGTGACATCGGCCTATTGCCAGAAACGCTTCCAGAAGGGGAGCGGCGAAGACATCCGGTTCGTGTTCGAAAGAATCGGATATTCCTGCAAGATGAACGAGCTCGAGGCCGCCATCGGCCTGGGGAACATGGAGGACTATGACGCGATCCTGGAAACGAGGAGGCAGAATCTGCGCCATGTGCTGAACCGCTTCGATCGCTTTCATCCCTACCTTGCAACGATTCGGGAAGCTCCTCACGAAAAAATCGGTCCCCATGCCATTCCGATCGTTGTCCAGGAGGAGGCCTCATTTACCCGGGAGGACCTCAGCAACCATCTCGAGAAGGAGGGCATCGAGACGCGCACCCTGTTTGCCTCGATGCCGACCCAGTGCCCGGGCTTTGCCTACCTCGGCTACCGATTGGGCCAGTTTCCGAACGCCGAGTACCTCGGCAAGAAGGGAATCCATGTGGGAGTCCACCAGGATCTCGGCCTGGAGCACATGGACTACCTCCTCGAAACCATCGGGAGATTCCTGGAAGAGCGCCAGACGTGAACTCCATGGGGAATAAGCATGACATCGATCTGCTGCTGATCAACCCGGGAAGCCGCCTGGAAATGTACCAGGAACTGGGATCGTCCCTGGCTGCCATCGAGCCGCCCGTATGGGCAGCTCTCATGGCGGGCCATGTGCGGCAGAAGGGCTTTTCGGTTGCGATCCTCGATGCAAACGCGGAAAATCTGGCACCGGAAGAGACGGCGGAGCGGGTTGCCGGGCTGAACCCCATGTTGGCGGCCGTTGTGGTTTACGGACACCATCCTTCCGCGTCCACACAGAATATGCCTTCCGTGGGAAGAATCTGCAGTGCTATTCGCAAGAATAGCACTGGGATGAAGACCTTGATGGTCGGCGGTCATGTGGCAGCCCTGCCGAGACTGACCATGGAGCAGGAAGAGGTCGACTTCGTCTGCGACGGGGAAGGACCCTACACGCTCGTGGCTCTTCTTTCAACCCTTCAGGCAGGCGGCAGCAATCTTGAAGACGTCCGCGGGCTCTGGTACAGGGCCAGCGGCGAGATCCGCTGCAACCCACCGGCACCATTGATGACGGAGCTCGACGCAGAAATGCCGGGCATGGCATGGGACCTGCTGCCGATGGAAAAGTACAGGGCCCACAACTGGCATTGCTTCGGCCCTGTTCCGCGTCAGCCCTATGGTTCCCTCTACACGACCCTCGGGTGCCCCTTTCACTGCAGCTTCTGCTGCATCCAGGCCCCTTTCAAAAAGGGGGAGGCAGCCCTCGGATTGCGAAGTAATCTGAACAGCTACCGCCTCTGGAGTCCCGAGTCGGTCATCGCGCAGATCGATGTTCTCGTCAATCGATACGGCGTGCGGAACATCAAGTTCGCCGACGAGCTGTTTGTCCTGAACCGTGAGCACGTCGAACGGATCTGCGATCTCATCATCGAAAGGGGCTACGACCTGAACATCTGGGCTTATGCCCGGGTCGATACGCTCAAGGAGGGGATCCTGGAGAAGCTGAAACGGGCCGGCATCCACTGGCTTGCCCTGGGAATCGAGGCTGCAAGCGAACGTGTGCGAGACGATTCTAAAAAAGGCGTCAAGCAGGAAAAGATCTATCGGGCGATCAGGCAGATCAAGGACACGGGCATCCACATCATCGGCAACTATATCTTCGGGTTGCCCGAGGATGATCTGCAGACCATGCAGGAAACGCTAGACATGGCCCTCGATCTGAATTGCGAGTTCGCGAATTTCTACTGCGCCATGGCGTACCCCGGATCGGATCTGTATGAAACGGCGCTGCGAAACGGATGGCCGCTGCCTTCCTCCTGGTCGGGATATTCCCAGCATTCGTTCGACACGCTGCCCCTGCCGACGAAGTATCTGACACCGGCAGAAGTGCTCCGCTTCCGGGACGACGCCTTCCACACCTATTTCACCGGAGACCGATACCTCGACATGATCCGCCGGAAATTCGGGCCGGAAACCGTCGAGGGGATCCGGGAAATGACGACGAAGCGCTTGCGGCGAAAACTGCTTGAGTAATCATCCCCGTCGGAGCTATACAGGCGACATGCCATGAACACTTCCCCCGTCGAGGTCTCCATCATCATCGTCACGTACCATTCCGCCGACGTGATCCGCTCGTGTCTGGATTCCATTGAGGCGGATGGAACCATCCAGGGGGAAATTTTTGTTGTCGACAACGCATCGACGGACGGAACGGCTGAAATTGCCCGGAAGGAGTATCCCTCTGTTCACCTGATTGCCAACACCAAAAACAGGGGTTTCTCCGCGGCCAACAACCAGGCGATTCCTCTATGCCGGGGCCGATACCTGTTCTTTCTCAACCCCGACGCGAAGCTCGGCAAGAACTGCCTCGAAGAGGCCGTCCGGTATATGGACGAAAACCCCTGCGTAGGCCTTGCCGGAACCAAGATTGTCCATCCCGGCGGGTCTTTGCAGGAGACGGTCTCCCGTCGCTACCCGGGCGAAAAATATTCAACCGACGAAATGGCCGGGCTCAAGGGGTCCATCGCCTGCGTGATGGGCGCCAGTATGATCGCCAGGGCGCAAATTGTTCGTGCGGTCGGCGGCTTCGACGAGGACTACTTCCTCTATGGCGAAGACCAGGAACTGTGTCTGCGGATACGACAACTCGGACATGAAATCGGCTATATCGAACAGACTGTGGTCACTCACATCGGCGGGCACAGCGAAAACGCGTCGCTCCCCGCTGCCGTCTGGAAGAGAAAGACGCTGGCCGAATATGTTTTCTACCACAAGCATTACCGGCCCGACACCATCATCAAGATCACCCGCGAGCACCGGGTAAAGGCCTGGTGGAGGATCTTCACGATCAACCTATTTCTTCCTTTCACGCTCGACCGCGCGAGGGCGCAGGATAAGCTCGTGAAGTACAGATCCATCCTACAGGCACTGAAGGAGCAGGCATGAGCCTGCCGGCAAGGACACAGACCAATGGAACGCGCACCTGAAAAGTGCATTCTCTGCGGCAGCACGGAAAGGACCCTGCTTTTCCAGCAGGATGAGTGGACGGTATTCAAGTGCTCCAGCTGCGGCCTCGGTTTTTTGGACCCCCGGCCGACCGCGGAAGAGCTGGGCCGCCACTACGAAAGGGCTTATTTCGACAGCCATTACGACAAGGGGCTGAAGAAGGGCTCCCCCGAAATGAAGAAGCGGCTCTCCCAGCAGAAGCACCGACTCTCCTTTTTCCGGTCTCTCAAGCCCCGGGGTCGGGTTCTCGATATCGGATGCGGCATGGGCTACTTCATCTACGCCTGCAGCCTGAAAGGGTATGAAGCAGAGGGGATGGATATCTCAGATGACTCCACTGCCTACATCCGGAGCGAACTGGGTCTGAAGGTCAAAACGGGCACGGCAGACACTGTCGGCTACGAGGAAGGATCCTTTGACGTGATTACCATGTGGCATTTTCTCGAGCACAGCCTCGACCCGCGCGACTATCTGTCGAGCGCATGGAGGTGGCTAAAGAAAGACGGCCTCCTGGTCGTGGACGTCCCGAATTACGAGGGGACCGATGCCCGGAAAATCTGGTCCGGCTGGACGGGGTGGTCCCTGCCTTATCACATCTATCACTTCACGCCCTGCACCCTCGAGGGCCTGATGGACAGGTACGGCTTCACTGTTGTCCGGAGCAAAGATTACCTGTCTGAGTACATTATGGAGCGTTTCACGCGATGTTGCGTGCCGAAACCACTGGCACGTCTGATTGCCCGGTGCTACTCGGGCCACAGTTACGCCGTGGTCGCCCGAAAGGCACCGGTCGGACAACGCACCGAACCTCGAAAGGACAAGAACGCACCGTGAGGCATTATCTCCAAGAGCTGCTCGAAGGGGGGGCATTCCGATTCGACAGGCTGACGGTCCGAAACATCGACAATGGTCCGGTTTTCGCCGTGAATGCACCCGATATCGAGGAGCAGGAAACCTGCCTGTTTCATCAGGGAGTCACATCGGGGGATCAATACATCGACCTGCTCCACGGGTATGTCAGCAACAGTATCGACAAAAGAACATCGGCGCCCGTCGTGCGGTTTGCCGACGGTGAGTATGCCTTCTACCGGCATTCTCTCGAATGCAACGGCCTCTACCAGCAGGCCGAGTCGGTCGCGGCGATCAAAGTGGCCATCCCGGCCCACCTCGATGCGCTGAGAGTCGCCGCCCGAGCAGGGAAGATAGCGCCCCTGGTCTTCCCCGGCAATACGAGGGAAAGGGAGCGGGGCCTCTTCTCCTTCCTGCGCAAATCGAAAAACGACGACTCGGCGATCCGGTTCCTGGACTTTCTCTCCGAAGACAGCATAGAACTCACCGGCGATAACTACATCCCCTTCTACGCGGTATACGCCTACCTCGTTTCGGGGTGCTTTGCCCGCCTTCTCGACGGGAAATCGGTCTGCGTCGTCAACGCGGCATATGACGAGGATGCCTTCCGCAAGTGGTTTGAGGCGTTCTCGAGCCGGCCCCTCCTCTCCCACGCGCCGATCCCGGATTCCTATGTGGCCACCCGATGGGATTTGATGAGGGAGACCGCCCTGGCCCGGATCCCCGCCGGAGTGGACGTCTGCCTCGTCGGCGCCGGCATCGGGGCCCTGCAGGTGTGCGTCGACATCGCCGAGCGATTTTTTGTTCCGGCCATCGACGCCGGGCATGTCATGAACATGATGAACGGCCGTGTCGATAAATCCGGCGGGCCGAGACTTTATACTATCTGGAAGACTGAACGGCAGATGGAAAACTGATTTCGTTTTATCGTTTGACCTTGATTGAGGGATAAAGAGAGGATTTGGCCAAATGTATTCCTGCTTGAACGATGTCTTGGAAGAGCATAAGAATAGGTCGATCAGATTGTTGCTTTCGCGCTGTTGAGGGTGTTTCTCAGCAGCATGGCTATCGTCATGGGCCCTACTCCTCCAGGCACGGGTGTGATGAAGGATGCCTTTTCCGCCGCCTCGGCAAAGGCCACATCGCCCACGAGTTTTCCGTCGGGTCTCCGGTTGATGCCCACATCGATCACGATGGCCCCCTCTTTCACCATGTCTCCCCGGATCATTTCCGCTTTCCCCGCCGCAGCCACCAGGATGTCGGCCCTTCTCGTCACGCTGGACAGATCTCTCGTCCGGGTGTGACAAACCGTGACCGTCGCGTGGCGATTCAGCAGCATCAGGGCCAGCGGTTTTCCCACGATATTGCTCCGGCCCACGATAATGGCCTCCTTCCCCTCGATGACGATCCCGCTGCGGTCCAATAATTCAATGATCCCCAGCGGCGTGCAGGCCCTGTGGCCGGGACGGCCGGTGAAAAGTCCACCGATGTTGAAGGGGTGAAAACCGTCGACGTCTTTGCGGGGGTCGATGGTCTCGATGACCACGTCGGCATTGATATGCTTCGGGAGCGGCAATTGGACCAGGATTCCGTGAATTTCAGGACTGGCGTTGAGAGCGGCGATGATTTCCCGGAGTCGGTCTTCCGGCGTGTCCTCAGGCAAGCGATACTCCCTGGACAGGAATCCGGCTTCCTCTGCAGCCTTTTCCTTGCGACCCACGTAGATTTTTGAGGCGGGGTCTTCACCGACAAGGACCACGGCAAGGCCGGGAATGACCCCCTGTTTCTCTTTCAATCCGAGGGCTTCCGCTCTCACCTCAGCCCTTATCTCCAACGCTATCCTGTTTCCGTCAATCACACTAGCCATCGCCATCCCTGCCCTTCTGTCATTCTATCAGCCCAACACTCCAATATTTAAAGAGGTTTCTGCTTTTACCGCAGGCAACCCGAATTGTCAAGGAGAGGGCTGAAAATCGCTGTTTTCTATTGAGAAGTTCACCCTGTTGTGGTATGGTTCGCCCGGTAAATTTGGGAGTGTCTGTGGGCCTTATGAACCTTGGGAAATTGTTCGAAGATGCCTGCCGTACTTACAGGGACAATGTGGCCATTGTCTATGAGGAAACGCGGCTCACCTTCGGCAATTTCAACAGCGCTGTCAGTTCTCTTGCCAACCACCTGAAAGCCATGGGAATCACCAAGGGCGACAAAGTGGCCCTGATGCTCCCCAATGCGCCCGAATTCCCCATCACCTATTTCGCCTGCCAGAAACTCGGCGCCGTCGCCGTGACCCTCAATGTCATGTCCACCGCCTACGAGCTGCAGTACCTCCTCGACAACTGCGAAGCGAAAGTTTTCATTACGGCTGCTGCATCCGCACGGCGCTTCGAAGAGATCAAGGACAGGCTCGTCACCTGCAGGCACCTGCTTCTGACCGAGGTTGACGAAGGCCCGATGTCCATGAAAAAGGCCATCGAGTCGGGACCTTTTGAATGCGAACCGTCCGATGCGCTGGAAAACGACCCGGCCGTCATGATCTATACGTCAGGTCTAACGGGAAAGCCCCTGGGAGCCGTTCTCACCCATGGAAACCTCATTTCCCAGTCCACGCTGCTGAAAACCCTGTTTGCGGCGACGCCGGCGGACAAGGCATTGTGCCTTATCCCTCTCTTTCACTCCTTCGGCGCCGTCGCCAACATGCTCAACCCCTTGCTGATAGGCGCCTGCGTCGTGATGCTCGATGCCTTCAGCATCGACAGCATCTTCAAGGCCATCGAAAACGAGAAGATCACCTACATGGCCGCTGTCCCGCGTCTTTTTCTGGGCATGCTCCTTCACGAGGGGGCAGGCGATTTCAATATCAGTTCCCTGAAGTACTGCGTCACGGGTGGATCCGCCATGCCGCCGGCCTACATGCCCCAATTTGAAAAGCGATTCAAGGTTCGGCTCCGCGAAGGCTATGGTCTTACGGAGGCCTCGCCCGTCTGCTCCGTCACGACACTCAACATGGAACAGAAGCCCGGCTCCATCGGTGTGCCTATTCCCGGTGTCGAGGCCCGCATCGTCGATGACGGCGACCGGGATCTTGCCCGCGGGGAAATCGGGGAGCTCATCGTCAGGGGGCCGAATGTCATGAAGGGCTATTACAGGGACAACGACGCCACGGCCCTCGTGATTCGCAACGGCTGGCTTCACACCGGCGACCTTGCCCTGATCGATGCCGGCGGTCATATCTTTCTCAAGGGCCGCAAGAAGCGGATGATCATCACCAGCGGGTTCAACGTCTATCCCCGGGAAGTGGAGATGGTCCTGAACATGCACTCCGCCGTCCAGGATTCCAAGGTGATCGGGAAATCGGACCTCATGCGGGGGGAGGTTGTCAAGGCGCTCGTCGTAAAGAAGGAAGGGGCCTCTGCAGACGAAAAGGCCATTCTGAAACACTGCAGAACCTACCTGTCCTCCTACAAGATCCCGAGGGAAATCGAGTTCGTTGATCGCTTGAATTGATTCCGGCTTCCGGTGCCTGATTAAGGCGATGGAAGCCGCGAAAAGATGACGCCGGTATTTTGTCGGTCGCCGGGTTTCGTCCCTGTCCCCTTCACGTTTTTCCGTTCGAAGGGGAAAATGCCGCATCGGCGGTGCACTTGCCGCCGGAGGCAGTATCAGAAAATAAAATCACGGGGCTTTGCGTGCGAGAGTCAGAACCTGCCGCAGAACCCTCACAGGAGAAGAGGAGGTAGAGATGGAAAAGGTACCGCAGAAACTGGACAAAACGAGAGCCGAATACTACAAGGGAGCCCCCATCGCAAAGTTCGGCGAGAGAAAAGCACCCACAACGGGCCTGGGAAGGAAGATCAAGAACCCTCACAAGAACCTTCGCCAGGTTGTATGCGTGGAGGCGTGCCGGACACCTTACGGCGTTTTCGGAGGTGCCCTGAAGGGCTTTGACGCCCCGCAGCTCGGCGCCCTGGCCATTAAAGAGTGCCTTCGCCGGACGGGCGGAAAGGTCAAAGGCGAGGATGTCGATTACGTCATCATGGGACAGGTCGTGCCGGCCGGCAGTGGACAGGTGCCGAGCCGACAGGCAACGCTGCTGGCGGGGATGCCGGAATCCGTTCCCTCCATCACCGTCAACAAGGTCTGCTCGTCGGGCATCAAGACGATCGACCTGGCCTGGCAGATGATCATGACGGGCCGTGCGGATATCGTCATCGCCGGCGGCCAGGAAAGCATGTCGAATTGCCCTTACTCGCTGCCCGATATGCGCTGGGGCAACCGCATGGGCCTCCCGAACGGCCGCGTGGTGGACCTCATGGTCTACGACGGCCTCTGGGATGCCTTCTATAACCGGCACATGGCGATCCACGGCTCCGAAGTGGCCGACGAGTTCGGCTTCACCAAGCTGGACCAGGACGAGTGGGCCTTCCAGTCCCAGATGCGGGCCGTTGAGGCGATGAAGGGCGGAAGGCTTGACGAGGAGATCTTCCCCGTGGAGATGAAGAAGGGGAAAGACGTCGTCGTCTTCGACAAGGACGAGGGACCGCGACCCGGCACGACGCTGGAAAACCTGACAAAGCTTCCCCCCGTCTTCAACCACAAGAGCCCCGTCACCGGCAACCCCGGAAGCGTCACTGCGGGCAATGCCCCCGGCGTCAACGATGGCGGCGATGTGTGCATGCTCATGAGCGCAGAGAAGGCGAAAGAGCTCGGGTTGAAGCCGCTGTTCACGATTATCGACTACGCCGAGGTCTCCCAGCCCACAAAGGATATCGCCACGGTTCCCGGGCTTGCCATCAAGAAGATGCTGGAGCAGAACGACCTCACCCTCGACAAGATCGAACTCGTCGAGATCAACGAGGCCTTCGCGGCGGTGGCGATCGTCAGCGCCCGCTCGATCCTCGGCATGAGCAAGGAAGAGATGTTCAAGAAGGTCAACGTCAACGGAAGTGCCATCGCATACGGCCACCCCATCGGCGCAACCGGCGCCCGTATCCTCATGACACTGGCCTACGAGCTTCGCCGCAGAGGCGGAGGTCTCGGGGTCTGCGGAATCTGCTCGGGCCATGCCCAGGGCGATGCCATGCTGATCAAGGTGGAAAAATAGGCACATTGCATATAAAAAGCTTCGGTAAAGAAGAATACTTCAGAAAGGAGAGTGGGTTGATATGAAAGAGGTAGTCATTGTAAGCGGAGCGAGGACGGCCGTCGGCGAGTTTGGCGGTTCTCTGAAAGGTGTCAAGGTCGTCGACCTGGGCGCCCTGGTGATCAAAGAGGCCCTGAAGAGGGCAGGTCTGCGGCCGTCTATCTCGGCCGATATCAAGAGTTTCCGCCCCAAGCCCTTCGGGGACTTCGAGATGACGGACCTTAACAAGAAGTACTACGACTACGACACGGCCCTGAAGCCCGTCTACGTCGACGAAGTCGTCATGGGCAACGTGCTCCAGGCAGGGCAGGGCCAGAACCCGGGCCGCCAAGCCATGCTCTACGCAGGGCTCCCCGAGGAGACCAACGCTTTTTCCATCAACAAGGTCTGCGCCTCCGGCATGAAGGCAATCGCCCTGGCCGCCCAGGCCATCAAGGCGGGCGATGCCGAGATCATGATCGCCGGTGGCATGGAGAACATGAGCAATACTCCCTACGCGTCTAACGACGCCCGGTGGGGCTATCGCATGAGCATGCCCGCGGGTCAGCTCGTCGACCTCATGGTCTTCGACGGCCTCTGGGAAATCTTCAACGCCTACCACATGGGCCACACGGCGGAAGCAATTGCCAAGCTCTACAACATCCCCCGCGCAGAGCAGGATGCCTTCGCGTACGAGAGCCACAGGCGCGCCCGCGCGGCCATCGCAAGCGGCGCCACGAAGGACGAGATCGTTCCCGTCGTGATCCCCCAGAAGAAGGGTGACCCCAAGGTCTTTGCCGTCGACGAAAGGCCCATGGACACGACCCTCGAGAAGATGGCGAAACTGCCCACGGCCTTCAAGAAGGACGGAACCGTTACAGCCGGCAACGCCTCGGGCATCAACGACGGCGCGGCAGCCATGGTTCTGATGAGTGCCGATAAGGCAAAAGAGCTGGGCCTTAAGCCCCTGGCGAAGATTCTGGGTTATGCCACGGGCGGCGTCGATCCGGCCTACATGGGTCTCGGCCCCATTCCTGCGACCCATAAGCTCTTCAAAAAGCTCGGCCTCACGATCAAGGACATCGACCTGTTCGAACTCAACGAGGCTTTCGCAGTCCAGGCGCTTTCCTGCATCAAGGAACTCGGCGTGGACCAGAACAAATGCAACCTGCTGGGCGGCGGTGTTTCCATCGGCCATCCCATCGGCTGCACGGGCGCCCGCATCACCTACAGCCTTGCCATGCAGATGAAGAAGAACGGCCTGAAGCGTGGTCTTGCTTCTCTGTGCATCGGCGGCGGCCAGGGAATGTCGATCGTGCTCGAGAGCGTGTAATGACCTGAGAGTAGGCGGGAGGGTCTCTCCCGCCTACTCGGGGTTTGAACCCGGCTGGCGTAATCATAAATAAATATTTCTAAGGAGGGTGTGGAAGATGGCAATCAAAACAATCGGCGTCATTGGAGCCGGCCAGATGGGCAACGGCATCTGCCAGGTTGCGGCGTACCCCGGCGGTATCAACGTTATCATGAACGACATCGCGGACCAGTTCGTCAACAGGGGCTTCGACGCGATCTCGAAAAACCTGGACAGGCTCGTCGCGAAGGACAAGATCAAAGCGGACCAGAAAACGGAAATCCTCAGCCGGATCAAGAAGAGCACCAATCTCGAGGACATGAAGGATGCCGACATTGTCGTCGAGGCGGCTACCGAGCGCGAAGACCTGAAGCTGGGCATCTTCAAGAAGCTCGACGAAATCTGCAAACCCGGCGTGATCCTCGCGTCGAACACCTCGTCGATTCCCATTACGCGCATCGCCGGCGCCACGAAGCGGCCCGAGCTCGTCATCGGGATGCACTTCATGAATCCCGTTCCGGTCATGCAGCTCGTCGAAATCATCAAAGGTCTCGTGACCTCCCAGGAAACGTACAATACCGTCGAGGCTCTCTCGAAGCAGTTCGGCAAGATCCCCGTCGAGTGCAACGACTTCCCGGGCTTCATCTCCAACCGCATTCTCATGCCCATGATCAACGAGGCCTTCTACACGCTGATGGAAGGCGTCGGCTCGCCCAAGGCAATCGACGACATCATGCGCCTCGGTATGAACCACCCCATGGGGCCGCTGACGCTGGCCGACCTCATCGGCCTCGACACCTGCTGGGCCATCATGGACGTTCTCTACAAGGGCTTCGGAGATTCCAAGTATCGTCCCTGCCCGCTTCTGAAGAAATACGTTGACGCGGGTCTCATGGGTCGCAAGAGCGGCCGCGGCGTCTACGATTACAGCGCGAAATAATTGGAGGGAATTTTCAACAGAAAGGAGGGCGGTACGGATATGGAATACAAAAACATTCTTTTTGAGGTGGCCGACGGGGTCGCCACCATCACCATCAACCGGCCCAAGGCGCTCAACGCCCTGAACTCGGAGGTGATGGGCGAACTATATGACGCCGCGACGAAATGCAAGAAGGATGATGCCATCAAGGCGGTCATCATCACCGGTTCGGGAGAGAAGTCCTTCGTGGCCGGCGCCGACATCTCCCAGATGGCGGAGCTGAGACCCCAGGAGGCCATGGCCTTCATGGAGGGTGGGATCGAGACGTTCCGGGCCTTCGAGCTTCTTCCGAAGCCCGTCATCGCGGCAGTCAACGGGTTCGCCCTCGGCGGCGGCGTGGAACTTGCCATGTCCTGCGACTTCCGCTTTGCCTCGGAGAACGCCCGCTTCGGCCAGCCCGAGATCCTCATTGGCCTTATCCCCGGATGGGGCGGTACGCAGCGCCTTTCACGGCTCGTCGGCATCGGCAGGGCCAAGGAGTACATCATGGGCGGCGGGCAGATCGACGCCAAGCGCGCCTACGAGATCGGTCTGGTCAATCAGGTCTATCCGCTGGATCAGCTGATGGCCGAGACGAAGAAGTTCGCCGCAAAGCTGGCAACGCTGCCGGGATTCGCCCTCAAGATGGCCAAGAACGCCATCAACTACGGCTACGACCTGTCGCTCGACAACGCCATGAGGCTCGAGACGGAGTGCTGCTCCCAGTGCTTCAGCACCGACGACCAGAAGGAAGGCATGAAGGCGTTCCTGGAGAAGAGGAAGCCCGCATTCAAAGGCCGATAATGCGGCCTGTTTTTACCGGCTGTCAGGGTAGATAAGGTTCAGGTTTGAACTACTAAAAATACAGCAAGGGGGGATTTTTATGAATTTTGGACTTACTGAAGAACAACAGATGGTAAAGGATCAGGTTACGAAGTTTTGTGAAGCGCGGCTGAAACCCATCGCGGCGGATCTGGATCACACCCACCGGCACCCGGAAGAGATCTGCCGGGCCCTGGGTGAGATGGGCATCATGGGTGTCGCGATCCCGACGGAGTACGGCGGAGCCGGCATGGACGTCGTGACCTACGTCCACGCCATGATCGCGATTTCCAAAGCCTGCGCCTCTACGGGCGTTATCGTGTCCGTCAACAACTCGCTCTACGGCTTCCCGGTGAACACCTTCGGGACGGAAGAGCAGAAGAAGAAGTACCTGGAACCCGTAGCCGGCGGGAAGGTCGAGGGCTGCTACGCCCTGACGGAAGCCGGTGCCGGCTCCGACGCAGGGGCGCTTGCCTGCAAGGCTATCCTCAAGGGCGACAAGTACATCGTCAACGGCGCAAAGCGCTTCATCACCAACGGCAACGTGGCCCGGTACTGCGTGCTCGCCGCCACGACGGACCCCTCCATCGGCTACAAGGGCGTCATCAACCTCATCGTCGACCTGAAGGAGACCAAGGGCTTCTCGGTGGGCAAGATCGAGGAGAAGATGGGCATCCTAGCCTCCGGCACGGCGGAACTCGTCTTCGAGGATGCCGAGGTACCGGCGGCAAACCTGCTGGGCAAGGTCGGCCAGGGGTTCAAGCAGATGCTGATGGGTCTCGACTGCGGCCGCATCGGCATCGGCTCTCAGGCCTGCGGAATCGGCAAAGCCGCACTGGAAGACGCCATGCAGTACGCCAAAGAAAGGGTGCAGTTCGGAAAGCCCATCTCCACCTTCCAGGCCATCCAGTTCAAGCTCGCCGACATGGCGACCGAACTCGAGGCGGCGGAACTGCTGCTCCTGCGCGCCGCATGGATGGAGGACCACCACCTGGACTACGAGAAGGAATCCGCCATGGCAAAGATGTACGCCTCGGATGTGGCCATGAAGGCCGCCATCGAAGGCGTCCAGATCTTCGGCGGTTACGGCTACTGCAAGGAGTACCCCGCAGAGCGCCATATGAGAGACGCCAAGATCTGCCAGATCTACGAAGGCACCAACGAGATCCAGCGCGTGGTCATCGCCCGCAAGCTTCTCGGCGCACGCTAGTCCACTGAGCGTCAGCTCTTAACCCGCACCACGAAGAGGGTCAAGGGGATTACCCCTTGACCCTCTTTCCTAATAGATTCCTTCTACGCATCCGCCTGCCAGTGTCTCCCCCAACTCCCTGCACTTCTCCAGAGTCTCCTCCGTCAGCAGTCCTCTCGAGATTACCGGTTCATATACTTTCTTGAACTGGTAGCCAATGGCGATGCGCTCAATGCTGCGAAGGGCCCCCGTGCCGTCGTTTCCGGCACTGATAAAGATCACGTAGGGCTTGCGGAATACCTTCCCCCGGGCCTGCTCATAGGTCCTGTCAAAGAAGTCCTTGACCATGCCGGACATGGTGCCGAAGTTTTCCGGTGTCCCGACGGCCAGTCCCCGGCAGTCCAAAAGATCTTGAAGCGTGGTCTCTCCTGCCCGTTTCAGGATAACCTCTGCGCCCTCAATACGTGCGGCCCCATCGGCCACGGCCAGCGCCATCTTCTCCGTGCTTCCCGTCTGGGAGTGATAGACAATCAGAATCCGAACCATGACAACCTCATGTTGCTATTCTCTCTGTATCACCATCTGCCACACCTCCGCCATCCGAAGCAAATAAATTCAGGCCCACATTTCCCTTGACAGGCGGGTAGTTTCATGAAAATTATGACCGGCGGTCAGTATTCGACCAGCAGTCAAGGTCAGTAACCTCCGGGGGGAATTTTTATGAAAACAAAGATCACGGAACTGTTTGGCATAAAATACCCTGTCGTGCTCTCGGGGATGAGCTGGATCAGCACTCCGAAGATGGTCGCCGCCGTATCCAACGCCGGGGGGTTGGGCATTCTTGCCACGGGGCCCCTCCACCCCGACGAGACCCGCGCGGCGATTCGCGAGATCCGCTCTCTCACCGACAGGCCCTTCGGAGCCAACGCAACGCTGCTTTTTCCCGGAGCCGCCCGCAACGCTAAGGTGCTTCTGGAGGAAAAGGTTCCCGTCATCAACTTCTCCCTCGGAAAGGGAGACTGGCTGGTCAAGGGAGCCCACGGATATGGAGGAAAGGTAGTCGCCACCGTCGTCAACCACCGCCACGCAAAAAGGGCCGAAGAATACGGGACCGATGCCCTGCTTGTGACAGGCCACGAGGCCGCTGCCCATGGCGGCGACGTAACGAGCCTGGTCCTCATCCCCAGCATCGTCGATACGGTGAAGATCCCCGTTATCGCCGCAGGAGGCTTTGCCGACGGCAGGGGCCTGGCCGCTGCGCTGGCACTGGGCGCCGAGGGGATCGCCATGGGTACCCGCCTCATGACCACGCAGGAAAGCCCGCTGCACGAAGCGTTCAAGAAACTTTCCATCGAAAAAGATGTGACCGATACCCTTTATTCGGTCCGGTTTGACGGCCTCGGCTGCCGGGTTCTCGACACTCCTGCCGCGCGCAAAGCGATCCGGAAAGGTCTCGATCTTCCCGCGGCGTTTTTCACCTCCCAGGATATTGCCCGGCAGTTGAGGCTTCCCTACGCAAAACTCTTCGTCGGGGTGCTGGCCTCAGGCTGGAAGAACGCGAGGCAGCTTGCCTTCATGGCCAATGCCTTCAAGGCCATCCGCATTGCCACGGAACACGGCGACAACGAAAAGGGCGCTCTTACGGTGGGCCAGGTGACGGGTCTCGTCCGCGATGTCCCCACCGTAGCCGAATTGCTTGAACGTATCGTTGAAGAGGCTTCCCGGAGTCGTGAACGACTCGATGCAGCCCTCACGGGTTCATAACTAAGGGGATCAAAAAACGGGTTGCATAAAGATCTTCCGTAAGAGAGCTTCTGTCATTCCGGGCTTGACCCGGAATCCAACATTTTCATGGATTCCTGCCTACGCAGGAATGACACCGTTTTAAAACACCCATCTTTGTATTGTACATAATGCAACCTATTTATCGCTCTTCATAGTAAGTACCGCAACCTGTCAAATCCGGCATGACAGAGTTACATCGAAGAACGCCGTTCTTATCATTCGAAAGGAGAGAAAAAGATGGCCATTCTGGAGTGGAAAAAGGAAGACAGCGTCGCCGTGATTACGTTGAACAATGGAGAGAACAGGCACAACCCCGACTTCATCGCTGCGTTTCTGGGAGCGCTGGATGAAATCGAAAAAGATCCGTCGCTGGCCTCCGTCGTCATCATGTCGGGTGACGCAAAAAACTGGTCCCAGGGCATCGATCTCAACTGGATGACGGAGAAGATGCATAAAAAAGATGCCCAGGCCATTCGCGATTTCATGTACGGGATCAACAACGTCTTCAAGCGTGTGCTTCTTTACCCGATGCCGGTCATCGCCTGCCTGAACGGCCATGCAGCAGCCAACGGGGCCATCCTGGCCTGCGCCTGCGATTTCCGCTTCATGCGCTCCGACAAGGGCTTCTTCTTTTTCCCCGAGATCGACATCGGTATTCCATTCCTGCCCGGCATGATCGCCTTCCTGAAAAAAGCCATCCCCTACGACAAATTCAACGAGATGACGCTGACGGGGCGGCGTTACACGGCAAAGGAGATGAACGAGAGCCGAGTCCTCGTGAAGGCCTGCGAAAGCGAAGAGTCACTCGTGGCCGACACGATGGCCTTCGCGAAATCGTTCCAGAAAAAGCGGGGCGTCTTCGGCGAAATGAAGCGGCGGCTCCATGCGGGGATTGTCGAGGTGATCGAAAAGGAAGACCCGAAGTATATCGAGCCATTGAAGCTCTTCTGGAAGGATTAGCGGGGCACCGGACATATTTCCCGGATTGACAGGGATAAGGCGGGACCTCATAATCACCGGTAGAGATATGTCACAGGAGGTTCCCGCCTTGCTGCACGGCCCCAAGAACCCGCCTTTCTGGAAAGACCGCATCGTCAAGCCTGCGGAGGTCCTGGAAAAGATCAAGCCCGGCATGACCATCTTCCTCGGAACCGGGATGGCTGAGCCACGCACCCTTGTAAAGGAGCTCATGGCCTCGGACCGGGGAAACTTGCAGGATCTCGAGCTGATCCAGCTTGTGAGCCTCGGCGACACCGTCTCCATTGACGAACGGTACTCGAGGAAGTACCGCCTCAAGACCTTCTACTCGGGCTGGGTGGCAAGCGATGCCGTCACGGCAGGAAGAGTCGATCTGATCCCGAGTCGCTTCTCGCGGATTCCCTGGCTCTTCCAGTCGGGAGCCGTGCACATTGATGCAGCCGTCATCCAGATCACCCCTCCTGACGAAAAAGGGCACGCAAGTCTCGGCCTCGGCGTGGACGTGGCACGCTACGCCATGGAGCAGGCATCGCTTGTCGTTGCCGAAATCAACCCCGGCATCCCCAGGACGATTGGCGACACCTTCGTTCATGTCGATGATTTCGATTTCTTTATCGAGTCGAAGGAACCCCCGATCCACCTTCCCCGCTGGCCCGTCGAGGATGCCTTCGACCGGATCGCCCTTCACATTGCCTCAGTCGTGGAAGATGGAAGCTGCCTGTCTTTTTCCATCGGTCCCATCTACGAGGCTCTGGCCTGTCATCTCTGGAAGAAGAAGCATCTGGGTATCCACACGCCCTTCTTCACCGACGCCCTCATGGATCTCGTGAATTCCGGCGCGGTGACCAACCGCCGCAAGCGCTTCTTTCGGGGGAAATCGGTTGCCTCTTACGTGCTCGGGACGAAAACTTTGATGAAATGGCTCGATGGCAATGCACTCATCGATTTCCAGCCTATCGATATCGTGATGAACCCCCGCAACATCGGCTTCAATGACCGCTTTATGGCGATCCTCCCGGCGAGAAAAGCGGACCTCTCCGGTGGAATCGCTCTGCATACAGGCAAGGGAAATGTAACGGCCGGTCCCGGCGCCGTGGCGGAACTCTTTGCGGGGGCGGCCTTCTCCCGGGGCGGTAGAACGATCTTTGCCCTGCCCAGCCGAAATCGCAACGGTGAATCGAACATTCTCGCCTCCGTGGCCGACTACCCCAGCCAGTTCACCAACCAGGAATCCCTCGACATGGTAGTGACGGAGTATGGAATCGCCTACCTGACGGGAAGGACCATCCGGGAACGAGCACAGGCCATGATCGAGATTGCCCATCCCGACGATCGATCGGCTCTCGTGGAAAAGGCCAAGGAAGCGAAGCTGCTCTACCGGGACCAGATCTTCTTCGCCGAGTCCGGCCACCTCTACCCGGAGAATCTTGCCCGCACGGAGACCTTCAAAGATCAGTTGAAAATCTATTTCCGGCCCATCAAGCCCTCCGACGAGGACGAGATGCGAAGGCTCTTCTACCGCTTTTCGGACCAGGCCGTCTACTACCGGTATTTCAGCCGCATCAAGACCATGCCGCACGGAAAGATGCAGGAGTACGTGAACGTGGACTACCGCAGGGCCATGTCGATTGTGGGAATTGTTCACGAAAAGGGAATGGATCGCATCATCGCCGAAGGACGCTACGTCCGTCTTCCGGACAGGCCTTTTGCCGACACGGCCTTCCTCGTCGACGAGGCGTATCAGGGAAAAGGGATCTCGACGTATCTGCTCAACATGCTCATCCAGATCGCCCGCGAGCAGGGCGGCATCGAAGGCTTCCGGGCCGACGTGCTCCTGGACAACAAATCCATGCTTCGCGTCTTCGAGAAGACGCCCTTCCCCCTTCGCGCCATCGTCTCCGAGGGGACGTACGAACTGGTGATCTCTTTCAGGGAGAGGGACGAGACGGAGGAAATCAGGAGATTGGAGGAGGAAAAAAAGGAAAGGTAAGAAGCCTTCGCATTCATTTGTCATCCCCGCGAAGGCGGGGATCCAGTCTGCAGATAGATTCCTGGTCAAGCCAGGAATGACATTAAAAAGGGAGAAACACCGTCCAACGGTGAATCTCCCTTTTTGTACACAACGATTCTGCCCTAGCCCTTCTTGCGCTTCGCCATCTCCTCGGCCTTGAGTTCCTTGCGCAGCACCTTCCCGACGGTGCTCTTGGGAAGTTCTTTTCGGAATTCGATCTCCGAGGGGAGCTTGTACGTGGCAAGCTTCGTCTTGGCATATTCGAGGAGTTCTTCCTGGGTTGCCGTCTCGCCTTCCTTGAGGACGATGAAGAGCTTCACGTTCTCGCCCCGCTTGGGGTCGGGAACACCGATGGTGCAGGCTTCCTGGACCTTGGGGTGCTCGTAGAAGACCTCGTCGACATCTCTCGGATAGACGTTGAATCCGCCGGAGATGATCATGTCTTTCTTGCGGTCCACGATGTAGAAGTAGCCGTCCTCGTCCATCGTGGCGATATCCCCTGTGAAGCACCAGCCGTCACGCAGCGTGTAGGCCGTCTCCTCGGACTTGTTGAGGTAACCCTTCATGACCTGGGGTCCCCTGACGATGAGCTCACCGGGCTTGCCCACGGGCATGTCGATGAGTCCCGTCTCGAGATCCACGATCCGCGCCTCCGTGTCGCTGAGGGGAACGCCGACGCTCCCCACTTTGCGGGCACCGCCGGCAAAGGGGTTCACGTGAACGACCGGTGTCGTCTCCGTCATCCCGAATCCTTCGACGATGATGGCCCCCGTGATCCGCTCAAACTCGTGGATGACTTCGACGGGCAGCGGCGCGCTTCCCGAGAAGGCCCCCTTGATGCAGGACATGTCGGTCTTCTTCAGGTCCGGGTGGTTCAGCATCCCGATGTACATGGTGGGGACCAGGGCCGCAAAGGTGGGGCGGAACTTCCGGATGGCTTCCAGAAGCTGCTGGGGCTGGGGCCTGGGGATGAGGACGTCGGTCCAGCCCATGTGGACCGAGATGTTCATGGCCCCGGTCATGCCAAAGACATGGAAGATGGGAAGGGCGCCAAGACAGATCTCGTCTCCCTTCTTGAACCGTTGGAACCAGGCCTCGGCCTGCTGGATCTGCTTGCTCAGGTTTGCGTGGGTGAGCATGCAGCCCTTGGAGACGCCCGTCGTACCACCGGTGTACTGGTACATGGCCACGTCCTCGAAACCGATCTTCGGCCGGGGCGGATTCGGGCTATATTTGGCAATGCAGTCCTTCCACGTGTAAACGTCGGGCGCCGGCTTCACGTCGGCGGCCATCTTCTTCTTTTTGGCCACCAGCGGGAAAAGCAGGTTCTTCGGGAAAGGAAGGTAATCACCGAGGGAGGTGCAGACGATCTGCTTGACCTTCGTCTTCGGCCGCAGGTCGATCATGCGGTTGCCCAGGAGATCGAGCGTGATAAGGACCTTGGACCCCGAGTCGTTGAACTGGTGCTCCAGCTCCCTGTCGGAGTAAAGCGGGTTGTTCAGCACCGTGATGGCCCCGATGCGAAGTGTCGCGTAATAGGCGACTACCTGCGGGATCATGTTGGGAAGCAGGATCGCTACGGCGTCACCCTGCTTCACCCCGAAATCGGCAAGGCACGCGGCAAAGCGATCCACCATATCCTTCATCTGGCGGTATGTGATCGAGTAGCCCTGGAAGATGAGGGCGGCCCTGTCGGGGTACTTCGTGGCCGTCCGATCCAGAATGTCGGGCATGGTGATTTCTTCGTAGTTGATCGAGTGCGGCACTCCCGGCTCGTAGGACTTGAGCCAGGGTCTCTTGAAATAGATGGAATCTTCGTAGGACATGGGGCACCTCCAGAGAAAAAAAAGCCCGGACTGGGTCCGGGCTTTTTTCGAAAAAACCGTTAGAACTTGTAGCCGAAGGTCAACCCGATCAGGTGGGCCGAACCGTTTGTGAGTTTTCCCGGATATGTGCCGGTCGGGTTCGTGGGGATATTCGTTCCGGAATAGCTGCGGTCGACGATAGCCATATAGGTGTAGGAGAAATCAAAGGACCAGGCAGCCTTGTGGTATCCGGCGCCGAAGCTGAACATATGGCGGTCGTTGTCAGGCAGGATGTAGTCGATGGTATCGGGCGGTGAGGGAGCCGTGTCATAGGCATAACCGAGGCGGAGGTCCCAGTTTGGCGTCGCCTTCCATTCCGTACCGATCAGGTAGCGCGCGACGTTAGCCCAGTTCTTCGGGGTTGTTGTCTGGGTGCGGCCGGCAAAGGCTCGCTCAAAATTGATCTGCAGCTTGTCGTAGCTCTCCCAGCCCGTCCAGTAGACACCGCCACCGACAGAAACGTCCTTCGTGACATTGAAGTTAAGACCGCCGAAAACCATGCCCGGCAGGGTGAGGTCTCCCTTGATGCCGACATCCGTTGGATAAAGTACACCACTTGGATTTGTTGTTGTTTTCCCGCTGAGGGAGTGATCAATCTTGCTGCGGTAGGAAATCCCCATCTGCATCCAGTCCGTGGGTTTGAACTGGGCAGCGAGGTTCCATCCCCAGCTCCAGGAGTCGCCGTGAAGTTTAAGGTCGGTTTCAGGTGTTGCCGGCGAAGGATAGGCAGGCATGTCTCTCTGCAGCGTGAGATTGAAATACGAGGCAACGATACCGGCGGCAACGGAAAATTTATCGTTTACCTTGTAGGCGATGTTCGGGTTGATTTCCGCCTCGACGATCGAGGCATTATAGCTGTTATAGCGGCCGGGCCAGCCGGGGTTGAGCGGCCCCTTGAACTCCGTACCGAGACCGAAGCGAGAGAACATCCCGAGACCCGCCCACCAGTTGTTGTTGATCTGGTAGGTCAGGTAGGCGTGGGGCGGGAAGAACCAGTTGCGGTCGAAATCGTTACTGTAGTTGCCGGCCGCCTGATAGGTCTGAACGACCCCGTTGGTCGGCACAGTGGTCTGTACGGAGATCATCGGTGTGATCGCGGTGAAGCCCATCTGGGCCTGGGTTCCCTTGAGCTGGGTGATCCCGGCAGGATTGTAGAACAGGGCCGACGGGTCATCGGCCGAGGCAACGAGCCCTCCTCCGATAACGTTGCCGCGGGCACTCCCCTCGTAAAGGGCAAAGCCTGCAGCAAAAGCAGATGTGGACAGGAAAAGAACGAAAACGGCCGCTAAAAACGAATAGACAAGCCTCCTCCTAAACATAATACCCCCTCCTTGAATCAAAAGAACTAGTGCTGAAATAAACGCCCCGGATGGCGCTCTCCTCTTGGGAATTTTCTTGCATATCTGCGATTCCATGTCAATGGAATTCCGAAAAAAAAGTCCCTGCCTGCAAACGCAGGCAGGGACACAATTCCGGTAGCATAACTGACCGGCGGTCACACCCGATCCGGTTCGGGTGCTCTTCAGGCTTCCGCCTTCGGCGCTTCGGTCTGTTCCATCGCCTCGAAAACGATCTCGGCGATATCCTTGGAAATGACCTTGTCCTCTGCGTTGCGGGCCTTGAGGCCGTCCATCACCATGGTGTTGCAGAAGGGGCATGCCGTGGCGATGGCCGTCGCGTTCACCTTCAGGGCCATGTCGGTGCGGGTGTTGTTGATCCGCTCGCCATGGTGCTCCTCCATCCACATGCGGCCTCCGCCGGCGCCGCAGCAGAACCCGTGGTCGTGATGCTTTTCCATCTCCACGAGCTTCATGCCGGGCACGGCCTGGAGGATCTTTCTCGGCTGGTCGTAGACCTTGTTGTAGCGGCCGAGGAAGCAGGAGTCGTGGTAGGTGAAGAGTCCCTCGGTGGCCTTCGACAGCTTGATCTTCCCCTTCGCGATGAGCTCGGCGATGATCTCCGTGTGATGATAAACCTCGTACTTGCCGCCCAGCTGGGGATAGTCCTTCTTGATCGTGTTGTAGCCGTGGGGGCAGGTGGTGATGATTTTCTTGACCCCGTAGCCGTTCATCACATCGATGTTGGCCTGGGCGAGCGCCTGGTAGAGGTACTCGTTGCCGCCCCTCATGGCCGAGTCGCCGCAGCAGCTCTCTTCGGTACCGAGAATGGCGAAGCTGACGCCGGCGGTCTGGAGGATTTTCGCAAAGGCCGTGGAGACCTTCTTTCCCCGGTCTTCAAAGGAACCGGCACAGCCCACGTACCAGAGGTATTCCGCACCGGGATCCTCGGCCATGGTCTTGACGCCCAGCTCTTTCGCCCAGTCGCCCCGCATGTGGGCGCCGATGCCCCAGGGGTTGGAGTTGTTCTCCATGTTGCGGAAGGTGAGCTGGAGCTCGGGGGCAAAGTCGGCCTCCATGAGGACCTTGTAGCGCCGCATGTCGACGATCTTGGGAATGTGCTCGATCAGGACGGGGCAGTGCTCCACGCAGTGCATGCAGTTCGTGCAGTCCCAGACGGGGTTCACGCCCACGGCGTCGTTGATGAGGCTCTTCTCGGACTCGGGAACGGCAGGAGGCGCCGCATCGGGACCGGCCGTCTTGGCGGCCTTCGCCGCTGCGGCATAGAGAGGTGCCCGTTCGAGCCAGTGGTCCTTGATATCCTGGACAAGCTTCTTCGGCGAAAGCTCCTTGCCTGTCAGATAGGCCGGGCAGCCGTTCTGGCAGCGGCCGCAGCGTGTGCAGGCGTCGGAGTCGAAGATCTGCTTCCAGGTAAATTCCTCGAGCTTGCCCACGCCGAAGCTCTCGGCGTTCTCGAAGTCACGGATGGGCTCAAGCTGGCCCACGGGCTTCAGTGTGGCCATGAACTGGTTGGCCGGCGAGGTCACGATGTGCAACAGCCGCGAGAAAGGAATGTAGGCGATAAATCCCATGGCCAGAAGGGCATGGCCCCACCAGAAGAGTTTGTGCGACGTCTTCAGGGTATCCATGCTCATACCGACGAAGAACTGTCCCACCATGTAGCCCACAAAGGACCACTTCTCGAAGTCCGGATTTCCTGTGGCGACGATGCGAAGTCCCTCGATGATGTAGCCCGTCACCATGATGACAAGGATGAGCGCCAGCACGATGGCGTCGTCCGGCCGGTTGTCGATCTGTCCTTTATAGCCCAGCCGATCTGGTTTTCGGATATAACGTCGGTCGATCGCCAGGATGCAGCCGACAATGGCAAAGAGGCCGAAGAGATCCATGATGAAGGAAAAGGCCAGATACCCTTTGCCGGTCAGATGCATACCCGTATAAAACGAGGTAGCGTCTACGGCAGCTCCCCAGATGAGGACGAAAAATGCAAAGAAGATGAGACCGTGAATCAATCCGGGATAGAAATCCCGCCAGACCGAAAGCTGCAGAATGCCGTTTCTGAAAAGATTTTTAACGCGCTCTCCCCTGTTGTCGTCCCTGACTTCGGCCTTCCCCATGGCCTGCCAGAGATGGAGACGCGTATAAAGGCCCCAGCCCAGGATGGCCAGGGAAATGATCGCGAAGATATCGAGGGGGATCTGATAATTAACGGTATTCCAGAATACCTCCCTCCCCTCGTGTCCGGGACCGAATACCAAGTCTTGCATACGTCACTTCCTCCATTCCACAGTTCTATGGTGCAAAGCCCCCGCAACGGCAGGCTTCCCTGGTAAGGAAGAACTGGTTCTCTCTCTCCCTCTTCCTTTCTTCCTCTCTTCTCCCGCGGAAGCGGGAACCCATGACACATTCCCGGATGCCCGTTCCCCGCCTGCGCGAGGACAGGCTGCACGGGCATGACGTCTTTTCATGGAGCGGAGCCGGCCCCGCAGGGAGGCCGGCTCCGTTTTTCACAATCAGGCAAGAATCTTCTTCGCCGCTGCCGTCACTTCCGGCACGACCTTGAAGAGGTCGTCAACGATCCCGTAGTCCGCCCTCTGGAATATGGGGGCCTCGGGGTCCTTGTTGATGGCGACGATGTACTTCGAGGAGCTCATGCCCGCCAGGTGCTGAATGGCACCGGAGATCCCGCAGGCGATGTAGAGGTTCGGCGCCACGGTCTTGCCCGTCTGGCCAACCTGATCCATCACCGGTCTCCACCCTGCATCGACGGCCGCACGGGAAGCGCCGACGGCCGCTCCCAGAACCTTCGCCAGTTCTTCGAGCATGGGGAAGTTTTCGGGGCCCTTCATGCCTCGGCCGCCGGAAACGATAATATTCGCCTCGGTGAGCTCGATCTTTCCGCTCGTGTCCTTGGCGATCTCGGCAACCTTCGTCTTCAGCTGTCCCGCATCGAGGGCCGCGTCAAACTTTTCAACAGCGCCGGCCTTCGCATTTTCCACAATGGTGAACACGTTGGGACGAAGGGAAGCCATTGCGGGGGTGGCCTCAAAGGCCACTTCACCGTAGCACTTTCCTGCGTACAGGGGCCGGACGGCGATAAGCTTGCCGCCCTCGATCTTGAGGTCGGTGCAGTCCGTGGCCAGTCCGGTGGCCAGTTTCCCTACGAGCCGCGCCGAGAGGTCCTTGCCCTGGACCGAGGCGGCCAGCAGCAGGATGGCGGGATCTTTCTCCTTCACGATCTTGGCGACCGCGGCCGCATGAGCATCCGTCGTGTAGGGCTCAAGGGCGGCGTTGTCGGCCACGTAGACCTTGTCTACGCCGTACTTGCCCAGCTCGGCGGCCTTGCCTTCGACGCCGGCGCCGCACACCACGGCGCAGACCTCGTCACCCAGCTGATCGGCCAGTTTGCGGGCCGCGCTGGCTATTTCAAAGCTGACCTTGCGGTAAGCTCCGTCTCTCAGTTCTGCAACAATCCATACGCCTTTTGCCATTTTTCCTTACCTCCTCCCTTTCCTTAGATCACTTTCGCCTCTTCCCGCAGCAGCTTCACAAGCTCCTGAGCCTTCAGTGCCGGATCATCGCCCTGAAGGATCTTTCCGGGAGGTCTTGCCGGAGGCGGTACGGTCTTGGCAACTCTTGCCTTGGCGGCAGCGGTAACACCGATGGCCGCTGCATTCTTCACATCGACGGGCTTCTTCTTGGCCTTCATGATGCCCGGAAGCGACGCGTAACGCGGTTCGTTAAGCCCTTTCTGCGTCGTGATGACACAGGGCAGGCTCATGTCGATCGTCATCGTGGCGCCTTCGATGGCCTTCTGGGCCTTCACAGCTGTGCCGGCGATCTCGAGTTTCGTCACGAGGGTAGCGGAAGGAATCCCCAGCAGATCGGCCAGAACGGAGCCCACCTGGCCGGCATCACCGTCGATGGCCCGCTGGCCGCAGAAGATGATGTCGTAGGGGATTGTCTTGATGACGGCGGCCAGAGCCGAAGCCGTCGTGTACGCATCGGCGCCGTTGAGGGAGGGGTCATCGATGAGAACGCCCTTCTCGGCCCCCATGGCCAGTGCCGTGCGGATGGTTTCCATGATCCGGGCAGGTCCGATGGAGATGATCGTCACCTCGCCGCCCAGCTTTTCCTTCAGTTTCAGCGCTTCCTCCACGCCGAATTCGTCGTAGGGGTTCATGACCCACTTGATTCCGTCCTCTACGATTCCTGATCCGTCCGGTTTTACCTTGATCAGGGTTTCCGTGTCGGGAACCTGCTTCACGCATGCAATAATGTTCACAGCTGCCTCCTTTCTTCGGACGCAAGCCGCCGGGCCGCCCTCAGGCAGCCCCGACGGCTCACGAACCCACATTTGGTTATATGCTCTCTATAATCTCGAGTTACTTCCTGTTTTTCACGATGTCGTCGACAACGGACGGATCGGCCAGGGTGGTGGTGTCGCCCAGGTCGCCGATTTCGCCGGCGGCAACTTTTTTCAGAATGCGGCGCATGATCTTTCCGCTTCGGGTCTTGGGAAGACCGTCGGCGAACTGGATCTTCTCTGGTGTCGCGATGGGGCCGATGAGCGTGCGCACATGGGCCACCAGCTCCTTGATCAGCTCGTCGGACTTCTGCACGCCCGTCTTCACGCTGACGTACGCATAGATCGACTGACCCTTGATCTCATGGGGGTAGCCGACGACGGCGGCCTCGGCCACCTTCGGATGAGCCACCAGGGCGCTCTCAACTTCGGCCGTCCCCATGCGGTGACCGGAGACGTTGATGACGTCGTCGATGCGGCCCGTGATCTGGTAGTAGCCGTCCTTGTCGCGCCGCGAGCCGTCACCGGTCACGTAGTAGCCGGGGAACTGCTCGAAGTAGGTCTCCTGGAAGCGCTTGGGATCGCCATAGACGCCCCTCATGATGCCGGGCCAGGGCCTCTTGATGCACAGGGCGCCGCTGGCTTCCGTCTCGTCGATCTCCTTGCCCTCGTCATTGAGAAGCACGGGCCACACGCCCATGAAAGGCAGTGTCGCCATGCCGGGCTTTACTTCGACGGCACCGGGCAGCGGGGTTATCAGGATGCCGCCCGTCTCGGTCTGCCACCAGGTGTCCACGATGGGGCACTCGCCGCGGCCGATGATGTTGTAGTACCAGTTCCAGGCTTCGGGGTTGATAGGCTCACCGACGGTGCCGAGAATGCGCAGCGACGAGATATCGGCCTTCTTCGTCCACTCGTTGCCTTCCTTCGCGATGGCGCGGATGGCCGTGGGGGCCGTGTAGAAGATGTTGACCTTGTACTTCTCGACGACCTTCCAGAAGCGGCTCATATCGGGGTAGTTGGGAACGCCCTCGAACATGATCGAGGTGGCGCCGTTGCACAGCGGCCCGTAGACGATGTAGCTGTGGCCCGTGACCCAGCCGATGTCGGCGGTGCACCAGTAGATGTCTTCTTCATGGTAGTCGAAGACCATCTTGTGGGTGTAGGCAACAAAGACGAGGTAGCCGCCCGTGGTGTGCATGACGCCCTTGGGCTTGCCGGTGGAGCCGGAGGTGTAGAGGAGGAAAAGGGGATCCTCGGCATCCATCCATTCGGGGGCGCAGTCAGCGCTGGCTTTCGCCATGGCCTCTTCATACCAGATGTCCTTGGGGCCCATCTCGGTCTTGATCTTATCGCCCACGCGCTTCACGATGATGACCTTCTCAACGGACGGACAGTCTTTGACGGCGGCGTCGGCGTTGGACTTCTGGGGAACGGCCTTGGCGCCGCGGAAGGTTCCGTCACAGGTCACGAGCACTTTCGTGGTGCTGTCCTGAAGCCTGTCCCGGAGGGCGTCGGAGCTGAACCCGCCGAAAACGACGCTGTGGACGGCGCCGATACGGGTGCAGGCCAGCAGGCCGATTGCGAGCTCGGGAATCATGGGCAGGTAGAAACAGACCCTGTCGCCCTTCTTCACACCCAGGGATTTGAGCACGTTGGCGAACTTGCAGACTTCCGCGTGGAGCTGCTTGTAGGTAAGCGCCTTGTCGTCGCCGGGCTCGTTGCCTTCGAACTGGATGGCGACCTTGTCGCCGCGTGTCTTCAGGTGTCTGTCCAGACAGTTGTAGGATACGTTGAGTTTTCCGCCCTCGAAGAACTTCACGTAGATGGGGCCCTTCTTCATGTCGAAGTTGTAGTCCATGACCTTGTCCCACTTCTTGAACCACTCGACATACTCGCCGGCGACTTCCGCCCAGAACCCATCGGGGTCTTCAATAGAACGCTTCCAAAGCTTGTCGTAAGCCTCTCTCCCGGCGATCCAGGCTGACTTCTTCAGCTTCTCGGGGATCGGGTACACACTTTTCAACTGTACATCTGCCATCTCCACTCCACCTCCATATGAACTTTTTTCGGTGATATTCCAGGGAGAACCTTCCCGGTATCGAAACACCCTGCCCGCAGTCCGAGTCTTCTGGCCGGTCAGCGCCCGGAAGAAGCCCCTGCCCGTCGGGACGGGATGGGGATCCGGCAGAAACGCCACCGTGTTGGCGAGTGCGCCTTCCGAATGGATAAGGCGCATGAAGTCACTCCCTCGTACCCCTCTTAAAAAGACGCCGGAGTATAAGTTAGAGGGCCTTTTTTTGTCAAGGAAAAAGTGGGTTATTTCAGCTGTTTTTCAGGGGCGTAGCGTTGCAAATAAACATCAGTTGGTGATGTGTGTTGTTTTTTCAACACACAATCAACGACCGCCAGGGTCGCTCCGGGGCAATCGAACACAACAGAAATAACACAAAATGATAATAATATAAGATCGTTATATCGTAACGGTTGCAAAAAAATCATGGTGGTACGGGAATTGCTCATCTGGGAGGCGTACATTTCGCCGAAGGCCTTGACAGCATACAAAAAATGCTTGACAGGGGTATCCGGCGATGTTAGTTCTACATGCAAAAATAGAGGGGGCACTATGCCCCGCGAAAGGAGGTGGGGGCGAAAAACGGATTCGGTTTCGGGGACAGGCAGGGCAGCCGCCCCGGGCCAGCGGCCATAACGCCGCAGGATTTCTGGATGTCTACGGGGTCCTCCCGGGATATCCCACAAACTATCAATGACTATTGAGGAGGAGAAAATGAAGAAGCTTTTGATCGGTTTCCTCGCTGTAGGCCTGATCATGGGATTCACCATGACAGCCTCCGCTCAGACCAGCTTCAAGGCGAGCGGCCAGTATTACGTGTATGGTCAGTATGTTGACAACGTATCCAACCTGAAAAAAGTCGATGGCAATATCAGCCCCGTTGGCTCGCGCGCGAACATCGCAAGCCGCCTGAGAATGCAGTTTGAATTCCAGGTTCAGGAAGGCCTGAAGCTGACAACCCGCTTCGACGCCCTGGAAAAGCTTTGGGGCGAGCAGAACACAGCGGGATCGTCCATCAACAAGCCCGGCCTGTCTGGGGGCACGGTGCTGTTCGGTGATCTTTCCGCCGAGCGTAACCTCAGCTGGGAGCGCGCCTACGTAACCTTCAACGCCCTTTACGGCGTCTGGGATGTGGGTTACCAGCAGTCCCGCGCATGGGGAACCTGCGCATTCTGCGACGACTATGACAGCGACCCGGGAATCCACTACCGCTACATGATGGGTCCCTGGACCTTGGGCCTGGAGTGGGAGAAGAGAGCCGACACGGGCTGGTTCGGTGAAGGCTCGATGCAGCAGCAAGTAGGAACCACCGGTGTCCGGCAGCTCGGCGGAACCGACAACGACCACGACGTCTATCACATTTACGGCATCTACCGCTGGGCCACAGGCCAGGCGGGCCTCCGTTTCGAGTTGGACCGGAATGCAACGGACGGCAAGAACTTGATCGGCCGCACGGCTCCTTACGGATACAGCTCAAACCCCGCGAGCAACGAGTGGACATCCACGTTCTATGAAATCGCCCCCTACGTGCAGTGGAAGTCGGGTCCCTTCGATCTCGAAGGCGAGCTTCGTTACATCTGGGGCAAGACGGATTACGCGGGCCTTGGCGGTGTAGCGGCTGCTTCTTCCGTCGACCGCGCAGGCTATTCTATCTACCTGAACGGCAAGTACACGATGGGCGCCTGGTACGGCGGTCTCGAGCTTGCTTGGATCACCGGCGACGATCCCAACACGCCCACCAAGAACGAGAAGGGCGTCGAGGGCGGCCAGGCTTGGGATCCGATGCTGATCTACGGGAACTACTGGTACACCAAGTATCAGCTCGCCTCCAGCGCAGCCTCTTCCGAGACGAACGTAAAGATGTTCAAACCCTACGTCGGCTGGAAGGTAAATCCGCAGCTCGAAATCGTTGCGCAGTTTGGCTACATGCTGGCCGATCAGAAGCCCACCACGGCATACATCTCTGACGAGTACGGCAAGGAATTCGACCTTTATGCAACGTACAAACTCTACAACAACCTGAGCTACACCGTCGGCTTCGGCTACTTCTGGGCGGGAGACTACTACAAGGGAACGGTCTCCACAACCCAGCTTGAAAACAACTACGTTGTCATGAACGCCCTGAACTTCACGTTCTAAGCAATCACGACCCGGTTGTTGACGGCATCAAAAGAGCCCCGGGGGGTCCAACCCCCCGGGGCTTTCCTTTTGACAGGCTGTGAAAAGCATTCATCTGCTGCGTTACTCTCGTCCTTCGTCATTCAACGTACGCTTGGTACGCCTCACTCCTCAGGACTTCGAGACCTTGCATCTGAACACTTTTGACAGCCTGCACGGATACGGATTCAGCATACATTCACTGAATGCATCACGCTCCGCTCGAATCGGCTTGACAAGAACCGGGCACTGATACATATTCACCTTGCGATGGGCTTCCTGTCTTTTTCCCGAGACCCGATTCCCGGAGCCCGAATCCCGAAATTTACGGAGTTTATTTCCATGCCCTTATACGATTACGAATGTGCAAAATGCACCCACGTGTTCGAGGTATTTCACAAGATCAGCGATGATGGCGGGAATTTTTCCTGCCCGAAGTGCGGGGCAGGAAAGGCCCGAAAACTTGTCTCTTCGTTCAAAACAGACAACTGGTCCAAGTTTCTCGATACCATGGAACGCAAGATCAGCCCGCACAAATTTAAATAGGAACAAGGCGCCCTGAAACGTTATCGGAGGTTTCAAGATAAACAGAATTTACGGCAACGTATCCGGCCTGAAAGCCGGCCAGATCAGGAGAATCCAGCAGCTTTACCGTCGCAAAATCCCCTTTAACCGGATCCTCACCCACGAGCTTGCCCGGCAACTCTCTGAGATTTCCCGGGAGACAAACCGACAGATAGGCGCTCTCATCAGTCGCAAGGGCGACATCCATTTTGTCATCGTGGGAGATCACCGGCAAATCATGATCCCCAGCCTCGACGAATTCCGCTCCGGCGAGAGCCGTCTCAAGGGTCTCCGGCTCGTTCACACCCATCTCAACGGGGAATCTCTCTCCCTGGATGACCTGACCGATCTGGCTCTCCTGCGGCTCGATTACATCTCAGCCGTAACGGTGGAGGAAAACGGCCTTCCCGGAAACATCCATTCGGCCCACCTTCTCCCGGAGAACCCAGACGGCCGTTACTGGCTCCAGATGGATCCGATGCAGACCTCCCGGATGGACATCGACTTCATGGCGTTTATCCAGGATCTTGAGGACCAGATCTCCCGGGCACAGCATACCCGCAGGGTCGCATCCAAGGAGCGGGCCATTCTCATCCGCGTGGAGACGGACCCGAGGAACCGTCAGAACTCGCTTTCCGAATTGAAGGAGCTTTGCGAGTCAAGCGGGGTGGAGGTTTTCGACGCCATCACACAGCACCGCCACGAGATCGACCCGAAATACCTGATGGGAAAAGGGAGGCTCTCCGACGTGGTGATCCGGGCGCTGCAGATCGGCGCCAACCTGCTCATCTTCGACCATGAGCTCACACCGGCCCAGGTTCGATCGATTACGGATTTCACGGAACTGAAGGTCATCGACCGCACCCAGGTGATTCTGGACATTTTCGCCCAGAGGGCCCACAGCCGCGACGGCAAGATCCAGGTGGAGCTTGCCCAGCTCAAGTACCTGCTTCCCCGCCTCATCGAGAAGAATACGGCCATGTCGAGGCTTACCGGCGGGATCGGCGGAACGGGACCCGGCGAAACGAAGCTCGAGATCAACCGCAGACGGGTGCGGGACAAGATCCACCGGCTCGAAGAGGCACTCGGCAATATTCAGAAAGGCCGAAACACACGCCGGGGATCGCGCGAGAGGGCGGGGCTTCCTATTGTCTCCATCGTGGGGTATACCAACGCGGGGAAATCGACGCTTCTCAATGCCCTCACGAACAGCAAGGTCCTCGTCGAGGACCGGCTCTTCGCCACGCTGGACCCAAAAAGCTCGCGCCTGCGCTTTCCGCGGGACACCGAGGCGGTCATCACCGACACGGTCGGATTGATCCGGAACCTGCCGAAAGAGCTCTTCGCGGCTTTTCGTGCCACGCTGGAAGAACTCCACGAGGCCGACGTGCTGCTGCACCTTATCGACGTGGGCAATCCCGATTTCGAGAATCACATCACGGCCGTCGAGAAGATCCTCGAGGATCTCGAACTCGTGTCAAAACCGACCATCCGGGTCTTCAACAAGGAAGATCGTATCGCAGACAGGGAACTTCTCGACACGCTTTGCCGACGGTTCGACGCCATCGCCGTCTCGGCATTGAATCCCTCGACATTCCGACCGCTTCTGGACAGACTGGAGTGGCTGATCGTCCATCGCGACGAAGAGTTCGCTGCGAACCGTTGAGGTGCCGACGCCGAAAAAAACCTTGACGCCTTCGCCGCCAACCACTACATTTCTCTGCCTGAGTCTAGCCGACGAGTCGAGGAGCCCCTGTTCGCATGCCATTCCGAAACGGAATTCGTCATGATTTTCTTATCATCTTTTTCCTAACTCTCGTTACGGGCGCCGTCTACGGGCAAGTCTGGAACTTTGACTTCATCAATTATGACGATTTCAGTTATGTCCGGGACAATGTCATTGTTCAGAAGGGTCTTACCTGGAAGGGAATCCAGTGGGCCTTTACATCGATTTCTCAGGCGAACTGGCATCCGCTGACGTGGCTCTCGTACATGCTCGAATGCGAACTATTCGGGCTCAGCCCGGAAGTCCATCATCTCGTCAATCTCCTTTTCCACCTATGCAATTCGATTCTCCTTTTCCTCGTCCTGAAGCGGATGACCGGGGCCCGGTGGCAAAGTGCTTTCGTCGCCGCCCTGTTTGCGCTTCACCCCCTGCACGTGGAGTCCGTCGCCTGGATCTCCGAGCGCAAGGATGTCCTGAGCACCTTTTTCTGGATCCTCACCATGGGGGCCTATGTCGTTTACGCGGAGCGGCGAGACCTGAAACTCTATCTCCTCGCGCTCCTTTTTTTCTCGCTGGGCCTGATGGCCAAATCCATGGTCGTGACTCTCCCCGTCGTCCTGTTGCTGATGGATTACTGGCCGTTGCAACGACTCCGTTTCGTCCACCCGGGGCCGGTTCCCGCCTCGGCGCCGGTCGCTGCCGCCGAGGCGACCGGCAAGAAGCAACGCAAGGGAAAGAAAGAAAAGAAGCTCCCCTTGACGAAAGCGAAGGAAAAGAGACAAGGCAACCCCTTTTTTCTTGTCGCTGCCGAGAAGATTCCTTTTGTTCTCCTCTCGGCCCTCGTCAGTATCATGGCGATCTACACGCAAAAGGCAGGCGGCGCCATTGCATCCTTTACGAAGCTCCCCCTCACAGATAGAATCGGAAGCTCCTTCGTGTCCTATGCCCTCTATCTGTGGAAGGCGGTCTGGCCGTCAGCGCTCGCTGTCTTTTACCCGTTTCAATTCTGGTCCCCCCTAGAAATTCTTGCCGGAACTCTCGTCCTCATCGCCCTTTCCGTCGGGGTGTGGTGGGGCAGACGGTTTCCTTACCTGACGTTCGGCTGGCTCTGGTATTTTGTGACCCTCCTTCCCGTTATCGGCTTGATCAAGCTTGGCGATGCCGCCATGGCCGACCGGTACACCTACATCCCGCTCATCGGCCCCTTCGTCGCTCTTGCCTGGGGCGCAGGGGATCTTGCGAAGCGGCTTGCCCTGCCGAAATTTCTTCTCCCGGCAGCGGCGGGAGGGATCCTGGGCGCCTGCATGATCGTAACCTATCTCTACCTGGGTCAATGGAAAGACAGCCTGACACTGTTTACCCATACCCTGAACGTCACGCAGAAAAATTTTCTTGCCCATAACAATATCGCCACGGCTTACATTGATCAACGCAGGTACGAAGAAGCACTTGTTCATCTCGACCAAGCACTGACGATCAGGGCGAACTTTATCGAAGCCTATTTCAACAAGGGCATCGTATTGTACAATCTGGGGAAAAACGATGAGGCCATTGCGTACTTCAAGAAGACACTGGAGATGGATCCCAGGTTCTCCGATGCGAGCTACGAGCTGGGCGACATTTATCTGTCGCGGGGGGATGCAGATAACGCGATCACCCATTTCGGACGGGCGATTCGGACGACCGAACCTCGACCCAAGGCCTATGCGGGACTGGCCGAGGCGTTCATCCTGAAGGGCAATATCGATGAGGCTCTTTCCTATAGCCTGCGGGCCCTGGAATGGAGGCCCGGCGATGCCAAGTTGCACTACAACATCGCGAACATCAATATCCACAAAGGACGCCTCGACGAAGCAATCGCGTATTACAAAAACGCGGTGCGCATCAAGCCCGACTACTCAAAGGCTCACAACAACCTGGGCAGCGCCCTGATGCTGCAGAACAAGGTCGACGAAGCGATCGTCCACTTCCAGGAGGCCGTTCGATTTGACCGGGACTACAAAATGGCCCGCGAGAACCTGCGGGACGCCCTGGCGCAGAAGAAGAAGTTGGGAACCTGAAAAGAGTGGAGTAAAAAAGAGAGCATCGCGGATATGATTCCCCGATGCCCTCTCTGTTTTTCCTTGTATTCCCCTATACCCTGTAACCGATACCCCGTCCCTACATCACTCCCTTATACCATCCCCCGTCGATCTGGATGGCCGCACCGGTGATGTAGCCGGCCTGCTCCGATGCGAGGTAGACCACCAGGCTGGCAAACTCCTCGGGTGTGCCGATCCGCTTCATGGGAATCTCCGCCTCCCATTTTCCGATGATCGCCTCGGGGGTCGTGTTCTGCTTCTGGGCCAGCACCTTCGCCAGGTTCCGGACACGGTCCGTCATCGTGTAGCCCGGGCACACGCTGTTGACGGTAACGTTGAAGGTGGCAAGCTCGTTGGAAAGTGACTTGGCAAAGCCGATCACACCCGAGCGCACCGTGTTGGACAGGATAAGCCCATCGATGGGCTGCTTGACGGCAATGGAGGTCATGTTGATGATCCGGCCCCAGCGCTTCTCCTTCATGATCGGGACGGCCTCCCGCGTCATCACGATCGTGGAGAGCAGGTTGAGTCGGATACCCCGGTACCAGAGCTCGTCGTCGATTTCGAGGAAGCTCATCGAGGGGGGACCTCCCGCGTTGTTCACCAGGATATCCACCGTCCCGAAACGGGCCGCCGATTTGCGAACAAAGTTTTTCGCCTGTTCCATATCGGTCACATCGGCCGTAACGGCAAAAACCTCTGCGCCCGTTGCTTTCTTGATGGCCTCAGCCGCCTCGGGCAGATGAGGATCATCGAGGGCGCAGATGGCGACCTTTGCCCCTTCGCGGGCAAAATCCGTCGCCACGGCAAGTCCGAGCCCCTGGCTGCCACCAGCCACCAGAGCCACTTTCCCTTTCAGTCCGAGATCCATATCGTTCCCTCCTCATCTGGTCTATCCCGTCTCGTCTATTGAATCTATTTCGTCATGCCCCGAAGCGACACATCTCAAGGTATCAGGTTACAGGTGTCCGGTGGCAGTGAAGAGCGGGCGATAGCGTATTTCTGTTACCTGTTACCTGTTACCTGTCGCTTATTTCGATTCTGCCGCTTTTTTCTTGTACTCCTCCCAGCGGTCATCCACCCAGTCCTGCAGCTGGCTAAGCTGCTCGATGCTCATCTTCTTGAACCGGCCCTGCTTCTCCACATAGTGCACCACGGGAAGCTTGTTGCCCTTTTCGGCAAGTGTCTTGCTCCGGCCCGTGAAGCGGAACTTTCCGTTTTCCATCTCGAAGAGCACGCACAGGCCTGTGTCAACGGCAAGCTTTCCAATGCGGATCGTGTCCTTCGTGGGGTACTGCCAGCCCGGGGGGCAAGGCGTGTGGATGTGGATGAACCGCGTCCCCTTGATGCGCTTGGCCCGGACGAACTTGTCGTACAAATCGATGGGGTAGGATGGGCTGGTCGTCGCAATGTAGGGAATCTGGTGGGCTTCCATGATCTTGAGGAAGTCCTTTTTGTGCTGCTGCTTCGTCAGAACAGGTGTCGTCGTCGTGAGGGCCCCCATGGGGGTGGCGCTCGATCGCTGGGTGCCCGTGTTCATGTACCCTTCGTTGTCGTAGGCCACGTAGATGAAATCCGTACCGCGCTCCGCCGCGCCGGAGA
>CAZVLL010000003.1:0-217117 GCA_964628025.1 uncultured Syntrophaceae bacterium
CGGCACTCACATCCTCGGCGATCTGTTTGCCCTGGACGATGGATCGGTGGAAGCGTGAGGTTCGGCCCTTTGAAAGAAGGGCCTCGATGACTTCGAAGACGTAGTCTTCGAACGAGGGCAGGGTCGGCTTGTGCCAACCGATGATGAGATACGGGCTTGCCTCGGCAACGAGTTCCGTCCGTTTCTCCCCGCTCTGCGTCGGCTCCTCTGTTACATGATGACCCTCCAGCTTGTGTGAGGGGATGGTGCCGAAATATTTTTTGACGATCTCCAGCGTTTTCGCCGTGTTGATGTCTCCCACGATGGCGATGACCGTGTTATTCGGTGAATGATATTGCTTGAAGAATGCCTCCAGGTAATCCGGTGACAGAAAGGATATATCCGACGGCCACCCGATGACGGGCCGCCGGTACGGGCTCGCGGTAAAGGCCGTGGCAAGGAACAGCTCCATGAGCTTGCGGGAGGGGACAGACTCATAGGTCTGGCGGCGCTCCTCCATCACGACATCCCGTTCCGTGTAGAACTCCCGCAGGACAGGCTTCGTCATCCTGTCTGCCTCGATGCGGGCCCAGAGTTCGATCCGGTTCGCCGGCAGGCTCACCTTGTAAGTCGTCACATCCTGACCCGTCGAGGCATTGAGGTCCACAGCTCCGTTTTCCGAGTAGAGCCGATCGATCTCGTTCTCGACGATCCACTCCTTGGCCTCGCTCTGGAGCTCCTTCAGCTCCTTCGCCAGTCTCGTTACCTCGGCCTCGTCGGCACGGGTCCCTTTCATCCGTTCGCGGTCAAGCGCCGTCCCCGTCTCGCGGATCTTCTTCAGGACCTTCTCTTCTTCCCTGGAGTTCTTTGCCCCGATGGTCGACGTGCCCTTGAAGAGCATATGCTCGAGAAGGTGGGCGGCGCCCGTCTTGCCCTCTCCATCGTCGACAGCACCCACAAGATAGCGGATGTAGAGGGACACGGTGGGGCTCGTGTGCCGTTCCACCAACAGGACACGCAGTCCGTTCTCCAGGATGACGTGCTGCACCCGGTCCTCCAAGTTGTACGCCTGCAATGCCTGGGCGGGCAGGACGGCCAGAACGGCAATGCCAAGAAGCCAGGCGGCACGCCTTAGTAGGGAATGGGCCAGGGATCTATTGCATGATCGATTCATGACGGAACGATTTCTCCTTGCAACCTCTCCGGAGGCGGAAGCCTGCGTAAAGGATGCCGCAGCAACTGACGAGGACGATAAACGTGGATGCAAAAAAAACCATAATGAATTCCAATGGATTCTTCATGCTGTAAGCGGAAAGCAACAGGGTGATTCCCCAGAAAAGAAAAAAAGAAGAAAGGATGCCGATGAATATGTTTCTGACTAACGGGATAACCATCATAAACGTTCGCGCAGGATTCCCTCCGTCATCTTCTGATACCGCATGTCCGCTGAGGCAAGACATTTTTCTCTATTATTATGACGAAGTATCCGTGAAAATTCAATCTTTTTCACCGATTCGGGCATAAGGATAACGGAAGACGCGTTCGATTCTTCAGGGTTTGGATGTCCGACGACGAGACGGCGGGCGACAGGCAGGGAATGAGCGAGTTGTTCTGGAACAGCGGCTCTCCGGCAATATCGTAACGGGCATGGCGGACAGCCTCATCCCACAGTGGCGTTCCAGGTATCGGAGAATATTCGGCAAGGATCGGTTTTGCACCGATTTCCCTCACGAGATCGACCCCGGACTCGATTTCCCGGACTTCCTGCCCAGGCATTCCGCACAGCAGGTAGACTCCGATGTCCGAGGGCATGTAGCCTGCCTCGCGCAGATAGGCAACGGCCCGGCAAAGCTCCTCCGTGACCACCTTGCCCCCGGTTTCTGTCTGCCTTGCCGCAGAGGCCGTCTCAAAACCGAAGCGAATCGTACGGAACCCGGACTTGAAAAGAAGTGTCGCCAGCCGGGGAGTCATCTCGCGCAGATGCAGGCCGTTGGGGCAATGAAAATGCACATCCAGGCCCCGCCGGATGACATCCTCGAGCATCGGGACAGCCCTTTCCGTGGCGTTGACCAGGAGAGCGTCATCATGAAAAACAAAATTGGCGAAACCGCGGGTCCGATGCCAGTGTTCGATTTCATCGACAACACGATAGGGATTCCGCGTACGGAATCCCCGATTGAGCCGTCTCGAGGCGCAGTAGCTGCATTGGAAGGGGCATCCCCTGGAGGTCAGGATGGGGGCTGCATCAAACCGGGAAAGCAGGTCCAGAGCAGGATACGGGTAGCTGTCGAGATCGCCGTCTTCGAAAGGAAATCCGGTCTCACGGCCCAGAAGGTTCCCAAGGACGGGAGGCAGCGTCACTTCTCCATCACCGGTCAGTACAAGGTCGGCCCCCGACAAGGCACGGGCATGATCCGGGCAGAGGGTCGCGTAATTTCCGCCCAAAATGACGGTCACGCCCGGCCACACTTCCCGTACCAGCCGGATCGTCTCGAATACGCCGGGGTACCAGTAGGTCATTATGGAGCCGACAAGAACAAGTTCCGGTCTGCCCGCGGCCAGGATTTCCTGCCGGAAGACTTCGGGGGACAGGCCGTATCGACGGTATCGCCTGCGAATCGAGCGGAGCGCCTCCGGCTTCGGTATTTCTTCACTGCGGAATTTTCCGCAACCCCAATCCTTTCGTTTCCGAACAGGGGGTTGTCCGCTGCCGCCCGATTCGAAGCGGCTGTCACCGAGGCAATCCACTACGTGAACATGCAGTCCGCTTGCCCGCAGAAGCGATGCCAGGGTTAAGAGACCCAGCGGTTTTACCCAGAAATCGTAGGCGGCAAAATCGTGAATCCAGGGATTGACGAGTAGAATCTTGGCTTTTTGCATGATCACCACAAGCACGACACATCTTTTTATCGAGCACCGGGAGTATAACAGGGGATGGCCAGGACGGCAAGAGAGGACGCATTTACGAGAAAAGGCTTGAAGGGGAGAAGGATAATTGCTACCATGCCGCAACGTCCGACAGGGGGTCCCGAACGGCTGATTCCTTCAGCCGTTCGGTCTTATGAGAGCCGTCATCCAGAGAGTCAACTTCGCATCGGTGACCATCGACGGGGATGAGGTCTCCCGCATTGACGGGGGTCTGCTTGTCCTGCTCGGCGTTGAAAAAGGTGACACCGAGAAGGATGCCGATATTCTCCTGGACAAGGTGATCCACCTGCGGATCTTTGAGGATGTCGAAGGAAAGATGAATCGTTCCCTCCTCGATATTTCCGGCCAGCTCCTTGTGGTGTCTCAGTTTACCCTGCTGGCAGACTGCCGCAAGGGAAGGAGGCCCTCCTTCACAGATGCGGCCGAGCCGGCCCTGGCTGCAACGCTGTACGAATACGTGCTGTCCAAAGCCGGGGAAAGGGTCACGAAGGTCGGCCAGGGCCGGTTTCAGGCCACGATGAAGGTAGCACTCGTCAACGACGGGCCGGTCACGATTCTCCTGGACAGCAGGAGATTAAAACAGGATGCCCATGAAAATCAAGGCTGACGAGCTTCCTCCGAGTTTTATCCGCATCGACAAGGAGGGAGTCTGGTACTACAAGGGAAACGAGATGTTCCGCAAGGACATCGTGAATCTTTTTTACCGGAATTTGAAGCGCGATGAGTCGGGCAGGTACTATATCGAGCTTGAGAACGATGTGGCGTCCCTCGAAGTAGACGACACGGCCTACTTCGTATCCGCTGTTGACAAACTCGGCTCTCCTGTCGAGAAAAACGAGCGTATTTCCGTTCTCCTGAATGACGAGACACAGGAGGAACTTGACTGCACAACGTTGCGTGTCGGGGAAGGCAACACCCTTTACTGCACCGTCAAGACCGACGGTCATGACGCCCGGTTCCTTCGGGCAAGCTACTACCAGATCGCGCAATATTTTGATTACGATGAAGCCATGGATTCCTATTTCCTGCCGTTGAACGGCACCCGGCACTATATCAATGATAGCCGGGGCACCGGACAGTCGGCAGGGTCCCGGCGGGAATCCCTGTAGGAATAGAAATCGGATTGGGAGGAACACATGCTGGAACCTGAAATAAAAATGGCCTTGACCTTCGACGATTTGCTGCTCGTTCCCGCGGAATCCACGATCCTTCCCAAGGACGTGGACACGAGAACGAATCTTACGAACACCATCATCATGAACATCCCCATCGTCAGTGCCGCCATGGACACGGTGACGGAATCGCAGACGGCCATCGGCATGGCCCGGGAAGGCGGCATCGGCATCATCCACCGAAACATGAGCATTGAGCGGCAGGCTCTTGAGGTGGACAAGGTCAAGAAATCGGAAAGCGGGATGATCGTAGACCCCATCACCATCGAACCGGAACAGAAGGTGAAGGATGCCCTCGAACTCATGAGCCGCTACCGGATTTCCGGGGTTCCCGTCGTGAAAGGCAGAAGGCTCGTCGGAATCCTGACGAACCGCGACCTTCGCTTCGAGACCAATCTCGATCAGCCCGTAGCCAACGTCATGACCAAGGACAAGCTTGTCACGGTGTCCCAGAACATCAGCCTTGAGGATTCGAAGAAACTCCTCCACAAGCACCGGATCGAAAAACTGCTCGTCGTCGACGACGATTTCAATCTGAAAGGCCTCATCACCATCAAGGACATTGAGAAGATCCAGAAATACCCCAGTGCGTGCAAAGACCAGCTCGGACGCCTGCGCGTCGGCGGCGCCGTGGGAATCACGGATCGGGAAGCACGGGTCCAGGCGCTTCTCGGCGCAGGCTGTGACGTGATCTGCATCGACACCTCTCACGGTCATTCTCAGGGTGTACTCGACGCCGTCCGGGACACAAAGAGGAATTTCTCCTCTTGCGAGGTCATTGCCGGGAATGTAGCCACCTTTGAAGGGGCCGAGGCCCTGATCAGGGCCGGTGTCGACGCCGTGAAAGTAGGGGTGGGCCCGGGATCGATCTGCACAACGCGGATCGTAGCCGGCGTCGGGGTTCCCCAGATGACGGCCGTCATGGATTGCGCCCGGGCGTCCGTAAAGTACGGCATTCCCATCGTGGCGGACGGGGGTATCAAGTATTCCGGTGATCTTACAAAAGTCCTCGGGGCAGGAGCCCATTCGGTTATGATCGGCGGGCTTTTTGCCGGAACGGAAGAAAGTCCCGGAGAGACCGTTCTTTTCCAGGGCAGGAGTTACAAAGTTTACCGCGGCATGGGGTCACTCGAGGCCATGAAGGAAGGGAGCCGGGATCGGTACATGCAGGACGATATCGAAAGCACTCTGAAGCTTGTGCCGGAAGGTATCGAGGGAAGGGTGCCCTTCCGGGGATCCCTTTCCAATAGCATTTACCAGATTATGGGGGGCGTAAAGGCAGGCATGGGCTATGTGGGTTGCAGGAGCATCGAAGAACTACGGCAGAAGGCTCGCTTTGTCCGGATCACGCCGGCCGGTCTCCGTGAAAGCCACGTGCACGACGTGATCATCACGAAGGAAGCCCCGAACTACCGGCTCGACTAGTCGTTTCCTGAACCGGGAGTTGTTCGATCATCCATCCTGTTATCCCGAAACGGGAACGCTTGAAAATATTCCACGAACGGCCGCACGCATTATCTGTCGCTCCATCGATCAGGCCGCTGGACATCCATGAAGCACGTCGATTTCGTACATCTTCACCTGCACACGCAGTACAGCCTGCTGGACGGGACCATCCGTCTTGCCGACCTGTTCAAGAAGGCTCGGGAGTACAGGATGCCCGCGGTGGCCATCACCGACCACGGCAACATGTACGGGGCTGTCGATTTCTATCAGCAGGCCTACAAGGCTGGAATCAAGCCCATCATCGGCTGCGAACTCTACGTGGCTCCCAGGAGCCGGTTCGATAAAACCTCTGCGGGACCGGGGGAAACGGCACGTCACCTTATCGTTCTGGTCAAGAACCTTCAGGGCTACCGCAACCTGATCAAACTCACGTCGGCGGGCTTTCTCGAAGGGTTCTACTATCGCCCCCGAATCGACAAGGAAATTCTGGCGAAACACAGCGAGGGCCTCATCGCCACCAGTGCATGCCTGCACGGAGAAGTTGCCGACTCGATTCTCAAGGGGGACCTCGAAGGGGCAAAAGCGGCGGCCAGGCAATATCGTGAAATTTTCGGTGAGGGAAATTACTACCTCGAGATGATGGAGAACGGGATCCCGGAACAGTCTCTCGTCAATAAAAGACTCATGGAAATCTCCAAAGAATTGTCCATCCCGCTGGTCGCAACCAACGACTGCCATTACCTGGATCGGGCCAACTCCGAGGCTCACGAAGTGCTTCTGTGCATCCAGACCGGCAAAACCATGGACGACCCCGGCCGCATGCAGTTCGCCACGGACGCCTTTTATCTCAAATCTCCCGACGAGATGAAGCAGCTTTTCTCCTACTGCCCGGAGGCCATCGAGAACACCGTGGTCATCGCGGAGAAGTGCAATCTCAAACTTGACTTCAACCAGATTTTCCTGCCGCACTTCGAGATCGGCCAGGGCCGGTCACTGGACGAGCACCTGCGGGATATGGCCAAGGCAGGGCTTGAGCAATTCATGCCCAAGATCCTTCAAGGACAAGATTCTTCGTTGCGGCAGAAGTATGAGATGCGTCTCGAAAGGGAACTCGACATCATTAAATCCATGGGGTTTGCGGGGTACTTCCTCATCGTTTCCGACTTTATCAACTACGCGAAGAGCCGAAACATCCCCGTCGGTCCCGGCCGCGGATCCGCAGCGGGCAGTCTCGCTGCATACACCATCGGGATCACCGAGATCGATCCCATCCGCTACGGACTCTTCTTCGAACGGTTTTTGAACCCCGACCGGAAGAGCATGCCCGACATCGACACCGATTTCTGCATGGAAGGTCGCGACGAAGTGATCCGTTATGTCTCCGAAAAATACGGCAGCGACCGCGTGGCGCAAATCATCACTTTCGGAAAAATGCAGGCAAAGGCGGTCATCCGGGATGTGGGTCGGGCCCTGAACATGCCCTACGGCGAAGTGGACCGGATCGCCAAGCTGGTTCCCAACGTCCTGAACATTACCCTGGACGACGCCATCAAGCAGGAACCCCGGCTGCAGGAAGAACAGAAGAACAATGAGAAGGTCCGAAGGCTGCTGGCCCTGTCACGCTCCCTGGAAGGCCTCAACCGGCACTCCTCCACACATGCCGCAGGGGTTGTCATTTCCGACAAGCCGCTCGTCGAGCGGGTCCCCCTTTGCAAGAGCCCCAATGACGACATCGTGACCCAGTTTTCCATGAACGATCTCTCGGCTGCCGGGCTTACGAAATTCGACTTCCTCGGCCTCAAGACGCTCACCGTCATTCGCGATGCCCTGAAGTTCATCGAGGAGGGAAGGGGCATCAAGATGAACATCGCCGACATCCCTCTGGATGACCGCATGACATTCCAGCTTCTGTCGAAGGGGGAAACGGACGGTGTATTCCAGCTGGAAAGCCGGGGCATGAAGGAGATCCTTGTCGGCATGAAGCCGGACTGTTTCGAGGACATCATCGCGCTTATCGCCCTCTACCGCCCGGGTCCCCTGAAGAGCGGAATGGTTCAGGAATTCATTTCCCGCAAACAGGGCAAAACAAAAAGCACATACGAAGTGCCCGCGCTCGAACCCATCCTGAAGGAGACGTACGGGGTTATCCTCTACCAGGAGCAGGTTATGCAGATCGCCAGCGCCCTGGCGAGCTATACCATGGGCGAAGCCGATACCTTCCGCAAGGCCATGAGTAAGAAAAACTCCGCCGAAATGGAGAAGGAAAAGCCCAAGTTTATGACAGGGGCCCTCAAGAACAGGATTCCCGAAGCGAAGGCCAGGAAGATCTTCGATCAGATGGAGACCTTTGCCGGATACGGGTTCAACAAGTCACACAGCGCAGCCTACGCGATGATCTCCTACCAGACGGGCTACCTGAAAACCCATTATCCTGTGGAATTCATGGCGGCACTGCTGACCAGCGAAAAAGGAAACCGCGACAAGGTCATCAAGCACATCAGCGTCTGCAAGGAAATGGGGATCAACGTTCTTCCGCCCGATATCAACCAGTCGGTTCACGACTTCAGCGTCGACAAGGACAACATCCGTTTTGGGCTCGCCGCCGTCAAAAACGTCGGGGAAAGCGCCATAGAATCCATCATGGAATCAAGAAATCGCGAAGGATGGTTCAAGTCATTTCTTGATTTCTGCGCGCGCGTGGATCTCAGGAAAATCAACAAGCGCGTCGTCGAGAGTCTCATTAAGTGTGGAGCCTTTGACTCTCTGAAGTACACCCGGCGCAGTCTCATGGAAAACATCGAGCGCTGCATGGAATTCGGCCAGAGGACGCAGGATCAGAAGCTCAGTGATCAGGTGAACCTCTTTGACGGACCCGAGACTTCCTCTTCGGGAGTGACCCCCAGCGAAAAAGACCTTCTTCCCGACACCGAGGAGTGGGATCATGTCGATGTTCTTTTGCATGAAAAGGAAACCCTCGGGTTTTACATCACAGGACATCCGCTTTTGCGGTATTCAGACAAGTTGATGCTCATCACCGACGCCGATTCAGAGAAGATCTCCGAAATGAAAGACAAGGACTCGGTCACCATTGCCGGCATTGTGAGCCACAAACGTGAAGTTCCGACAAAAAAGAAAGACATGATGGCCTATGTGACCATCGAAGACCTCAAAGGGTCCTTAACCGGGATCGTTTTTTCAGATATTTATAAGAAAAACAGGGAGCTATTGGATTCCGACGAACCACTGCTTTTCAAGGGCTCTCTCGATGTCGCAGAAGAAAGCACGCGCCTGATCGTCACCGAAATCCATCGGCTCACGGAATACGAAGGCGTGAGCTTCAGCGCCATCCACGTCTTCTTTGACACCAGCCGCATGGACGGCGGCCATCTTGAAATGTTCAGAGAAATCTGCGGAAAACACCCCGGTCGACATGATTGTTACCTTCACCTCATCCTTCCGAATCAGAGCGAAACCGTCGTGGATCTGGGAAACCGTTCGAAGATCAATATCTCAGATCTCCTGAAAGAAGAGGTTGAGCTTCTACTTGGCCCCGGGTCGACAAAGTTTCATTAACAGCGCAGTCACCTTGCTACGAGCCGAACGACGTTGCCGGAACATATCGTAAGATCCTATCGCAGCTCCATAACGAATCGGAATCTTTATCGTATTTCCGTTAAGATCAGTGAAACGGACCTCTTTATTCTGGCTGATTCGAATCTCTCGCAACAGGCTTTCCAGTCTACGTTGAAATACCGCGCACAAATTGAGGAATACATCAAGATTCATCCGGCCTTCCGGTCATCCTTGATTCCCGTTGATGCCGACAGCTTTGCTCCCGCTATCATCCAGGATATGATCAGGGCTGCAAAAACTGCCGGAGTAGGCCCCATGGCATCTGTCGCCGGCGCCATCGCGGAATATGTCGGCCGGGATCTTCTTCGATATAGCCGTAATGTAATCGTTGAGAATGGCGGTGATATCTATTTGAATATCAGTGAAGATGTAACGATCGGTCTCTTTGCGGGGACTTCGCCGCTAAGCGGTAGAATTGCCTTGAACGTACATTCTAATGAATCACCAGTGGGAATCTGCACCTCATCGGGGACGGTCGGGCATTCACTGAGTTTCGGTTCTGCCGATGCCGTCTGCATCAAATCAAAATCGACGGTCCTGGCCGATGCGGCCGCAACAGCAGTTGGGAATGTCATCAAGGGCAGAAAGGACATGAAGAAAGGGTTGAAAACTGCGATGTCGATCGAGGGAGTATTGGGTGTACTCATCGTGACTGGCGATACCATGGCCGCCCAGGGTTCCATGGAGATCAAGAGCGCATGAAAAGATCCAATATACACATACGGGATGCATATCTATAAGTTTACATAATATATATTATCAGACATATATCCTCGCATTCACGACCTCTTATTTTTCACTGGAATATCATTCCTCCGAGATGTACAAAAACAATTGAGAATATAGTTATTATTTATCAATATATTAGCGTTACAATATCATTATATACATCAATTATATCTAATAATTAGCTTGATATAACTTCACTGACTTGCTGTTTGTAAATGATATAATACTACAGACCTTCGTCAGAGAGCTTCTTGACGAGATCGATCTGGCGGGCATTCAGTTTCTTTGGAACATCGACAAAGATGCGTACGAATTGATCTCCACGACCCTCACCCTTCAGATACGGCACCCCGAATCCCTTCATTCGTATTTTTGTGTTGCTCTGAGTACCAGGCGGGATCTTCAAACGTTTCGCCCCGCCGCTCAGCGTCGGAACATCGATCGTTGATCCAAGGCAGGCCTGGGAGAAACCGACTGTCTTTTCGACATAGAGGTCGTCACCGTCCCTGGAAAAGATTGGATGAGGGAGAACATTGATATTCAGAAATAGGTCACCCGCGGAGCCCCCATAGGAACTCGGAAGACCTTTTCCGGCAAGACGGAGCTTCTTCCCCGACGAAATTCCGGCAGGGATTTTTACGCTGACTTCCTCCGTGATATCGCCCTTCTTCAGAGAAAGTTTTTTTTCCGCTCCGAGTACAGATTCTTCAAGCGAGATCGACAACGTATACTCAATATCCTGCTCTTTTTCAGGCGGTGCCTGGCGTCGATGATAGGCCTGCTGTTCCCCGAAAAGATCGGCAAAGGGATCGCCGCCTCCGCCGGATTGCCGCGGATAAACACGCCGCTTGCCTCCGCCTGCGCCGCCGCCTCCGCCGAACCCGGTAAACTGCCCCCCGAGATTGCCGAATCCGAACCCTCGGAGGATATCGTTCATATCGAAGTTGCGGAAAATGTCTTCCTGAGAAAACTTCTGGCGGAAGGCATCCGTTCCGAACTCATCGTATTGTTTGCGTTTTTCCGTATCGCTCAGGACGGCATAGGCCTCGCTGATCCCCTTGAATTTTTCCTCGGCCCGTTTTTTATCGGACGGATTCCGATCAGGATGGAACTTGAGCGCCAGTTTCCGGTAGGCTTTCTTGATGTCATCGACACTTGCGCTCTTATCGACGCCCAGCAATTTATAATAATCGTCTGCCATGATATCTTCTCAACATTCGCCCTTTGTCTACTCTTTGCTAAAATAGGTCCACCTACGCCGCTCGTCAATAGGTCTTGAAACCGACCAGCAGCGTTCAGGCGGCACGCCCCAGATCAAAGGCCTTGAGATTGGCCTCCAAGGCCTTTTCGGGCAGCACCCCACTGAGAATCTTCTTCCACTCCTCTGCACTGACCTCCGGAATATAACGGGAAATGGCTCCCAGCATCACCGTGTTGACGGCCCTTCGATTCCCGGCCCTGACTGCGAGTTCGGGACCGGCGATCACCTTCACATTGCTCCCGCCGAACCGGGCTCGTATACTGTCGTAGATATTTTTTGGGTAGTCTGCCTCACCCAGATTGACGGAAGGCGGATAGATTTCCTCGTCATTGATGAGAACGATTCCACTGGGCTTCAAGTAATCCAGGTATCGCAGGGATTCCAGTTTCTCGAAGGAAATCATGATGTCAACGTCGCCCTTTTTCACGAGGGGCGAATAGACCTTTTTTCCATAGCGAACGTGACTGGTCACACTGCCGCCGCGCTGGGCCATGCCGTGAACCTCGCTCTTTTTTACGTCGTAACCCCTTTCCATCATGACCTTGCAAAGGATATCGCTGGCCAGCAGAATTCCCTGGCCCCCTACCCCGGCAAGCAGAAGGTTCTTGATCGTATTCTCCATGGCTTTATTCAACCTCCAGCATGATCGCTTCCTGGCGGCACAGCTGTTCGCAGAAGGTACAGCCCGTGCAGAGGGCCGCATCGATCTCGGCGATCCCCTTTTGCTTTTTTCGTTCGGTTTTCGGGGGCATGCCTGTCTTTTCAAAATCTTTCCACGATATGGCGGGACATCCGCAACTGAGGCATACTTTGCAGCCGATGCACGTTTCCGAATCAATGACGAAATGTTTTGCCTTGCCTGCCTTCTTGCTCATCAACAAAACGCAGGGCGAACGGGATATAATCAGCGAGTTCCCTTCTTTCTGGAGCTCGCGCTTCAGCACGTCAGATGTGTTTTTGAAATCGAGCGGATCAATGATCTCCACGCTGTCGATGCCGAGGATCTTCCCGAGAGCCGCAAAATCGAGTTCCTTCGCTTTCTCCCCCTGAAGGGTGTACCCCGTGGCCGGGTGCTCCTGCATGCCCGTCATGGCCGTCGTGCGGTTGTCGGCGATGATGATGACGGCATCGCTGCGGTTGTAGGCCATATTCAACAGGGGGGTGATCCCCGAATGAATGAAGGTGGAATCGCCGATGACGCCGACGACCTTCCCCTTCCCTTTTTCACCGAGGGCCTTGCTCATCCCGTGGGCAATCCCGATGCTCGCCCCCATACAGATACAGCTGTCCATTCCCGAGAGCGGTTTCATGTACGAGAGGGTGTAACAGCCGATATCTCCCGCGACAAAGGCCTTCATCTTCCCGAGGGAGTAGAAAAGACCGCGGTGCGGGCAGCCCGGGCAGAGGTTGGGCGGCCGGGGCGGGATCATCTGCAGGGGCACGTCCGGGGCCGACGATTTCCCGGAGATGGCCTTCTCGACCACTCCGGGATCGAATTCGTTTGTGTAGGGGAAAACGGCCTTGCCCGTTACCTCGATCCCCATGGCCTTCACCTGTTCTTCAATGAAGGGGTCCAGCTCCTCGACGATGTAAAGTTTCTTCACCTTCGATGCAAATTCCCGGATCATCTTCTCGGGCAGAGGATGTACCAGGCCGAGCTTGAGATAGGAATAATCCGGAAAGGCATCCTTCGCGTAGTTGTAGGGCATACCCGCCGTAATGATCCCCACCTCCGTGCTGCCCAGCTCCATGCGGTTTCCTGCGAAGGTCTCCGCCCAGTCCCGGAGTCCCTGCATGCGTTTCTCGACCTCGATGCGCCTCGCGCGGGCGTTGACAGGAACCATGACGTATTTGTGGGGCAGATGACGGATTTCGGTTCGATCCTCCGCTTTTCCGGGATCCTCGACCTGGACGACGGATTTGGAGTGGGACACGCGGGTCGTCGTCCTCAAAAAGACCGGTGTGTCGAAGGTCTCGCTGAGCTTAAATGCGATCTGGACGAATTCCTTTGCCTCCTGACTGTCGGCAGGCTCCAGCATGGGAATCTTGGCGAACTTCGCGTAATTGCGGTTGTCCTGCTCGTTCTGCGAACTGTGGAGCGACGGATCGTCGGCCGTGATGATCACCAAAGAACCGTTGGTCCCGGTGTAGCTAACGGTGAACAGCGGGTCCGCCGCCACATTGACGCCGACGTGCTTCATCACCGCCATGGCACGGGCCCCTGCGAAGGCGGCCCCGATGGCCACTTCGAGTCCCACTTTCTCGTTGGGCGACCACTCGGCGTAAACGCCCTTGTATTGCGCGAAGGCCTCCAGAATTTCCGTACTCGGCGTTCCCGGGTAGCCCGACCCGAAAGTGGCACCGCACTCGTAGGCTCCTCGGGCAATCGCCTCGTTTCCCGACATGAGTTCCTGCATTTGTCTTCTCCGTGATGGGTGATTATCCCAGTGTCGCTATCTTCCGTTTGAGCAGGGACGAGGCCGATGGGTCTTTGGTCTTATCCAGTGCCTTGCGGTAGTACTCCAGCGCCTTTCCGCGGTCATTCATCTCTTCGTAGATCCGTGCGATGTTCCGATAGCCGATGCCCTCGTGGACATTGCCGGGCTTGGATTCTACGACGCGGATGAATGCCTCCAGGGACTTCTCGTATTCCTTCTTCGCTTCGTAGGCATAACCGATCCCGAAGCCGGCATAGACTTTCCGAATGTCTTCGGAACCCGCTTTTTCGATGAAGGTCTTGTACACGGAAATCGATTTGTCAAATTCCCCTGCCGTGAAACAGAGGTTTCCCAGCTCGTATCGTGCACTCTGGGCAGCCTCGGTCGATGAATACTTTTCCACGACACCGTCGAGGGACTTGATGATCTCGGGCGTGGCGAGTCCCATTCCCATGGGATCGGATCGCATGGCCTTGACCCGCGCCTCGAAATAGAGCCTGGCCGCCTCCGTTTCGTTATGCGAGGAATAGAGGAAATACCCGGCCCCGAGCATGATCACAAGGGCCAGCACACCGGAGGCCGCGTACAGCTTCTGCCGATTTTCCCTGGCATAGACCAGAACCCTCCCGGCGGCCTCCTGAAAGGCGTCAGGCTGATCCAGATCTTTCTTCTCCATTCTTGCTGCTGCCATGATTGCATTTTCTCCGTCTGTTCTCAGTTCTGTTGCATCGATGCAAAGATGTCGCCCACCCATGCCGGTGCCCGAACGATCTTGCCCTCCCGATTGAGGAAGGCATGGACCGTCGAGCCCTCCACAAGGAGCCTCTCCCGTCTTTCATCCCATATCTCGTAGGCGAATTTCACGCTGGCCCGCCGGAAATATTCGATCCGGGTTTCCACGAGAACCCTGTCGTCATAGCGAGCCGGGTAGAGATAGTGGCAGGACAGCTGCGTCAGGGGCAGGAAGAACCCATCCTTTTCGAGATGGCTGTAAACGACCCCTGCTTCCCGCATCAATTCCGTCCGTCCGATCTCGAACCAGCGGATGTAGTTCGTGTGGTACACGATCCCCATCGCGTCGGTATCGGCGTAAATAACCCGGAGATTAACGACGCCTGTCTTCAATAAATCGTCTCCACTCCCCGATGAAACCCTCCATCAGTTGCCAGCCGGGGGATACCAGGATACCGCTTTCCCTTCCTGATCTCTCGCTGTATCCTTCACCGCGTTTCAGGTTCTCAGCGGCCAGGGAAGACAGAACGGCAAAGGGGCTGGGTTCTGAGATGTGAGTCTTCTTTGCCACCGGCGTCGGGTGATCGCTCAGCACAAGCACCCGGTAATCGCCGAATCGTTCGATCCCCGCAAGAACGGTACCCACGACCTTCTCGTCGAAATCCTCCAGGGACTTTACTTTGCCCTCGGCGTTCCCTTCGTGGCCCATTTCGTCGGGCGCTTCCACGTGTAGGAAGACAAAATCCTTCTCCTGCAGGGCTTCGAGGGCTTTCTCGGCCTTTCCGACATAATTCGTGTCGATATAGCCTGTGGCTCCTTCCACCTTCAGGACCTCAAGCCCCGCATAGACTCCGAGACCGTTGAGAAGATCCACCGCCGAGATCATGCCTCCGCTAAGGCCGAATTTATCGGTCAACGGCTCCATCGCCGGCTTGCCGCCCTGTCCCCACAGCCAGATGGCATTTGCTCTTCTCTTGCCCTTTTCACTTCTGACCCGGTTCACAGGATGATCCTCGAGGACCTCCCGGGATCGCGACATCAGTGCGAGAAGCTCCTCAGCCCCTTTTCCTTTGGGCAGATACGCGGCTGTGGCCTGCCCGGTGATGTCGTGCGGCGGAGTTGTCTCGACAACGGCCCCCCCGCCTTTCAACACGAGAAGATGACGGTAGCCTACGCCGGGGAAGAATTTCAGACGTCCGGAACCGAGTTTCTGGTCAAGGTCCAGAATGATCTCCCGGGCCTCGGCCGACGTAATATGCCCGGCCGTGAAATCCTCCATGAGCGGATCAAGTCCCGCTCCGAGGGTGACAAGGTTGCACCGGAAGGCAAGATCTCCCGGGTCCATCCGGATACCCATGCTCGCTGCCTCGAGCGGCCCGCGTCCCGTGTAGCAGGCAACCGGATCGTAGCCGAGTACGGAAAGAATCGCCACATCGCTGCCCGGTTTGCAGCCCTTCGGGATCGTGTCGATGAGGCCGACGGTTCCCTCCCGCGCGATCCGATCCATGTGGGGGATCTTCGCGTATTCCAGCGGCGTTTTCCCACCCAGGCTTTCGACGGCCCAGTCCGCCATGCCATCGCCCAGGAGCACTGCATATTTCATTTGAGTCTGTCGTCCTCGATGCGGATGCGCATCGTTTTTCCCTTCAGGACAGCGAGTCGCTCGATCTCCTTCAGGGCAGACCGGACATCTTTTTCCCGGGATTCGTGCGTGGTCATGACAACAGGAACCGACCCCGCCTTGTCCTCGGCCCTGCCCTTCTGGATGACGGCGGAAATGCTGATGTTGTGCTTCCCGAGGATCCCCGATATCTTCGACAGCACACCGGGGCGGTCAAGAGCCGAAAAACGGAAATAATAATTGCTCACGATGTCATCGATCGGCATCAGCGCGATATCCTCGATCTTGTCCTCCGAAAGGGACCGTGACGGGACGCGGCGCGAAACTCCCTTGAGGATGTCACGGGAGATGTCGATGAGATCGCTCACCACGGCGCTTGCCGTGGGCATCATTCCCGATCCCTGTCCATAGAGGAACACCGATCCCGATGCATCTCCACGGATGTGAAGGGCGTTGTAGTTGCCGTTCACGCTGGCCAGGAGATGATCAAACGGAATCATGGTCGGGTGGATCCGCGCCTCGATGGCGTCGCCGCGCTGGATGGCAATGGCCAGAAGCTTGATTTTGTATCCCAGTTCCCTGGCGAATTCAATGTCCTGTGGACTCACCCCCGTAATGCCTTCCCGGTAGATGTCCTTCAGATTGACCTTCTTCCCGTAAGACAGGGCCAGCACGATTCCAAGCTTGTGGGCCGTGTCGATTCCCTCCACATCGAAGGTGGGGTCCGCCTCGGCAAACCCAAGGGCCTGGGCCTCGCGGAGCACGGCCTTGAAGCTCCTCCCCTCGTCGGTCATCTTGGTGAGGATGTAGTTCGTCGTGCCGTTCAGGATGCCGAAGATGGAGCGTATCCGGTTCGCCGCAAGACTCTCCCGAAGGGTCTTGATCACGGGAACGGTCCCCCCGACGCTGGCCTCGAAACCGAGATCGACTCCATGACGCTCGGCGGCCTTGAATATTTCGTTTCCGTGCGTAGCCAGGAGTGCCTTGTTGGCCGTCACCACGTGCTTTCCCTGCCGGATGGCTTCAAGGATAAAGCTTTTTGCGGGCTCGTAGCCGCCGATGAGTTCGATGACGATGGAAATCTCGGGGTCTTTCAGGATGGTCCGGGCGTCCCGGGTCAGGATTTTCCTGTCCACCGTCACCGGGCGTGCCGTCTTCAGATCGAGATCGGCAATCCTTTTTATGACGATTTTGGCCCCCAGGCGCTTCTCGATGAGGCCGCCGTTTTCCATGATCAGCTTCACGGCGCCCGAGCCGATATTGCCGAACCCGATCAACCCGGCATAGATGGTCTTCATCTCACCTGCTCCTGACATCAAAAAACGTTTGCGTCAACGATCTGCGCTTGCGTGGAGTGAATTTCCGCCCGGGGAGAGAATACCCGGAATGGAAGTCAGTGATTATAGTAAAAATCATTGTTTTGTCAAAACAATTTCGGCATCCGGTCATCACCCCGTCCGGGCCAGCTCAAGCCGTTCCTCCCACTTCCGGAGAAGGACCTCCCTGAGAGCTGCGTGTTCGGGTCGCTCAAGCCGGGGGTCTTTTTCCACCAGCATAAACGCCTCCGTTCGGGCATCGTTCAGGAGTTTACCGTCGCGCAGGATATTCGCCACCCGGAAATCGGGGAAACCGGACTGGCGGATCCCCATGAGATCTCCCGGCCCGCGGATCTCAAGGTCCGCTTCGGCTATTCGGAAGCCGTCGTTGGTCTGCTCCATCATCCGCAGGCGCTTGCGGGCATTCTCCGATCCCCTGGAATCGGTCATCAGGATGCAGTACGACGGAATGTCGCTCCGGCCCACCCGGCCCCGAAGCTGGTGGAGCTGTGCGAGACCGAAACGCTCGGCATGTTCGATCACCATGAGGGTGGCCCGGGGTATGTCGATTCCCACCTCGATCACTGTCGTTGCCACCAGAATGTCGATGCGCCTTTCGTTAAACGCCTTCATGACGTCGTCTTTCTCCTGGCTTTTCATCCGGCCGTGGACCAGGCCTACGCGAAGCGCCGGGAAGACATCTCTTTGCAGATGCTCGGCCATCCGGGTGGCATCCTTCAGATCAAGGGCTTCCGATTCCGTGACCAGGGGATAAACGACGAACACCTGGTTTCCCTTTGCAATTTCCTTCCCGATGATTTCATACACCCGGGGACGCTCTTTCTCGTAAAAGACCTTCGTCCTGACGGGCTTCTTGCCGGGTGGCATCTCATCGATGACTGAGATGTCCAGATCCCCGTAAGCGGTCATGAGAAGGGTCCGCGGAATGGGGGTGGCTGTCATGACCAGCACATCCGGGTTCGTTCCTTTGGCGCGCAGCAGCGCACGCTGCACGACGCCGAAGCGGTGCTGCTCGTCGACGACAACAAGACCAAGCTTTCGAAACTCCACCCCCTCTTGGATGAGGGCGTGGGTACCGACGACGATGTGAATGTCGCCCGCCGAGATCCGGCGGGCAAGGTCCTCCTTTTCGGTCAAACGTGTGCTTCCCAGTAAGAGAGCCGCCGTGAGCCCCAGGTCCTTCACCCATTGCCGGATGTTCCGGAAGTGCTGCTCCGCGAGAATTTCCGTCGGCGCCATGAGGGCGGCCTGGCAGTCGTTTTCGCACGCCGTCAGCATCGCCGCCATGGACACGACGGTCTTGCCGCTTCCCACATCCCCCTGCAGGAGACGGTGCATGGGCGAAGGCCTCGCCATATCCTTGCGGATCTCATCGATGACGCGGCTCTGCGCCGCCGTGAGCCCGAAGGGCAGGATAGCCGGGAATCTGTTCGACCGTTCGCCCCCGGTCCGAAAGGCAATGCCCTCGTCGAGAATGTTCCCCTTGTGCTTCAGGGCCATGGCCAGTTCAAAATAGAAGAAATCATCGAAAATAAGCCTTTTGTGGGCCGCCGATTCCATGTCGTTGAGCCGGTGGATGTCCTCCTTCTCCCCCGGGAAATGGACCGACCGGATGGCCTCGATGATGTCGATGAGACCCTGACGCTCGCTGATGTCGCGGGGGATCGGCCCCGGGACAAAGCGCGCATACTCTTCGACGGCGTGCTGAAGGATGCGCCGCAGCTGTTTCTGCCCGATCCCCTCCGTTTCGGAGTAAATGGGCACGATTCGTTTGAAATGAAGGTGGCTGTCATCGCTCTCTTCAAGGATTTCGTAATCGGGATGGATCATCTCGAGATCAAACCGATAAAGCCTCACATCGCCCGTCAGGATTACCCGGAGACCCTGCTTGAAGGTATTTCTAAGGTAGGTGAAGTTGCCCTTGAACCACTTCGCCGTCAGGGTTCCCGAGTCATCCCGGAGCAATACCTCAAAGACCCTACGCCTCTGATAGGGGCGGATCTCCGCCCGGACCACATCGCCGATGATCGTTTCCTTCTTCCCCTCCTCGGTTTTGGCGATCGGTTTTATAAAGCGCCGGTCCTCGTATTTTCGGGGAAGGAAGTACAGCAGATCCTCAACGGTCTTGATGCCCTTGCGGGCTAGAATCAGGCCGATCTTCGGTCCGACCCCTTTCACAAACTGGGCCGGAAGTTCCAATTTTGCGATAGCCGCTTCGAGGGATTCCCGCGCTTCCCGTTTTATGACGTCGGACGGATGGCTGCCGCCCGTCTCCGACCACCGGGTGAGGAATGATTTCAGGATACCGATTCGTTCCAGTCCGCCGGAAACCCTTCTCTGTTTTTCCTCGGACGGTGCCGTTTCGAATCCGGAAAAAAGTTCATCCATCTGGGACAAGAGATGTTCGAAACGGGTGAGTTCCTCCGGATCCTTTACCCGCTGACGGACGATCTCCCGGAAATCGGCCGTTTTTTTCCGCAGAGGTCCTTCCAATTCCCGGATGATGGACAGGTTACGGTAATCATTTCCTGCAGAGAAGCGGAGGGGACTCTCGATTTTCTCCAGGGCCTGTTTCAGTGTTTCCATGATGGATGGTCTTTGTCGGCTTTCGCCCCAATGTCGTTCACGGATGTTCTCCCTGCGAACAGCAATACAACGCTCTCAGTGCAGAGGAAACACTTTGATATGGTTATCAAATATTCCTTTTTTTCTCAAGCGGGGAGTTGGCGGTGCAGCATCGTGCCGTGCCCGCGCTCATCAGGATCACATTGACTTATTCGATGTTTTCGGATATGGTGCAGCCAATTTTCCGCCGTATGGTCTCAAGCCATCCATTCTTTCATTTTTCCATACATAAAGGAGTGCTCATGGGGGAGCAGATTTCGTACAAGGACTCCGGAGTCGATATTGACAAGGGAAACCGGTTCATTGATGTGATCAAACCGCTCGTCAAGACGACCTTCCGGAAAGAGGTCATGGGGGGCCTCGGCGGTTTCGGGGGCCTTTTCCATCTTGACAAGGTCAAGTATCGGGATCCGATCCTCGTCGCCTCGACGGACGGTGTGGGGACGAAACTCAACGTCGCCCGCATGATGAAACGCTACAACACGATCGGCATCGACCTGGTTGCCATGTCCGTCAATGACGTGATTGTCCAGGGTGCGGAGCCCCTCTTTTTCCTGGACTACATTGCCGCCGGTTCCATCGATATCGAGACGGGCAGGCAATTGATCGAAGGCGTCGTAAAAGGATGCAAGGATGCGGGATGCGCCCTGCTGGGTGGTGAGACGGCCGAGATGCCGGGATTTTATGATGAAGGGGACTACGAGCTGGTCGGCTTCTGCGTGGGGATCGTCGAAGCGGAGAAGCTGATTGACGGCTCCCGGGTGGGCATCGGTGACAAAATCATCGGCCTGGCCTCCAGCGGGATCCACAGCAACGGGCTCTCCCTGGCCCGAAAAGTCTTTTTCGACCGTCTCGGGCTTGCGGCAAATGATCCGGTGGAAGGTCTTCTTCTGCCCGTCGGCGAAGAGCTTCTCACGCCCACGCGGATTTACGTTCGGAGCATCCTGAATCTCATCAAGAATTTCAGCGTGAAAGGCATCGTCCACATCACGGGAGGGGGTTTTTACGACAACATCCCGCGCATTCTTCCGGAACGCTGCTCGGCCATAATCCAGCGCGGCAGCTGGCCCGAGCTGCCGATCTTCGCGGCCATCCGGAAGCAAGGTCAGATCGAAGATGCAGAAATGTTCCGTGTGTTCAACATGGGAATCGGCATGATGATCATCGTCGACAGCGAAATCGCTCCCGAGGTGATCGAACGGCTGGGCGCCCTCGGAGAAAAAGCCTACCTGCTCGGGTCTGTCGAAAAGCGACAGAAAGATTCCCAACCCGTGATCATGGCATGAGAAGGCATATCGGGTAGCATTCATGTCGAAAATCGTGAATCTTGGCGTCCTGGTCTCGGGCAGCGGCTCCAACCTGCAGTCCATCATCGACAATATCGAAAAGGGAATCCTGCCGGCACGTATCCGTGTCATCCTCAGCAACAATGCCGAAGCCTTCGCTCTGGAGCGGGCCAGGAAGCACGGCATCCCCTTCACGGTCGTTGAGCACCGGGGCTCTGCCAGTCGCGAAGAATACGACGGCAACCTCATCGAAGTCCTGAAGGCGCATGATGTTGAACTGGTGGTGCTCGCCGGGTTCATGAGAGTTCTCTCGCCTCGTTTTCTGCGCGCCTTCCCCACGCGCGTCATGAACATCCACCCGGCGCTCCTGCCGTCTTTTCCCGGCACGCACGGCCAGAGGAACGCCTTTGATTACGGCGTCAAGTTTTCCGGCTGTACCGTTCACTTCGTCGATGAAGGGATTGATACGGGGCCCATTATTATCCAGGCGGTTGTCCCCGTTTTCGACTCGGATACGGAGGAGACCCTGTCCCGGCGAATCCTCCAAGAGGAGCACCGGATATACCCGGAGGCCATCAAGCTCTATGCCGAGGACAGGCTGCAGGTCGAGGGTCGCAGGGTACGCGTCAAGGATTACCCGCTTCCGGAAGACAGCCCCCGGCACAACCCGCCCGTCGTTGACTTTTGATCCCGCCGGTATCATAATCGCATGTGACAAGAAGGTCTGCGTTAAGGATTGCCAACCATGTTCGACGTGATCGTCATCGGCAGCGACTTCAGTTCCTTTATCGCCGCGTTGCTGTCTGCCCGCTACGGACGCAAAACCCTGCTCTTGTCCGAATGCGGCCTCGGAGACAGCCTCACCCTATCGGACTTTACGTTCAACATTGACCCTTTTCCCTGGAGCGGCTTCGGTTCCGGACAGATCGTCTCGAAGCTGCTCTCGGAACTCAACATCCCTCAGCCCGACCCGGCGAGAATCTCCCCCCTGAACCCCGCATTCCAGGTGGTCCTGCCGGAGCATCGCGTCGACTTTTTCATCGACAGGGATGCTCTCATCAGCGACATCAGCCGGGAGTATCCCTCGGAAGGAAGACAGATCGGAAATCTGTACTCTTCCGTTGCCAAGGTTTGCGAGACCCTGGACAAATCGATCCGTGAATCGATGGTGACGGGGGACGAATCGCTGAAAGGCCTGATGAAGAACTGGCTCGACATGCCCTTCTTCCTCGGAGACGTCTGGAGACTTTCGCAGAAACTCCGTGGCTTCGAGGCGATGCCATCGCTGGGAAGAATGTTCGCTTCGAAACTTACACTGTTCTCGAACCAGGCTGTCAATCATGACAAACCCCTCTCCTCGGCCTATCTCCTTTCGCTTCCCTGGCGCGGGCTGTATTACCATTTCGGAGGAAAGCACCTCCTGCTTGGCCAACTCCGAAAACGCTTCGAGGACCTGAGGGGAGAAACCCTCACGGGCTGCAGCATCACCGCCGTCCGGGCCGGAGCAAAGATCGAGGTGGACATCAAACCGAAAGGCAAGCCGATCAGCGTCGTGGGACAGGAACTGGTGATCAGCGCAAAATCCCCGGCCCTCCCGATCCTGCTGTCCGGGGACAAGAAACTGTCAAAGCTTGCACGGCGGCTTCGCAGGGTTGAAACGGCGCAATACCCCTTTACTCTCCACATGGGAGTCGACAACCGCTGTCTGCCGGACCGGATGAGCGAATACATCATCTTCGTACCGGATCCGTCAGCACCGGAGAACGGAGAGGCAGGACCCTTTCTCTTCCTGGAATCGAGTGTGGCCGACGATGCCGGACTCGCGCCCCGCGGGAAACGGACGCTGACGGTGACGGCCTTCTTGCCCCGCTCGCCCGTGGACATGGATGACGTCGAGCTCAAGGCAGCGGCCGCTGCGATGATGACGGCGCTGGATCGCTTCCTCCCTTTCCTTCGGGAACGGATCGCATTCATGGACATCGACCGCTCCATCGAGGTGTCCCGTCAATACCAGCAGGTCGTAAATCCGCGGTATCGCTTTTCAGGTCCTTTTCTTCCCGCTCTCGCAACGCTTCCGATGAGGTCTCCCCATCGAAACGTCCTGATCACCGGTGGAATAACCTTTGCAGGTTTGGGCTTTGAAGGAGAAGTCCTGTCCGGGATGAAGGCAGGCTACCGTGTATCCGGAGGTGCCGAGATATGAAAAAAATCGAAGGGGATTTCAAGATACAGACCCTGGGCGTGCCGAGGATACCGTCGCCGCTCACGGTCGGCTATTTCAAAAGTGACAGGGAACGAATCCTCAGCGATATCAACGTTATGGTCCGGAACGATCTCTCCTTCAGGCCTCGCTCATCCATGTCCATGGAGGTTGCCGGCCCGCGCGATCAAATTTACTTCGAACCCTCGAAGGTCAAGGCGGCCGTTGTCTCCTGCGGAGGACTCTGTCCGGGGATCAACGACGTGATCCGGGCCCTGGTCATGGAACTTCATTTCCGCTACGGAGTCGGGAATATCGTCGGCGTCAAGTATGGCTTTCAGGGTCTGATCCCACGTTACGGCCATCACTTTCTCGAGCTCACACCCGATATAGTGAAGGACATTCAGGATCTCGGCGGCAGTATCCTCTCCTCCTCCAGAGGCAACCAGGACTTCAGGGAACTGGCCGATGCGCTGGAGAGAATGAATATCAACCTCTTTTTTCTCATCGGCGGTGACGGCACCATGAAGGCGGCCCAGGTTCTCACCGAGGAGATCGCCCGCAGAAAGCTCAAAATAGGCATCATCGGCATCCCCAAGACCATCGACAACGACCTCGTCCTCATCCAGAAAAGCTTCGGGTTCGACACGGCCATCTCCGAGGCCGTCAGGACGATCCAGTGCGCCCACGTGGAAGCCAAAGGTGCTCCCATGGGCATCGGAATCGTAAAGTTGATGGGTCGTCAGTCCGGTCACATCGTCGCATCGGCGGCACTGGCCCAGGGAGATGCGAATTTTGTCCTCATTCCGGAAGAACCGTTTGATCTGATCGGAGAGAAGGGATTCCTCCGGCAGCTTGAAAAGCGTCTTCTTGCGAGAAGTCACGCCGTCATCATCGTGGCCGAGGGCGCCGGGCAGCATCTTTTTGCCAGAAAAGGACCTGTCCGCCGTGACCGTTCGGGAAACATCAAGCTCAACGACATCGGGGTATTTCTGAAGGAAAAGATCGAGGACTATTTCAAGACAAAGAAGATGGAGATCAATCTGAAGTACATCGACCCCAGCTACATTATCCGCAGTGTACCGGCCAACGCCAGCGACAGCATCCTCTGCGGGGTTCTGGCTCAATATGCCGTCCATGCCGGGATGGCCGGAAAGACGGGAATGCTCGTGGGCCTTGTCAACGACACCTACGTACACCTGCCCTTCCGGGCCGTCGCCGACCAGAGGAAGATGATCGACCCCAGGGGCAACATCTGGACGCTCGTCCTGGAGTCGACAGGCCAGCCCCCGTCCATGAAAAACTAAAAAACACTTGCATTATCCTGTTCTTTGGTTTAGATAGACGGACTATTTTTTTTCGAGGTGTGTGCTATGGCTAGAGTCTGTGATGTCTGTGGCAAGGGGCCCGTGGTGGGCAACAATGTCAGCCACGCCAACAACAAAACAAAACGGGTCTGGTATCCCAATCTCCAGAAGCTTCAGGTTGTCGATCAGAAAGGTTCCGTGAAACGGATGAAAGTCTGCACCCGCTGCCTGCGGTCGGGCTTCGTGCGCAAGGCCCTATAGCTTCCCGTCAAAACCAGCCCTGGAAATCTCCTGCAGCGTTGTCGACAGGAAGTCCTCGGAGTCGACAACGCATTCGATGCCCATTTGCAGCAGATCCCGGATGCCAGCCCGTACCGTTTCGTCCTGCGCCCCCCCGTAGAATTTGAGGAGGAACAGATCGGTTCTGCCCTCGAGACTCACCGACCGTTTCAGGATCTCGTTGCGATACGCCGCCATGCCCTGCAGGACGGCGTCCCTGACAAGCGCCTCCGGCATTGAGTATGCCCAGCCGAGCGTTTCGACAAGTCCGCCGAGATGATTTTCGAGGGTCACTTCCACGGCTTCCGAGAAAAGATCCACAATCTCCGGGCACCGTTTGTAAACAACGAGGTCTACGGCCATCTCGATGATCAGATGCGACCGGTACAGCGCCTCTTCTAGGGACAGCGTGATCCCCTGATTTCCGTGCAGGCCGACCATGGCCGGCACAAGAGAGGCCCCCTTGCGATAGGCATACCCGTCGCAGGCATTCTCGAACCGTTCGTGACCTCGCCTGGTGATATGGCCGTGATGGGAGACATCGTCCACGAGAAGATGGAACTGAATGAAGCGCGCCCTGGCATGAACGGCGGGAACAACCATGAGGCGCTCCATCCGGTGGGTCATTTCGGGCGTGATGTCCCTGTGGATGGGAAGGATGTCGGGCATGACATTGTAGAGGAGGACGTCGAGGTTGTCCCTGCAAAGGCTCACCCCGGCATATTCCCTCAGAATCCATGTGTGGGTATTCAGCAGCATCTAATTCCCCCTTTCCAACGATCAACCTCCTGGAACGGGAAGGGGTTTTCCTCTTTCAAGATCTTCAGCACAGCATCGACGTATTCTTCGACACCGTCAGGAATGCAGAGCATCAAAACGGCTGCGCTAGCGTCAACGGTAGTTACCGTGACGATCCCATCGTGACCCTCCATGATGAACTGAAAATGGGCAATATGACGAGTCGGCAATCGGAAAAAACGCTTGCGGCATCCGATCATGATGGGCATCTCCAAAATATCTGCAATATCAGTAACATCGGCTCTTCCAAAGATCAAGGGCGATTAATTCTTCTCTTGACAGGAAGACCGGCGCTGCTAATATAGCTTCTGCCGCGACAGGCCTTCGAAAACAGGCAGGCCTGCGAACAGGCCCGTGGAAGATCATGTCTCTATGCTGCCTCTCACAAGATGGAAACTGTCCGAAACAAAAGAAACCCTGCAGGACCTTTTCGCTAAGGAATTCAAACTCCATCCCATTGTATCCCAGATTCTCATCAACCGGAACTACACCGATCTTGAGACGGCGCATCGCTATTTGAATCCCTCTCTTCATGATCTGCACAACCCTTTCCTCATGAAAGACATGATGAACGGTGTGGACAGACTCATCCGGGCCATCCAGGCCGGGGAAAAAGTGGCAATTTACGGTGATTACGACGCCGACGGAATCACCTCGCTTGCGGTCCTTTACCGTTTTCTGCAGGAAATTGACGGCGACGCGCTCTACTATATCCCGGACCGGGTCAGCGAAGGGTACAGCCTGAACCGGACGGCCATCGACCGGCTGAAGGCGTTGAATGTCGGCCTCATCATCACCGTCGACTGCGGAGTATCGGATCGCGAGGAGATCGCGTATGCCCGTTCGCAGGGCATGGATACGATCGTCCTCGACCACCATGAAGTCCCGTCGGCCATCCCCGATGCGCCTGCCGTCATCAACCCCAACCGCAGTGACTGCTCTTTCCCCTTCAAGCCGCTTGCCGGTGTCGGGATTGTCTTCAATTTCCTGATCGCGCTGCGGGGCGGATTGCGGAACATCGGGTTCTGGGGCAAGCGGCCTTATCCCAATCTGAAGGATTATCTCGACCTCGTTGCCCTGGGGACGATCGGCGATCTGTCACCGCTGGTGGATGAAAACCGCATTTTTTCCCGAATCGGTCTGGAGCTCATCAACGAGGATCGCCGGGTGGGCCTGAAGGCCCTTCGGGACACGGCAGGCCTTGGAAACACGGTGATTGACTCCGGTGTCGCCTCTTTCGCGCTCATCCCTCGGATCAATGCGGCCGGTCGCGTCGGGACTCCCGATGAAGCCGTGCGGCTTCTTCTCACGAACGACCCCATCGAAGCCCAGCGGCTTGCTGCCCGCCTTGAAAGCTGCAACCGGGAGCGCCAGCGCCTGGAAAAGGGGATTTTCGACGAAATCATTGCCCGGATCCATTCCATGGGCGATACGAAGGACAAAGGGGCCATCGTTCTGGCCTCTCCCGAATGGCATCCTGGTGTCATCGGAATCGTGGCCTCTCGCGTCGTGGATCGCTTCTATCGTCCCACGATCCTGATCAGCCTCCGGGACGGCATCGGCAAAGGATCAGGCAGAAGCATCGCCGAATTCAACCTCTATGAGGGGTTGAAGCTCTGCGATCCCCTCCTGATCTCCTATGGAGGACATCGATTTGCCGCAGGGATCTCGGTGAAAGAAGGCGACATCGAACGGTTGAGCGATGTTCTTGGGGGGATCGTCAAGGGGGGGCTCGTCGTTCAGGAGTTGCTTCCGGAAACTTTCATCGACGCCCAGTGCAGCTTAAGCCAGATCACCCACGAGCTGGTATCCCACTTCGACAGGCTCGCGCCCTTCGGGACCCGGAACCCCGAACCGATTCTCTGTGCCCGGAACGTACAGGTTTCATCACCCACGGTCGTGGGCAACAAGCACCTCAAGATGCGAGTCATCGGCGACGGGGTCTCCTGCAACTCCATCTGGTTCAACAGAGGGGATTATGCCCAGGGCATCGAAGGGGTCCGTCTGGATATCGCATTCACCCCGCAGATCAATTACTGGAACGGGTCCTCGAGCATCCAGCTCAAAGTCCGAGACATCGCAGCATCCGCGTCTCGGGCGTAAGCGCTCTCCTTTTGCTCCGTTTGTCTTTCTACGTTTTCCTTCCGTCTGCTTTCGTCAGATACTCCACAACGTGCACCATGCCGCGGACAAGTTCGGACATCCTATCGAACCGAAGCGTCCCGATCGTGTCTTTTTCGGTGTGATAATTGGGGTTGCGATAGAAGGCCGTATCGGTCACCATGACCGCCCGGAAGTCCATTTTCCAGAATGCACCATGGTCGGACAATCCAACACCGGGAATGAAGGGCACCGCCACGAGGTGTTCGACGGGAAGCGACGACCCGGCCTTCAGGGATTCGGCCACGGCTAGCGTAAGTTCGCGGGAGTTGATGTTCCCGACAACGCCGATGAAATTCCCGCGATTGGGGTAAAGCCACTGCATGCCGGGCACGGGGTAGGCCTGGCTTCCCTCGGCTTCGTCGAAGTAGCCCACCATCTCAAGAGAGATCATCCCGACAATGTTCTCCCCGCGATCACGGGCCTGTTTCGCATAGACGTGACTGCCCATGCACTCCGTCATGAAGGCAGGCGGTTCCTCGAGGACAAAAAAGACCAGCGTCAGGGTCCGGTCAGGACGATATTCTTTCAAGACACGACAGAGTTCGAGCTGTACCGCCACGGCGCTGGCATTGTCGTCGGCGCCGGGCGTTCCGTTGACGCTGTCATAATGGGCCCCGATGAGGATCGACTCATCGCGACGGGAACCGCCTTCGAGCGTCACAACGATGTTGTGGTAACGCCGTCCCTCGTGATCGTAGCCCTGAAGCGAAAAGGGAATCTCGTTCTGCTGGAGAAATGTCCGGATGTAACGCTCGGCGTCCTGGAGTTTCCCGTACTCGTGCATGCTTCTGGACCCGATGCCGACACTGAGGGCATGGACATGTGCATGGAGGGCCTGTTCGCTTGAGCCCGGAATGAAGCGGGCTTCCGGCTCGACCACGGAGGCGGACAGTCTGATTTTGAATACGGGATAGAGGAGCGCTGCGGCAACAATGACGAGCAGGATGAGCAGGGCGTAAAGCATCTTCCTTCTCATGGCTGTCCTTCACGGCGATCGTCTTTACCGCTTCGCAGTCCTTTCCATGGAATCAGGGTTCGGGCAGCAGTTCGCGCAATTCTGCCACAGGAATTCCGGGATTACAAGCGCGTACGCAATGGTTTCCTGCGACGGAAATATTCCTTTTCCGGGATCGAAGCGATCTGGTATACTCTTAGTGGTCATACAATCCCTTCATGAAAAAGGAGTGGCCCGATGAAAAAGGAAGAACGTCTGAATGCGCTCGAGCTGGCCTTGACCAACGAGAAAAGGGAACGGGAGTTCTACCTGAAGAGCGCCGAGCGCTGCCGTAATTCCCTTGGCAAATCGATGTTCAAGCAGATTGCCGATGACGAGCTCGAACATTACGAGCGCCTCAAGGAGATCCACACCCGCTGGACATCGGAGCAGAAGTGGCCCGAGTCGCTTCCCGTGAAGGTCAAGGGAACCGTCGTGAAGGATATCCTCAGGGATTTTCTTTTGAAGGCTCAGGCGTCCGCCCCGGGAGACGACGACGATCTGAAGGCCGTCCGGACCGCTCTGGATTTCGAGGCAAAGGGCGAGAAATTCTATGCCCAGCTCCGTGACGCGTCGTCAGACCCGAAAGAAAAGGCGTTCTTCGAGCTTCTCTCGAAAATGGAGCGACAGCACTTCCTCTCGCTCAAGGATACGGAAGATTATTTTCAGGACCCCGAGGGGTGGTTCCGAAAAAAAGAGCATCACGGAGTTGACGGGGCATAAGGAGGAATTTATGGCAGGAAAATCCCTATCGGTGGGAACAAAGGTCAAGGACTTCACGCTAAAGGACCAGAATGGTCAGGATTTTACGCTCTCCGCTTTCAAGGGAAAGAAGGTGCTTCTTTCCTTTCACCCTCTTGCATGGACATCCATTTGCGCGAAGCAGATGCAGGCCCTGGAGAAGAACCTGAAGATCTTTGAGAAGGCAGGTGCCGTCGCCTTAGGGTTGAGCGTTGACAGCGTTCCCTGCAAGGCCGCCTGGGCAAAATCACTGAAAATCAGAAAGACCCGGCTCCTCTCCGATTTCTGGCCCCACGGGAAGGTTGCGACGTCTCTCGGCCTGTTCCGTGCGGAGGGCTTCTCGGAACGCGCGAACATCCTTCTCGACGACAAGGGCAAGGTCGCCTGGATCAAGGTCTATCCCATCCGGGAATTGCCCGACATCCGGGAAGTTCTGTCGGCGGTGAAAAAGTAATTCCCCCTATGTCCAGCGGCGTTCGTCGACGATGGACTTGTAGCCCTCGCCGAGCACCCCCGGTGCGACCTCTTCGATCCGGTCGATGCGGACCGTGCAGATTTCGGTAAATACCGTCTCGAACGAGGCAAGGTCTTCCTTACCTCGTTTCGTTTCCGGTCTTGCAATCCTTACGGCCAGCACATCCCGGTTTCCCTCCCGACCGACGACGAGCTGAAATTTCCACTCGGGAAATCGTTCACCGATCTTTTTCAACTGGCTCGGCGCTACGAACATCCCCCTGACTTTGACGGCCTCCCCCACCCTGCCGGCCACACCGGCAAGCCGGTAGGAGGTCCTGCCGCATTTGCAGGGATCCGCGATCAGCCTTGACAGATCGCCGGTTCCGAAGCGGAAGAGAAAGAATATTTTGTTGTGCCTCGTGACGACAAGCTCACCCAGCTCCCCCGGCGCTACTTCTTTTCCGGTCTCGGGGTCGACGATCTCGACAAAAACCTCTTCGCAGACGTGCCAGCCGTTTTTCTCCCGGCATTCAAAAGCGACATCACCCACTTCGGTCGCCCCGTACATCTGGTAGGTGTCTATCCCGTATGTCCGTTCGAACTCCGTCCGGAGTACCGGATGAAGCGGCTCCGCCGCAAAGGAGGCCTTACGGAGATGGAAGTCCTTTCTGACATCATGTCCCATCTCCTCTGCCTTGTCGATGATGGCCTTGAGGAAGCTCGGCGTCCCGGTGTACCCCGTCGCCTGGAGGTCACGGATTAGCTGCACCTGGATGGCCGTGCTCGACGCACCCGAAGGGATCACGGTGGCACCCACCTGCCTGAGGCCGCTGTGAAAGGTCAGGCCCGCCGCCACAAGATGATAGGAGAAGGCGTTCAGCACCACGTCCCCGGGCCCGAATCCGGCGGCATGATAAGCCCTGGCCCAGATGAGGTCCGATTCTGAAAGATGTGGCTCGTAGACCGGTCCCGGCGAGGTAAAAATCCGATCGACCTGCGCATCGGGGTTTTCCAGGCCTGCATAGGGCGGGTTTTCGATCTCCATCTGGACGAGTTTCTCCCGCGAGATGATCGGAAGCTTCTTCAGCACGTTGAAGGCGTTCCGTTTCGACGGCGTAAGCCCGAGGACTTCGAGCTGCCGCTTTATCAGCGGCGATTTTTTTACGGCCAGCCGCATCATGGCGGCCAGCGCCGCCGCATGGGCATCACGGCGCTTCTCCGGGCTTCTTGTTTCCTTCTCATCGAAATACGGTGATCGCTTTTTCACTCCCATTTCATCCCCCGCCATCGACAAATCGTTTTCCTTCCCCTACACCCTGCACCCAGTACCCCGCAGCCTCTCTGTCACAGCCATCTTTTCCTGCGCTTGTACGATTTGACGTCCCTGTAGGACTTTGCCGTCCCCGCAGCCCCCATGCCCAGATAAAATTCCTTCACATCGGGATTTTCCCGGAGGTCGCAGGCGAGACCCTCCATGACGATCTTGCCGTTTTCCATGACGTATCCGTACGTGGCGATCTGGAGAGCCAGGTTTGCGTTCTGCTCCACAAGGACAATCGTCGTGCCGTCCTCCCGGTTGATCCGCTCGATGATCTGAAAGATCTCCCGGACAATGAGAGGTGCCAGGCCGAGCGATGGCTCGTCCAGCAGGAGCAGACGAGGGTGCGCCATGAGCGCCCGCCCGATGACGAGCATCTGCAGCTCCCCACCGCTGCAGTACCCGGCGAGCGTCTTGCGACGATTGATGAGCGCCGGAAAGTAGTGATAGACCTTTTCGAGGTCCTGCTTGTAGGGCTTCCCCCAGCGCGTTGCCGTGCCGACACGAAGATTCTCTTCGATGGTGAGATACTTGAAGGGCTGGCGTCCTTCCAGGACCTGGATGATTCCCGCCCGCGTGATGGTCTCGGGCGGATGATTGTGAATCGCCTTCCCGTCAAAGAGGATGCTCCCTTCGGTCACGTTCCCGTTTTCCGGTTTCAGGAGACCCGAGACGGCCTTCAACGTCGTCGTCTTCCCGGAACCGTTGCTCCCGAGGAGCGAGACAATCTGCCCGGACTCGACGGAAAGGGACACTCCCTTCAGAACCTGGATCACGTCGGAATAGACGACGCTGATATTATTGATGACAAGCAGCTTGTTCTCAACCATATTTTCAGATCCTTTTCCTACCCCCTGCCCGCAGCCCTCAACCCCTCTTCCTAATAGGAGAACGGCCATAACTTGAAGTTCGATCGAACAATTCGCCACACCTCCGCCAGTCCTTTCGGCTCGAAGAGGATGAAGAGCACGATGGCCAGACCGAAGACAAATTCCCGCAGGGGCGCCAGGGTCAGCTCAACACCGGCCAGCCCTCCCATGTTCATGATCATGTCCGTCACCCAGCGCAAGCCCTCGTTGAGCAGCGTGATGAATACAGTGCCGAACAGGGCTCCCGGGATACTCCCCAGGCCGCCGATGATGATCATGGCGATATATTCTACGGAAAGTCCCAACGTGAACGGCTCCGCCGTGATGCTGATCATGTAGTACGCAAAAAGCGCACCTGCGACACCGGCATAAAAGGAGCTCACGGCGAAGGAGAGCAGCTTGTACCGGAAGATAGGAATTCCCATCCCTTCGGCAGCCCGATCATTGTCCCGGATGGCCACAAAGGCCCTTCCGTATCGCGTTCGCATGAGGTTTACCGCCCCAATGATCATGATGACCACGAACGCATAGATAACGTAGAAGAAGCTCAGATCGCCGACAATGGAAACTCCGAACAGGGACGGGGCGGGAAGTGTAATCCCCATGGTTCCACCGGTGACGCTCTCCCAGTGGACGAGGACATACTCGATAATGAATTGTCCCGAAAGCGTCGCGATGGTGAGATAGAGCCCTTTCAAACGGCCCGAGGGAATTCCAAAGACCATCCCGACAAGGGCCGTGACGAGTCCCGCCAGAGGCACAGCAGCGAGGAAGGGGACCCCCCAGGTCGCTGCGAGGATAGCCGCGGCGTAGGCACCGACACCGAAGAAGGCCCCGTGGCCCAGAGAGATGAGCCCCGTGAAGCCGACAAGGATATTCAGCCCCAGTGCCGCAATGGCAGATATCCCGATAAGGTTCACCACGTAGAGCATGTAGGGGCTGACGATCCAGGGAACAACGGCAAAGAGGGCAACAAGCCCGATCACGATCCAGATCCTGCCGAAATCCGTATCGAAGACGGCCAGTTCTTCCCGGTACGTCGTTTTGTAGTTTCCGCAGGGATGAAACCGCAATTTGTTCATCGTTTACCTTTCCATATACGGGAACGCCGCAGGCGAGCGTGTTTCAAAAACCTCTCAGACTCGCTCGATTTCTTCCAGACCGAACAGCCCGTAGGGCTTCACGAGCAGGATGAACACCAGCGCAATGTAGGGCACAATGTCTCTCAAGGACGGCGAGAGGTATCCCCCCGTGAACGTTTCCAGCAGCCCGATGATGAGACCGCCGATGATGGCCCCGCCAATCGAGTCGAGGCCTCCCAGGATGACAACGGGAAAGACCTTGAGCCCTATGGAGGACAGCTCGTGGACGTTGATACCGTTGATGATCCCAAGGACGATCCCGCTGATGCCCGCAACGAGGGCCGCGATGGCCCAGGAGAGCGCGAAGACCCGCCTGACATGCACTCCCAGAGAGAGCGCCGCCGGCTGGTTGTCCGCCACGGACCGCATGTAGATCCCCTGGGAGGAGAACTTGAAGAAAAGCCCGAACATCAGCAGGAAGAGACTTCCGATGAGAACGGCCGCCACGTACACCGGCGGCACCTGGACAATGCCCCAGCTGATGCCCAGCCCCTCGGGCAGAAAATCGGGGAAGGTGTAGAGATTCCCTCCCCAGACAAGCAGCATTCCGCCCTTGAACATGGCGGCAAGCCCGACGGTCAGCATGATGACCTGGATCAGGGGCTCGCCGATGAGCGGCCTCAAAAAGATTCTCTCGATGACAAACCCCAGGATGAAGGTCCCCGCGAGCGTCGCGAGAAAACCCAGCCAGATGGGCAGTTGCGCCCAGGTCACCAGGGCCAGAAACAGGAAAGCGCCGAAGGCCAGGATTTCTCCGTGTGCGAAGTTGAGCACACTCGAAGACTTGAAGATCATCACGAAGCCCATGGCGGAAAGGCCGTAGAGAAACCCGATACTGATCCCGTTGATGAGAAGTTGTATGAAAAAATCCATGCTACGCTCCTTCCTGCACGTCGATGATACGGACCGTTGTCTCGATTTTTCCGACCTGTCCGTCTCGATAGCGGACCTGACTCTTGACTTCCAGCGTCTTGAGGTTGCGGTACATCGCTTCGATCAGATTGAGATAAAGACCATATACGAAGCGCCGGCGTACTTTTCCTGTTCTCGTCAACTCCTCGTCGTCGGCGTCGAGTAATTTGTAAAGGAGGATGAACTTTCGGATCCTCATATACTCCGGCAGTCGCTCATTCACCGCCCGGATGTCCTCGAGAATGAGTTGCTCCACCTGCGGCTGCTGCGAAAGATCCGTGTACGTCGTGTAGGGAATCATCCGGTCCTCAGCCCAGTTGCCCACATTGCCCATGTCGATGTTAATGAAGGCCGCAATATAGGGCCTTCCCTCACCGAAGGTGACCGCCTCCTTGATATAGGGGCTGAATTTTAGACGCGTCTCGATAAAATCCGGAGAGAATGCCGCCCCTGATTTATTCCGGATGATCTCCTCCTTACGGCCGATGATAACCAGGTGGCCGTCGGGATCCAGGTAGCCCGCATCGCCGGTACGGAGCCAGCCGTCACGAAAGGCCTCCTCGGTGGACTTATAGTCGTTGTGGTAACCCGCAAAATTTGAGGCGCTCTTCACGAGGACCTCCTGGTCTTCAGCGATCCGGACCTCCGTCTCCGGCAGGGGCTTTCCCACCGTCTCGGGTTTCACCTCGTGGTCGGGCTGTACCTGGAAAATTCCTCCCGCCTCGGTGAGGCCGTAGCACTGCTTCAGGTTGAGTCCGCAGGCGCGGAAAAAGCGGATGACATCGGGACTGATGGGGTGGCCGCCTGTGTAGGCGCTCTTCATGCACAGGCACCCCACACGATCCATAAGCGGCCTGAAAACCAGCAGCGACGCGGCACGCAGCATCACTCGCAATCCCGGTGACAAAGGTTCTTTCTTCGCTTCCCGGTCCACGGCCCTCTGGCCGACCCGCACGGCCATCTGAAAGAGTTTCCGCTTGACGATGCCGGCATCGGCCATCCGGACCCGGATCTTCGAGGCCAGGTCCTCCCAGAATCGCGACGAGGAGACGATGACGTCCGGTCCGATTTCCCGGAAATCCGTTTCGATCGTTTCTCCCGTTTCGGGAAAGTTCATCGTAAGCCCGCCGGTCAGGGTGATACCTGCACCCCAGACCTGATCCACAATCCAGGCCGGTGGCGTGATGGACAGCCAGTTCGAGCCGATACCGATGGGCGCCGCAGCGAGCCATTTGCGCGCCATGGCCGTGAAATTTCGATGGGTGAGCATGGCGAGTTTGGGTAGCCCCGTCGTCCCTGAGGTCTGGATCATGACGGCCACATCTTCGGAACGCCCCCGTGCGAGCTCGGCCGGAAATAGCTGCGGTTGTTCCCGTTCCAGTTCATCGCCCCGTTCGAGCAGATCCCGAAAGCTCAGAAGCCAGGGATCGGATCGATAATTGCGCATCCCCGTAGGATCTATGTAAATGACGTACCTGACGAATCCGAGCCTGGAACGGGTTTCGAGAAGCTTGTCGACCTGCTCCTGATCCTGGACGATGACGATGGAGGCCTGAATGCGCTTCAGCGCTTCGGCCAGCTCGTCGGCTATGGACGAGGTGAAGAGATTGATCGTGACGCAGCCCAGCGCCTGGGCGCCCAGTTCGCTGAAAAGCCACTCGGCGTGGTTGTTGGTGACAATGGCGACGTTTTCTCTGCGCCGAACGCCCAGTCGGAGGAGTCCCTGTGCCGTTCGCTTCACGAAGCGGAAATATTCTTCCCAGTTGTAGGCCTGCCAGATCCCGTAGGCCTTTTCCCGGATCGCCGTATGCTCAGTACCGAGGAGCTTGGCCTGCCCGGCCAGGATCTGCGGCAGAGTGCATTTTTCATAGGCATCCAGTACACCGGCATCGATCTTCGTCGGCTCACTGCTGCCGTTCAGGCGTTGCTGCATGCGCGAGATGGTCACCTTCCACCTCCCGCCCCGGCCGCGTCATTTTCCGTTTCCGTCCCGTCTCCCAGGTAGGCGCGGATGACGTCGGGGTTTGCCTGGATCTCCTGTGGGGTCCCCTCGGCAAGTTTTTCTCCGAAATTGAGGACCAGGATTCTCTTGGAGATACTCATGACGATCGACATGTCGTGCTCCACGAGAATCATGGTCTGCCCCCAGGACTCGGAGAGATCGAGAAGGAACCGGACCATGTCTTCCTTCTCTTCCAGGTTCATCCCGGCAAAGGGCTCGTCGAGAACGAGCAATCTCGGCTCGAGGGCGAGGGCCCTCCCCAATTCCACCCGCTTTCGCATGCCATAGGGCAATGATCCGACAAGTTTCTTGCGAATCGACTGAATCTCGAGGAAGTCGATGATCTCCTCGATGATCCTCCGCTGCCGCATCTCCTGGTCTTTCGCTTGTTTCGAAAAAACAGAAGCCGCGACCAGTCCGTATCGGCAATGGAGGTGACGGGCCAGCAGCAGGTTTGCAAGGACCGTCATGCCCGGAAAGAGTTCGATGTTCTGGAAGGTCCTGCCGATGCCGTGTTCAATATGTCGGTGCGTGGGAAGATGGGAGATATCCTTTCCGTTGAAGAGGATCCGCCCCGCCTGCGCCTTGTAGTACCCGGTGATGCAGTTCAGCAGGCTGGTTTTTCCCGCCCCGTTCGGCCCGATGACGGAGACGAGTTCCCCGGTCCGGACGTTCAGGTCCACGTTGCTCACCGCCGTGATACCGCCGAAGCGAAGCGTCAGACGTTCCACGACGAGCTCCGCCTGACGTTTCTCCGGCGGTCTTGCAGCAAAGAGGGTCGGCTCCCCTCGAAAGGCTTTCATGTCCCGTCTCCTACTTCAGATGTCGAATCGCTTCTTTTCCGGGCGTGTAAAAATCCGTGAGCGGTTTGAATGACCCGTCCTCCCGGACCTGGACGATGCGGCCCCGGAAGGAAGCGCCGTGGTCCGTCTTCGTATACGTCACATTCGGCATGAGTCCGCCGAAATCCTCATTGACGAAAGATTCCATGGCCTTGTTGATCGTCTCGCGATCTACATTGCCGTATTTTTCCTGGGCGCGCAGGGCCGCCCGCTCCATGATCATGGCCACGACAACCCCTTCCCAGTAGGCGGCGTCGAAACGGCTCACGGTCTTGTAGCGTTTCCAGAGATCTTGGAGCGTCTCGATGCCTGTGCCCTTGTCACCGGGCAGTCCGCCGGGGAACTGGATCTTGAGCCGGTCGCGGATAATCCCTTTTCCAAGCTTGAAGAAGTCCGGATCGGTCGAGGTCCAGGTCCCGAAATACTGCGGGTTGTACTGAATCCGGTCTGCACTCTTGAAGGCCGTGACGATGGTGGCGGGAAGCATCTGCATGAAGACATAGTCGGCGCCGTTCTTCTTCAGGCGCAGCATCTCCGTCGTGAGATCGACCGTCTTGGGAGGAAACTCCTCGATGGAAACGATTTGGATGCCGTTCGCCTTTGCATATTCCTGGCTCGGCCTGTGGATGGACCGCCCGTATGCGTTGTTGTACGTGAGCAGCCCGACCCGGGGGGGCTCTTTTCCCTTGTGGATGGACTTGATGTAGTCGAGAACGGCTTCGCAGTCGAGGCGATAACTGCCGAAGGGAAGATACATATAAGCGACGGGTTTCTCCAGCAGCTCCCAGCTTGTCGAATAGTTGATTGTTGGGATTTTGTAGCCCTGGATAATGGGTTTTGCCGCAAGCCCCTCTCCGGCACCCCAGGTGGCGATCATGTCGACCTTGTCCTGAATCGCGAACTTTCGGACGGCCGCAACGGCCTCGGGCACTTTGTACCCCGTATCGACGAGGATCAATTCGAACGGTCTTCCCTTCACACCGCCCTTGACCTCATTGACGTAGCGCAGATAGTCCTGGGTTCCTTTGGCGTGGTACTGCCCCCAGGTGGACGCGGGACCGGTGAGATTGATGGCAGCACCAACCTTGATCGATGTCGCCGCACCCACTGACGCCGGCAGCATCAGCAGACCGGCGGCGACAAGGCCGGTAATTCCTTTCATGATCGAGCTCTTCATCGTGCTTTCCTCCCCTTGATAATAAAAAAGGCCGTGATGGTCACGGCCTTGTTTGCAAAAAGGCCGTGGGCAGTTTCGGTCTGCCCACGGCCCCTGTTATCAGTCTCTGTCGGGCGTTACGGGCAGACCTCGCCAAAAAAGCTAAAAAAGCCAAAAAAAGCGAAAAAGCTGCCCACGATGTAACGTCTGTTCATAGGTTTATTTCCTGTTGAGCACTTGTACCCGATTCCGCGAAGACCTGTCAATCGTTTTTTTATCATTCCGGGTGAATTCCCGCAACTTGCTGCAGGGTAATTCATCAGGCCACTTGCTCATTTCTTCGGAAGACGATTGTCTGCACATGAAAATTATGATAAGGAAGAACGCTGTTTTTACCGGGAGTGGATCATGAACCGTGATATTTTCAGAGAATACGACATCCGGGGTCTCGTCGAGAAGGACCTGAGCCCCGAGCTTGTTGTGAAGCTCGGCAGGGCCGTCGGCACCTATGCCGCAGACCGCGGTGTGAAAACCATGACACTGGGCTGCGACTGCCGTCTCAGCTCCGGATCTCTTGTCGCGGCGATAAAATACGGCCTGCTCTCGACCGGAATCGATGTCATCGATATCGGTACCTGCGCCACACCGATGCTTTACTTTTCCGTGCGTTACCTGAATACGGGAGGTGGCGTCATGGTAACCGGAAGTCACAACCCGCCCGAGTTTAACGGCTTCAAGATCTGCGTGGGCCCTGACACGATTTACGGCAGCGAAATCCAGAATCTGAGGTCCATCATCGAGAGCGGTTCGTTCCGTTCGGGAATCGGAATGGCCCGTAGCGAAGACGTCTCGAAAGCCTATCTCGACTACATTTTCGAAAATGTGAAGGTCCGCCCCGGACTACGCGTCGTCCTGGACGGCGGAAATGGCGTCGGCGGACACTTCGCAAAGCCCCTTCTCGAGCGCTTCGGCTGCGTGCTCAGCTGCCTTAACATCGATATGGATGGGCGTTTCCCGAACCACCACCCCGACCCGACAGTTCCCGAGAATCTGGTCGACCTGATCGCCCGCGTTCGCGAGGAGAAGGCCGACATCGGGATTTCCTTTGACGGCGATGCGGACCGGATCGGCGTCGTCACCGACCGGGGCGAGATCCTCTGGGGCGATGATCTTTTGCTGCTGTTTTCCCGGTTCATTCTGAAGGAAAATCCGGGTGCTGCCGTCATCGGTGAGGTCAAATGCTCGCAGCGGCTCTACGACGACATTGCGGCACGCGGCGGCCGGCCCATCATGTGGAAAGCAGGCCATTCGCTGATCAAAGGAAAGATGAAGGAAGAAAAGGCCGTACTGGCCGGAGAAATGAGCGGGCATCTGTTCTTCGCCGACCGCTATTTCGGATACGATGACGCCATTTATGCCGCGGCACGCATCCTGGAGATTCTCTCCGGGACGGATCAGAAGCTGAGCGACATCCTCGCCGACGTGCCCCGGACAATCACCACACCGGAAATCCGCATCGACTGCCCGGACAACATCAAATTCGACGTGGTACGCGACCTGACGGAGTTCTTCCGGAAAGACTACCGCATCATCGACACCGACGGTGTCCGGATCCTTTTCCCCGACGGATGGGGGCTTATCCGCGCCTCAAACACCCAGCCCGTGCTGGTGCTTCGTTTCGAGTCCTCGACAGTGGAGAACCTCGCTGCCATCCGCGCCGTTGCCGAAAAGGAGCTGGAACGGGTCATCTCCCGATACCAGGCACAGGCATGATGGAAGGCCCGCTTGTTGCCTACGAGGATGAATATGCCTGACGGCCGCCGATTTCCGATCCGACTTCTCTTCGCACTGGTCATCGTAGTATTCCTGACGATTCCGTGCGGCCTTGTGGAAGCGAGAGACCCCTCGGCTGCCCCGAAGGCTCCTTCGTTCAAGAAAATCACCGTTAGCAAGACCACGCTGCGAGTTGAGGTGGCCGACACGCTGGAAAAGCAGGAACGGGGTCTGATGTTCCGACAATCCATGCCGGAAAACGAAGGCATGCTCTTTGTCTACAGGGAACCTCAGGAGCTCGCTTTCTGGATGCGCAACACCTTCATCCCCCTCGACATCGCCTTCGTCGGCGCCGACGGACTCATCCTCAACATCCATCAGGCCGGGCCTCTCGATGAAAGCATTCTCTACCGTTCGGCGGGCGCGGCAAAATATGTGATCGAGACAAACCAGGGATGGTTCTCCCGGAACGGGATCGGGCCCGGCGACAAGGTTTCCTTCGGCCGCTGAGTTATTCTTTTTTCCCTTTTTTCAGTGCGGTCTGTTCCGCCGGCAGACGAGATCTCCACAGGGCCAAAAATGCCTTGCCCTGCTCCGACACAAAGGAGGACCATTCTTTCAGGAATCGATCGGATATCTCCGTACAGGCATTCATCATGGATTCGGGCTTCTCTCCCTCCCCCACGGCAAACTTGCAGGTCTCACCCATTCTTTGCGTGCTCTGGATCCAGGATTGGCAGATTTTGGAATACCCCTCAAACCATTGCTTCGAAAAATTCACGAAATCATCGGACCCGACAGGAGACGCCGACCCGGCTTGAGCCGAGGAAAACATCTTTTGCCATTGTGCAAAGGCATCTTCCCAAACCTCTTTCCCCGGGGCTTGGCCCGCACTGAACATCCGGAGTGGCTGCGTGTACATTTCCAATAAATCATTGTAGGCGCCACCGAATGCATCGCCCCATTTTTTCATGGCTTCTTCGGGTTTCTCCTTCGTTGAACCCTCGGCGACGTCCGGCCAGACTGTACTCATCTTGTTGTACATCGCCATTCCCTTTGAGATCATGTCGAAGGATTCCTTGGACCATCGGGAATAAAAATCCAGAACCGGTTTCATGGTTTCCGTTGCATCACTTGACATAGAAGACACCTCCTTGTGAAATCATCGTTTCCTCGGGAACGGGCGGAATCCGTTCGTCGCTCCAAGCTGTCGAATGCTTTGTCGCCTTCCGGGGCAAAGGGGCTAAGGGTACGTTACCTGAGGGTTGATTGCGTGGTTTCTATCGTTGAGGCGTGAATCTTCCGGACCGCTTTTTTGACAGGTTTGCATCCATTGAAACTGCACCACAAATAGAAGATTTTTCCCGTCCCGTCAACAACATTATTGGGCTTCCTCCTGCCGGAATAAGCCAGGTATTCTCCATTCAGCCGTGGATTTGCTGGTTCGGTTTCTGTTCCCGGACATGCTGTGCAAGGCTTTACTGAGTCAGCGCTTTGATCATGGGGGGAAACAGGAAGCCAATTAATAGCAAGGCCATGGCCGGGCGCAGCAAATTGACAGGTTTCATGTTCCGTTCCATGATGGCTGTGGCAATATGATTTACAGCCGATAATGTGAAAAACAGCAGCATCGCGGTGACGATGGTAGCATCCGCATATCGCCCCCAATCCAGCATATACACAAGCAAGGCGGTGATGGCTGTGGCCATATTGGCCAGACCGGATTGAATCTGATATGCACGATTGGGTTCATAGCCAATTTTCTCAGAGGCCGCTGCACCCAGTACCAGAGATTCAAAGGCCACTGTACCGGACATGATCATCACCACGAATGGCCCCATAATATGAAATTGTGATATCGCGTCTTTGCCCAAATAGTAGGCGAGAAAAATGGCGAGTCCTATACCGCTTAGCCGAAGCCACTCCATCATCACTGCCAGTTTCTTCTTATTCATTTTGCCTCGCCTTCTCGATAATGATTACCCACCGAACACAAAGCTCACCTTCCATTGCATTCTCATTCGCATATTTTCGGGCGAATGCCAACACACAGAATGAACTACCCCACACATACTACGGGGGCAACTCAAACCAGAAACAGCCAAGAAGTTTGCCGAAGGGAATGCGATTCGTATCTTCAAGCTTGGCAGAACTGCAGGCTGAACTCTATCTTTGATTGTGATATAATCAATCTAAATTGGTCACATATGAACATTCTGTCTTTGGTGCGTTGCAAAGCAGTATGCCCTGATTTTACATGACTCGATGACCATGGACAGATTTCTCGCTTTGTTGACGGACTCTGCATCCTGGGAGGTGCAAGGTCATGAGCACCCGTGCAAAAACCTTACCCCTGATTCTGCTGGTCGCTGCCGCCATCCTGTTTCGGTTCCCGTCCAACGCTTACCCGCAGCCGGCGGAGCCGATCCTGACCATTGAAATGGGAATTCACTCGTCCATGATCAGGGATATGGTGACCGATGCGCGGAATCGGATTCTTGTGACGGGTTCCAATGATAAGACGGTCCGCATCTGGGACCTCTCTACTGGCAAACTATTAAAAATCCTGCGGCCACCCATAGGACAGGGCGCCGAGGGCATCATCCATACCGTGGCTATCTCGCCGGACGGAAACACCATAGCCTGCGGAGGCAATTCCCGGAGTGCCGATAAGTCCTACAACATATACTTCTTCGATCGTGAAAGCGGCCAGCTCATCAAGAGGATATCCGGCCTGCCCATTACCGTCATGAGTCTGAGATTCTCGAAGGATGGTCGCCGACTCGCCGCAGGTCTCTGGGGTACTGGCGGTCTTCGCGTTTACTCTTTTGACCGCAAGGACTCCACGCTAAATTGTTCTCTCATCCAGGAAGATCGTGGTTATCAATTGAACATTATGGGACTCGATTTCAATACCAAGGGCTGGCTTGTGGCATCATCCCTGGATGGATCTCTCAAGCTTTACAACGAGGATTTCGGTCTCGTAGCAGAGCAGCATCTGCCGCCCGAAGACAAACCCGCATTTGCAAGATTTTCGCCGGACGGATCGCGTATCGCCTTGGGATATAACGATGTTGCGAGGATCGGAATATTCTCTGCAACTGATCTCTCCCGTCTTGTTTCTCCCGATGTCCCGAAAGCGAAGGGGAATAATATGCCGGCCGTGTCATGGTCGCCAGACGGCAGGTTTCTCTATACGGCGGGAAATTATTATCCGGAGAAGAGCAATGTGATTGTCCGGTGGGATACCGGCGATTTCAAGTCCTATCGATATGTCCCCGTGAAGACAAGGAGCATGATCCGCTCCATTCTGGCACTGCAGGACGGCGGCATCGCTTACAGCGCGATTAATGGGGACATGAACATTCTGGATAAAAGCGGGAAAGCAGTGTACGCCCACATACCTGACCTCGATCATTACAGCCCGAAGACATTTCTGATCTCTCCCGATGCCACCGTCGTCATGTACAGCTATGAGAATCGGGGAGGAGCAACGGAGAGATTTTCCGTCGAAACGAAGCAGCTTGAATCGAATCCGATTTTGTCACTCGGGTTGTCCGCCCCGATCACCCGATCTGAAGAAATTCGACTGTCGGATCTTCAACACAGGGCAATCCCAAGACTGAATGGCAAACCCCTTGTCTTGATAGAAAGTCAGGATACCACTTCCTATGCCATCAGCCCCGATCATCGGAGCTTCCTTCTCGGGACCTGGTGGTACCTGTATCGATTTGACAAAAACGGCAAGAAGATCTGGCATCGCGTGATCCCTGGAGCACCCAAAGCGGTCAACATCTCGGCGGATGGCCGGCTGGCCGTAGCGGGACTGAGCGACGGCACCATCCGCTGGTACCGGATGAAGGACGGCAGGGAACTTCTTTCCTTCCTGCCCCTCGGAGATAGCAAGCGCTGGGTCCTGTGGACACCCTCGGGCTACTACGACGCCAGCGAGAGAGGCGACGAGCTCATCGGCTGGCACGTAAACAACGGCCTGGACCGTGAAGCGACGTTCTATCCCGTCTCCCGATTCTTCGAGAGGTTCTACCGCCCGGAGGTCATGGCCCGGATCGTCAAGAGTGCCGAGCCCGCAGAGGCGGCCGTTGCCGCGCTAGGCGAGAAGGCCGCACCGAACCTCGCGGCCGGGATCAAACCACCACCCCAGGTGGCCATCCTGTCGCCCCTGCCGGGCAAGCAGTTCGACAACGTCGAGCAAGAGGTAAAGATCGTTGCCGAGGACGTGGGCGGCGGCATCGACGAGGTGTTCCTCTTCCAGAACGGGAAAGTCCTTCCCAAGCAGGCGGGCAGACTGGTAAAAAAGGAAGGTGAGACTCAGGAATATCTTTTCCGGGTTGCGCTTCTCGAAGGGCCCAACCAGCTCCGGGCCATGGCCTTGAGCAAGGACCGCATCGAGAGCAACCCGATGGAAATTACCGTGACCCTTCGCGGGGCCGAGCGCGGGAGCGACCTGCACCTCGTCCTCGTCGGGATCAACCGCTACAAGAACAATGCCCTGAACTTGACCTATGCCGAACCCGACGCGTTGGGCATGAAAGAGTTTTTCCGTAATGAAGGAGTGAAACGGCTCTTCAAGGAGGTTCATGTCTACGCGCTGCTCAATGACCAGGCAACGGGAGCCAACATCCGCCGCCTCTTCGGCGAGGTCGAGAAGAAGGCCCAACCTCAGGACACTCTGCTGATCTATCTTGCCGGGCACGGGGATACGGTAGGTGATGCGTGGTACTTTATTCCCCATGACGCGGTCACTCCGGAGATCGAAGCGGACCTCAAGCGGGACGGGATCTCCAACACGGCAATCAGCGAGGCCATCAAGCGCTGCAAGGCCCAGAAGGTCTTCGTGATGATCGACGCGTGCAAGTCGGGCAAGCTCATCCTCGCCATGCGCAGCACCGAGGCCCGAAAGGCCCTGGTCCAGCTTGCCCGCTCTACGGGGACCTACATCATCTCCGCCTCGACGGATCAGCAGTACGCCGCCGAGATCAAGGCCCTGGGCCACGGGGTCTTCACCTACACACTTCTCGAGGGCCTCCAGGGACAGAGGGGCGAGAAGAAAGTAACGGTGGAGGGGCTCATCCACTATGTCAAGAATCGTCTGCCGGAACTCACGGAGAAACACAGGGGTTCGGCCCAGTACCCCGTAAGCTGGGGTTCAGGTATGGACTTTCCCATCGTGTTCCATTGAGGATTTCTGCAGAAATAATCTGTGCCCGGATTCGGCACTGCCGCTTACTTACTTCACATACAAGTCAGCACCTATGGTGGATGAATAATTCTGATGATTTGCGTTTGAAATGATTGGTCTAACGTTGAGCTAACCGGACTGCGCGGCTTTTTTCGCTGGTCCGGTTGATCGTAGGGTTATGCGCTGCCATGTTCTTTGGGCTTGCACTCGAACAGGTTTTGCACTTCTTTAACAATCACCCAACAATCACTTTTCAATATCTTCTTTCTAGCACCATCCAGCGGTTGATGGCCGCTTTCGATGAAGAGGGAGCCATTGGGTTTTAGCAAACGATGCAATTCCGTCAGAAACCCGCCAGTGTCTTTCACATGATGGAACATGTCCAAGGCATAGATAACATCCGCCGACCGGCTCTCTATATCGACTGGGTAGCCTGTTGAGAGAACCGGCGCTACATTGCTAAGGTTCTTTTGTTTTGCTCTACGCTTGATGGACATAATTGCAAGGGGGTGAACATCAACCGCGTAGACCTTGCCGGCATCACCGACAAGTTGAGAGGCCCGTTCAAGATAACTTCCTGGGCCGCACCCAAAATCTACGACAACAGAACCCTTCCGGATGCCGAAAGGGTCCAATCGTTTTCCGACAGGGAAAAGAACATCACGTATTGAAAAAACAAAAGACATTAGACGAAATGAGAGATTCGGTAGGTACTCCACTTCGTAGCCACTCAATTCTTTCAATAACCGCATACTGCTGGCCCTCACAGTCTCTTCTGCACATAACGAAAAGCTCACCGGCGCGACGTTAGGAGCGTTCGATGGAGCGCCTTGTTGGAAGGTCATTTCTGTTTGAGCTTTTTCCCCAGACGCTTTGCCTTTGCCGTCAAGGATGACAAAATCTCCTTTGATTTCTTGGTTCCCGGTTTCGTTATCGTACCCACAGTCTTGTAACCCCCGTAGTGTAGAACCTCTGTAACAGCTCGGATAGCTCCCTACTCTCAGGAAGAATGAAATTGAAAGGCCACGTCGAAATCCATGCGCTGTATCATGACAGCCAGCCGAACCAACCGACGATGGTTAGGAAAATGCCTGCCATGTATATAGTGCCGAAGATGAGCTTGTTCTGCCGAGCTAGCCATTCAGGAAGATAGATGTCGAAGTTGTCGCGTCGGTCGCCCGTATAGCGTGCGGCAACCGTGGTCAGTGGGCAATGCCAACGGTTGACGGCAAGGATCAGCACTTCAATGAGCACGATGCCTATGAATATGGATGCATGAGAGAACATGCCTGCCCAGGCCAGGACAGGGATCACGACTACGCACCCGGCGAAGAAAGCCCAGATGATCGTGTGAAGGATTCTGACGAATCGGAGTCGCATCACCAGCGGCGCTGTTGGTTGTTGTGTCGAGTACATGGTCCGGGTCTTGTCCGGCATGCCTTGGCATGCCGGACGTTCTATGCACGTTATTTGCGGTTGAAATATACACTTTTTTCGAGTTTCTTGAATCAGATATTTCAGGAAGAAGTCGATGCCCTACTACCCGGACACCGAAAGACTCTGGCAACGCATCAGGATCAATGGAGAGGCACAATCACCCGGCGGGCAGGGCCCAAAAGGGTGTCTTGTCCAGAATTTGTCCACGAAAGGAATCATGCACAAAAAAGGGTTGCGGAAAGTCCGTAACCCTTTCTTATTTTATTGGTCGGGGCGGCAGGATTTGAACCTGCGACATCATGCTCCCAAAGCATGCGCGCTACCGGGCTGCGCCACGCCCCGTCTAAAAAGATTCGAGGTACGAGGACTGAGGTACCATGATATCCTCGATTTTTTCTTCCCCTGTACGCTATACCCTGCCCCCTGCATCCTGTGCTTCCAGCCATGCCTTGAATTTTGCAAAGGCCCGGCCGCGATGGCTGATTCGATTCTTGGTCTCGGGTGGCAGCTCCGCCGCGGTGAGCCCCTGTTGCGGATCGAGAAAGAGCGGATCGTACCCGAAGCCCATTGTCCCTTTCGGCTCAAAAAGGATCTCTCCCGTCCAGCTCCCCTCGAAGGACTGGCTTTGCCCATCGGGCTGATAAAGCACAAGGGCACAACGAAATGCGGCTCCCCGCATGCCCCGGGGCACCTCTTTCATCGACTGCAGAAGCTTCCGGTTGTTGGTCTCGTCGGTAGCTGCAGGCCCCGAATATCGCGCCGAGCGGATCCCCGGTTCTCCACCGAGGGCTTCCACTTCCAGTCCCGAATCATCGGCCAGCACAACTTCACCGGTGTGACGGGCGACATCCCTCGCCTTCTTCAGCGCATTTTCGTAAAACGTCCTGCCGTCTTCCTCGATTTCGGGAACATCGGGAAAGGCCTGCAGGGACAGAATCTCGATGTCGAGATCCCGCAGCATGTCCCTCAGCTCCCGGACCTTCCCCTCGTTTCGCGTGGCCAGTACGATTCGCCGGATCAGATCGTTTCCCCAAGGATTTCGATTTGTTTTCGTATGAGCATTCCGATCCCGCTTACGGCCAGGTCGGTCAAGCCATGGAGAAGATCCCGCGAAAACGGCGCTGCTTCCGCCGTTCCCTGCACTTCTATGAAAAGGCCCCTGCGGGTCATCACGAAATTCATGTCCACTTCCGCTTTTGAGTCCTCCTCGTACTGCAGGTCGAGGAACATTTTGCCGTCCACGATGCCGACGCTGACGGCAGACACAAAATCCCTGACAGGCATTTGCGCGACAAGACCTTCGTCGCGGAGCCGCCGGAAGGCATCGACAAGCGCCACGAAAGCACCCGTGATCGAGGCGGTCCTCGTCCCGCCGTCGGCCTGAATGACGTCGCAGTCGATGTGAACGGTCCGTTCGCCGAAGGCCGTCAGGTCCGTCACGGCCCGAAGCGATCGCCCGATCAGCCGCTGGATCTCATGGGTCCTTCCGCCGACCTTCCCGCGGGAAGACTCCCTTGCATTTCTCTCGTGGGTCGACGCCGGGAGCATGGCGTATTCCGCCGTGAGCCATCCCCTGCCCGTTTTTTTCAGGAAAGGCGGCACTCCTTCTTCGATACATGCCGTGCAGATCACCTTCGTGTCCCCCATCTCGATGAGGACGGATCCCTTGGGATGGCGAAGGTAGTCCCTTCGGATAATGACCGGCCGGATCTCGTTTTCGTTTCTGCCGTCTTTTCTCATGGGTCTTTTCCGGTTACTGAAAGAATTCCCTGACACTCTCGGCAATGGCCTTGGCCACAGCCGCCTGGATCGACTCTTCTTGCAGTTTCTTCCTATCGCTCGCATTGGTCGTAAAGCCAATCTCCAGAACGACGGCGGGGATGTTGAGGTTCTGGAGGATCAGCAGGGGGGCATCGCGCAGGCCCCTGTCCATCCGGGGAAACACCGGGTCGAGCGTTCTTTGAAGAATCTGGGCAAAGCGAACGCTTTCATTGAGGTATTTCGTTCGAACCATGTCGCGGACAATGGCCGCAGAATCTCCCTTGGAGGCCCCTTTTGAACCTTCCTGCCCGATGAAGCCCGGGAAGTACAGCTCGTACCCTGCCGCGTTCTTCTCAAAGCCTGCGTTGATATGGAGGCTAATCAAAAGATCGGCGTTGGCCTTGATGGCCGCTCCAACCCTGTCAGCCAGCGCCATGTCCGTGTCTCCCGACCGGGTGAATCGGACAACAAGGTTTTTCGAGTCCTCAAGGTTGCGTTTGATCAGGGCGGCAACGGCCAGGGAGATTTCTTTTTCCGACACGTTCCGGGACAGTTTTACGCCCTCGTCTTTTCCGCCGTGGGCGGGGTCGATGATCACCACAAACTTTCCTGTCGGATCTTTTGCCGCCACGGGAAGAGGAATGACCATCCCCGCGGCAAACACAGCGAACAACACAACGGTCGTCAAGACTCTGATTTTCATTATTGGCACCGGATTCATAGGGTTATTACTGCACGTTCCTTTGGAGCGACGTGATTTATACCGGATGACGGACGGGCTGTCAATAACAAGGGCTGTGGAATCGTCGTAATCAGTGAAGTCGTTTTTTGTCCGGCTTCTTCTCCGGCTTTCTCTCCGGCTTCGAGTCGGAAACCCGCACGCGCTCCACCGACAGGACGGCCTTCAGGCGCTTGAGGGCGGTAACGAGCGCGTTGAAGTGCTTGAGGTCCGTCACATCCAGGTCAAACTCGCAGATCGCCTGCTCGCCGGGCATGGTTTCCACGGTGGCGTGAGTGATATTGACATCATGGGTAGAAATGGCCGTGCTCAGCTCGGCAAGCAGCCCCTTCTTGTCCCGGCAGGTCACCCTCACGTGAACGGGGTAGGTGTGCTTCTCCGTAATGTTCCACTGCACGTCGATGATCCGTTCAGGGTCCACATCCAGGATACGGGGACAGTTTGCCCGGTGAACGCTCATTCCCCTGCCCCGCGAAATGTAGCCGACGATCTCGTCTCCCGGCAGCGGGTCGCAGCATTTGCCGAAGCGCACCATGATGTCGTCGATTCCCGTGATGGACACACCGGTGGTCTCCGGCTTGCGCAGTTTCTTCCAGAGTTTTTCCGGCAGGGACTCTTCCTTCTTTTCATCCTCCGCCGGCAGATAGCGATGCACGATCTGCTTGGCCGATATCTTCCCGTAACCGATGACGGCCATCAGGTCATCGGCATCCTCGATGGAATATTCCTCGCAGATCTTCTTGAGCTCGTCGGCCTTCAGGATCTGGCTGAGACTCATCTTGTGCTTCCGGAACTCTTTCTCCAGGATATCGTGGCCGAGCGCTATGCTTTTGTTGCGTTCTTCCGTCTTGATCCACGCCTTGATCTTGGAAAGGGCCCGGGATGTCACGGCGTGCTTGAGCCAGTCCTTGCTGGGGTGTCGCCCCGACTGGGTGAGGATATCAAGGGTGTCGCCGTTTTGAAGCTGGTAGGACAGCGGGACAATGTTCCGGTTGACCCGTGCCCCCACACACTGGTTTCCCACGTCGGTATGGATGCTGTAGGCAAAGTCGATGGGGGTGGCCCCTTTCGGGAAGGCCCGGACATCGCCCCGAGGTGTGAATACGTAGACCTCGTCGGGAAAGAGGGCGAGCTTGAGGTTCTTCATGAATTCCCGGGGGTCCTTGAGGTCCTGTTGCACCTCGAAGATGTCCCGCAACTTCTGAATCTGTTCCTGATCGCTGCCCTTGAGAGCCCCTCGCTCCTTGTAACGCCAGTGTGCGGCGATGCCTCCCTCGGCCCATTCGTGCATCTCCTGGGTCCGAATCTGGATCTCGACGCGCTCGCCGTAAGGACCAATGACGGTGGTGTGAAGCGAACGGTAGTTGTTGGCCTTCGGCATGGCAATGTAGTCCTTGAACCGGCCCGGTACGGGTTTCCAGAGAGCATGGACCACGCTCAGGGCCTCGTAGCATTCCTTTTCCTTACTCGATTCCAGGACGATGCGAAAGGCCAGGAGATCATAGACTTCATCGAAGTCGATGTGCTGGGCTTCCATTTTGCGATAGATGCTGAAGTAATGCTTGGCCCGTCCTTCCACTTCGGCCTTGAGGCCGAAACGTTCGATCTCCCTCTGGATAATTTCTCTTACCTCTTTCGTGTAGCGGTCCCGTTCCTCTTGTCGCTTGGCGATACGCTGCACGAGGTCATTGTACGGTTCCGGGTAGAGGTACTTGAAGGCGAGGTCCTCCAGCTCCATCCGGATCCAGTTGATGCCCAAGCGATTGGCCAGGGGGGCGTAGAGCTCGAGGGTTTCCGTGGAAATCGCCTCCTGACGGTCGGGCGGCTGGAATTCGAGGGTCCGCATGTTGTGGATGCGATCGGCAAGTCTCACGAGGATGATCCGGATGTCCGCCGACATGGCCAGGATCATCTTGCGGAAGTTCTCCGCCTGTCTCTCTTCCTGGCTTGCAAAGGTAATCTTGGAGAGCTTGGTCAGCCCGTCGACCAGGACAGCCACCTCTTTGCCGAAACTCTCCTCGACCTGCGACAGTGTCGTCAGGGTGTCCTCGACGGTGTCGTGCAGGATCCCCGTGACGATCGTCGCCGCGTCGAGCTTCATGTCGGCAAGGATGTTGGCCACCTCCATGGGGTGCGTGAGGTAGGGAGCGCCGGAAAGGCGCATCTGTCCCGCATGGACTGCGGCCGAGAAGATGTAGGCCTTCTCGATCAATTCCAAATCCGTCGGCGCTGCGTATTTCCCGACTTTATCGAGGATGTCCGTGATTCGGATCATTGAGGGACGTTAACCCATCCTTTACGATATCTCTGATCACCGTTTTCGCTTCCTTGACGGGAACCGTTCGCGTCTCGCCGGTCTTGCGCATCCGGACCTCCACGTTCCCCTCGGCGAGACTCTTGGGCCCGAGGGTCACCCGGACGGGAATCCCGATGAGATCGGCATCGTTGAACTTCACGCCTGCCCTCTCGTCCCGGTCATCGAGAAGGACCTCGACGCCGTCTTCCATGAGATCCCGGTACAGCGTCTCCCCTGCCTCGGCGATGCTCTTGTCATTGATGTTTACGGGCACGATAACGACATGGAACGGCGCAACGGTCATGGGCCAGATGATGCCCTTGTCATCGTGGGACTGTTCGATGGCCGCCGCTACGCTGCGGCCCACCCCGATCCCGTAACAGCCCATGACCATGAACTTCTCCTTGCCGTCACGGTCAAGGAAGGTGGCCTTCATGGCCTTGCTGTACTTGGTCCCGAGTTTGAATACGTGGCCCACCTCGATCCCGCGTGCAAACCGAATGGGGTTCCCGCAGCGGGGGCAGCTGTCCGACTCCTTGATGATCCTGAGGTCCGCGAAGGCCTTCACGCTGTAGTCCCTGCCGAGGTTGGCGTTTTTTACGTGATAGTCCTCCCGGTTCGCCCCCATGACGACGTTGACCATGTTCATGAGCGAGAAGTCGGCGTACACATCGGCCTTGATCCCGATGGCGCCGGCAAATCCCTTGGGAGAGTTCGTCGCCTCCAGGACGACGTCGTCCGTCGCCAGCTCCACGGAATCGGCGCCCAGGTAATTTCTGAGCTTTGCCTCGTTGACCTCCTCATCGCCCCGGATCAGGACGGCCATGGCCTTGCCGTCGGCCAGGAAGATCAGCGTTTTCACGATGTCTCCGGGTGTTACGCCCAGGAAAGCGGACACCTCCTCGATGGTCCTGACGTTGGGGGTGTGGATCGTCTCGAGCGATTTGAACGCGGAGGGATCGATCTCCTGCTTCTGGGGCCGTGCAATCTCCGCTTTTTCGAGGTTGGCCGCATAGGGGCAGGCCGAGCAGAAGATCAGGGCATCCTCGCCCGTGTCGGCCATGACCATGAACTCGTGGGAGTAAGCTCCCCCGATGTTACCCGAGTCGGCTTCGACGGGACGGAAATCAAGCCCGATCCTCGAAAAAATTCTCGTGTAGGCCTTGAACATCTTGTCATAGCTCGTGTTGGCGCCCTGTTCGTCGGCATCGAAGCTGTAGGCGTCCTTCATGTCGAATTCGCGGCAACGCATGACGCCGAACCGGGGGCGGACTTCGTCACGGAATTTTGTCTGGATCTGGTAGAGATTTCTGGGCAGCTGGCGGTAGGTTTTGACTTCATTGCGAACGAGGTCCGTGATGACTTCCTCGTGGGTGGGGCCGATGCAACACTCCCGATTGTGACGGTCTTTAAAGCGCAGAAGCTCCTTCCCGTAGAACTTCCATCGTCCCGACTCCTGCCAGAGCTCCGCCGGCTGGACGGCGGGGAGATAGACCTCCTGGGCACCGGCGGCATCCATTTCCTGACGGATAATCTCCTCCACCTTTTTCACGGTACGGTATCCGAGAGGCAGGATGGAGTAAATCCCGGTGGTCAGTTTGCGGATCATCCCCGCCCGGATCATGAGCTGATGGCTGCTCACCTCCGCGTCGGACGGAATCTCCCTCACCGTGGGCAAGAACATCTCGGAATACCGCATTATCGTGTCCCCCTTTCGGATTTCATCGCTTCGATCTCTGCAAGAAGAACCTCGACAAGTTCCTCTTCTTTCACCTTCTTCACGGGCTTTCCCTGTTTGAACAGGATGCCCAGTCCCCGGCCCCCGGCAATGCCGATATCCGCTTCGGCCGCCTCGCCAGGCCCGTTGACGACACATCCCATGATGGCGATTTTAAAATACTCTTTCATCCCTGCCAATCTTTTTTCCACCTCTTCGACAAGAGCAGCCAGGTTGATCTCACAGCGGCCGCAGGTGGGGCAGGCGATGACGTCGGGCCCGACCTTCCGGATGCCGAGGGCCCTCAGGATGCCGTAGGCGATGGTCATCTCTTCGGCGGGGTCTCCCGTGACAGAGACCCGGATCGTGTCCCCGATCCCTTCATGGAGCAGAGTTCCGATCCCGATGGAGGATTTGATGCTCGAGGACAGCAGGCTTCCCGCTTCGGTCACTCCCAGATGGAGAGGATAGTTCGTTTTGTCCGAAATCATCCGGCAGGTCCGGATCATGGTCGGCACATCGGAAGACTTGAGCGACAGTTTGAACTCGTGAAAGCCGAGGTCTTCCAGAAAAGCGATGCTCCCGAGGGCGCTCTCGACAAGCGCTTCCGCACAGGGGCCGCCGTACTTCGCAAGCAGTACCTTTTCCACCGACCCGGAATTGACACCGATCCGCATGGAGGCACCACAGGCCTTCGCCGCGACCACAACCTCCCGAATCCCTTCACGGCCGAGATTCCCGGGATTGACCCGGACGGCATCGGCTCCGTTCTCCAGGGCGGCAACGGCCAGTCGATGGTTGAAGTGGATATCGGCGATGAGCGGTATCCGGATCTCTTTCCGAATGGCGCGGATGGAAATGGCCGCGTCTTCATCGAGAACGGCCACACGGATGATTTCGCAGCCGGCCTGCTCGAGCCTTTCGATTTGCTCAACGGTGGCCTTCACATCGCGGGTGTCCGTGGATGTCATGGACTGTACGGTCACCGGGGCGTCCCCGCCGATGGGGACACTTCCCACCTGGATCCGCCGTGTCTTTCTTCTTTTGATTGCCGGGGATTCCGTCATGAAACCATCGATTCAAATCATCTTTTCCTTGAATACTCCATATCACAAAAACAAAAAAAAGGCAGGACCTTGTGCGCCCTGCCCTGAGAATCCTTTCCCTTGGCCTTTCAGCAGCCCCTCCAGCAGTACAGACACAACTCCTTCTTTGGCAACCCGACAGCACCGATCATCTCGTCGATCGTGAGATATTTGAGCGACGTGACGTTCAGGTCTTTCCGGATCCATTCCACCATCTCCCGGTAGGATTTCGTCTTCGCGTCGAGGTAGGCCTCGACGTTTTCCACGTCCTTGCCGCGCAGTGTGCGGATCGCCTTCCGGGCAGCCAGCTCTCCCTTGGAGCGCGTCGAGCTGCCGTAGATGCAGGGGTACATGAGAGGCGGGCAGGCCACGCGCAGGTGGATTTCCTTTGCCCCGTTATCCCAGAGTTTCTTGATTGTAAAATTCTTGAGTTGCGTGCCCCGGACGATGGAGTCGTCGCAGACGACCATGCGGTGGTTGCGGATCACGTCCCGCACCGCGATAATTTTCATCGTGGCCACAAGGTCACGAATTTCCTGGGACGGCGGCGTGTAGCTTCGCCCGTACCCGGGCGTATACTTCACGAGCGGCCGCTTGTAGGGAATTCCCGACTCCTGGGCATAGCCGACGGCATGTCCGATGCCCGAATCGGGAATGCCCGTCACGAAATCCGCCCTAACCCTGTCCTTGCGAGCCAGAGCCATACCGCATCGCTCCCGGACGATCTCGACGGACGTTCCCTCGTAGGACGAGGAAGGCTCACCGGTATAGATCCACAGGAAGGCGCAGACCTTCTTTTCGGACGATCCCGGCCTCATCTGCCTTATTCCGGAGCGGCTGAGCCGGACAATCTCTCCCGGCTCCAGAAATTTTATCACGTCGTAGCCCAGGTTCTGAAGGGAACTGGCTTCGGTTGCGACGACGTATTCGCCTTTCTTCTCTCTGCCCCCGATGACCAGGGGAAAGCGTCCGTAAAGGTCCCGCGCCGCATAAATGCCGTCGTCTTTCAGCAGGAGAAGACACAGGGAGCCCTCGATGAGCTTCTGCATGTTAACGATGCCGTCGATCAGGGTTTCACCGCGGTTGATGAGTCTTGCCACCAGCTCCACGGGATTCACGCCGCCGCCTGCCATCTCGTTGAAGGACACACCCTGCCGTAAAAGTTCCTCGGTCAGGGAGTCTTTGTTCATGATGAGCCCGCTGGTGGCGATGGCATAGGTCCCGAACTTGGAACGGATGATCAGGGGCTGAGGCGCCACGTTGTTGATGGAACCGATCCCCATAGTCCCGTTCATCTCACGGTAGTCGTTGACGAATTTCGACTTGAACTGGGCCTGGCTGATGCTGTGGATCGTCTGATAGAACCCGTTCTCACCGAAGACAGCCATGCCGCCGTTTTCAGTTCCCAGATGAGAATGGTAGTCCGTCCCGTAGAAAAGCATCTTGGAACAGCTCTGGTTTGAAACAGCGCCGAAAAGTCCACCCATGATCCATTCCTTTCTTGATGATGCGCTTTTTGTGTGTGACCTAGGCGAGCCTTGACACGGCCCCGGCAATTCGCTTCATGCCCTCGACGATGAGCTCCATCGACGTCGCATAGGAGAGCCGGATGTGGTCGTCGTTCCCGAAGGCACCGCCGGCAATGACGGCAACATTGGCCGCTTCGAGTAGAAACTCGCTGAAGTCGTTCGAGTTGCCGATCGGCTTTCCCTGATATTTCCTTCCGTAAAGGGCCGACACATTCGGGAACACATAGAATGCCCCCGGCGGCATTGCACAGGAAATCCCGGGAATGTCGTTGAGCGCCTTGACGATGACATCCCGCCGTTTCTTGAACTCCGCCACCATCTTCGGAATGAAAGACTGATCCCCCAGGAGCGCCTCAATGGCCGCCTTCTGCACGAAGGAGGTCGGATTCGAGGTGCTCTGGCTCTGGATTTCCGTCATGGCCGCGATGACGTTATCCGGTCCCGCCGCGTAGCCCATTCGCCAGCCCGTCATGGCATGCGACTTCGACAGGCCGTTGACGACGATGGTTTTTTCCTTCATTTCCTGGTTGACGTTGGCCAGATTCGCGAACCGGAAGTCGTCATAGACCACCTTCTCGTAGATGTCATCGCTGATGACGATAATCTCCGTTCCCGCAAGCACATCTGCCAGGGCCTTCAGCTCATCGAAGGTGTAGGCCGCTCCCGATGGATTGGAAGGGCTGTTGAGGATAAGAGCCTTTGTCCGGTCCGTAATCGCCTTGCGCAGCTTGTCCGGTGTCAGCTTAAACCCCTCTGACGCATGGGAATCGACGATCACGGGGACGGCATCGGCCAAAAGCACGATATCCGGATAGGAAACCCAGTAGGGCGACGGGATGATCACCTCGTCTTCTTTTCCGAAAAGGACTTGAGCCATGTTGAACAGGGTATGCTTCGCCCCTGTGGAGACGACGATCTGGGAGCGCTTGTAGGCGAGGTCGTTGTCCTTCCGGAGTTTTTCGATGACCGCGTCCTTGAGTTCGTCGATGCCGCCTACGGGGGTGTACTTGGTGAACCCTTCCTGAATGGCACGGATGGCTGCAGCCTTGATATTATCGGGTGTATCGAAATCGGGCTCACCGGCCCCGAAGCCGATGATATCCTGTCCCTGTTTCTGAAGCTCCTTGGCCTTCATGGTAACGGCAAGGGTCGGCGACGGCCGGAGCACCTTTGTCAGCGGTCCGAGTTTCATGAGACTCATCCTTTCTTGAAACTGGAGGCGTATTTTTCCTGAAGTTTCTGGAGAACAATTTCCGGGACGAGACCCCGGACGGAGCCGCCATGGCTGGCGGCCTCCTTGATCAGGTTCGAGCTCGTGTAAAACCACTTGTAGCCCGTCATGAGAAAGACCGTTTCGATGTCACGATTGAGACGCCGGTTGATGAGGGCCATCTGAAACTCGTACTCGAAATCCGACAGGGCTCGCAGGCCCCGGAGGATGACCTGAGCGCCGGCGTCGCGGACATAGTTCACGAGAAGCCCCGAATAGCTGTCCACACGGACACGCGGGTCGTCTCCGATGACCTCCCGGATCAGCTCCAGGCGTTCCTCGACGGAGAAGAGGCCCGACTTGCTTGGATTGTATGCGATCAGGATGATGAGTTTGTCGAAGGACCGCAGCCCCCGCTTGATGATATCGAGATGTCCGTTCGTGATCGGGTCAAAGGACCCGGGATATACGGCCAACTTCTCCATGTTCCCCTCCCCATAAGAGATTTCGGATAACCGCTGCCTTCCCTTGCCTCCTGTTACCCGTCAGGTCCGGCCGGAACGGTCGCGAGACCGTTCGCTCTCAGTTCCCCATCAATCCAGCGGCTGCAGAAAACTCAACGTCGTCTCCCCATATCGCCGACTGTCTGTCTTCCTGTATCCTTCGCGACGGGCAGGCACTTCTTCTCGGCTCGAGTGCTGCACGACAACAACCCCGCCCTCCTCCAGGAGCGGCAAGGCCCGGATCACACGGAGGGTGGAGTCGATCAGGTCCCGTTCGTAGGGAGGATCGGCAAAAACGATCTCGAAGCGTTCCCCCCTGTGCGCAAGCAGTCTCAGCGCGCGATCGACGGAACACTCGATGACATCGACATCGGGCCCCGTGCCTTCTTTCAGGTTATTCCTCGGCATGTTGAGGAAGCCGCAGCGTTCGATGTTTGCCCGCAAGGCCTCTGCGCACTCCCGGTTGCTCTCGACGAAGACCACTCTTGAGGCATCCCGGCTCAAGGCTTCCAGCCCCACGGTGCCCGCCCCCGCGAAGAGATCGAGAAATCGGCTGCCTTCCACGGAGAGGATGTTGAACAGAGATTCCTTCACCCGGTCCGTCGTCGGCCTCAGAACCCTGGCCTTGGGCGTAACGAGTGTCCTCCCCTTTGCCTTTCCCGCAATGATTCGCATAAAAAACCAGGAAAAAGGTCCAAGGATAAAGGAAAAAAGTTTTTCTTCCCTGGTCCTTTCACCTTTATCCTTTTTCCTGTGACCTTTATTTCAAGTAGTCCCTTATGTAGATTTCAGCGATCTGGACCGCGTTCAGGGCCGCGCCCTTGCGGAGATTGTCCGACACGATCCACAGGTTGATCCCCTTCGGGATCGACTCATCCTCCCGGATCCGACCTACGTAGGTGGCGTCCTTCCCGGCAGCATGAATGGCCAGGGGGTATTCCTTCTTTCCCGGGTCATCGACCACGACAACACCCGGAGCTTTCTTCAAGAGCTCCTTGACCTCGGCCGCGGAAATCTTCTTCTCCGTCTCGATGTTCACCGACTCGGAATGGCAACGAAGCACGGGAACGCGAACCGTTGTCGCCGTGACGGCCATGGAGTCGTCGCCGAAGATTTTTTTGGTCTCCCAGACCATCTTCATTTCTTCCTTCGTGTAGCCGTTGTCCATGAAGACATCGATCTGGGGCAGGCAGTTGAAGGCAATCTGGTGCGGATAGACCTTCGCCACGGGATCCTTGAAACTCAAGAGCGCCCGTGTCTGATCGATGAGCTCGTCCATGGCTTTCTTTCCGGTTCCCGAGACCGACTGATAGGTGGACACAACGATCCGCTTGATGCGGGCCGCGTCATGGATCGGTTTCAGGGCCACGACCATCTGGATCGTAGAGCAGTTCGGGTTGGCGATAATCCCCCGGGTCTTGTACTCGGCAACCTTCTCCGGATTTACCTCGGGTACGACAAGCGGGATGTCCGGTTCGTATCGGAAGGCGGCGGTGTTGTCGATAACGACGCAGCCGGCCCGTGCGGCGAAGGGGGCGAATTTCTGGCTGATACTTCCCCCGGCCGAGAAGAGCCCGATTTCAATTCCTTCGAAAGAATCTTCCCCGAGAACCTGCACGGGATAGGACTTTCCCTTGAATTCAAGTTCCTTCCCCAGCGAACGCTCTGAGGCAAGCAGGGTCAGTTCGCCGACGGGAAATTTCCTCTCCTCGAGGATGCTGATCATTTCATTTCCGACGGCACCGGTGGCGCCGACGACGGCAACACGATATTTTCTCACGGAGTCCCCCCAGTCTTTGTTTCTGTTTTTATTTCACCTGTGCCCGCAGGCATCGGTTTCTTTTCCGATCCGAAAAAGCGCCTCACCAGCTTCAGAATTCCCCAGATCGGACCGGATATGGCATAGCTCACGGCAAAGGTAAACAGCATGACCTGCGGTTCCGCCAGGACGACGATCATGAGGATAACGGCAAACACCACGCTCATGAAGGGTTCACGGGTCAAAAAGTGCAGGTCCTTGAAGCTGTAATATTTGATGCTGCTCACCATGAGGAGCGCCAGCGTGACCATCCCGAACAGGATCGACACGTGCGGGAACCGCCCCTCACCGTCCAGATAAAAATAGAGCAATACAGAGGACGCCACCACGATAGCGGCTGCCGGAATCGCCAAGCCGTTGAAAACCTTGCTGTCGATCACGCCGATCTGTACATTGAAGCGGGCGAGCCTCAGGGCCCCGCACGTCACGTACAGGGCCGCCACCAACCACCCCCATTTGCCGAATGCAGCCAGAGACCAGTTGTAGGCTAGGATACCCGGCGCCACACCGAACGCCACCAAGTCGGCCAGCGAGTCATACTCCACTCCGAATCGGGATGTGGTGTGGGTCATCCGGGCGATTCTCCCATCCAGCCCGTCGAGAATGAGCGAGATCGGGATCGCAATCGCCGCGTGGATGAAATTGCCCTGGATCGAGGCAATGATGGCGTAGATCCCGGCGAAGAGGCTTGCCGTCGTGAAGAGGTTCGGTAGGATGTAGATCCCCTTCTTCATCTGGTCCTTGCGGAAGAATTTTTCCCGCCTCAGGAACCGCTCCCGTTTGAACTCCTTGTTCATCACAGAACCCCTATGGGTGTTTCTCCGGCGCGAACCTTCTGTCCCACCTGAACCAGAATATTCGATTCGAGCGGCAGGACCACCTCAAGCCGCGAGCCGAAGCAGATCAGCCCGAAACGCTGACCCCTGGCTATCACCGTTCCCTCTCCGACCCAGCAGACGATCCGGCGGGCGATGAGCCCTGCGATCTGGATCGTGAGGAATGCCTTTCCTTCTTCCGTCCTGATCAGGAGGGTATTCTTTTCATTGTCCTTTGAGGCCTTGTCCAGATCGGCCGAGAGGAATTTGCCGCTGTGGTAGTCGATCTTTTCGACACGCCCCGCGTAGGGGGCACGGTTCACGTGAACGTTGAAGACGTTCATGAAGATGCTGATCTTCCTGAACCGCCCCTTCAGGATACCGTCGAGTTCCACTTCTTCCACCTTCAGGACCCTCCCGTCGGCCGGCGATACGAGAAGGCCCTTTTCCCCGGGGATTGTCCTTTCGGGGTTACGGAAAAAGAAGACGACAAACAGCATGGCCGCAAAGGCAAGCAACGCAAAGACCTTGAGCCCGGCCCAGGAGAGTATGACCGTCAAAATCCCCAGTCCGACGATGAAAGGGGCTCCTTCTCGAACGATGAATCCGGTGTGTTTATCCATGCCGAGTCCCGCCTGCCGAATCGATGCCGCCGATGCTCAGGCGTTCTGTTTGTACTTCGCGAGTATCGCGTAAATCCGGTCTTTGCTGGCCAGTTTCAGTTTCTGCAGTTTCTTCTTCTCGACTTCTTCCTGGGGCGTGAGATAAATCCTCTTGTTGAAATCCTCCAGGGCAGTCCCCAGGTCACGGTGAGTTTCCACATGTTTTTTCAGTTCTTCGTCCTGCTGAATGTAGCGTTCGATAAGGAGTTCATCCGTTCGCTCCATACCCACCTCCAGGCTCTGCTCAAAGAGTTTTGCTTATATCACAAACGCCCGGCGCAATGTAGTGAAATATCAACGCCGGATCAAGTCTGTACGCCCCTGCATCAGGGCTTTTCCGCTTTTCTGACCTCTGCTTCCGACCGGCGCAGATAGCGGGGTGCGAAGGTCGCGACATCGAGCCGCTCCCCCCTGCCGTATCTCTTCCTTCCGATAAGGGCGACACCGGACGCCCGGATCATCTGCCGGTTCGGCGCAGCAAAGTGGGCCCGATCCCGGAGATGCTGCCGGATCCATTCGGTCGACTCCGCGAGCCCGTCCCCCAGGAACAAGGTCTGTTCATCGATGCGCGGCAGAAGTTCTCCCGGGGTCGTCGCCTGATCCTCCATCACCGTGTCGAACAGCCCCTCTGGATTCCGGCGGTAGAGGGCCGCGTAAATCTCCCCTTTGCGGGCATCGAGGATGGGGCAGACAAGCCCCGGGTAATCGATGGCATTGTACGCCAGGGCCTCCAGGGTGGAGACGCCAACAACCGGCTTGCCTGTCGCGACGGCAAGTCCCTTCACGGTGCTCGCACCGATCCGGAGACCCGTGAAGGAACCGGGCCCCACGGTCAGCGCAAACAGATCCACATCGGCCATGCAAATCCTTGCCAGGCCGAGCCCCTGTTGAATTGCAGGGAGGACTGTCTCGGAGTGATTCACGGAAAGGTTGAAGAAATACTCAACAAGGATGGACTCGTCGCGAAGCAGGGCGACTGTCGCCGTTTTCGTTGCCGTGTCGATTGCCAGTGTAATCATTTGCAGTTCGCTCTGTTCCACCGATCGGCCGGCAAAAATGCCCGGATGCAAGGCCTCCGAAATCCCGAGGAGCGCAGGCGTACTTGAGCGTACGTCGAGCAATGAGGGATGAGGGAACGCCGCAGATGGGCGTTTTTAATCCGGTCGGCGTCAGTCGCCGAAAATTCGCATAATATCGTTATAGAACACGAAGAGCATGAGCATAACGAGGATGAAGAACCCCGCCTGCTGCGCCCTCTCTCTCCACTTGATGTTGACCTCTCTTCCCGTAACCAGCTCGATCAGAAAAAACAGCAGGTGGCCGCCGTCGAGCACGGGGATGGGAAACAGGTTCAGCACGGCGAGGTTGATGCTGAGCAGAGCCATGAAAAAGACAAAATTCAGGATGCCTTTCTTCACATGAGCACCCGCCATTTGGGCGATCAGAATAGGTCCTCCGAGAGACTCAGGCGACACGACACCCTGGGCCATCTTCACAATGCTCACAAGGGTCAATTCCGTAATGGTCCAGGTCTGCTCGACACCGGACCATAGGGCCCGGACAGGGTTTTGCCGTTCGATAAAGGTGTTCTTTGAGGCGCCCACGCCGATTCGATAGCTGTCGACTTCTTCGCCGAAGATGTTTTTCGTCTTTACGGTCTCGGGTTTCACACGGATATCCCGCGCCGTTCCTTCCCGGCTCAGTTTCAGGACAATCTCCCGACCGCCGCTCTTCATGATAATTTCGGCCAGATCGCTCCACCGGGTCACGTTTCTGCCGTCGATGGAGACGACACTGTCTCCTGCCCGGATGCCGGCCGTCTCCGAGGGAGATCCCGGCTGCACACTCCCGATGTCCGTTGTGAGATTCGGCACCCCTGCCATGTAGATGACGGAAAAGGCAAGGATGGCGAAAAGAAAATTGAACAGCGGTCCCGCCACAACGATGGCGATTTTTTTCGTCACGTGCTGTTTCATAAAAGAGCGACGTTCATCCTCAGGCAGCACGTCGTCGGTTTCCGATTCGCCCAGCAGTTTGACATAGCCCCCGAGGGGAATGAGCGAGATCATGTACTCGGTTTCGCCGACTTTCTTCCCGATCAGTTTCGGTCCGAACCCGAGGGAAAACTTGAGGACCCCCACTCCCAGGGACTTGGCCAGAAGGAAGTGCCCCAGTTCGTGTACGAAGATCAGAACTCCCAGCAGAATAACGACCGATACAACGTTGACGCTTACATCCATGCGAATCTCACCATTTTCCTTTTTTCAAAATTTCTTCCGCCTGGATCCGGGCCCAGGAATCGGCCGACAGGACCACCTCCAAGGAGGATACGTCCGCCGACACGTGGCGGGACATGACGGTCTCGATGACCCGGGCGATGGCCGAAAAGGATAGTTTCTCATCCAGGAACGCATTCACGGCCACCTCGTTGGCCGCATTCATGACGGCCGGCATGGTACCCCCGGCGCGGCCCGCCTCGTAACCCAGTTTCAGGCACGGAAACCGTTCGAGATCCGGTGGCAGGAACTCAAGACGGCCCAGTTTCGTCAGTTCGAACGGGGGGAAGCCTCCCGGGGTCCTCTCGGGATAAAACAGCGCATAGGAGATGGGTCCCCGCATGTCCGGAAGTCCCAGCTGCGCCATCACGGACCCGTCTACAAATTCCACCAGGGAGTGGACGATGCTCTGAGGGTGAATGACGACATCAATCCGGTCGTAGTCCACCCCGAAGAGCCAGCGGGCTTCGATCACCTCGAGACCCTTGTTCATCATCGTTGCTGAGTCGATGGTGATTTTCCTGCCCATCTTCCAGTTCGGGTGACGGAGCGCATCGGAAAGCCTTGCCTTCTCCATTTCTTCCCGGGAACTCCGGAGAAAAGGTCCTCCCGAGGCGGTCAGGATGACGCGTCCGAGACTGCGCGAGCTGTTCCCCTCAAGGCACTGGAAGACGGCACTGTGCTCACTGTCGACGGGAATGATGCGAACCCCTTTCGCCCTCGCCTTTTCGACAACGAGAGATCCCGCCGTGACCAGGGTTTCCTTGTTGGCCAGGGCCACGTTCTTCCCCGCTTCAATGGCCGCAAGCGTCGGAACGAGACCCGCCGCGCCGACGATGGCGGAAAGCACCAGATCCGCACCGGATTCCGATGCAACAACCCGGTAGCCTTCGTCGCCCCAGAGAACCTGCGTCGGTACCCCGGAATCGAGTATCGTCTTCAATCTGCCGGCATGTTCTTTGTCGAAGACGGAAACGATTCCGGGCCTGAAACGCTCGATTTGCCCTTTCAGGACATCAAGGTTCCTCCCCGCTGCCAGAGCGACAATCTCCAGTTCCCCCGGATGTTTCGAGACCACGTCGAGGGCGTTCACCCCGATTGATCCCGTCGAACCGAGAATGGCGACTTTTTTCACGCGATCACATACGTCCTGTAATAATAGACAAACGGAACGATGAACAGGAGACAGTCCAGCCGGTCAAGAAGCCCGCCGTGACCCGGAAGAATTTCGCCGGAATCCTTTGCCCCTGAGGCTCTCTTGATCAGGGATTCGAAAAGATCCCCCAGCTGGCCGATAATCCCGCCCGCCAGTCCCAGGATGATGATGTGCCCAGCGGACACATCGGGCAGGAGGAAATGGCGGTAGATCAGGCACCCGATGACGCTCCCCGCCGCAAGCCCCAGAAGTCCCTCGACGGTCTTTCCCGGGCTCACATGAGGCATGAGTTTTCGCTTCCCGAAGGTCCGCCCGACATAAAAGGCGGCGATGTCCCCGGAAAAGGCAAGGACGACGACGAAAAAGATCCAGAATATTCCCTTTTCGCCGCTTCGCAAGAGAACAAGGTGCGAAAGCATGACCGGCAGATACAGATAGCCCAGGACATACCGGCCAAGCGGGTTCAGATCGAGAGCGCCGTCTTTCGTGCCGACCAGAAAGAGAATGAACATCACAAGGGAAGACAGAACGGCAACGGCCGTGACAGCTTCCTGACCGCCCCAGGCAGCGGCGAGGGGAACGAGGATGCCGAACAGCAAGAGCGCCTGTCTTTCAAGCCGCTTTTCTTGCCGGCCGAAGACCAGGCGGTTGTATTCCAGGACGGCCGCAATGGTGACAACCAGGACGAATCCGGCAAAGATCGCTTCCGTGCTGAACCAGATGATGCAGAAGAGGATGGGCACGGCGATAATTCCCGTGAGCCACCTCTTGATGTGGGAACTTGACATCATGTCCTCTTCCGCACCTGGTCGCTTGTCCTCCCGAAGCGCCGCTCGCGCCTCTGGAACTCCAGGACGGCTTCGATAAGCTGTTCTTCCCTGAAATCCGGCCACAGGGTATCGGTGAAATAAAACTCCGTGTAGGCCATCTGCCACAGCAGGAAATTACTGAGGCGATACTCCCCGCTTGTACGGACGAGAAGATCCGGGTCGGGAATGCCTTTCGTGTGCAGAGAATCCGAGAAGCGCTCTTCCGTCACATCGGCGGCGTTGATCATTCCCTGCCGGGCCTCTTCGACCATTTTTTTTACGACGTCAAGGATCTCGTCATGGCTTCCATAATTGAGCGCAAGGACAAGCGTCATCGTCGTATTCTCCGCCGTTTTCTCAATGGCGTCCCCGAGGATCAAACGCACCTTTTCCGGAAGGGCCGCTGTATCGCCGATCGCCTGCAGGCGGATGTTGTTCCTCATCATCACCTTGACTTCGGATTTCAGGTATCTCTCCAGGAGGGTCATGAGAGCCCGGACTTCTCTCTCCGGCCGGTTCCAGTTTTCCGATGAAAAGGCGTAAAGAGTGAGATAGGAAATCCCTATCTTCCGACAGGCCTCGACGACGCTCCGCACCGATTCCGCGCCTTTGCGGTGGCCTGCGATCCTTCCCAGGGAGTGACTCTGGGCCCACCGGCCGTTGCCGTCCATGATGATGGCAATGTGCCTCGGAAGATTGGTTTTGTCGAGTCGATCCATGAAGGGTCTATTTATCGATTTTCAATGATGAATTTTCGCTTGACTATCACAGCCCGTCGACATTTTCAAGGGGTGTTTCACCCCTGCGGAAGGATAAAAAAAGAAGGAGCCCGAGGGGCTCCTCCCAACGTCTGCTGCTTTGGGGAAAGGATCTTTAAATCTCCATGATTTCCTTTTCCTTCGCCTGCAATACCTTGTCCGCTTTTTCGATGTAATCGTCTGTCACCTTCTGGACGTCTGCCTGGAGCTTGAACATCTCATCCTCTGCGATGTCGCCGTCTTTTTTCAATTTCTTCAGCTCTTCATTGGCGTCGCGACGGAGGTTTCTCAGCTTGACCTTCCCCTCTTCGGCCATTTTTCGTACTACCTTCACGAGATCCTTCCGACGCTCCTCGGTCAGGGCCGGGATGCTGATGCGCACGACCTTGCCGTCATTGATGGGGGTCAGTCCCAGTTCCGACTTCTGGATGGCCTTCTCAATGTTGGCGATGACGGTCGAATCCCAGGGTGAAATCTGGATCAGCCTGCTTTCGGGAACGGAAAGGGACGCAACCTGATTGATGGGTGTGGGCACGCCATAGTATTCTACCTTGAGGCCGTCCAATAGCGCCAGCGAAGCCCGTCCCGTCCGTATCTTGCTGAAAGACTTCTCAAGAGATTTGACACTCTTTTCCATGTCGTCTTTCATTTCGGAAAAGACCAGGTCGGTTATTTCGCTCATGTCACCCTCCCACAACGGTTCCCACGTTTTTGCCGCAGATCACGGACTTGATGTTGCCCTTTTTCGCGATATTGAAGACCCGGATAGGAATGCAGTTTTCACGGCAGAGGGAAATGGCTGTCGCATCCATTACTTTAAGGTTCTTCGCCAACGCCTCGGTATAGCTTACTTTTTTATACATTTTTGCGTCGGCGTGCTTCACGGGGTCCTTGTCGTAGACCCCGTCTACCTTGGTGGCCTTCAGAATGACCTCGGCCTGGATCTCAGCCGCCCGGAGTGCCGCTGCGGTATCCGTCGTGAAGTAAGGATTGCCTGTACCCGCCGCAAAGATGACCACTCTCCCCTTTTCCAGGTGACGGGCAGCTCTGCGCCGTATGAACGGCTCGGCTACTTCCCGCATCTCGATGGCTGTCTGGACCCGGCATCGGACACCGATCCCCTCGAGAACGCTCTGGAGGGCAAGGCTGTTGATCACGGTGGCAAGCATTCCCATGTTGTCGGCCTGGGTACGCTCCATGCCCCGGGCGCTCCCCTCTATACCACGGAAGATATTCCCGCCTCCGATGACGACTCCGACTTCGACACCCAGCCCCACGATATCGCGAATTTCCGAGCCAATGGCCTGCACGACGGCCGGGTCGATGCCGAACGAACGGCTCCCCATGAGGGCTTCGCCGCTCAGCTTCAGCATGACACGCTTATAGGCTGCTTTGCTTTTTGCCGTCATGGTCAAACCCGGTGTCTGCGAATGGTCTCCGGTCGTTCTACAGGGCGTTGTCCGCGTCGCCACCAAGCTGGTAGCGGACAAAGCGTTTTACGAGGATGTTTTCCCCCGTCTTGGCAATCATCGCCTTGATGAGGTCCTCCACTGTCACATTCGTGTCGCGGATGAACTTCTGCTTCACGAGACAGACTTCCTCGTAGTACTTCTTGAGCTTGCCCTCAACGATCTTATCGGCGATCTTCTCTGGCTTTCCCTCAGCAATGACCTGCTTGCGGTAGATGTCCTTCTCCCTTGCCAGTACCGCCTCGGAAACATCCGAGGGCTTCACGAACGAGGGATTCATGGCCGCCACATGCATGGCCAGGTCGCGGGTAAGCGTCTTGAAGTCTTCCGTCTTGGCCACAAAGTCGGTCTCGCAGTTGACTTCGATCATCACGCCGACCTTGCCTCCCATGTGGATGTAGGACGTGACGAGCCCGTCCTTTGTGGCGCGGGAGGATTTCTTCGTGGCCGCCGAAAGGCCTTTTTCCCTCAGAAAATCGACTGCTTTTTCGAAATTGCCGCTCGATGCCTTCAGGGCTTGTTTGCAATCCATGATACCGGCGCCCGTTTTTACTCTCAGTTCCTTTACGAGATCTGCCGAGATTTCCAATGTATTCTTACCTCCTCGTTGTTCGAAGTATTACGCTGTGATGTTTTTTCGTCTAGGCTTCGGTCCCCTTGCGCTCGATGCTGTCGGGCACATCGGCCTCCCCGGCCTCGACCTGCTGCACAGCAGGAGTGGCTCCCTTGTCGCTGTCTGCCTGGATCTTTTCCTCGAACTTCTGCTTTCCATCCAGGACTGCGTCGGCAATCCTCGCCGCAAATAGTTTGATGGCCCGGATGGCATCGTCGTTGCCGGGAATGATGTAGTCCACGACGTCAGGGTCGCAATTCGTGTCCACAATGGCCACTACGGGAACATTCAGTTTCCGCGCCTCGTGAACGGCAATATCTTCCTTCTTGGGATCGACGACAAATATCGCTGCCGGGTGCCCTTTCATCCGGCGAATACCGCCGAGGACTTTGTCGAGCTTTTCTCTCTCTTTCTGGTAAAGGAGAATCTCCTTTTTCGGAAATACATGGATGGTTTCGCTCTGGAACAAAGCATCGAGTTCATTCAGACGGTCAATGCGCTTTTTGATGGTGGAAAAATTGGTGAGCATCCCGCCCAGCCAGCGGTAATTGACATAGGGCATGCCGCATCGCTCGGCTTCCTCTCGGATGGATTCCTGGGCCTGTTTCTTGGTGCCGACGAAGAGAATCTCTCCTCCATTGGCAATGGTCCCTGCGACAAAGGCATAGGCAGCTTTGAACATCTCAACGGTTTGTTGAAGGTCAACGATGTAAATGCCGTTTCTGGCTCCAAAAATGTACGGTTTCATTTTCGGGTTCCACTTGTTGGTCTGGTGACCGAAGTGGACGCCCGACTCGAGCAACAATTTCATGGATACGGTGGACATGGGAATCTCCTTTTCTGTTTGTTTCCTCCACCCCTTCACCTTGCCGGGGAACTTTTCCTCTGAAAAGCAACAGGCCGGCAATCCGAGGGTGTGAGAGATTTAGAACGGGTTTAGTTAGCACAAAGCTATTGAATTGGCAAATAAAAAAATCCCCCTGATTCCTCTTGTCGGACAGAGGATGCAGAGGGATTCGATTCTTCCCTATACCCTAGACCCTTTTCATGTTGTGTAATGCGCGTTGATCTTCACGTAATCGAGGGTCAAGTCGGAGCTGAATACCCGGAAGTCCTTTGATCCCAGTCCCAGCTTGACGACCACCCGGACATGATCCTTTTTCATCACCTCGGAAAGCTCTTTCAGATGGCTCGCAACGCCCTGCCCCAGCCGGAACAGGGGCAGCCCATCAAAGGTCAACTCCAGGGAATCGCCGTTGATCGGCACCCCCGCAGCCCCGACGGCCGAGATCACCCGGCCCCAGTTCGGGTCGGCGCCGTAAAAAGCCGTTTTGACGAGATTAGACCGGGCAATCTGATATGCAATGGCCCTGGCATCTCCCGTCGTCTTTGCCCCCTCGACGACAATCTCGATGAGCTTTGTCGCCCCCTCACCGTCGCGAACGATGGATTTGGCCAGTTCGGTCATCAGATCCGTGAGCATGCCCGTGAAAACAGCGTAATCGCGGTTCGACGTCCGGATCCTGCGATTGCCGGCCAGGCCGTTTGCCAGGATGAGCACCGTGTCGTTTGTGCTCATGCAGCCGTCCACGCTGATAGCGTTGAAGCTGCGGTCAACGGCCTCGCGGAAGGACCGCTTCATGGCCTGGTCGTCGATGTCGGCATCGGTCAGGATGAAGGCCAGCATCGTCGCCATGTTGGGCTCGATCATCCCGGCCCCCTTGGCGATTCCGCAGATGCAGACGTCGCTGCCTCCTACGGGTCCCTCGCGGAACTGGATTTTCGGGTATGCATCGGTCGTCATGATGGCCTGGGCGGCCTCGGAAATCCCGCAGGGGGAAAGTCCCTTGACGAGCCGGCTTACGTTTCCGGCAACTTTGTCGATAGGCAGTTTGCGGCCGATGACTCCCGTCGAGGCAACCAGCACCTGGGTCTCGTCGATCTGGAGGGCCCCCGCACAGAACCGCGACATTTTCACGGCATCCTGATACCCCTCGTCGCCGGTCGCGGCGTTGGCATTGCCGCTGTTGATGATGATCGCCCGGGAGACGCCACTCTTGATTCTCTCCATGTCGAGAAGAACCGGCGCCGCCTTGAAGACGTTTGTTGTAAAGATGCCTGCCGCTTTCGCCGGCACCTCGGAGTACAGAAGTGCCAGGTCCTTCCGTCCATCCTCCTTGATCCCCGCCGCGATCCCGCCGGCCTGAAACCCGGGAACCTCGAATTTCTTATCTTCACCTGTCATTTCTTACTCTTCCTTTAACCCTTGGCCTTTTTCCTTGAGCCTGTTACTTCCCACAGCACTTCTTGTGTTTCTTCCCGCTCCCGCAGGGGCAGGGATCGTTGCGTCCGACCTTGCCGGCCTCTTTTTTGGCCTGCTTCACCGGCGCCCCGGCCGTGCCGTGGCTCAACACGACGTCGCGCTGCGTCCGGTCCCGCAGGTTCTCCACTTCCTCCTCCCGCTGGACCTGTACGAGCGAGAGTTTTTGAACGGTGTCCTGCCTTACCCGGAACATCATCTCCAGGTACATCTCGTAGCCTTCCTTCTGGTACTCCCGGACAGGGTCCTTCTGGGCATAGCCCCGCAGCCCGATGCCCTCCCGGAGATGATCCATACCCAGGAGATGATCCTTCCAGAGCGTGTCGATGGACTGGAGCATGATTACCTTCATCAGGTATTCCCACAGGGGCTTGCCGAAATTCGCTTCCTTCCTGCGGAGGTGCTCAAGAACGGCAAGACGGATTTCCGCGATCATCTCCTCCCGGCCTTTCGCTTCCCGGCCGGTTTCACCGTAGCGAAACTTGAGAGAGAAGTACTGATACAGGATGTCGTCGAGGCCCTTGAGGTTCCACTCCTCAGGGTTTTGCTTCTCGTCGCTGTAGTCTCCGACGGTGGTTTCGACAACTTCATCCAGCATTTCCTCGAGCATGCCCCAGAGGTCCTCACCCTTGAGAACCGTCTTGCGCTGATCGTAAATGGCTTCGCGCTGAACGTTCATCACGTTGTCGAACTCGAGGAGGTGCTTGCGGATATCGAAGTTGTGGGCCTCCACTCTCCTCTGAGCGTTCTCGATAGCCTTGGTCAGCAGGTTGGCCTCGATGGGCTGTCCCTCTTCAAATCCGATCCGATCCATGATCGAGCCGATACGCTCGCCGCCGAAGATCCGCAGCAGATCGTCCTCAAGAGACAGGTAGAATCGGGAGGAGCCGGCATCACCCTGGCGGCCGGAGCGGCCCCGGAGCTGATTGTCGATCCGGCGGCTCTCATGGCGCTCCGTCCCGAGAATGTGAAGCCCACCCAGTTGCGGGACCCCTTCTCCGAGTTTGATGTCGGTTCCGCGGCCGGCCATGTTCGTCGAGATGGTGACTGCGCCGCGCTGACCTGCCTGGGCAATGATCTCGGCTTCACGCTCGTGGTGTTTCGCGTTGAGGACGTGGTGCTTCACCCCCGTCCGGGAGAGCATGGCGCCGAGCTTCTCGGACTTTTCGATGGAGATGGTGCCGACCAGGACGGGACGTCCCTGTTTGTGCAGTTCACGGATCTCCTCGATGGCGGCTTCGAACTTTTCCCGCTCCGTCCGGTAGATCACGTCGGCGTAATCCGTCCGGACCATGGGCATATTCGTCGGCATCACCATGACCTCGAGATTGTAGATCTCCTGGAATTCCGCCGCTTCCGTATCGGCCGTTCCCGTCATGCCCGCAAGCTTGTCGTACATGCGGAAATAGTTCTGGAAGGTGACCGAGGCGAGGGTTTGGTTTTCCCGTTCGATCTTGACGTTTTCCTTCGCCTCCAGGGCCTGGTGGAGTCCTTCGCTGTAGCGCCTCCCTGGCATGAGGCGACCGGTAAACTCGTCGACAATGAGCACCTCGCCGTTCTTGACGACATAGTCCACATCGCGCTTGAAAAGGGTGTGCGCCTTGAGGGCCTGGCTGACGTGGTGGAGATACTCGATATTCCGAGGGTCGTAGAGATTCTGGACCTTCAGCGCCTTCTCGACCCGTGCCACACCCTCTTCAGTAAGAACGACGGTCCTTGCCTTCTCGTCGATCGTGTAATCCCGGTCTTTCTGCATTCCGGGGATGATCTGGTTGATCCGATAGTACTTGTCCGTGGACTCCTCGGAAGGGCCCGAAATGATGAGCGGCGTCCTCGCCTCGTCAACGAGGATGCTGTCGACCTCGTCGACGATGGCATAGTGGAAGTCCCTCTGAACATAATCCTCGAGGGTAAACTTCATATTGTCCCGGAGATAGTCGAAGCCGAACTCGTTGTTCGTCCCGTAGGTGATGTCGCAGCCGTAGGCCTTGCGCCTTTCCTCGTCCGTGAGTCCATGGACGACGATGCCGACGGAAAGCCCCAGAAAATTGTAAATGGGCCCCATCCACGCGGCGTCGCGCCTTGCGAGATAGTCGTTTACCGTGACGAGGTGGACGCCTTTTCCGGTCAGGGCATTGAGGTACAGGGGCATGGTGGCAGCCAGCGTCTTCCCTTCTCCCGTCTTCATCTCGGTGATTTTGCCCTCGTGAAGTACGACGCCTCCGATGAGCTGGACGTCGAAAGGCCGCATCCCCACGGTTCTCCAGGCGGCCTCCCGGACGACGGCAAAGGCCTCCGACAGGATGTCGTCGAGTGTGGCCCCGCTTGCGAGCTTCTCTTTGAAGGATGCCGTTTTCGCACGAAGGTCATCGTCGGACAGCTTCTTGATCGCCGATTCGAATCCGTTGATCTCATCGACGAGAGGGGAAATCCTCTTCAGCTCCCGCTCGTTCTTGGTCCCGAATATTTTCTGTATGAAATTCAGCATAAGACCGCCTAAAAAAAACCCGGTAAGTCCTTACCGGATTTTTCTGCAGTATATCCTATTTGATCGAAAAAGGGAATCAGCGAAGATAGTTCCTGGGGTTGACGTAGACTCCATTCAGGACCACGGAGTAGTGGAGATGAGCACCGGTGCTGCGGCCCGAATTTCCGACATACCCGATGATATCGCCCCGCTTGACAACATGGCCTTTGCTCACTGCGGTCCTGAAGAGATGGGCGTAAAGGGTCTGAATACCCTTTCCGTGCTCGACCTGGATCATGAGACCCATATCGGGACGTTTCTCGACGTTCGCCACAATTCCGTCGGCCGGCGCCCGGATGGGGGCTCCCAGCTTCGTTGCGATGTCGATCGCCGAGTGAAATTCCCCTCGCCCGCCAAATGGGTTCGTCCTCCGTCCAAACTCGGAGGTCACCCAGCCCGTAACAGGCCAGACCGACGGCGTCACCGCCGCAATCGACTTCTGCGCACGGAGATACTCCTGCAGCTCCGCCAGGCTCTGCTCCCGTGCAGAAGCATCCTCGAGAAGCCGATCCATGTGCCGGTTCATGCCGGACAGCTTGTCTTTCCCGGCCTCCTCGGCCGGCATCGGCCCGCCGATTCCAAGCACCTGCTCTCGCTTGCCGGGTTCCGCTTTCACGGCCGTCCTGCTTCGTTTTCCCGTGAGCTCGTTCGCCATGGTGCGGATCTTTTCATCGACCTGCTTCAGATCGGCCAGTTTGCTTTCGAAGAAGGAGATCTTCCCCTGCAGGGTATCGATCTGCTCCTGCTGCGTTGACGCCAGCTGGCGCAGATTCTCCAGTTCCATCTGCTCCAGTTTGATCGTCAAATAATCGATGGCGCAATACCCGAAGAAGCAAAGGAAAACTGCCGACAGAACGGCCGTAAGCCGGAAATGACGGGGGGTGGCGAGGAACTTTTTGACGGACTCTTTCTTTTTATGCGGAATAATCAGGAGGGTATAAAAATGCTTCGGCATTGCTCATCCTCATCCTATCTTTGTACTCGAAAACCGGAAATGGATTTTTCAGTTTTCCCCTACAAGTACGGGAAGAAAGAAGTCGCGTGATGCCGAGGGATGATTGGTATATCCCCCAAATCAGCGCGTTGAAAACCTGCCAGGTCCCCGGAGCCTGTCTGCTGTCCGGATCCGGAGGCAGGGTGCATACATACCCGCAAAAAAAAATCCTGTCAAGGCGAAATCGCCTTTATCAATAAATACTTTATGAATTAAATATGTTATCTATAATTTTCGTCTCGATTTCAGGTCTTTCCCCGGCGCGATCCGTGGCTTCCCACCTCTCCCTCGGGGGATTTCTTGACCACGAGGAGCGGATCGCCCACCTCGACCTGGTCGCCCGGGTTTTTCAGTACCTCCATGATTTTCCCGTTGATGCCCGATACGATGTTGCTGAGCATCTTCATGGCCTCAAGGACAATGAGCACCTGGCCGGCCGAAACCTCGTCCCCCTCCGAGACGGGCACCTCGTTGATGTTGCCCTTGATAGGCGAGCGGATATCCCCGTTCTTGGCCAGGGCGTCTATCTCCGTGGCCGATAGGGTTACCTTCCTGACCGCCGCCTTCTCGCTATCCTGTTCCAACTCTGTCAGAATCGGCTCGGGATGATGGTCGATAACGAGGTACGTGACGGCATCTCCTCCCGACGTCTTGCGCTGAGGTCCGATGACGATGGAGTGAAGCTTTCCATACGCATCGGGAAATTCGAAGGTGTCACCGAGATTGAAACCACCCTTCTTGAACCAGACGCTTGGGGGCAGAACCCAGACCTTGCCGTACTTCTCTTCGAACTTGAAGAAGCTCACAGCATCGTTGGGGTGCTGCAAATACAGGACCAATTCCTCCTCCGACACCTTTCGTTCCAGTCTTTTTTCCAAAACGCGCTTCTCGATGTCGAGGTCCACGTCTTCGATCTTCTGATAGCCGTAATCGCGCTCGATCACCTTCTTCCAATCGGCGCCCAGGATGGCCTCGTAGATCCAGTCGGCCGGCTTATAGAACGGAAGCTCGCCGTAGCGTCCGAGCAGAAGGTTTTTCAGATCGTCCGTTGCTTCCTTGTAGCGTGCCCGCTTCAGGACATTGTTCACGGCGGTGGTCCAGAGCATCTGGGAACCCGGGGTCACGCTCCACCAGTTGCCCAGCTCGACCTGGACTTTCGGAAGCTCCTTTTGCAGGATCTCCGGCATGAGATGGAGAAAGTTCCCCTTGACGGCCTGCTCGAAGCTGGATCCGGTCGCCCCGCCCGGGAGCTTGTGGATCTGCACGGTGGGGTCGAAGCCCAGGAACTGGGACTCGAAGTCTTTGTAATATTCGCGTTCCGGCCGGAGCTTGTTCGACGTGTCGATGACGGCCTGCTTGTCGATCCCGACGCAGGGATACCCGTAATCCTCGAGGGTCTCGACGATCGTCAGCAGCGGCGGTGGACCATAGAATCCCGTAAAGGCGTGATCGCCCCCGTTGACGATCTTGGCGCCGTGGCGAACGGCCTCGACGGTGCGGCCGATGTCGTTTCCGTCGGTGTTATGTCCGTGGTAATGGAGGATCAGGTCAGGGAACCTGTCCAGGATTGCCTTCACCAGATCGCCGATCCGTTTCTGTGTTCCCAGCCCTCCGTGGTTCTTGATGCAGAGGATGATATCGGGGCCGGTTACATCCACGATCTCAGCGACTTTTTTCACATAATAGACATCGGTGTGCTCCGGCCCCGTGGAGAAGCAGATGGACGGCTCCAGGATCCGGTTGGCCCTTTTTACTTCCTCGAAGACGGGAATCATGTTCGGGACGTAGTTGAGGAAGTCAAAGACGCGGACCACATCAATCACTTCCGCGAAATGCTTCATCGTGAGCCGGATGACGTTATCCGGGTAGGGCCGATACCCGAAGAGGTTGATCCCGCGGCTCAGCGTCTGGAACAGCGTGTCGGGCATCATGGACTTCAGGACCCGGAGCTTCTCGAAGGGGTTGATCTGCTTGCGGAGCATGTCAACGTGAATGGAAGCCCCTCCCGATATCTCGATGGAGAAGTAGCCGCAGGCATTTCTCTCCTCGGCAACCAGCATCTGGGTGTGGGGCATGACCCGGTTCTTGAAGTCCGACTGGGAGAGATCCCTCTCGGTGTTCGTCATGAAATAGCCCTTCGACCTTCGGACCTTGTCGAGGACATATTTGACCCCGTGCTCTTTCAGTTCACGGGGGGAAATTCGCTCATCTGTTATCTTCGCTGCTTTCTTCATCATCTTCTTTTTTCTCTTTATTATTTTCTGAGCCCGATACCTTCATACCCTCGCCCCGATACCCTAGAATTTAATAGGCATAGGGATTGATCTTTTTCACGTGGATCTCGGCGATGAGCTTCGCCAGCTTTGCCACCTCCCGTTCCATTTCGGGGTACCCGAAGATCTCCGGGTGCGTCTCAATGTAGCTCGTGTCGAAATGGCCCGCCCGAAAGTCCGGCTCGTCACAAATAGTCAGGTAGAAGGGGATTGTCGTCTTCGGTCCGACGATGTTGAATCCCAGCAGAGCCCGCTTGAGCCGATCAATCGTTTCGTTCCAGTCGTAGCCGCGGCAGGTGAGTTTCACCATGAGCGAGTCGTACTCCGTGGGGATCTTGTACCCCTGGTAGACGATGCCGTCGAGTCGGATGCCCGGACCACCTGGAGACTGGTAGACTTCGACGGTTTTCCCGCCTTCGGGCATGAAGTTGTTCTTGGGGTTTTCGGCATTGATCCGGACCTGGATGGCCTTGCCCATCATATGCACTCGCTCGGTCGGGATGTCGATCTTCTCTCCCTGGGCGATCCGGATCTGCTGACGGACAATGTCCACGCCCGTGAGCTCCTCTGTGACGGTATGCTCCACCTGAAGACGGGTGTTAACCTCCATGAACCAGAATTCATTCGTTTTCGAGTCCACGAGGAACTCCACCGTGCCGGCATTTACGTAGTTTGATCCCTTCGCCGCGGCGATCGCTGCCTCGTACATCCCGTCCAATACATCCTTCGGAAGATCCGCCGGAGCGATCTCCAGAAGCTTCTGGTGTCGCCGCTGGATCGAGCAATCACGGGTGCCGAGGTGAATAATGTTGCCGTGATCGTCGGCAAGGATCTGGACTTCTACGTGTCGGGGTGCCACAATGCACTTCTCCACGTAAATGCTGTCATCGTTGAAGGCGGACTTTGCCTCGGTCCTGGCGCTGGGAAGCTGCACGATCAGGTCCGATTCGTTTTCCACCTTGCGGATGCCTCGCCCCCCGCCCCCCAGGGAAGCCTTCAACATGATCGGATAGCCGACCTTCTTGCCGAACTCGGTGGCCTGTCGGATACCGGCTTCACCGGACTGCAGCGTACCCGTCCCGGGAACAAAGGGAATCTTCGTCCTCTCCATGATTTGCCGGGCCACAACCTTGTTTCCCAGGTCCCGGATCACGTCGGGCGGAGGACCGATGAAGAGAATGCCCGCCTTTTCGCAGGCAGCGGAGAAATCCGGGTTTTCCGCGAGGAATCCATAGCCCGGATGGATGGCGTCGGCACCGCTTTTCTTGGCTGCCCAGATGTGCTTCTCCACGTCCAGGTAGTCCTTGCGAGGGCCGTTGCCGATGAAAATGGCCTCATCGGCCAGCCGGATGAAATAGGCCTCACTGTCGGGTTTCTCGTAGACGGCCACGGTCTTGAGACCCATTTCCATGGCCGTGCGGATGATCCGCAATGCGATCTCCCCACGATTTGCGATGAGGATCTTGCTTATCTTTTTCTTCTTCGTTTTTCTCGATACCATTGGATACCTTCTGTGCAGGATTTCAGCCGCCTTACGGCCCGCGACATGTTTCCTTTTCCCGGAAGAATTTGCTTATACGGTCAACAGGAAAACCTGTCAAGGCCTTTGTGAACGGACATCCAAAATTGTCTTGACTTTAAAAGTTCCTTTGGGCTAAACGGTGCGGATATTAACTGATAAGAGAAGCTCGGAAAGGAGCACCTATGGCAAAGCATGACACGAAAGCCCTTCGAAATATCGCGATCGTCGGACACGGCGGCACCGGGAAGACGTCGATCGCCGAATCCATGCTTTTCGTCTCCGGAAAAACGGACCGACTGGGCCGTGTGGACGACGGCTCCTCCACCATGGACTGGGAGCCCGAGGAGCAGAAGCGCCGCATCTCCATCAGCGCCGCCCTGGCCTTCGTCGAGTGGGACAAGCATCGGATCAATATCCTTGACACGCCCGGTGATGCCAACTTTGCCATGGACACCAAGAGCTGCCTTCGTGTTGCCGATGGAGCCGTCGTCGTTATCGACGCCGTGGGCGGTGTGGAATTCCAGACGGAAAAAGTCTGGGAAATTGCCGATGAGTACGCCATCTCCCGCCTGATCTTCATCAACAAGATGGATCGGGAACGTGCCAATTTTGACAACACCCTGGAAAGCATAAAGAAAATATTCGGGAAGAAAGCCACCCCGCTCTTCATTCCCATTGGCGCCGAGGATAAGTTCAAGGGCATCGTCGATCTGATGCAGATGAAAGCTCTCTTCTTCGACGACCCCAAGGGAAAGGCAAAGGCCGGGGAGATCCCCGAAGATCTGCTCGATGCGGCAAAGATGGCCCGTGAATCCATGACGGAAGACATTGCCGAATGCGACGAGGCTCTCATGGACAAGTACCTCGAGAGCGGAGAGCTGACGCCGGACGAATTGAAATCGGGTCTCAGGAAGGGCGTTGTCTCCGGAAGCATCCTGCCCGTCGTTTGCGGGGCTGCGAACCGAAACATCGGAATCGCTCCCCTCATGGACCTGATCGTGGCCGCCATGCCCACACCGCTCGATCGCGGGGACGCAGAAGGAAAGAACCCATCGACGGGTGCCGCCGAGAAACGCAGCCCCGATGAGAAGGCCCCCTTCTCCGCCTACGTTTTCAAGACCATCTCGGATCCCTTTGCGGGTCGCCTGACGCTGTTCAGGGTTTACTCAGGCACGGCCACCTCCGACGGCAACTTCTTCAACCCCACACGCAAGTCGACGGAGCGCTTCGGCAACATCTTCTCTCTGGACGGAAAAAGCCAGAAGCCGGCCGACTCGGTCGTACCCGGAGACATCGCCGCCGTTGCAAAGCTGAAGGAAACCTTCACGGGCGACACGATGACGGAAGAGAAAAACCCCATCCAGTACGAGAAGGTCCAGCCGATCCCCGCCATCATCTCCTTCGCCGTCCAGCCCAAGTCCAAGGGCGACGAGGAGAAAATCATGTCGGGGCTCAACCGTCTCGTCGAGGAGGATCCCACGCTCAATTACCGCAGGGATGAGCAGACCCGCGAGATCATCCTCTCCGGCATGGGGCAGGTGCACATCGAGATCGCCATCGAAAAGATGAAGCGGAAGTTCGGCGTCGAGGTGAACCTGACAACGCCGAAGGTGCCCTACAAAGAAACCCTCAAGGGCAAGACGACCGTTCAAGGTCGGTACAAGAAGCAGTCCGGCGGCCGCGGCCAGTTCGGGGACACGTGGCTCGAGATCGAACCCCTTCCCCGGGGCGGCGGTTTCGAATTCGCCGACAAGATCGTCGGCGGTGCGATCCCCAGGAATTACATCCCCGCCGTCGAGAAGGGTATCGTGGAGGCCATGCTGGAAGGCGTGCTCGCAGGCTACCCCGTCGTGGATGTGAAGGTCTCTCTCTTTGACGGCTCCTTCCACACGGTCGATTCCTCTGAAATGGCCTTCAAGATCGCAGGCTCTATGGGCTTCAAGAAAGGTGTCGAGCAGTGCAAACCGACCCTGCTCGAACCCATCGTCAATATCGATATCGAGATTCCGGACGAATACATGGGCGATGTCATCGGCGATCTCAATTCGCGGCGCGGCCGCGTGATCGGCATGGAACCCAAGGGTCACAACCAGATCATCAAAGGACAGGTTCCTCTGGCCGACATCCTGAGGTATGCGCCGGACCTGCGCTCCATCACGAGCGGTCGCGGGACCTTCACCTACAGCCATTCCCATTACGAGGAAGTGCCGCCGGTGAATGCCGAGAAGATCATTGCCGCCGCACGGAAAGAAAAGGAAGAAAAAGGTTGATCAGGGCAGGTGTGCTGACCCTCAGCGACAAGGGATCCCGCGGGGAGCGAGAAGACCTGAGCGGTCCGGAAGTGATCCGGATGCTGAAGGAAATTGGCATCGAGACTGAGTGTTGCGAAGTCATCCCCGACGAGGTGGACGTCATCGCAACAAAACTTATCGAATATGCCGACGTGCGCAGGGTTGACCTCATCGTCACAACCGGCGGCACCGGAGTAAGCCCCCGGGATGTGACACCCGAGGCAACCCTGAAAGTCATCGATCGGGAGATCCCCGGCATGGCCGAGGCCATGCGCCGCGAAAGCATGGCCAAAACGCCCCACGCCATGATCTCCCGGGCCGTCGCGGGGATTCGCAAGACAACACTCATCGTCAATCTTCCCGGAAGCCCAAAGGGTGTGCGGGAAAATCTGGCGGTGCTCCTTCCGGCATTGAAGCACGCCATCGAAAAAATCAAGGGAGATCAGAGCGACTGCGCGACGTAAGGCACGAGGTTCGAGAAACGAGGACAAAGGAAAGATAAAGGACCGGAGCCATTGATTTCCGGTCCTTTTTTATTCGCCCTGCGGCTCGTGGCTGGCGGCTTTTGGTTTATCCCTCTGTATACTCTCAAGCACGCTGGCAATTGTTTTCATGGCTCTATCACGATGGGTTCCGGACCAGTAAACCCGACCGCATCCGGGGCAGAGCCGGAATTCGCGCTGGGTCTGGCAGACATAATCCGGAATCCGTGAACGGACGTCGTCCCGTAGCACTTCACACAGAGGAATATTGCATCGAAGGCAAATCGTAAAGAAGACCTCCGGCTGAGGTGCGAGGTTCAGATTCCCTAAGACCTCGACGAGCTGGTCCTCGACCCGGTCGTTTTCCACGAGAAGGACGATGCCGGGTTGCTGCCTGGCAAGGACATCCCTGCGCCTCGTCAGGACAGCCCTGCCCTCCCTCTCCGCTTTCCGGAGAAATGGCCGGTCGGCCTCCCCGTGCCAGTAGACCGTGTCATAGCCCAAGATCCTCAACCACTTGGACAGGCGTCCCAGGGAGCTGTCGGCAAGGAATTTCATGGCAGCCCTTCACTACGGCGGGGAAGGAAAAGACTAGACCATGCCGCCCGGCTGAGGAGGCAATGGAGGTTGCTGGCTGCTCCTTAAAAGGGAGAGGTTCTTCTGTTCGAGGTCGTCGATCTTTCGATAGAGCTTGTTCATCCGGAGCGTCATCCGAAGCCTGTCGATGGCACCCAAAAACGCTGCAATAAAAAATCCAATCACGAAAAAAACAAAGACCAGAAAATAAAGGGGAACATCATCAAAGGCGTAACCGAAATATCTCAATTTGATGGGGTCACTGTTCTGAACGCCGAACGTGACGAAGAAAAAGGCAAAGGCAAGGATAACGAGCAAATAGAGGAACCTCATGGCCGGACCTCCTTTTCGTATTTCAGGAAATGCGGCAGGAGATCCTCTTTCGTTTTCATGAGGTCTTCGGAAATGATCCGCACTTCCCCGAAAACGGAAAGGGCGTTCGTGTCCCCGACCCACCGTGGGACGATGTGAACGTGCAGATGGTCTTCCACCCCTGCCCCGGCGGCCTTTCCCAGATTCATGCCGACATTGAATCCCTGGGGACCCATCGCGTCCTTGAGAACCCTCACGCACCGGGCCGTCAGGTCGAACATCTCGCAACTCTCTGTGATGGTGAGCTCCTCAATATTATGGACGTGCCGGTGAGGCGCCACCATGAGATGGCCCGTGATGTAGGGATACCGGTTCAGGATAATGAAGGCCTCCTTCCCGTCATAGAGAACAAATCCGTTGTCCCGGATGGAGTCCCTGCAGAAAATGCACCCTTCCACCTTTTTCCCCCTGATGTATTCCATTCGCCATGGGGCGTAGATGGTGTTCATGACCGTTGCCTCTTGCTCTCTGCTCAGCCCGTGTCGATGGCGATGATACGGCCGGCGATCCCGTTCTCTTCGATCTCCAGGATTCCCACGCTGTTGGAAACGGTATACCGCCTGTCGAAGGCCGTTCCGGGGTTGAAAAAAAGGATGCCGTCTCGGATGTGGTTCGCCGGGTAATGGCTGTGTCCGTAGACGATGCAGTCGACGTTGTCGAATTCCCCACGGATTCGGTCCTCGAGGTCCAGAGGAGATCCCCATCCGTGAATGAGCCCTATCCGAAAACGGCCGAACTCGAGTACACGCTTATGGGGCATCTCATCGCCGACACGGGACGAGTCCATGTTTCCGCAGACAGCGATAACACCCTTATCCTCGAAGGCATCCAGGACCTTGAGCTCGACGAGGTCGCCTGCATGGAGTATCAGATCGGCATCATGGAAGTGCTTCTCGATGACGGAGAGAAGCCCGTCGCTGGGCTCCCTGAGATGCGTGTCTGCGATGACGCCTATCTTCAATCCCTGCCCTCCCCGGACGGTCGTAATTATATCGTCCGGCAGCAAAAAGACAAGTCTTTTTTGGCATGTGCGAAGCTTGAGCGTGCTTTCGATTTGACTTTTCAACGGAGGGGTTATACTATCTCAACGAGCGAAAAAGGAGACGGGAAATGCTCGAAAACACTCTCGAGAAGATCGCCGAAAAGATCCTGACCCTCGACGAGGCATCGCTCGCCGCCCTTTGGGATCAATACAAGCAGAAGATGGAAAAGTTTCAGCCCACAAGGGAGTGGGAGCGATCCGTCATTGTCTTCTTCATCATCAATTCCGTTCGCGTCAAGAACCACATCTTCAACGAACGCATTCTTCAGCATTACCAGCACGGCGAATCCAAGCCGGAGGAACCTGCTCCGAAGGGAAAACCGAACCTCAAGCTCGTCAAGTAGATGGACAGATCCCGGGCCCTCAAGAGAATCTCCGACCTCCGGAGCGTCATCGAACACCACAACCGGCGATATTATCAGGATGACGACCCGGAAATCTCCGACCACGAGTACGACCGCCTGATGCGGGAACTCATGGATCTGGAGAATCGCTTTCCCGACATCGACCGGACAACCTCCCCCACCCAGCGAGTTGGGGCCGCTCCGCTTGAGAAGTTCAGCACCGTCACCCACCCCACACCGATGCTCAGTCTCGGCAATGCCTTCTCAGAGGAAGAGATCTCCGATTTTGATAAGCGGGTCAAGCGCCTTCTCGGTGACAAGGCGGACCTCGAATACGTGGCGGAACCGAAGATCGACGGCGTCGCCGTCAATCTGATCTATGACAGGGGTGTTTTCATCGTGGGCGCAACCCGGGGCGACGGGTCTACCGGCGAGGACGTGACCCTGAACCTCAGAACAATCCGCGTTCTGCCGCTGAAGATGAAGGCCCATGTTCACGACCGCCTTCCCGACCGGATCGAAATCCGGGGAGAGGTCTATCTCGAGAAGGAGGCGTTCCGGAAACTCAACGAGCGTCGGATAGAGATGGGGGAGAGCGCCTTCGCCAACCCTCGAAACGCCGCGGCCGGGTCCCTGCGCCAGCTCGATCCCCGCATCACGGCAAAACGTCCCCTCAATATTTTCTGCTACGGCGTTGGACTCATCGAGGGAAAGGGCTTCCTGGCACACGGTGACATCCTGAAGGCGCTCCGCGACTGGGGATTCCCGACAAACCCCGACATCCGCCTTGTCCATGGTGTTCAGGACTGCATCGGATACTACCGCCACATCGAATCCATCCGGGAAACGCTCTCCTACGAGATTGACGGAATCGTTCTGAAGGTGAACGCGCTATCCCTCCAAGACCGCCTGGGCACGATCTCCCGGAGTCCCCGCTGGGCCGTGGCCGTCAAGTTCGCCCCCACACAGGCAACAACGGTGATCGAGAATATCGTCGTCGGCATCGGACGAACCGGTGTCCTGACGCCTGTTGCGGTCATGAAACCCGTTCACGTCGGCGGCGTCACGGTCACCCACGCCACGCTCCACAACGAGGATGAAATTATCAAAAAAGATGTCCGCGTCGGGGATACCGTCATCGTCCAGCGGGCAGGCGACGTGATCCCCGAAGTGGTGAAGATCATCGAATCGCAACGCTCCGGCCGCGAGAAGCCATTCCGCATGCCTGCTCGATGCCCCTTCTGCGCATCCCTCGTTGTCCGACCCGAGGGAGAGGTTGCCCATCGATGCACCAATCCGAATTGCGGCGCTCAACTGCGGGAGAGGATCAAGCATTTCGTTTCGCGCAACGGCATGGACATCGAGGGCATCGGCGACAAAATCGTAAACCGGTTCCTGGAGTCCGGTCTCATCCAGGACCCATCGGATCTGTATTGTGTCACGAGGGATCAGATCCTTGAGATCGAGCGCTTTGCCGACAAGTCGGCGGAAAACCTTCTTGCGGCTATCGACCGCTCGAAGCACCCGCCGATGGAGCGCTTTCTGTTCGCCATCGGCATTCGTCACGTAGGAGAAGTCGCGGCAAAGATCCTGACGAAGAAATTCGGAAGCATCAACCGGCTGGAGACCGCGAGCCGGGAGGAACTGACGGCCGTCGAGGGGATAGGACCCATCATCGCCGAGAGCATCGTCACCTTCTTCCGTGATCCATACCATCTCAAGATCCTCAGGAAACTGGAGCAGGCCGACGTGAAACCCGTTGTGGAAGAAAGGGTGATGTCGTCGGCTCTCGACGGCAGGACCTTCGTCTTCACAGGCGGCCTCAAGGGATTTTCCCGGGAGAAGGCGAAAGAGATTGTGGAGTCCTTGGGCGGAACCGCTGCGTCTTCCGTATCGAAAAAAACCGACTATGTCGTCGCCGGCGAGGATCCGGGTTCAAAATACGAAAAGGCAAAATCGCTGGGTGTCACGATCCTCGATGAAGAGGGCTTTTTAACCCTAATTCACGAGACGGAGGGGAAATAGTACGGGAAGGGCCACGTGGTATGAAAAGAGTTCGCGTCACCATCACCGGCAGGGTCCAGGGCGTCTGCTTCCGCGCCAGGACGCGCGATGAGGCCCTTCGCTGCAACGTGCTGGGCTGGGTGAGAAATCTCCCCGACGGCCGTGTCGAAGCCGTCTTCGAGGGCAAACCGGAAGACGTGGAGCTCATCGTCGGCTGGTGTCGTATCGGTCCCGACCTCGCCATTGTGGAGCATGTCGAGACGGTTGAAGAACCATACACGGGAGCCTTCACGGACTTCAGCATCCGCTATGGGTACTGAAGAAATGATCCCGGTGACGGGCACCGAATCAACGGAAACCTGCAAATCCAAACAGGAGGGGAAGCAATGAAACGAACCAGGCTGTTTTGTGCGACGTTGTTGAGTTTGATGTGCGTCCTGGCCCTTTGCCATGAGGCCATGGCCGCGGGCGAAGGGGCAAAGCTGGCCGATTTCTATCTCAAGAAGATGCCGGCGACGGCCCTGGATCCGCTTCTAACCCTGGACCAAGCCATGAAGATCCAGGCGGAGTTCATTCAGGCCATCCGCCCTGTCTTCGGAAATGTCGTGGGATACAAGGCGGGCCTCACCAACCCGGCCGTCCAGAAAGTCTTCGGTGTCACGGCACCTGTCCGCGGCACCCTTATGGAGAAGATGATCCTCAATTCCGGCACGACCATCGAGGCGAACTTCGGAGCCCGACCTCTCTACGAAGGGGATCTGATCCTTCGTGTGGGAAGCGACGCCATCAATGGGGCAGCCTCCCCGATGGAGGCCCTCAAGTACATCGACGCGGCCATCCCCTTCATCGAGTTGCCTGATCTCGTCTACGGGAAAGACGTGAAGATCAACGGCCCGATGCTGGCCGCCGTAAACGTGGCCGCCCGATACGGCATCGTCGGCGAACCCATCCCCATTCAGGCCACGCCCGAATGGATGGAGCGTCTGAAGAACTTCACGTGCCAGATCTATGACGAAAAGGGCATCATGCTGATCGAAGGCCCCGGAAGCAGCCTCCTGGAGCACCCGATGAACGTCGTGCTCTGGATCCGGGATTCGCTGAAATCCGACGGCGTCGCCCTGAAGAAAGGGGATCTTCTTTCTCTCGGCACGATCACGAAGCTCACCCCCACGGCACCCAATACGATCATCAAAGCGCGCTACGTGGGCCTGGATCCGAAAGGGCCCGTCGAGATTTCGGTGAACTTCAAATAGACCGGGTGCAGGTTTCGATCCCGGCATCCCTTCTTATCATGACAAGGCCCGCTCTGTCAGAAACAGGACGGGCCTTTTTCATCTTTTCAAAATCAGCACGACTTCCCGCAGATCACCGAGATCTCAATTGCCGCATCGCGGGGAAGCTTCGCCACCTGGACGGTTTCCCGCGCGGGGGGATCCTCCCGGAAGTATCGCCCGTAGACCTCGTTGAACTTCGAGAAATCGTTCATGTCTTTCAGGTACACCGTAGACTTGACAACGTTTTTCATCCCCATCCCTGCCGCTTCGATGACGGCCTTGAGGTTTTCCAGAATGCGAACGGCCTGTGACTCGATATCGGTACCGGCAAATTCTCCCGTCTTCGGGTCCATTCCGAGCATGCCCGAGACGAAGAGCAGATCCCCGTACCGCACGGCCTGCGAGTAAGGTCCGATCGCCTTGGGCGCATCCGGTGTGCTGATGATCGTCTTCATGCCTACCCCCTTTCACGTGCTATGATTTGTGGAAAGGAATCATATCACGGGAAACCGGGACGACAAACAAAATCTCGTATCATGGAGGCGGAGTTACTTTTCCGTTGACACTGTCCGCCTTTCCCTATAGAAAAACACAGATTTAACTGCTGGAGGTCGATGCATGAAAAAACTAGCCGTGCTCGTCGCCGTTGTTGCGATCTTTGGATTCCTTGCAGTCCCAGCCGTCCGGGCTGCCGAACCCATCAAGATCGGGGCCGCTTTTGCCCTGTCCGGAAGCATCGCCGTGTATGGCGAAGGCTTCAAAAAATGCATCGATCTGGCCGTCGAGGAGATTAATGCCAAGGGCGGTATCAAAGGAAGACCGATCGAGATCGTCTATGAGGACAACAAGAGCAACCCCAAGGACTGCGTAACCGCCGTCCGCAAGCTCATCACCGTGGACAAGGTCCCCGTGATTTTCGGGCCTGCCGGAAGCTCCAACTTTATGGCCACGGCACCCGTCGCCCAGGAAAGCAAGGTGGTCCTGCTCTCGGCCCAGGGCGCTGCCGTAGGCCTCACCAAGGCCGGCGACTACATCTTTCGCGTGTTCCCCTCGGACACCCTGCAGGGACCTCACCTGGCGAAACTTGCCATCGATATGGGTTACAAGAAAGTCCCCGTCATGTATGTCAACAACGACTGGGGCCTCGGCCTGAAGAATGCCTTTGTCGATGCCTACAAAAAGATGGGCGGGACGGTGACGGACATTATCGCCTATGACGAGAAGAAGACGGACTACCGCACAGAGCTGCTCCGCGCAAGCAAGGGCAACCCTCCGGCCATCGTCAACCTGACCTACATCAACGAGGGCGCCGTGCAGTTCAAGCAGGCTTTTGAGATGGGCATCAAGACGCAGTGGCTCTGTGGCTCGGCAGCCCGGGCTCCCAAGATGGTGGAGCTGGCCGGAAAAGCCGCCGAGGGGGTAATCGGCACGTACCCCTCGGTCCCCCAGAACACGAAGCAATACCAGGCCTTCAAGGAAGCCTACAAGAAGAAGTACGGTGACGACAAGATTCCTATCTTCGGTGACTACAACTACGACATGGTCTACGTCACGGCGAAGGCCATCGAAAAAGGCGGCTACACGGCCGATGGCATCCGAAAGGCAATGCCTGCTGCAGCGAAGGGCTACAAAGGCGTGACGGGAGACAAGACGTTCGATGCGGAACGGAGTCCGAAATTCGCGGAATACGGCATCTGGATCGTCAAGGACGGCAAGATCGAGGATTACAAGAAATAACCGAGCGGTAACTCAAGTGGACTGACCGGGAAGGTTCCGGCCGTATGATCGGCCGGAACCTCCTTTTTTTCGTATGGATTCCATCAGCTATTACCTTCAAACCGTTCTCAACGGCATCCTCGCGGGCTGCATCTATGCCCTGTTCGCGATGGGGCTCACCCTCATTTACGGCGTGCTTAATTTCGTGAACTTCGCCCACGGCGAGCTGATCATGTGGGGGGCCTACTTCCTGTTCCTTTTCATGGCGGAACCCTTCGCCCTTCCCCTTTACATCGCCATCCTGCCGGCCCTGGCCCTGACAGGGTGCCTGGGTCTGGCCATGGACTACTCCGTATTCCGTCCCATCCGCAGGGCCAATCGCCTGACACTCCTCATCGCCGCCATGGGGCTTTCCGTTTTCCTGCGCAACGCAGCGCAGTTCTTCTGGGGCGCCGAGGTACGCACCTACGGTCTCGAGGTCGTGGCCGGAACACGATTTTTCGGTCTTTCTCTCACGACACCCCAGTTTGCCATTATCGGCGTGACAATCCTTTGTGTCGTCGGGGTCTACCTTCTCTTTTTCAAGTCCCGTCTCGGCAAATCGATGCGGGCCCTGTCGGACAATCTCGACCTGGCCCGGATATCGGGCATCGACACGAAACGCTCCATTCTCGCCGCCTGGGTCATCTCGGCGGTGCTGGCCGGCATCGGCGGCATCCTGCTTGCTCTCGACACGAACCTTCACCCCGAGATGGGTATCGTCAATCTCATCAAAGCCTTTGCCGCGACCCTGATCGGCGGCGTGGGTAATCTCTGGGGCGCGCTGCTGGGGGGACTTCTGATCGGGCTTGCCGAAAACATCGGCGTGCTCTTCATCTCACCGGGCTACAAGGATGGGATCGCCTTCGTCATCATGGTTCTGATCCTGCTCGCCCGCCCCTACGTCGTTCTCGGCGAAAGGAGCGATTGATGGATCTGTTCCTTCATCTCTGCATCGTCATCGCCGTCTACGCCATACTCGCGCTCAGCCTCAACGTGGAGGTAGGCTACACCGGGCTTTTCAACTTCGGCCACGTGGCTTTTTTCGCCATCGGCGCTTACACGTCGGCGCTTCTGACCCTCGCCGGCATCCCTTTTGTCTGGAGCCTCCCGGCGGCCCTGGCCATGGCAGGCCTCTGCGGATTTCTCATCAGCATTCCCGCGCTCAAGCTCCAGGGGGATTACTTCGGGATCGCGACACTGGGCTTCGGCGAAATCCTCCGCATGATCTTCAACAACGAAGTCTGGCTCACCAAGGGTCCCATGGGGCTTCCGGGAATCCCGCGACCCGAACTTTTCGGCATCGCCTTCGACACCCTTCCCCTGTACCTGCTGCTCGCGGCAGGATTTGCGCTGGCAACCTTTTCCATCCTGGCCTTTGTCGTCCTCAGCCCTTTCGGCAGAGCACTGAAAGCCGTGCGGGATGACGAAACGGCAGCGGAAATCCTCGGGAAAAACGCGTTCCGGTTCAAGATCAAGTCCTTCGTAATCGGTTCCGTCTTTGCCGGCCTTGCGGGGGTGCTCTGGGCCCACTATACGACCTTCATCAGCCCCGGCGACTTCACACTGACGGAAACCATTCTCGTCCTGCTCATCGTCGTCATGGGCGGCAAGGGAACGTTTATCGGGCCCGTCGTCGGCGCCTTTGCGCTCATCTTCTTTCAGGAATCTGTACGCTTCCTGCGACTTCCTCCCGAGTGGACAAGCCTTCTCGGACCACTCCAGCAGATGATCTTCGGGCTGCTGCTCGTTGTCCTCATGGTCTTCCGGCCGGAGGGAATCATCCGCGAAAAGAGAGGAACACGCGGTGCTTGAGATTCGCAATGTGACGAAGGCCTTCGGCGGCACGCGGGCCGTTTCGGACTGTTCGATCAGCCTCGAAGGGCTCTCTATCTCGGGGCTCATCGGGCCCAACGGAAGCGGCAAGACGACCCTCTTCAACCTCATCACGGGCCTGCTCAAACCCGACGGTGGTGACATTCATTTCCTCGGAAACCGCATCGACGGGCGGCTGCCCCACGAAATGGCGTCTTTGGGCCTCATCCGGACTTTTCAGCTGTCCCGTGTCTTCCCGAAGATGACAGTTCTGGACAACATGCTGCTTGCCCCCCAGGAACAGACGGGGGAACGTTTGCTCTCGTTGTGTTTCCAGCTGCCGAAGATCCGGAGCGAGGAATCGGAGAACAGGGAACGAGCGTTCGAGCTGCTCGAAACGCTGGGGCTTACGCGGCTGCAGGATCAGTTCGCGGAAAACCTCTCGTACGGCCAGCAGAAGCTCCTCGAGCTGGGGCGGGCGCTCATGGCCAGGCCAAAGATGATCCTGCTGGACGAGCCCACTGCGGGAATCAATCCCACTCTGATCCGGACGATGATCGAGATGATCCTCAAAATGAGAGACCGCGGTCAGGTCTTTTTCATCATTGAACACAACATGGATGTAGTCATCGAGGTCTGTGAGAAAGTTTTCGTCCTGAACCACGGAGAAAAAATCGCGGAAGGGCGCCCGGAAGAGATACAGCAAAATCCCCGCGTCATCGAGGCCTACCTCGGATGTTGAGACTGGAAGCGAACGATATTTTCGCCGGTTACGGCAAGATCGAAGTCCTTCACGGGGCATCCATCCGAGCGGCCGCAGGCGAGATCATCTGCATCATCGGCCCCAATGGGTCAGGGAAGTCGACGCTGCTCAAGGCGGTGTTCGGCCTGCTCAAGCCGGCAAAGGGAACGGTGAGCTTCAACGGAAGGGATATCACCCGGCTCGATCCCGAAGAGAACGTACGCCTCGGAATTGCCTTCATCCCACAGGGCCGCAATGTCTTTCCCTCTCTCACGGTCCGCGAGAACCTCGAAATGGGCGGCACCGTCCTCAAGGACGAAAAGGCCGTCCGGCTTGCTATCGAAGAGGCGATCGAGGCGTACCCCCTTCTCAAGCGGAAGATCCGCGACAGGGCGGGAAATCTCTCGGGCGGTGAAAAGCAGATCCTCTCGTTGGCACGCGCCGACATGATCAGGCCGGACCTCATCCTCATGGACGAGCCTTCCATCGGCCTCTCCCCGAAAATGATCGACGAGGTCTACTCGAAAATCGGAGAGATCAATCGTCGCGGCACCACCTTTGCCATCGTCGAGCAGAACGCCCGGAAGGCCCTCGGCATCGCCCACCGGGGCTACGTCCTCGATCTCGGCCGAACGCGCCTGGAAGACACCGGGGCGGGCCTTCTCAACAACGAGGAAGTGAAGAAACTGTACCTGGGGGGATAAGGGGAACTGGGTTCCGGGTCCAGGCAAGTCATGAAGGCGGTTACGGCACGATGAGGGTTACGCCGTCTCCGATCTTTTTCGCTTGCCGACGGAGGCCATATAGATCGTGAATTCGTCTTTTCCGTCCACTTTGAGAATACGATCCATGGCTCCCTGATCGTAGGCGGCGATAGCGCAGGTTCCCGCGCCGATGGCCTCACAGGCCAGGTAGAGGTTCTGGCAGACATGCCCCGCATCAAGGGCAATGACCTTGGCCGCGGCCAGACTGTAGCGCCATTCCATCCGGTAGGGAATGGCCGTCCAGACGAACGTGACCGCAGCCTCTCCCGGATAGGGCTGGCCGAAAACAGCCCCCACGATCCTCTGCGCCGCTTTTTCGTCGGCGCGCTCCAGCAGAACCTGGTGCTCGACGGGAAGGTAACGGTAAATGCCCGGAATGAGTCCCTTCACGTTCACGACACAGAGGTACGTTTCCAGGGCATGACGACACCCGGCTGACGGAACCGTCCGGGTTGCGTGGCCTTCGTCCATGCGCGTCCGGATCCCCTGGGTCGCCCAGAGAAGAAAGCTCAACTCGTCCAGTGTCAGGGCTTCCCGCGTATAGACTCGCCTGCTCTTGCGGTTCCGGATGGCCTTCGTCAGGTCCAGTCGCGGGATGTCCTGCCATTTGTCGAATTTGGCCAGGTCGATCCGCACCGCCTCCGGCAAATAGGGCTTTTCGATGGGAGGGGCCGGCTCTCCGCGGTTCTGATCGGTTTCCGACAAATCGATTTTCTTGCGGATGCTGTCTTTCAGAAAAAAACGAAACTGCTCGATGAACTTTTTGTCCATGCCGAACGCCTCCCTTGCGCCTCCAGGCAAAACCTATTTCCGGAACACTCCGATGACCTCGCCGAATCCCTTCATGGAGTTGACGATGGTCGCATCGTCAACGCAGTAGGCGATCCGAAAGTAGCCGGGTGCACCGAAGCCGCTTCCCGGCACCGTGAGGATATTTTTGGCCTGCAGGGCCCGCACGAACTCCACATCGTCTGCTACGGGCGTCTTCGGAAAGAGGTAGAAGGCCCCTTCGGGTTTTGTGAATTCGTACCCGTGGACGGCAAGCCCCTCACAGAGAAGATCCCTTTTTCGCTTGTACTCCTCCACGTTGACCTTCGCCTCCAGGACTTTCGGCAGCACCCGCTGGATGAAGGCCGGCGCGTTGACAAACCCCAGCATGCGGTTGCACATGATGAGGCCGCCCAGAAGGGATTCGAGGCTGTCCGCCCCGGGGTTCACGGCGATGAATCCGATGCGCTCGCCGGGAACGGAGAGGGTCTTCGAGTAGGAGTTGGCGACGAGGCTGTTCCGGTAGGTCTTGAGCAGGCTTGGCACTTTCACGCCGTCGTAGACGATCTTGTCGTAGGGTTCGTCGGAGATGAGGTGGATCGCCCGGCCGAACTTCTTCCCCTTGTCCTCGAGCAAAGACGCGAGCGCCCGGATGGAATCCTCATCATAGACACGGCCCGTCGGGTTGTTCGGTGAGTTGATCAGGATCGCCTTCGTTTTCTCCGTGATGGCCTCCTCAATGGCCCAGAGATCGAGTCCGAAGTCCTCCTTCGTCTTCACCAGCTTCGCAACCCCGTTGTGGTTGTCCACATAGGTCCGGTACTCGACAAAGAAGGGGACGGGGATGAGCACCTCATCGCCAGGATCAAGAATCGTCTTCAGGATCACGTTGAGGGCCCCCGCGGCGCCACAGGTCATGATCACGTGCTCTGCCGAAAGCGTCACCCCGTGCTCCTGGGCGAGTTTCGCCGCCACGGCAGCGCGGGTCTCGGGGTAGCCCGCGTTGGGCATGTAGCCGTGTACGCCTGGCCTCTCTTCGGAAGCGACCTCCAGGATCGCTTTTTTCAGAATCTCCGGAGGTTCCACGTTCGGATTCCCCAGGCTGAAATCAAAAACGTTTTCGGCCCCGAACTGCTGCTTGAGTCGGATGCCGTCTTCAAACATCTTCCGGATCCACGAAGATCTGGTGATCATCTCTTCGATTTTCTTTGACACCGCCATTGCTTTTCCCTCTCGAACGCCTTTTTCCCTGATCATGGATTGTACGTCACTACCATATCCCCCGCAAGAGCGTCAATCAAAGAGTCCCGAATCTGCTTGACAATTCCGGAATGTTCCACTAAACTCCGGGCCGCTTGGAGGGTAGATAGAGACCATGATCATCGAAAAAGCTGGGAAAATCATCGAGGGTCTCTATGCCCTTTCGGATATCAACCTGCCAGCCTACCTCGTAACAGCCGAAACCCCTTCCCTCTTCGACGCCGGAATCACCTTCATGGGGCCGCTCTATCTCAGCGACATCCGCCGTTGTCTCGGGGACGAGAACCGCCTTCGCTGGCTTTTCATCACCCACGCGCACTTCGACCACAGCGGGACGGTCCCTTACCTGAAGCGGCGCATCCCCGGATTGAAGGTGGCCGCAAGCCGGCTCGCCGCCGAAATATTCCGGAAACCCAATGCTGTGAGCCTCATCCAGAGCCTCAGCCGCGATTACGAAGAACAATACCGATCGCTCTTCGGCGAAGAAGATATCCGTTTCGACAGCCTGGAGGTGGACCGGATCCTCGAAGACGGTGAGAACATCGACCTCGGAGGCGGCTGGACGTTCCGGGTGGTCGCCACGCCGGGCCACACCCGGGATGGCGTGTCATTCTACTTCCCGGCGATTAAGGCCCTTATCTGCGGCGAAGCCGCCGGCGTGCCCGACCGGAACTTCCGTATTCATCCGGAGTTTCTCGCCAGCTACAGGGACTACGTATCTTCTCTCGAAACACTGGCCGCCCTGGATGTGGAGATCATCATGCTCAGCCACCACTACGTCCTCACCGGCGAGGAGGCCCGGGGCTATCTGAAGAAATCCCTGGAGAGCACCTTCGCGTTTGCGGACCGGATTCGCACGTATCTGGCCGAGTCCGACGGCAACCGGGAAAGCGTTGTCAAACGGATCTTCAAGGAGGACCACCAGGACACGGGCGCCATCCAGCAGGCCGAGAGGCCTTACCTGATCAATCTCACGGCCAAGGTGAAGGCCGTGGCAGAGAATAAATAAGGGAGAGAGACGACCAAGACCCAAACGAAAGGAGAGAGTAGGATATGAACATTTTGATATTCGGACCCAACGGCAGCGGCAAGGGAACCCAGGGCGCCATCGTCCAGAAAAAATACGGGGTGCCCCACATCGAGACGGGCGTGATCTTCCGCGAAAACATCTCCAAGGGAACGGAGCTCGGAAAAAAAGCAAAGGTTTTCATCGACAAGGGCGATTTGGTTCCCGACGACATCACGATCCCCATGATCCTGAACCGGTTGCAAGAGGCCGACTGCGCAAAGGGCTGGCTCCTCGACGGATTCCCCCGCAACCTGGCCCAGGCCGAGGCCATGTGGAAGGCTCTCCAGGAGCGGAACATGAAACTCGACTTCGTCGTCGAGATCCTGCTTGCCCGAGACATCGCCAAGAAGCGCATCATGGGCCGAAGACTCTGCCCCGTCGACAACAACCACCCGAACAACATCTTCATCGACGCCATCAAACCCGCCGAGAAGGACGGCAAGACGGTATGCCGGGTCTGCAGTGCCGACAACCTCAAGGCCCGTGCCGACGACCAGGACGAAGGGGCCATCGACAAGCGCCACGGAATCTACTACGACACCAAGACGGGGTCGCTCGCCGCCGTGAATTTCTTCAAGCAGCGGGTGAAGGTGATCGAGGTGGACGGTACGCCCGGCGTGAAAGAGGTCTCCGAAGATCTCATGAAAAAACTGGGTTGATTTTTTAATTATTTCAAGGTATAAGCGTAGTCCTCCCGTCGGGATGGGTCCCGGCGGGAGGATTTTTTTATCATGAAAGCATCGTGAAACAGTTTTGCAAGGATCAGTGAAAGCGTCTTTGCGCGAACGGCTCTTCGCGAAGCGGAGCGACCGCGGCGCAAACTGTCTGAGCCCGAAGGGCGAGTTTTTGCGGCCGCAGCGCAGCAAGCGTTAGAGACGTCGCAAAGCGCTTTTGAGCCGGCAAAATTGTTTCGCGGAGCTTCTCGCATAGGCGAAGAAATTAAGATCATGAAAAACATTCGCAACTTCAGCATCATCGCCCACATCGACCACGGCAAGTCGACCCTTGCCGACCGGCTCATCCAGCATACGGGGGTCAGTAACGAACGCAACTTCCGCGATCAGATCCTGGACAACATGGACATTGAGCGGGAGCGGGGGATCACGATCAAGAGCCAGGCTGTCACCCTGCCCTACCGTGCAAAAGACGGCCAGGACTATATCCTCAACCTCATCGACACACCGGGCCACGTGGATTTCGCCTACGAGGTCTCCCGGTCGCTTGCGTCCTGCGAAGGGGTACTGCTGCTCATTGACGCCTCCCAGGGGGTGCAGGCCCAGACGATTGCCAATCTTTACCTGGCCATGGAGAACAACCTGGCGGTCATTCCCGTCATCAACAAGATCGACCTGCTCACGGCCGACGTGGACCGGGTCCTCGAACAGATCGACGGCGAGCTGGGGCTTGACCCCTTCAGCCACATCAAGTGTTCTGCCAAGCAGGGAATCGGAATCGAGGATGTCCTCGAGGCCATCGTTGAGCGGATCCCTCCCCCGAAGGGAGACCTGGATAAGCCTCTCACGGCGCTCATCTTCGATGCCCAGTACGACTCCTTCCGCGGCACCGTGATCCACTGCAGGGTCTTTGACGGCGCAGTTCGGCCCGGCGATATCATCCGGTTCATGTCCAACGGCACCACGTACAAGGTGGAGGATGTGGGCCACTTCGAATTGATCCGGAAGAAAAAGGACGTGCTCCCTGCCGGAGAGGTGGGATACATCATCGCCGGGGTCAAGACCGTAGCGGACGTGCGCATCGGGGATACGATCACCCACGACGAAAGGCCTACCGACCGTGCACTTCCCGGATTCAAGGAGATCAAACCTGTCGTCTTTTCCTCCGTCTACCCCATTTCATCGGATGACTACGAGGACCTCGCCGTCTCGCTGGAGAAGTACAAGCTCAACGATGCGGCCCTGGTGTACCAGAAGGATTCCTCCGTTGCCCTCGGTCTGGGCTTCCGCTGCGGGTTTTTGGGGCTTCTGCACCTGGAGATTGTCCAGGAACGCCTCGAACGGGAATTCGACCAGTCCATCATCCTCTCCGTACCCAGTGTTCGCTACCGGTTCACCCTGAAGGACGGCAGCGTCATCCACGTGGACAACCCGTCCAACTACCCGGACCCGGTCTCCATCGAAAAGGCCGAAGAACCCTTCATCCGGGCCACCATGATCATGCCCGAGAGATACCTCGGCGCCGTCATGAAGATCTGCACGGAGAAACGCGGCGCCAACTCAACCATGAATTACCTGAGCCCCGGCCGGGTGGAGCTGATTTACGAGATGCCGCTTGCCGAGGTCCTCTTCGACTTCTACGATCGCTTCAAGACGGTGACCCAGGGTTACGGGTCCTTCGACTATGACATCATCGACTACCGGGAAGGAAAGCTTGTCCTTCTGGATATCCTGGTCAACGGCGAAAAGGTGGATGCCCTCTCCCAGGTCGTCCACCGCGACAACGCCCGCCAGCGAGGCGTCCACGCCTGTGACAAGCTCAAGGAAGAGATTCCGCGGCAGCAGTTCAAGATTGCCATCCAGGGTGCGATCGGTGGCGAGATCATCTCCCGTTCCACGATCAGCCCTTTCCGCAAAGACGTGACGGCCAAGTGTTACGGGGGCGACATCACGCGAAAACGCAAGCTTCTGGAGAAACAGAAAAAGGGAAAGAAACGCATGAAGATGGTGGGAACGGTGAGCATCCCCCAGAGTGCGTTTTTGGCGGTCTTGCAGTCTGATAATGACTAAAACGACAAAATACATCCTCGGCCGTGAGAAAATGAATCCCCGTGCGGGTCTGTATATCCACGTCCCCTTCTGCCGATCGAAGTGCGCCTACTGTGACTTCTACTCGATCACCGACACGTCACAGGCGGATGACTACGTCGAAGCGCTTTCCTGCGAGATGGACTTCTATCGTGATTTCGCCCCGGTCTTTGACACCATTTACATCGGGGGCGGCACGCCCTCCTGTCTGCACTCCCGTCATCTGGCGGAAATGCTTTGCCGGGTCCGGTCGGTCTTTGCCATCGCCGAGGACTCCGAGGTCACCGTGGAAGTGAACCCCGGAGACACCGATGCGGACTCGATGCAGGCACTCCTCGATGCCGGCGTCAACCGTGTCAGTATCGGTGTGCAGTCCTTCGATGACGGTCTTCTCAAATTTCTGGGCAGGCGTCACGACGGTCACGAAGGCCGTAAGGCTCTTGAGGTTGCAAGGACGGCCGGTTGCCTCAACCTCTCCATCGACCTGATTTACGGGGTACCCGGCCAGACACCGGAGCTCTGGCAGGATACCCTGGAAGCCGCCCTCGGATTCGAACCGGAGCACCTTTCCTGCTACGAGCTGACCCTGGAAGAAGGGACCCCTCTGCACGGCAGGACCCTCATCGAACCCATCCGATTTCCCGGGGAAGAGGACGCATACCGATTTTTTTCCATGACATCTGATTTCCTTGTGGGACGGGGTTACAGCCATTATGAGGTTTCCAACTATGCCCGGCATTGTTCCCTTTTCTCCCGTCACAATCAAAAATACTGGGACCACACACCCTACCTGGGCCTGGGACCGGCGGCCCATTCTTTCAAGGGAACCCGACGCTGGTGGAATCACCGTTCTCTGGAGCGTTACGTGCGGGACATCCGGGGTGGCCGTCCTCCCCGGGAAGGGGAAGAAGAGCTTCTGCCGGAAGAACTTCGTCTGGAGGCGCTTTATTTCGGCTTCCGGACAACACAAGGGATTTACGGCCCTGCCTTTAAAAAACGCTACGGCATCGACGTGATCCGCGAGAAAGGCCACACCCTTCATGGCTATCGAGATCAGGGCTTGGTGACCCTGGAAGGGGATTTTCTGGCTCCGACACGCAAGGGCCTGGCCCTGGCCGATCGGCTCTGCCTGCTGTAATATTTTGAGGAATAACTTGATTCCTGTCAAAGAATATGCGATTAAGTAGCGTTTTTTCGTCGTCACGATAATTCATCTGAGGTGATTCATGGGCAGTGTTGTCAAGAAAAGAAGGAAGAAGATCAGCAAGCACAAGTACAAGAAGCGCCTGAAGGCCAATCGTCACAAGAAGCGGTAACCCTTCAGGGAATCCCTGTGGACGGCCATGGGGATTCTTCCATGCTGCATCCCGCCTGAATGAGATGCCCCGTACCGAAAGAGGCAGTGGTTTGGAACGAACCGCGGCAGGAATCATCCTGTACCGGAACCCGTGCTCCGGTCCCAACCGGGAACACGGTGTCGGGAATCGTTCTGACGATTCTGTCATGACGGGCTGATCCGGATTGGATCCATGGTTTGCACGTCCCGCGATAAACTGATCCTGTCTACCGTCGTCGCCCTGTTTGCCGTCCGCTTCCTTGCGCTCAACACGATCCAGCTTGCACCCGATGAGGCCTACTACTGGTACTGGAGCCGGCACCTTTCGCTTTCCTACGCGGACCATCCCCCCATGGTGGCCTACGTGATGGCCCTCTTCACGTCGATGGGCGGAAATTCTGAGCTCTTCGTCCGACTCGGGGGATTTCTCCTTTCGGTCGCGGCCATTTTCTTTATTTTTGATACCGCGAGAACCCTCTTTCCTTTCTTTCGTGATCTCCCGTGGGATATTCTGCTTGCCTTCAATGTGACGCTGCTTTTCCCCGCAGGCTGTATTATCCAGACGCCGGATACACCCATGCTGTTCTTCTGGGCTGCCGCCGTCTGGTGCGGAAGCCGCATGGCAGCGGGAGGATCCGGACGATGGTGGTACGGCTGGGGCGCATCGCTGGGTCTGGGCCTGTTGAGCAAGTACACCATGGTGCTTCTGGTCCCCTGCACATTCGGTTTCCTGTTGTTCTCCCCTTCGCGGCGGCACTGGCTTATGCGAAAAGAACCATGGCTGGCCCTCGTGATGGCGTTCGTGATCTTCTCTCCCGTTCTGTACTGGAACTGGACTCATGACTGGCTTTCTTTCGCATACCAGTTCCGGCAGGGATTTTCTCCCAAGAAGGAAATTGCCGCCCTGAAGATTCTTGAATACCTGGGCGGCCAGGCCGGTGTCGTGACACCGCTTCTCTTCGTCGCTTTCGTCTGGTACAGCGCGAGGGCCCTGCATCTCAGCCTGAAGGCGGAAAGACCGGCGTACCTTTATCTTCTTTTCCTGTCATGGCCCGTTCTTTTCTTTTTCGGCGTCTCCACGGCCATGGGCAAGGTGGCCGAAGCAAACTGGCCTGCCACTGCCTACATCGCCGGATTTATTCTGGCAGCAGCCGTGTATCTTGAGGTCTATGCGGTCAGAAAGGCCCATCGGCGTTTTGTCGCAGCGGCATTCGCGTTTGCCCTCGTTGCGGGCCTTCTCGTTCAGGCCCATCTCATCAGGCCTTTTCTTCCCGTTCCTCCCGCAGTGGATCCCGTCCAGCAGTTCCACGGCTGGCGGGACCTGGGAGAGCAAATCTCACGGATAGCAGATGAGGTCCCCTCCCGAAGCGGGTATTTTATCGTCTCCGACAAGGGAACAACGGCCGCCGAAGTCGTTTTCTACAGCCGGGCCCGGTTCACGGGTCTCGATCTATTCCATCCCGAGCGTTACGTCTTCCTGGGTGACCTGTCCGCCCTGCAGGGGAAAGACGCCATCCTTGTCCTGCACGGGACAGGCGATGCAGCCCTTGCACGGTATTCCCGTTCTTTCGAGAGTATCGAGCGGACCGGTTCACACGACTGCGTATTCCGCGGTGAGAAGATCGATTGGCTCAGCGTACAGCTCGCCATTGGGCGGGGCTTCCGGGGCAGTTGGTACGTCGATTAGGTGTCAGGAAAGAGTGGCAGGCAGGAGATGTCTGATACCTGATACCTGATACCTGATACCTGATACCTGTCACCTCTCATCGGGTTCCTTCGATCCCGGTAGTGGCTGCTTCCGCGCCCGGAATGTCCAGGAGTGGTTGATGACATAGTTCAGCACCGCCGCTGTCGCAATCGCGAGGATATTCGCCAGCAGATAGTGCATGAACGATCGAAGGAAATTCGTGATGACGAACTGGACGACAATCGCGATCCAGCAGGCAGCGCAATACTGAAGGAACTGTGTGACGACGGGCCGACGGATCTGCGATTTCCGGTCACCCCAGGTCCAGGCCCGGTTCCAGATGAAGTTGTGCAGCGTTGAGACGAAGATTGCCGTGGCAAGCGACAGATTCAGCCTCACATCGGGCGATTGGATTCCCGGATACAGAAATTCCTGGGAAAAATACAGTACGGCCAGATTGACGAGCGTTCCCGAAAATCCTACGGTTCCAAACTTTACAAACCGCTGCCTTAGCAGCCACGCCCCCCCGGGCATCCGCGAAACGGTAGCGACAACGGCCTGTTTTATTCTAGTCCTTCCGTTCATCGCCCGGAATCCTCTCCGAGCAGATCCAGCGCACAGGAAAGCACGGATTCACAGGTGATCTCTTTCAGGCAGCGGTTGTCGCCGTCGCAGGGCGAATGGCGATGGTTATAGGCCGTCAGGCATGGCGAACAGGCGATTCCCCGGAAGAACACCTTCGCTTTCGGACTGTTGGGACCGTAAAGGACGGGTGTCTCCGGGCCGTAGAAGAGAATAGACCGGATCGGCGTCATCACGGCAAACTGTCCGGGCCCGCCGTCATTGGTGACGAGAAGAGCGGCAACGTGGAAGATAACCAGAAGCTCACGGATCGTCTTCGTGTAGCCTGTCAGATCGATGCACAGCGGGCTTTTGCAGTGACCCAGGATGGTCCGTGCGTAGTCCTTGTCTCCGGGCAGGCCGATGATCGCCACCGCATAACCCCGGTCCACGAACTCTTTCGCGATCCTGCAGAAATTTTCCAGAGGCCATGCCCGGATGGGCAGAATCCCCCCGCTGGGGTAAAGCAGCACCAGCTTTTTCCCGGAAAGAGCCGGAAAGTCTCGGTGGAGCCTGTTTCCCATCGCCTCCCGCTCTCCTGCCTGAAGGCGCAGCGCCGGAGCTTCTTTGGGAACATGGGTGTAGTCGTCACCCTTGTTCTTCGGAACGCTTTGCGACTCGATGGCATCCACAAGAGCGAGGAACTGGTCGCTGATGTGTCGATAGGGGTTGTACAGAACGGGCCGGTTAATGAAATCCCCCCGGTAGAGTCCCTCCATGGTGTGACGGTGAAACCCGACCCGGACGGGCGCGCCGCTGAGACAGGCAAAGATGCTGCTCACTCTGGCGAAGAGCTCGCAGTCGATGACGACGTCGAAGCGCAGTTCCCGCATTCTCCGAATGGCGGCAAGACTGTCGCTTGCGAGCCCCCCGAGGGAGCGATCGCTCAGCGTCATGACGTTTTCAGGAGGGATCACCTCCAGCAGATCCAGGATCTCCCGGTTCTTCTCGAAAAGCAGGGCGTGGATCGAGGCCTGGGGGTACTTCTCCCGAAGCCTGCGGAACATGGAACAGCCCAGCACGAGGCTCCCCATTTCGGACAGGAGGATAATCAGGATCCGCTCGGGAGGGTTCGATGGTGCGCGGTCTGTCGAAAAAAAGGAAAGCGCCCTGCAGAGGATCGGCCCGAGACTCTGGTCTATTTTTCTCTGTACACCTACATCCATTTTTTTATTCCGGTGCCCTTGTCGTTTTTAGGAGCAGGTCCTCCCGATCCATCCGGAAAAGGTAGTACAGAAACAGACCCGTAAGATAGATCAGGAAGCCCGACCAGATCACATCGGTCAGAAAATGCCCGCCCTGGATCATTCGCCCCAGACCCATCAGCATGCCGTAAAGGATGCCTGCCGCCAGCGCCTTCCGGGCCCATCGGGGATTATTCCGCATGAGCACAAAATACGGTGCCATCAGGAAGAACCCGATCGCGGCGTGACCGGACGGAAAGGCACGCCCGCGCTCCGGTGTCCCAGGATTCCAGAAGGGACGGTAGGTTTCGGTGCCCCCGAAATTCACGATGTCCGCCGGTCTCGGCCTCCCCCAGTGATCCTTCAGCAGCGTGTTGACGACGAGTCCCGGGCCGAGAGCCAAGAAAACAACGATGAAAAGACCCGCCTTCCTGTCATCTCGAAATCGCGCGGAAATAAAACTAAGCACGAAAACGATTCCGCCCAGTCCGGTGAGAGCAAAAGCAGGGATATTCCCGTAGTGATAGAGGAACGCCCAGGGTTCGCTGTGCGCATGCAGCCAGCCGGCCTGCGAACTGAAGAAGAGGGACTGGATCGTCAGATCGGCGTCAGCGGCAGTCAAGGCACCCGTGACGGCTACGGCGGCAAGGAAGGGAATCAGAAATTCGGCAAGACGTACGTTCTTCATATCCGTTTATGAAAAAAAAAGGCCTCCTTCGAGGCGCCTCGTTACCGGGAAGACTAAACCACACCTGCATCGACGAGTCAATCCCTACGGCCCGGCATTCCGATATTTTCTGCTCCGGAGACAGGATGATTGCACGCGGGCTATCGCTGTACGTATTCTGTCCGTCACGTTCATCTGCTCTGTTCGTTAAAGCCGTTATTCGAAAGGAATTCCTTCACATCCCGGAAGCTTCGATATTTGCGGACCCCCTGCTGTCCCTTCCGCGAAAGGCGGGTCCAGAGAATCCCCTTGGCAAAGACGAGATCCGCCTTCCGGGCTGGACACAGATCGGAATACCCGTCACCGACGTAGAATATTTTCCCGAAACCGGCCTGACAGGATTTCAGGATATCGCTCTTGCAGGTGCCGCACTTGTTGCAGGTTTCGTTTGCGTAAGGAAATTCGATGGCTTCCGGTCTCCCGTCGCGGAAGGTCATGGTGTTAGAGTAAAAAGGGATATCGGCAAGCCCATGCTCCTTCAGCAGAAAATCGATGTAGAAATCCAATCCATCGGAGACCACTTTTACATCGATTCCGCGCTCCAGGCAGAAGGCATAAAAATCCTTGAAGTGGGGATCGATGACGGCATTTTCCGCCACGAACCGTAGCATCTCCTCCCGGGTTCCGCCCAGAATGGCCGCAATGCGTGCATAGGCCTCTTTTGAGCCGATTTCGCCTTCACAATAGGCCCGATCGATATCCTCCCAGCCCTGACCGCTGAATTTCAGGAGCACCTCGTAGCCCACGTCGGTGAGACTCAGTGTCCCGTCAAAATCGGTGATGACGAGCAATTTCTTTTTTTCCATCATCTCGCCCGGGGGTTCTCCTCAAGATTCTTTTTTCTTCATGTACTTGAAAAGAAAGAAGCCCGCAACAATGAGCATCACCGACCGGAGAACATTGATGGTCGTCTCGCTCATCTGGCCGAACCAGTTCTCGAAAAAGAGAAACAGGACTCCTGCCGCCCCGATGATCCAGCCCCCGATGTCCCGGTGACTCTGGACCAGCGTAAACAGTGCAAACACGATGATGAGGACAGGCCAGCTCTTGTCCAGACTGTAAATGCCGAAGGTACTCAAGAGAACGAGCACTCCGAGGGTCAACAGGATAACCGCACCTGACACGACTTTCATCTTCTCTTTCGCTTCCACGCCTCCTCCTTTCTCTTATGTACTGTAATCCGCGCCGCTCAGCCCTTATCCTCCCTTTTGAAAAAAATGTTCAACATGTCGATGGGGATAGGGAAAACCGTCGTCGTGTTGTTCTCCGTCCCGATCTGGACCAGGGTCTGGAGATAGCGGAGCTGGAGCGCCATCGGTTGCTGCTGCATGAGGGCCGCCGCCTCGGTGAGCTTCTGGGCTGCCTGGAACTCGCCTTCCGCGGCGATGATCTTGGCGCGCCTTTCCCTTTCCGCCTCGGCCTGCTTGGCCATGGCCCGCTGCATCTCTTGCGGCAGGTCGATGTACTTGACCTCCACGTGGGTCACCTTGATCCCCCAGGGGTCGGTGCTACGATCCAGGATCTCCTGAATGTGGAGGTTGACCTTTTCCCGGGACGCCAGGATCTCGTCGAGTTCCACCTGGCCGCAGACGCTTCTCAGCGTCGTCTGGGCAAGCTGGGAAGTGGCATACAGGAAATTTTCAACCTCAACGATGGCTTTCATGGAGTCGACGACGCGGAAATAGACGACGGCATTCACCTTGATGGAGACGTTGTCCCGTGTGATAACATCCTGCGATGGCACGTCCATGGTGATCGTGCGCGTGTCCACGCGGACCATGCGGTCCACGACGGGGATGAGGATGATGAGACCGGGCCCCTTGGTGGGGACGATCCTTCCGAGGCGGAAGATGACGGCCCGTTCATATTCGTTGAGAATCCGGATGGACGCGGCCAGGAACATGACGGCAAGGACGACGAGGACAATAATGGTATACATGGAAACCCCCTTTTACGAGCGTTCTTCTATTTCGATTTTCAATCCCTTGATCGCAACGACTTCGACCCTTCTACCTTTCCCGATGGGCGTCTTGCTGGAAGCGTCCCAGTATTCTCCCCGAATGAGTACCTTGCCGCGATCCGACACGTCCGAGACGGTTTCCCCCGTCGCGCCGATCATGCCCTCCCCTCCCGTGACGACCTTGCGCATCTGGGCCCGGACGGCAATCGAGATGACCGTAATAAAAAACAAACTGACCACCGTCACGGCCGGAACGAGGACACCCCAGCTTACCCGGAGCGCCGGGTCGGGCGAGTCGAACAGCATGATGGACCCCAGGACGAGCGAGACAACTCCCCCGATGGTGAGCACCCCGTGGCTGACTACCTTGATCTCGGCAATGAAGAGAATCACGGCAAATACGATAAGAAGGATGCCCGCGTAGTTGACAGGGAGTGACTGGAAGGCAAAAAATGCAAGGATCAGCGAGATCCCGCCGATGATTCCCGGCAGAACGACGCCGGGGGAAGAAAACTCGAAGTAAAGCCCGGCAAGCCCCAGGAGAAACAGGATGAAGGCAATATTCGGGTTGCTGATGGTAATGAGCACTTTCTCGCGAAAGCCCATTTCCTTCCGGTTGAGCACGGCTCCCTTGGTATTCAGAACTTTTGTACCCGATGCCAGCTTCACTTCGCGGCCATCGATTTTCGCGAGAAGATCGTTCATGTCGACGGCGATCAGATCGATGACCTTGAGCTTCAGGGCATCCTCAGCCGTCACGGAGACGCTCTTGCGTACCGCTTCCTCGATCCAGTCCGGATTGCGGCTTTTCTGTTCCGCTATCCCGCGCCCGTAGGCCACGGCATCGTTTTCGACCTTTTCCATCATCGTTTCGTCGGCCTTTCCTACCCCCATGGCCACGGGATGAGCAGCCCCGATGTTGGTGCCGGGAGCCATGGCCGCTACGTGTGCCGAGATCGTGATGAGCACCCCCGCCGAAGCGGCCCTCGCACCGGAGGGAGAAACGTATACCACAACGGGAACGGAAGCGTTGAGGCACTCCTTGATGATGTCGCGCATGGAGAGGTCGAGTCCCCCCGGCGTGTCCAGCTGAATGACGAGGACTTCCGAACCGGACTCGGCTGCCTGTTTGATGCTCTTGATGACATATTCGCCGATGGGCGGAGTGATGATGTCGTTTACGACAACGACATCGACGGTCTTCATCTCTCCGGCAGCCTCAAGAACGACGCTGGACATCATGACCGCAAGGAGAGCGGTCACGACAGCGATCAACAAAAGAACCAACCGTCTATCGGCGATTTTTTTCATGGGATGTCCTCACAGGATTTTCATGATTTTCTGCACGTCTTCCCAGACCAGCTTCTTGGCGTCGGGGTTGCGAAGGAGGTATGCCGGGTGATAAGTCGGCATAAGCTTCCGACCGTGGAAGTCCTGGAATTTCCCCCGGATGGCCGAAATGGGCACTTCCGTGCGAAGCAGCGTTCTGGCCGCGAAGGTTCCCAGCGCGCAGATGACCTGCGGGTTTATTGCCTCCAGCTGTTTCGTAAGAAAGGGCTCACAGGATGCAATCTCCTCTTCCTTCGGGTTGCGGTTCCCCGGAGGCCGACATTTCAGGATGTTGCAGATGTAAACGTCTTCCCGCTTGATCCCCATGGCAAGGATGATTCGCGTGAGGAGCTGCCCGGCCCTGCCCACAAAGGGCCTGCCCTGGTTGTCCTCTTCCTCTCCAGGGGCTTCTCCCACAAAGACAAGCTTAGCCTTTCCGCTCCCCTCACCGAAAACGATGTTCTTCCGTGTGCGGTGAAGTGGGCACCGCGTGCATTCTCCCAGCTCCTCCCGAATGCCGTTCAGGCCGGAAACGTCCTTGCGGATCTCGATTTCTCTTTTTGCCATCCTCTCTGTCCGATCCGTCCGGATTTCCCCTTCCCGTCGGGAGATGAATTCACTTCTCATCGTGAGACGGGTGACGGGGTTGAACGAATCGCGCGCCGTCGATACGTGCTGCTTCAGGGCGCTTACGAGATTCCGCAATTCTCCCCGAAGTTCATCGTTTTCTTCCACGGGCGGATCCCTTTCGTTTGTTGATGAGTTCCAGTACACGATCCAGAATGCGCGAAGCCACCTCCATCTTGCCCATGAGCGGGAGATCCAAAGCCCCCCCCTCGCGATCGAGAATCTTGACGATGTTCGTTTCCGTCGCAAATCCTGCCCCGGGCTGTGTGATGTCGTTCGCCACGATGAGGTCCATGTTCTTTTCCATCATTTTTTTCGTGGCGTACCGGATGAGGTGATCCGTCTCGACGGCAAATCCCACCAGGATGCGCTCCCCCTTGACCCGTCCCACTTCGGAAATGATATCGGGGTTTCGCACCAGGCGAATCTCCAGGGGTTTGTCCGTTTTCTTGATCTTGGATTCCGAGAATCCCGCCGGCCGATAATCGGCCACGGCGGCGGATTTGACAACAACGGTCGCCTTTTCCAGGCATCCCATAACGGCGTCTCGCATTTCGCGGGCCGAGGAAACGTCTACAACCTCGACGCCTTTCGGCTTCGCCTGGCCGGTGGGACCGCTGACGAGGGTGACCCGGGCCCCGCGACGCTTCGCCATAACGGCCACGGCATAGCCCATTTTGCCCGAAGAGTAGTTCGTGATGAAACGGACCGGGTCGAAGGCCTCCCGTGTGGGCCCCGCCGTGACCAGGACATGCTGCCCCTTCATGTCTTTTTCGGTCAGAATGTCCTCCACGCTCTCGACGATATCCTCCAGGCAGGCCAGTCGCCCGTACCCCTCCGATTTGCATGCCAGTTCCCCGAAGGCCGCCTCCACAAAGTGAAGCCCCTTCCCGGCCAGCTTTTCCATGTTCTCTCGCACGATGGGATTCGTGTACATGTTCACGTTCATGGCAGGGCAGATGAGGACCGGTGCACGGGTCGCCATGACCGTGGTCGTGAGGAGATCATCGGCGATACCGGCGGCGATTTTTCCGATGACATTCGCCGTCGCCGGGGCCAGAACGAGTACGTGAGCGCTCTCCGCGAGGGAAATGTGTCCGATTTCCCATTCGTCTGTCAGCTGGAACGTATCGGCGTAGACCGGGTTGCCCGAGAGAGTCTGGAACGTGAGCGGGGCAATGAACTCCGTTGCGTTCCGGGTCATGATGATGTGTACGGAGGCCCCGCGCTTGATGAACTCGCGGGCCAGTTCGGCCGCCTTGTACGCCGCAATCCCGCCGGTAACCCCGAGAATGATTTTTTTATCTTTCATCCGATCCGCTCCTGCAGCATCCGTCTATTGTTTGTCCCTGCTTCGTGACGTCAGATCAGGCGGTCAAGGCCTGAAACACCAAAGTAAATGCCGAACCCGATCAGCATGACGGCGCAGGCTGCCACGATACCCCGGTAGACGGACCGACTGATGCGGTCCCGTCCTTTCCAGACCAGAAACGATACCAGGGTATACCAGGCGAAATCGGCCGACACATGCCCCGTAAAAAAAGCCAGCATCCCGCTCCATCCGTATTGCATGGACCAGAATACATACCCCAGTCCGACGGTCGCCCACCAGAGGATCCAGTACGGGTTTGCTAGGCTCAAGAGAATCCCTGACACGACCGGCCCCGCCTTGATCCGTCCGGAAGCCTCCACGTTGAGGTCCAGCGTCCGCAGACTCCGGAGCATCCTGAAGGACATCCAGAGTAGAACCGCACCGCCAGCCAGTCCGACCACGCCCAGTACCATCGGGCGATTGATAAAATGGACGAAGCCGAAAACGAGCAGCGAAAAAAGAGCGAGTTCCAGAAGCGAATGCCCCAGGATAATAAGGGGACCTGCCCGCAGGCCGATACGCGAGGCCTCTGCAATCGTCACCGCAAGCACGGGCCCCGGCATGAGTGCCCCGGAAAGAGCCACAACGAAAGACGAGGCAAAGATAAGAAGGAGATTGTCCATCCTTAAAAATCAATAGCGTAAAATGAACGGAACGTCAAGGAATGAAAGCCTTTTCGGCTCATTTTACCGGGCTGAAAAGATGCCGTGATTGCGCTTGAAAAATTTGCCAATAGGGGTATGATGGGCAACCTTGCAGGGCGGTCGGCATCGTCCCGCAAGTGAGACCAATCAAGGGATAGATGCACCCATGAACCGAATGTACCTGCTGTTTTTTGGCCTTGTCATTGTCCTGACGGGAAGCGCTTTCTGGGCATTTAACACAATTCTGGAATTCGAAAAACCGGTCATCGTGCTGAAGGACGATCTTTCCACGATCGGCACCCGGAAAACCGCCGCCCTGACCGTCTCGGATCAGAAGAGCGGCATCCGGAGCGTCTCCGTCATCGTCAGCCAGGAAGGCCGGGAACAGGTTGTTTTTTCCAGCAGCTTCCCCGGCGGCACGAAGGAAGAGACATTGAATCTCGACATCAACCCGCGCACACTGTCCTTGAAGGACGGCCCTGCAACAATCGGCATTACCGTTGAGGATCACTCGTTCCTGAAAAACCGAGCGGTACTTGCCGTCGAAACGACCATTGATACCGTTCCGCCCCAGATAGGAATGATCAGTTCCGCCCACAACATCAATGCCGGCGGCTCCTGTGTCACCCTCTACAGGGTTTCAGAAGAAGGAACCCGCTCCGGCGTTAAGGTGGGAGAGCGGTTTTTCCAGGGATACCCTTACACCCTTCAGGGAAAGCCCTGCACCATATCCTATTTCGCAATTCCGACAACGGCCGACAAGGAAGGCCTCAAGATCCGGATCACCGCACAGGACAGAGCCGGGAACGAATCGTCGCTTCTTCTTCCCCATCTCGTACGGGAAAAGAAATTCAAGGCGGACAAAATCACCGTCCAGCGATCGTTCATCGAACAAAAGATACCCGAATTCCGGCAGTACGATCCCCGGGTGCCGACCACCCCCCTGGAAGCCTTCCTGTTCGTCAACGAGACCCTTCGCAGCGAGAATTTCAAGGCGATCCAATCCGCCTGCCTCGCGTCACAGCCCAAGCAGCTCTGGGAAGGGACCTTCCTGCGCATGAAGAACGCGGCACCCATGGCCTCTTACGGCCAGGAGAGAACGTATCTCTTTGAGGGGATGGCCGTAAGCAAGAGCACCCATCAGGGCGTCGATCTCGCCTCGACGGAACGAGCTCCCATTGAAGCGGCAAACAACGGTGTTGTGGTCTTTGCCGGCTACCTGGGCATCTATGGCAATACCGTGATCGTGGATCACGGGTTGGGCCTTTCCAGCCTCTATGCGCACATGTCGGACATCAGCGCAAAGCCGGGGCAACATGTCGTACGGGGAGAGACGCTGGGCAACAGCGGCAGCACCGGACTTGCCAACGGCGACCACCTGCACTTCAGCATTCTTGTCGGAGGGGAGTTCGTAAATCCCACCGAGTGGTGGGACGCCCACTGGATCCGGGACAACGTAACGGGAAAACTGACCGAGTCCGGCTCTCCATCCCCCTCTCCGACCCCGAAGGCAAAACCTCCGAAGAGCAAGGCAAAGGGGAAAAAGAAGAAGAGATAAGCAAAGGTGTCAGGAAGAAAGAGTAAGCAGGGAGTTTCTTTTACCTTTTACCTTCCCCCTACGACCGGTGGACGTCGCGGTGGGTGGTATTCACCAGATAATTCTCCCCGGAAAAGTACCGGGCCAGGCGATCGGTCATGACAACGGAGCGATGCTTGCCCCCGGTGCAGCCGAGGGCAACGTTGAGACTTGATTTCCCCTCCTTTTCGTAAAGAGGAACCAGAAATTCCATCATGTTCAGCAGATGATCGAGGAAGGTCCGGCTCTCCTCCCACCCCATGACGTATTCCTGAACTTTTTCGTTCGTGCCGTTGAGGTGCTTTAACTCTTCGATGAAATAGGGGTTGGGCAAAAATCTAACATCGAGGACGATGTCCGCCTCGGGGGGCAATCCGTAACGGTATCCGAAGGAAAGAAGATTGATGACGAGACGCTTCTCGGCGGGGGATGCCATGAAGTGGCGCTGAATCACCTCCTTGAGCTGATGGACGTTGAAGGAGGATGTGTCGACGATTTTGTCGGCCATCCCGCGGAGGGCGGACAGTTTTTCACGTTCCAGCGCAATCCCCTCCATCACGGTTCCCCGCTCACAGAGCGGATGAGCCCGCCGGGTCTCCCGGAATCGCCTCAGCAGCGATTCATCGCCGGCATCGAGAAAGAGAATCTCGATCCGGTGCCCCTCTTCCTTGAGCCTGGAGAATATCTCCGCGTATTTCTCCAGAAAATACCGTTCCCGCAGATCCATCACAAGAGCGACTTTGCTGATCTCACTGGCGGCATCGGTCTGGATCTCGAGAAATTTCGGGAGAAGCACTACCGGCAGGTTGTCGACGCAGAAGAATCCCACGTCCTCCAGTGCACGAAGGGCTGTGCTCTTGCCGGATCCGGACATGCCGGTGACAATGATGATCCTCAGATTCTGCATGCAGCACTCCCGGGGTGGGCGCACGTGCTGGAAGAATAAAACGATGAAATACCGGAAAACAACACGTTCAAAAGGCGTGTCGGGGGATCGTGCGCCCTTTCAATAAGACTCGTCCTTGTCGGCTATTTTGCGGTAAATCTCTTCTGCGGATTTGGCCGACAGGAGGTCGCTGCGAAACTCCTGATCCTTGAGCATCCTCGATATTTTCGCCAGGGCCTTGAGATGCTGACCCGTTGAGCTTTCAGGGGCCATCAGCAGGAAAAAGATATGAACAGGCTTGCCGTCAATCGCGTCAAAGTCGATCCCTTCCCGGCTCCGTCCGAACGAAATTACAAGACTGTCCAAGCCTTTGAGCTTTCCGTGGGGGATCGCAATTCCATCGCCGATGCCGGTACTACCCAATTTCTCCCGTTCGAGCAAGACAGCAACCATGGCCTCGCCGTGGATACCCGAGTGATCCTGTGTGAAGATCTCCGATAGTTCCGCCAGGGCGGCACGCTTCGATCTTGCCGTCAATTCCTTGATGATATATTCCTTCTTGAACATGTCGGTGATCTGCATGGAATGTTCCCGTCCGTTCAGCTGTTGGCCTCGAGCAGGATGAAATTCCCGTCTTCCCGCCTGTAAATGACGCTGATGTTTTCCGACTGGGCATCCCTGTATATGACGAAACGGTTCCTGGATCCTTCGAGTTCTAGGATGGCCTCCTCCAGGGACATGGGTTTCAGGACGACCTTGCGGGTCTCGACGATTCTCTGCCTGGATTCTTCCTCGAATGTTGCGGACCGGGATTCGAGGCCACTCAACTCCTCGGCACGGTTTGCACTGGCTTTGTGTTCCCGGCTTTTTTCCTTGTGTTTCTTGATCTGGCGTTCGATCTTGTCGATGGCATTGTCAATGGCAAGCTGCATATCCTTGGCCTCTTCCTTGCCGACGAGATTGATGCCTTTTGCCATGATATTGATTTCAGCTACGTTTCTGAATTTCTCTACGGAAAGAACCACGTGAGCCTCCACCGGCTTATCGATGTACTTCTGGACCCTGTTCAGCCGTTCCGTCACATAATCCTTGAACCAACTTTCCGACCCCGTATTTCGAAAGGTCACGGAAACCTGCATAGATCAGTTCCTCCTCATCCTTCTGTTAAGTGTTTGCCCTCGCCCCTTGACACTGCGTCTCTGCAAAATCGACGCCTTTGGACGGGCAAGACGACCGGCCGGGTTCTGCTGATCAAATGAACCGCGCAGCGGCTCCATACCGTTCTTGGAATGCCACAGCGGGAAGGTTTGCCGGTTGCGTCTGAAAAAGAAGCTAAGCTTATAGGCCAGGTACGGAAAATTGTCAATTAATTCTTAGCCTTTATAAAATACTTCTTCCTTTTCGAGGAGGGAAGGATTCCCATCATCTCCCGGTACTTGGCAACGGTTCGCCGGGCGATGGAAATGCCCTGCCCGCTGAGAATATCGACAATCTCGCTGTCGCTCAGAGGCTTTCGGGCGTCCTCTCCGCCGATGATTTTCCGGATCTCCTCCTGCACGCTTTTGGACGCGATGGTGTCTCCGCTGGTCCTGCTGATGCTGCTGTTGAAGAAATATTTCAGCTCGAATATTCCCCGGGGCGTATGCATGTATTTGTTTGTCGTCACCCGGCTGATGGTCGACTCATGCATTTCCACATCATCGGCCACATCGCGCAGGACCAGGGGTTTCAGGAAATGGATCCCCTTGTCGAAAAATTCCCTCTGGAATTTCACGATGCTCTCCGTTACCCGGTAGATGGTTCGCTGGCGCTGCTGAATGCTCTTGATGAGCCAGGTGGCCGATTGGAGCCGTTCCTTGATGTATTTCTTGCACTCTTCTGCTTTGGGTGCCGTTTCCGACGATCCCCCCAGGATCTCGCGGTAGAAATTGCTGATCCGCAGCCTCGGGAGTCCCTCGTCGTTCAGGATGATCTTGTACTCCTCACTCACCTTGAACACGAAGACATCGGGAATAATGTACTGCGGACCCTCATCGCTGTAAACAAGACCCGGCTTGGGATCCATCCGGCTGATGAGGAAGACGGCATCCAACACGTCCGTCAGGGGAACCTTCAGTTTCTTGGCGATGTTGTTGTAATTCTTCGTTTCCAGATCATGCAGGTAGTCCCGGACGATCGTTTCGACGAGCAGATTCTGCACCCCGATGATCTTTGCCTGGATCAGCAGGCATTCCTTGAGGTCCCTCGACGCAACTCCCGGTGGGTCGAACTCCTGTATCTTGGCCAGCACAGCTTCCACGTTGCCGGCATCGGTCTTCTCCTGCGTGGCAATTTCCTCGACCGTGGCTGCAAGGTAGCCGCTCGCGTCCAGGTTGCCGATGATCTGCTCCCCGATTTTGCGTTCCGCTTCAGTCATCGTAGAGAGACTCAGCTGCCACATGAGATGGTCCGTAAGGGTCGACTTTCTGGAGAGCATGTTCTCCCAGGAAGGCCCTTCGTCCTCCTCGCGATCATAGGTCACCCTCATGGGGCCGTAATCCTCGAGGTAGTTGCCCCAGTCGAAGTCCTCCTTGCCGTCGCCTTCTCCGGTGACTTCTCCGGTGCGTTCGATCGGCTTGGTCTCTTCGGCCTCCGGGGGTGCCGCCCCCGCCTCTTCGCTGAACTCTTCCGTGGCCCTCTCCTCAAGGAGGGGATTCTCTTCCATCTCCTGCTGAATCATGTCGACAAGCTCGATCCGGGAAAGCTGGAGGAGCTTGATCGCCTGCTGCAGCTGCGGTGTCATGATCAGCTGCTGGCTCAGTTTGAGGCTCTGCTTGAGTTCGAACGACATTCCCGTTGTCCTGCAATCTTCCCGCTAAAACTTGAAATCGTCGCCAAGATAGAATTTCCTGGCGATTTTGCTCTCCGAAATCATCTCCGGCAACCCTTCAATCAGCACCGTTCCTTCGTTGAGAATGTATGCCCGATCACAGACGGAAAGCGTCTCCCTCACGTTGTGATCGGAGATCACCACCCCGATATTCCGTGCCTTTAGTTTTTGAATGATCTTCTGTATATCCGCGACTGCCAGCGGGTCTATCCCCGCAAAGGGCTCATCCAGAAGGATGAACCTAGGGGAGGTCACCAGGGCCCGCGTGATCTCCACGCGTCTCCGCTCTCCCCCCGAAAGGGAGTAGGCTTTGTTCCCGGCCAGACCGGTGAGATCGAGCTCACCGAGCAACTGGGTGAGTTTATTTTTCCTCTCCTCGCCGTCGATGTCAAGCGTTTCGAGAATCGCCAGAATATTTTCTTCGACCGTCAATTTCCGGAAGACGGACGGTTCCTGCGGCAGATAGTTGATTCCCTTTCTTGCTCTCACGTACATGGGGTCCCGGGTGATCTCTTCGGAATCGAGGAAGATCTGCCCGTCGTCCGGTTTGATGAGACCGACGATCATATAGAAGGTCGTCGTCTTACCGGCGCCGTTCGGACCCAAAAGGCCTACAACTTCACCGGGGCGGATTTCAAGATCCACACCGTTGACAACCTTTCGCCCGCCGTATACCTTCGTCAGTGCCCTGGCTTCGAGTTTTTTCATTCTCTGCGGAGGCCCGGTCAGCCGGACCTGCGGTGCAGCTAGTCCTTTTTCTTTTTTTCCTTCGATTCTTCCGGGTAAACGATCGCCGTGACCCGTTTCCCCTTCGATCCTTCGACGATGCCCCTGTTTTCATTCAGGAGAACGACAACTCGATCGCCCGTGATGACGTTGTTGCCTTCCTTCATGACGGGATTTCCCGTCACGACGATCTTCTGCTCGTCCTCGTATAAAACGGCCAGGTCCCCTGTGACGATGCGATCCTTTTCTGAAATCCTGACATTTCCTTTCGCTTCGATCCGGTCGATATCTCCGGCTTTTGCCGGTCTGCCGGCCGCCGATTCCCCGCTCTCGGCTTTCTTCTTGAAAAAGAGCAGCAGCGCGTCGCTCTTGATGACCCGCTCACCCTGCGTCGCGACAACGTTGCCCGAGAACTCAACCAGGTCCTTTTCCTGGTATGCATCGAGCCGGTCGGAAACAACCTGGACGGGCTTGCGTTCCCCTTCCTTCATCCACTGTGATCGGCTGTCCTGTCCCCAGACAAGCCCCCGGGTCATCAGGATGGTCAGCGTGAGCAGAATCAAGACCGGGGCGATTCGTTTCTTCATGCGTTCGGTTCTTCCGCGACCTCACCCGTTCGTCATTGGATCCGGGCTTTCACGTTTCCGGCGATGGTGACATGATTCGATTTCATCAGCAGGACCATGCCCTTCCCCGACACCTCGAACCGGGGGTTTTTCAGCGTCACAGCGTCCTCGGTGTAGATCTTCTTCCCGCTGTCGGAGTACTTCATCCGTTCCGTCGTGAACCGGTCCCCCCGATTCGATACGACGACAACATTCCCTTCGATCTCGACGTCTTTCCGATCCGTCCTGACACTTCCCCGATCGGCCGTCAATTCGTAAACATTGCCGTCCGGCTGGATGAGTTTCATCCGCACTCGATCGAACCGCGCCTGATTTTCCTTTTTCAGGAAGCTCGCCGAGTCGGCATTGATCTCGATGCGATTTCCCGACTCGCCTACCTCCGTGTAATGCACATCTTTCATATAGAGGTCGACGTTGTCGTCAATGATCTTCAGCGCCGGATGTCGCTCTTCCTTCGACGAGTCGCCCCAGTAAACCCCGGCTCCAATGAGGGCCAGCGCCAGGATCGCGGCCGCCCCGAATGCGGTTTTGCCGACGGGTTTCCGAAAAAAAACAAGCCACTTAGACATAGTTCAATCGCAGGGTGCACCATAACACCCGGTCTCCGAGATGTAAAGGCAAAAACGGGACCGCAGGGGGAGCTTCAGGCCATCGGCAAAAGCAAATCAAGCCCGGTAGCGCTCCATCAGACCCTCCCATTTTCCCTGCGCCTTGATGAGCATCTCGCAGACTTCTCTCACGGCACCCCGGCCTCCCGGATTCTTCGTCACGAGATCCACGGCCCGCAGGATTTCACTGTGGGAATCACAGACGGCAATGGAAAAACCGGCCCGCTTCAGAACGGGAAGATCGACGATGTCATCACCCATACAGGCCACCTGTTCAGAGGAAATATCTCTCTCTGCAAGGATTTCCCGGTAGACGGCCAGCTTGTCCAAAACACCCTGATAGATCTTGTCCACGCCCAGCTCCCGTGCACGGAACTCCACGACCTTTGATTTCCGGCCGGTGAGGAACATCACCTCGATCCCGGTCCTCTTGAGCATTTTCAGGCCGTGCCCGTCCCGGACATCAAAGCACTTGGTCTCCTGCCCGTCGTCGCTGATGATGATCCGGCCGTCTGTCAGCACTCCGTCCACGTCAAGGATCAGGATTCTGATCTTCCGCATTTTTTCGATCAGGGCTGCTCCCACGGTTCCTTCCAGCTGCATAATCACCCTTTCTCCATGGCCTGTTTCACCAGCCCGTCGACCGCCTTGAGCATCACGAGCAGCTCCCTCAGCGTGCCGAGTTCAAGCGAGTTCGGACCGTCACAGCGCGCATGGTCCGGATCCGGATGAACCTCCAGGAACAGCGCATCGATGCCGACAGCCACGGCGGCGCGTGCAAGATACACGGCCATGGACCTCTCGCCGCCCGAGGCATCTCCGGCACCGCCGGGAAGCTGAACACTGTGGGTCGCGTCGAACACAACGGGATAGCCCAGTTTCCGCAGGATCGGGATGGATCGCATGTCGGATACGAGGTTGTTGTATCCGAAGCTGGTCCCCCGTTCGGTGACGAGAATGTTGCGATTGCCGGTGGACAGCACCTTCCTGACGACGTTCTCTATGTCCCAGGGAGCCAGGAACTGCCCCTTTTTGATGTTGAGGACTTTCGCATGCCTGGCCAGTTCCATGACAAAGTCGGTCTGACGACAGAGCAATGCCGGGATCTGCGCCACATCCAGAACATCGCAGGCCTGTTCGATCTCTTCAAAGCGATGGACGTCGGAAAGGATGGGAATATCGTAATCCGCGCGGATTCCCTGCAGAATGGCCAGTCCCTTTTCCAGACCGGGCCCCCTGAAGGACCGGACGGACGTGCGGTTTGCCTTGTCGTAAGAGGATTTGAAAATGAAGGGAATCCCGAGTTCCGCGGTGATCTCCTTCAGGCTTTTGGCTACCTTCCGTGCAATCTTCTCATTCTCGATCACGCACGGCCCGGCAATGAGCACAAAGGGCTCGCCTCCGCCGATTTTTATCCCTCCCACGTTCACTTTTCGCATACGGCAACCTCAGTGCAACAAAATGGGTAACGCACATCATTTCTACCAAAAAGCTGTTCAAAAATGCCTGGATGCGGGGCCCCCGAAATCCCGAGGAGCGAGGCATACTTTGCGCGTACGTCGAGCGACGAGGGTTGAGCGAAACGAAGCAGACGGGCGTTTTTGTCGCCCTCATCCGCTTCGCGGGGCTCCCCGGCACGGAAAGAATCATTCATGGTTGCGCCTCCTGGCGGGATGCACCCCCGGTCAACAGCCTCTCAGTCCTTGTACTTATTCTCCATCATCTGGATCCTCAGCTGCGGGATTCTCTCCGCTGCCCTCGATTCCGGGTTGATCTGATAGGCGGCCTTATACGCTTCGAGGGCCTCCTTGTACATCTTTATTTTCTCGTAGGATTCGCCCAGGCCAAGCCATGCCCCCTCATCCTCTTTGTCGTACCGGACTGCCTGCCTGTAATTCTCGATGGCCTTGTCCGTCTGACCTTTTATGCCGTGAATGTATCCTATGTTGGAATAGGCCATTGCCCGTTTCGGATCGAGCGAGGCGAGCTGCCGGTATGTTTTCAGGGCCCCGTCGTAGTTTTTTGCCTTCATCTGCTGCGCACCCATGCGTTCCAGGGCTTCCGCCGAGGCTTTGCCCGACGTCCCCCCTTTTTCGTAGGCCTTCGTCGCTTCCTTCGTCCGCCCCTGCTTCTCGTAAATGGCGGCAAGGTTCAGTTGGATGTTGGGATCGTTGAGGCCCAGCTGGAGAGCTTTCTTGTAGTTTTCCTCTGCCTCGGACCAGCGCTTCAACTCACCATAGGCAAAACCAAGATCCGCGTAAACCCGTGGATTCTTCGGGGCTGTTTTCTTGATCCGGTTAAGGGCTTCAACGGCCTCCTTGTAGCGCTTTTCGCGGAAATAATACTCGGAGATCCTCGCCACCACGTCGGGGTCGTCGGGCTTGAGCTTCAGGGCCTTCTCGTACTCGGCCAGCGCATCCTTGTATCGCTTCGATTTCTCGTAGGCAACGCCCAGGTTGTAGTGAAGGATGGGGTCTTTGGGCTGAAGCGCCAGGGCCTTCTGGTAGTTCTCGATCTCTTCCTTGACCTGGCCCTTCTTTCCGTATGATTGAGCGAGAGTGGCGTAGGCGTTCGGGTCTTTGGGGTTCTTCTTCACCAGCTTCGAGTAAATCCGTGCGGCATCCTGCTCCCTGCCGGACTTGCGGTACGCATCGGCCAAGGCCTTAGCGATGTTCTCGTCGTTGGGCATCCGTTTCTGCGCGGTCTCGTACTCCTTGACGGCCAGGGCGAGTTTCCCCGCTTTCTCGTAAGCCCCTCCCAGGCTGAAGTGGACTACGGCGTCATCGGGCTTGAGCTTGAGAGACGTTTGATAGTTCGCGATGGCCTCATTCCATTTGCCCATCTTCCCGTAGAGGAACCCTGCGATGGCGAAGGCCCCGGCGTCTTTCGGGTTGAGCTCGGTGATCCGCTTTGTCAAGGGCAGGGCCTTGGCATAGACCTTCTTCTCGACGTAACAGCGGGAAAGCCCGGCGAGTGCTGTCGGATCATCGGCCTTCCGCGCAAGGACGGCCCGGAACTGCGCCGCGGCCTGGTCGATCTGCCCCGATTCGAGATACTGTTCGGCCAGCGTCTTCCGAAGAGCCGTGTCATCGGGGTTCATGCCGAGCGCCTTCTCAAGGGCCTGCGCCTGCCACTTCACGTTGCCGGGAATCCTGGCAAAGCGAAGCCAGTCCTGAGCGGTGAGCTCGATCCGGACCGGTACGGTGCCGATGACCTGTTCCCCGAAACGAATCTTGATGGCTGAGTCCGGAAGGGGTTTCCCGCGCAGGGCGTCCCTCACAGAGGACGCCATGGCCGCATCGACCAGCTCGACGGCTTTGAGAAGGATCTTGACGTCGTTTGTCCCACCCAATCCCTCTGCATCAACGGTGATGTTCTTTTCGAACAGGGAATCCGTGGAGACCTGCTTGATGATGAATTCATCACGGTAGGTAATCCGGAAAACGTCGCTTGCCGCAAGTCGTTCATCGCTGCCGTTTCGTTCGATGACCAGGAAATGGAACTCAGGGGTCTTGCCCAGAATGCTCACCCGGACAAAGCCTTTCAGACCTTTGACGGAAAATATCTCCCGGCCACCGTAGAAAGCAAATACGACACCGACTCCGACGATGACGACCAGAACGGCGAAAGTCGCCAGAAGAAGGATGGACTGGCGTCCCTTGCTTTCTTTCCGCTTCTTTTGCTCTCGTCGCTCTTCCTCTTTATAATAATCCATTGGGTATTTCGTTTATCCTTTTCTTCGTCGTGCTCTATCCCCTTGGATGATACTTTTTATGGATCTCCTTGATCCGGTCCTTCGTCACATGGGTGTATATCTGCGTGGTCGAAATGTCGACGTGGCCCAGCATGAGCTGGACAGAGCGAAGATCCGCTCCTCCCTCCAGGAGATGGGTGGCAAAGGAATGCCGGAAGGTGTGCGGGTGCACCCTGCCCTCAAGACCCGCCGTCTTCGCATATTTCCTGATCAGCTTCCAGAGTCCCTGCCGGGTGAAGCCTTCTCCCGATCGATTCAGGAAAAAAATGTTCGACACTCTCTTCTTCAGCAGGACGGGCCGCACCTGATCGATATAGCGACCGATCCATTCCAGGGCCGACTGCCCGATCGGCACAACCCGTTCTTTCCGTCCCTTTCCCAACGTCACGAGAAATCCCGTCTGTCTGTTGACGCGATTGAGGGTAAGCGATGACAGTTCGGAAACCCGAATCCCCGAGGCATAAAGCAGTTCCAGAATGGCCCGGTCCCGGATGCCCGATGGTGTCACCGTGGCGGGCCGGCTGAGCAGAGTTTCCATTTCGTCCCGGCTCAGCGTCCCGGGAAGACGCAACCAAGTCCGGGCAATTTTAACCTGTGCAAGTGGATTTTCCTCCAGACGGCCCTCCCGGAGAAGATACTTGTAGAAGCCCCGGACGGCAGCCAGTTTTCGGTTCAGTGACACCGACGAGAGGCCACGCTCGCGATACCCCCCCAGAAAAGCCGTGACATGCTCGGCCTTCACCTCGACGGGTGTCGGGACACCGCCGGCCGCTGCGAATTCCAGAAATTGACGGATGTCACGGCTGTACGCATCGAGCGTATGGAGAGAGGCTCCTTTCTCGACGGCCAGAAAATGGAGATACTCTTCGACCATGGCCGAAGCATCCGGAATGGTTTCCTGCATCTGCACTCCTTTTCCCGGGCACAACGTGGCCGGGGGCCCCTTCCCTGCTGTTTGTCTTATCGCAAACGAAGAAGGCGGGTAAAGACTTTTTTTCGTCGTTACCCCGTTGCAGAAAACGCACTTTACATGTATGGAACGGAAGCAATCACCGAGAGGCAATGCCTGCATGGGAAAGAAATCGAGGAAGAAGCACCCGCAGCATGAACCCCAGGTAACACCGGGCAAGCTGATTTCCAGCGACAGCCGTTATCTCTATTGGGGTTTTCTCACCGCGATGATTCTTTTGACTGCCATCATCCGCCTGCGGTTGCTCGACGTCCCTCTTGAGCGTGACGAAGGCGAATTTGCCTACATGGGTCAGCTCATTCTTCAGGGAATTCCCCCGTACGACATCGCGTACAACATGAAGCTTCCGGGAATCTATGCGGCCTATGCGCTGATCCTTCTCGTCTTTGGACAATCGGCGGTGGGGATTCACCTGGGGCTTCTCGTGGTCAATACTGCTACGATCCTCTTGATGTATCTGCTGGGACAACGGCTCTTTGACCGATTCGTCGGTCTGATCTCGGCGTGCTCCTTTGCCATCCTGTCTCTGAACCCGACCCTCTACGGGAACAGCGCCCATGCGACGCATTTCGTGCTTCTGCTTGCGCTTGCAGGAATCCTGCTTCTGCTCGTGTCGGTTGAGTCCAGGAAGAGCAGCCTTCTTTTCTGGAGCGGGATTTTATTGGGACTGGCCTTTTTGATGAAGCAACCCGGAGTGTTTTTTATCCTTTTTTCATTTCTATTTCTTGTGCACGCATCGCGAAAAAGTCCCGATTCCTCCCTTCCCTTTTTGCTGCAGCAGGGGTGTCTTTTTCTGTCGGGAGCCCTGATTCCCTTTGCGCTCACCTGTCTTGTTTTCTATCTCTTGGGGGTCTTTGATAAATTCTGGTTCTGGACCATTTCCTACGCACTGGAATACGGTACCCAGACCCCGGTTTCCCAGGGATTGAGGCTGCTTGTGCATAATTTTTCGAATGTCATCGGTCATTTTTCCCTGTTTTGGATTCTGGCTGTTGCGGGAGCCGGGTTTCTCTTCTGGAATAAAACGGATAACCATCGGATTCCCTTTGTCGTGGGCTTTTCCCTTTTTTCCTTTCTGGCAGTCTGCCCCGGACTGTATTTCCGCGAGCATTATTTCGTCCTGCTTCTCCCTGCGGCTTCTCTTCTCATCGGAATCGGACTGGACGGTGCACGGGAACTTCTTCGTTCCCGGCAACCCTGGTTTCGCGCTCTTCCTGCGATCCTTTTCGCGGCCATCCTGCTTCATGCTTTTTTCATGCACAGGGCCTACTTCTTTCAGTGGACCCCTTATCAAGCCTGCCGCGCCGTCTATTCCCTGAATCCGTTCCCGGAATCAATCGTGATCGCCGATTACATCAAGAAGCATTCCCGGGAAGGGGATCGGATTGCCGTGATCGGATCGGAACCGCAGATCTATTTCTATGCAAACCGCCATGCCGCCACGGGCCACATCTACACGTATGCCTTAATGGAAACCCATCCCTACGCCCGTCAGATGCAGAAGGAAATGATTGAGGAAGTGGAAAAAGCAAACCCCGAATTTCTCGTATTCGTCGATGTGCCCACTTCCTGGTTCATTCGACCGGGATCTGAAAAAACCATCTTTGTCTGGATTGATGAATACAGCAAAAAGGAATACGATCTGGAGGGCGTAATTGACATCTTTCCCGGCAACAATACGCACTATCGATGGGGAGATGAGGCGAGATCGTCCCCCCCGCAATCTCCCAATTATCTGCTGGTATTCAAAAAGAAAACCGGTCCCTCTCGCGGCTAGTCTCGTCGACTACGAGGCACTGGGGTAACGAACGCTGCGGTTGGATGCGTTGTTCGATCGGTGTCGGGCCGTTGGTCACTGATTCGGAGCACGCAGGAAGAGGGGAGGCTTTCCGATGCCGGTCTTTGCCAGCCTGTATACGGTGGCCATCCAGAGGCAGCCAAAACCGTATTTCACGCTTCGCGAGAAATTGATCGAAGAGGAATCCTCGTTGTATCGGGTCGGGCAGCTGACCTCGCCAATCGTAAACCCATGCCACAGCACCTGGAGAAGCATCTGATTGTCGAAGATGAAATCGTCGGAGTTGACGTCAAGGGAGATAGTTTCCAGTATTTTTCGCGAAAAGGCCCTGTACCCCGAATGATACTCCGAGAGCTTTGCGCCGGTCAGGACATTCTCAACCAGCGTAAGAAACCGGTTGGCAATGTACCGCCAGACCGGCATGCCCCCTTTGACGGCATATCCCCCCAGAATTCGGGACCCCAGAACGCATGCATAGAGGTCATTGCCGATGAGCGCCGCCATGGCCGGAATGAGCTTCGGGGTGTACTGGTAGTCAGGGTGGACCATGATGACGATATCGGCCCCCTCGTCGAGGGCCATCCGGTAGCAGGTCTTCTGATTTGCCCCGTATCCCCTGTTTTCGGGGTGCCTGTGGACTTTCACATCGGGTAGCTTCTCCGCAACGGCAACTGTCTCGTCGTGGCTTGCGTCATCGACGACGATGACATGATCGACAATGCCCTGGGCGATCACCTCTTCATAGGTCCGGATGAGTGTCTGCGCCGCATTGTAGGCGGGCATGACGACGACGACCTTCTTCCCGTTGAACATGAATCATTCCTGTCCGACCGAATTGCCGGTTTGATCAGCTCGTTGATGCCTATACTGGATGTGCAGGAATAAATCAATGATTTCAAATGTAGTCATTTACGAGATGACTATACAAAAGAAGGGCGGGGGACCGATCCCCCGCCCTTCTTTGTTAAGGGTTGGTGGTTAGAGAACGATTAACTTTCCACAATGACACCTGCCGCGTTGACCGTGTAGGTCTTCGGCCCCGAGGCGTGCTTTGTCGCAAGTGAAAGACCCCCCATGGTGCCGTCGGTGATCGTCAACGCCACATTCGCCGTCGGATTGTACCCGTAGGTGCCGAGAAGGGCAGCCGTTACGGTCCCCGCCGGGACATCGCTGAAGTAGGCCTGTGCCGCCGTGTATACGTTTTTGCAGTCGCTGCGGGCTGCTGCATTGTATCCCCTCTCCCTGTAGGCACTGAACTGGGGAATGGCGATGGCTGCCAGGATGCCGATGATGGCCACAACGATCATGAGTTCGATCAGCGTGAAGCCCTTCTGTCCTTTTTTCTTCGTAAAGTAGCGAATCATGAGAACCTCCTTGATCAATCCTTATATTTTTCGTTTTCTTTCGTTTCGTTCAACATTTCTGCCTTCGCTGCCGACTGCGTATTAGTTATCGATCCAATTCCTCCTTTTCTTTAATGATTTTTATTTTTTTCTGGTCTCAGTTGACCAAGAGTTGACCGCTTGTACTGTCGTAGACGATGCTCTTTGTCGATGCCGTCGACGTGACGGTGACCTGGAAATCGTTTGCGATGTTCGTGACGGCCTGGATGGCCGCCGCATTCGTCTGGGAAAGCTGCGTGTACCCGTACCCGCTCAGGTTGGCCAGGCTTGTCGTATAGGTCTGTTTCTCAGCGAAATACCCCGCCTGGGCGGACCGGATCTGGTTGGCATCGCTTTTCATGGCAGCGATGAATCCCTTTTCCCGCATGGACTGGAACATTTGAATGGAAATCGAAGCCAGGATGCCGATGACCGCGACGACGATAATTAACTCTATGAGCGTGAAACCCTTCGAGTGATGAGACTGCTTCTTTGCTGATAAACACATGACTGACTCCGTCTCCCTTGTTGCCGTCCTCTTTCAATAAGGTCCATTATCACGCTGATTCTCTCTTGAGCAAAGAGCGTGCCACCCTCAACGCGACGTAACCGGACAAAACATGATTACATATTTCATCGATATTACATGTCGTTAGGTATGCCGCTTGGGTTCATGCCGCCCTTTTGCATTTTTTACTTCGCCTTCCCGATTGATGATTCTCATCACTTGCTGATTTTTTTCATCACCTTCCGGCGCCGTCCTCATTCTCGAGGTTCAACTTCTCGATGCGATGCCGCAGGCTGGGAAAACTCACCCCGAGCAGTGATGCCGCTCTTGTCTTCGATCCCTTCGATCGGTCGAGCGCCTTGCGGATGATCTCCCGCTCGTATCGCTCCAGCTCTCGGGTAAGTTCGATCCCATCGTCCGGAAACTCCGCGTCAAATCGGGGCTTCTTTTCAGTTCCCTCATTCTCTCGGGCAATGATCAGGCTCTCCGGCAGGATAATGCTCGAGCTTTCCAGGGCGACGCTTCGTTCGATGATGTTCTCCAGTTCGCGGATATTTCCTGGAAAGGGATACTGCATCAGCAGCTCCTGGGCATAGGCGGAGATCCGTTTTACCTCCTTGCCGAATTCTCGGGCGTATTTCTCGATAAAGTACTGCACGAGAAGTGGGATATCCTCCCTGCGCTGCCGCAGCGGCGGGATGAGGATCGGGATCACGTTCAGCCGGAAGTAGAGATCCTCGCGGAATTCTCCTGTCTTGACTTTCTCCTGGAGATCCTGATTTGTGGCCGAGAGAATCCGGACGTCGGTCCGGATGTCCTCTGATCCACCAATCCTGCGAATGGTTTTTTCCTGCACCACCCGCAGCAGCTTTACCTGCAGGACAACGGGCAACTCGGCAACCTCATCGAGAAAGATGGTCCCGCCCTTTGCCACTTCAAAAAGACCCGCGCGGTCCGCAAAGGCGCCCGTGAAGGAACCCTTCATGTATCCGAACAGTTCACTCTCCAGGAGATTTTCCGGAATGCCCCCGCAGTTGATGGCCGTAAATGGCCTGTCTTTTCGTGAGCTGTTCTCGTGTATGGCCCGGGCGACCAGCTCCTTTCCCGTCCCGCTCTCTCCCAGGATGAGTACATTGGCCGGCGTTTCGGCCACTTTCCGGATCAGCGAATAGACCTTCTGCATTTCCTTGCTGCGGCCCACCATGGTCCCGAAGTACCGCGATCCTTCCCCCTCCTCCAGAGGGACTGAATTCTCCTTCTGATCGGCATCCTTTTTCTCCAGGGCGTCCCGGACGATGTCCAGCATGTCATCGACGTTGAAGTTTTTCTCGACGTAGTCGTGGGCGCCCTCGCGCATCGCAGCGAGGGCTGTTTCCCCCGAGGCAAAGGCCGTCAGGAGGATCACGGCCGTCGCCGGTGCTTTTTCCTTGATTCCCTTGAGCAGATCGATCCCGTCCACACGGGGCATTTTCAGATCCGTGATGACCAGGTCGAAGGGTTTCTTCCCGATGAGATTCAGGGCAGCGGCCCCGTCATCGGCCGTTGTCACCTGGTAGCCCGCACGGGTCAGCATGATCTCGAGGAGGTCCTGCATGCCCCTGTCATCGTCGACGACCAGAATTCGCGCCATATCGACTCCTTAGCGACTTGCCCCTTCCAGGACCGTCTGCCGTACCGGAAGATTCGTTTCGACGGCGATACACGGCTCTTCCGGAAGAACCCGGGAAAGATGTATCGAAAACCGGCTGCCTTTTCCCCGGTCGCTTTTTACTGCAAGGGATCCCCCGTGGCTCTCCACGATCCGCCTCACAATGGCAAGCCCCAGTCCGCTGCCGCGTTCCTTTGTTGTGAAGAAGGGCTCCCAGATCTTTTCAAGATAGACCGGCTCGATCCCGCAGCCCGTATCGGCGACTTCAATCCTCACGATCCCCGTCCTGTCTTCGATCCTGTCGGGATGTACCGAAACGCTGAGCGTTCCTCCTTCCGGCATGGCGTGCATCGCATTGATCAGGAGGTTCCAGAGGACCTGTCGGATCTCGACGGCGTCGCCGAGCACCCGCAGTCCCCGGTCGATGCTTGTTTGCACCTCCACACGGGGATTCCATTCTGCACCGTACGTGAGCGATTCAATGACCTCCTCGACCAGCCGCCCGACGTCTGTTTCCGACTTCCTTCCCAGATTCGATCTCGCCATGAGGAGGAAGTTTTTCACGAGATTCTCCATCTGATCTTTCGCACGGAGGATCACCTGCATGAGGCGCTCGTCGCTTGGATCGAGTTTCAGGTCCCGTCGCAGGAGCTGGATGGAACCGCTGATGGACTGCAACGGCGTCCGCAGCTCGTGGGCCAGCCCTGCTGCCATCTGGCCGACAAAGGCGAGTTGCCTGTTTTTCTCGCTCTCCCGCTCCATCTCCTTGACGGCAGTCAGGTTTTGGAAGATGAGGATGCTGCCGATTTTCAGCCCCCGCTCGTAGAGAGGAGATTCGGACAAACCCAGGACCATCGACTCCCCGGATTTTCTCCGGGCGACGACTTCAAAGCGCTTCTTCAGATGCTTTTTTTCGTCATGCTCCGCCTGAACAATGAGAAGCGACACGCCGGGGAAGAAGTCCTCGATACTTCGGTTGCCCACCTCGCCGAACGTATAGCCGGAGATCTCCTCGGCGGCACGATTGAACGAACGGATGTGCCCGTCCAGATTGACGGTCAGGATGCCCGTGTCGACGGATTCGATGATGTTGCGATGGAGGAGATCCAGCCTGTCGAAGGCCGTCGTTTTCTCGGCCAGCTCGCGCTTGGTCTTGCGTTCCTGCTCGACGACGAAACTCGTCAAAAAAGCGAAGATGAAGAAGGAGGCCACGTGCGTGATCCCCCTCGTGAGGATGTAGCTTCTCGTCAATTCACCCCTGGGAGTGATGCTTTCATAGGAAAAGACGGCGAAGACACCCGAGAAATCAAGGTAGATGAGCACCCCGTAGCTCAGGCTGCAGAGCGCCGCAATGGAGAGTCCCGCGCGCCTGCCTAAAAACAGAGTCGAATAGATGATTACCAGCGAATAAAGGACGGAATACACACTGTCGACCCCGCCCGTGATCGCAACGGTTCCTGTAATAAATATTACGTCGAAGAGCGTCTGGATAAGAATATTCAGACGGAAATCACGGATGGTCTTCGGCAGGACGAGGCTGACCAGCGAAAAGACGTAGACGATCGATATCCATAGATAACTGGCCCAGAGGAACGTGTTGGGAAGGCGCCCGGCTGACTGGAAATGCAGGAAGACCGTCACGCCGAGAAAATAAGAAACAACAGCGACGCGCGCAAAGACGATCCATCGGTTGTTGCGCCGGACATGGATATGATCGTGTTCTATGAACGGACTTCCTGTCATAACGCGAAACAATCCCTCTGTCGATTCCCTTCGACTGGGCAAGGGTCTTCTGCAAAAAGGTTTCAACCGTTACTTTCGTCACATTTCGGACAATCTTTAATTTTTTATGAAAACATTGACAGGCTCGCCCGACTGTGTTTTGACCTCAGGTGTGCAGGGCATCGGTGACAGGCAACAGGGAACCGATCCGCGGAAGACGCTGACGGATCGGCCCGGCAGGAACTGCGCGTGATAAAAAGACCTCTCCCGGTCATTCTTTTCTTCTTTATCGGAGGAATCGTTCTCGGATCCATTACCGAAATTCCTCGGCAGTGGGTCCTGGGAATCTTCGCCTCCGTTTTTATCCTGTCTGTGCTGTGCTTTCTCACGCACCGGAACACCACCGGTTTTTTCCTCATCGGACTTTGTTTCTTCACTCTGGGCATCTCGGGGATCAGCATGACCCTCTATGATGATCCGCCACCGGACCACGTTGTGCACTGGGCTGAAAAAGGAAAGCTCGTCCTCGACGGGGTGGTTTCCGAAAACCCGAGGGTCTCCGAAGACAGGACGTCTCTGGTACTGGACTCCATCGGGGTTTCGGGAGATGGGTTTGCACAGGACGTGAGCGGAAAAGTTCTCCTCTCCGTCGGCGAGAATATGCACCTTTTCAAGTACGGAGATCAGATCCGGACGGAGGTGCGCCTGAAACGTCCCCGCAGCTTCGGAAACCCCGGCGGATTCCAATACGAGCGGCACCTCCGTCTCCAGGGGATCCGGGTAAGAGGGTTTGTAAACGACCCCCAGAAAATTGTTTTGATGCGCGAGGGACAGGGCCACCCCATGCGGCAGGCCCTCGAGCAGTTCCGGACCCGGATCCGGGACCGCATCCGGGAACAGGCCCCCTTTCCCGAGGGAACCCTCATTCAGGCCATGACCCTCGGGGAGCAAAGCGAGATCCCCCGGGATATACAGGACCGATTCAATCGGACGGGAACTTCCCACATTATCGCCATCTCGGGATTCAACGTCGGAATCATTGCCCTTATCGCCTTCTTTCTCATCCGGACCCTGCTGAAATCCTCTGAGTACCTGCTTCTGCGGTTCAACATTCAGAAGCTTGCCGCCTTTTTCGCCTTTGGGCCCGTCGTGTTCTACGCCTTCGTCGCCGGGTTGGGCATGTCGACGGTGAGAGCCCTGCTCATGACACTGGCCCTTCTGGTCACCATCCTGATGGGACGCGGCAGGGATCTGTTCAATACCCTGGCTCTGGCTGCCTTCTTGATTCTGGTTGTGTCCCCTGCAGCCCTTTTCGACATCTCCTTTCAGTTGTCTTTCGCGGCCGTGGCGGCGATCCTGCTTTTCATGCCGGGCATCACGGAACGCCTGACGGCATGGAAAAACAGGGCAGAAGGACGTCCCGCGAAATTAGGAAGGAGAATCACCGCCGATCTTCTCCTTTTTGTTGCCGTCTCTGCTGCCTGCACACTGAGCACCCTGCCCTTTATCGTCTACTACTTTAACCGGGTCTCCAACATCACCCTTGTGGCCAACTTTCTTCTCGTGCCGCTTCTCGGCTTTGTCGTCCTGCCCCTTTCCATGCTGCTCATCATCGTCACCCCGCTGTCGGAGACACTGTCGGCGATCCTTATCGACATCACAACGGTGCTGACCCGTTTTTGCCTGGATCTCAACGACTGGCTCGCCGCCCTCCCGGGATCGTCTTCGATCATCACAACACCGACGATCGCCGAACTGACAGCCTACTATGTCATCCTGATCCTGGCGGCCATGCTGATGGGTCTTCCCGGCCGCACCACAGCGGATGCCCCCGTCTTCTGGAGCAGGCGAAAGACGCTCACGGGGATGATCCTGGCCTTTATCTTCCTGGCCGGCGATGCCGCCTGGCTCCAATGGAAACTGGAGAACCGGAGCACGTTGCGCATCACCTTCCTTGATGTGGGCCACGCCAGTTGCGCCCTCGTCGAATTCCCCGGAGGGAAACGAATGCTGGTCGACGGAGGCGGTTCCTACGACGACCGCTTCGATGTCGGCCGCTACGTCGTTGCCCCCTTCCTCTGGCATGAACGGATTGGAAAGATTGACACGGTCGTCCTGACCCACCCCCATCCCGACCATGTGAACGGACTTCCTTATATTTTGGATAATTTCGACGTAAAGGAAGTCTGGACAAACGGCGACGAGGCCATCGTCGATTGGGGAGCTATCCTGGTGGACAAGATGAAGCAGAAAGGCATCGCCCCCCGCCTCCTCACCTCGAAATCGGCGCCGATCGACATGGGCGGCGTGCGCATCGATGTCCTGAACCCGGGGAAAGGCCCGTCTCCCAGTGAGGATCTCAGCGATCGCGAGATCAACGAGCGTGCCCTCGTTCTGCAGATCCGCTGGGGTGAATCTGCATTCCTGCTTCCTTCGGACATCGGCGAACCCACCGAGTCGAAGCTCGTAGCGCGCTACAAGACCCTGGCAAGCGGGGTCCTGCTTGCCCCGCACCACGGTTCGGCCTACTCCAGTTCGCACGATTTCCTTCGTCGCGTCAGGCCCGAAACGATCGTCATCAGCACCGGCCGCCCTGTTCGAGGCGATGTCCTCGATCGATTCCGGCAGACCGGAGCCTTGATCTACCGGACCGATGTTCACGGGGCGGTCCGCGTCACCACCAACGGCAGGAGTTACGAGGTTGTTCCCTTCAGAAACCCATGATTTATATTGCCTTTCGATGCGTAATGTGTTAGCTGTCTAGGTCCAAATATTCCTGTCGGGTGACGCACCATCATGAAGATCATCACCGCCGTCCGGGGGTTCAAGGACATCCTGCCCGGCGAATCGGAAAAATGGCAATACGCGGAGGCAACGGCGCGCGAAGTCTTCGGAAATTTCGGGTTCCGGGAGATCATTCTCCCCATCCTGGAAAAAACGGAGCTCTTCAAGCGATCCATTGGCGAGACGACGGATATCGTCGAAAAGGAGATGTACACCTTCACGGATCGCGGCGACGAGTCTCTGACGATGCGGCCCGAGGCGACGGCCTCGATCATGCGTGCCTATCTCGAGCACAGCCTCTATGCCTCCGAGAGCCTGGTGAAGCTCTTTACCATCGGACCCATGTTCCGGCGCGAGCGTCCCCAGAAGGGGCGATTCCGTCAGTTCAACCAGCTGAACGTCGAGTTGCTCGGCTCGAAGGATCCCCGTGTGGATGCCGAGGTCATCCTGATGCTCAACCTCTTCCTCCAACGTGTCGGTATCACCGATGTCCGGATCGAAATCAATTCCCTGGGCTGCCCGGCCTGCCGACCGGCATTCCGGGAGGAAATCCACGCATTCCTCTCCGGGAAAAAGGACAGCCTCTGCGAGGATTGCCGGAGGCGCCTTTCGACGAATCCGCTGCGGGTTTTCGACTGCAAGGTGGAGGAGTGTCGGGAGATCGTCGCGACGGCTCCCCTGCTCATCGAATTTCTCTGCGGCGAGTGCCGGGATCATTTTGGAGAGGTCCAGTCCGGCCTGCGGCGCTTCGAGATTCCTTTCACGGTCAACGCACGGATGGTGAGGGGCCTGGACTACTACACGAAGACAGCCTTCGAGGTCACCACAGGTTCCCTGGGCGCCCAGAATGCCATTGCCGGCGGCGGGCGTTACGACCGGCTCGTAGAGGATCTGGGCGGTCCAGAGAGCCCGGGAATCGGTTTTGCCGTGGGTCTGGAACGGCTTATTGCCGTAACCCCCATCCCCGACGAGAAGGTCATCCGCACACCGGATCTCTTCATTGCCGCTCTCGGAAAAGAAGCGCAGGATTGTGCATTCGTCCTGTGCAACCGCCTGCGGATGGCCGGTGTTTTCGTAGAGACGGACTACGGAGCGCGGAGCCTCAAGAGCCAGATGAAGCGCTCCAACAAACTGGGCTGCCGCTATACACTCCTGCTCGGCGAACAGGAGCTCAAGGAAAAGAAGGCCGCACTTCGTGACATGAAGGAAAGCACGCAGCAGCCCATCGATCTCGATAGCGCCGTGAACACAATATTAGGCATCCTTTCGAAGAACTAATTTTAGGGAGGTAGCACCCTTGTCAGACTTTATTACGAAACTAAAAAGAACCCACTACTGCGGGCAAGTGAATGCCGCCGATGTGGACAAAGAAGTGATTCTGATGGGCTGGGTGCATCGCCGCCGCGATCACGGCGGGGTCATTTTTGTTGACCTCCGCGACCGAGAGGGAATTGTGCAGGTCGTCTTCAACCCTGAGGTACAGGCCGATTCCCACAGGGAGGCGCACCGCATCCGCAGCGAATTCGTCCTTGCCTTGAAAGGTACCGTTCGCAAGCGCCCCGAAGGGATGGAAAATCCGGATATCGGCACGGGCGAAATCGAGGTCATGGTCGGCATGCTCGAGATCCTGAGCGAGGCGAAAACGCCTCCATTCGTGCTGGATACGGAGACGGAGATTTCGGAAACTATTCGTCTCAAGTACCGTTACCTGGATCTGCGCAGGCCCGAGCTTCAGCGCAACATCATCCTGAGAAGCCGCGTGGCCGCTGCGACGCGGGAGTATTTCACTTCGCTGGGCTTCATCGAGGTGGAGACCCCGTTCCTGGCAAAGAGCACGCCCGAGGGAGCCCGGGACTACCTGGTGCCCAGCCGCGTCAACCAGGGCACGTTCTACGCACTGCCGCAGTCGCCGCAGACGTTCAAACAGCTCCTGATGATCGCCGGGTTCGACCGCTACTATCAGATCGTCAAGTGCTTCCGCGATGAAGATCTCCGGGCAGACCGCCAGCCGGAGTTCACCCAGATTGACGTCGAGATGTCCTTCATCAACGAGGAAGACATCATCCGCACCATGGAAGGCCTCATGGCCCACATCTTCCGGGTCGGCACCGGGAGGGAACTCAAGACCCCCTTCCCGCGAATCACCTACGAGGATGCCATGGAGCGCTATGGCCGGGACAATCCGGACACCCGGTACGGCATGGAGCTTCGCGACCTGACACCGATCGTCCGGACCTGCGGCTTCAAGGTGTTCAACGAGGTCGCTGCCAGCGGCGGAATCGTCAAGGCCATCCGGATCGAAGATAATCGTCAGCTTTCCCGCAAGGACATCGACGGGCTCGCGAACTTCGTCGCCGACTACGGCGCCAAGGGCCTTGCCTGGGCCCGCGTGAACCCCGACGGGTGGACCTCGCCCATCGTAAAGTTTCTCAAGCCCGACGAAGTGTCTGCCATCAACGAGGCCATGGAAGCGCGCGAAGGGGACCTGATTGTCTTTGTCGCGGACAACCCCGGGATCGTCAACGACGCACTGGCGAACTTGCGCATTCACGTGGCACGGAAGCTCAACCTGATCAAACCGGACCAGCTGGCCTTCACGTGGGTCGTCGAGTTCCCGCTGCTGGAGTACAGCGATTCGGAGAAGCGTTTTGTGGCCAAGCACCACCCCTTCACCTCGCCCGTGGCACAGGACATCTCGCTGCTCGACTCGGACCCCGCGAAGGCGCGCGCCAGGGCCTATGACCTTGTCCTCAACGGAACGGAGATCGGCGGCGGCAGCATCCGGATCCACCGCACCGAAATCCAGCAAAAACTTTTCGAGGTGTTGGGATTCAGCGCCGAAAGCTCCCGCAACAAGTTCGGGTTCCTGCTCGACGCCCTCGAGTTCGGGACTCCGCCACACGGCGGCATCGCTTTCGGCTTCGACCGCCTGATCATGATCATGACCGGCGCCCCGTCGATCCGTGATGTCATCGCGTTCCCGAAGACACAGAAGGCAACCGACGTGATGACGGAAGCACCCTCAAAGGTAAGCATCGAGCAGCTGATGGAGCTCTCCCTGAAAATTGTCCAGTGAGGCATCATTTTTTTCATGCGGTCCCCGTCCCTCCATGGCGGGTTGAATCCGATTTCAAGCAGGAAGAGACGGGGAAGGGAACGCAGGTACAGGAGAAGCAACATGGCAAAATGGAACAAGGAAAAAAAAGTCCTCGATCACGAGCACACGACATTCTGGCGCTATGAAGTAAAGAACGTCGATCAGCCGAACCTCCAGAAAGACGTATTCCCCTACGACGAGGTCTGCCGGATCGTCTTCGATCACAAGCTCGTCATGATGAATCCTGCCGAGGACATCTTCATCACCGACACCACCTTCCGGGACGGACAGCAGGCGCGGCCGCCCTACACGGTGAAGCAGATCGTCGACCTGTACCGGATGATGAACCGGCTGGGTGGTGAAAGAGGCGTCATCCGCCAGACGGAATTCTTCCTTTACAGCCAGCGCGATCGTGAGGCCCTTGAGTCCTGCCGCAATCTGAATCTCCGGTACCCGGAGATCACCGGCTGGATCCGCGCCGTAAAAGAGGACGTCCCCTTCGTCAAGGAGATGGGCCTCAAGGAAACGGGCATCCTCACCTCGGTTTCCGATTATCATATCTTCCTCAAGCTGGGCGTCACGCGCAGGCAGGCCATGGACATGTATCTCGACGTTGTGCGGTCCATCCTCGAGGCGGGGATTGTCGCCCGATGTCATTTCGAGGATCTCACGCGGGCCGATGTCTACGGCTTCGTGATTCCCTTTGCCATCGAACTGATGAAACTGCGCGAACAGAGCGGTCTCGACGTCAAGATCCGCCTCTGCGATACCATGGGCTACGGAATCACCTATCCAGGAGCGGCCCTGCCCAGGAGCGTCGACAAGCTCGTCCGGGCTTTTATCGAGGATGCCGGGGTTCCGGGTCGTCTGCTCGAGTGGCACGGTCACAACGATTTCCACAAGGCCCTGATCAATGCGACGACGGCCTGGCTCTATGGCTGCAGCGGAGCCAACGGCACCCTGATGGGCATTGGGGAACGCACGGGAAATCCGCCCGTCGAAGGCCTCATCTTCGAGTACATCCAGCTTCACGGAGACAACCACGGCATCGATACCACGGTGATCACAGAGATCGCCGATTACGTCAGACGGGAGATGAACTTCAAGATCGCCCCCAATTATCCCTTTGTCGGATCCGAATTTAATGTCACCCGGGCGGGTGTTCACCTGGACGGGCTTGTGAAAAACGAAGAGATCTACAACATCTTCGACACGACGAAGATCCTGAAACGCCCCATCATGCTCGAAATCACCGACAAATCGGGCAAAGCGGGAATCGTACACTGGATCAATTCCCGGCTCGACCTCAAAAACGGCGAAGTGATCGATAAGCGTCACCCGGGCATCTCGGCGATCCACAAGTGGGTCATGAAACAGTACGAGGGGGGCCGCATGACGAGTATCTCCAACGACGAGATGGAGAAGGTCGTCCGGAAGTTCCTCCCCGAGCTCTTCATGTCCGATCTCGAGAAGATCAAGTATCGGGCGGCTCAGGCAGCCGTGGCGGTCGTGCAGCAAGTCATCGAGCATCCCGTCATGAAGGCCATGACCCCGGAAATGCAGGAGCCGATCATGCAGCAGTTCATCGACGAAAATCCCTCGATCCAGTTCGCTTACGTCGTCGACACCCATGGCAAGAAGGTGACCCGGAACATTACGCACATCACGGACCGTTCAAAATACGAGAATTACGGCGTCGGGACGGACTACTCGAATCGCGAGTGGTTCATCCGACCCATGGAAGCAGGAAAAATCCACGTAACCGATTTCTACATCTCCAAAATGACCGGTGCCCTCTGCATTACCGTGTCGGCACCCATCTCCGATGAGCACGACGAAATCCGGGGTGTCTTCGGCGTCGACATCCGGTTCGAAGAGTGGACAAAGAGCGTCGATCTCATTTCCGAAGCCACCGAACGAGCCCTCAAGGCGGAGTATGAGGCCAAGAAGAAGTCGGACCACTGGTTCTAACTGTGTGCCGTTGACCGGGGGCGCTTCCCGTTAGGAGGCGCACTCATGTCTAGTTCTTTCCTTACCGGAAAGCCCCGCTATGCGGAACAAGGCTTCAAAACCGGTCATCTGCTGTGTTCCCTCGTCCTTCGTCCCTGCGGCGTACACCACCAAGTACGCCTCAGTCCTCAGGACTTCGGGGGCCTTGCATCTAACCTATTTTTTGAACGGCCCGGAAGATTCTCCCCGTTCAGCAGAAGTGCTAATAAATTGGTCCTGTATGTGTAAGCGTATCTGACGCAAGGAGCAATGAAACCAAAGCGGGCGGCGATTTGAATTGCCGCCCGCTTTGGTTTATGGTTCACAATAGTTTCATATATTATATATTATACATTATTGTTTGTATAATATTTTATAACGACAATTATGTAGTCATTATCAGCAACCAGACACCCTCCTTCCGTTTTTACTCTTTCTGATATTCCCCCATCATACCGGAATGTTACAAGTTATTTTTCGTTTTACTTCCTCCATGGCACGAGCCTTGTTCTAGAGAGAGGCTAAGTACAGCCCCCGGAACACTCAAGGCCATTAAACCATGAAGGGAGATATTGATATGACAAAGGCTTTATTGGATGGGATCATGAGACTGGTTATCGCGGCGATCCTCGTTCTTTGCATCGGGTTCAGTACGATCATCGAAGCGCTGGCACAGGATGCTAAACCCGCCGCACCGACAGTGGAAGAGGAAAAGCCGACGACCGACTTCACCGTTTCTGCCCTCAGCGCCTATATCTGGCGAGGCCAACAGCAGACAAAAGACAGCATGGTGATCCAGCCATCAATGACGATCGGCTACAAAGGCTTCACCGCCAACCTTTGGGGCAACCTGGACACGAACCCCTACTCCACAACGAGTGCGAAGTATTCCGGCAACTGGACAGAGACGGATCTAACACTCTCGTACAGCAAGGCCTTCGGACCCGTCACGGCAGGCATCGGCTATATCTACTACTCGCTGAACGCGCCGAATCCGGGCGCCGCCGACCCGCTCGATTCCCAGGAGATTTACGCATCCCTGGCCGGAAACGTGCTTCTCTCGCCGACACTGACGGTCTACAAGGAAATCGACCATTATCACCAGTGGTACTTTCTCTTCGGCGTCTCGCACACCTTCGAATTCAGCAAATCAGTCAGCCTGAAACTGGCCGCCTCGGGAAGCTACCTGTTGAGTGACGATGCTTCGACCTATCCCAAGTATGACGCAAATGCATTGCCTACGACAGACAAGTTCAGCAACTTCCACGACGGGGTGATTTCGGCAACCCTGCCCTTCACACCGCTCAAGTATGTCACGATTGCCCCGACCGTTTCATGGGTCTTCCCGCTGTCCGACGACGCAAAAAACGAGATGAAAGGTCGCAGCAAGACCGGCAAAGATGACAACTACCTTTACGGAGGGATCAATCTAAGTTTTGCCTTCTGATACCGGGAACAGGTTCAGGATGAAGGGATCAGGGCTGGATCACTCAAAGAAAAGGATCGGGAATCTGATTCCCGATCCTTTTCTTTTGTCTTGATACTTGCTGCTTCTCCTTCCCTCTTCCCTACACCCTCAGCCCTTCACCCTGCTTTTAGTCTTCGTCGAGGATCCACTGCTCATAGGGCAACTCGGTCGGATGACTGCCGTCGCTCTCGAGTTCTTCGATGAACCGCGACGGACGGAGGGGCACCATTCCCATCCCGCGAGAGTAGTCGATCAGGGGCTGACAGAGATAGAGCTGGTCCTTTGCGCGCGTTGTGGCCACGTAGAAGAGTCGCCGCTCCTCCTCTTCCCCACCCGCCTCGTTGAGGGCACGGGCCAGCGGAATCATTCCCTCGGCGCACCAGATCACGAAGACAACGGACCACTCCAGTCCCTTGGCCTGGTGGATGGAACTGAGGACCACCCGGTCCTTCTCCTCGACGGTGCCGGAATCTTCGCCCTCTGTCGTGCTTGTCAGAAGCGACAGCTCGGCCAGGAAGTCCGTCAGGCTCGAGAAGCGGCTGGAAAAGCCGGCCAGCTGGACCAGATCTTCTTCCCGGGAGAAGCTGTCCGTGTAACGCTCCCTCAGGTCTTCGCGGTAACCCCGATTGAGAAGAAGATGGATCAGGTCGGCCGGCGCCTGTTCGGCTGTCTTCTCGCAGAGCAGCGCAATCGTCTCGCCCAGCGTGAAAAGGCCCGGCGCCGCCGCCTTGCCGACACGTCTCACCCAGGCGTGGTCCCGGATCGCCCAGAGAGGGTCCTTTTCCGCCGCGAGGGCCCTCCAGACCCTTTCCGCCGTCACTTTCCCCACTTTCTCGTAGAGACCGAGCACCCGCTTCCAGGCCGCCTCATCGAAGGGGTTCGCAAGCACTCTCAGGTAGGCCGTGATGTCCTTCACATGGGCCATCTCAAAAAAACGGATGCCCGAACGAATTTCGAAAGGGATGCCGCGCCGTGTCAGCTCCATCTGGAGCTCCATGGCATGATAGTGCGCCCTGTACAGAACGGCGATCTCGCGGATGGGAATCCCTTCCATGATGAAATTCGTGATCCGCCGAGCGACAAAAGCTGCCTGGATCGAGGCGTTTCGCACCGGGACGTAGACGGGCTTGAACCCCCCTTTGCGCACGGATCGAAGCTCTTTCTGAAATTGCTCGCGGTTCCGGAGAATGCTCCGGTTCGCCAGGTCCAGGATCTGCGGAGTGCTGCGATAGTTCGTTTCGAGCTTGAAGAGCTTCACGTCGGGGTATCGGTCGGGAAATCGCAGGATGTTTTCGAAATTGGCCCCCCGGAAAGAATAGATGCTCTGGTGGTCGTCGCCGACGACCATGAGGTTGCGGTGCCGGGATCCGAGAAGGTCGAGGATTGCCGCCTGCAGGCTGTTCGTGTCCTGGTATTCGTCGACAAGAATGTGGAGAAACCGGTCGGCGTATTCCCGGAGGGCCTCCGGCTCCTTGCGCAGCAGATCAAGCCAGTTGGCCAGCAGGTCGTCGAAATCCATCAACTGCAGTGACATCTTGCGTTCGCGATAGGCCCGGGCAATATCCAGAATGTCTTCGGCGAGGGCGTTGAAATAGGGGTATTTTCGGGAGAGAACGTCCTCGAGTGGAGCCATGGTGTTGACGGAAAAGCCGATCATCTCACCCAGGACATTTCCCTTGGGAAACCGGCTCGTCTTCGTGTCGATCCCTGCATCGGCAATGCAGGCGTTCAGGAGCGACTTCGCGTCGTCCGTGTCTATGATGGTGAAGTTCCGGTTGTAGCCCAGCTGATGTCCATGCCGCCGGAGAACGCGGTTCGCGATGTGATGGAACGTCCCGCCCCATAGCCTGCGAACATCCACGCCCGAAAGAAGCTCCACTCGACCCAGCATCTCCCGGGCGGCTTTGTTCGTGAAGGTTGCCAGAAGAATCCGCTCCGGAGGCGTTCCCGTATCGAGCAACCGGGCCACACGGTAGGTGAGAGTCCGAGTCTTGCCGCTCCCGGCGCCGGCGATGACAAGCATCGGTCCTCCTTCCGCCGTGACGACGCGATACTGCTCGGCATTCAACTCTCTTTCGTAATGGATCGTCAAAACCCTTCTCCGGAAGGCAGATGAAAAATCCCCCTTTTTCCCTCTTATCAAAGAGGGTGAAAGGGGGACTTCGCCTTTGTCCTTTGTCCTTTGTCCTTTACCCTTTTTTCAACGCCTTCTTTACAGCCTCCACGGTGTCTGCGCTGGAGAGCGACGTAAAGCTCTTCAGAAGCCCCTCCTTCTCGTAGAATCCGATGAGCGGAGACGTCTTCTGGTTGTACGTTTCGAGGCGGAACAAGATTGCCTCTTCTGTCTCGTCGTCCCTCTGGACGACTTTGGTTCCGCATTTTTTGCAGGTCCCGTCGGCTGCCGGAGGCATGCTCTTCACGTTGTAAATCTCCTGGCAGGATGGGTTGGAACAGGTCCGTCGCGTGGTGAGGCGGTCGAGGATCACCTCCCGCGGCACCTCGAGGTTCACCACCATGTCGAGCTTCATGCTGAGATTCTTGAGCAGTACGCGTAATGCCTCGGCCTGGGCGATGGTTCGGGGAAACCCATCCAGGATAAAACCCTTGCCGCAGTCTGGTTCCTGAAGCCTGACTCCCATGATCCGCATGATCAGAGAGTCGGGCACGAGGTCTCCGCGGTCCATGAAGGCCTTGGCTTCTTTCCCGAGTTCCGTCCCTTCCCGGACGGCCGCTCGCAGGATGTCGCCCGTGGAGATCTGGACGGAGCCGTCGTATTCGGTGAGCAGTTTGGCCACGGTGCCCTTCCCCGCACCCGGTGCACCCAAAAGGATGATCTTCATATCGTTCTCCTTGCATTTCAGAATGGATCGTTCGATTTCAGAACGCTGGAATATTAGGGGAGATCGCCTGGTCGGTCAAGAAAAACCTTCCACCCCTCACACTTGGTACAGCCTTTGCACAATTGAAAGGCTACCGATGGATATTGTCACTTACCGGTGAGGAAACGGAAATGAGGCTGAGCCTGAAAAAAAAGATTCTGCTGCCGACAATGATTTTGATCGTTCTGGTGATGGGTATCTCCACCGGTGTGACGTACTACCTGTCGAACAATGCCTTCAGCAAGAATGCCGTCGGTGCATTTGCAACCATTGCCCAGTCGAAAGCGGAGCTCATCGACCGCTGGATCGATGACACCAAGGCCCTGATGCGCATTTCAGCCGGGCGCAGCGTATTTGAGGAAGTTCTCAAAAAGGACACGGACACAGGCAGGGCTGTGGCCAACGCCGAGTTGGCCAAGCAGGTGAAGGCCATGAGCGGTTTCTCCTATATCAACATTGTCAACGCCGAGGGAGAGGTCCGCGCCTCGTCGCTCCCGGATTCCGTGGGAAAGGTCAAGGTGGCCGATCGGGAGTATTTCCAGAAGGCCATGAACGGTGAGGTCAATGTCTCCGATGTCTATATTGCCCGAACGACGGGAAAGCCCGCCTTTGCCGTGGCCGCACCGGTGAAAGACGGCGATAAAGTCATCGGCGTGATTTTCGGCGTACCGGACATTACCAAGTTCAACGAAAAATTTGTCGACCCCGTGAAGGTCCTCAATACGGGGTATGTTTACATCTTTGACTCCTCGGGGATGGTCTTCGCCCACAAGGACAAGTCGCAGGTCATGAAGCTCAACTTCAGCGAGCATGACTTCGGCCGCGAGATCCTCAAGCGCAAGAAGGGAGACATCACCTACGACGTTCAGGGGATAAAACACATGGCGTATATCGAGCCCTGCCAGAGCACCGGCTGGGCCGTGGGTGTTGTGGCTCCCCTGAACGAGGTCTTCTCGGAAACAAACCGGATGACATCCATCACCCTTGCGCTTTCCATCCTCGGATTGGCGGTGATCCTGTTGGTCCTGTTCTTGATCGTCCGCTCCGTCGTCGCCCCGATTAACCGAATCGCCGAGGGACTCAATGTCGGGGCCGATCAGGTTGCTTCGGCGTCGGGAGAGATGTCTTCGGCAAGCCAGTCTCTGGCCGAAGGGTCCTCCGAACAGGCCGCCTCCATCGAGGAAACATCCTCTTCCCTTGAGGAGATGTCCTCCATGACCAAGCAGAACGCCGATAACGCATCGACGGCCGACAAGCTCATGAAAGAATCCAACCAGATGGTCGAGCGCGCCAACCACTCGATGGGCGAATTGACCATCTCCATGAACGACATCTCCAGGGCCAGCGAAGAGACTTCCAAGATCATCAAGACCATCGACGAGATCGCTTTCCAGACGAATCTGCTGGCCCTCAATGCCGCCGTCGAGGCTGCCCGGGCCGGCGAGGCCGGGGCGGGGTTTGCCGTTGTGGCCAACGAGGTGCGTAATCTGGCCATGCGGGCCGCCGAGGCCGCCCGGAACACCTCCACCCTCATCGAGGGCACCGTGAAAAAAGTCAAGGAGGGATCCGACCTGGTGGGACGCACCAACGCGGTCTTCTCGGAGGTCTCGAAGAGCGCCGTCAAGGTGGCGGACCTGGTCGCCGAGATTGCCGCAGCCTCCAGCGAGCAGGCCCAGGGCATCGACCAGATCAACAAGGCCGTCATGGAGATGGACAAGGTGACCCAGCAGAACGCGGCCAATGCCGAGGAGTCCGCCTCGGCCTCCGAAGAAATGAACGCCCAGGCTGCACAGATGAAGCAGATTGCCGGCGATCTTCGCTTCATCGTTGAAGGCGCTGTGGAAGAGACTGCCGGGGAGTCATCCACCCCTCCCCCTTCGAAAACCATGCTGAAGAAGGCACTCTCGTTCACGGGCTTCCGGAAAAAAGCCGGCTACAAAACCCGGGATGTGTACCCCGAGTCCGTCATCCCCTTCGACGACAAGGATTTCAAGAATTTCTAACAATAAAAAACCCCGCCTCGCAGCGGGGTTTTTATGGGTTTCTTCTCCGTACCCTTTACGTAATGACCTTCTGCGAGGTGTAATCGAACCACTGCCTGGCATTGCAGGCCTCGACGATGATCTTCGAGGCCGTTTCCAGATTGAAGAACTGGGTGTTAATGACGATATCGTAGTAGTTCGGGTCGTGCACGTCGACATTGAAATACTTCCGCATGAATGCGACCCGCTCCGACTCGACCGTGAGAATTCGCTGCTTGGCCTCCTCCTTTGAGACCTTGAAGAAGGTCGACACGTTGTTTACCCGCACTTCCAACGGAGCGATGACGTGGACCCGGAGGCATGTTTCGGGCGGCAGGATGAAGCTGGCCCCCCTGCCGACAATCACGGCATTCCCGTGGGCGCCGATCGTACCGATCACCTTGGTGAGGTGTTCCATGAACTCGTAGGGCCAGACATGTCGTTCCCCCAGGGATTCGATCCAGTCATCGATCATGCTTCGGTCCAGCTCGTCGAGAGACTTGATCATGCGTTTGCTGACCTTGGCGCTCTTGGCGACCTCGTCGATGATCTGCCGATCCCAGTAGTCCATTTTCAGGTCTTTGGCCACCCGCTGCGCGAGAAACCAGCCGCCGCTTCCGGGCAGGCGCGAGATCGCGATGACGGGCCGTATCGACGGCTTGATTTTCTTTTTCTGGCTCATCTCCCACTTCTTGACCTGGTCATCGATGATGCCGGTCATCGAACGCTTGGGACGGGGCTTGAATTCCATGACTCCTCCTCTCTATCGTGCTGGGATGAAATCGGATTTCCTGTCAGCATGCACGAACAGAACAAATCCTTTGTTTCCCTTTTTTATACCGTCTCGTCAGGCAGGAATCAAGGGAAAAGGAAATCGTCATCGATGGTCATTTCCTTTCTTGACAGTCTCCCCGCTGCGGGCCTACTCTGGTTCTTGTAAATCCGATATCCGAAAGAGATCCCGAACCATGACACCGGAACTGAATATTCTTGACGCCTGGCGGAAGCGCTGCCCGGCGAAATTTGCCCCGGAGAAAACCATCTTCAACAACATTCACCGGGGGGACACCATCTTTATCGCCTCGGCCTGCGCAGAACCGCAGCACCTCGTCCATGCCCTCATCCGGTACGTCAAGGAAAACCCCAAGGCATTTTTCGACGCGGAGGTTCTGCACATCCGAACCCTCGGCGTCGCCCCCTACGCCGACGAGAAATTCAAGTCCAACTTCCGGCACAACTCCTTTTTCATCGGCGACAGCACACGCGGCGCCGTCAACAGAGGGCTGGCCGATTACACACCGGTCTTTCTTTCGCAGGTGCCGGGCCTTTTTCGGCGGGGTCTTGCGCGGGTCGACGTGGCGCTCCTCCAGACATCGATACCGGACGAACACGGCTATCTGAGTGTGGGGGTCAGTGTCGACATCGTGAAGGCCGCTGCCGAGGCCGCCCGTACGGTGGTGGCCCAGGTCAACCGCTACATGCCGAGAGTCCACGGCGACACCTTCATCCACATCGACGACGTGGATTTCCTGGTGCCCTACGACGAGCCCCTGCTCGAGTACCACCCCGATGCCGATACGGAGATCGCCCAGAGGATCGGCCATTACGCGGCACGTCTCATCGAGGACGGCGATACGATCCAGGTCGGCTACGGAACGATTCCGAATGCCATCCTCGCCAACCTCTCCGGAAAGAAGCATCTCGGCATCCACACGGAGCTGATCAGCGACGGCATCGTGGAACTGATGAAACTGGGTGTCGTCGACAACTCCCGCAAAACCGTTAACCGCGGAAAGACGGTTGCCACGTTCTGCATGGGCAAGCGCTCCACGTACGAGTTTCTCCACGACAACCCCTCCATCGACTTCCGGGCGATCGACTACACGAACAACCCCCTTCTCATCGCCCGGCAGGACAACATGGTGGCCATCAACAGCGCCCTCGAGATCGACCTCACGGGACAGGCGACAGCCGAGTCGATCGGCAAGACGTTTTACAGCGGCGTCGGCGGACAGGCGGATTTCATGCGGGGAGCGGCCCTGGCCCGGAACGGAAAGACCATTCTCACCATCCAATCCACCGCTGCTTGTGATGTCGTGTCCCGAATCGTCCCGTTCCTCAAGGAAGGCGCCGGGGCCACGGTTCTGAGAGGCGACATCCAGTACGTCGTCACGGAATGGGGCATCGCGTACCTGCAGGGCAAGAACGTCCGCGAGCGGGCCATGGATCTCATCGCCATCGCCCATCCGAAATTCAGAGCCTCGCTGATCGAAGAGGCCAGGAACGCCGGGCTCATTTACAAGGACCAGGCGTTTATCCCCGGCGAGCGGGGCATTTACCCGGAGGAGATCGAGAGCTACCGCACCACCCGGGCGGGGGTCAACCTCCTCTTCAGACCGGTGAAGATCAGCGACGAGCCGATTCTCAAGGATTTCTTTTATTCGCTCTCGGACAACAGCATGTACCGCCGGTTCATTTCCTACCGCAAGGACATGCCCCACGAGCGACTGCAGGATTTTGTCGTCATCGACTATACGAAAAAGATGGAGATCCTGGCCTTCGTCGGCGAAGAAGAGCGGGAGGATATCGTCGGCCTTGGACAGTACGAAATCGAGAACGACACCCACATGGCCGAGGTCGCCTTTGCCGTCCGCGACGATCACCAGAACAAGGGGATCGGTCAGGAACTTCTCGGCTACCTGACGTACCTGGCACGGAGGCAGGGGCTTCTCGGATTCACGGCGGAAGTCCTGCTGGAAAACAGGCCCATGCTCCACGTCTTCGAAAAAATGGGATTTGACATGGAAAAACGCGTCGGCGCCGGTGCCTATGAACTTAAGATGATGTTCAGGGTCTAGGGGGGCGGCTCGGGTTCAACTCCTCGGAGGGTGAACGGCCTCGACGGTTGAAGGGACATTCGTCACCGGTTTCCCGAGGGGCAGGGCCGCCGGTGCGCCCGGGATCACGTCAGTTCCCGCTTCCATGGGTCGGTCTGTCTCCTTCAGTCGAATTCCCCTGATGAAACGTGTGCTGAAATAGGACGAGTCGATATTGTCGATCTTCCCGGCCCTGTTTCGCGAGGAAAGGTGAAAGAATTCGTTTCCGCCCAGGAAAATCCCGACGTGGATGCGGGTGCGGCGGGTCTTGAAGAATACCAGATCACCCACATCGAGGTCTTCACGACCGATGCGCTTTCCGCACTGAAGCTGTTCCCGCGCCGTTCGGGGCAGGTCGATGCTGAAGATGCCGTAGACCTTTTTCGTGAAGGCCGAGCAGTCGATCCCCCGCAGGGAATTCCCGCCCAGCTTATAGGGAACGCCATCGTAGGATTTCACGACTTTCACGAAAAGGTCACGCTCTCCCGGGCCCTTCCAGCGGGAAAGATCGAACGGTGCCGTTGCACCCTCATTTCCCCGTATCTCCGCATCGGCGGTCAGTTCCGACGCCTCGATGGATCCCGCCTCCTCCCCATCATCCTCGTCCTCCACGATCCTCGCGGAGGACTTCTTCAGAACGAGCGTCTGACCGGCTTTCAACGTTGATGAACGCAGCCCGTTCATGTTCCTGATTTCCGATGCAGACACGTCCGTTCGTTTTGCCACGGCTGCAAGCGTGTCGCCTTTTTTCACGACATAGACCGTCGCATCTCGACCGAGATTCTTCTTGTTGGCTTGTTTTGGGACAGCTTTTTTTGCCGTGGCGTCGGGAATGACGAGAACCTGGTTTGGCCTCAGGGCGTCACGGTCAAGTCGGTTGGCCTCTTTGAGGGCCTGAACGGGGACATGATATTTTTTCGCGATCTTCTGAAGACTGTCGCCGGACTTCACCCTGTAGCGATCGGCGGCCGGGGATGGCGTGACAAGCAGGAGGGTCAAACAGCAAAGCACCAGGATCGCCTGCAGACAAATCTGTCGTTTCTTCATTCGGGCCACTCTCCTCGTTCCCCCCCGGAGGTTGAAGGGTCGGACTGACAGGCGCAGAAAGGCTACACAACCGAAAACAGGCTGTCAATGCTTTATTGAAGTCGGTCATGCGAAGGAATCACGACAGAAAGGAACTTCAAGATCCGCTTGATATCAGTAATGGTTTCCTTTAAAAAAGAAGAAGATAACTGTTTTCAAAAAGATATCCATCCCCGGCGATGACGCCCTAACCTCTGAATGAATTGCAAGGAGGCTGTCGATGCTGAATTTTTCCCTCACACCGGAACAGATCGAGCTGAGAGACAAGGCGCGCCGTTTTGCCCTCAAGGAAGTTCTTCCTGTTGCCTGGCATTACGATGAAAAGGACGAGCTGCCCCTCTACCTTCTCAAAAGGGCCTGGGAGGAAGGGATCATGAATCTGACCCTCCCGGCGAAATACGGCGGGCAGGGTCGCGGCCTTCTGGAATGTGCCCTCGTAGTCGAGGAGATCTCGGCAGCCTGCGCAGGGCTTGCCACATCGATCTTTGACAACTCGCTGGGCACGGAGCCGCTTCTTTTGACAAGAAATGCAAAGGCGAAAGAGAAATATCTTCCCGTCCTGGCAAAGGAGTTCAAGCTCATCTGTTTCGCCACGTCGGAACCGCTGGCGGGATCCGATGTCGCGGGCATGCGATGCAAAGCGGAAAAATCGGGCGACGACTATCTCCTGAACGGCACGAAATACTGGATCACGAATTCGGGTGTCGCTGACTACCATTCCGTCTTTGCCACCGTCGACCCACAGATGGGACACAAGGGAATCGCTGCCTTCCTGGTTGAAAAGGGGTGGGACGGCGTGAGGGTCGGAAAGACCATCCCGAAGATGGGACAGCGAGGGTCCAACACGGCCGGGCTTCACTTCACGAATGTCCGTGTACCGGCGGAAAACGTGCTCGCCCAGCCCGGCGAGGGATTCATCATGGCCATGACAACCTTCGCCAGAACCAGGCCGATCATCGGCTCCTTTGCCGTGGGGGCCTCGCGTTCCGCCATGGAACTGGCCGTGGACTATGCAAAGAAACGCCGGGCTTTCGGGGCGCGCCTCGCCGATTTTCAGGCCATCGATTTTAAGATCGCCGAGATGTACCAGAAGGTGGAAACGGCAAGGCTGCTCACATGGAAGGCCGCCTGGGAGAATGATTCGGGAATGGATCCCACCATCTCGGCTTCCATCGCGAAGTTCTACGCCACCGAGGTCGCCTTCGAAGTGGTGAGTGAAGCCCTCCAGATCTTCGGAGGCTACGGGTACACGAGATTCTTCCCCATCGAGAAGTTCCTTCGCGACATGCGGCTTCCCATGATCTACGAAGGGACCAGCGAAATCCAGCGTGTCGTCGTCTCGCGCTACGTCTTTGACGGGTACAAGCCGGTGATGCCGCCTCTCGAGGACTTCCCGCTCCTGGCCGATCGGGACATGATCCTTGAAGACGGTGCAGGCAAGAAAGACTCGATGGCCTGGCGCTGCCGGATCTGCGGCCACACACACTACGGACCGGAGCCCCCCGATGAGTGCCCGTATTGTTTCTTCCCGAAATCAACCTTCAAGAAGATCTGGCCCAGGGACTAGAAACGACTGTTATCGCGAAAATAATCCGCTGCGAGCAGGAGGGCAAGGGCTGTCTTGGCGTCCACAATCCTCCCGTCTCGGATCATCTGCAGGGCCTCGGGAAGAGAACACGTCATGGTTTCGATGAATTCGTCTTCATCAGGCGGCAGCGGCGCTTTCAGGAGATCGAAGGCCAGATAGAAATGCATGAACTCGTCGGCATACCCGGGGACGAGATACCCTCCGAACAGTTTTACAAGCCGTCCGGCGCGATAGCCCGCCTCTTCGGCAAGCTCCCTCTGCACACACTCTTCCGGGGAGAGGTCTCGTTCATCCATCGTCCCTGCCGGGATCTCGATCAACGAACTCCCGACGGCATGCCGATGCTGACGGATCAGCACGATCCGATCATCACCGATGTACGGTACGACTCCGATGGTGGGGCGGTGCTCGATCCGGCTTCTCCGAACGATGCGACCGCTCGGTAGCTCCATCTCATCCTCGTGGAGATTGAAGACCGGTCCTCTGTAGACAAGGCGCGATTGTGGGTTGCGTGCTTTCGTTTCGCTCACTCCCCTGCACCTCACTTCCTGACAACGAGCACGGGCACCTTCGAGTCCCCGTGGAGGACACCGAAGGCAACGCTTCCCATCACGGATCCGATCCCGCTTTTTCCGTGGGATCCCATGACCAGAAGATCAGCCTTGGACCGCCGGGCTTCCTTCAGGATTTCCTCGACAGGATGGCCTGTCCGGATAACGATTTCTGGATCGACGTCACCCTGCACACATTGCCTGGACGCCTCGGCGAGATACGCACCGGTTACCTGCATCAGGTAGTCTTCAACGGACTCGGCAATCCCCGTCGGAGAATCGTATGCAGGCACGGTGCGCCCCACGTAGAGACGGTTGTCGATCACCCCGACGAGTGTGAGCGTCGCTTTGATTTTTTTTGCCAGTTCGATAGCCGTCTTAAGAGCCCGGAAAGATGTCTTCGAGCCATCGGTCGCCATGAGAATTCGCTTGATCATCGTTTCACCTTTCTCTTCATGAAAGCATCTATATTATGGACTGGACATGTGCCTTACGTACCGGGATCATTCAAGGTAACAGGTTACAGGTATCAGGTTTCAGGAAGAAGGCATCGGCAGCGGAAAACCTGTCACCTGTCACCTGTCACCTGTCATCTGGTCAGTTCCGCGTAAAGCCTCCGACCTATCTCCATTCCCCGGTCTATGAAATCGGGCCCGTAATGCCTCCCCGTTTCACTGCGAAAGGTTTCGCGGATCCGATCGACACCCTCCATTCCCTTGAGGAAGCGACCCATTACTGCGGACAGGGGCACATTCCTTTTCGACACCATGTCCCAGAGCATATCGGAAAAGTTGTCGGGCCCCCAGCGGAACTTGTCGGCGTCATAGAGAACATCGGAAAGGAGCTGGCCATCCGGATCGTCCAAAGGAACTGCCGGATGGAAGGCTTCGTGGTTTGCAATGGCGCAGGCAATGGCCGAGCTCTCACGGCTGTCGAGATCGAAATCCCGAAGAAGCCGATTTGCCTCTTCGGCCCCTTTCCGGGCATGGTCCCGCTCTCCTCGTTTGATATCGTGAAGAACCCCGGCCACATGCGCCAGCAGGACGATTCTCCGAACAGGCTCGGGCGAGTCGGTCCGCTCACGCTCAATGAGGATGAGGGCTCCCGCATCGACGGCCACCTTTGTGACATGGCTCAGTCCGTGGCCCGCCCTTTCCGGGTCGGCCCCAACGACAGCGATGGCCTGTTCCACGAGAGGATGCTCCCGGAACAAAAGCGTCGACGTTTCCACCGCCTTCCATTGCTCGCTGTAAAAAAAAGGATCTCCTACTTCCCCGGTGATTCGCCGGGCGATCGTCTGTGCATCCCGGTATTCCTGTCTCACATTCAGGACCTGCTCTCCACGGGTTTCTCGAGCTTACGGTAGCAGGATAGCATGGAAAAAAGCTGAAAAAAAGAGGAATCCGATGATCGCGCCGTTCAGGGTGTCCTGACGAGGATACGGACGAGCTGCTCCAGATGGCGAAGCGTACTGCATTCCATGACGAGGTCACAGAGGCGCATGTATCGCCGCATCTCCGAGTCGCCTGTTGACCACATCGGCGGGCTTTCGGGGTTGAGCCAGATGAGGCGGCGGCAGCGATCGGCTATTTTTCTCAGGAGCTCTTCGGCGGGGTCTCCATAATTGCTTCGGGCATCGCCCAGAACGATGACTGTCGTCCGGCCCGTGACCGCGTCCAGGTGCCGGTTCGTAAAGTCGCAGAAGGCGCTCCCGTAGTCGGTTCTTCCCATGTGAATGTCGAGCCCTTCACCCGTCCGCAACCTCTCGACCGCCTCGGCAACGGGACTGCTTTCGAAGACGTGGCTGACCTCAAGCAGGCTCGAGCAAAAGACGAAGGAACGTACTCGCGCCACCACTTCGTTAAGACCATAGAGCATCAGCAGGCAGAACCGGACGACCGTGGACATGGATCGGCTTACATCACAGAGAATGACCACATCGGGACGGTTCACACGCTTCTTTTTCCAGTGGGTGTCAAAGAGAAGCCCCCCGTGATGCATGTTTGCGCGCAGTGTCCGCTTGAAATCAAGAGCTCCCCGTTTTGCCCGTCTTCGCCTGCGGGAGTAACGATCGTTCATCCGCTTCACCAGTTTGCGGATGAGAAAGTGCATGCGATCGTAGTGCCGTTCTTCCAGCTCCGTGAGTCTGACATCCCAGAGGTATCGCTCGATGACCCGTTCGGTGCTCTCCCGGGCGTAGATCTCGTACTGTTCCTCGACGAAGCGTCTCACCATGTCGATCAGGGCATCCCGACCCTGCTCCAGCACCCGTGCCGTCGCCTGGCCGCCGGCGCCGCCTTCTCCGTAGAGTTCGGCCACGAAACGGTCCAGCCGGTCCAGTTCCAGCGCCTGGAGCATCCGGGACGTGAAGATCCCTCTCTGCGTGAAAAAGCGGATGGACTGCAGATCGGCGGATCGCGCCGCATCCCGGACGGCCAGCGCAATGCCGCCCAGGTCGCCCTCCATAATCATCCCCCCGATGCCGGGAATCGGCATGTCACCCGGGGGTTCTTCCTCGCTGCTTTCCTGACCGGTCGCGAAGGGTGACGTTGAGGACTGAGAGGACTGAAAGGAAAAGAACCGATCAAAACAGTCGTCGAAAATTTCTTTTTCAGCGATGGACTTGGCGAGGGTTGCCGCAAGGGTACTCCGGACGACCTGCCGGTCCCTATAGCCGGAAATCGCGAGTGCTCGCGCCGCATCAATGCTCTCCGAAACCGATACGGGAACCCCCGATCCCCGTAAAGAGAGAACAAAGCTGTTCAAGACCCGATCCATCAGGGTGTTTCCTTCAGGGCTTTGTCGACGAGAAGAAAGATTTTTTCGTCTACGGCCCGAATGTCCTCTTCGAATTTGAGAAAGGTGTTGAGGGTCTTCCGCGTCAAATCCCGGTCCAGTCCTTCGGCGTGCAGGAGAATCAGCGCACGGGCCCAGTCGATCGTTTCACTGATCGAGGGCGCCTTCTTCAGCTCGAGCATTCTCACCTCGTGGATGAACGCCACCAGCTGCTTCTCCAGTCGATCCGGGATACCGGGCACATGGTAGCGGACGATCTCTCTTTCGAGATCCGCCTGGGGGAATGGGATATACAGGTGGAGACATCGCCTCTTCAACGCCTCGCTCAGCTCCCGGGAGCTGTTGCTCGTCAGAAAGACGAAGGGCTTCGTCCGGGCGCGCACGGTGCCGATTTCCGGGATCGATACCTGAAAATCGGAGAGGATCTCCAGGAGAAAAGCCTCGAACTCCTCGTCGGCCTTGTCCACCTCGTCGATGAGAAGCACGGCTCCCTGCTCTTGCTGGATGGCTTTCAAGAGCGGCCTTGGCTCAAGAAACTGGGAGGAGAAAAATATGTCTTCGTAGCGGTGAAGCGTCCGGATCGATTCGCCCAGATCGCTCTCTTTCTGGATAATCTGATCAAGTTTGTCCCGCAGCAGTTGCGTGTAAAGAAGCTGCTTGCCGTACTTCCATTCATAGAGCGCCTTCGACTCGTCAAGCCCTTCATAACACTGAAGCCGGATGAGCGGCAGGTCCATGAACAGAGCCGCCGTCTTGGCCAGTTCCGTTTTGCCCACACCGGCAGGTCCCTCTACGAGGACGGGCTTTTCGAGGTGAAAGGCCAGGTAGACCGTTGTCGCAATGTCCGTGCTGCAGATGTAGCCCGCCCCTTTGAATCCTTCGCGTACGCTGTCAACCGATTCAAACTTCCCGCTTTGATCCGTCATGTCCGTTCCTTCCCGCTCAGTAGTTTCTCTCCCCACTTCCGTTGACGGGCCCGGGACGCATGCATCCCGATGCCAAGAAGCCGAGTGATGTCGTTTCCCAAGGTTCCCGATCCCATTTGTTTCTCGATTCCCAGCCCGGCGAGAACCCCACCGATGGATTCCCCCACGGTCAGTGCAATGAGCTGCATGGCGGCAAGCCTGCGCTCGACAATGCTCTCTCGATTTCCTGCGTCAAGCTCTCGTGCGGCATCGCATGCCAACCGTTCGGCCGCGTCCAGCAGGGCTGCGGCTGCGCCGAGACCTTCCAGCGTGTGGGGACCGACGTCCCGTCGATTCTGCCTCCAAGAAACGCCTGCCTGTCCAAGCTCCCGCCGCAGTCCTCCGAGAATGGCCCCGGCCAGCAGCGTATCCTCGGCAACCCGGAACGGTTTCGAGAGATCCTCCCAGGCCCGCCCCTTTCGGCCAAGGACAGCAGTTTCCGGAACGACGCACGCCTCGAGCCGGATGGCGCAGTGCGGGGACGGCCGTAAGAAATCCAGAGGCGGCATTTCACGAACGGTGAGCCCCGGGGTACCCCGCAAAACGAGAAATGCCGTCAAGGCTTTCTTCCCTGCCCGCTCGCCCGTTACGGCAAATACAATGAAGGCATCGGCCATGGGGCCATTGGTAAGCCAGGCCTTCTCGCCGTTGAGAACATAGCTATCCTTTTCTTTCACAGCCGTCGTGCGGATTCGCTTGGGGTCGCTGCCCGACCCCGGTTCGGACAAAGCAATAGAGGCTGTCCATTTCCCTTGCGCCATGGCAGAAAGGATCTCTTTTTTCTGCGAGAGGGTACCTGCATCGGCGATGAGGACCTTCCCGACGATCAGGTGCAGCATCCAGGAGAGGGCAATTCCCGGGGGGCCACCTTGAGCGACGAACGCGTCCACGGCCGGCAGAATCTCCGCAAACCGGGCCCCCGTTCCCCCGTAAGCGGTCGGGACGCCCCAGCCCAGCATCTCTCGTCTCCCCAGGGATCTCCAGAGATCGTCGGGAATCTCACAACCATCCAGGTCGCTGCGTCCGGAAATGGCCTTTGCGAAGCGCGTTGCCTGCGCCGCCAACTGCAGAGTGCCCCTGCTTCCTTTATGTGGTGTCATGATGAAGTCTTCCTCTTCAGGGTTGTGTTCCAAACCTCACAAAAAACGATTGCAGGATCTTCCTGAATGCTTCGATCTCCTCGTCCTTGAACTCCGCCTTGATCTGATCGTTTACCCGGCGGATGACGGTTTTCGCCCGACTGATCTCCTCGCTGCCGCTGTCTGTAATGAAAACGTGGGATGCCCTCCGATCAGCCGTACCGGTGTTTCGCTTCACGAACCCGGTGCGTTCGAGACGGTCCACAAGTCCCGTCAGGGTCGAGTTATCGATGGACAGCGCCTGCGTGAGTTCAGACATGGTCTGCCCGTTCTTTCTTTCCAGCAGAAAGAGGATCCCCGATTGCGCCGGAGTGATGGCAACGCCGGCTTCGGACATGGCATTCGTCAGGTGGGTTCGGAGCTTTTGTTGGGCTGTGAAAACGAGAAAAATGAGGCGATCGTCTTTCGGCATCGTGGTTCTCCGCTTGCGTCGATACCCTTATTTGGCATGCCAACCAGTTCCTGTCAACGATTATTTTGCATGCCAAATACCGAGGATGACAGGCCGCCCCTAGAGAGACTGCTTGCCGGTCATGCTTTCGACGACGACCTCAATCACGCAGGTCAATTTCAGAGACCTCTCGTCGTACTCCCCCCTGGTGCCGCCGTAATGATCCATGATGACATCGAGAGCGCTTTTCTTTTTTGCCTCGTCATCGAGGATCGTGGCCGTGCCGTATCCGATGACGCTTTGGTACTTCGTTGTCCACCGGCACGGTTTGTCGCCCGGGACGATTCGCGGATCGAGGTCGACTTCGATGCAGACCCGATCATTTTTTTTCAGGATCTCGATCTTCTTCCCTTCTCGGGCGCAGTGGAAGTAGAGGCATCCGTCCCGATAGCCGTAATGCATCGGAACGATGTAGGGGTACTGCCCGTCAAAAAGGCCAAGCCGGCAGACGATCCCCTTCTCGAGGATGCCGCGAATCTCTTTTTCGTCGCGTATTTCCCGCTCGCGTTTTCTCATTTTTTCACCGCTTCGCCCCGGGAAAGTCATAAACAAAAGCCCACCGTGAAGTGGGCCTTTGGCTTGCCATGCAGATTGCTTATTTCATCCCTTCGAGAAGAGACTGGAAGAAATCGTGGTGCTCTTCTTCATCTTCCAGGATTCGCTTGAAGATCTCAGCTGTCGTAATGTCACCCTCCTTCTGGGCAAGTGCGATGACCTCCCGGTACAGCGTGATCGCGCTCTCCTCATCTTTCATATCCGTGACCAGCATTTCCTTCAGCGTCTTGCCGACAAAAATGGGATCGGGCTTCGTCGTCGGGATCCCTCCAAGATAGAAGAGCCGCTCCGCGATCGTTTCGGCATGCTTCATCTCCGCAATGGCAGTCTTCTTCAACCCGTCCTTGATGGCGTAATGGGAAACGCCGGCCCACTGGACGTGCTGCCACATATACTGGACAGATACCTGGATCTCGCGGGCAATCGATTTGTTGAGCAGCTCCAGCAGTTTCTTGCTTGCCATGGTTTTCCTCCTTCTCATCAACGCGTTCATGGGAGAGCGTTAGAAGAAGAAACCCCGCTCCGGATGGGAGCGGGGTTTCTTCTTCTTTCTACTTCTTTTTGGCTTTCGCTTTTGCCTTGGGCTTCGCCTTCGCCACCTTCTTTGCTTTCGCGGGCTTCGCTTTCTTCTTCGGAGCCGCTTTCACTTTCTTCGCCTTGGCGGGCTTCTTCGCCTTCGCAGCGGGTTTTGCCGTTTTTTTCTTGGCCTTCGCGGCCGCGGCCTTGCCTTTTTCCATCGGGATATCGCAGCAGATCAATTCCCCAACGGCGCAATCACAGCTCTCATCCACGGCAACGATCAGACCGCACAGTTCGCACGTGAACCGATCACCCTTCTTTGTTTTCGCCATCTTTGTCTCCTCCTTGGTTATTGTGTTTCTTCGTTTTCACGCTTTCTGTATTAGGAGTTGATCTTTTTCTATACGAATCTGTTTTTCATTTCAAGCATTTTCTGCATTTCAGGGCGTTTGCGGTTGCCGTTTTGCCTATTGCAAATGAGACCTGCCTGTGGAAAAATTGGTTCATCCTACCATTACCAATGGAGACTGTCATGGGCCGATTGAAAAAATGGATGATTGGCGCAGCCGTTTTTCTTGTTCTCTTCACGCTCACCGGCTTTTTCGTCATCCCGCCCCTCTTGAAGCCCTACCTGCTGGAGACCCTTTCGAAGACTCTGAACCGCCAGGTGCTCCTGTCCGGCATCAGCCTGAATCCCTACACACTCACGCTGACCCTGCAGGGACTGGAGATCAAGGAACCGCAAAGCGACAAGCCCTTTGCCTCCTTCGAAGAGCTCGTGGTCAACCTCGACATCCGTTCGATATTTCTGCGAGCTCCCGTTATTGAGGAGTTCCGAATCCGCAAGCCCTATGTCCACCTGGTCCGGAACGACGACAAGACGTACAATTTCTCCGATCTTCTTGCGCTGAAGAAGGACGATCCGAAGGATGACAAAAAAGAGCCTCTTCACTTCTCGGTCAACAACATCGTCATCGAAAACGGGGGCCTCGATTTCGAAGACGGTCCCTTTGACACAACGCACACCGTGCGGGACATCAACATTGCCGTCCCCTTCCTGTCCAACATCCCTGAGTACCTGGACACCTACGTGCAGCCGCGATTTGCAGCAACCATCAACGGCGATCCCTATTCTCTCGATGGCAAGACAAAAGCATTCAAAGACAGCCACGAGACGATTTTCAATGTCTCTGTTGAGGATTTCGATATCCCCTTCTACCTGGCCTACATCCCGCACGAACTGAACATCTCCGTCCCATCGGGAAAGCTTGATGTGCAGTCGACAATCACCTTCTCCATGGCAGCGGATAAACACCCCGTCATCTCCGTTGCCGGCAACGTAACGCTGCGTGACTTCATTCTGCAGGACCGGAAGGAGAACCCCGTCGCCGGGCTGAAGCGCCTCGATGTGGTGATGGCATCTGTTGAGCCTCTCCTGTCAAAATTCCACTTTGCCAGGATCGCACTCGACTCGCCCGAGGTAAACGTCCGCCGGGAAAAAAGCGGCACGATAAATTTACTGAGCCTGGTACCTCCGAAGAAGGAAGAACCCAAGCAGACCAAGCAAGACGCCAGGGCCGAAGAAAAGCCGCTGCCGACGCTGATCCTGGATGATTTCGATTTGAGAGCCGGCAGGATAACCTATCGCGATGAAGTTCCCCGTGAGCCGATCAGTTCCCTCATCCAGGACATCAACATCAGGGGGGAAAAAATCTCCACGGTGAAGGACAGCCAGGGGAAGCTTTCGATCTCGATGGACCTCAATAAAGGAAAGGGATCCGTTGCCGTAAGCGGGCCCATCGGCCTCTATCCCGTGTTCGCCAATCTCGATGTCGACCTGAAGAAGATACGGGTGCGGCCCTTCCAGGAGTACTTCACGGAATATCTCCGTATCAATTACACCAACGGGGACATCTCTGCAAAAGGGATACTCCTCGTCAACAAGGCTCCGGAGAAGGATGTATCGGTCAAATACGACGGGACCTTCCTGATGGCCAACGTCTCGACGGTGGATAAGGTCAACGGCGACGATTTCCTGAAATTCAAATCCCTGTTCCTGAACAACCTAAGTGCAGGCTACAATCCCCTCTTCGTCCGGATCAAGGACATCTCGCTTTCCGATCTTTACATCCGCATCATCCTCAACGACGACGGAACCCTGAACCTGAAGAACGTGGCAAAACCGGAAGCGGCCGAGCAGGAGGACGGCTCTGCGCCGATGCCTGCGCCGCCGAAAAAAGCGGACAAGGCACAGCCAGAAGAAAAAAAGGAATACCTGGGAGACGTGCTGGCGAAGAACATCGAGATCAACCGGATCTCGCTCCAGAACGGCACGATCGTCTTCGACGACCGGCACATCACGCCCAACTATTCGTCAACGCTCACGGAGCTTACAGGGCGCGTGACCGGAGTGACGTCCATCACGACCAAAGCGGCCGATGTGGACATCCGGGGAAAAATCGGGCGTCACATCCCCATGGAGATCACCGGGAAGGTCCACCCTTTCACGTCCAATCTCTTCGTCGATCTGAAGGCATCCTTGAAAGACTTCAATCTGAGCCCTCTCACGCCCTACTCCGGCAAGTACGCCGGCTACAAGATCGAGAAGGGGTCCCTTTCCTTCGATCTCAAGTACCTGATCGTCGACAAGAAACTTGATGCAGACAACAAGGTCGTCATCGATCAGCTGACCCTGGGCGACCGGGTGGACAGCCCCGAGGCCACCAAGCTTCCCGTGGGACTGGCCATCACGCTCCTGAGAGACAGTGACGGAAAGATCAATCTGGACATCCCCGTGACAGGCCGCATTGACGATCCGGAGTTCAGCGTGTGGCGCATCGTCGTCCAGGTCATTTTCAACCTGCTCACGAAAGTCGCCACGGCTCCTTTTGCCCTGCTGGGGTCTCTCTTCGGGGGCGGTGAGGAATTGAGCTACATCGAATTCGATTACGGGTCCGCCTATATTCCGGAGCAGGACTCGAAAAAAATAGAAACACTGGCGAAAGTCCTGCAGGCGAAGACAGCCCTCAAGGTCGACATCGTCGGTGCCGTGGACCCGGAGCGGGACCGCGAGGGTCTTATCCGCGACCAGTTCCAGAGGAAACTCAAGACCCAGAAACTCAACGAGACGATCCGGAAAGGGGAAAAGGCAGAATCCGTCGATAAGGTCGTTATCGAGAAACAGGAGTACGATCGATACTTGAAGATGGCTTACCGGGCGGAAAAATTTCCCAAGCCGAGGAACGTCATCGGGATGGAGAAAGGCCTGCCGAACGAAGAGATGGAAAAGCTCATGCTGACCCACATCGTGGTCAAGGAAGACGATCTTCGCCTCCTGGCGACCCGGCGGGCCGAAGCGGTAGCCGACGCCATCCAGGAGAAAGGGGAATTCGACTCGGGGAGAATATTTGTCGTCGAGCCGAAGACGCTTGCGCCCGAGGACAAAAAGGATGTGAAGAAGAGTCGCGTCGATTTCAAGCTGAAATAAGCGGAGTGCGCAGTCCCTCTAGGCGCCTTCGGCCGCCTTCTGCTGCGCGCGCTTTGCCTTGATGAAAATAACAACGCCGAAGAAAACGAAGACGCCTCCCGTGATGAGCTGCCGGATCTCGTCGCCCTCCATCTGTCCCTGCAGGATTTTCATCGCGGCACCGACGATGGCAACCATTCCGTAAAACAGAAACAGCAGTGCGGTGATCGACCCGAACCCACCGAGTTTTCCCAGCGGCAGACGGATCTGCATCTTTCCTCCCGTTTTGGGGGGCGTGGGGGTGCCGCCGTCACGGGTCTCCGGCTGCAGAGGCTTTCCCCTGGATACCTTGCTCTGCCCTGCCAGGTACCAGAGGATCTGATCCCGTTCTTCCGATGTCTTGACGGTCTTGAGTTTTTCGGTCAGCTTCCGCCGTTCTCGTTCATCCATGGCAGCATTCCGGTCCGGTTGTCTGTTTCGGAGAGTCTGAAGAATTTTCACAACCGCAACATACCCGATTGGAAGAAAATAATCCAGTATCCTCTCTCGCTGCACGCCACACGCTATCCCCTACACCCTTCTTTGATGGCACGTGCCCCTCCTCCTCACTTCCTCTTGTACCCATACCTCGCCTCAAAAATCGGCGCCGTCAGATTGTCCACGGGCACGTAATCGTCGGTAAGAATCACCGATGGCCGATCCCGCAGAATCTCCTGGAGATCCTGCTGCGACACGATGTTCGCGGTCATGGCCTTTCCGCCCCTGCCGGCGATGACGCGCGCGAAATCGTCCAGATCCCACTTCGTCGGGCTCGCCACGACCACACAGGTCGCAATCCCGAGACGCCTGACTTCCGGCGCCAGGACAAGCAGGTTTACATTTCCCTTCCCGAATACTCCCTCGAGGGTGCGGATGTAGGACGGCAGGAACAACCCCTCGGTAACGCTGTCGATAAGATTTGCGATGAGCAGTCCGTCAGGCTTGAGGAGTGCTTTCATCTGCTGTGCAAACTCCCTGGTCGTCAGGTGGTAGGGGATGGAGAGATCGTTGAATGCGTCGCCGAAAATGAAGTCGTACCGCCCCTTGTCCTTCGAGTTCATGACAAACCAGCGGCCATCCTCATTGAAGGAACGGATGGTCGTGTTGTCGGGCAGGCCCAGGTATTTGTACACCACATGGGTGACCGCCGGGTCTATCTCCACGACGTCGATTCGCGCACCGGGGTACGTGACTTCCATGTAACGGGGGAACGTGTAGCCCCCTCCGCCGATGAAGAGGGCATCGAAGGACTGCCGGTACGTCTTCTGCCAGCTGACCACTTCCTCGTAGATCCGGATGTAGTCATAGTCGAGGAAGGCAGGGTCGTTCACATCGTTGATCGAATGAATCAGGTTGTCGAGAATGAGGGCCTCCCCTTCGGCCGTCCCGTCCTTGATGGGGTACTTTTTCAGCTTGATGGTGAAATAGTCGCTTTCCTTATAGTAGTAGGTCTTCTCGTCCAGCATGGGCTTGTAGGCATAACCGAATATTGCAAAGACGAGAACACCGACGGATGAAATGACGGCAACACAAATGACAGCGGCATTTCGCTTCAGAAACAGGCCGCCGAAAAGGAATGCCGACACGATCAGGATGGCCCCGATGATGAGAAGGATGTTGCGGGTCCCCATCCACGATATGAGGAAAAAGCCCGTGGCAAAGGTCCCAATAATGGATCCCAGGGTGGAGAAGGCGTAGATTTTTCCCACGACGTTTCCCGTCCGATCCAGGTTGTCGAGGGTGAGCTTAACGACAACCGGCGAGATCATCCCGAGAAGCGTTGCGGGGACAAAGAAGATAGCCGTCGTGAGAAGCAGGATCCGGAACATCAGGGTCGTCTGAAGTTGGGCCGCGCCGATCAGATCGGTGAGCGGAGCGATGGTAAGGGCCCCCACGCCGGAAAGAAAGAGCAGCCACCCCAGGGTTGCCGGGCGAGGGTGCCGGTCGGCCAGGATCCCGCCGACCCAGGCGCCGATGCTGATCCCCGCAAGGACGACCCCGATGATGCTCGTCCAGGTGTACAGGGAAACCCCCACATAGGGCGCCATGATCCGTCCCGCGACTAACTCGATGACAAGCGTGCAGAAACTGGCGATGAAAACGACGATGTTGGCCTTTACGACGACGGTATTCATAACAATGTCCTTTATGCAGAGGGGCTGAGGGTCGCGGGTTGAGGGTTGAGGGTAAGACAGGGATCCTCAGGCCACGGGCTACACACGCACGAGGGCTGTTATGGAATTTCCCACGCTTCTCTCACTTATTCAGCGTTCCGTTTTCGATGTCACTTCCGCCTTGATCCGATTCACCACGGCAATCATGGCGTTGAAGACATTTTCACGGAAGTCTCCGGCCACGACGACATACATGACGTCCTCACCCACTTTCAGGGTACCCTCATTGACATGTGCCAGAACCTCCACGATTCCAGGCATGGCTTTTGTTTCGGCCAGGATCGCTTCCAGGCGCTTCCGGTTCGCCCTCACCGTCACCTCCGACACGGGACGGCCGTCCCGCGAGGTGGCCCTCACGACCCCGTTGTGGCAAAGAATCATCCCCGCCTTGTGGAAGTCCGCATGTTTCTTGATTTTCTCAACAAGCGCTGACAGATTCATATCGATATTTTCCACTCCTTGTCTTTTCTTTCTTCGTCTTTTTCTCTTCTTCTCACCCTCTACCCTCAGCCCGCCACCCTCGTCCCTCTCTTGACGGTCTCTTCTGCCTGTGAGATGGTGTGCCCATGAGACGGCGAAGAGAACCATCGTCACCCCGACTTCTCGGGGACATCCTCCCTGAAACTCTCAGAAAGAAGGCCCTGTATCTTCCCACGAAGGATCGCCCGCTTATCGACGCCTGGAATCGGGCCGTGGGTGCCCAGATCAGCTCCAAGGCCCAGCCCGACAGGATCAAAGACGATGTGCTGTACGTTCGCGTGTCCACGTCCGTCTGGATGCACGAACTTCAGTTCATGAAACAGGACATCATCGCAAAGCTTAATGGAATCTTCGGAGGAAACAGGGTGTCGCAGATCCGCTTTTTCATAGGCGAGATCGAGAACCCTCCTGTGAAACGGGACGATCCCGCACCGTCCACCGGTGCAGAGGATCTGAAGCCCGAGGAGAGGGATTTCATTGCGGGCACGATCATCAAGGTAGCCGACACCGAATTGAAAGAAGCCGTCAAAAGAGCAATGACCCGTTCTATTCTGCGGGGGCGCAAAGATCCCTGAGCAGCACCTCCAGTTCCGCCGAATACCCTTCATCTCCCTTATAGATGTATAGAGGCGGAAGGACGCTTAATTCCTCACCACCTCCATGTACCCCTTCCACGAGTATGAAATCCCCCCTCGATCCCGGTCTTGAATGAACCATGCGAAGCCTTTTCGGCTCCAGCTTCTCCGACCTCATCCGATAGATGGCTTCCACCATGCGGGCGCAGGGAAAAATCAGGTAAACACGGCCGCAGTCTGTCAGTGCATGGCCGGCAGCCCGAAGAAAATCCTCGATGGACCCGGCGATTTCGTGCCGCGCGATCGCTTTTTCGGCCTTCAGGTTCACTCTCCCGGATCCCTTTTTCCTGTAAGGGGGGTTGAATACCGCCAAATCACAGGACCGTGCTTTCAGAAGATCACCGATCCTCCCTGCATCGCCATGAAGGATCTTCACCCTTCCCTCCAGGCCGTTCAGCAGGACGCTTCGCCTGGCCATGTCGGCCAGTTCCTCCTGGACCTCAATGCCGGTGACACAGACTTCGGGATTGCGATGCGCCAGAATAAGACCGATAATGCCACTGCCGGTACCAAGCTCCAGGAGGTGTTCCCCCTCTGTCAGCTCGACGAAGCAGGACAAAAGAATGGAGTCTATCGTGTATCGGTACCCTTTCTTCTTCTGAAGGATCTTCAGCTGCCCTCCGAAAAGGGTCTCGACGGTTTCGTCTTCCCGTATCAAGGACGTTTCTGCCATCGAAATACTTATACCTCGACCCTCACCCCTCGCCCCTATCTATGAGATGCACAAAGAGCCCGCTTCTGAGCTTCGGCTCGAACCACGTGGACTTCGGAGGCATAATCATCCCGGCGTCGGCAATGTCCACGAGGTCGGCTATTCCCGGGGGACAAAGAGAAAAGGCCGCGGCGTATCCCAGGTGATCCACCATCCGCTCCAGCTCATTCATCCCGCGGACCCCGCCGACGAACTTGATCCGTTCATCGGTCCGCGGATCGGCAATACCCAGGACGGGCCCCAGAAGTTGATCCTGTAGAATCGACACGTCAAGCTTCCCGATCAGATCGGCCTTCGCGTAGATCTCCGGCTTCGCTTCGAGCCGATACCATGCGCCCTCAAGATACATCCCGAACTGATGAAGCCGGGAGGGGGATCGCTCTTTGAAGCCGGATGTAACGACGAACTTCTCCTGTATCCTGCTCCGGAATTCTTCCCCGGTCATGCCGCGCAAATCTTTGACAACGCGGTTGTAGTCCAGGATTTTCAACTGCTCATGGGGAAAGAGAGCCGCCACCAGGTAGTTGTACTCTTCCGTCCCGTCGTGTGTTGGATTTTTCGCCCGCCGCATCCGCGCAACCGTGGCGGCCGATGCAGCCCGGTGATGTCCGTCGGCAATGTAGAGGTTCTCCACGTGCGAAAATTCCTGCTTCAGCGCCTCGACGGTGCCGCTGTCGCCAACAACCCAGGCGGTGTGGGTGACACCATCCGGCGTCGTAAAGTCGTACTCGGGAAGCCCTTTCACGACCCCGGCGATGATCCTGTCGATGATCTCCCGGGATCGGTAGAGCATAAAGACGAGCCCCGTCTGGGCACCCGCCGTGTTGATATGGTTCACCCGCTCGTTTTCCTTGTCGACGCGGGTGAGCTCGTGCTTTTTGATGAGTCCCGCCTCGTATTCGGCCACGCTGACACATCCCACAAGCCCGTACTGCTCCCGGCCGGCCGCCTTCTGCCTGTAGACATAGAAGCAGGGCTTTCCCTCCTGAAAGAGGATGCCATCGTTCATGAAGTTCTGCAGATTCTCGCGAGCCCTGGTAAAAACCCGTGGATCATCGTCGCGGATTTCCACCGGCAGATCGATTTCGGATTTTTCCACCCGCAGGAAGTTGAGGGGATTGTCGCGGATTATTGCCCGCCCCTCTTCACGATCGAGCACGTCGTAGGGGAATGAGGCCACCTGAGCGGCGAACTTCTTCTGCGGTCTCAGGGCCCGGAAGGGAATCACCAGTGCCATGGATACCTCCTGAAAGGCAGATTTCTAGCATATCGCACTTTACAAAGCAATAATGGGGAGAGGGGTTGAGAGTCGAGGACGAAGAAACTCAAGTCCTCTCGAACCTCGTACCTGTATTGGGATGCCGGTTGATAATATTTCCCTGAGCGGTTATAAGACGCTAACCAATACGAGGGGGATTGATGGAGATGATGCGGGTATTCATTCACGGGCTCGAAAGCAGCAGCCAGGGAACAAAAGGGGTTTTCTTCCGGGAGCACTACCCCGACATGATCATCGAGGATTTCGGCGGCCCGCTTGGGGAGAGGATGGAAACGCTCAATCGTCTGCTGATGGACAGAAACGACCTGATCCTCGTGGGATCCAGCTTCGGAGGATTGATGGCCGCTCTCTATGCCTGCGAGAACGAAAACCGTGTACGAAAAGTCATCCTCCTCGCCCCGGCCCTCCATCTCGTGGACTTTGCACCCTGCCTGAGCAGGAAGGTCCAGCTTCCCGTCTCTCTGTATCACGGCAGCCGCGACGACGTCGTTCCACCGGCCACTGTGCAGGCCATTGCCCGCCGGATCTTTGCCCGTCTGGACTATCATCTTGTCGACGACGATCACTCGCTGCATGTCACGTTCCCGCTGATGAACTGGGAAGCGCTTCTGTCCGCCTAGCCGAGCAACGCCGGGAGAAGCTCCTTGACAAACCCCCGGGAATCACTTAGGTTGTGGCCATCGCGAAGGAATCGATCCATGACATCAACGGTATCAAAAAAAATCGTGATTCGATACAGCGCCGACATCGTCGATCAGCCGATCACCTGCCAGCTCGTCAAGAAATATGACCTGGATTTCAACATTCTCAAGGCCCGGATATTCCCCCGCCGCGAGGGGGTCATGGTCCTGGAACTGACGGGGACGAAGGAAAATTTCGACGCCGGGGTCCGATTCATGAAAGAAAAGGGGCTCCGCGTGGAGCCCCTCTCGAAAAGCGTAACCCAGAATACCGACAAGTGCGTTCATTGCGGGGCCTGCATCGCCTTCTGCCCGACCGAGGCCCTTTATATCGATTCGAAGACATCGAAAATCATTTTTGACCCCGAACGCTGTAACGGCTGCGAGTTTTGCGTGACGGCGTGTCCGTCGAGGGCCATGTCCATCGACCTGCTCTGAAAGGCCTACTTCTTCTTGTCCTCGTCGCCGAGGGCGTCTTTTACGTGCTTCTGCATATTGCCCTTCTGTGCGGAGAAGAAGTCTTTCGTGCCTTTCATGGCGTCGCCCGCCTTGCCCGTAATCCGGTCGACAAACCCGCTGAATTTTGTTTTCATGTCTCCCGATGAGCTGAAGTGCTGGAAGGCCAGCAGAAGAATCACGGCGAGGGCAACAATGAGCGTCAGTTTGAAAAAACGGCTCAGAAGCCAGAACAGACCGACAGCGGCCAGAAGGCACAGAATTGCGATCATCCAATTTTCGGACACGAAACCGGTAATGGCATCCATTGCATTCCCCCCTCGGTCGTCTCGTTGCTGATTAGCACAAATCCGTTGTGATATCCAGCAATTGTTGTGCCTTGACAAACCACGACCCGCGGTCTACATATCGGAGGGCATTTGCCGGAGGGTTTCAATACAATCAGGACCATGATCAAAGAGCAGGCGAAGGAAGGAAAAAGAAATATCATGCCCGGGGAGACATCGAAGAGAGTCGCCCTGGTGACCCTGGGCTGCAAGGTCAACCAGTACGAGTCGGCCGGCATGGCGGATCGTCTGAAGCAATTGGGTCACACCCTGGTGGACTTCGAGGCCGGGGCGGATATCTGCATTGTCAACACCTGCACGGTCACGGCGCGGACGGATTTCCAGTCCCGTCAACTCATCCGGAGGGCTGCCCGTCGAAACCCCGAAGCACCTGTCATCGTTACGGGCTGCTATGCCCAGGTGGCGGCGGACCTGATCAGGACGCTGCCGAATGTGCGGATTGTCGCGGGCAATGCCGAAAAAGAGCTCATCCCTGGACTCGTGGGCACCCTCCACGGGGGGCCTGTCGATGTATTCGTCGGGGACATCGAAAAAGTCCGGCATTTCTCGGGGCTCTCTCCCGATCGTTTCCCGGGAAAGACAAGGGCCTTTCTCAAAATCCAGGACGGATGCAACGCCCGGTGCGCCTACTGCATCGTTCCGAAGGCACGAGGGCCCAGCCGGAGCATGCCCGAGGACAGCGTGCTCGAGCGTGTATCGTCCCTCTCCGCTGAAGGCTACCGCGAGATCGTGCTCACGGGGATTCACCTCGGCGCATGGGGACAGGATCTGTTCCCTGCCGTTGATCTTCCATCGCTCATCGGCCGGGTCGGCAGGGCAATGCCGACAGGAAGGCTCCGGCTCAGTTCCGTCGAGCCCCTCGAGGTGACGGCCGAACTGAAGGCCTGCTTCCGGGACTCTCCGGTTCTCTGCCCGCACCTGCACATCCCTCTCCAGAGCGGCGATGATCGGATCCTGGCCTCCATGGGAAGACAATACAGCGGGAGCTTTTTCAGGACTCTCGTTGACCGGCTCGTCGCGGAAAACCCTTCCCTTGCCATCGGCGTCGATGTCATGGCAGGATACCCCGGAGAGGGAGAGAAGGAGTTCGAAAATACGCTGAGCCTCCTGAAGGATCTCCCGCTGGCCTATCTTCACGTGTTTCCCTACTCGGACAGGCCGGGAACGGAAGCCTCGAAAATGGAGGAAAAGGTAGACGATACCGAAAAGAAAAAGCGCGCGGCCCTGCTCAGAAACCTGGGCCTCGCAAAGCGCGAAGCCTTCGCGAGAAAATTTATCGGGACGAGGCAGGTCGTTCTCGTAGAGGAAGGCCGTGACAGGAAAACCGGCCGCATGAAGGGCCTCACGGGCAATTACATCCCGGTGCTTTTGCAGGATACAGGCAAAGAATGGATAAACTGCTTCGTCGCCGTCGACATTGAATCCGCCGATGCCGGGACAGCGATCGGAAGGGTCCGTCATGAATGACGATCGCACGATACGGCTCAAGGAGTTGGAGAGATCCCTGGGGTATGAGTTCAGGGATCCGACGTTGCTGGATTGCGCCCTCACGCACCGGTCCTACGCCAACGAGAATCCCGATCTCATGAAGCAGGACAACGAACGTCTCGAGTTTTTGGGCGACGCGGTTCTCACCCTGTGCATCAGTGATATGCTGATGAAGAGATTTCCCGAGCACTCAGAAGGGGAACTCTCGAAAATGCGCTCTTCCATCGTCAACGAGAGGCCCCTGGCAAGGCTTGCCGGGGAGCTTCGCGTCGGCGACTATCTCCTCTTGGGCCGAGGCGAGGATATCTCCGGCGGTCGATCGAAGCACTCGATCCTGTCGAACACGCTGGAGGCCATCATCGCCGCCGTTTATTTTGATACGGGTTTCGAGGGCGTATATGCCTTTGTCGAGATGCGTTTCCTCCCCCTCTTGGAGGCGGGGACGGTCAAGCTTCACTATCAGGATTACAAGACGGCCCTGCAGGAAGTCACCCAGGACCGCTTCAGGGTCATCCCGAAATACAGTGTCCTCCGCGAGTTCGGTCCGGATCACGACAAGGTCTTCCAAGTCCTGCTTACCGTCGGGGACGTCGTCAGCACGTCGGGACTCGGCCGTAACAAGAAAGAGGCCGAGCAGCGCGCCGCCCGGAAGGCACTGGAGGCGATTGAAAAAAAGGGTGGCGGGTAGAGGGTGGCGGGCTGAGGATCTTCGCCTTTTCCTCGACCCTCAACCCTCGGCCCTCTTTATGGACTAGATAGACCAGAAAAACCAGACAGACGAGACAGACCAACGTGAAACCCCTGATCATCCCCTTCTTCCTCCGCAATCGCGGCTGTCGTCATCGATGCGTCTTCTGCAACGAGAGGATGATCGCGGGCAATGCGGAAGCGATTACGGAAACAGGTCTGCGGGAGACGGTACGATCGTATCTCTCCGGCAGCGGCGGAAAACATGACCGCAGGGAGATCGCCTTTTACGGCGGAAGCTTCACCGGCATGGTCCGAGAAGACCAGAGGCAACTGCTTTGCATGGCCGGCGCATTGATCAGCGAGGGTGCCGTCCATTCCATCCGGATTTCCACCCGGCCTGATGACATCGATGGGCCCTGGCTTGAAACCCTGAAGCAGGTGGGTGTGAAGGCCATCGAAATCGGGGCCCAGTCCATGGACGACGGGGTGCTCGGGGAGTCGGGTCGGGGTCACACCGCACAGGATGTCCGCCGGGCCATGGGGATTCTGAAAGAAAAAGGCTTTGAAACGGGCATCCATCTCATGGCGGGCCTTCCCAATGACAGCCGGAAAACATTTCAATCCTCCGTCGTGGACGTCATCGGTCTTAAGCCCGACACCGTCCGTATCCACCCGGTCCTCGTCTTCCGGGACACGGAGCTTGCGCGCCGACACGAGAGGGGGGAATACGATCCTCTCACCGTCGACGAGGCAATCCTGTGGTGTAAAGACGCCCTCGTTCAATTCACGAAGGCGCAAATCCCCGTCATCCGCCTCGGCCTGCAGGCGACGGGCGAGATGGAAGTGAAGGGAAGTATCGTCTCCGGTCCCTGGCACCCGGCCTTTCGCTCCCTGGTAGAGGCGACCCTGTTCAGGGACATGGCCCGGTCGTTGATTGCAGAGGCAGGCGGCTTCGTCAACGGGCATGTCTTCCATGTTGCCCCGGCGGATCGGTCGAATTTCAACGGAATGGGTAAGGCGAACATGGCTTACCTGGAAGCGCGCTTTGGCAGCAGGGCCGTGGACGTAAGGACAGACCCGTCACTTCAGAGAGGCACGCTCGCACTCAGGAACGGCCGGAAAGAATACGAAACATCCATTGCGGAGGTCAGCGTTGTTTAAATCGGGATTCATTGCCATCATCGGCCGGCCCAACGTCGGCAAATCGACGCTTCTGAACGGGATCCTGGGCGAGAAAATCGCCATCACGAGCAGCAAGCCCCAGACGACAAGAAACCGGATCACCGGGATCTTGAACCGTGACGACGGACAGCTGGTCTTTCTGGACACACCGGGGATCCACCGGCCAAGGACGCCCCTGAACCGCTACATGGTCAAGGCGGCAACGAGCACATTCGGCGAGGTCGACCTGATCCTGTTTCTCATCGAGGCGGACCTCCGGCACGACCGCGACGATGATCTCATTCTCGAAAGCATTCGAGAGGCAGGCGTCCCGGTTTTTCTGATCATCAACAAGATCGATCGGGTGGAAAAATCGAAACTGCTGCCCCTCATCGACCGTTTCCACACCCTCCACGATTTTCAGGAAATCGTTCCTGTGTGTGCGACATCCGGCGATGGCGTAGACCGCCTCGTCGATCTCATCCGCGAGGCCCTGCCGGAAGGACCGAAATATTTCCCCGACGATCTCTTCACGGACAACTCGGAGCGCTTCATCGCCGCTGAGATCGTCCGGGAGAAAATCCTGCTGCTCACCCATCGGGAAATCCCCTATGCCACGGCCGTCACGGTCGAGGCCTTCAAGGAGGATGAGGAAAAGAACCGGATCCGGATCACCGCGACGATCACCGTGGAGAAAGATTCCCAGAAGGGAATCCTCATCGGAAAGGGCGGAAAGATGCTCAAGGAAATCGGGACGCAGGCTCGCATCGAAATGGAAAAATTCTTCGCCGCAAAGATTTTTCTGGAACTCTTCGTCCGCGTGCGCAAAGATTGGACAAAAGACGCCAAATGGCTCAAGGAATTTGGATACTCGGACAAATAAGGACCGAGGAACAACAAGAAATTCTCGATCCTCGGCCCTCAACCCTCAACCCTCAACCCTGGACCCTTACTATATGAAACCATTAATTGCCATCATCGGCCGGCCCAACGTCGGCAAATCGACGCTCTTCAACCGGCTCTCGGATCGCAAGAAAGCCATCGCCATCGATCAACCGGGGGCGACGCGCGACCGCAACTACACCGAGGCATCCTGGCAGGGATACGCCTTCAATGTCGTCGACACCGGCGGCTTTGAACCGGTCTCGGCGGAAAAAATCCTCATGCAGATGCGCGAGCAGACGACGCTCGCCATGGAGCAGAGCGACCTCATCATCTTTCTCATGGACGGAAAAGAAGGCCTCTCGCCTTCCGACGAGGAGATCACGAAGCTTTTGCGCACCTACAAAAAGCCCGTGTTCTACGCCGTCAACAAGATCGACGGGGACCGTCACGACAACCTTGCTTTCGAGTTCTACCGCCTGGGGATTGATCGGGTCTATCCCATCTCCGCCGAACACGGCCGCGGTGTCGACGAACTGATGGATGCCGTTGTCGGGGTCCTTCCCGCAGTGCCCGCCGAGGCAGTCGAGGAAGATGAGGAAGTAATCCGGATCGCCGTCGTGGGGCGGCCCAACGTGGGGAAGTCATCGCTCGTCAACAAGATCCTGGGCTACGAGCGGACCATCGTGAATCCCACGCCCGGCACAACGCGGGACGCCATCGACACCCCTTTCGAGTTCCGCGACCGCAAGTATGTCCTCGTCGACACGGCAGGCATCCGGAGGAAAAGCCGGATCAGCCTCCAGCTGGAGAAGTACAGTGTCATCGAGGCCCTGAGGACACTCGATCGATGTGACGTTGCCCTGCTCCTCATCGACGCCGAAGAAGGAATCACGGAACAGGATGCGAAGATCGCCGGCCTCGCCCTTGACAAGAAAGTGGCCTGCATCGTCGTGGTGAACAAGTGGGACCTCGTGGAAAAGGACAACAGCTCCATCGGCATCTATGTGAACAAAATCCGCGACGGGCTCAAGTTCCTGCAATTTGCCCCCATCATCTTTGTCTCGGCCCTTACGGGACAACGCGTAACGCGCATCTTCGATCTCATCGAGACAACCTTCGCGGAATTTACCCGGCGCATCCCTACGGCGGAGCTCAACGAAAAGGTCGAGGCCTACGTGCGCGAAAACCCCCCGCCCATGTTCCGCAACCGGCCCAACAAAATCGTCTACGCCACCCAGGCTTCGGTGAAGCCGCCGACCTTTGTATTTTTCGTGCGGGAACCGAAGGCCATCCACTTCTCCTACGAACGTTACATGGCCAACCGAATCCGGGAGGGTCTGGGCTTCGCGAGCGTCCCCATCCGTCTCTTTTTCCGCAAGCGCCACCGGGAGAAAGAATAACGGGGCCAGGGTTCCCTCTACCCCGCTTGCTTTCCCTTGACTTTCGAAAAATTGTCATGGTAGAAAATCGCGTTCTCAATGATGTCCGCGTTCCGCTGGATTGTTCTGCTCTGAAGCATAAACGGAGATAACAGGAGGAGGGCGTATGAAGATGAAGCAGGTACTGATTGCATTGATGATCCTCGGTCTGGCCTTCACGATGCCGGCCCCCGCATTTTCCCAGGCGAAATCCGACACGATCAAGATTGGAGTGTTCCTGCCGATGACCGGCGGCGTGGCTGCTTACGGCCAGGGATCCTGGCAGGGAATCCAGGTGGCCCGGGACATGAAACCGACCATCCTCGGCAAAAAGGTCGAGCTGGTCCTGACCGATGACAAGAGCGACAAGATCGAGGCCGCCAATGCCGTGACCCGTCTCGTCGAGAAAGAGAAAGTCGTCGCGATCATCGGTTCCTCCATCAGCGGCAACACCATGGCCGGCGCCCCCATCGCAGAAAAGGCAGGCGTTCCCATCATCTCCCCCACGGCCACCAACCCCCTCGTGACACAGGGCAAGAAGTACATCTTCCGCGTGTGTTTCATCGACCCCTTCCAGGGCGAGATGGCGGCCAAGTACGCTTACGAGACCCTGAAGAAGAGAAAAGCCGCCCTGATCATCGACAAGGCCCAGGACTACTGCGTGGGCCTGGCGGATTTCTTTGAAAAGAGCTTCACGAAGCTGGGCGGTCAGGTTGTGGCGAAGACGTACTGCCAGACCGGCGACAAGGACTTCACGGCCCAGCTCTCGGCCGTGAAGGCGAAAAACCCTGATGTCCTCTACATGCCCAACTACTACACCGAAGTCGCCCTGGCCATGAAGCAGGCGAAGGACCTCGGCCTGAACCTGCCGGTGCTCTCGGGCGACGGCGCGCAGGACAAGGCCCTCATCGACATCGGCAAACTTTACGTGGAAGGCCTGATGCTGACGGGTCATTTCGAGAGAGAAGCGGCATCGACACCGCTGGCGAAAAAATTCATCCCCCTCTACGAGAAGAAGTTCGGCAAGGTCGGCACCTTTGACGTCATGGGCGCCGATGCGTACTTCGCGCTGGCCGATGCCATCGAGCGGGCCAAGTCCACCGAAGGCGCAAAGATCCGGGCTGCCCTGGCAACCACGAAGAACTTCAAGGGCATCTCCGGCACCATGACGATCGGTGAAGACGGAAACGCCATCAAGAGCCTCGTCATCGTGCAGGTCAGAGGCGGCGACTTCAAATACGTGGCCACCGTCGAGCCCCCCGGCGCGGCGCCGGAGCCAAAGAAGGCGGCACCGAAGAAGAAGTAAGCACTTCTTGTTTATGAAGCAACGGAAAGAGGGGCGATTGAATGGTCGCCCCTCTTTTGTGAATCGACGCAAAGCACGTTGACGTTAGCGGGCAGCACGTGGAACTGACATTCTTCCTCCAGCAGATGATCAACGGGGTGGCCCTGGGGAGCCTCTACGGGCTCATCGCCATCGGCTACACGATGGTCTACGGGATCATCCGGCTCATCAACTTCGCCCATGGCGACGTCATGATGATGGGGTGCTACTTCGCCTACTTCGGCATCCTCATGTTCAGCCTTCCCTGGTGGGCCTCGTTCGTCGTGGCCATGGTCCTGACGGCGCTCCTCGGTGTCCTGATCGACAAGGGTGCCTATGTGCCTGTCCGGAATGCGCCCCGCATCTCCGCCCTCATTACGGCCATCGGGGTTTCCTTTCTGCTGGAGAATCTCGGCCTTGTGGTCTTTGGCGGCCGCCCCAAGGGGTTCGAGACTCCGGACATTTTCAACGAGGTATACGAGGTCGCCGGTCTGATGTTCCCCGCCCTTGTCCTCTGGACGCCCCTGCTCACCCTGGCTTTCCTCGGCATCATCCTGTTCATCATCTACCGGACACCGACGGGGCGAGCCATGCGCTGCATCAGCCATGACATGGAAACGACCAAACTCATGGGCGTCGATGTCAACCGGATCGTCTCGATCACCTTCGCCATCGGTTCCGCCGCCGCGGCGGCCGGCGGGATCATGTGGGCGATGCGCTACCCCGAGATCAACCCGCTGATGGGAATCATCCCCGGCTTCAAGGCTTTCGTGGCGGCCGTCCTGGGCGGCATCGGGAACATCACCGGCGCCATGCTGGGCGGCCTCTTGCTGGGAATTGCGGAAATTCTTCTCGTGGCCCTGATGCCCGAGCTGGCCGGATACCGCGACGCCGTCGCCTTCGGCCTTTTGATCCTGATCCTCCTCTTCCGCCCCACGGGACTGATGGGGACGAAGCTGCCGGATTAAGAAGGGTCGAGGGCCGCGAGTAGAGGGTCGAAGTGCGGGAAAGGTATCAGGTAACAGGATCCCGCTATTGATGTTCTTTCCCTGAACCCTTTGCCTTGTGGATCGTGGTTTGAGATTCTTTGTCTTACCCTCAACCCTCGACCCGCCACCCTCAACCCTGTATTTTGACAGACAAGACACGTTAGCTAGAGCCTCAATGGACCCAAACCGAACCCGAAACCAGATTCTCTCCCTCGCCGGCACGGCGCTGCTGCTCGCGCTGCTCCACATGGCCAATACGGGAGACTCCGAATATACGATCCGCATCCTCAACAACATCGCCATCTTCATTATTCTTGCCGTAAGCTACAACCTGATCAACGGCGTCACGGGCCAGTTCTCGCTCGCGCCCAATGCCTTCGTCGCGATCGGCTCCTATACCTCGGCATTACTGACCCTCACCCCGATGGAAAAGGAAATCTCCTTCATCATCGAGCCCTGCATCTGGCCCCTCTCGGTGATCACGGCCCCCTTCTTCGTCTCCCTGGTCGCAGCAGGCATTGTGGCTGCCCTGCTCGCCTTCCTGATGGGATTTCCCGTCTTCCGGACGCGCGGAGACTATCTTGCCATCGTCACCCTGGGATTCGGGGAAGTGGTCCGCGTCATCGCCAACAACACCCAGAGCATCACCAACGGGCCCCTGGGCCTCAAGGGTATCGCCGATCACACGAACATTTGGTGGGCCTGGGGCTTCGCCATCATCACGGTCTTTCTCATCATGAGGATGATCCGGAGCAGCTACGGGATGGCCATGAAGGCCGTCAAGTACGACCAGGCGGCCGCCGAGGCCGTGGGCATCAACACCTACTGGCACAAGATGCTTGCCTTTACGACAAGCGCCTTCTTCCAGGGCGTGGGCGGCGGGCTTCTGGCCCATCTCATCACCACGATCTCGCCGACCCTCTTCACGTTCTTTTTGACCTTCAACCTGCTCATCATCATCGTGGCAGGAGGGCTTGGGAGCACCACAGGGGCCATCTTCGCGGCCATCCTCTTCACGTGGGGCGGCGAGGCGCTCCGGTTCGTCGAGGAGCCGATGGACCTCGGTTTCATCGACATCCCCGGCATTCCCGGAATGAGAATGGTCATCTTCTCGGTCATCCTCGTTTTGATCATGATCTTTGCCAGGCAGGGTCTCATGGGGACCCGGGAGTTCAGCTGGAACTGGCTGTGCAGGATACTCGGCATCGGAGGTCGTTCCTGATGGCCCTTTTGAATGTGGAGCACCTCACCATGAAATTCGGCGGCCTCGTCGCCGTGAACGACTTCGATCTCGCCCTTGAGAAAAACGAGATCGTCGGCCTCATCGGGCCCAACGGGGCAGGCAAGACGACGGTCTTCAACATGATCGCTGGCTACTACACACCCACCGAAGGCGCCATCACCTTCATGGGCGAGAGCCTCACCGGCAAGAAGGCCAACCAGATCACCAAGGCCGGCATCGCCCGGACCTTCCAGAACATCCGGCTTTTCTCGGAACTTTCCGTCATCGAGAACGTCATGATCGGCTACCACTGCCGGATCAAGTCCACCTTTCTCGGGGCGACCCTGCGGCTTCCCCTCTATTGCCGCGAGGAGAAGATGATGTTCGAGGGGGCCATGAATCTCCTGAAGGAAGTGGGCCTGGAGGATGTGGCCAGAGAGATGTCCACCTCCCTGCCCTACGGAAAGCAGCGGCGCCTCGAGATCGCCCGGGCGCTGGCCACGGGGCCCCAGCTCCTGCTTCTGGACGAACCGGCCGCCGGGATGAACGCCAGCGAGACACAGGACCTCCTGCAGCTCATCCTGAAGCTCCGCAAAGACTATGACCTCACGGTGTTCCTCATCGAGCACGACATGAAGTTCGTCATGGAGATCTGCGAGCGAATCAAGGTGCTCGACTACGGCACCACCATCGCCGAGGGAACGCCCCACCAGATCCAGAACAATCCCAGGGTCATCGAGGCCTACCTGGGGGAGGTGCCCAGTGCTTAAGGTCGACGGTCTGAATGTCCACTACGGGGGCATCCACGCACTGCGCGATGTCTCGATCCATGTGCCGGAAGAGAAGATCGTCACCCTCGTCGGGGCCAATGGTGCAGGCAAAAGCACGTTATTACGAACCGTCTGCGGCCTCGTGCCCGCGACGAGCGGGTCGATCCGCTACCTGGGCCGCTCCATCAGCGGCAAGGCTGCCCACCGGATTGCACAGGAAGGCATCGCCATGGCACCGGAAGGGCGGCGCGTCTTCGTGAACCTCAGCGTCTACGAGAACCTCCTGATGGGGGCCTACGGGCGTAAGGAGAAAAAGGAAATCGACCGGGACGTGGAGTGGATCTTCGAGACCTTCCCGCGACTCCTGGAACGTCGTGACCAGCCGGCAGCGACACTTTCCGGAGGCGAGCAGCAGATGCTGGCGCTCGGCCGCGCACTCATGTCCCGGCCAAAGCTGCTCCTTCTTGATGAGCCCTCTCTCGGCCTTGCGCCACTTCTCATCCGCGAGGTCTTCCGGGTGATCACCAAGATCCACGAGGAGGGCACCACAATTCTTCTTATCGAACAGAACGCCATGGCCGCCCTCAACGTGGCCGATTACGGCTACGTGATGGAAACAGGAGAAATCGTCCTGGAAGGCACGGGAAAGGACCTGCTTTGCGACGAGAGGGTGAAGAAGGCGTATCTGGGAGAAACGTGAGTTTCGCTGAGAGTGACCAATAAAACTACCACGCAGCAAGCCATGGGGTAACTAGATAAAATGTCATGCCCGTGTAAACGGGCATCCATCCTGGATTCCCTCTTCCGAGGGAATAACAAATTTGCAGCAAGCATCGGGGAATTTACCCAGCATGATAAAAAGAAGGCAGGGCTTTTGGCCCTGCCTTTTCTGCACTTCTTTGTAATTTAGAGCTTACTTCCTGCGAAGACCGGCAAGGCCAACAAGACCAAGACCGAGAAGCAGCATCGTGGTGGGCTCAGGAACTCTACCAGGCTCCGGATTGGGGATCGACCCTCCATCCAGGGAAAGAGCCGATTTCGAGAGGCTCACAGCCCATACTTCAGAACTGTTAGTTGAATCAATGTCCATCCATACGTAAAGACCGGTGCTCTCTATAATAGCAAGGTAGGCAGTAACATCGAAAGCTGACCACGACCACTCGTTATTCGTACCTGTCAAGTAACCTATGAAATTCTTATTGTTAAAGTCTGTACCTACATAAATCGCATCTCGTTCACCTTGGCTATAATCTATATCATAGCCAGCAATGTTCAAAGATGCAGTAGTCCATGTTCCCGCAATGGCGTTGTGTTGCCATCCCCAATCCTGATTGAACCAGCGATATTCATATTGCCAGTTTGCAGCCGTGACAAAATATGATGTCGGCTCCTGGATGATGTCCGTATAACCTGCATACACGGAACTCGCCGATGCCAACATCAACACACATGCAATTACAAGAATCAACTTTTTCATGACCTAACCCCTCCTCCTAAAAATGGTTTTATTCCTTTGTTTTGGATAGTTGTTAGTACAGCAATCTCCATGCCCATATTTTAATGCATTGATATCATTCATTATATAACAATTTACACGTTTTCAGCACTCCACAATTTGTAAAGTATAACGACATTTTGGAGATGCCAATGGGTTCTAATGAAAATATGTAATTGATTTTATGCACCATTTACCATTTTTTCATTTTCGTAAAGAAACCCGACAATTTAGCGAAAAATGCCTGCTTCAATCATGTGCAGCCTATGTGGCAGACGAAATATATTTCAAATTTTATGCGACGAGCAAAAAAGAAGGCAGGGCGTTCGGCCCTGCCTTCTTTTTTGTCGCAGAATTAATTGCTGCAGTTAGTTCCTGAATCTCCTCACCCCGGCCAGTCCGGCAAGGCCAAAGCCGAGAAGAAGCATGGTGGCTGGTTCGGGAACGGCTGTTGCGTTGTATGTAAAGTTGTCCATAAGCCACCAACGTTCATTATCGTTATTGAATTGATTACCCCCCACGGATGCGATAAGTTCAACCTTGTCAATATTGATAAAGTTTGCTGCATAATAATCAAATGAATTTGTCAGATCATACGTTACACTGCCTACCAATGTAGTGCCGCTGTATCCTTTCATGGTGATTGTCTTTGAGGAATACTCATAAATTTCGTTTTTTAACAGCCATGGAATAAAATTGGCGCCGTTAAAATCAAAGGAAGTGTTTCGCGATACTGTTAGCGTCAAAGCGCCATACGCGTTAAAAACCCCCCAGGAAGCAGACGGAAATGGAACAGTATTGCCCCCGTACCAACCTCCCTGAGAAATCGATAAAAAGCTATTGTCCCAATTAAAACCACCATAATTATTGGGGATTAATACTTGCTCCTGCTGAAAAATCCCCTCAAAATCCAAAATTGCCGCCTCCCCGCTTTGAACACTACATATCAGTGCAACCACAATAACGAACGATAGTAAAAATCTTTTCATTGCTTTTCGGTCTCCCATAATTCTACTCCTTTTCATTGGCATTCCTTCCCTGAAAAACATTACCCAATCTTTACCATCATTATTGTGTCTGTCCTTTACTGTTCCCCGCCCGTTATAAAATATTTCTTTCCGAAAAATTGGCTAGTTCCAGTCGGCTCTCTAAGGAGCAACTTGCATGCCTTTTCCCCAACATGCTGATTTAGTTCAATTATTATATTTACTGCCTTTTTCTTGCTGTCGATATTTGTTAAGCATCCCGACACTTCAAGCGGTGTCACGGCGCTATTCGATACTTAAGTGTCTTATTATACTTGATATTTTTCGATACGCGGATTTCGTAAAGAAAATTGACAATTTACGGAATAATGCGATGAAGAGGTCCTGTGATGCGGTCTGCCATTAAGATGATTTTTACTTTTTTGAAAATATTTCTCAACTAAAATTACATAATGTATTAAATCATGTATTTATTGTAACAGCTCTAAATACAATATATATTGTTTATTGCAAGCGCTATATGCTCAGTTTTTCGCGAACAATTTTTCGTAAGACCGCCTCGTCTGCCCCTTCGAGCCACTGGATCGCGATTCCCCGGCGCTCCATTCCACGGAACCATGTATCCTGGCGTTTGGCGAACTGGTGGATGCGGATGTTCAGAGTCTTGAACATCTCGTCGTAAGAGAGTTTCCCCTGCAGATAGAGGCTTACGTAGCGATACTCGAGGCCCATTTCGTCCAGCCGCTCCCAGGCAACCCCTGAGTCGCGCAGTCTCTGCACCTCTTCGATCATGCCCTGTTCGAGCCGCTCCTTCAGGCGATTCGTGATCCGTTCGCGAAGCACGCTGCGGTCCCAGCGAACCCCGATTACGAGGGGAACGATATCCGGTCGCTCGGAGTTATCCCCGGTTCCGTGCACGGCCTCGTGTTCGGCAATCTCGATGGCCCGGGTCAGGCGCTCCCTTCCTGTCAGGTCCGTCGTGTTGTGAAGGGCCGGCTTCAGGCGAAGAAGCCTCGCAGTCAGTTCATCGATGCCCTGCCCTTCCAGCTCTTCTCTCAGGGCCTTGTTCTCCTCTACAGGAAGCATCCGATACTCCCGGAGAACTGACTCGATGTAAAGCCCCGTCCCCCCCACGAGAATCGGCATCCTGCCGCGCGCCGTGATCTCGCGGAAGCAGGCATAGAATCGCTGTTGGAATTCGAAGACGCTGAAGAGGTGGTCGGGATCGGCCACGTCGATGAGGTGGTAGGGCACAGGGACTCCGTCTATGACGTACTCGGCGAGATCCTTTCCCGTCCCGATGTCCATACCACGGTAGACCTGGCGGGAATCGGCCGAGATGAGTTCCCCGCCGATTGAGGCAGCAAGACGCACCGCAAGCCGCGTCTTTCCCGAAGCAGTCGGGCCGAGGATGACGATGAGGTTGTGTTGAGTGAAACGAAGAAGTCTCAATGGAAGATTACCACGCCTCGCAAGGCTCGGCTCGTAATGACTCATTTTTATCGGAGTATGTCTTAGTAGTCTGTCGTTTGCTTTTTGCCTGTTGACGTATTACTTTTTTCCAGGCCATTTACATCTGCAACGACCAGAACCGTTTCACGGAGTCGGGGCGTGTACTCCAAGCTTTACGGCTGCCGCTCTCAGTTTGTTGTCCAGCGTCACCAGTTCGCCTTTCGTCTTGCGCGCAAGCCACAGGTAACTGGCGTCATAGGCGGACAGACCACTTATTCTCGCCAGCTCTATGACCTCGTAATGATCCACATCGGTGATCCGCAATGAGAGCCTTGAGCCGATTTCATACGCCTCGAGCAGTTTTCCCTGGAGGGATGGATGGGCGTTGATTTTTTTCAGGCAGATGTTGGCCAGTTCGAACCGGATCAGTGCGGGGGCCGCAAGATTCCCACCGCCAAGGCGCGCTGCAACGGCCGTCGCGGATGGTTCCCCGAAAACGAGCGCACCCATGGCGGATGCGTCAACGACGCGTACGTCCATCGCGATCCTCCCTTACGAAGCGGGTCGACTCGGCGGGCGTCCTGACGCCGAGCCTTTGCAGCTCGGCCAGCAGGTCATCTGCGCTCAACGGTCTCTCCGTCGCAATGCTTTCCTCAAGGATGGCAAGAAGCTCACCCTGCAGGGACCGGTGGTGGCCTGCCGCACGTTTTCGCAATCTCTCGGCAATACCGTCAGGAACATTTTTTATCGACAGGTTGACGGGCATGGGAAACACCTCGCTGGTTCTGATTTGGCTCCATTATAGAACCTGCCGGAAAAAAGTCAATCATTTTCCCCAGCCATCGGTTCCCCTTAATTATCTTGAATTACCCCTGCGGGACATGTATTTTTGCGCAGATGAAAAAAACACATCTCGACCTCGGCAACGAACCCGTTGGTTCGCTCCTCTGGAAAATGAGCCTGCCCTCCATCACCGCCATGCTGGTGATGGCCTTTTACAATTTTATCGATGTCTTCTGGCTCTCGCGGCTGGGCCCCCAGACCATCGCCGCGGTGACCATCGCCTTTCCCATCCAGATGCTCTTCGGAGGCTTCGGGGTGGGCACAGGCGTCGGCGCAGGATCGTACGCCGCCCGCATGTTTGGCGCCGGCGAAAACGAAAAGGCAAACCAGACGGCCGGGCAGATCATCTTTCTTTCGATCTTCATCAGCGCCCTGGTCATCGTGCCCGGGTTGATCTTCCACGATCCGATCCTGAGGATCTTCGGCGCCACCGACGACATCCTCGCGCTTTCGAGAGAGTACTTCATCGTCTACCTCTTCACCACCCCTTTTCTCATCTTCATGATCGCGGCGGGAAACCTCTTCCGGGCCGAGGGAAACCCCAACTACTCGATGTACGTCCTCACGACAGCGGCGCTTCTCGGGGCCATCCTGGACCCCTTCCTCATTTTCGGCTGGGGACCTTTTCCGGAGCTGGGGATCCGCGGAGCAGCCCTGGCGGCAGGCATCTCCCAGTTTTTCACCTGCGTGCTGTCGCTGTGGCTTTTCATGAAGCCGACCTCGTCCTACCGCATCCGGAAAAAGCACCTCATGCCCAACGGAGCCGTCATCAAGGAAATCTACCGCGTCGGCGCGCCCTCCATGGTCATGAACTTCGTCATCAGTCTCGTGCTCACCTTTTACAATCACATCCTCGGCGGCTACGGTCCCGGCGCCGTGGCAACACTGGGTATCGTCTTTCGCATCCAGGGAATGGTCGTCTGGGTGCTCGTGGGAATCGGCCACGGGGTGATGCCGCTTGTCGGGTTTAACTTCGGGGCACGATTGTACAAACGCCTCATTGAAACGGTCAATGTGACCGTCAAATACGCGGCGGTGCTCACACTTTCGAGCTGTGCCCTGATGCAAATATTCGCCGATCCGCTCATCCGTGTCTTCACGGACGACCCGGCCGTGGTCTCCATCGCCGTGCCGGCACTCCGGATCTTTGCCCTCTCGCTTCCATTCGCCGGGGCAAACTTCACCTGGATCAGCATGTTCAACGGACTCGGCAAGGGCGTCATCGCCATGTCGCTCTTGCTTCTTCGTGACATCGTATTCCTCATCCCGCTATTGTGGCTCCTGTCCACGCAATTCGGCCTCACCGGAATATGGGTGTCCTCGCCTATGGCCAATGCACTTCTCTTTGCCGCCGCATTGTACCTTACGAGAAGGGAGTTCCGGAGTTTCCCCGCCGAGATTCCCGCGAGAGAACCGCAGAAATAATCGATGGGATTTTCCGTAATATTTTGTTACATGGAAATTCTAAATCGTAGATTACCACGCCTCGCAAGACTCGGCTCGTAATGACATTTTAAACAAAGGCTGGCTCGTAATGACCCATTATTTTTGATGACACTATCATTCAGGCTGTAACGCTCTTTACTGAACCCTACACCTTACACGCCTTCTGAGGGAGACCACGCATGAATCATCTCTTCTCACCCGTCAAGATCGGATCGCTTACCCTGAAAAACCGCATCGTCATGCCGGCCATGCACCTCGGCTACTGCAGCGATACAAGCGAGGTGACGGATCGCCTCGTGGCCTTTTACGAGGAGCGCGCCCGCGGCGGGGTGGCCCTTCTCTTCGTGGGGGGATGCTCCATCGATGAGTACGCAAGCAGCATGAGGGAAATGATCGGCATCAGCGACGATCGTTTCATTCCGGGGCTGACCCGGCTCACCGACGCCGCCCACCGGCACGGGGCCCTCATTGCCGCCCAGCTCTTCCACGGCGGGCGTTACGTACGATCGGGCATGATCGGACGGCAGCCCCTCGCGCCGTCTCCCATTGCCTCCGCCATCACCCGGGAAGTCCCGAAGGAGATGACCCATGACGATATCCAGCTCGCCATTTCCAGTTTCGCCCAGGCTGCGGTGAGGGCGAAGAAAGCCGGCTTCGACGCCGTCGAGGTCCTTGCGGGAACGGGCTACCTGATCTCGTCGTTTTTCTCGCCCCTCACGAACCAGCGGACCGATGACTACGGCGGAAATCCGGACAAGCGGATGCGCTTCGGCATCGAGGTGGCCTGGGCCATCCGCGAGGCCGTCGGGCCCGGCTTCCCGATCATCTTCCGCATCGCCGGGAACGATTTCATGCCCGGCGGCAACACGAACAGGGAAGCCGCCCGGTTTGCCAACCTGCTGGAGCAGCACGGTGTCGATGCCTTCAGCATCACTGGCGGATGGCACGAAACGGCGGTCCCCCAGATTACGATGGACGTGCCGAGGGGGGCCTTCGTCCACATGGCAAGCCGTGTGAAGGCGGCCGTCACCAAACCCGTCATCGCCAGCAACCGCATCAACAGCCCTGGCCTGGCCGAAGAAGTCATCCGCGACGGCCGCGCCGACCTTGTCGGTCTTGCGCGGGCACTGCTGGCCGATCCCGAGTTTCCCGTGAAAGCCATGACGGGCCGGACCGGGGAGATTTCCCCCTGCATCGGCTGCAACCAGGGATGCCTGGACCGCATATTTTCGATGGAGCCCGTGGAGTGCCTCGTGAACCCGAGGGCCGGGCGTGAGTGCGAAGTCCCGCCTGTGCAGAAAACGGCAAAGCCGAAGAAGGTCATGATCGTCGGCGGCGGACCGGCAGGCCTCTCGGCCGCGCGGACAGCGGCGCAGGCCGGCCACAAGGTAATCCTCTATGAAAAGGAAGCCTGGCTGGGCGGCCAGATGCCCATCGCATCGGCCATCGAAGAGCGCTGCGAGATGGGGGCCTTCGTTGGTCCCTTCGCCGAGCAGGCAAAAGCCGCCGGCGCGTTCCTCGTGGCGGGCGTGGAGGTTGACGAGGATTTCGTGAAGTCCGAAAGGCCCGACGTCGTCATCATCGCGACGGGCGGTGAACCGCTCTGCCCGCACATCCCCGGGATGGACGCGGACAACGTGGAAATGGCCTGGGACGTGCTGGCCGGAAAGGCCGAAACAGGACGCAACGTCGTCGTCATCGGCGGCGGCGCCGTCGGCATCGAAACGGCCCTGTACCTAGCGAAGATCGGCACCATCGACGCCGAGACGCTGAAGTTCCTTTTCCTGGCGAAGGCCGAGGATCCCGAGCAGCTTCGCGAATACGCCACTCGCGGTGTGAAGAAGCTCACCATCGTCGAGATGCTCGACAGGGCCGGCGGCGATATCGGTCTGACGACCCGCTGGATTGCCCTTCGTCATCTTTCTCAGTACGGCATTCGCGTGCAGACGCACACCCGGGCCGTCGAGATTACACCACAGGGACTCTGGGTGGAGAAAAAGGATGGCCGTGAGTTGATTCCCTGCGACACCGTCGTGATGGCCTGCGGGACTGTGCCCGTGAATTTCCTTGAGGACAAACTGAGGGGACTTGTCGAGAAGATCATCGTGGTGGGCGATGCGAAGAAAGCCCGCAAGGCCTACGAGGCCGTCCACGAGGCATTTTTCGCGGCAAGAGAACTTTAGGGGCATTGCAGATTGCTTCGTCGGCCTGTTGGCCTCCTCCTAAGAAACAGCTAAGAAATAATGGGCCATTACAAGCCAAGCCTTGCCCCATTCTGTCATTGCGAGTCGAGCCTTGCGAGACGTGGCAATCTACGATTCAGAGTCCAATGACGAAGATTGCTTCACGGAGTTTATCCTGAGCCTGTCGAAGGGTTCGCAATGACTCATTTTAAATATTTCGCCGCCTGTTTCTTTCATCGCTGGCCCCGTATACCGACGGGGTCGGTTGCCCACGATGGCAGGAAGACAATCCGCAGGGCAAAGAAATGGGTTGAGAAGTACCATTAAAGCCTGTAATCTCTGCTGAAATGCTGGAGATGACGACATGTCCAAGGCCGTGAAAGAGTGGTTCAGGCAGGCGGAATACGACATGAAAACCGCCGAGGCTCTCTTCGAGAGCAAGCGATACATCTATGCGGTGTTCATGTGCCATCTGGCTGTCGAAAAAGCCCTCAAGGGTCTTTACCAGGAACGGACGGCTGAAACACCTCCAAAGATTCATAACCTCATTTTTCTGATTGAAAAAATGCGACTGGATCCACCCGATGATTTATATGAACTCATTTTTTCTCTGAACCGGGTCAGCATTCCGACACGCTATCCTGATGATATCGAAAAGATGAAAAAGGAATATAGCAAGCGGAAAACCGTCGTATTCGTGGAGAAAGGCAAGAGCGTGTTGCAATGGCTAAAAGCACAGCTATAAAGGCCATTCATTTCCTGAAAGATCGTCTTATAGCGGATGGTCTCAACGTGGCAAAGGTGATCCTCTTCGGATCCTATGCCGGGGGACGTGCCAAAGAGACGAGTGATATCGACGTGATCATTGTATCGGAAGACTTCCGCGGCCAGGATATCTTCCGGCGTGCCGATTTGACAAAGGCCGCAGAAATTATGACGATCCGCAAGTTCATGGTTCCCCTCGACATCATCACGATGACTCCGGATGAACTGGAGTCGGGCACGTCTCTTGTCTGCGATTTTGCAAAGAACGGAATCGCTCTGTAGGAACTACAGGGGACAATTCAAGCAATGACCGTATTTTCCTAGTGCATTCTCCTCATGGACGGCAGCTTATCGGCGTCCGCATTCTCCCGGAGATCCTTGTAAACGAGGCGCAGAACGGGTGGCCCGTCACCCTGAGTGATATCCCAGATGGACACATCGATGTTTATATCGCTTGCCGTATAGCCCACAACGGCATCCCTGCGGAAGATCTCCCGCACGATCAGGTTGCTGCCCGACGTGTACATCTTTGATTTCCGTACCGCGTCGTAATCCAGCATGACCTCTTCCAGGGTTTTCTTGCCCAGCCTGTCAAAAGGGATTCCCTGCTCTGACTGGACCTCAATCCCGTCCTTGTAAAGGAGATAGCCGTAGATCTGCTCTGCCCTGGGGCCGTATGTCGCGAACCGGATGGTATGGTAGGCCTGCTTGCCCGACTCGCTTTTCATCAAGGCCCCGGCGTCGACCTGGTTCCACTTGAGGAAGGATCCTGCAGGCGCGCAACCGGCAAAAAAGACGATGAAAAGAATGCTGATGACCGTTACCGCGTTCCCTCTTCCCAATCGCGCTGTCATGTCCTGCCTCCTTCCCTGCCGGGAGTTATTTCCCAATCATCCTTTGAAGCGTCTATTGGCCCGCATTCCCTTTGTCGGAACCGTCGCCGCTGCCGCTGAAGGATCGCCTGTCATCGTAATTCAACCGGATGGCGGGCCTTCCATCTGCCGCGGTCTCATCCCATAGAGAAACGTCCACCTGATATTCAACCAGCGTGTAAGCGATCACGCCGTCGCCGCGCCGATACTCACGGATATCGAGCGGTGTGCCGGTGTACATTCGTGATCTCAGGCTTCGCTCATGATGAGTCACAACCTCCCCTGTCGTCATCTTTCCCAGGTTGACATAGACGGCGCCTCCCATGTCCACGCGGGTTCCCTCCCGGAACAGCAGATAGCCCAGACGTTGATCCGACGTGGGACCGAATGTCTCGAAGCTGATCGCGTTCATTTTTTCAGTGTTCTTCAAGATCGCGGCCCTGTCGACCTGCTGCCGATCCAGATAACGGCCCGGCGCGAGATTGCATCCCGTGAATGCGATGACCATAAGAGCGGCAGCCAGCAACGCCGCCATTGTCCATATTCTATCTGTCTTTAATTCCGGCATTTCCTTTTCCTCTCTTTCGGTTAAAGGATGTTCCCTATCTTTTATCAGTCTTTTTCCAAAATCAAGAGGCAAAAAGGTGACAGGCGACAAAGTGGCCTCTTTCCACTTCGGTCAGGTTGGGCGCAATGCTTCTGCAGGAATCCATGCATCGGGCACAGCGGGGATGAAAGGCGCAGCCGGAGGGCGGGTCGATGGGGCTCGGGACATCCCCGCCTGCGATGATGGGTTGCTTCTTTCTGCCGGGGTCCGCGACGGGAATGGCCGAAATGAGCACCTGCGTGTATGGGTGCAGGGGATTGTGGTACAGATCAGTGCTTGCGGCAAGCTCGACGATTCTCCCCAGGTACATGACGGCCACACGGTCACTCATGTGCTCCACGACGCTGAGATCGTGGGAGATGAACAGATAGGTGAGCTGGAACTCCTCCTGGAGGCTTCTCAACAGATTCAGGATCTGGGCCTGAATCGAGACGTCCAGGGCCGAGACGGGCTCATCAGCAATGATCAGTTTCGGTCTCAACGCCAGCGCCCGCGCAATGCCGATGCGCTGTCGCTGGCCACCGCTGAACTCGTGGGGGTAGCGGTCCATCTGCTCGCGCGTGAGTCCGACTTTCTCCATGAGCAGGGCTACCTGCTCGGCCCTCGCCGCCCTTCCGTCGCTGCCGTGGATCAGCAAAGGCTCGCCTATGGTGCTTCCGGCGCTTCTGCGGGGGTTGAGCGACGAGTAGGGATCCTGAAATATCATCTGGACATCTCGGCGGAACGCTTTCAGATTTTCGCCGCTGTGTCCCAGGATGTTTATTCCTTCCACGAAAATTTCCCCTGCCGTGGGCTTCTCAAGCTTCACGATCATTCTTCCCAGGGTTGTTTTCCCGCAGCCAGACTCGCCCACAAGGCCGAGCGTCTCCCCACGGTACACCTGGAGATCCACGCCATCAACGGCTTTCACCACATCGTGCCTGCCGCCGAGAAAAGCTCCACGGACGGGGAAATATTTCTGCACACCTTTTATGTCTACTAGAACGTCGGGCATGATTCGTCTGGCTCGTCTCTCAAAATACAGGGTTGAGGGTGGCGGGTCGAGGGTTGAGGGTAAGACAACGAATCTCAAGCCACGATCCACAAAGCAAAGGGTTCAGGGAAAGAACATCAATAGCGGGACCCTGATACCTGATACCTGATACCGAATACCTGATACCTGTTACCTTGCCCGCCCCTCTACCCTCTACCCACGACCCTTCTCTATACATGCAGCCAGCATCTCACATAATGCCCCGCCGTCTTTTCGAGAAGCTCCGGTTTTTTCTCGGCGCATACGGGCATGGCATGAGGGCAGCGATCCCGGAACTTGCAGCCTGACGGAAGATCCAGCAGGTTGGGGATCGTCCCGGCGATCACGTTGAGGTAGCGGTTTCTTGATGAGCCCGAGCCGATGCGGGGAATGGAGTTCATCAGCCCCACCGTGTAGGGGTGAAGCGGCGAGGAAAAAATGGCCTCCACGGTCGCTTGCTCGACGACCCACCCCGCGTACATGATGGCGGCATGCTGTGCGGCCTCGGCAATGACCCCGAGGTCGTGGGTGATCAGGATCACCGATGAGCCGATCTCCCGTTTCAGATCCTGGATGAGACCGAGAATCTGCGCCTGGATGGTCACATCAAGAGCGGTCGTGGGCTCATCGGCAAGCATGAGCCTCGGCCTGCACGCCAGGGCAATGGCGATCATCACGCGCTGCCGCATTCCGCCGCTCATCTGGTGAGGGTAGTCCTGGGCCCGCGATGCCGGGGCAGGAATTCCCACGAGTTGCAGCATCTCTACGGCACGGTCCCGGGAATCCTTTGCCGAAAGCCCCTCGTGCAACTGGAGAACTTCCGCGATCTGGTCGCCGATGCGAAAGACCGGGTTGAGCGATGTCATGGGCTCCTGGAAGATCATGGAGATCTGCTTTCCCCGGATGCGGCGCATTTCCGCGTCCGTCAACGCCAGAAGATCTGATCCCTCGAAGAGAATTTTTCCTGACACGATACGGCCGGGAGGGCGCGGGATGAGCCGCATGATGGACAGTGCAAGAACCGTCTTGCCGCAGCCCGACTCACCGGCAATGCCGAGGGTGTCGCCTTCGTTGAGGCGCAGGTCCACGCCGTCGACGGCCCGCACGGTCCCCCTGGCCGTCTCGAAGTGGGTGCTGAGATTTTCGATGTTCAAAATGAGAGGGGTCAAATCTTTATCCTTGACAGCATCAGTGGGGTCAAATCTTTAGACTTGACAAATGTAAGCAAATACACGACCCAGCATAGTGCATTTGTCAAGTCTAAAGATTTGACCCCAGATCACGGAAAAACCGCACCAGCAGGCGCACGCCCACGGCCGAGGCGCCCCGCGGGACGTAGTGCCTCTCCTTGCTCAACCAGGCCGGTCCGGCGATATCCAGGTGCACCCAGGGTGTCTCTCCCACAAACTTGTGCAGAAACACGGCTGCCGTGATGGCGCCGCCGGCCCGCCCTCCGGTATTTTTCATATCGGCCACATCGCTCTTGATGAGCTCGGCGTAATCGTCCCAGATGGGAAGCTCCCAGATCTTCTCGCCGGTTTCCGTGGCGGCGCTTCGCAATGCATTTTTCAGGGCATCGTCCGTTCCCATCATGCCGATGACATCATCGCCCAACGCGATGATGCAGGCCCCCGTCAGTGTCGCCACATCGATGATGGCCTTCGGCCTGAACCGTCGGGCATAGGTGAGTGCATCGGCCAGGATAAGCCGCCCCTCGGCGTCGGTGCTGATCACCTCGATCGTCTTTCCGGACATGGAGCGAATCACATCGCCGGGCTTGTAGGCGCGCCCGCCCGGAAGATTCTCCGTGGCAGGAACGATCCCCACCAGATTGAGTGGCAGCTCCAGCTCGGCGGCGGCCCTGATCACGGCCAGCACGGCGGCCCCGCCGGACATGTCGGATTTCATCTCCTCCATCTTCTCGGCGGGCTTCAGAGAGATTCCGCCGGAGTCGAAGGTAATCCCCTTTCCCACGATCACGTAAGGCTTCTCGCCTCGTCGCGATCCGTTATACTCGAGAATGATGAGCTTTGCCGGTTCCGTGCTTCCCCTTGCCACGGAGAGCAACGCATTCATCCCCAGTTTTTCCATTTTGCGGTTATCGAGAACGGTCAGACGGACTTTCTTCGAAACCACGGCCTGCCTTGCCATGCGGGCCATATCGCGGGGCGTCATCTCGTTGGAGGGGGTCGACACGAGGTCCCGGGCGAAATAGACGGCTTTTGAAACAATCACGGCCGTACCCGCCGCATCTTTCATGCGCCGGGCCTCGGCGGCGCTTGCGGCAACAAGGGTGAATCCCCTGACGTTGCGGTCGTTGTTCTTGTCGTGTGTCTTGTAGTGGACAAACCGGTAAAGGCCCAGGAGGGCGCCTTCCACGACTGCCTCCGTCAGGTCTTCCAGGCTCCGGGTCCCGTCAAGCGAATCGAGGGAGATGGCAAATTCGGAAAGACCCAGGTCCCGGATGCTCCGGGCGACCTTCGAGAAGGCTCTCCGCATCTTCTCAAGGTCAAGTTCCTTTTTCTTTCCAAGACCGAGGAGCAGCACCCGCCGCACCGGCAGGGCGCCCCGCGTATAGATGACGGAGACCTGGGCATGTCTTCCGGTGAAATCCCCGCTTTTGATCACCTCACCGAGAAGGCCCCCCGAGCTGCGATCGAGCTGATAGGCAGCCCCTGAGAGCTTTTTCGAATCCTCGAAATGACAGACCACCATCGCCTCTGCGCGAAACGCGGCGGGATTGCCCTTCTTCACCTGAACCTTCATCTTGCCTCCGTGTCAAACTTGTCTCATAAAGGCCACCTTTCCGACTTCCTCTCTCCCGGAGGGAGAGGATTGAGCTGAGGGGGTCTTCGGTCATTTGTTTCGTTTGTGCCGCAAAAGACTAGCACAACACCGACAAAATTGAAATCCTCGGGACATTGCCGGATTCCCCCTCATCCTGCGGGACTACCTCCCTCCGGCCCTCTCATGATATTTCATTAGTCAAAAATCATACTTTTTTGCATCTTGTTTTCTAGTGCCGACGCGATAGACTGCCGTCAAACAATAAAAATAGAGACGGCAATTACCGAGCGGGCATCAACGCGAAAGAAACGCACAGCGAAGATTGCTTCGCCGAGTTTGTCTTAAGGTGAGCCCGTCAAAAAACGTCATTCCGTGCTTGACACGGAATCCATGTAAGAACCGGATCCCCTCTTTCGCGAGGATGACAAATTGAGGGGCGAGCCGTGTCGCCCTTCGACAGGCTCAGGATAAACTCCGTGAAGCAATCTTCGTTATCGGATTCTGAATCGTAGATTGCCACGTCTCGCAAGGCTCGACTCGCAATGACAGAATGGGGCAAGGATCGGCTCGTAATGACCCATTCAAAGAGAGCACCCATATGAACGAAAGACGAAAATTCAAGCGCTACGATCTGGAAGTCCCGGCAACGATCGAGACCCTTGACGGAACAGCCAAAAAGAAAACGCTTTCCCTCAATGCGACCAATGTCTGCGCGGGGGGCGCCTACTTCCGCACACCCCACGCACTGACGGAAGGCACGGAAGTGAGAGTCGAGATGATCCTCACCATCAACGGCCTCAAGATTCTCAGGGAAGAGAACAGGGCACGCATCCTCGTCGCGGGGACGGTCCTGCGCAGCGGGGAAAACGGCATGGCCATCCGTTTCAGTGAAGACTACAGCATTTCGCCACTGCCGGCCTGAAGGCTCTTTTGTCTGCCTCGTTTGGTAAGTTTTCCAGTTTGTAAACCAAGGTGACAGGTGAAAGGTATCAGGTGTCAGGAAAAGACATCCAGAAGTAGTACTCTGTGACCTGTGACCTTGCCCGCCCCGCGGCACTCATTCCCTCCGCCCTTCTTTGCACCATTCCATAACGGATTGGTATTTCCATTGGGTTGATCTCGTTGTCGATTGTTCATTTCCTGTGTCCATATTGATCCATTTGGAAAATCAGAAACATCGGCACATCGAAACAGTCCAGGCTGGTATCTAGCCGTCGGCACTGAGCATTTCGGGAGATCCAGATTCCGGCACACTCCATGCTCAAGGAAAAATGCAAATGAAGTGCACCGCTACAAAGGAGACTGACAGATGATTCCCTCGCAGGACAAGACGCTGTTCCCATTTCGTCATGTGGAGGTTAAAGGAGCATGATTCCACATCAGGGTATTACACCGGTCTGCATGAGCGGTCGTCAGGACACGAAACGGCACATGGTTAAAATGTGCATCAATTTCGCCCGGCAAGGCGCATTTGGAACAAATTGTGCTAGTCCTACTACCGGAGTACCAGTTTTCTCCAGCAGGGCTCCAACCAGAAGCAGGTACCATGGGAAAGAATATAGAAAATACACCCTCCCTGAAAGGAAAAACGATCTTTATCGTCAGCACCCGCAGATTGCAGTGTGAGTTGCTGACAAACTATCTGACTGCCAATACCGGCGCAACCTGCAGGATAATCCCCGATCCCTCTACAATCACCGAGAACCCGCACGAACCCAGCGATGATACGCTTGTCCTTCTCGACTGCCCCGAGAGGGACCCCGTCAAATATTTCCTGGCCCTTGCCATACCGGGAAAGCCAATCCTGTCGAAATTCCTCGTCGCTCTCTTCAACGTCAAGATCGGCCTGGGTATCGAGGAGAAGGCCGTCTCCCGTGGCATCCGCGGATTTTTCTATGAGACGGATTCGGTCGAGCAGATGATGAAGGGGATCCAAATCCTTTTCAGGGGTGAGATGTGGCTCTCTCGCGAGCTCATGGCCAAATGTCTTCTTTCGCAGGGAACAAACGGTGATTCGTCGAACAAGGAAGTGGTCTTCCTGACGCAACGAGAGCTGGAGATCCTGGCCATGGTCGTGTCCGGCGCCACGAATGAAGAGATCGCAGGTCGGATCTGCATCAGCCCCCACACGGTAAAAACGCACATCTACAACATCTTCAAGAAGATCAACGTGCCCAATCGCCTGCAGGCAGCCCTCTGGGCCGCAAAGAACCTCTAATGGAATGAGAGGGGTCAAATCTTTAGACTTGACAAATGCAAGGAAAACTCGGTTCAGTACTGTACATTTGTCAAGTCTAAAGATTTGACCCCTCAGTTTCCCCCCTCTTATCTTCTGTTGCCATAATGCACACAATGTGGTAGCGTATTAGCGCATGAAGCATATCAACTGGAACACGGAAAAGAGCCGAAAGCTCAAGGAGCTGCGAGGAATATGCTTCGAGGATGTAGTGTATTGCATTGAAAAAGGAAAGATTCTGAATGATTATGAGCATCCGAATCAGGAAAAATATTCGGGGCAGAGAATCATGGTTGTCGCAGCAGACCGTTATGCGTATCTTGTTACATACGTTGAAGATGAAAAAGAGATCTATCTGAAAACCATCATTCCCAGCAGGAAGGCCACGGAATTCTATTTGGGGAGAAAAAGCAAATGAAAGCAAAACTCACCAAGAAAGAGCAAGAAATACTGGACAGCTTTGAAAAAGGGGAATGGGTGCCGGAGAAAGAGTTCTCAAAGCGAAAAGCTGAATTGACGGCGTATGCAAGGAATACGCTGAAGAAAGACAAAAGGCTGAACATACGAATATCCGAAAGAGACCTGAACGAATTGCAGAGAAAGGCAGTAACCGAAGGATTGCCCTATCAGACATATGTCGCAAGCATCATCCATAAGTTCGTCAACGGCAAGCTTATCGAGTCGTAGAAAGGAAGGGCCATGGCGCCGATTGTTCTGAAGAGCTGTCCGAAGGTTTACATCCACGAGACACATCGTTCGAAATCGCCCGACGACACATTGCGCTTTGTCGAGGGCATGCGAAATCTTCTGGGCATGAAAGATTTCCGCGAGGCCACCGGCGCCGACCGCATCGGCATTCCCGTGTTCACCTGCTGGCGTCTGCGGCCCGATGAATCGAAAACTTTCCACACCGGCAAGGGCGCCTCGACCATCCAGGCCCAGGTCTCCCTCACCCTGGAATCGATCGAGCGCTACTCCTCCGAATTCCGCGAGGAGTGGGCGGACCGGCTCCTCGTCGCGAGCTTCAACGCCCTGCGGAAAAAACACAACACCCTCGATCCCACAGCGCTGGTCCTTTCGCAGTTCAGCGACTACGGACCCGACAAGGATCTGCACTGGGTATGGGGTCACGACCTCTCAGCCGACGAGGAAATTCTTGTGCCCGCCCGGGAGGTGTACCATCCCTTCCACCGCGACGAAGGCCTCCTCTACGGCTCTCACACAAATGGGCTCGCCTCGGGCAACTCCATCGAGGAGGCGATCTTCCACGGTCTCACGGAGATCGTCGAGCGCGACGCCTGGAGCATCGCCAAGTTCACCCGCGATTACGGCGATCCCGTGATCATCGAGGACAAGCCTGAGAACCGCTACCTGATCGACATCGTCCGGAAATTCGAGCAGGCCGGCCTCGACATTATCGCCCGCGACATTACCTCCGATATCGGCATTCCGGTCGTGGTGGCCTTCTCGAAGGATGTGCGGCAGGGCGACACCTTGCCCATCGAGGGATTTGGCTCCCACACGGACCCGAAGGTCGCCATGGGAAGAGCGCTCATGGAAATGGCCACGACGCGGGCCATGTTTCTTGTAAAGAACGGCCCCGACGGGCTTCGCGACGCGAGTCCCCTCTACCTCACCCACGACGAGTCTACGGAAGACCCGCGGTTCACCGTCCACGGCCGAAGCATCAAGGGCCTTGCCGACATGGAAATCGGATACAGCCAGGACATCACCGAGGACCTGAAGGCCTGCATCGAACGCCTCAGGGAACGCGGCATGCGTCGGGTCATTGCCGTGGACCTGACAAGGCCGGACACAGGAATTCCCACGGTCAGAGTCATTATCCCGGGCACCGATGCCTACTGCTATGACCGGACCCGCAAAAGCGACCGGCTGTACGACTAGGGTGTGGGGTCAAATCTTTAACCTTGACAAGGTAACCGTAGTGCATCGAGTTCTATGGCCCATTTGTCAAGGTTAAAGATTTGACCCCATTTATTAAGAGTAGACCTGACCCCTTTACCAAAGGAAGGAATAAATGCTCACGGAAAAAGAAGTGTGTGACCGGGCGGAGTATTGCTACCTGATCTGCCTGCAGCTCAACTGGATGCTGTCCAACGAATCCATCCTGCCGACAAAATACCTGGAGCAGTTGAACAAGTCCTCACTCGGGATGGCGGAGGACGACTTTATCGTGATGACCATCGAAGAGGGGCTTCGCTCGGGGCTCGAGGACTGCGGTGTCAACAACCTTATCCTCATGTACGAGTCCTTCTTTCATGCCTTTTGCGAGGTCCTTCAGATCGATCTCGAAGACCTCCGGGAGAGCATCCCCCGGGACACTTTGCAAATACTAGCCTCCGAGATGGGCGTGGAGCTGAAACAGGTGGAGTAGGAAATACACGTCATTGCGAGGAGGCCATCAGGCCGACGCGGCAATCTTCATTACAGGATTCTCAATGGAAGAAAGACTTGGTTCAGCACGGTGCATTTGTCAAGTCTAAAGATTTGACCCCATTTATTTTATGGATCTCGCCAGGACGATTCCCAACACAAGCCACAGCGGAATGGAAATAAGAAGGGCCCAGGTGATCCCCTGGAGGTGACGGATTCTTGTCTTCAGGCTTTTCTCGAGCAGTGCCCTCTCGACCTTGACTTTAACTTCCTCGATCCGGAACGGTTTGGTAACATAATCCTGGGCTCCCCGCCGGATGGCCTCCACGGCAGACTCGATGGAAGGATAACCGGTGATGATCATGAAGGCCGCTTCATGGTCGATCTTGCGGACTTCCTGCAAAAACTCCAGCCCGCTCATCTGTGGCATCATGAGATCCGACAGGATAATGTCGAAGCGGTTCCGCCTGCACAGCTCTATGGCCACACGGGGATTCTCGGTCGTCTCCACCTCAAAGTCGAAGGCTTTCATGTAGCCCGCGAGAACCCCGAGGACTCCCGGATCATCATCAACAACGAGAGCTCTGTTTTTCTTTTTGCTTGTCCATTTCATCAATAATACTTTTATGCAAAAAGCATACACAAGTCAACTTCGCAAAAAGGGGGCAGCTCGCAGAATGGGGTCAATTCTTTAGACTTGACAAATGCATGCCGCTGAGTTGAATTTATTCTAGCATTTGTCAAGTCTAAAGATTTGACCCCACTTACCCGCTACCCCTTTTCCAGCTCCCGCCGGATCCGTCTCTGCTCAAAGAGAACAACGGTCATCGTCCCCAGAAGCAGCACGAGCACCGACGCGTACAACCCTGCGCTGTGCTGGATGCTGAAGACCACCGGCTGCAACGCCACACGTGCGGCGCCTTTCAGAGCATCGTGCCGGCCGATATACTCTGCAAGCGACGGGGAGACCCGGTAATAGAAATCGACGAAGAGCCGGCCCGGCGCGTTCGTCAGCAGGATGCTGTCCCGGAACTTCCGCAGGAGGATCACCTCCGGCGCATCGTAGTTGCCGAAGGCGGCCGTGGCGATAAAGCACCCTCCTCCGCCACCGGATGACGACGCGGTCGTTGCTGCTGCCGGAACCGCGTAGCTGATTTCGTTGGAGAAGCCGCTCTCGGTCTCCGTTCCGTCATGGGCCACGGCGGCAAAGAAATAGGTTACCCCATCTTGCAGTCCCGAAATCACGACGCTTGTCGTCGTCCTTCCGGCCACATCGACGGACGCCGAATACGATCCGGAACTCGTACCGTAGTAGATCTTATATCCCGTCACGTCGGTCTCTGGGTTTTGATCCCAGGCCACCGTCACCTGCCCCGCATCAGCGGCGGGAACGGCCACAATCAACAGGATGAAAAGAAGCAGCAGGCAGGAACGAACAAACGTGTAGAGTGTATCTTTCCCGGAATGGAGAGATAGCGGATGCGCCACTGACATGGCAACACCTCCATGCGCTTAATCCCCAAATGAGCGGAGTGTGAAACTCCACGCTCTGAGGGCGAAGCATTCCACCAGGGAAACGACCAGGCTGGCTGCGCGAATTCCAGAGGGATTGGATCAATCCCCTACCCCCTGCGCCCCCTCCAACGAGGGAGCTCAGGTCGGCGGCATTCCGGCAAACCTGTCCCGGTCAGCACACGGACGTGCTGCATCGCCCTGGCAGCCCTGCCGCCCTATCGCGGGATTATCCGTGACGTAGGCCAGTGGCTTTGCGTCCCACCCTTTCGGAGTGAGTTGCCTTTTTCAGGGTTCTACTTGATTATTGAAATCGGACGAATTGGGATTTTCTTTAGGCTAAAGACTCCAATGGAATGGGGTCAAATCTTTAGACTTGACAAATGTAGGAATAAATTCAACTCAGCGGCATGCATTTGTCAAGTCTAAAGATTTGACCCCATTTCACCCATTTCTTCTCTATTCTTTCCTCCGCAGTCCCGCCAGGCCAACAAGTCCGAAGCCCATGAGTAGAAGAGAAGTGGGCTCGGGTACGAGGGTCAGCTGGTCCTGCTTTTTCTCTGTATAGTTTCTGTCGCCCCAAAGATTCATCACTGCGACATCACCGGTCCCGGTCCATCCCTTCTGGGAAGCCCAGTCTTCTGCGTATTTGATGAATTCATTGGTCGTTGCTGTGCCATATCCGCCATATTGAAAATGCCAGATTGCATTTTGAAGAAGTTCGTCATCGGCTTTTCGGGCGTTCGCATCATTATAGTCGAATATAGCCTGACTCCAGCTATTCCGCGCAAATTCGTGAAAGAGAAATGCAGAGAACGTGTTCAGGTCAATAGGTTGAGTTCCACCATTATATTTAATGGTTGTCGTTACGGATCCCACATAGTAAGTGGAACCGAGACTGATATGCTCATTCGGTTCGATACAAAAAGTCGTGAACAACGGCTGGTTGCTCCCCGGAGGGGCATAGACAGAAAACTCACCGCCGCCAAAACTCGATCCCACCATCCAGGGCGCCCGTGTAAGTTGAATAGCATCTCCTGCTTGAACCTGATAGGCATGCGAAGCTGGAACAATGAATAAGAATGCGAAGAGCAGGGTGAAAGCCAATACCGATTTTTTCATTTTGTAACCACCTCTGTTTTTTCATTGCCACCCTGAGCCGGTCGAAGGGTGTGCATCGAGACATTCGCTATTGAGCAGGTTCCATGCCATTACCTCAAAAAAAAGAGAAGCCGTCCATTGACGATATTGCAAGTTAATGTTATTTATAATCATATGTGAATCGTACTTCCTCCCGTTACTTATCCAGGCGGATAAAAATCCGCTGTCAAAGACAGCTATTCGTTAAGTATCCCGACACAACAGATAATACACATGCAGCGAATTTATTATAGCTATTCATTATCATTCATGTTTTTTTCATGGCCGAACTGTTGATAGGCGTAAAATTCTCTAACAGTGAAATGCGCCTGAGCACAAGAGTCTGCCGGGACCGGAATGACATTTGACCGGCCGTCATGATAATAGTCATTCTATTTATCCGTTATCATGCTTCTTTCACCAACAGCCTGTAATGATCGGCTGAAGAGATCCACACAAGACGACCTCCACGGAATTCGTAAACTATCCCGACGCAGCACTTTCTGTTTCTTCAACCGCTCCGAAAGGCCGGTTGAAATCCGCAAAAAAGGTTGGAAATCCCACTTTTTTTGAGCATATTCTGTTTCTTCAATTATTATATTTCCGGACAAACCGCCTGAAGCCTGCGATGCCCATTCCCATAACAACACCCGTCCCCGATATGCCTCCCGAAGATGACCTTCACGGAATTCGTAAAATGTCCTGGCACAAGAATTTATTTTTTGAACCAAGAACTGTAATAGTTGCACGGGTTACTACAATCGTTGAAATTAGCAGAAAATGTCGGTTTTGTTTACAAATTCCGATATCACATCTATATATCTATTTTAATTACTATTATTACGATATAATGATTTTTTTCTCCTAAGAGAGACATTTATTGTAAATAACATTTACACTTCTTAGACGAAAATGTCGCAATACTTTCAATATTACATAACAATTACAGTATCTTAAAATTTAGGCACATATTTTGCTGTAAACAAAAGCATCAAAGAACCATAAATAAGAGATAGAATCTATCTGGACTAAGGTGATAATGATGAAAAAAGTGAAAAAATCTTCAGAGCTTATCATGCTTGTCTTTGTCGCAGTGTTCGGGCTTTTGCTCATAGCGCCCGTGAACGGACAGGCTCTTCCTATTTATTACACAAATACCGCAGATAATGGAAATGAGTATGCGGTGTTCGTAAAGAGCCATGTCGGAGACACCTATCAGCTTCAATTGAACATTCATGTACTGAGCACCTACACCGGAAACAAATGGACGGATTACGTGGAAGCTGTGGCGCTGAAAAATTTTGCTACATCATTCACACAATCCAGTTTGGTGTCGGCTCCCGATGCCTTGAGTAATTGGACGTTCTTCAATAAAGAATTGACTGCAAATGGTTGTGAAGGAGGTAACACGAGCGTCCTTTGTGCAAAGGCCAATATTCCCACATACAAGGGAGCAGCGGTATCTGGACCCGACATCGTCCTTTCATGGGTTTTCCAGTTCGATGCGGAGACATTAAACAGAACAGCTGAACTCAAGTATTTGTACGTAGATGCGGATGGCAAAAAAATAGGAAGCCTAGGGTCCTGGGACATTCCCATTCAGCAGTCTCCCGAACCCCTCTCCATGCTCCTTCTCGGCTTTGGCCTGGTGGGACTGGCTGGGATCAGGAGATTCAAGAAATAACTTCACCCCTTACGGTTAATATAACAAAAAAGGCAGGGTCCTCATCGGCCCTGCCTTTTTTTATCCATAAAGATAAATCCCGTAAGAAAAAGATAACTATCCTGAACATTTCTGAGCAGGGCCCCCCTACCGTAAGGAAATTGTAAAGTATTTTTACAATCGAGGTTAATTACTAATTATCATATCATTTCCTCACATTACATTAATCCTGTTGCATACCCCCAGCTTGAATCGTCGGCATTGTTTACGAATTATCATCTAATTTCTGGAGCGATATCTATATATTATTAATGAAATCAGACCATTACGAAAATGGCATCTCATTTGCTTAGATAAAGGCTAAGTAACACTGATGGAGGGGAACTCTAACCATGAAAAAATCTATCATCACGATGTCGATTCTTCTTGTGCTCGTGACCATGGGCTCAGCTTTCGCAGGCCCTATGAGCTATCATGACGAAAAAATACATTCGGAATGGATTGATTCATCAGGTAGTGTTCCTGTTTACTGGGTACAGCTTTACTTTCCTGACTCGACAACACGCGGGTTCTACACTGGAGGAAATTTCGAGTATGACGCCTTTGTCGCAAGCGTAAGTCAGCTCAAAGTGACTCTGACCGGCCATGGAGATAACAGCGAATCGCCGATCAATATGTTTTTAGACTTCGACAGTAATCATAGTAATAGTGGTGCTGGTGCTGGATACCTCAGCGTCGGATCCTATAACGTCGCACAGGGGGCTGCCACTTTCACTCTGGCCCTCGACATTCTGCACAACAAACTTCTCTACAATGGGAATGATGTTGGAAATCTGAGCAATGTGTCTCTCAACTCTTTCGTCGGCAAGGATACATTCTGGGTAGGTTATGCTTGCCATTTCAACCATGACAAAACTGCCGTAGACGTAACGGTTAATCAAAGCGTCCCCGAGCCCCTCACCATGCTCCTTCTCGGCTTTGGGCTTGTTGGCCTGGCAGGCATCAGGAGATTTAAGAAGTAACTTCTCCCCCCGTACGGTTTTGGTAAACAACAAAGGCAGGGTCCTCATCGACCCTGCCTTTGTTCTGTGCCCAAGGAGGGGGGTCAAATCTTTACCCTTGACGCCCATTCAACCCTTGACATGAAGTATAACTGCGGTTATACTCAAAGTATGAAAACTGCAATCTCCATTCCCGACAAAGTGTTCCGCTCGGCAGATGCCCTTGCGAAGCGCCTTGGAATCTCCCGGAGCGAGCTCTATGCCACGGCGGTGAATGAGTACCTATCCAAGCATCGAAGTCGCCAGGTGACTGCGCGCCTGGATGCTGTCTATGCAGAGGAAGATTCTTCGTTGGCCGGGGGCTTAACCGACATTCAGGCCAATTCCGTGACCCGCGAGGACTGGTAATGGAACGGGGAGATGTCTGGTGGGCGGAGTTGCCGGCGCCGATAGCTTCCGAGCCTGGCTTCCGGCGACCGGTCGTAATCATTCAGTCGGATGCATTCAATCGAAGCCGCATTCGGACCGTCATCGCTGTTGTTCTCACATCCAATCTTCGCCTCGCTGAAGCGCCGGGCAATGTCCTTCTTCCCGCAGCCGTATCCGGCCTGCCAAGAGATTCTGTCGTCAATATTTCCCAGGTCATTACGGTCGACTGTGAATTTCTGACGGAAAAATGCAACCGCCTGCCATCGCACGTGCTTAAGTCCATCGATGAAGGTCTTCGACTGGTTCTTTCTTTATAGGAGGGGGCACATCTTTATCCCTGATAAATGCATTGTGCTGAGTTGAGTTTTTGCTGACATTTGTCAAGTCTAAATATTTGACCCCATTTCTGCACTTTGTAAATAGATCTTACAATTGCCGTATAAACATTCAAGTTACTGTATTTACTGCTATATATGATATTTATTTACCTATCCTTCTCTCCCAATTATAAATTTGTAAATAAATCTTACAATTGCCTTTTATACGTTCAAGTTACTGTATTTACTACTATATATACTATTATATTATTTATTTTATTCTTCTATATTTCATTTTGTAAATATATTTTACAATTTTCTAAATCCTTTGATTTGTCACGCGGACATCTTACGTTTCTCATATTTTAATAAAATATAATAATATTGAATAGTTACACATTTATTCATTTGTTACTCTGAGAGTCACAATGCTTTGGCACAATATCTGTAACGTACTTTAAAACATCAGAAGAGGAAAGATAGCATAACTCATAACCATCGACAGGCGATAAACTAGAATAATAGAAACAAGGAGGAGTAGAAAATGAAAAGGAAATTGATGGTGTTATTGGTAACATGTGGAGTGATGTTATTGCCGGTTTTTTCAGCACAAGCGGTGCCAGTAATCTACACTTCTTATGGTGATTATCTCGCTGCTATTGGAACCCCGAGAGTGGAAAATTTTGAAGATACAACTCTGCAACCTGGACTCACAGTTGTAACCTCAGTCGGATATATTGCAAACGGCGTTTGGAATGACAGATTAACACCCGGTGGAGATACAACCACGTGGTACCAGACCGGTGGTTTTACTGCCTGGGGTGGTTTTTTCGATTTATTTAATCCCGGTGGGCCAGGTACCGGCATATTAATCACTGCAGATGGCCAAGTAATTGGTCAAATTGATAATTCGTATGCAGGACAGTTCTGGGGGTTTACTCTTGAGGGGCTGCCGTTCAACAGCGTGCTGATGAGCGCGGGAAATCAATCCGGTGTTGCGGAAACCTATTTTAGTGTTGATTTGGAATATAAGGCCACACCTGAACCGGCAACCCTGATGCTTTTTGGTATTGGACTTCTTGGGCTGGCTGGCGTGCGGAGATTCAAAAAGTAATTTAGACCGCTACTTCGTTTTAAATAAAAAAGGCAGGGTCATTAGACCCTGCCTTTTTTATTTACTGTAATAGTGGGACCATCTGCTGGAGTCTACTGCCATCCTTCGACGTGGCTCAGGATGGCGGTTTATTTTCTTGTAATTCCCAGCTTTTCCATCAGCTCATAAAGTGTCGGGCGGCTGATACCGAGCTCCTCGGAGGCACGTGTAATGTTGTCATTGTGCTTGGTAAGTGCCCGGAAAATCATTTCTTTTTCCAGGGCCTCGCGAGCCTCACGCAGGCTCAGCCCTTCGTATTTCACCTTCGGCGTTTCCAGCTCCAGGTCCGCAGGCACCACTTTTCTCCCCTCAGCCATAATAACGGCGCGCTTCACCCGGTTTTCCAGCTCGCGGATGTTCCCCGGCCACTTGTGATTCTCGATGGCCGTCACGGCCTGGCTGGAGAAACCGCTGATTTTCTTTTTATTTTCCCGGGCGTAGCGCTTCAGGAAGGTATTGGCAAGAAGCATGGTGTCGCCGTTTCGCTCCTTGAGGGCGGGAAGCGCCACCGAAACCACCCCGATGCGGAAGTAGAGGTCTTCCCGGAACTTTCCTTCGGCCATGGCTTGCTTGAGGTCGCGGTTTGTAGCCGCAATCACGCGCACATTCACCTGGATCATCTCGCGCCCCCCGACGTGCTCGATGACCTGTTCCTGGAGGAAGCGCAGGATCTTGACCTGCAACGCAAGCGAAAGCTCGCCGATTTCGTCGAGAAACAGCGTTCCCCCATCGGCCATCTCGATGCGACCCTTGCGCTGGATGTGGGCCCCCGTGAAGGCGCCTTTCTCGTGGCCGAAAAGCTCGCTTTCCAGAAGCATTTCGGGAATCGCTCCGCAGTTGATCACCACGAAGGGGCCGTCCCTGCGCCCACTGAGCCTGTGGATGGCCTGAGCAACGAGCTCCTTGCCCGTGCCGCTCTCACCTGTGATGAGCACCGAAACCTCAGTCGATGCCACTTTGCGCACCGTGGCAAAGACCTCCTGCATCTTCTGGCTTGTCCCCAGCATGCCCTGGAAGTCACCCTCGCCCACCCTCTGCTGCAGCACGGCGTTGTCTCTCTCCAGGGTCGAGACATGGTAGGCCCGTCGCAACACGGTGCCCAGCTCTTCAAGCTGCACCGGCTTATAGAGGATGTCGTAGGCCCCCTGGGCAATGGCCTTGAGGGCGTGCTCCTTCTCGGAGCGGCCCGTCACGATGACCACCTTGATGTAGGGGTCGGCCCCGATGGCCTCGGCCAGGGTGGCAAAACCCTCCTCCGTGCTTGCCGGGTGAGGCGGAAGGCCAAGATCCAGCACGACAACCTTGGGCTGCTGCTTCCGGATGACCTCCATGGCCTCGGCCCGATCACCCGCTGTGACCACCTCGTAATCCATCGTCATGGCCCACCTCATCTGGGCCCGGACGTCCTCGTCGTCTTCGACGATCAGAAGCTTGGGCTTCTGTTGAGGGGCGAGGGTCGAGGGGAGAGGGTTGAGGGTTGCGGGGGGAGGGCTGAGGGTCGTGGGTCGAGGGTCGAGCGACTTCCCCTCCATATTTTGCTCATTCTTATGCTCCGTCACGGCTAGCTCCTTTCTCTCGAAACAGATAGAGAGGTTATCAATCTTCTCAGAAGTCTGGCGGTTTCGTCCTGCTCACGGAAAAGTGTCTCGAACTTCTCCTCTTTCAGATAGCCGAGGTCCTTTGAAAGCATTAAAAGCGTTTCAAGTTCACTGCATGACCCCTTGGCAATACGCAGAAATTGTATGTACTCTTTTCTGTGACCCCTTTCATATCCTTCAGCTATATTGCACGGAATCGAAACAGCACTTCTTCTCATCTGGGAGACGATCCCGTAAAGTTCGCGGCTCGGAAAGTTTTCCGTTTCCTTATAGACACCAAGAGACAATTGATATGCTTTCTGAAATACTATCAATTCCCTGTGGCTCTGAATCTTCGTCTTTTCCATCTCTCTTCCCTCGCCCCGCACCCCTCTTTTCTTTCTTTCTCTACCCTCTACCCTCGCCCCTCTCCCCTTCTGCTCGTCCTGGTAGCATTACTTTGAACACCGTCCCCACGCCTTCGGTGCTCTTGACTTCCAGCCTGCCGTTGTGAGCTTCGATGATGGTTTTGCTGTGAAAGAGGCCGATGCCCATGCCTTTCTTTTTGGTCGTCTGGAAGGGGCGGAAGAGCCTCGTCTCGATGAACTCGCCTGACATGCCGCTGCCGTCGTCGCTCACGGAGATCTCGGCCCACCCGTCGTGGAAGTCCGTGGCCACGCGGATATGGCCCTTTTCACCTACGGCCTCGTTGGCATTGAGCAGGAGATTCTCCAGCACCTTCCGGATCTGCTCTTCGTCGAAGGGCACCTTCGGCATCGTTCCGAGGTTTTTCTCGATCGCCGCCTTGAAATGGCCGTCGAGGCCCGCAAGGGTCTGCTGCACCAGCACGTTGAGATCGCCCTCGACGGGAATGATCTCCAGTTTCTGCGAGAGCATCAGCAGGCGGTTGCAAAGCGTGTTGACCTTGTCGACGCTCTGGCTGATCGTACGGATGGCGTCGGAGCGGAATTCTGGGTTGTCATGATAGACGGGCAGGTTCTGGGAGACGAGCGAAAGCCTGGCCCCGAGATTTTTCAGATCGTGCATGAAGAAGGCCGACATCACCTGCAGGGCCTCCATCTCCTTCATCTCGCTGACACGCTCCGAAAGGCGCAGCGAAAGGATGTTGGCCCCTGCCTGATCGGCGATCGTCCGGAGAAGCTCGTAGTCCTCGCCCGAAAGGGGATCGTCGGAAACGCGCCTGTCCATCGTCAGGATCGCAATCAACTTCCCTGCCCCGTTCACGGGCACGACGTAGCGCACCCGCGCCTCCCTCAGGGCCTGGGCATGGGACTCCAGGAGCTTGAGTATTCGATCATCAACGGGAACTTCGATGTCCACCGGCAGCTCGCGGTCGTACATGGCCAGAAACAATGCGGTCCCCGCCTCGCGACCGAGCGCAAGATCCCGCGCCCGCTGGGCCGAAAATTCCGTGGAGCCGCCCAGGTCGAGCGTGTTTTTCTGCTCGTCCACAATCCAGAGGCTGACCGACAGGACCTCCAGTGTCTCCGCAACCATCCGCACGACGGCACCGGACAGATCCCGAACATTCACCACGGAAGTTGTCTTCTCCGTGAAATCCGACCACACCTTCCGGTAATCGTAGAGGGGCCGCTGAAAGATCTCACTGATCAGACGCTTGCGGCGGATCCGCATCCTGTCGGAAAGCAGGATCGCCCCCAGGCCCATGATAGCCGCAAAGAGGAGAAAGGCCGTGAGCGGCAGACCCCAGGTCCCCTGCCAGACCTGCGCAATCCAGGCCAGGATCCCCACGCCGATGAAGTAGGCCCCCACCAGGAGCACCGTGACCGAGTTGTAGAGAAGGCTGTGGGAAAGATAGACGTCGAGATCCATCCGCTCCGTACGGGCGGCCGAGCGGGCCATGACTAGGCAGGCCAGAAGCAGCGCCCCGGCGTTAATGACGGCAAGGTCGATGTTGACGACGCGGAAAAGGATGGAGAGGCTGTCGGTATAGATCCGGGCAGCAAAAAGGCCCCCCACGCCCAGGAGCATGAACTTCACCTGCCAGCGCAGATGCCCGGAGGTGTGGCGCAGCGTTCGCTCCATATTCATCAAGATGAGGATGGCGCCCGCGATGAGGACGAGTTTGAAGGCATAACCGGCAGGGCCCAGCAGCAGGAACCACTCCCAGGTCTTGCGTTCCGAAAAGGGCACCATGATAAAGAAGGAATCGCGAAAGAAAACAGCCAGGATGGCAGGGATAAGGAAAAAAGCTGTAAGGACAATTTTCCAGCGCGAAAGGGCGCTGCGGTAGTTCGCCCGGGCGTAGCTCATGCTGAAGACAACCCACGTGCCCGGAACGAGAATTGCCGCGTAGGTCTTCATCGTCTCCCAGAAGAGGTAGTCTTCCAGCTGCACCGCCCTGGCGGCAAAGGCAGTCAGCAGGGCATCGGCAGCCAGCAGCACCATGCCCGCCGCAAAAACGCGGTGCACCATGGACCGCAGATCCCGCGAGAGGACATACCCCGCCAGCAGCGCCGCCGCCACCGCCGCCGCATAACTTATAATTTCCCCTAAGCTCATTTCAAATCAGTGATTGTATGTGCTTGAGTGCTTACGTTACTGAATATTTTTGTGAAATCGGACTAAAAAATAGTCATTGCGAACCGAGCCTTGCGAGGTGTGGCAATCTTCCTTTAAGACTTCCTCGTTTGATTGTATGTGCTGTTTCTTAGGAGGAGCGCCCTATTCCCTGTCATTGCGAGCACCCGCAGAGTGCGTGGCAATTTCGCCATTCGATTTGTTATATGTGGTATTTGTTCAGCGGATGAGGGATCGGTGTGTAACGTCAATCGCGTCCAGTTGAGCGTTTTAAGGATGGCTTCTTGTGCCGTGTCTGCCCTCCACCCTCCACCCACAGCCCTCCGCCCTTCTTTACTTTTCAAATTCCCCCGTATCCACCCATTCCTTCTTCAAGACAGACCAGAAATCCTCGGCCAGACCCCGCAGGACGTAGTCATAGGGCAGCCAGCCGTAGCCCCCATCGCCCCAGTCCTTGCCCCATGAATTCCGGATGAGCAGGGCACCGGTGGTTTCACTCTTTCCAGTTCTGTTCTTGATCTTCAGCCTGTCGTCGTAGCCCACGGTGACAATTGCATGACCCCCTTCAATCTTCTCCTTCGGGGACGGGAACGGAATCTTTCCGTCGGCCTCGGCCTGCTCGATCGAGTTATACACTGTAAAGCCGAACATCGCCGGATGGCCCGCGGCCAGGTGGGCCTTTACCTTCTTCAAGACCTCCTCCGCCTTCGTCCCGGGCGGATCATGGCGGAAGTATTTCATCGCCTGATAGTTTTGCGCGAAGGCATAGCAAAAGGCGGAAGGCTCCTGATCATACTTGGCTTCCTCATCACTGTAAGGCCAGTACATTTCGGGCGGCACCCCGAAAAGCACCATTGCCCCCATGGTCTGCCTCAGGTAGGCCCCCGTGTCGCCCTTTGCCTTCATCAGGTTGCGCGTCACCTTGTAGAGAAACAGGCGTGACGCATCGAGGTGACGGCCGAAGGCCTTTCTCTCGTAATACTCAAGGAGGCCCACGCCGGCGTTGGCCGTGCAGGATCCGATCCGGCCCTGGTCCTCGACAGGGGAGCACCATTCCCGGAGATCTGCCGACCCAGCGACACTTTTCGCTCTCGATCGCTTCCCTGCCACCAGCAGGGTCTTCACATCGCCCGTCTCTGCCGTATAATCCCGGAAATCGGGATAATCAGGAATCCATCCCAGCCCTCTTTTGTGTCCCATATGCCACGCTTTCCTTTTCTATTCAGTATTGTCATTCCTGCGCAGGCAGGAATCTATATTTAGACTGGATCTCCGCCTTCGCGGAGACGACAAAGCAGGTTGCCTGATTTTACTTTCTTATACTTGACGAGATAGACGAGACAGACCAGATGGACCAGATGGACCAGATAGACGCTTCCTTGAGCGGATTACGGCTGCTGTCATGCACTCTTCCGGTACCGTGCGGTGTACACATCGATCACGCTACGGATCATCTTCTGGTAAGAGGTTCTCTGCTTCTTCGCTTCCGCCTTGAAAAAATCTACGCTTGCCTTGCTCAAGGAGATCGTGATTTTGACGTTGTCTTCCTTTAATACCAATCTATCCGGCGGGGGTAAAAAATCTCTTACCACTCTCAACTCGCCCATCGGCTCATCGCTGTATTTGATTTTCTTTTTCATACAGTTTATTCCCCTTTCTTCAAAACTCTGCCCCGAGAATACGGATGATATCGCCCCGATATGTAAAACGGACAGTTACAATCCGCTCATCGACTTTTCCAATGCAATAAAATCGCTCTTCTTCATTGCTGTGCTCTTCGTCGGCAGCAATAACACGCTGTGGGTCAAAGAAAGCATGCTGAGCCAAAGCAAAAGGGACCCCATGCTTGGATTGATTTTCCCTATCCTTATTTTCATCCCAATCGAATCGCGTGCTTTGCATGATGATTATTTACACAATATATGGCTTTATTTCAATATTATTATATGCCTCATTATATGCTTACGGCTCTTTGTCTTTCTCCACCCTCTCCCCGCGACCCTCACCCCCTCTTAACGTCAGCCCGCCGCCCTCCACCCGCCGCCCCCTACTACTTTTCACCACGCCGTAAGCCAAACAAAATGGGTGCCATCAGCAACAGCGCGAGCACAAAGAACACAATCCCCCCATCCCTGTGCAGGGAGCTTTCCAGATATCCCCTGTCCACATAGTTACCCAGCAATGAGAGGCTCACAATCCGGATGCCGTTCTTGAACATGGTGATGGGGATCACGGCCAGCACCAATGCGATCTTCTTCCATGTCGTCTTCAGGAACATATGCCCCGCGAGTACGCTTGTGATCACCAGCGCCATGCTGGAGCGGATGCCGCTGCACTGCGGCGCCACTTCGATACTGACAGTGGGAAGGTGAAACACAAAGCCCTCCCGCAGCACCGGCGCGCCCGTCAGTGAGAAAAGCAGTGCCGTTACTTCCGTGGACCCGATCTGAAGAAACCGGATCATCCCGTCCAGAAGCGCCATCGGAACCGGGATCATCAAAAACAGAAACAGAAGCGCGAACCGAGCCGATTTGAAGGCTCGAAGCCCGTAAAGTAAAATAAACGAGCCAATGACAAACAAAACCACGGAGAGGGCGACGAAGGACGAGTGATCATTCTTGCTGAGACCCAGATCCATCGTCCGGGCCACCCCGTACAGTAGTAGACCCAGACCGGCGACAGTCCCACCGGAAACAAAGGCATAGTCGATATCCGCAAAGATCTCCCTGCGCCGGACGAACAGCAGATAGAGGCTCACGAAGGGAATGAGAACGATATGGCTGTAGTACTCTTTCGCCACCGTGGAGCGCAGAAGATCTCGGAACGGACCGTAGAACATCAATCCCGCCGCAACAATAAGGGCTAGGAAGAAAATATTCCTCTTCATATCCATCTTCCCATTCGCCGCCTCACCAAATAATTCTTTAAAATTGATCATATTCACCAATTCTTCCGTATTTTATTATGCTGCCATCCTGAGCTAGTCGAACCATGGTGAGAAGCCATCCCGAGCCTGTCGAAGGATGGCTTCTTGGACTTTGTCTTTCCCTTTACCCTCTGCCCCCAGCCCTCGACCCCTCTTGACCTAGAGCCCGTCGAAGGATGTCATTGCGCGGAGCACACTATTCTGTCATCGCGAACCGAGCTTTTATTCAAATTGTCATTGCGAGCCGAGCCGTGCGAGGTGTGGCAATCTTCCTTCCAGATTTCTTCGCTTTACATGCAGTGACGATAGATAAACAGTTTCCTCGGAGCGCCAGCAATGCGGCAATCTCAATCAATCTATTGCTACCTGCTACCTGGAACCTGTCACCTGATGCCTTTTGTGCAATAGGAACATCGCGATCGCCCCTATCGCTGTTCCTATCGTATTGCACAAAAGATCTCGCATGCTCGAGTGCCGTGAAGGCAAGAAAGCCTGCAAATACTCAATACAAAAACTGATCATAAAGCCCACCAGCACGGTCACGACCCCGGCAAGCAGAACATTCATTCCCCGCCCTGTCAGCACAAGCATCATCAAGATGCCGAATGGTATAAATCCAAGAATGTTGACAGCAACATCGATCCAATTCGATTTGTATTTTATCCAATCAGGATCCCATTCAAAGCAGGCTCGCTTATAGGGTTCGAAATACTCCGGAATGATCAGATCCGCCGGTTCCCCCTTCCCCAACTCCCGAACACCTACCGCTCTCTGCCCCCTGAACACCGTCTCATACGTATTCTCCGGCATGAACACATAATGTATCAATGGGCGTAAATCTTCTTCTTGAGCTACACCTGATTCCTGGGACCTGGTACCTGATACCTTCTTTCTGTTTTGTCCCTCAACCCTTCTTAGCGACTCTCCACCCTCAGCCCTCAGCCCGCCGCCCGGGATTGCCGACCACTCGGCAATCTCGTCCTCAGTCAACGCCCTATCATAAATCGCAACCTCATAAATTCTCCCCTGCCACTGCGACTTGCCATCGGCATCCGTACCAACCACCAGCGGCCATTCCCTTGACCAGTTACTGAAAGACAACGGCCCGCGATTTTCTCTCCTGACGGGCTCCCCATTTGCATAGAGATACATAAGCTGCCCGTCGTAAACGAACAGGCATGAAATTCTCTTATCTTTTTCAAGCACCCCATCGGCACCGAAATTCAGTCCGGCCGCTTTTCCCTCATTACGGATATGAAGCTCTATGCCATCTTTCCATTGCACAATGGAGAATTTCTTATCGTTTTTACTGAGTAACCATCCAAAAACAGACTTCAGTGAATCCAGCCCATCCGACGATGTCTCGAAATCGACGAGAACCGTAAATTTATGCAGACCCTGAAGCTTTACGGTGGCTGATGGCGTATACGCTGTCCCGTGAGTGGCGATATTTAATCCCCCTTCGGAACTTATCAGCGCATTATTTCCTTCGTCGAAATTAAACGGCCACAGGCCAAGGACGAAGAGTAGAAGAGTATAGGCGAGCAGATAAAATCTTGCATAACAACCGATAATAGGTGGTCTGGGTTGTTTGGACAGGAAACAGGGATTGATAAGTGGGAATCTGCTCTGGTTTAGAGTCATGCCGCAGCCTATAATCTTCTCCCCTGAAAATGTTCCAGCGAAAATAGAGGATTCTGGCAGAATGACCCCCTTGAAGGAGGATTTTGCCATGAAGAAGCGCTGAAGCAAACGGAGACCGAGACGCGGATTGCGGAAGTCATTAGAAAGATAGGGATTTCCAAACAGACCTTTTACAACTGGCAGAAGAAGCTTACGGTATGGCGATTTGGGGGTTTCAGAGCTACAGCGGTTAAAACCGGTTACCCTAACCGCAGCCGTCTAACCGGAGGGTGGCACTCCAATGAGCATCACACATATTGAGGTTTGAAAAGCGCGACTAGACTAGTTCATTTTCTCCTCGGATCGCATATGGTAAAAATGAAATCAGCATAGGTCATTGAGCGTCCAACGCCAATCCTAGGTACTTCAAATGTATCTGCCTCCATTTTACGCACAAACCTGCCCCCTATTGCAAGCCCGCATGAGTAACCTGCTCTTTTGACATATTGCTTGACGCGCCTACTATATCGGCCACCAGGATAGCAAAAAAAAGTACAATCCCTCTCCAATTCTCTTTCCACTGTTCTGCGTGACTCAATAACCTCAAACAATAATTCATCATCTGAACAAGTGGTCAAATTCGGATGAGACACAGAGTGACTCCCAATGGATATGAGTCCGCTTTTGATCATTTCTTGCATTTGTTCCCATTTTAATGGAAGCATCAGCTTTGGAACATCTGTAATCTCGAAGAGAGAAGCTTTCGTACTTTTCTCCAGCGTGTCAATTGCTGTTATCATTTCCTTATAAGGCAGTCCCCAAAAGATAGCCCTTATTTTGGTTGCAACGCCCTGCTTTTCAGTCTCGCTGCCAATGAAATGGATATGACTATGACCATTCACCGTGATATCTATCTTTTTCACCTTGGCCTTCCATATTGAGTAATCAATTCTATCTGCCCATAGCCAGTTTCTATCATTAACATACTGCACTGCGACAGAAATGGTCGCCGGAATCTGATATTGCTTTAAAAGCGGATAGGCCAGCGTATAATTTGATTGGTAGCCGTCATCCATTGTTATGATTACCGCGTTATTAGGTAGATTCTCTTTAGTAGTATAGCACTCGATCAATCTGTCCAGTGAAATGACATTATAATGCTTCTTCAAATATAATAGTTGTTTGTCAAAATCTTCGATTGCACACCATCTATTACCGTATTCCTCAATTCCCCCCGGCTGCCCTCTCGTGAAAAATCCGTGGTACATTAGAATTATGACGTTTCTCCTACGCAGCCAGCTTAATGGCGTGTGACCTCGTCCGGCTACAACCGCTCTTTTGATGCCGCGAGATAATGCCTCATTAAGCATGCTCATCCTCTTATCCCACCATCAGAATCTCCACCCATAACGAACCAGTTATTTTCTATTTTTTGATCGCTCTCAATATTGGAATAAATATAAAAACGTGGTTTTGAGGCTTGCCTTCTGAATCCTCGGAGAGTCAACGCAAGCTTAATTTCTGCGTCAGTAGAAATGCACGACGCCAGCTTTGATCGGGAACATGCCTGTTGAAAAGTTCTGATGATCAGGTACTTGATCCGGATATCTCGTGAAGGACCAATATAATCTACCAACCTTGATACGCCGTCGTCGCGTTTCAAAAATATCGCCAAGGCGACGATTGCTTGCCTTCTCTCAATGACTATCATATGATATTTTAAAAAAGGATGGCTCGCGTACTTCCAGTAAAGATATGCATAATCCCTTACGATGGATTTTGAGTATCCATGTGAGACTGTCTGCCACAATAAGTCAGTCTGCGGCGAGAGATATGCAATATCAAGTATCTTAGCAGTCAATCCTGCGGTAGAGGGTCTCGTAGTGATATTTTTTATTATAGTAAGGTACTGAATTCCTAGTCTAGCTATATCTTTCAATCCGAATATGCTATTAGTATAAGAGAAGCTATCAATCTCGAGGCAAACTTTATATCCTCTTTTCTTTAGTAGATGCGCCGCTGTATCACTTATACCTAAACCGAGAACAAGGGGAAACCGGATTTTGACTGCATCAACGAGGGGAACTCCATATCCTTTTCCTCGAAAAGCTTGGCTAATTATAGTCTCGCAGCTCCAAGCTGCTTCGATTAGCTGTCCGTTATACTTTAATCGCACAGGCATAAATCCATTAAACCCAACAACACTGCCCGCCTCTGTAATAACCACACCTGTATCTTCAACCCTTTTCACATAAGGAGTGTTAACGTATTGCCAATCCCACAACGCTGCCCTAATTTTACGGACTTCCAGATTATTACTCGATAGAAGGTCAATAACGTGCTCTCTATACTTTTCAGTATAGGAGGAGATTTTCATTTGATTACTCTTATGATATTCAGCAACAGATAAGAAGAGGATATTGGAAAGTTGTTAATCTTAAACACAGCGACACAATGAACTATGAGGGTTCCCCGAAAAGTGGTCCAGCTAAAAGTGGGAATTTCTGGCTTCATACGGCTATGGGAATCTGACGACTGGCAAACTCATTCGGTGTCAGATTATCAAGCGAACTATGCGGCCGAAAGTTGTTGTAATCCAGGCGCCACTGCTCGATCTTATCACACGCGTCTTCCAGTAACAAAAACCAATTCACATTCAGGCATTCATCCCGTAAACTGCCGATGAATGATTCTGCAAAGGCGTTGTCAGTCGGTTTACCTGGACGGGAGAAATCCAATGCAACGCGATTCTCGTATGCCCACTTGTCCAGGACCTTGGAAACAAATTCGCTGCCATTATCCATCCGGATGCTCCTCGGAACTCCTCTCACCTGCTTCAGGTGATCAAGTAAGGCGACTACCTGATCGCCCCTGAGGCTCTGACCAACCATAATGCCGAGGCACTCCCGGCTGAAATTATCGACTACAGTTAAAATCCGGAACCTCTTCCCGTTGAACAGCGAATCAGCGGCAAAGTCCATGCTCCATGTGTCATTCAGACAGTACGCCTCTTGCCGCGGGATCCGGAGTGCAGAACCAGGCGGACCTGTCCCCTGAAAATAGTGCCAATCTCGGTTAGAGTGTGAAATAATTTTGAGGGTTCCCCGAGAAGGAGGCACGCGATGAAGCAGGGCAAGTACAGCGAGGAGCAGATAGTTCGCATCTTGAAGGAGGCGGATGCCGGCGTGAAGGTCGGCGATCTTTGCCGCCAATACGGAATCAGTGAAGCCACTTATTACAACTGGAAGGCAAAATACGGTGGCATGGGAGTAAGCGAGATCAAGCGGCTCAGGCATCTGGAGGATGAGAACCGACGGTTAAAGCAGATCGTGGCGGATCTGACCCTCGACAACCAGGCACTGAAGACCGTAGTCTCAAAAAACTTCTGAAGCCCAAGGCACGCAGGGAGGCTGCGATTTATATCATAAACAGCTTTGGGCTGAGTCATCGGCGTGCCAGCGGTCTGGTTGGCCTTGGCCGAAACACGCTGGGCTGTGCGCGTAAGCCGGATGGGGATGATGCTCTTCGGAAAAGGATGAGAGAGCTTGCCGGGCAGCGCAAGCGATTTGGTTGTCGAAGACTTCATCTGCTTCTGAAGCGTGAAGGCCTTGTCGTTAACAAGAAACGGACGGAACGGATTTATCGGGAGGAAAAGCTTTCCATCCGAATACGCCGGCGGCGCAAAGGCGCGGCACAAAGCCGCCTTGAGTTGCCAAAGGCGGAGCGCCCCGGTCAGCTCTGGGCGATGGACTTTTTGCACGATGCTCTGTATACGGGACGAAGGTTCAGGCTGCTGCCGATTATTGACACCTATACGAAGGAGTGTTTCTGGATTGAGGCCGACACGTCGATTGGCGGTCAGCGGGTTGTCCAGGTTCTGACCCGGATATCGGCGCTTCACGGATTCCCGGAACAGATCGTGGTCGATAATGGCCCCGAGTTCATCAGCAATGCTGTGGATGCCTGGGCGTATGCGCACGGAGTCAAGCTGCAGTTCATCCGTCCCGACAAGCCGGTCGATAATTGCTATATGGAGAGCTTCAACGGCAGGTTCCGGGATGAATGCCTGAACGAGAACTGGTTTATCAACTTCGGTCACGTCCGAAAGGTTGTCGAGGCATGGCGGGTCGATTATAACCAGAGCCGGCCACACAGTTCTCTGGGGGATCTGACTCCCGCGGAGTTTAAGCAGCATGTACTGTTAAAAACCGTGCAGAATCTCTAATCGTAACTGGCACTAAGAATGGGGGTAGCTCCAGGCCGCTTTCGTTTCGTTTTCACCCGGAGATTCAGTCCTTCCTCGCAGTAAATCCTGTAGACCCGCTTATGATTGACCTGCCACCCCTCACGGCGTAATAGAACATGAATCCGTTTGTATCCATAACGAACCCTGACAGCTGCGATCTCCTTAATTCTCATGCGGAGGACAGCCTGCTCGTCCCGTTTTCCCTAGTAACGATGAGTGCTCCTGCCAAAAAGCACGACAGCGCATATCCGTCGTTCACTCACCCGATAGCTTTCCTGAAGATCTAGAACCAAGGCGCGTTTTCGGGCAGGCCTTAGAACTTTTTTGACAGAACATCCTGAAGCATTTGCTTGTCAAGGCTCAGGTCGGCGACCATTCGTTTCAGACGTCGGTTCTCCTCCTCAAGCTGCGTTAACCGCCGTAGTTCTGAAACCCCCAGACCGCCATACTTCTTCTTCCAGTTGTAAAAGGTCTGTTCGGAAATACCCATTTTCCTGATGACTTCCGCAACCCGCGTCCCGGTCTCCGCCTGCTTCAGCGCAAAGGCAATCTGCTCTTCCGTAAACTTCGTCTTCTTCATGGCAAAATCCTCCTTCAAGGGGGTCATTCTGCCAGAATCCTCTACTTATTGCCGGATCAGTTCTTGGGGAGAAGATCACTTGTCCCGATGACTTGTAGGATCTGAACAAAGACTTAATTAAGGATAATATCTTGATATGATGGAGTAAATTATATACCCTTTACAGAGCATATAGGTCTTGCTACCTTTTTCTATCGCGGGAGAAGAGAACATCGCACATAGATAGGGGCAACTGAAATGCATAGCCCATCAATTGATTCATTTGCCCGGTCAGCAAAAAGAATTCTTCAAAAGCCATCTCTGCCAAAGCTTCTTGGAACTTGAAAGAGTCATAGCCATGAGAGAACAGCGTAGTATTTGCTTCGGGAAAGGACTGACCATAGCACTGATCATATGGCTGCTTACGTGGCTTGCACTGGCAGGATTGTGGTTGGGCCAGGCTTTTGCGGCCAATTTTATAGCTCCAGAATTGCTTGGCCGCCCCACAGCCAACTCCATTACAGTAAGCGTGGTTGCTGATGTAAGTTTAGAAGTTTACCTAGAGTATGGAACAGCGTCTGGAGTTTATACCAGTCAGACACCGCAAGCCTTTTTCTCGGGCGGCAGCCCTATCGGAATCATGCTTGATAGACTCCAGCCAGATACACGATATTACTACAGAGTGAGATATAGGCCGCGGGGCACATTCCAAGCCGAATTCAGCGCTAGAGACGAACATTCCTTCCATACGCAGCGGAAGCCGGGTAGCAGTTTCACCTTTACAGTAAAGTCTGATTCACACCATGACCCCAAATGCGTAGATGAGATTTATGCAACAACACTGCACAATGAACTCAAGGACTCCCCTGATTTTTTCCTTGAGCTCGGGGATACCTTTGGGTCCGACAGGTTTCTTCAGCCTGATTATCATATCATTTCGCAGTTGCACCTTGACCAGAGACGCTTTTTCGGCAGTGTAGGACATTCCGCGCCCTTTTTCTTTGCCCTGGGGAATCATGAAGGGGAAGCGGGATACGCGCTGAATGGAACTGCCGATAATATCGCTGTATATGCCACAAAGGCTCGAAAACTTTACTATTCAAATCCTATTCCCGATGGCTTTTACACAGGCAATTCTGCCGCGGAGGCTTACGTCGGACTTCCGGGGGATTATTATGCATGGGAATGGGGGGACGCCCTGTTTGTCGTACTCGACCCTTACCGATATACAACAACAAATCCTTTGGCCAGCGGCGACCTGTGGGATTGGACGCTTGGCCAAACTCAATATAACTGGCTGAAGCAGACGCTTGAAAGCAGCCGTGCAAAATTCAAATTCGTGTTCGCCCATCACCTTCTCGGCTATGTGCGCGGTGCGGTCAGATGGGCAGACAAATACGAGTGGGGCGGCTACAACAAAAGCGGAACATGGGAATTCTCTACAAAACGGCCAGGCTGGGCCATGCCGATCCATAAATTGATGGTCGAAAGCGGTGTCACCATATTCTTTCAGGGTCATGATCATCTCTTCGCAAAGGAGGAACTCGATGGCATCGTCTATCAAACGGTGCCTCAGCCATCAAGCCCTACCGGCAGTATGCCCAATGCGGAGTATTATTCTGGAGATGTCTTGCCTCACTCCGGTTACCTCCGCGTGAACGTTTCAGGATCGGACGTAAAGGTTGACTATATTCGGACACATCTCCCGGGAAAAGGTATAAACGGAGAAATTGCATACGCGTATACTATTCAATTTCCCAAGGCAACTGGGCCGCCAGCGATGGGAAAATATAGAGATAAAGACAGCGATCGGAATAACTCACAAGCGCAGTAGCTACCCTCAGAATACCGGTGGTTTCCAAATGTTTGATTTGATTGTTTCAAGGAAGTCGGCGCCATGAAGATGCTCGGAAAACACGCCATAGTTACCATGAATGCCATTTCTTGCCGGAAATTCTTGGCTGTTTGCGCCTTGATAGCTTTGTGGGGGTGCGCTACAGTTCCGAAAAAGTTGCCTATCAATCTTCCGCCCCCCCCACTGCCGGAGGTGCAATATACTCTGCTTTTGCAGGATGGAGGGACTCTATATGTTGACCGGCAAATTCCGAGGGACTCCTGCAAGGATTATTCTCCAGTTGATCGTGCTTGCGGTAAAGGTTCCGATGCGGCCTACCGCAGACTATCGGACGCATGCAGTACGGTTGAGTCGGGGGGGACAGTCGTCCTGAGAGCCGGCAGTTATAGCGAACAACTCTCCCCTGTGCGATCCGGTACTGAAAAGGCGCCGATCGCTTTTAAGAATGCTCAGGGTGAAGAAGTCGTAATTACAGGTATTGACAACCCCGCTATTAACTTGCGGAACGTATCCCACATTGTTGTTGAGGGGATAACCGTGAGCGATGTTGCCGGCTGGGCGCGGCTGGAAAATGCTCATTTCAATGTGTTTAAAAACAACCAGTTTAACAATGCCCTCGCACGCGGTACAACCGGCGGTTTTAAAATCGTCAAAAGCCATTACAATCAGGTGCTCAATAATCGCTTCGAAAGCGGGAACGATAGCATCGTAATCCAAGAGTCCGACCGCAACTTGGTAGCCGGCAACACGTTCAAATGGGCGCGGCATAGTCTGGTCAGCGTACGTTGCGCTAATTTTAATGTTATTCGGGAAAACGAGTTTCACAACGAGCGCCAGAAAGCGATGGAGATATACGATTGTGAGGCGGTGAGCGATGCGCCTTTCAAACTCAACGCCACTAAGCGTAATTTAGTTGAATACAATCGCTTTATCTGAAAAAATTAAGGACTCCCCCGACAGCCAGTTCCTCTCCGGGATAAGGGTTACG
>CAZVLL010000004.1:0-189529 GCA_964628025.1 uncultured Syntrophaceae bacterium
ACGGCCAGAAGGGTCGGCAGCCAGTCAAGGTGAGCAACCATTTCGTTAGACACCTGGCCCGCTTTGATCTTGCCCGGCCAACGCACCATCGCCGGCACCCGGTAGGCCCCTTCCCAGTTCGAGTTTTTCTCGTTGCGGAACGGTGTCATACCTCCATCCGGCCAGCTGTTCATGTGCGGGCCGTTGTCGGTGCTGTACATGACGAAGGTATTGTCAGCGATGCCCAGATCATCCAGCGCCTTGAGAACCTGGCCTACGTTCTTGTCGTGGTCGATCATGGTGTCGTGGTAGGGACTCTGCCAACGCCCCGACTGGCCAATGCTCTCCGGCTTGGTGTGGGTGCGGAAGTGCATGTGGGTAGAGTTTACCCAGACGAAGAACGGCTTGCCGGCCTTATGCTGCCGTTGGATGAAGTCCACGGTCCGGTTCACAATGTCGTCGTCGATCGTCACCATCCGCTTCTTGGTCAGGGGACCGGTGTCCGTGCAGACCTGCTTGCCGACCTTGCCGAAGCGCGGATCCATGGTCGGGTCGTCCTTGTCCGAGGCCTTGCAATCCATCACGCCGCGCGGTCCGAACTTTTCGCGGAAGTTGGGGAACGCGGGAGCCTTCGGATAGTCCGGCAGTTCCGGCTCTTCCTCGGCGTTCAGATGGTACAGGTTGCCGTAGAACTCATCAAACCCGTGCACCGTGGGCAGGAACTCGTTGCGATCACCCAGGTGGTTCTTGCCGAACTGTCCCGTCGCATAGCCAAGTGGTTTGAGCAGCTCGGCAATCGTCGGGTCTTCCTTTTGCAGTCCTTGCGTAGCGCCCGGCAGGCCGACCTTGGTCATGCCCGTGCGCAGGCCGGACTGGCCGGTGATGAACGACGCCCGGCCGGCGGTGCAACTCTGCTCGGCATAGTAGTCGGTAAACATCATGCCTTCTTTTGCCACACGGTCGATGTTGGGCGTCTTATAACCCATCACGCCGTGCGAGTAGGCGCTGATATTGGACTGACCGATGTCGTCTCCCCAGATGATGACGATGTTGGGTTTCTTGCCTGTTGTCTGTGCATCGGCCGGCATTGCAGCCAGGGCAAGCACTGTCAGCAACAACAAAATAAATGAAATTCTTTTTTTGCGTCGCATTATTGCAGTTTCCTTTCTTTGTTTTTCCAACGAATTAAAAGTGACTTATTTTTCTCCATAGGCTTATCCCTATCTTTGCAACTATATTTACTGACGATGCTGACTGGATCACGTTCCTGCATCATCGGGCCGGGCTTCGGACGAATAGAGCGAAACGAGCCTTGCGATGAGTACAGTCATATAGAACATGCCGACGATGGCCTCCGACATCGCCAGCATGCGTGCACCGCCCGACACCGGTACGATATCGCCGTAACCCACTGTGCAGAGCGTGGAAAAACTGAAGTACAGGCTATTGGATCCTTTCATCTCGGGCCCGGTGGCATTAAAGGAAAATGCTTGGGGTGCTATCGCGGCGACCAGCGAGTACGCTAAAGCCCAGAACAAGCCAAGCATCAGATAGTTCGCAACGGCAGCACAGAGGACCTCCAAGTTGACCCGGGGTGCCCTGAGAATGAAGTGAAAAAGGTGAAGCACGACATACCCGATGAACAGCAGTCCGGCACTCAGGAATAGCTCTGACGGCCACAGGTGCGGCCACCAGATATTAAGCCATTTTCCAACCAGCGCGGGTATCGACAGCATAATGGCCCAGACGAGCGTATTGCGGCGTCCGCCGATGGCGAATACCGCCAAAACGAGCACGAGTGTTATGAGAACGGCCTCGATCATAACTCCGCGCTCGAGCGTTTCGACAATAGGCGTTGTGGCGATCAGCAATACCAACGCAGCCAGGAAATAGACGCCGGAAAATCGGATAGCTCCTTCCTGTGCGATGGCCTTCCCGGGTTGTTTAATATCGGACATGACGTTTCCTGTATTCAATTCCGTGTGTGATCAACTATCCGTATCAGGACGCGTCCTCAATTCATCCTGTTGCAGACGCCGGAAAAATTGACGGTGTAGGGCTTATACGTATACGTGAAGACATAAATTTTCGTTTCCCCCGGTGCGTCCATCCGGATGGGCATGCGAACAATAACTTGATCCATAGAATAAAGTGTCCTGTCGTCCATTTTTCCCGATTCTTCGGAATCGATGGAGAACAGGGACAGGGGCTTGCTGGGTGTGAATCGATTGCGGGAATGACCCTGGGCCGGAATTACCGACGTATCGCTGCCCTCGGGAACGGCTCCCATCGGTCCCATCTTCGGCACTTCGTAAAGGACATCAAGCCAACGGACCGTGATGCCTCCGTTTGTTTTATTCGTGATCTGGAAGTCCATGTTTGCGCCGTCGAGCATCGCGAGGATCATCACGACATACTCGTCCTCGTAATGAATGACTCCGGGATGCTTCCGAGCTTCCTCAGCCGGCCCATATTCCTGCCGGTAATGAGATTCATACCGGTCGACCCGGTTTGAAACGGTCGTGCAGGATACAAGGAAAAAAAGGCTCAAAATCGTAACTAACGCAGGCCACAGACGAGATGACCGCATCGACGGAATCTGATCTGCCTCTTTCATGTTGCCTCTCGGAGCATGATGGAACACCCTGCATGAAACGTTGTGCTCGCCCAGTGCCCGACGGCCGAAAGTCCCATCAGTTTCCTGTTGACAACGCAATATATATGTCTTCTGGATTTCTTTTCCAGATTGACGCCAGGGGGGTATGCCCCCCTGGCGCAAGCGTTACTTCTCCAGCGTGATCTTCACACCCTCAAGTGATAGCTTCAGGTTGACGCCCTGGGTCGTGGAGACGAGATCAATCACCACGCCGTTCTGGTTCTTCATCGTGAGAGCACCTGCCCCACCGGCCACGGTTCCTTCCGCGGAGGCAGCGGTGTAGTTGCCGTTGAAGTCCTCAAGTTTCTTGAGGTTGTACACCTTGCCCGCCGACGTTGCCTTGGTGATCCCGATGTCAACGACCGAAAGGCCCGTGACCTTGAACGGGTATTCCTTTCCCTCGTAAGTCAGGACACCCTTGCCCCAGCTGAACCCGATCCCGAAGGCAAGCTGTCCCTCGGACATGGTGAGGGTGGCATCGACCTTTTTCTCCTGGGCTATCGCAAGGCCAGAGAGGCACAGAAACAGAGTCAGGGTTATTACGGTAAACAACGCGAAACGCTTCATGGGAAACCTCCTTCAAGGAACTGACTTAAATTTCATTTGATTCATTCTTCCCATCCACCCTCACTTTGCGGGCGCTCTCTGGGGAAAGAGGGGAAGTTCCGAGCTGATCTGCAGGTTGATGATGTTGTTGAGGGTGTTCTCGACCTGGAAGAACCGGTTGGCACCTGAGGGGCCCAAGGCTTTCATGAACTTGTCATAGTATTTTTCTTTCAGCTTCATATAGGCCTTTTCGTTTGCCAGGGCCCTTTTGGCGAGATCCTTGGCCTTCGCCTGCGTCATGGTTTCGTACTCCTTCGCGTACTCCTTGATCAGGGCGATTTTCACATCTGTTGTCTTGTAGAGTTCCTTCTGGTAGTCACGGTAGATGTTCCAGAAATCGGCCGCCTCCGTTCCTTCTCCTGCCTTGAACTGGATCGCTTCCCGGATAATCTGTTCTTTTTGATCCCGGATATCCTGCCGCAGCAATTCAACATAGCGGTTCACCTGGACATCATCGGCAAATGCTATCGCCGCGGGAACGAGCAGGGAAACAACCATAAGCAGAACTGTGATCTTCTTCATCGCTCAAAACCTCCTTCATTGATTTCAGTGTCGTTGCTAAAGTGGAACAATCGTGCCTGCCCCTGCCGTGTCCAACTTGAGATGGTTACCGGTCGAGTGCCTGGCGGGTGTGCAGGGCGATCATCAACTCTTCATTCGTGGGGATCACCCAGGCCTTTACCGTGCTGCTTTCCGCGCTGATGCAGGGTCCTTTCCTCTCGTTTGCCATTTCGTCGAATTGAAGTCCGAGCCATTTCGCCGAGAGGCACACCCGCTGCCGGATGGGAGCCGCGTTCTCGCCGATGCCCCCCGTGAAGACCAGGGCGTCCAGTCCGCCCAGGGCTGCCGCGAGCGACCCCAACTCGCGGGTGATGCGATAGACGAAAAGCTCCACCGCTTCAGCGGCCCGCGGGTCCGTACTTTCCAGAAGCGTCCGCATGTCGCTTGATATCCCCGAGACTCCCAACAGCCCCGATTCCTTGTAGATGAGCGTTTCGAGGTCCCTTGTGTTCATGCCGCACTCGTCCATCAGGTAGAGCATGACCCCCGGATCGAGGGTTCCGCAGCGCGTCCCCATCATCAGGCCTTCAACGGCCGTGAACCCCAGTGTGCAGGCCGTGCTCTTCAGGGCGCTCATGGCACACATGCTGGCGCCGTTTCCAAGGTGCGCCACGATCGTGCGACCCTTTGCCGCATCCGGGTCAATCCCAGACAGGACCGAGGCGATATATTCGTAGGAAAGGCCGTGGAAGCCGTAGCGCCGCACACCCTGCTCGGCATACTTGCGCGGCAGTGCAAAGGCCTGGGCCACCGCGGGGATGCTCGTATGAAAGGACGTGTCGAAGCAGGCTACCTGGGGCATGCCGGGGTTTCTCTTCGCGATGACCCGGATGGGGGCGAGATTGTGGGGTTGGTGCAGCGGCGCCAGGGGTATGAACTTTTCGAGGTCCCCCAGGATGTGATCATTGACAACGGTCGGCTTCGTGTATTCCTGGCCTCCATGAACGACACGGTGACCGACGGCCACGATACGGTCCGAGCTGTTGAGAGCCCCCCTGCCCCATGCAAACAATGCGTCTATGGCCCCTTCGTGGCCGAGCGGTTGCCCCGCGGGCCACCTCTTTTCTTCGACGACGTTCCCGGCGCTGTTTTTCGCCTTGAAGTGGGGCTCCGTGAGGATACCTTCGAACTGCCCTTCGTAGAGGACCCCGGGACGTTCTCCTTCGTTTCGGAAGACGGTGAACTTCAGGCTGGACGACCCGGCATTTAGAACTACGATCAAATCCCCCATTGTCATTCCCTCGTCTGTTGTACTTTCTGCCTCGACGGCGATACGACTCCGCCGATGTTGCGATGTGTGCCGGCATTGCCCCCGCATCTTCGGGGTACTTGCCCATGGCAGGCTCCGCCGACAGCATCATACATTAGGTCCCGTCCGGGATCACGTTCATGGCGTCGGTGCCTCTTCCTTGTTCAGAAACATCGTAACGTGAATTGAGTCACTTGACGCCTTCGTCACAATGGAAAGACCGGCCCGTTCAAAGACCCTGAGCATCTTTTTGTTCGCATGGAGCACATCGGCATCGAACCGCGAAATGCCCTGCTCTCGACCGATTAGCAGCAGGTGCTTCAGCAGGATCGACGCGAGGCCCTGGCCTTGATAGTCCTCCTCGACCACGAAGGCGATCTCCGCTGCGGACATCGGGTCCGATCCTCCTAAAACGTAATAACGCCCGACCCCGATGATCTGTTCCCTTGCTCTATCCTCAATGCACGAGACAAGCGCAACTTCCCGGATAAAGTCTATCTCCGTGGCTTGTACAAGCTCCCGTTCGGTCAACTCCTTCCTTGGCCCGAAAAAGCGCGTGTAGATCGAGCCGGCTTCCAGCCCCTTGAAGGCCTCGAGGAGCAACCCTTTGTCCCCGGGCCGTATCGCACGGATCGTTACCGGCCGCTGGTTCCGAAGATGTTCAACAACCATGTAGTTCGCGATGTCGTTCCTGTTCATGGTCATGTCTTCCCGTAATTTGACTCGGTTCAAGACGGATGGACCTCATACGGCCATCCCCTCACATGCTGTACTTTCCGGTCCGCCGGGCGTTGGCGACCTGTGCCATGACCGCCGTCGAGGCGAGCCTCGTCCGTATGGAGTCGGCGCGACTCGTGAGAACGATGGGGATCCGCGTGCCCAGCACGATGCCGGCCCCTTCGGCCCCGGCAAGGTAGGTGAGCTGCTTGAAGAGCATGTTGGCCGCCTCGAGATCCGGCGCCAGCAGGATGTCCACGTCCCCGCTGACGGGAGAGGTGATGCCCTTTGTTTTTGCGGCCTGGGCACTGATGGCGTTGTCGAAGGCCAACGGTCCGTCGAGGATGCCTCCGGTGATCTGGCCCCGGTCGGCCATTTTGCACAGAGCGGCCGCATCGAGGGTGGAGGGAATTTTGGAGTTGACCACCTCGACGGCCGACAGGATACCTACCTTGGGCACTTCAACGCCGAGGGCGCGGGCCAGGTCGATGGCGTTCTGGACGATGTCGCGCTTGTCTTCGAGGTTCGGGAAGATGTTGACGGCCGCATCGGTCATGATGAACATCTTGGGATAGGTGGCGACGTCCATGACGAAGGCGTGGCTGATCCGGCGCGAGGTGCGAAGCCCCGCCGACGCAGGGACGATGGCCGCCATGATCTCGTCGGTGTGCAGGCTTCCTTTCATGAGGGATTCCACCTCGCCGGCCCGCGCAAGCTCCACGGCCCTTGCCGCCGAGGCGTGGCTGTGCTCCGCAGAGACGATCCGGTAGGGCGAGAGATCGATCTGGGCCTCCACGGCGGCCTCCCGAATCTTGTCCTCCGGACCGACAAGTATCGGGACGATAAAGCCGCGCCGGGCCGCCTCGATGGCTCCCATCAGGGAATCCCGATCGCAGGGATGGACGACAGCGCAGGTCACAGGCTCGCACTCCTGGCAGCCCTTGATGAGCTGCGCAAAGGCGTCGCCCCAGCGGAGCTCGAGCTGAGGAGGTTTGATGTTGTCATAGACCAGACGCGACGTCGGTGCTGCCACCGTCACCGTGCCGGAAACCAGTTCCTTTCCCGCTTGGTTGACGCAACGGCACTCAAAGACGACGAGGGCACCCTCCTTGCGCTTCTCCCGGACCTTGACGCTTCCCGTGAGTCTGTCCCCTACGGCGAAATCACCGGCAAACCGCAGATCGCGGTGCACGATCTTTGTCCCGGGACCGGGCAGACGGGTGCCGAGAATGATGGATATGAACGCCTCGGCGCCTGCCGCTTCCGTTCTCCTTGGCTCCAGCCGGGTGTCGCCGCCGCCCTTCTTCTTCAGGTAAAAGGCGTCCACATCCCCGGAGACCATGGCGGCTACATCGATCTGGCCCTGCGTCATGGTTGCCGAAAGTTCCGCACTGGCACCGACCTGAATTTCGTCAAAGGTCACATTCGTGTATTCATCCAATCGCACCGGCTCCATGGATCCTCCTTATTCGATTTCAATTCTTTCCCTTTTTCACCCCTGTGTTCGTGGCAGGGTGCCTGTCGAGAACAATGCCCTCGCTCCGCGGCGGAGGTCGATTACGCAGAGGCCCCGTGGAAGCGCACGATCGAGCGGCTTTCGAAGCTGCTTAAACCCCGTTACCTACTTTGCTGGAGTCTGTTTTCCGGCCTGGTAGCCGTTATTGTAGGCCTTGTCTTTGCTCTTTATGTGCTGATCGTAGACATACCCTCCGGCTCCACCGACGGCTGCGCCGATAGCCGCCCCCGCCCCGGCACTGCCGTAAAATGACCCCACCACGGCACCCGCGGCGGCTCCGGCCGCCGCACCTGTGCCTGTGCGCTGCTGCGTGTCTGAAAGACCCGCGCATCCGGCCACAAGGAATATCGCTGCCATCAGAAGGACGATGATTTTCATGGTTTTCATCTGTGGTGCTCCTTTCAATTCTTGATTATTTGCAGGGGAATGCCCCGGCCATGAATCGGAATAACGTGTCCACTGCCGAATCCTTCATGAACGACTGGTTAGCTTTGCTCCAGGCCACGAAATCGGCGATCACCTTTTTGCGTTCCGGGTAGGGTTCTTTGAAGCAAACGATCTTCAAATCGGGATCCGCCGCGGCGACACCTCTATAGTAGGCGTAAGCGCCCACGGCGAAACCGTGACAGAAGTTCTGCGCGGCCACGTAGTCCTCGGCCGACAGATCCCGGCTGCAGAGCGAAACGAGATCCCCTGCATTCCGGACCTTGTACACCTCCAACGTGTCGGCAAGGACCGGTGTCGCAAGGAAAAGAACCATAAGAAAAGCGACCATCATTTTCATGCTGCACCTCCTGATATTTTTTCTGTTGCTGTCCCCATTGGGGATGGTTGAATCCCTCGCCTTTCGGCGATAGGCTTGCTTCCGCTTAATTCAGGTCGCTGTCCTTGTAGTACTTCGTCCCTTTCCCCGTTATCTCCGCGGCGAGGCCCGTGTCGGTAAGCTGATACATCCAGACACCGGGCGCAACGGAGACAGCCCCGGTCATCGCGGCTCCCTGTTCACCTGCCTTGGCGGCGGCGGTGGTCTGCCCGCCGAACTCCCAACCGGAATTCACAAAATCATTCAAACCCTTCTGCGTGTCGAATACAAATACCACCCGGAACTTCTTGACCCCCATTCCCAGGCCTGCCTGGACCTCGACCATCTTCATGTACGTGCTCTTTTTCGTCTTGTTGTCGACGGCGACGCCGCTACCGCTTCCGCCGCCTGCAAACAAAATCTTCATGCCGAAATTGCTGAAGACGGCATACCCGGCCGCGCCTTCAACGGCTTTCTTTGCGGAGGGCTGGGACTTGTAAAGCATTGACAAGGTTTCCCGCGACACTTTCTGCACTTCCTTTTGCTTATCCGCCTTCGACGCACCCCATGCGGGTGCCGCGACGAGCAACAACATCATGATTGCCAATCCCAGAAGACGCCTCATGGTTTGCAGCAACGATCTCTTCATCATCTCACCTCTCTTAACCGTTATTCTTTCCGAGCTTTCTTTTTCGAAGAACCCTTCTTCCCGCCGGCAGCGCTACCCTCGAGAAGCTCGTAGATCTTCGTGCCCATGGCCAGTTGATCCCTGGTGATGCCCTCCATCTTCATCCCCCATTCCAGAATTTCCAGGACGCGCTCACGGTCTTCCTTTTTGGAAAGCAACCTGGGCAGTGCCTGCATTGTGCGCTCCGGCTCCAGGAGAACCATGACTCCGGCCTCGGACCGCAAGCGGCGCGCTTCGTCCTCGGAGAGTTTCGACAGGACCTTGTCCGATTTGACAAACTCTTCGGTCAACTCCAGGCGATAGAGAGGGATGGGGCCGGCGAACTGCCCTACCAGTGCTCCAATACGGGCCATCGCCTCCGGGTACCCACCCTTGTCGATGGCGGCCAGTGCTTCTTTCACGTACGGAAGTTCACGGGGGTTTACCTTTGCCTCGGCTTGCTGGCCGGGCTTGACATCCCCTGCGGCTCCGAGGGCGATCATGGATCCGTAAATCTGGAAGAAGGCCGATTCGCTCGAGGCATCGCGCAGATCCCGGTAAAGGTTCAGCGAGGCCGTGATCATCTCGGATCCCATCTCCTCGAGCCTGCGGAAGGGGTTGTCCTTTGACGCCGGCTTTCTGTCGGCCTGCACCCTGGCCGCCGTCACCCCGATAGGCCACATGATCGGATTGATGTCACTGAAGAACAGGCGCTGCGCGCGCAAGGGGTGAAGCGTGCGGCCCAGCTCCGCTGTTTTTTCATTCACCATGCTCTTCACAATGGGCCTGCCGAAAAGCTCATAGGCCTTCTCGTTCATTACCGACACCTCGGCTACGACCTCGAAAGGCTTCTCGTCCTTTCGCTCCAGCCGGTTGAAATCCCGTTGATCCTCCAGGGTAACCTCCCGGAAGGTCGAGAGATACTTGTCCTTCCCCGTACCAGAGGTTTCCTCGAGCTCCATGACGTACAGGCCGGGCCGGAGCATTTCGATGTAATCAAGCGCCTCGATGATCTCCGTGTGCTCCTTCTTGGCTACCTTGCCCGATACGAAAATGCCCAGATGCCCAACGTCCTCCTGAAGCAGCCCCACAATGACCTGGCCGTTGGCCTTGATCTCGGCCGTGCTCGAGTAGACGTCGGCGATCCAGTTGAGCGCCTGCTGGGGCGGCGTGATGTTGTCGCCCTTCGAGGAAAAGATGACGATGGGCGATCGAATCGCCTTGAGGTCCACGTAGGTGCCGGGCGACGCTTTCACCTCGCCCCGGGCCAGCTTATTGCCCACGAAGAGGTTGTCGACGATCCAGCGGATCTCCTCCTCGTTCATCAGGAAATAACCGCCCCACCACTTCTCGAACTCCAGGAAACGTTCCCGCTCGGTGTCGATATTTTTCCAGACGTTGTAGTATTTGTTCCAGAAGGTGTTTGCCGGGTTGAGGTTTTCAAAGTTTTCCACGAGGTAGGCCCCGTCGAACTTGCCGTTGCCCATGTCGCTGGCAAAAAGCGACAGCCATGACCCCCCGAGCAGCCCCCCGCTGTATCGCATCGGATTTTCGCCTTCTCCCCCGCTCCAGCTGCCGCTCCAGTAGGACATGGGCGCGCCGTTGATCACGATGGGACCTGCCATTTCGGGGTCGTTGGCCGCAATCATCATGGAGGCCCAGCCGCCCTGGCAGTTTCCGTAGATGGTCGGCTTGGGGCTCTTCGGGTGCCGCTTCACGACAGTTTCCAGAAATTTCGCCTCGGCGGCGGAAACGTCGAGGATCGTCTGTCCCGGTTCGGGATCCGGGAAGAAAATCACGAAATAGACGGGGTGCCCGAACTGCAGGGCGACACCGACCTCGGAATCTTTCTTGAATCCCCCGAGTCCCGGCCCGTGGCCCGCGCGGGGATCGACGATGATGAAGGGCCGCTTCGTGTCATCAATCTGCACGCCCTCCGGCGGGATGATCCGGATCAGCGCATAATTGACGGGACGTTCAAAGGTTCGCCCGTCAGAAATGATCTCCCATTTGAAGGCCATGAGCGGGGGTGTGCCTTCTTTTTTATGCTCGATGTAGTTGTTGCCGCGCTCGCGAATGATGTCCCAGAAAAGGACCGAGCGCTGGGCAGAGTCGGTGACGTAGGAGGTCCAGGCCTCCCAGAGATTGTCCGGTGCCGCCTGCACGGAACGCTTCTCGTCGAGGGAAACATTCTGCAGATGGTTCATGTAGTTCTTCTGTGCCTCGATTGCACGGGTCGCAAAGAGCCGGCCGATCTTTCCCATGAGATCCCCGAATTCCCCAATTTTCTTTTGCTGATTTTCCATGGCTGACTCCCTTTTATCTGAAAAGCGGTTATTTCTGAAAGACCGATGACGACTGGATACGCTTGCAGGTGCAGGTAACGCTGGACAAGAGGACCCTGCAGAAGCCGGGCGAGGCGGCAGTCCCGTGAGACATCTTTATTTCGACTGCGGCGGCTCCGTGGGCGGGTTTGCAGCGGATGCCTGCGCGGTAAGCTTGTCCGCCTCTACCACCCATCCACCTCCCATGGCTTTGTAAAGATTCACAAGCGCCGCGAAGAGCACGCCCTGGGTCTGGGCATAGCTCAGTTCGGCGGAGAACAGGCTCCGCTCGGCATCGAGCACCTCGATGTAGCTGGTATAGCCGTTGTCGTAGCGAAGGCGTGCGATGCGGGCATACTCCCCGAGGGAACCGACCTGTTTTTTCTGTGCATCGAGCTGTTCGCGGGTTCGCTTCTGATCCGCCAGGGAGTTATCGACCTCGCGGAATGCCGTCTGGACCGTGCTCTGATAGTTGAACAGCGTCTGCTGCTGGATCGCCTCGGTTGCCCTCAGCTGACCCATGAGGGAGCCTCCCGTAAAGATCGGGGCCGCGAGATTCCCGCCCCAGCTCCAGACCTGTGCGGGCCCCGTGAACAGGTTCGAGAGGTCCGTGCTCGACCACCCGAATAAGCCTGTGAGCGATATGGTGGGAAAAAATTGCGCTTTCGCAACGCCGATCCGGGCGTTGGCGGCGATGAGGGCCTGCTCTGCCTGCCGGATGTCGGGGCGCCTTTCCAGCAGATCCGAGGGAAGCCCCGCGGGAACGGCAGGAAGGACAAGCTCATCGATGTTCTTTCCCCGTGCGATGGGCCCCGGGTTTCTGCCGAGGAGCAGGCTCAGGGCGTTTTCCTGGAAGGTGACCTGCTTTTCGATCTGCGGGATCGTGGCAAGGGCCTGCTCATACTCTGACTTTACCTGGTTGAGCTCAAGCTCCGAGATGACCCCGCCCTCGAAACGCAATTTGAACAGATTGTAGGAATCCTCCCGGGTCTTTGCCGTCCGCCGGGCGACTTCGAGCTGCTTGTCGAGATCGCGCAGGTTGATGTAGCCGTTGGCTATGGCACTGACCAGCGACAGGATGACGGCCTGTCGGGCTTCCTCGGTGCTGAGAAGATCGGCCCGTGACGCCTCGGTGGCTCGCCGGAGTTTCCCCCAGATGTCGATCTCCCAGCTGCCGCTGAAGTTGGCCTGATAGCTGTCGGACGGGTTTTTCAAGCCGGATAATGCGGCGGTCGAGGCTCCCTGTTCACTGATACGATTCTGACCGGCGGAGGCGTTTGCGCCAATTTGCGGGAAAAGACCGGAGCGCCCCACCCAGTATCTCCCCATGTACTCGTCCACACGGGCCGTGGCAATCCGGATGTCGTAGTTCTGCTTCAGAGCCTCATCGATCAGCCCGTTCATCACCGGGTCACCGAATTGCTCCCACCAGGCCGTATTGGCCATATCCTTTGCTTCCTTTTCATCGACGCGCCAGGCCTTGGGACTGTCTACGGTCGGGCGCTTGTAGTCCGGGCCCATGGCACAGCCGGCAAGAAACATCACGAGGATCAGGGAGAGGATTGTTTTATTCATGGCCTTCCCCCTCCTTTCTTGTCTGTTCAACAGGTGCATGTTCACCTGTTTTTCCCCGGTGCGAGAGTTTCTCCACCACAAAGAATGTCACGGGAATGATGAAAATTGCGATGAAGCTTGCCGCCAGCATTCCACCGATGACGGTCATTCCCATGACCCGTCGCGAGATGGCCCCGGCTCCGCTTGCGAGGGCGAGAGGCACGCAGCCCAGGATGAAGGCGAAGGACGTCATCAGGATCGGCCGCAGCCGCAGTTTCGCACCCGTCAAGGCCGCCTCGATAACGGGTTTGCCCTTGTCGTATTCCATCTTGGCGAACTCGACGATGAGGATCGCGTTTTTCGCTGCAAGCCCGATGAGCATGACGAGCCCGATCTGGGCATAGACGTTGTTCTCGTACCGTAACAGCCACAGGGCAAAGAAGGCGCCCATGACGGCAATCGGAGTCCCGAGGAGCACACTGAACGGAAGCGTCCAGCTCTCGTACTGGGCGGCAAGGATCAGGAACACGCAAAGCAGCGAGAACCCGAAGATGACGGCCGGCGACACTCCCTCCTGGGCCTTCTTCTCCTGGTAGCTCATGCCCAGGTAGTCATAGCCCATCTCGCTCGGCATCGTCTCGGCAAAGACCTGTTCGAGGGCTTCCATGGCTTGTGCCGAGCTGTAACCCGGTGCGGCCGATGCGTTGATCTGGGCACTTCTGAACAGATTGTATCGCATAGTGAACTCCGGCCCCGCCGTGGAGCGCACGCTGGTGACGGCCGAGAGAGGGACCATCTCACCCGCGTTGTTTCGCACACGGAACTGCCCGACGTTCTGTGCCTTTGTACGGAACTGGCCCTCCGCCTGGACGTAGATCTGCCACTGACGGCCGAACCGGTTAAAGTAGTTCACGAAAGCACCGCCCATGAAGCACTGCAGGGTCTTGTAGACGTCCGAGAGGGCCACCCCCTGCTTGAGGACCTTGTCGCGGTCCACCTCCACGAAGACCTGGGGCACCGTCGGGCGGAAGGTTGTGCTCAGGCCGGTCAGCTCCGGCCGTTTCCGAGCCGCATCGAGGAATTTGCTGGTTTGCTCTGCAAGGAAAGCAATGTCTTTCCCTGCCCGGTCCTCGAGGATGAAGGTGGCGCCTCCCGAGGTCCCGACCCCGGGGATGGCGGGGGGCGGGAAGGCAAAGGCGATGGCCTCGGTCAACCCTCTCAGCTCGCGATTCAGGTGGTCCTTGATGGCGCCGTATTGCTCCTCCGGCTTTTTCCGCAATGCCCACTCCTCGAGCGTGATGAAGAAGAAGGTACTGTATGTGTTGGAAACCCCGCTGAGCATGCTGAAGCCGACAACGGTGGTGCAGTACTTCACGCCGGGAGTCTTCATGATGATCTCCTCGGCCTTCTTGGTCACGGCGTCGGTCCTCTGCAGGGAGGCCGCGTCGGGAAGTTGGAGCCCTGCGTAGACGAACCCCTGGTCCTCATCTGGGAGAAAGGAGACCGGCAGGTGCTTTCCGAAGAAGCCGGCCATGAGAGCCACACCGGCCAGAAGCAACAGGCTCATTTTGCTCTTCCGGATCAGATAATCGCACCATTTCACGTACCCGTCCGTTGACCGGCCGAAGATCTTGTTGAACCCGTCGTAGAATTTCTGCAGCGGACCCCAGGATTTCTTCTTCGGCCGGAGCAGCATGGCCGACAGGGCCGGAGAAAGCGTCAGGGCGTTGAAGGCCGAGATGATGACGGAGACAGCGATCGTCACGGCGAACTGCTGATAGAGCCGCCCCGTGATCCCCGGGATGAACGCCGTCGGGATGAAAACGGCAGCGAGAATTACGGCAATGGCGATGACGGGGCCCGAAACCTCTTCCATGGCCTTGAGCGTCGCATCTTTGGGTGACAGCCCTTTTTCGATGTGGTGCTCCACGGCCTCGACGACGACGATCGCATCGTCGACGACAAGCCCGATGGCAAGCACCAGCCCGAAGAGCGAAAGCGTGTTGATCGAAAACCCCAGGAGGGGAAAGAACACGAAGGTCCCCACCAGGGAGACGGGAACGGCCAGGAGAGGGATGAGTGTCGCCCGCCAGCCTTGCAGGAAGATGAAAACGACGATGATGACGAGGATCAGGGCCTCGTAGAGGGTCTTGACGATCTCCTTGATGCCCTCGGTTACGGCCAGCGTCGTATCCAGACAAACCACATAGTCCAGGTCGGCGGGAAATCGCTCTTTCAGCTCCGCCATCACCTTCTTGGCGCCGTCAGCGGACTCGATGGCATTCGTGCCCGGCAGCTGGTAGAGGGCGACGAGGGCGGCGGGCTTGCCGTTGAGTCGGCCGATCATGCTGTAGGACTGGGCCCCCAGCTCGATTCGCCCCACGTCTTTGACGCGGACGAGGGATCCGTCTGCGTTGGCGCGGATCACGATGTTGCCGAACTCCTTTTCGTTTTCGAGGCGGCCCTGGGAGCGAACGGCATAGGTGAACTCCTGGCCCGGCGGTATCGGCTCGCCGCCTACCTGGCCGGAGGGGTTGACGGTGTTCTGCTGCTGGACGGCGCTTACGATCTCGGGGATGGTGATGCCCAGGGAGGCAAGGAGGTCGGGTCTCACCCACAGGCGCATGGCGTACTGCCCGGCACCGAAAACGGTGACGCTGGCGATTCCGGGCACGCGGGTCATCTGGTCGTTGATGTTGATGTAGCAATAATTGGCCAGGAAAACGTTGTCGTAGGTCCCGTTGGGGGAAAAGAGGGCGAACATGATCAATGGCGACGACGTCGACTTCTGAACCGTGACGCCCTGGTTGATCACGTCCGTGGGCAGCTGCGAGTTGGCCTGGTTGGATCTCATCTGGGAAAGGATCTGGTCCGTGTTGGGGTCCGTCTTGATGTCAAAGTTCACGGTGAGCTTCATCGAGCCGTCGTTCGCGTTGAGGGAATACATGTAGTTCATGTTGTCCACGCCCGACATCTGCTGCTCGATGGGTGTGGCCACCGACTGCTCGACGGTGAGCGCGTCCGCCCCGGGGTACATGCCCTTCACCTGCATTTCCGGGGGGACGATGTTGGGGAACTGTGCCGTGGGCAGGCCCGACATGGCCACCAGGCCGACGATGACCATGAGGATGGAGATCACCATGGCCACGATGGGGCGGTTGATGAAGAATTTTGACATGGTCGTCTACCTCTTCTCGGCCTTGGCCGGCTCGGCGGATTTCTGCGGGGCGGGGGCCTTCTCCTCTGCTTTCGCTTCGGGTTTTGCTTCAGGCTTCGCTTCGGTCTTTGCCGGGACTTCTGCAAAGGGCTTCGGAGTCACCGGCATGCCCGGTCGGACCTTCTGGATTCCCTCCGCTACGACCCTCTCGCCGGGCTTGAGGCCCTCAAGGATGACCCAGAGGTTGTCGACGCGCTCGGCGGGCTTCACGGGCCGTACCTCCACTTTGTTGTCGGCCCCCACGACGGCCACCATGTACTTTCCCTGTACCTCCGCCACGGCACGTTGGGGCACCAGCAGGGCATCCTTGCGGACGGAGGTCGCGACGCGGATTTTGCCGTATTGGCCGGGGCGCAGGAAATTGCCCGGGTTGGGGAAAACGGCCGCCACCTTGATGGTCCCCGTCTTCACGTCGACCTGTCGGTCGGCGAATGCAAAACTGCCTTTTTGGGGATAGATGCTTCCGTCAGCCAGGATGAGTTCCGCTCTCAGCTTTCCGACCCTCTGTTCCGCGTCTCGTCCGGACTGGAGGTACTCCTGCTCGCTGACCTGGATGTAGACCTTGATCGGGTTGACCGTCGAGACCGTCGTCAGCTCTTCCGTGGCCCCCGGTCCAACGAGGTTTCCCATCTGGGCCTTGGCAAGACCGGAGATGCCGTCGACAGGAGAGGTGATCTTGGTGAAGCCCAGATCGAGTTGGGCTTTGTCGACGGTTGCCTGTGCGGACATGACCGCTGCACGGGCCGACTGCTCGGACCCCGTGGAGTCGTCCAGGTCCTTCTTGCTGACGGCATTCAGATCGGCCAGGGGCTTGATGCGGGCCAGGTTTGCCTTGGCGGTTGTCCAGCGTGCCTGCTGGGCCTCCAGCTGCCCTTTTGCCTGCTCAAGAGCCGCCTGGAAAGTCCGTGGATCGATCTCGAAGAGGATCTGTCCCTTTTGCACGAGGTCGCCTTCCACGTAATTCTGCTTGATCAGGTATCCTTGGACCTGGGCCCGGATGGTGGCGTTCACCAGGCCGTCCAGCGTCCCAATCCACTCGCTGTAGACGGGGACATTCTTCTGGATAACCATCGTCACTTCTACGGTCGGTGGTTGAGGGGCCTCCTGGGGCCCTTTTGAACAGCCGGCAACCAGGACTAGCAGCAGGGTTATTGCTGCCAGGTGCAGGATGAACCGGTAGAATCGCCCTATCGGATCTTTCTCACGACACCGTGCCGGCTTGTTTCGCATGTTCTGTCTCCTCTTTGCGTAGTGAATTATTTATTGCAGTTCTCCCCGCACAGTTCCCTGCGCCGCCCTTCCGGAACGATCCCGGGTGGGCTGCGCGAGGCAACATCGAGGACTATTCGAACATCTGCATTGACAGGCCGAAGGCCGTCGCCGGCCTTCGGCCTGCTAAAGCAGGTTATGGTTTCGTCACGATAAAGTCATCTCTTCTGTTCTTCGACCAGCAGGCTTCGTTGGATTCCTGGCAAATCGGCTTTTCTTCGCCGTAGCTCACCGCGCTGATCCGATCCTTGGCGATGCCCAGATCCATCAGGTATTTCGTCGCCGCGTCGGCCCTTCTCTGGCCCAGGGCCATGTTGTACTCGTTGGTCCCGCGCTCATCGCAATTGCCCTCTATCCGGACCCTGTAGTCGCTGTTCGCCTGCAACCAGTCGGCATTTCTCTTGAGTGCATCACGAGACTCGGTCTTAACGAGGTACTTGTCGAAATCAAAATAGATGGCATCCAATTTCTCCGGAGCCGCAGGCGGAACGACAACGGGCGGAACGATCGCCGCGGGCGGTACCTCGGCGGGAGGCGGGGGAGGAGGAGGAGGACCGAGGAATATCTTCTCCACGAAGGCGGCCATGCCGGCAGCCGTGGAGATTTCTTCTCCCGTCACGAAGACGCCGCAGTCACCGGCCTTCACGACCTGCTGCAGCAGCTCCTTGCCATCAGGGTTATTGCCGATCTGAACGGCGTAAATGCAGATGTTCTCTTTCATGGCAGCCTTCATCGCCTGAGCCGACGCCACCGCCTTCGGCATCTCCAGGCCGTCCGTGAATATGATCACCGCAGACTTGCCCGCCAGCGGCTTCAGATCCGCCGTGCCGGCATCCAGGGCCAGATCCAGGGGGCTCTCCACACCGTATGTATTGATATCGTATATCGACTTGCCCAGATCCGCTTTCACGTACGGGGCCATCCCGTACCACAGCTTCGTCTCAAACGGCCTTGACAGCATGCGCTTCCCCGCGAAATCGCGAAGTCCCGCTGTCAGCTTGATATTCGGGATCGTGTCGTTGAACAGCCGCACCAGGTGCTGTTCGTACTCGATCATCGTCGTTCTCACCGGGCTCGTATACTCAAAATGGTACCAGCTGTAAGGATCGTCCATCGACGCCGACGTATCCAGAATGACTTCAAAATTGTTCGTCTTCTGAACCAGTGCACCGGATTTCAACTTCGGACTCAAATCCTGAGCTGGAACCGGTTTCATCGTCGTCGCGCAGCCTGCAACCATGAAAAGGCACATGGCGGCAACAAGTAGACTCAAATATTTTCTTCGCATCTCTTATCCTCCTTTATGAAATGTTTAGGCTCAGTCTTCCCAATTCTATTTTTTCGTCGCGTGCTCGACGGAAATTGCCAGTGCCTCCGTGTAGGTGATCAGGAGTTCATCCCCTACTTTCACTTTTTCGAGGTTGCCGGGATCTTCCACTTTGACGGTAACCGCCTTGCCTTCCGGCCCCTTGAGCGTGATGGTGCTCTTCGCTTTGTCGATGGCAGTGATGGTGGCCGTCACGGTTTCCTGTCGGGCCGCCATTCCCCCCGGCATCTCACCGGGCTTTGCCCTGACGATGGCCGATTTTTCTCCCGCACCGGCGAACTGTCCGGGTTTGATCACTTCGACGGCGATCGATTCGTAGAATTTCACGATCACGACATCACCGACTTTGACCTGGGGAAGATTCACGGCCTCTTCTCCTACTTTGAGATCCACGACATTCCCGTCCGGTCCCTTCAGGCTGACTACCCGCGTCTTGAGATCAATGGCCTGTACGGTGGCCGTCATGACGGCCGTCCTCTCCTTCACGACCTTGGCTGGCTCCACTCCCTTGGTTGCCTGTGCAAAAACCCCTGTCCACAGGGACAGCATCCATACAACCGCCACCGCAATAACAAATACTTTCTTCATCTACACTTTCCTTTCTTGTCCGGTTATAGACGGCTTTTGTCCGCCCTGATCCTTCTTTTCTTATGGAATAGTGACTGCGCCTATTTCTTTTCCGTGCTGAACAACCTCCTTCTTTGATTTTCCAATCATCTGCAATAGAACTTCATGTGTCCGATTGTCGTAACCCTTGTTACCCGTTGATCCGATCCGCCCGAGCCTCCCGCCTTTTGCGTTTGAAAGCATCGATATCCTCCCAACGGTCATCGCCGCTGGTACGGATTCGCGCGGACTCTCCCAGCAAATCGATGGCGCCGAGAAGAATGCTGCCGCTGGCGGACTGCATATAATTTTCGAAGCTTTCCGATAGTTCCCACTCAGAGGAGAGCATGAAAACATCCCCATCCTCCATGTCACGGGAAACACGGCAACCCTGGCATCCCTTTTCCTTACGCATTGTGGGAAGAAGGGCCTGCAAGGTCTGGTAAAGCTCCTGCATTTTCCCTGTTAATGCTTTAACCTCGAAGACGACAGTCATCTGCATTCCTTTCACGTATGCCCATTTTTTCAAGTTTGGAACTTTTTGGAATTTATGGTTTGTTTGTACGCTTCTGCGCCGGCAAAGGATGGCGATGATGACAAGCCTTTCCTATATTTAGTATCCAAGATGCATTCCAGACGTCAAGAAATGATGGGATTCGATACAAGGTATTGAATATACACTATATATATAGTATGTTCGATTTCCATATATAGAAATATAAAGAAAAGAGCCTCAACATATTGAAGAAGCTCAACATATTGAGGTTCTTTGTTGAGGGTTGCTATGCGGGGCGCCGGATATTCAATTTTTTTATCCGGAAGCGGAGCGTACTGGGGTGTAATTTCAAAATTGATGCTGCACCGCTCGGACCTTCGATTTTCCAGCCAGTTTCTTTCAAGACGGACAGGATGTGGTCCCGCTCCATGCCGGCGAGATCACGGGGGGATGATTCAGTTACTATCTCCTGGCTTTTCAGGGGCTCAAGATTGTCGGATAGTTGGATCACATTGCCATCCGTGGTGATTACGGCCCGCTCTATGATGTGTTCCAACTCCCTGACATTTCCAGGCCATGCATATTGCTGCAGCGATTTCATGGCAGTCTTCGGGATGGTCTCGATGCTTTTCCCCATTTTCCTGGCATATTTATCCACGAAATGCCTGACGAGCTGTGGAATATCATCGATCCTCTTTCTCAGCGGAGGAAGCGAGACGGGGAAAACGTTCAGGCGATAGTAAAGGTCCTCCCTGAATCTCCCGTCATGCACCTGTTGCTTCAGTTCACGGCTCGTCGAGGCGATCACCCTCACATCCACCTTGACCGTTTTGCTGCTGCCCAGTCTTTCAAATTCTCCATCCTGGAGCACCCGCAGAAGCTTGGACTGGAGCTCCAGAGGCATCTCGCCAATCTCGTCCAGAAACAACGTCCCCCTGTCGGCCGCTTCGAAGCGTCCCGCCTGCCTCGCGTGGGCCCCCGTGAATGCCCCTTTCTCACGTCCAAAGAGTTCGCTCTCGATGAGGTTTGCCGGAAGGGCGGCGCAGTTCACCGTAATCATCGGCCTGCCTTTACGTGAGCTCAGGCCGTGGATGGCACGGGCGACCATTCCCTTTCCAGTCCCCGTCTCTCCGAGGATCAGTACGGTGGCATCGGTCGGGGCTACCTGCCCCACGCGAAACAGGACATAGTTGAGGGCGTCACTGCTGCCGATGATCTTCTCGAAGCCATGCTGCTCATGGAGCTCCTCGTGTAGAAAGAGGTTCTCCTTTTCCAGCCGGAGCTTCAGCCGCTCGATCTCCTTCAGCTGCTCCCTGAGTTCAACCTCCATCCGCTTGCGCTCGGTGATGTCAAGGGATGCACCCATCATGAGGTCGGTTTCACCAGACTGGTTGAGACGCAGGCGCCCGCGAGAGGCTATCCAGCGGAGGCCTCCATCAGGCAGTTCAATGCGATAGTCCTCGATAAATGACGCACCGGACTGCACGGCCTGCCGCATGGCCTGGTTAACTCGTTCACGATCCTCGGAATGGATCACCTTGAGGAAACTCTCGGCGTTTAGCTTCTCGTCCGGCGCGAAAGGATACAACTCCCGGATCTTTGCAGTGACCCAGACCTCACGGGTATCAAGCTCCATGCTCCACAGGCCCACGCCCGCGGAATCCGTAGCCAGTTGCAGGCGCTCCTCGCTTTCACGCAGTAACTGCTCCGTGCGCTTGCGGGCAAGGGCGTTGGCAAATATCTGCGCAACAAGCTGCAGCCTGTTGACGAGTTCAATCGGGCAGCCCCTCTGATCCCGAATGACATTAAAATTTAACGCCCCGAGCACCTCACCGCCCCCCGCGGACAGCGGAAATGCCAGGACCGATTTGACGCCGTAGTGCTGCCAAAGCTCCAGGTCGCGCTCCGCTGCGGCAGGAGCATCGGTCAGTCGGGATAAAATAATGCTCTCGCCTTTAAGCATTTTCCCCAAGCACCAGGGAAGGCTCTCCTTTGCGTTCATGATCTCCGGCACCGGCGGAAAACCCGGCGGCACATAAAAATGGGTCAACAACATCGACCCGGGATGGTTTTCGGACAGTTGCCAGAGCGAGGAAACATCCATGTGCAGGCATTCGCAAACTTGCCGCTGTGTATCCCGTATCTCGCTATCCACATGTTCAGGAGGGAGATTGACGAATCGAGCCGAGATGTCGACAAGAAGGGTCTCGAATGGAACATTCCCGAGCGGACGTTGCATTTCTGTCATCGCGGTAGGCTTCCGTTCCCGACGATTTACCTGCTCCATAATGTGCAATTATAAATTCCTTTTCCTGCAGGATCAACATCAAAGCAAGCACACCTGGAATGGGCCTTATGCCTCGTCATCGCGAAAGCTGAGCCGTGCTCCGGAAAAGAAAAGCCACCTCGCCATGCCTGTGAACCGGCTTTCCCCGAACCTAAACCTCTTTTATAATCAGGTCTTCCAGCGGAAGCCTTGGTCGTGCTGCCGGGGCCTGATCCGGATAGCCGATGGGTAACAGGGCGACCACATCGTACCTATCATCCAATCCCAGCATGGTCTTTGTCTTTGCGCTGTCGAACATCATGATCCAGCAACTTCCCAGCCCCAGATCCACCGCCCGCAAAACGATATGTTCGATGGCAATGGCCGCATTGAGCGTCAGATACGCCTTGATGGTAGCCGGATCCATGCTGCTGCGCCTCTTGGCTGTCGCCTCCATCAACGTCGTATCATCGGCAAGCGGAGTCCCGACAAACGCCTGCGCCTCCATTAACTCCTTGTATCTCACCAGTGTATCGGCCATGGCCCCTCTGTCGATGCAGCATGCAATGACAACGGGGGCCTGTGAAACGAAAGGCAATGGGGTGCATTCTTTCAGTTTTTGCCGTTCTGTTGGATTTTTTATGACAACATACCGGGTTGCCTGCAGATTGGATCCCGACGGCGCCAATCTCGCGGCTTCCAGCAGTTCCTTGATACAATGATCAGGCACCGGGTCACTTTTGAATTTTCTTATGCTTCTTCTAACTTGAATGGCTTTCAACAGTTCCATGGGAAACCCCCTCGCATTGGTTTGAAGTATGGGTAATTCACGTTCTCATCTGTGAATTATTGATCATCTTTTTATTCTTCAGCCCCCGATTTTAACAACATCTTTATTCCTTCATTGCTACTGTAACACAAAGCGTTGGAGAAGTTTCCCTGAAAAAAATGATAGGCAAAGGGGACAATATGAATCGATACAAAATTATCCCATCCGTCCTTGTTCTCCTGCTCCTGGTCAACCCGCTGTCGATCCAGTCACAAACGCGCGAAGATGCAAGAAAGGAGATGAACAGTCTGCGCAGCGAAATCGATCGGCTGGACAGGATGATTCGCGAGAATAAAAAACTTCTGGAGATGCTCAAGGATCATGAATCCCGCTTGCTGGCGCTGACCGAGAATTCCGGGATGTACCGCCTTCCCGTACTCATTGAGGGGAAAGCTCTCTACGTAACGCTCACGGAATCGGATCTCGACGAATTTTCCAGTTCTCTTGCGCTCGATGACCTTCTCGTAAAGCACAAAGTGACAAAGGGAAGATTTCGAAGCGACGATCCGCTGGAATGGAAAAAGGTCCTGACTGTGGAAAACAGACTCGCCAAAGATCATCTCCGGGATGTCGAATTACCGGCCATTCGGAAAAGAACGGCCGAAGTCGATCAGGAAACCGATGCGCTCAAGGCCAAGCGCAACAAACTCAGTGAGAAGTTCCGGATCCTTCAGCAGCGAGTGGGGAACGCCTGACGCGATTTCTCGAACGGACGGTGAAGAGTTTATGGATATCCTCTACGCAAGTATCATCGCGGTGTTTTTCATTCTGTGCTGGTTCTGTGTCAGCTGGATTGAGAGACTCCGAGCGGGTGAGTGAAATGTCCTTTCTCTACCTGATTGGCGGCCTCATCGCCCTGGCCCTTCTCATCTACCTCTTTATCGCGCTTCTGAAGCCGGAGGTGTTTTCATGAACGCCACGGGCATGATTCAGATCTGCATCTATTTCATCGTTCTGCTGATTCTCGTCAAGCCGCTGGGCCTGTACATGGCTCGCGTCTACAGCGGAGAAGCTACACCTCTGCACCGGCTTATCGCACCCTTCGAAAGATGGTTTTACAGAAATTGCGGCATCCGGCCCGAACGGGAGATGACCTGGAAGGAATACGCAACGGCCCTGCTGCTGTTCAACGCCGCAGGTGCATTCCTGCTCTATCTGATCCAACGCAGCCAGGTATTCCTTCCGTTCAATCCCCAACAGATCAGTGCCATCGCTCCCGACCTTGCCTTCAACACGGCGGTCAGCTTCGTGACCAATACCAACTGGCAGGCCTATGCCGGAGAGACTGCCATGAGCTATTTGACACAGATGATCGGGCTCACGGTCCAGAATTTCGTTTCCGCGGCGAGTGGTATGGCGGCGCTTGTAGCCTTCATTCGGGGCCTCCAGCGCAGCCTCTCGCAGACCATCGGAAATTTCTGGGCGGACATGGTCCGTTCCGTCCTGTACATCCTGCTTCCCCTGGCCATTGTGGTTTCCCTTGTACTCGTCTCTCAGGGCGTCGTTCAGTCGCTCGGCCCCGCCGTTCGGGTTCCGCTTCTTCAGAGCACGCTGGACAGCGAGGGCAACGAGGTTACCGGGCAGGTCATCCCCATGGGGCCTGCGGCCTCGCAAATCGCCATCAAGCAAATCGGGACAAACGGTGGAGGCTTTTTCAACGTCAACTCCGCCCATCCCCTGGAGAATCCAACCCCGTTTTCAAACTTTCTGGAGCTTCTCGCCATCCTCCTGCTTCCCGCGGCTCTCTGCTATTCCTTCGGGAAAATGGTGGGCGATACGCGGCAGGGCTGGGCAATTCTCGCGGCAATGATGGTCATTCTCATTCCGCTGATGATCCTTTGCCTGTGCAGCGAGCAGGCCGGAAATCCTGCCCTCTCGAACCTCGGGGTTGAGCAGGCGGCGGGAAGCACGCAGCCCGGCGGGAACATGGAAGGCAAGGAGGCGCGCTTCGGCATCGTCAACTCGGCACTCTGGGCGGTAGCCACCACTGCCGCTTCGAACGGGTCGGTCAATGCCATGCACGATTCTTTCACGCCTCTTGGAAGCCTTGCTCCCCTCTGGCTCATGCAGCTCGGGGAGGTTGTCTTTGGAGGCGTCGGCTCCGGGCTCTACGGCATGCTTGTTTTTGCCGTCATCGCCGTTTTCGTGGCCGGTCTCATGGTGGGCCGTACACCGGAGTATCTGGGCAAGAAGATCGAGGCCTTCGAGATGAAAATGGCCTCCCTCGTCATTCTCATCCCCGCCGCCGCGGTCCTTGTCGGCACCGCGTTTGCCGTGGTGGCAAAGGCGGGGCTTGCCGGCATCTCAAATCCTGGACCCCACGGTTTCTCGGAGGTTCTCTACGCCTTCTCGTCGACGGCAAACAACAACGGGAGCGCCTTTGCCGGCCTTAATGCCGACAGCGTCTTCTACAATATCTCCCTGGGGATCGCCATGCTGATCGGCCGGTTCTGGGTGATGATCCCGGTTCTGGCCATGGCGGGGTCCCTGGCGAGGAAAAAAGTCATTCCATCCGGTGCCGGAACTCTTCCAACCCATACACCCCTTTTCGTGCTTCTGCTTGTCGGCGTGGTTCTTCTGGTGGGCGCGCTAACGTTTCTTCCGGCCCTGGCCCTCGGACCGATTGCGGAATTCATGGCATCCTGAGGCCGGCTCACGGGAGATCGAGACGATGAATCGAAAGATCAAAACCCTCACCCTTTTTGAAGGTGCTCTTCTCCGGCAGGCCATCACCGATGCATTCCTGAAGCTGAATCCTCTGCACATGATGAGGCGGCCGGTCATGTTTGTCGTCGAGGTGGGCAGTGTGTTGACCTCGGTGCTCTTTTTCCATGCCCTGTCCGGACGAGGCGAGGAAAGCCCCGGTTTCATTCTGGCCGTGTCGATCTGGCTCTGGGTTACCGTTCTTTTCGGTAATTTCGCCGAAGCCATGGCGGAAGGACGGGGAAAGGCCCAGGCAAAGGCACTGCGCAGCACACGGAAGGATGTTCTGGCCAAGCAGCTCTCCGGCCCCGACCCCGGCGCGGATCGAGTCCTCATCCCGGGCTCGCAGCTCGTCAAAGGCGATTTCGTCCTGGTGGAAACAGGGGATATCATTCCCGGCGATGGCGAGGTGGTTGTCGGGGTTGCCTCTGTCGACGAGAGCGCCATTACAGGCGAGAGTGCTCCCGTCATCCGGGAAAGCGGCGGGGACCGCAGCGCCGTGACCGGGGGGACGCGGGTGCTTTCGGACTGGCTCGTTATCCGCGTTACGTCGAGTCCCGGTGAGACCTTCCTGGACCGGATGATCGCCATGGTGGAGGGTGCGAGGAGGCAGAAGACCCCCAACGAAGTCGCCCTCGACATTTTCCTTGCCGGCCTGACCATTATCTTCCTGCTGGCCACGGTCACGCTTCTGCCGTTCTCGATCTTCAGCGTCCAGGCTGCCGGCCAGGGATCGCCTGTCACCATCACCGTGCTCGTTGCCCTGCTCGTCTGTCTGATCCCGACGACCATCGGAGGGCTTCTTTCGGCCATCGGCATTGCCGGCATGGACCGGATGATCCAGGCCAACGTCATCGCCATGAGCGGCCGTGCCGTCGAGGCGGCAGGCGACGTGGATGTCCTCCTGCTGGACAAGACCGGTACCATCACCCTTGGCAATCGGGAGGCGGCCTCCTTCCTTCCTGCCGATGGCGTGGATGCAAAAATCCTTGCCGATGCAGCCCAGCTTGCCTCGCTTGCCGATGAGACCCCCGAAGGCCGCAGCATCGTCGTGCTGGCCAAAAAGAATTACGGCCTGAGGGAGCGGGACATCAAGGCCCTCGGTGCCCGTTTCATCCCCTTCGCGGCAAAGACACGCATGAGCGGCGTTGATCTCGACGGGCGTCAGATCCGCAAAGGAGCCGCGGACGCCATGGAAGCCTATGTGGCGGTTCAGGGCGGTTCCTTTCCGCCTGAGATCCGATCGATCGTCGATGACATCTCCCGCCGGGGCGGCACACCGCTTGTCGTGGCAGACGGGGCCCGTGCTCTCGGGGTCATTCAGTTGACAGACGTCGTCAAGGGCGGGATCCGGGAGCGGTTCACGGAACTCAGGCGGATGGGGATTCGAACGGTCATGATCACGGGCGATAATCCACTGACGGCCGCAGCCGTTGCCGCCGAGGCCGGTGTGGATGATTTTCTCGCCCAGGCAACGCCAGAGGCGAAGCTCAAGTTGATCCGTGATTATCAGGCCGGAGGACATCTGGTTGCCATGACCGGCGACGGGACCAACGATGCGCCAGCCCTGGCCCAGGCCGATGTGGCCGTGGCGATGAACACGGGGACCCAGGCCGCCAAGGAGGCGGGAAACCTGGTCGATCTTGACTCGAATCCCACGAAACTCATCGAGATTGTCGGAATCGGCAAGCAGCTCCTGATGACCCGGGGGACGCTCACCACCTTCAGCATTGCCAACGACGTGGCCAAGTACTTTGCCATCCTCCCTGCGGCGTTTTCAGGCATCTACCCTTCCCTGTCTGCGCTCAACATCATGGGGCTCGCAACCCCGCAAAGCGCGGTCCTCTCGGCGGTCATCTTCAACGCCCTGATCATCGTCGCCCTGATCCCCCTTGCCTTGAAAGGGGTCCGGTATCGGCCGATGGGCGCCGCAATCGTTCTCCGCCACAACCTGCTCGTCTACGGTGCAGGCGGCCTGATAGTCCCTTTTATCGGCATCAAGCTGATCGACCTGATTCTTGCGGCCCTGCACCTGGTTTGAGGAGATACTTCATGAAACACTTCATCCGCCCGGCTATTCTTTCACTGTTGCTGCTGACGGTGCTGACCGGCATCGTTTACCCGCTGTGCATCACGGGACTCGCACAATTCCTTTTTTCCCATGAGGCCAATGGAAGCCTGCTCATCAGGGAAGGCCATCCTGTGGGGTCGGCTCTCATCGGGCAGCCCTTCAGCGATCCCCGCTATTTCTGGGGGCGCCCTTCGGCGACAGCTCCTTTTTCATACAACAGCGCGGCCTCCGCTGGTTCCAACCTGGGACCTTCGAACCCGGAACTGGCAAAGGCGGTACGGTTGCGGATCGCCGCGTTGCGCGACGCCGACCCGGACAATCGCCGGCCGATTCCCGTGGATCTGGTCACCGCTTCCGGCAGCGGCCTCGATCCCCACATCAGTCAGGCTGCCGCCCTCTACCAGGTCCCCCGCATTGCGAAGGCCCGGGGACTCGCGGAGAAGGTGGTGCAGAGCCTTGTTATGGACCATTTGCGGGATCGGGATTTCGGCATCCTCGGGGAGCCCGTCGTCCCGGTCCTCGAGCTGAACATGGCGCTGGAGGCCCTGCGGTGATTCTGTTACACTTCAGCAATTAGAATCCTCGGCAATTTTTCACAGGCTGTCCCGGTATGGATGAAAAAAGACCCGACCCCGAAGCCCTTCTTGAGCAGGTCAAACAGCAGGAAGAGCGGCAGCGACAGGGGAAGCTCAAGGTCTTCTTCGGCGCCGCCCCCGGCGTGGGAAAAACCTATGCCATGCTGGAAGCGGCGCGGGTGAGGAGGGGGGAGGGCGTCGATATCGTCGCCGGCCTCGTCGAGACCCACCGGCGCAGGGAGACGGAATCTCTCCTGGAGGGTCTGGAGACCCTGCCCCGTCGCTCCATTTACTACAAGGGGAATACCCTCCAGGAATTCGACCTGGACGGCGCCCTGGCACGCAATCCTTCCATTATCCTCGTGGACGAACTGGCCCACACCAATGTCCCCGGCGCCCGCCATAAAAAACGCTGGCAGGACGTGAGGGAACTTCTCTGTGCCGGAATCTCCGTCTACACCACCGTCAATGTCCAGCATCTGGAAAGCCTCAATGACGTGGTTTATCAGATCACCGGCGTCCTCGTAAGGGAAACCCTGCCGGACTCGTTTCTGGAGCGGGCCGATGAGATCGAGCTTGTCGATCTGCCGCCCGATGATCTTCTGCAGCGCCTGAAGGAGGGAAAAGTATACATCCCCGATCAGGCGAGAAAGGCGATGAAGAACTTCTTCCGGAAGGGAAACCTCATCGCTCTTCGTGAACTGGCACTTCGACGCACGGCCGAGCGTGTCGATGAGCAGATGGAAAGTTATCGGCGCGAGCAGGGGGTGCGGGCCATCTGGCCGGCCACGGAGAGGATTCTCGTCTGCATCGGGCCCAATCCGCGCTCGGTCCGCCTGATCCGGGCAGCCCGGCGGATGGCCGCGGGACTGCGCGCCGAGTGGATCGCCGTCAACGTCGAAGCGCCCTCCCATGTTCGCGCATCCGAGGAGGACAAGCGGCTGCTGGCGGAGCACATGCGTATGGCCGAAAGCCTGGGCGCCGAGGTGGTGACGCTGACGGGACACCGGGTGAGCGAGGAGATTCTCAGCTACGCAAGGCTGCGCAACGTTGGCAAGATCATCGTCGGCAAGCCGACCCATCCTCGCTGGAAGGACAAGCTCCTGGGCTCCCCGCTCGATGAAATCGTCCGGGGAAGCGGCGACATCGATGTCTATGTCATCACCGGGGATGCCCCCGAGAGTCTGCCCCGGCCCATGGAGAAAAATACCCCTTTGCCCCGGAAGCCCTCTGAATGGCTCTGGTCCGTTTCGACGGTGGCTGCGGCCACGGGGATCTCAGCCATCATGTTCCCCTATTTCGAGCTTCTTGATCTGGTCATGGTATATCTCCTCGGCGTCGTGGTGACGGCGACCCGCACAAGCCGCTGGCCAGCGCTGCTGGCCACCCTCCTGAGCATTGCGGCTTTCGACTTTTTCTTTGTCCCTCCCTATTTCACTTTTGCAGTCTCCGACGTCCGGTATTTCGTGACATTCGGGGTCATGTTCGCCGTGGCCCTGGTCATCAGCGGGCTCACCCTGCGGGTTCGTGAACAGGCTGAGGCAGCGCGGCTTCGGGAGAGAAAGACCGCTGCGCTTTACGGCCTGAGCCGGGATCTGGCCCGGGAGCGGAAAAAAGAGAAACTCGGCGATATCGCCGTGAAGCACATCGGCGAGGTCTTCCGAAGCCAGGTGGTCATTCTCGTCTCCGATGAGCGGGGCCGTCTTGTCGTCCCCCCGACGGGGGTGGGCACCTTCGCTCCGGATGAAAAAGAGATGGGCGTCGCGCAGTGGGTCCTGGAGAACAGGCAGTCGGCGGGCATGGGAACCGATACCCTTCCGGGGGCCAAGGCCCTCTACCTGCCCATGATTGCGTCCTCCGGTCCGGTTGGCGTTGTCGGCATTCTTCCGGAGAATCCGAAGGAGCCCTTCGAAACGGAGCAGATTCATCTTCTCGAGACCTTCGCAAACCAGACAGCCATGGCCCTGGAGCGGGTCATTCTTGCCCAGGATGCACAACGCGAGCGCCTCAATGCCGAGAAACAAAGCCTGCGGAACGTCTTTCTGAGCTCTGTATCCCATGACCTGAGAACGCCCCTTGCGACCATCAACGGAGCGGCCGACACCCTGCTCCGCATGGGCGAAAACCTTGCGCACGAAAAGAGGGAGGAACTGGTCAGAACCATTTACGGGGAGGCAGAGCGCCTCAACCACATCGTCCGCAATGTGCTCAACATGACGCGACTGGAATCGGGTACAATCCAGGTCAACAAGGACTGGCAGTCCCTGGAGGAAATCACGGGTGCCGTTATCGAGCGGCTCTCCGAACGGTTGAAGAATCACCCCCTCGGCGTGAAAATCCCGGAAAATCTGCCTCTCATTCCCTTCGATCCGGTCCTGATGGAGCAGGTCCTCACGAATCTCCTGGAAAATGCCCTCCAGCACACGCCCCCGGGGACACCCGTCGAGCTTGTCGCCCGAATGCAGAACGCAGAAGTCCTGGTTGAAGTCGCAGACAGGGGGCCCGGCATCCCGGCAGGCCTTGAGGAGAGAATCTTTGAAAAATTCACACGCGGCATATCGCCGGCTGGTGGGGTTGGCCTCGGTCTGCCCATCTGCCGGGCCATCGTGGAAGCGCACGGAGGCCGCATATGGGTTGAAAACAGACCCGGAGGCGGCGCGGTGTTTCTATTCACACTTCCCCTGGAGGGGGAGGCGATATTGCCGTCGGCGGAGAAGGGGTAAGGTTCATGCCTGTGGACAAGGCACTCGTCCTGCTGATTGAAGATGACATTCAAATGAGACGCTTTCTCCGGGTGGCCCTGGAAAGCGAAGGCTATCGCCTCGTTGAAGCGGAAACGGCCCGGGATGGACTCGCACAGGCAGCAATCCGGAATCCCGACGCCGTGCTCCTCGATCTCGGCCTGCCCGACATGGACGGACTCGAGGTCATCAGCCGGCTTCGGGAATGGTCCCGGGTGCCCATCATCATCATTTCCGCCCGGGAGCAGGAGAACGACAAGGTTCGGGCTCTCGATTCAGGCGCCGATGATTATCTGACGAAGCCTTTTGGCGTCGGCGAGCTTCTGGCCAGGATCCGCGTGGCCATCCGCCATGCCGAAATGCAGAAAAGCGGGCGACAGGAATCGGTTTTTTCGGCCGATGACCTGCGAATCGATTATGCGAAAAGGCAGGTCTTCCTCGGGGTCACAGAGGTCCACCTGACCCCCCTGGAATACAAGCTGCTGCTGGTCCTCGTGCAGAACGCGGGAAAGGTTGTGACCCATCGCCAGCTGCTCAAGGAAGTCTGGGGGCCCTCTTATGTCGAGCACACCCAGTACCTGCGCGTTTACATGACACAGCTGAGGCACAAGCTGGAGAAGGATCCTGCCCGTCCGCAATTTTTGATCAACGAGCCTGGCATTGGATATCGTTTCCGGTACGAACCGGCTCAATCAAAATAAAGCCAATGCTTACCCGCGCAGTGTGCCACCACGTTCCGGAATCGGAAATGTCCGGGTGGCTGAGTCTCCGGTGTGATCGATCACGAGATAAGAGGCAGGGTTTCCCCTGCCTCTTATCTCGACGATCGAATCAGACGGGTTATTTCTTTGCCGGAGCTGCCGCTGGGGCAGCGTCTTCCTTCATGCCCATGAGCTTCTTGGCCATCTTCTTCTTCTTCTCGAAGTCCGTAAGCACCATGAACATGAACCGCTGGGTCTGGGGGGCGCCGGCGCCGTGCCAGGTGCCCGCCCCGTGAAGCCCTGCCGCCCAGTGCTGGAGGAACTTGGCAACCTTGAGCCGTTTCTCGGCGGGGGCTGCGGCTCCGAAGACCTTCTTCAGCGTCGGTCCGACCTCCGGGTTCTCCAGATCCTTGAGCCTCGGCATCGTCACAACAAGACCGCCGCCGATGTCGCCGGCGTTCTTGATGATTTCCCAGAACCCGTGGGCGATGTTGAGCTTGGCGGCGTTGCCGAAGAGATCATCGGGCAGGAATACGCCCGACCCCTTCGGTTCCTCGCGGCCACGCATGGCCGCTGCGATGGCGCAGGCGTGTGACGTCTCGCTCAAGCGCACCATGTCGATGATCTTTTCCTGGATATGGGGCACTTTGTCGACGCCGGTGTACTCGGCCGCCAGCATCGTCCCTCCGATGATCACGTCGGCAAACCCGACCTTGCAGGCCCCGCCGCAGTTCATACGGTGGGCCTTGGCAAACCGGGTCACCAGCCGGCCGGCATACTTGGCCTCGCCGCACATAAACACCCGTTCCCAGGGGATGAAGACGTTGTCGAAGACCATCGTCGAGGTCTCGCGCTGGCCGTAGAGGGGATTGCCCAGCTCTTCAGTCTCTTCGCCGAAGTACTCGCGCTCGGCTGAGTAGGCGTTGTACTGGCAGATGTAGGTCAGCCCGGGGGATCCGTTGGGTACGGCGAAGGACAGGGCGAAATCCCCCTCGTCGTCCTTGAGCCCACCGCCGGGCAGGACGAGCGTTTCGTGTGCGCCGATGGCGCCACTCTGGCTCACCTTATAGCCCCTCACCACGATCCCGTCGTCGCGCTTCTCGACGAGGTGGAGAAAGACATCGCGTTCATCCTGCTGGGTGGGCCTCTTCTTGCGGTCGCCCTTGGCGTCTGTAATGGCGCCCGAGACGGCCAGATCCTTAGACTGGGCCATCTTGAGCCAGTTGTTGAAGCGTTCATTGTATTTCGTGCCCAAGACCTGGTCCATTTCCCACGTCGTTGAGGCCAGGGCGTTGAGGGCATCGCAGCCGACGCAACGGTAGTTGCAGGTACCCACGGTCTGGCTGGTGAGCAGGGCCATCTCCTGGCGCATGTCGAGATCATGGATGTTCCGTGCCACATTGAGATTTCGGTTGATGGGCTCGCCCGTCAAGTGGGATTTGCCCACCATCACCCCCTGGTGCTCCGGCTCCTGCGCCAGATCGTAGATCGCCGCATTGGCCATGACCATGGACTTCGTGACGGGATTGTCGAGCAGGTTCTCCACCCACTTCCCGCCGCAGTACACCCTGGGTTTGAGCTTCTTTACGCTTTCCAGATACTGTTGTGACGTGATTAAAGCCATAGCGTCCTCCCTCTTTTTTATTTTTCAGACGTAACGTCTATGAAAAAATCCGTCCTGCCCCCGGCATCGGGATAGGCCCCTATATTCAGCATTGCGATGTCTATCATTTCGGTCAGTTTGGCTCCTGTGCGCTTTCCGGCGAGAACCAGCGTCAGGGTCTTGTCCTTCAGCTTCGCATCGGCGATGAGGTCCTTTTCATGAAAACCGGGCAGAACTTTTTTTCGCAGACAGCACTCCACGACGTTCGCAAAAGTTCCATCCAGTCCCGTGTACGTACCGCGGCCATTTTTTCCGATCTTCAATTCGATAATTTCCATTCCCGACGCATCCTCATTGGTAGTCCCGTTTCGATCGCCCTTCATTAAGCGGGCTTTTCCGCCGGCAGCTCCTCGCCCAGGGCGAGACGGCAGATGTCGCTGATCATGTAATTCTTCAGTCCCGCCTCGCGCACCTTCTTGTTGAGGATGGCGAAACACATGGGACACAGATACACCATCGCTTCCGCGCCGCTGGCCTTTGCATCCTCGACGTTTTTCACCCGGAAGGGCTCGTAGTTCTTCCCGCGGGGGAAGAGTTTGAGACCGGGGCCCGCTACCTCCACGCCACAGCAGAGGGCATCGATCCCCTCATACTGGCGCTTCATGCGCTCAACACCGATCAGCTCGAAGATCTCGTCCACAAGGGGATCTTTTTCCGGCGTATAGCGCGACGCGCAGGGCCGCTGGTAGGCAACCTTCATGTTGAGTTTCTTGAGTTTCCCCTTTTTCTCCTTCAAGACGTCCCGGAGATGCTCGAAAATATGAACCGGCCGGAAGGGGATCTTGATGCCCAACTCGGGGGCAACTCCCTTGAGCGCAGCGTAACAGTCATCGTGCACAAAGACGATTTCCTTCGCCCCCGATTTGGCCAGGTTGTCGACCATGCCCTGCAGGCGCTCGCGCAGGACAGACTCGTCGCCCATGTGGGCGAACAGCACATTGCAGAAATAGTGCTTCCCCTTGAGAAGGGGGATCGTTTCGAAAAGCTCACCCTGGACAGCCCAGGGCATGTTGCCCTGCATGACGCAGATGGACATGACGCGCTCGGCGGGCGGCATGGGCTTCGGCTCCCCTTCAGGCTTGAACCGCGCGGCCATGTCGGCACGCAGCTTCGGATCGGTGAAATCGCCCGCCTCTTCCATTCTCTTCATGATGAGATCGAAGGGCCGTGCCTTCGTCGGACAATACTCGTCGCAGGCCATGCAGGTCACGCAATCGTAAATCCATTCGGACTTCCCGCCCGCCGCAAGCGTGCGAAGAGCCTCCGACCCGCTCTCCTTGTTGAAGTCCAGGTACCGGCATCGGGACAGGCATTCGCCGCAATAGTCACATTGGCTCTCATGAAACATGTTCTCGCATCCTTTCATCCCGCATCCTCGTCAACAGTATAAGAGGGTGGCAGGGAATTCTGTGCTGCATTACATGCATTCTTTCGGAAAATGACAATACTGAATATACACGTATTCTATACGTATATTAATTACGTATACATTTCCCTACAGGGCCATGAGACAAGATCTGAGATTGGCTTTCCGGTTTCTCAGGTCCAGTTTTTTCCGGATATGATCGCGGTGAACCTCGACGGTTCGGGTGGATACGTTCAGAAGCGCTGCCATTTCCTTCGTGGTGCGCCCCTCCTTGATAAAATTGATGACCTTGATTTCCATGGGGGTCAGATTGGGGTATTTTGACGACAGCGTGCGGAGGAAGGGGGAAATGATCTCGTTGGCATTTCTCTCGAGAATCTTCAACTGATTCAACTGGTGGCTGTCGACGGACGTGATCTTCAGATTTTCGATGTAGGGGAGAATGAGCTCTCTCGCGTTACAGATGACTTTTTCTTCCAGCTCCGCCTTGTCGTCCTCCCGGCGCTTGAGCAGAACCCGCAGGGCGCTGTTCGCATCTTCAAGGTTGCGGGATTTTTCTTCCAGCTCCTGCTCTCGCTTCCTGAGGGCCTCTTCCATACGCTTGCGCTCGGTGATGTTTCGGGCAATGCCGTGTATGGCCACCCGTTCGCCGCTCTCCTTCACGCTCCGGGTATTGACCTCCAGCCAGACGCCCTCGCCTGTTCGCGTGTACGTAAGAAACTCCAGCGGGCTCGTCACGTCGAGCTCGTCGCGCTTCCTGCTGAATAGTTCCCGGACAACGGGCAGAGAATCCTTTTCCAGAAGCGCCGCCAGGTTGAGACCGACCATCTGCCCGGGCTCGTACCCATACGTCCTGGAGGCGGCTGCGTTGCAGGACAGAATTTTGCCGTCGAAATCAAGAATGAAAATGATATCGCCGGCGTTTTCAAATAGCTCCCGGTACTTCTGTTCCGATTGACTCAGGGCTTCTTCCACCCGCCTGCGCTCTGTAATGTCCGTCACGATCTCGACGATTCCGGTCAGGACGTTCTTTTCATCCCGCACGGGATAGCTGCGCAGGACCCACTTTTTCTTATACGACGAGATGTCGACGATCTCGTGGGGCCTGCCGGTTTTGAGCGTCTTTTCCGCCGGACAAATACTGCAGGCCTTGTTGCGGTTGTGCAACCCCCGGTAACAGTGTTTCCCATTTAACTGACCGGCCTTGAGGTTGAAGGCGTCGTGCATGGCCTTGTTCGCCCATTTCACCCGCAAATCCGTATCGAGGTACAGGACGAGCTCGGTCATGGCATCGAGAATAACTACCTTCTCCTGCTCGGATTTGCTGAGCGCTTCGGACGGTCGGAGATTTCTTTCTCTGACGGGTGCGCTTTTGCGTTCCAGGGAAACAGGTTTCTTCGTCGCCATGATGAGCCCTTCGTCAAAGCCTCTATTGCAAATGACAATCATTCCCACTAGAGTGTGAAAGTGATCCGTTCTTACCTCTTCCCAATTATAATGAGAAATATGCCCTGTCAAGACAAAGGAACGGGGCCGGGCCGACGGAAATGCGTTGTTTCGATCAGGATGCTGTAGTACGATAAATTATCTTACTCCATGGATGACCTATGAAGGTACGGCTCAGTATCCTGACAATACTCCTCCTGATGCCTGTCCTGCTTCTGATGTTGTCCTCGTCCAGCCCTGCCAGAAACGAAAGCTCCTGCGTGACATGCCACACCGACGAAGCCCAACTCAAGAAGACCTGCAAGCCCTTTGTCATTCCCGAGGGCGAGGGGGAGGGGTGAGCGGGGGCGCCTCCGCCGGTCAAGGCGGAGACTTACCACCTGAGTTTCCTCGTCGACCACAAGCTCATCGAGACGGACAAGCACTTCGAGAAGGGCTGCGTCCAATGTCACAAGGGAAACGACAAGAACGACGATAAGGATGCCGCACACGAGGGCATGGTGAAGCGCCCCTCGGACGACTTGGCCCTCTGCGGGGAGTGTCACCAGGAGATTGCATCCACCTACAAAAAGTCGCTCCACTACACGACCATCGGACAACGAAACCGGATCACCAAGAGGATGTCGAAGGAGGAAGCGAAGATCTTCGACGAGAAAGTCTTCGAGAAATCCTGCCGATCCTGCCACGCCACCTGCGGTGACTGCCACGTGAAGTCACCGTCTATCGGCGGCGTGAGCGTCGGCCTCATCAACAAGCACAAGTTTGTTCGGAAAGACGAGGGCAAGACCTGTGCATTCTGCCACGGCGGGCGCGTCTACCCGGAATACACGGGCGAGTACGGCGGCAACGCCGACGTCCACTACCAGAAGGGCATGATGTGCATGGACTGTCACACGATGGACGAGATGCACGGTGACGGCAAGGCCTACGCCCTCAAGGAGGAAGTACGCGATCGACCGCGTTGCACCGACTGCCACGAGCCCGGCAGGGAGACGAAGCTGACAGCCCGCGTGGCCCACATGAAGCACAGTCAGACGGCCAGTTGTTTTGCCTGCCACTCTGCGGGCGAGTACCGGCAATGCTACGATTGCCACCTCGGCGCAGGGTCCCAGGCAAAGCCGGGATTTATCCTCGGAACAAGCCCGAGAAACCGCAAGGAGATTACCACACTGCGTATCATCCCCACCGTCCGCGAGAGTTTCAAGCCCACCGGGATCCAACAGGTGAACTTCGATGCCCTGCCCAACTACTGGGACGCTCCCATTCATAATATCCGGAAGCGCACGGAGAGAACCCGCAACTGCGACACCTGTCACGAAGACAGGAAGGGTTTCCTCACCATGGAGACCCTTCTGAAAAACAGTTCTAGGACAAATCTGGAGTTGATCCATAAACCAAAACCCATTCCCAACAATCCATAAGGAGGTTTGTATGTTCAATGCAAGAATGAAAATCATGGTAGGTATTCTGGCTCTTCTTTTATGCCTCCCTGCGATGGCGTTGGCCGCGGATACCGTCGTTTCAGCGGACTGGCTCCAGGCGAATCTTTCCAAGGTGACCGTTGTCGACATCCGCAAGGTGGAAGACTACAACGCCGACCACATCCCCGGCTCCATCAATGTTTTCTATGGCGTCTGGGCCATCCAGAAGGCAGGTCTTCTCAACGAACTGCCCGCCGATGACGACCTGCGCGACATCCTGTCGTCGGCAGGTATCGAGCCCGCGACGAATGTCGTCGTCCTGGGTAGCACGGCCAACATGGGCGAAAGGGCCAACATCACCCGCGTGGCCTGGACGCTGAAATACGCCGGCGTGGCCAACGTGGCCATTCTCAGTGGCGGCTTCGAGAAGTGGGTTGCCGACAAAAAGCCCGTCTCGAAGGAAGTCGTGAAGCCCAAGGCGAAAGCCTACCGGGGCACCTTCAGCAAAACCATTTTCGTGAACAAGGCCTACGTCCTGAGCAACGTGGGAAAGGTCATTATTGTCGATGTCCGCGAGCCCGACTTCTACAGCGGCGCCAAGAAGCTCGACTTCGTTGCCCGACCGGGCCACATCAAGGGCGCCGTGAACCTGCCCACCGCCGCGGCTTACAATGCAGACGGGACATTCAAGGCCATGGGCGACCTCGAGGCCATGGCCAAGAAGGCCGTCGGGGAAGATACGTCCAAGGAGATCATCGCCTACTGCGACAGCGGCAGGGTCGCCTCGATTTGGTGGTATCTGCTCTCCGAATCCTTCGGCTACAAGAACGTAAAGCTCTATGACGGGTCGGCGCAGGATTTCGCAAAAGACCCGAGCGCACCGCTCGAGCCCTGAGGCCGACAACTTTGTTCTGATCCGGTCCCGGCACTCCCTCGGGGTGCCGGGACCGGCAAAAAATGCATTGCCGGATTTGAACCGAGATTTTTCGTTTTGCTACCCTGAAAAGCGGGGATTCTCATGAGCCGGTTCAAGAAAGCCTTTCTCCTCCTTCTCCTGGCCCTGTTCGTGCCGATCACGCTGGATGCCGCGCGCGTGCCGGACTGGAAGCACGAGGATATCTGGCTCAAGAACGAGCAGGGGCAGCGCATCACCCCGTCGAGAAACAGCACCGACCCCTATTCGCCCCGCAAGACCTGCGGGACCTGCCACGGGTACATGACCATCACGTCGGGCACCCATTTCCAGCAGGGTTTCGACGAGATGAAAGACGGCTACGACCCGAAACGTCCATGGATCCTTTCCCCGGGGACCTTTGGCAAAGGAGGCGCCCCGGGCACCTTCACGGAAAGAGTCGCCGCAAAGAAAAACGCCAGTGCCCGCGACATGGGCCTCTCCACCTACGACTGGATCGCCGCCGGTGATAAAATCAGTGGTGGCTGGACCCACCCCGGCGGAGGCCCGATGGAATTCGGCAGAAAAGCCGACGGCAGGCGCGACCTCTCGAAAAACCTCGTTCAGGGGGAACCCGCAAAACCCCTGACCCTGGACGGGGACTACACGTCCCGCTACACTCCAGACGGCAGGAGCCGCTTCAGGGAAAGCGGTGCTGTAGAGGGGGACTGCCTGATGTGCCATCTGAAGGGCTACCGCCTCGACCGCCGGAACGAACAGCTTGTCCGCCGCAACTATCGATGGGCCGCCACGGCCGGGGCGGGGCTTGGCGAGGTCAAGGGAGCCGTATTCACCCCTGAAAACACCGCTCCGAATCCCGATGTCGATGCACTCCGCAAGGGTGATTGGAATTTTGTCCACCGACCTGTCGTCCAGTACGCCTGGGCGAATCGGACGCTCTTCACACCGGAGGGAAAATTCAAGTGGAGCTCGTTCATCGGGAAGTCCGTCGAGTCCGACAACTGCACCCAGTGCCATCGACAGACGGATGGCCGGAAATCGGGGACCCTCTACCTGCCCGCGGGTGATCTGCACTTGAAGGCGGGTCTGCGCTGCACCGATTGCCACACCCTCGCGGGGAAGACGCAGAACGAGCGCCTCCGGCACCGCATCGGCAAAGGATGGTCGCCCACGTCCACGGCCCGCAACGACCTAGACGGTGCGGGAATGAAGACCTGTGCGAGCTGCCATCTCGAGGGCCAGTACAAGCAGACCCGGTCGGACATGCCGAAAGAAACAAAGAACCCGGACAACATCCACCGGTCGCTCTTCCACAAGGCGACCTTTCACTTTTACCTGCTTCACTGCTCAGCCTGCCACGCACCGGAGCGAAAGACCCGCAGTGTCTATCTCATGGACCACAGTACCGGACAGCCCGCCTGGTACTCGACGGACAAGGCCGGTCTGATCACCCGCCCGGATGAGCTGAAGCAGATGGCATCGGAGCTCTGGAAACCCTGGGGCGACCGCCACGAGCGCGTCAAGGGGGATGGTGAGCGATACGTGTCAGCGGTGCCCAAGGTGAACCAGTGGTTCGGGGAGATGCTCTCCGAGGGGATTGTGAGACCCATCGGCCTCGAGCATGTCAGAAAAGCGACTGCAGGCCAGAAAAAGCTCACGACCGTTGAGGTCGTTACCCTCACCGGCCAGAAGGTGAAACAGACCACGGTGGCCACCGAGGAGGATATCCGCCTCATGAGTAAAGCGCTGACCGATCTGGGATTTCGAAACGTCGTCTTCGTGGCTGATCAGCTTTACGAGATCAAGAAGGACAAGGTACAGGGACGTCCAGCGCCGGCGTTGACGCAGGCCGTGATGTTCCCGATCTACCATGGCAACCTGCCCGTGTCGGCCAAGAAAACTCTGGGACAGAAAGGAAAGCCTGACGGCTGCACGGACTGCCATGCCGATAATGCGGCCTTCTTCACAAAACTCAAGGTGCGAAATGTCGGAAAATTCCTGAAAGACAGTTACCCGATGCCGAAGGAACCCATCGCAGAGCCGCAGATGGTTGACTGGGGACTTACCGGGGTGCCGGCCTCTGAGTGAAGAAAGGGGTGAGGGTGGAGGGCTGAGGGTCGCGACAACAGGAAATTATTCAAAACAGCAGTTAGAAGCAAGACCGGAGACAGTAAGGCATGATGTTGCGGGGTAGGCAGTCAGACTTCAGCAAGACTATGCTGTGGATTCTATCCACCGCGGCGGTGATTCTTTTCGTCGCACTTGCGGCTTGTGGAAAGCCTGCGGAGGCCCCAGCTCCATGGAAGGTCATCGATGCCCCGACGCTCAGCGCCATGATGGTATCCGACAAGGGACTCCCCGTATTCAATACAATGAGCGAGCTCGAATGCCTCGATCATCGGATTCCCGGTACCCGCTGCCTCGCCTGCGAGGAGATCGAGAACAACTCCGCCATTCTGACGTCGGACAAGGAGCGCGACATCGTGTTCTACTGCGAGAGTGCGGGATGCTACCGGAGCTGCCGCGCTGCGGAGGCGGCCGTCAAGGCAGGATACAGGCAGGTTCATGTTCTGGAAGGCGGGATCCCCGCGTGGAAGCAGGCGGGGTATTCCATGGAGACGGTCGAACGGATCCCCCGTGGATCGATCCGCTCCGTCAAGGCTCCGGCTTTGATGCAGATGCTTGCAGAACGAAAAGATCTTCTCCTCGTCGATGTGCGCTCGGAGACATCTTACAGAGAGGGCCACATCGAAGGGGCCGTCAACATACCCCTGTACAGGATGAACCGGCGCTATGGCGAAATCCCGCTGGACCGCACGGTGGTTCTCGTCGACGACCGCGGCTTCCGGACTTTCCTGGCGGGCAGTTATCTGGAGACGAAAGGCTACCGTGTCTTAAGGCTTTTTGGCGGCATGAAGGACTGGCAGGAGATGAAGGCAGCGAAATGACGATGTTCTTTGCGGACAGGAACCGATGAAATCGATGATGCACGGGGCAAGACAATCGCAAAACCGATTCCGGGCGGGACTTCTCCTGCTGGCGCTTCTCTGCCTGCTCTTTCGGCCCTCCCCTGCCCCGGCGGTCCAGGATTGTCGCTTCTGTCACGACGAAGCGCTCTACCGTTCCGATTTCAATAAATCCATTCACGCCGACAATGGCTGTACAAGCTGCCATACGGGCATCACCAACGTCGAGAAGCATCGCGACGGCAAGGAAAAGCCGGCACCCGTCAACTGCGGGAGCTGCCACCAGGATATCGCGAAAGAATACCGACAGAATTTCCATTACCTCCAGGAAGATTTCCGCTGCAGTGACTGTCACGGGAACATCCACGCGGTCAAGAAGGACAAGAACAAGAACTTCAAGCTCGCCATCATCCAGAAGTGCACCGAGTGCCACGGCAACGCCGACTACACGGCCTCCGGCCACGGCGAAGCGGTTCTGAAGGGAAACCAGGACGCCGCCAGCTGCGCCGACTGTCACGGCCTGCACAATACCCGGGTGTTCCACACCTCGCTCGAGCAATACCCGGCCGAGGCCCGCGAGTTTTACACCGGGAAATGCAAACGCTGCCACGGCGATAGCACCATGATGAAGCGCAACAACCTTTCCGACAAGATGGTCGCCTATTACGAGGGCACCTACCACGGAAAGGTCCAGGAGCTTGGCTATCCGGCGCCGGTTGCCGGCTGCGCCGACTGCCACAGCACGCACAACATTCTGCCGAAAGACGATCCCCGCTCCAGCATCAACCCCGCCAATCTCGAGAAAAATTGCGGACGGTGCCATAGCGGTTTCCACTCCCGGTTCCTCAGCTACCAGGCACATCCGGATTATACGGATCGGGCGAAATACCCGTCGCTTTACATCACCTTCCTCCTCATGTCAGGACTTCTCGTGGGCACACTCGCCTTCTTCTGGATCCACACGATCCTCTGGTGGCGGAAGGTATACTGGGAGCAGGACCGCATGGAAAAAGAAGGGACCGTCCCGCCATCGGTGCTCGCAAGCGGCGAGGGTCTTCAGCAGGTGGAGCGTTTCTCCGTGAAATACCGGATCATGCACGTGCTGCTGGTGCTGTCGTTTTTCACCCTCGTTCTCACGGGATTCCCCCTCAAGTACGCCGGCACGGAGTGGGCCGGGACGATCACGCGCCTCTGGGGCGGCGCACATATGGCGGGTCTTTTCCATCGCGGCGCAGCCCTCCTGCTGATCGTCGGGATGGCGTACGTCTCCGTCGAATCCCTGCGGTTCCTCTTCCCTGGGGGCAAAGGAAAAAAGGGCTGGTTCGGCCGCCTGCTCGGCCCCGACTCCCTCTTCCCGAACCTCAAGGATCTCGAAGATCTAAAGGGAATGTTCAAATGGTACTTCAACAAGGGCGATCCTCCGAAGTTCGACCGCTGGACCTACTGGGAAAAATTTGACTTTCTCGCCGTATTCTGGGGCATGTTCGCCATCGGAGGCTCGGGGATTCTTCTCTGGAAGCCCGAGTGGTCTTCCTACATCGTCCCCGGATGGGTCCTGAATATCGCCGCCCTGGTGCACTCCGAGGAGGCGCTGCTCGCGGCCCTGTTTATCTTTACGATCCATTTTTTCAACACGCATTTTATTCCGAACAAATTCCCCATGGACCGTCTTATCTTCACGGGGAGGTACCGTCTCGAGGAGCTCAAGGAGCAGAGACCCCTCGAGTACGAACGCCTGGTTTCAGAGGGGCGCCTCGAGGCGATGAAGCGCGAGCACCCGAGCATTCCGCTGAAGCTCATCTCGGCCACCTTCGGCCTGGGAAGCCTCCTGCTGGGGATGTTCCTGACCGTGATCATTCTGTGGTCCCTGTTTTTTTCGTAAAGAGCCCCGTGAAGGCTCCGGAGGTGAAACATCATGAAGAAGCCGTTCCTCCTGGTCGTGTTCTCCATTGCCCTCTCACTAGGGCTCTGCATTGTTTCGGCCTTTGCCGAAACCGGTCCGGAAACGAACAGGCTGACCGTAAGAATGGGCACCTTTTATGTGAAAGAGGGGGAAAAGAATATGCCCCTGGTCGGGAAGGCCACCCATACCATACGCAAGGGGAAACGAATCTACATCCCCGTCACAGTGGAAAATGTCGGTAAAGCGAAATCCGATGCCGTGATACTCCGCTACATGGAAAAGAGCGGCAGGAAGGATGCTTCGCGGGAGCCGAGGATTTACAGGGTACCGGCTCTCGACCCGGGGAAAAAGTGGGAAAGAGCGTTCACCGCTCGATACGAAGAATCGGGGCGGAAGGAAATATCGCTGTCCCTCACCACGCTGGAAGGAAATCCCCTTGTTGATGCAAAAGGCAAGCGGCTGCCCGATACGGAATACAGGGACGGCGTCCATCTTCAGATCAAGGATTTCTAACATGAAAAGGTGCGTTCATTTTCTTCTCGCATTGTTCTCGATTGTCTTTTCCATGGAATCCGCCGCCGAAGAGCTGCGATTCACCCTCCCCGATGCCATCCGCCACGCCCTGGAACACAACAACGAACTGAAGGCCGCCGAGAGTTCCGTTGCCGCCAGGAAGGACGACATCGGCGTGGCCCGCAGCAGCCTGCTGCCCCGAGTCTATCTTGAGGAACGCTACCTCCGCACCAACAACCCCACCTACGCCTTCATGGCCAAGCTCAACCAGGGGCGCTTCACACAGCAGGACTTCGCCATCGACAGCCTGAACCACCCCAACCCCGTCGACGATTACCAGACTCAGTTCGGCCTCGAGCAGCCTCTCTTCGTGCCAAAGGCCTGGGTCGGCCTGGACATGTCGAAACGCGAACACGAAGCAGGCCGCATCGAGCTGTCCCGCAGACAAGAAGAAATCGCCTTCAAGGTCTGCCAGGCCTGGCTCATGGTCTACACGGCCAGGGCACAGCTTACCGTGGCCCTGAAGGGCGTCGAGGACGCCAGGGAGCATCACCGGATCGCGAAGCTGCGCTATGAGGCAGACCTCGGCATGTATGCCGACACGCTGCGTGCAAGCACCGCCCTTGCCGAGGCAAGACAACGCAAAGTCACGACCGATAAGAACCACAACCTCGCGCGCAGAGTGCTGGGACTCCTGCTGGGCCTTTCCGATTCGGCCGATGTGGCCGGCGAGATTCCCGACTTCCAACCCAAGGAGATCGGGGAATACGACAAAGCTTCCCTGGCGCGGGGCGACGTGCGCTCCATGGAGCTCCGCTACGAGAATGCCGAGAAGAACATCGGGATGTCCGAGTCGGACTACCTGCCCTATATCGGACTGGGAGGCGCCCTGCAGTGGAACGATCCCTCACGCCCGTTCGGCACCGAAGGCGACAGCTGGCAGGTCTCGGCATTCTTGCGCTGGAATCTTTTCGACGGCACGAAACGCGAATACGAACGATCAAAAGCGAAGCACCAGGCAAAACAGGCCCAGGAGCATCTGCTGGGTCTGAAGAAGGCCGTGGCATACGGGCTTTACCAAGCCCAGCTAGGCGTGGAGGAGGCCAGGGCAAACCTGGAACTCGCACGGGAGGCCCTGCTGACGGCCGAGGAAGGTACGCGCCTCGTGCAGATGCGCTACGAGAACTCCTTCTCGCCGATCGTCGACATGCTGGATGCCCAGGTGGTCCTCGACCGTGCGCGGGCAGGCCTTGTGGCGAGGGAAAACGAGTACCGCGTCGCCGTCCTCAACCTCGGCTGGGAAAGCGGGACAATCCTCAACGACCTCGGAATCGCGCAGGAAGACAAAAAGGAATGACGATGAAGAATACGGCGGAGATAAAGCAACGCGCAGGTCTTTCTGCAATCCTGATCCTTTTGGCGCTTCTTCCGGGCTGCGGCGACAGGGTGGCTCCCGGAACGGCGGAGATCAAGCGGCCGGAAATCAGCGGCGTAACCGTCACGGCCGTACAGGCGGTCAAGGTGAATGACGAGTACGAAACATCGGGCACGGTGAAAGCCAGGATCGCAAGCATCGTCGCAAGCCGCGTCATGGGGACGGTGACGGCCGTAACCGTCCGGGCGGGCGACCGCGTGAAGGCGGGGCAGCTCCTGGCGACCATTGACGATCGCGACATCGCCCAGAAGGTGCGCGGCGCCGAACAGGCCTTCGAGGCGGCAAGGCAGGGCCGGACCATGGCCGACCTCACGTATCAGCGCTACAGGAAGCTTCATGACGAAAAAGCCCTGGCGAGGCAGGAGATCGACCAGATCGAGACGCAGAAAAAAACGGCCGACGCCCATTTCGAGCAGTCAAAGGCCGGGCTTGAGGAAGCCCGCGTCTGGCAGGACTTCACACGGATCACGGCACCCGTTGCGGGCGTGGTCACCGACAGGCGCGTCGACCCCGGCAGCATGGCCGTCCCGGGGAGTCCCCTGTTCACCGTTGAAGGCGACAGCGGCTTCCACCTGGAGACCGCCGTGGACGAGTCGCTGTCGGGAGCGGTTCAGGTCGGAACGAACACCTCCGTCACCATCGACACTCTCAGCCTCAAAACAAGCGGGAAGATCATCGAAATCGTCCCCGCCGTGGACCCGGCGACAAGGACCTTCCTCGTGAAGATCGCCCTCTCTGACAAAGGGCTCAGAAGCGGCCTTTTTGCCCGCGTCCGTCTTCCCCGCGGTGAACGCGAGGCGATCCTCGTTCCCCGGGGGACCCTCGTGGAGAAGGGCCAGCTCACGGGAGTCTACACCGTGGACACCCGGGAGATTGTCACCTACCGTCTGGTACGGACCGGAAAGACCTTTGAGGGCGGCGTCGAGATCCTCTCGGGCCTCAATGCAGGGGAGCGAATCATTACGGCGGGGCTGGAGAAAGCCGTCGACGGCAGCCGGATCGTCGGGGGAGCCGCCAGATGAGCGACCGCATCGGGATCTCCGGCAGGATCGCCCGCACCTTCATCCAGTCGAAGCTCACCCCGCTTATCGTAATTGCGTCGCTTCTGCTGGGGCTCTTTGCCGTCATCGTGACCCCCCGCGAGGAGGAGCCGCAGATCGTCGTCCCCATGATCGACGTCTCCGTGACCTACCCCGGCGCCTCGGCGAAGGAGGTGGAGGAGCGCGTCACGCGGCCCATGGAGAAGCTCCTCTGGGAGATCAAGGGCGTTGAGTACATCTACTCCATCGTCAAACCGGGCTTCAACCTGACCATCGTGCGGTTTTATGTCGGCGAGGGCATGGAAGAAAGCCTCGTCAAGCTCTACAACAAGCTCATGTCCAACTACGACCGGATCCCGCCGGGCGTTTCCCAGCCGATGGTCAAGGCGAAATCCATCGACGATGTTCCCATCCTGGCGCTGACCCTCTGGAGCGAAAGCCCCCGCATCTCCGGCTACGAACTCAGGCGGGTGGCCCTCGAGCTCTGCACGGAGATCAAGAAAGATGCAGACGTTGCCGAATTCACCGTCATCGGCGGACAGCGCCGCCAGCTCCGGGTCGTCCTCGACCCCGTACGACTCAAGGCCTACAATGCCTCGGCCTTCCAGATCATGGATGCCCTGGGAAAGTCGAACTACTCGCTGCCCTCGGGCGCCTACCCATCAGGCAACCGCGAGATCTTCGTCGACACGGGGAGCCTGCTGGGCAGTATGGAAGATGTGGAGCGCGTCGTCGTTGGTGTCCACAAGGGAAAGCCCGTCACTCTGAGGGACGTGGCAGAGCTCAGGGACGGACCCGAGGAGCCTGGAAATTACGTCTTCATGGGACTGGGCCCTGCCGCCCAGCGCAAGGGGATTCCCGGAAACACAGCAGGACAATATGAGGCCGTCACCATCGCCATCGCCAAGAAGAAGGGCGCCAATGCCAGTGTCGTGGCCCACGAGGCCCTGGCGAAAGTCGACGCGCTCAAGGGGCGCATCATCTCCTCGGACGTGAACGTCACGGTGACGAAGAACTATGGCGAGACGGCGAAGGAGAAGTCCGACGAGCTGTTGCAGCACATGCTCATCGCTACGATCTCCGTGATCATCCTGATCGCGCTTGTCCTGGGCATCCGCGAGGCCGCCGTCGTGGCCGTGGCGGTGCCCGTCACCCTGGCGCTCACCCTTCTCATCAACTACCTCTACGGCTACACGCTCAACCGCGTCACTCTCTTCGCCCTGATCTTCTCCATCGGCATCCTCGTCGATGACGCCATCGTCGTCGTCGAAAACATACACCGTCACTTCAAGCAGCACGGCGCTGGCGTCGACCAGGCCGTCAGGGCTGTCGACGAAGTGGGCAACCCGACCATCCTCGCCACCTGGACCGTCATCGCCGCCCTCCTGCCCATGGCCTTCGTCTCGGGACTGATGGGCCCTTACATGCGTCCCATTCCCGTGGGGGCTTCGGCGGCCATGCTCTTCTCGCTCCTCGTCGCCTTTATCGTAAGCCCCTGGCTGGGCTACAGGGTGCTGGGCAAGACAAAAGACGGGGCTCGCCACAAGCCTGAAAAAGATTTCGCCCCCTTCTACGAGAAGATCATCGCCCCGCTCATGGACAATGCGAAAAAGCGCTATCTTGCGCTCGCCGGCGTGGTGGGCCTGCTGGTGCTGGCCATGGTGCTTGTCCCTCTCAAGCTCGTCACCGTAAAGATGCTCCCCTTCGACAACAAGAGCGAGCTGCAGGTCATTATCGATATGCCCGAGGGGAGCGCCCTGGAGAAGACGGCGGCCCTGGCCCAGGAAATGGGTTCCTACCTGAAGCAGGTTCCCGAGGTGACCGATTACCAGCTCTACACGGGAACGTCGGCGCCTTTCAATTTCAACGGTCTTGTGCGCCACTACTTCCTGCGGACAGGAGCCAACGTGGCCGATATCCAGGTGAACTTTGTTACCAAAGACGACCGCAAGGATCAGAGCCACGACATCGCCAAGCGGCTCCGGCCGGGTCTCAAGGAGATCGGCGATCGGTACGGCGCCCGGATCAAGGTGGCCGAAATCCCGCCGGGACCGCCCGTGCTGAGCACGCTGGTGGCCGAGGTGTACGGGCCCGACACAAAACGCCAGATTGAGATCGCAAAGCAGATCCGCGACATCTTCGAAAACACACCCGGAGTGGTCGACGTGGACTGGTACGTCGAGGCCGATCGGAAGAAGCTCGTTTTCGAGGCAAACCGCGCCAAGGCGGCCGAAAGCGGTGTTTCCACCGAGACCATCTCCCGGAGCATGCGGATCGCGCTTTCCGGTTCCGTGGCGGGCCTTGTCCACCTGGAAAAAGAGAAGGAGCCCGTGGAGATCTTCCTCCAGATGCCCCTGGAGGATCGGGCCAATCCCTCAAGTCTCAAATCCCTCACCGTTCCCTCCGTAACCGGGAGCCCCGTGTCCCTGGCCGAGCTGATGCGCGTGCGCGAGGATGCAGGCGAGAAGACGATCTACCACAAGAACCTCAAGAACGTGACCTACGTCATCGGCGATGTGGCGGGCACCGAAGAGAGCCCCGTCTACGCCATTTTGAAGATGAAGGATGCCGTGAAGAACCTCAAGCTGCCCGAGGGTTATGAGCTGAAGCAGTACGACGCGGTCCAGCCATGGCTGGAGGAGAACTACTCGATGAAGTGGGATGGCGAGTGGCACATCACCATCGAGGTCTTCCGCGACCTGGGGATTGCCTTTGCAGCCGTGCTGGTGATCATCTATATTTTGGTGGTGGCCTGGTTCCGCAACTTCGTCACCCCGATCATCATCATGGTACCCATCCCGCTCACCCTGGTGGGCATTCTCCCCGGTCACTGGATCTTCGGGGCCTTTTTCACGGCCACCTCGATGATCGGCTTCATTGCTCTTTCGGGCATCATCGTGCGCAACTCGATTTTGCTGGTCGATTTCGCCGAGCACGAATGGAGGCAGGGAAAGGATCTCCGGCATGCCCTTCTGACCGCCGGGGCCGTCCGATTCCGACCGATTGCGCTCACCGCCGCCGCCGTCGTAGCGGGATCCTTTGTCATGATCTTCGACCCCATCTTTCAGGGCCTCGCCATCGCCATGATGTTCGGCGCCGTCGCCGCAACGGGCCTGACCCTCGTCGTCATCCCACTGCTATACTATGAATTTTTCAGGAATAGAAAACCAACTGCAAGGGATTGAACAATCCCGCGGCAAGCTGCAGGATATCAAACCTGGCAGAAAAGAAATTGAAACAAGAGGAAAAATGGCCTATGAAATCAGCCCCATCTTTCGACGCCAGCTCAAGAACGTCATTTACAAACGCCCGGGCAATACGGTAGATTCACGGACGCTCACCTTCGCGTGATGATGACGCGGGGATGCATTGACATCCGGGATACACCATTGAATGTCCGGGCGGACTCCATGAAGAACATCAATCCAACCCTGCTTCTCGTACTTCTTGCCGTCGCGCTTCTCGCCCCGTTCGCGGGAAAGGCCTTTCACATCGACGACCCGCTCTTCATCTGGACCGCGAAGCACATCTCCGTCCATCCCGGTGATCCCTACGGCTTACGCGTGAACTGGTACGGCTTTCCCCAGGCTATGCACGAGGTGATGTGGAATCCTCCCCTGTCGAGCTACTACATGGCACTCGCGGGGTCGATCATGGGATGGAGCGAGCCGGCCTTGCACCTGGCCTTTCTGTTGCCGGCGGTACTTGCGGTTCTCGGTATCCATTCTCTCGCCGGTCGCTTTACCGATCGGCCCCTGGTCGCGGCGATTATCGCAGTTCTGTCACCCGCCTTTCTCGTCTGCGCCACGACCGTGATGTGTGACATTCTGATGCTCGCATTTCTCGTGTGGGCAGCGGCACTCTGGGTCAAAGGGATTGAAGCGGAAAACAAGGGTGCCCTTTGGGGATCGGCATTCGCGATGGCGGCCTGTGTGCTGACGAAGTACTCCGGGATCGCGGCGATGCCGGCGTTCGTCGTGTACGCTTTCTTGCGCAGACGTTGGTCCGGAGGATGGATGTGGGCTTTTGCCGTTCCCGCGGCGGCCCTTGCGGGGTATCTTTCCTTCTCGGTGGTGTCTTACGGGCATGCGGGATTCGGGGAGGCGGTAACACAATCGCGCACGGCAAAGACAATTGCCGCCAATGCATTCATCGGGCTTGCGTTTATCGGCGGGTGCATCGCGCCACTGATGTTCGTTGCGCCTCTCCTGTGGTCGCGCTGGGCGATAGCCGCGGGCGCTGTCGTCGCGTTTGCTGCGACGCTGGGATTGCGTGTGGCGGGATCCGGTCCCTCCGTAAGTACCTGGGCCATTCCGGTTCATTTTGGGGTCTTCGTGGCCGCCGGGGTCGGACTCGGAGCGCTCTGCGTCCTTGACTACAGGCGCCGAAAGGATGCCGCATCGCTGATGCTGGTTGTGTGGGCCGCTGCCGTGTACATCTTCTCGTCGTTCGTAAGCTGGTCCGTCAGCGGGCGATACATTCTTCCCCTCGTGCCCGCCGCGGCTATTCTTGCGGCCCGGGCCATCGATGCAAGGTACGACAAGCGGCCGGTGGCACCCCGGAGCCTGGCAGTCGCTCTTGCTCTTGCGGCCGTGGTCGGACTCGCAGTGAGCTGGGCAGACTATACCCACGCACGAAGCGCCCGCGAGGCAGCGCACAGGCTGAGTATCCAGTTTGCGGGACATCCCGGCGGCACGTTCTTCCAGGGACACTGGGGATTTCAGTATTACATGCAGGAACTCGGCTTCGCTCCGTTGAACATGGTTTCGCCCTCCGTTTCGCCCGGCGACATCATCGTCATGCCGGTGAACGGATCGAACACGGCCCCTGTTCCGCGGCGGGTATCGACGGAGCTGCCGGCCCTCGACTTCCCCACGGCATCCTGGGTCACGAACATGCATATCGTTTCCGGCGTCGGATTCCATACCAGCGCCTGGGGCCCGGTGCCGTTTGCCTTCGTGCGGGCGCCCGACGAGCAGTATCGCATCTACCGAATCAAGTAATCCGGGATCCGGACATGCCCGCCTTCCTGAATACGAACCGTTTATCGAGAAGGTATTTTGTGGCGTATCCGGTCGTCAGGCCCAGGACGGCCCCGACATACTTGGCGGCCGGATGCTCAAAGAGGGCGTGAAATCCCAGTTCGAACAACCAGAAGATGACGGTCGTGAACGCTCCCATGAATGAGTAGAGCACGAACTTGGCCATGTCTTCCGTTCTGCTTTCTACGCAATAATAGAAGATGTATTTCCTGTCCAGGACGTATTTCAGCACAAGCCCCGCCAGCGTTCCGAATGCCATGGCCACGTAGAGGCTGTATGCCTTCGCGTAGAGCGAAAGGCACAGGCACTGGGTCAGAATATTGACGACCGTCGCAACCAGGGCAAAGAAGGCGTATTTTGCAGCCAGAGTGAATCGAGCCGTCATATCCCCTTTTCTGTCAGCTGAAATGGTAGATGAGCAGGGCGAACGCAAACAGCCATCCGCCGAGGCAGAACTGGATGAACCGGTCCGTAAACAGGATTTCCGTGGGAGATCCGCTGTTGTTTTCCACGAAGGTGATCTGCATGTACCGCAGGACTCCAAGCACCACGAAAACGGTCGTCAGGTAGAGCTTGTCCGTCCCGAACTTGGCAACCACATCGGGGGACACCGTGTACATGATGTAGGAAACGATGACGACGGCCGCCATGATCATCATGGCCGAATCGATGAAAATCAGGTTGTAGGCGTCGATGACGTCACGCATCTTGGCGTTCGTCTCTCTGTACAGGATAACATCGCTGCGCCGCTTCGCGAGCGCGAGAAACAGGGCAAGCAAAAACGTCATGATGACGATCCAGATGTAGATCTTCGTGTCCGTCACAACCCCGCCGACAAAGATCCGTATCACAAACCCCATGGCAACAATGAAAATGTCGACAAGCGGCACATGCTTCAGCTTGAGGCTGTACGCGATGTTCAGGAAGAGATACAGCACGGTGAGCTGCAGCATCGCCTGTCCGAGGGACCATGAAAGGGCAAGGCCTGCCGAACCGAGTGCAACCATGATTTTCACGGCGAAGCCCTTCGGGACGCTCCCGGACGCCAGCGGGCGCATTTTTTTCTTCGGGTGCAGCCGGTCGGCATCGATATCCCGCAAGTCGTTAAATATATAGACAGCGCTGGAGACAAGACAGAAGGCTGCAAAGGCCAGCGCGGCCTGCGACAGATGCTCGATGTCCATGATCCGGAGGGAAAAAAACAGCGGCAGGAAGATAAACAGGTTCTTCACCCATTGCTGAACCCTCAGAAGGCTCGCAAACTCCGTCAACTTATCAGACAGGCTCGTTGGGCAATCTCCAGTGGCGCTCATGGTCCCTCAACTGGCATTTTTCATGTGAAAAACACTAAAAAAACAGCTTCGCGACTTTCAGGATCTTCTGGTTCCACGGAACCCGGTGGGATATCCCCGTTTGCGTTTCGAACCTGTCGACATGCTTCAAGTACCATTTGAAATTACGAATCAGCGCTTCCTGATTCGAATGTCGAGGGGTGAAATCAAGGATCTTCTCCACCTTGTCGATGGACACATAGGAATCCTTCGAAGCGGTTTCATAGACCCATTCGTACAGGGGGGACAGCTTCAGCCGCTCCAGCACCTTCAGCGCCATGATGACCGGTGTCGCGGGAAAACCGATCACCTTTTTCCCGAAGCCTGCAATATCCAGCACGGCCTGGAAGTCCTCCCGCATCGTGGCGAACTCTTTCGCGCCAATATTGAATGTATCGTTGACGAGTGTCCTGTCCTTCATTATGCACATCCGGATCGCCTCGCAGAGATCCTCCACATCGAGAAGCTGGTATCGGTTCATTCCCGTGCCGATCATGGGAAAATTCTTTCCATCCTTCGCCCAGTCGTACAAAAGAGCAAAAACCCCAAGACGCTCGGGACCCACGAAGGATTTCGGCCGCAAGACGGGCAGGCAGAGGCCGCGGTTCCGGAACTCCAGACACACCCGTTCGGCCTGGATCTTCGCCTCGCCGTAGGGTCCGACGCCGTGGAGCCGATCCGTCTCGTAAATGGGATGGTGATCCGGAACGCCGTACACGGCCGTCGACGAGATATGGACGAAGCGAGCGATGCCGCCCATCATCGCCTCTTCCAAGAGCAGCCGGGTACCGTCGACTTCGGTGGAGAAAATATCGGATACGCTGTACAGGGGCAGAGCCGCCGCCGTATGCACGATCACATCGTGGCCGGGCACGATTCCGGAAAGGACCTCCCGATCCCGGATGTCCCCTCTCACAAAAGACACCCGATCCCTGACATCGGGATAGTCGAAGTCAGCGATATCCAGTACCGTGAGCTGGAACGATTCCTTGCTCAGGAGGTGCCTGACGAGGTTGATTCCCAGGAAACCGGCTCCTCCCGTAATCAGAACCCTCATGGATGTGATTTCCCTTTCCTTCATTCCCGTTTTCGAAGCTGCATGACCATACCCTATTTCAAACGCTCTTTGTAGAGGGTATTTTCTCATGAAACGCCACGGTACGTGTTTCCATGATTCCGTATCTATGTCGGAATAAGAACCAAGCGTAGACCTGCCCCCTCCCTGTCACGATGGGGGCCAAGACTTTTTCTGAGAATCTGAAGGCTGATCGGGAGTGATTTTTTCGGGGGGGTGGAGGGACGGGATTTCGGTTTTTTGAGTTTCTTTTTCTTCTCGATCTTCCTGGACGATAAAAATGCTCCTGGCAATATTTTTTCCGCCTATCTCAAGGTACTTGACGGTCGCTTTATTCCCGGCAGCGACGTCGGAAAGTCTGCTTCTTTCCCCTCCAATATGAATGACCGTTTTTGCCGTCGCATAAATTTCTACGTCCCCGTCCTTCCCTCGGATGCTCAGCTTGTTCATCTTCGGATTGACGCTGATCATCTCACCGGCGACATGGATGATTTTAAGCGGTTTCTTTTTCGCAGACTCAGGATTTTCCCTTGCGATCTTCTCGGGAAGAGCCTTCGTTTCCGGTTGCTGGGTACAGGATACACAGAAAAAAATCAGTGGCAACAGGAGGCTAATGAGGCATCGACCCTTCACAGAACACCTCCGTACATCCCCTCGTCCTTCATGACGCAGGGTGAGCCGCACCAGGATAAAGCGGCCGCACTCCGGGTCTTTTTATTTAATTGACGGTTGGTCGAACTGAAAAGAGGGGTATTGTCTGGACAATACCCCTCTCGAAATTACGGAATCAGGATGTAAGGGTGTTACTTCTTCGGTGCTGCCATTCCCTCACCGACCGCGGGGGCTTCCGCTGCCTTCTTCTTATCGGGGGTCACTGCCTGGCGCTTCTTCGACTTCTCGGACTTCTCGCCTTTGACGGCTCCGGCCGGCTTTGCAGCTCCCTGAGAGATCCCCGGAGCTTCTGATGCCTTCTTCTTGTCGGGTGTCACGGCCTGGCGTTTCTTCGACGCATCACTCTTATCGCCTTTGACGGCTCCGGCCGGCTTTGCAGCTCCCTCAGCAATCGGGGCCTTTGTCGTGGAGTCCTGCTGCGCAAGACCCGGACCCACTACACCGAACAAAAAGAGAACGGCTACCATCATCGCAAAATACTTCTTCATTCGTTCATACCTCCTTATTTTAAAGTTGACTTGCATGGCTTGTTCATAGTCATAGCAAAAATCGAACCAGAGATCACGCACATTATATCATCAATATAATCAAGCACTTAATAGAACAGCCCGGTTGATTAGCATTGCGAAAAATCCGGATTTTGGAGATTAAGTTCTTTTTTTTAAATACAACTGACAAATATTGGAATGCAGTTACCGATTTATGACATTGTTTGCATTTTTTGGAAAGAGAATAGTTCAATCCATTTAATCCGATCACTACATCACAACTACCACGACTGCTTATAATATCTCCTTCACCCGGCCGACGATGCCGCTCTCCAGGCGCACCTTGATGCCGTGGGGATGGTGGGGAGATTTCGTGAGAAAATCCCGGACGACACCTTCCGTAAGGACGCCGCTTCGCTGATCCTCCTTCCGGATCACCCTCACCCGCATGCCCGGTGCGATATCGGATCGGTTGTTGCCATTCACGTTCATTGTTTGCCCTATACCACAGATCCCTGTCGAAGCGGTGCTTTTTACCGCTCATCGGGCGATCTCCACGCCATGAAATGAGCCAAGAGGAGACCTGACGCCTTTTCCTAGACGGCAGGTGTTGGGGAGAATGTGGGAAATTGCGGACTGGCCTGCGTCGTAATAAGCGGGTAAGTGTAGCCGTCGTGCATTCACTGAATTGCTTACCTCAGCTGCTACTGCTACGGTTTTCTTAGCCATTCAATCTCGAAATAGGATGTCACTTCATTGCCGATCACCAGTCCTCCTGCATTAAGAGCCGAATTCCAGGTCACACCGAAATCTCTCCGATCGATAATGAGAGAGCCCGCTGTCCCCCGTCTTAAATTGCCCCAAGGGTCCTTGATTTCAGGTGTGGGGCCTACGAGCTCAACGACAATCTCCTTGGTGACACCGTGAAAAGTGAGATTACCGGTCACCTTTAACTTTCCCGGATCTCCCTTGAATACATTCGTGGACACAAACTTGATCGTCGGATACTTGGCGACATCAAGAAAATCCGGTGTCTTGAGATGTTCATCCCTCTTTTGGTTTCCCGTATAAATCGAAGCGGCATCGATTGTGACTTCTATCCTCAGGGTTGAAAGGTCCTCGCCCTCGATTGTCGCTACTCCATTGAAGCTATTGAACATCCCCGTTACGTTCGAGATCGTCAGATGGCGGATTTTGAATTGGATGCTCGAGTGAACGGGGTCCAGTTGGTAGGTGGCGCCCGATGCGAGAGCAGGAAGAAGAACGGCAATACACGTGAACAAGCCAACGATAAACCGTTTCATAGTTCTTTCCCTCCTTATGCAGTTATACCTGAACACGCAAAAGTCACACGACCCGTTGGTAGATGACTATGAAAATTATTTCCACGCGACCCGGGTTAACCTATCGCGGCCGAACGGGCTCCGCGGCGGGTGTTGAAGACGGTTCTTTGTAATCGGGATCGAACAACGCCCTGTCAAGCGCCGGGTTGACCTGATAATTTCTGAAATACGTGAATTCCAGCGGAATGCCAGCCATATCGTAGCGCTCGATTCGGCCGGGGAGCCAGACCCTGGTGTCGATGTGCATTTGGTATCGTTCCGTAAGCCGGCCCTTGACATAATCCTTTGATGTTATCCAGAATGACAGATTCCCGCCGTCGCTTTTAAAATCTGAGCCATCCTGTGGAAGGGTCCTGGCGTTTTGCCGCAGAAACTCCAGAAAATAAAAAAGGTGCATCTGGTTCACCCCCTGGCCCGAGGGAGTCCTGAAAAGGGGGTTGTCCACGGAAAAACGGAACTGCACTGACGGGAGCGCGGCGAAAGGTCTTGCGATGAATTCTTTCTCTCCCTCTGTGTAGAATATCGTCATCCCCGGGTAAGGCTTTCGGAACTCGACCCGGAACTTATCCGGCTGTCGGAAATAGAACCGGAAAACATAGCGCTCGGACTCTCTGCCGGCATTAAAGTAGACTCCCTCCATGTCGCACTCATAGGACTGGAGCTTCCTGTATGCTTGCTCGATTTTCCCTATGACCTCCAGGATCCGCTCACGGTCCGATCCGGCTTGGGCCCGGCCGGCAGGTGACAGGGCCAGCAGGGCGATAGTAATGAAAAGCAGAAGGCACTTCATTTCATCGGTTCTGTTTTCAGGTCAACCAGTATATCCATGCCTGCCTCGGGAGCTTTCAGCACAAAATCATGGGGAATCATCCCCGACTCCTTCCGGACCTTCATCAAATTATTCCCGTGAGTTTGAAATATTTCATCGCTGCCTCCTTAGACATTTAAGATGTCAATTTGAGAATAAACGATGCTTTTAACACGGGAGACATGTCAGCCAAAGTGCCACTGCCCGCACTTCAGTAAAATCTTAATGAAAGGCCTTTATAGATCTCGATTGCGGAGTAAAATATACACTATCTTTAGATATCTATCACGCGAAGATTTCAGGAAGGAGTGCTTGTTTTCTTCAGAAATAACTCGCCGACAGGTCCTCTTATTGACTCCACTACTCTTCACAACGATTAAGATGCCCTAAACATAGATTACGATTAGAAATGAAGAGAAACCGTCTCGTCGAGGACGCGGCCCCAAATTGCTTCCGATCATACCCAACGGATCATCGATTTACGTCCTCAAAGAACCGTGGTTTGCTCTACTGACGATAAAATGGGCAGAACTCAAATTCAAGATATGATACAAGGTGTTCTGAAAGCAGAAAAACGTCAACTAAAAGGAACGAAAACTAACCAATCCAACTTCTTATGAATGGAGGTGGAACATGGTACCTTCACGTAAGACTTTTCTGCTTACAGTCACCTTCCTATTTCTGATTATCCTAGTCTTCAGCATTCCAAATGCAGTCTCCCAATCCGTCAAGCAAATGGGGGCATCCTCACCGGCACAACAAGCCCGTATTGATATTCCTACCGGCTGGACCGTTTTCCGGGGACAGAGCGGCTTGATTGTCTTCCACCCCACTGACTGGCAGGTGCAGGAGCGCAATGGCGGAGCATTTGTCGCCTATCGTCCGGGTCCGGGCGGCGGGGTTACGTCTGTAGTTTTCGTTCAGCCGATGGAGAAAATCGAAGGCACGGCCTCCGGCGTGGTGCATGGAATCGGTCAGATTTCACCTGACTTATTCCCCGGCGCAAAGGTGTTGAAAAGCCGAGCAGTTTCCAGCAAGCCGGAGGTGGCGGTAGCCGAGATTTCTTATTCGGCGGGAGGCCAGACTTTTCGCGGCCTGAGCATGTGTTTCAAAGACAAAAAGCAGGGGGTTCTCTATACCATCTCTTCCACACCGGAGACATGGAATCAGGAAGAGCCGGTTATGAAGCAGATTTTAAGCCGCTTCTTCTATTCAGGTCGTGCCGTACAAGTGGGAAAATCCAATCCTGCGTCGATGGTCATGTGGAGAGATCCGCTGGAAGGTGCCTTTGTATGCCCGGTGCCGCAGGGATGGAAGGTCGAAGGAGGAATGAAGAGGCTCAGCGCAGTCGATGTGCGGTCAGAGATTATGGCTACAAGTCCGGATAACAAGATACTTGTCCGCGTTGGAGATTCCTTCATCCCCCCCATGAACCTTCCCGCTCAATATAAACTGAATATGGGGCTATATGAAGGGCAATGGGAAACCACCGGGGGAATCCACAAACGGCTAGTCATGCGCTACCTGCCCTCTGCGCTATTCCTGACCCAGTTTTATCTTCCGCAGCGGGTGGGACAGGTCCAAAACGTTCAATCCAGGGACTACCCTGAGATGTCTCAGCAGTTGGCGGCACAACTGCAAATGGGAGGAATGGCCGCCCGGGTGGACACGGCGGAGATTACATTCGATTCACAGACCGCGTCCGGGCTTCGAAGAGGTTATGCCTTTGCACAAACTGTGTTAGTGCCCTCCCAGACGATACCCGGTGATGGTTTCTGGTACGTAGCTACTTTCAACGGCTATCTGGCTGATCCCAAAGCAGAGCCGACAGCGCAGATGGTTTTGAAGCAGATGGTTGCTGGTTTCAAGCAGGATCCCAATTGGGCGACTCGGCAGCGACAGACCATGGCCCAGATAGCCAAAATCGGGCGACAGTCCCAGCAGGATACCATGGACATCATCAACCGCAATTATCAGGAGCGTGCAAAATCTCAGGACCGTCAGTTTGAGAATTGGAACCGGGCTTTTCGCGAAGAAGTCTTGATTCAGAACCCCGCTACAGGGGAGAAATATGAAGTGCCTTCCGGGAGTCGTTATTATTACAGCACCGATTCGGGTAGCGAAATCATTGGTACGGACACTGCCATTTCACAGAGTCAACCCGGTTACTGGTTGCGGGAGATGCGGATTATTCGATAAGAAACTATCAAGATTCCAAATCTTGATGATTTGGGAATTAATTATGATCGTGGCGGCTACACCTACGAGCCGACAACACCTTAGGGCAAGCGAGAGTGAAGATTTACGGTCGAAATGAAGAGCCGCTCCAGATGAAGCGGCTCTCTAAATCGAATTGAATACCCTATTTTACTGTTCTCTCAAGATTCCATAGTTAGTCAGGACTTTACGCAACACTTCACGGTTTTCCGGCTTGAGAGATACCAGTGGTAGGCGCGGTTTTCCCGATGGCAAGCCCATCATGCCCATAGCTTCTTTGACCGGGACTGGATTCGTTTCAACAAATAGTGCTTGGACAATTGGGAGCGTTTTGAAATGAATATCTCTCGCTTCAGCAATTTCCCCGGAGAGATACAGTTTTATCATCTTGCGATATTCTTTTCCGAGAATGTGTGCGACGGCTAATATTCCCCCATCTCCACCTAACGCCATCATCGGAAACGTAAGGGCGTCCTCCCCGCACAGGACATGAAACTTCTTTTCATTTTGGCGTGTAGCTCTGATAATTTCCATAGTGACCATCAGATCACCGCAAGCATCCTTCATTCCGATTACGTTGTCGATGTGAGAAAGCTCTATCATGGTCTTTGCTTCAATAAGCCTTCCTGAGCGTGATGGAATATTATAAATGATGAGAGGAAGTTTTGTCTGCTTTGCAACCGCCTCGAAATGCCTTAACAAGCCATCTTGCGTGGGTCTATTGTAATAAGGGCATACCTGCAGACTCGCAGAGGCGCCCGCATCCTCGGCATGTTTTGTCATCTCAATAGCCTCTTTCGTATTGTTAGACCCCGTCCCCGCAATCACAGGTACTCGACCTTTTGTTTCATCGATGACAATTTCAATTACCCGGGCATGTTCATGGTGATCCAAGGTAGGGGATTCTCCTGTTGTCCCGCAAGGAACAAGGCCATCGCATCCCACTTCCTCGATAAAATAATTGACCAATCTTCGAAGTCCTGCTTCGTCGATGGACAAATCCGCTTTGAAGGGCGTTATTATAGGCACATGGCATCCCGACCAATTTGATTGATGCATAACCATCTCCTTTCCAATACCTCAAAATGATCCTCATTTTCTCTAACAGGCCGTCTCTGAAAAAAAAAGCCATGGGGCTTGCCCATGGCTTCAAGGATGTTATGTAAGTGAAATCAGTGCATACGTGTCCTCAAAGCGATGGGCAGCCCCACCGCTTGACCCCCTTCTTATACTCCTTGCCTCTGTGAATCATGATTACAGACGCTCAGCCTAAATTCCCGTTAGCGTCTTCATACAAACACAGAATATGCTTGTTGTCAATTGTTACCGAAATTAAATGGATCTCATGAGCATATTACCATGTGATCTTTATCTGATCTCTACAATACAAATACGCAAGTTCAGGAAGCTCTTCTTGCCGCTCCTGAATTTTGCCTACCGAGAAGCTTTTTTATCGGCTATACCTACCAAAGCTTCATGTTCGGCTGTTAAAATATATGCAGATTTACGCTTGTAATAACTGAACGTTTGATTCCATTGGACGGCAAATAGCCCGTCCTTTGATGGTCCGCTGGAATGGTTGGCCCATTTCTCACTTTGCAGGACGCGAACTACCGACGAAAACAGAAGCAAGCGCATCTTGTAAGTCTTGCTCAAGCGTTTTGGTTCCTTTGATAACAAAAGCCCCGCTGTCTTTCCAATGAATAGTAATGTCTGTTTCCAAAGCCGATGTATGTGCGTTAAGCATCCTGACACGTAGTGCAACCTCGGTGCCTCCTTCCCAAAGAACGGGAGAGGGGTAAATGATTACGAGCGGCCCCAGTTCTTCCACGCGAACGAGGATGACCTTGCCATACCGCTCCCCCGTGGACAGGGCAAACTTCAGAGCTTCAGCATCTGACAGCCCGACTGCCTCACGGCCCGCAGCCAACTTCAAAACCTCAACCTTTGAATAACACGAGGAGGCGTTGAAGTACTGCGCGATGGCGCGAGAAGCCATCTCTTCACGGAGCGCCACTTCCTTCTGGTTTTCCCGCCATGCAGTGCCCCATAGAATCAGAGCTTCCTGAGATGTTGCCTGCGCTTGGCATAATGGAGGTCTGTTGCCAACGACATGTATTGTGACCTGCGTCGTGGCACAGCCTCCGAGAGTAAGAATTGCCACAGCGACCATAAATCCTTTTGCAGCCTCAATAGAATATTTTTGAGTCAAGCGATTCTCCAGATAGAATGGTTAACGAGGTGTCTTTACATTGCAATAATGATGATAATAGAAGGTTGTGGAGAGGGAGAGGCAATCAAGGCAGGGCTATTTATCACCCTGCCTTGATTAGACTTTGTATTTTGTTAGAACCTGAATCCTACATTACCGGTGACGACCCAGCCACCAAAATCAACATCAATTTTCTCACCTAAAAAATCAAAACCGGGCTTGGCCCACACATACTTGCCTTCCAATCCGATGAACCAGCTTCGATCGATGTTCATGGTTGCGCCGGCACCAAGAAATCCTCCAAAAGCGGTGGCATTACTGCTCCCAGAACCCGCGAAGGCACCTCCTCCCGCTGTACCGTTAGCGTCAGCTTTTCCGTTGCAGAAATACGCCCCCATTCCTCCGATTCCATAGAGTTCCCAGTTATCAACCGGGTAGATGGCCTTCACTGCCACGGTCAATGGAATCACATAAATACTGCCACTGGCTGATGCCGTAAAGCCAGTCCCGGAAGCAGATGCAGACCCCGATGACTGGAAGTAACCCAGACCCAGTTCCCCGGCAAAATTCTTACTGAAGTAACGGCCCAGCGCAACTTCTCCATTAAATCCAGTGCCAAATCCATTCAGATCTCCCGAGTTGGGGAAGTAGGCTCCGGCCTTTAAGACAGTGTAGTTGGAAGTCTGGGCTTCCGCGACCGGTACGGAAAAAAGGAACATAACCAATGCGATACAAACACTAATTATTTTCATAATCCCCCCATTTTATAAAATAAGATGACTCAATACATAGAATGGCCCCACTCACCAGGCCTCCTCTTTAATTCACCCCCTTTCCTGATTGCAATTGAGTGGAGTTTACGAACTCAAAAGAAACAGAACTGAGATCATCATTTTGTACGTTTCACTTCGTTAATGCATTCAGAGCCTTTTTATCATTCTCCGTCTTGAAGATAAGGGTCATTTTTCCTTTCGCGGGGCTTCCGTAAAGATAATAAATGTCTATACCGGCAGCGCCTATTTTTTTTGCGGCAGCATGCAACTGACCTGCTTTGTTTGGCACCTCGATGGCAATGACATCCTCAACCTCAACCCTGGCTCCCATCTTGGAGATTAGATTCTTTGCCTTTGCATTCTTGTCTGTGATGATCATGAATGAGGCTTCATCTTCCCATTCATAGGCACATATTGCTTCGATATTGATTTTGGCATTTGCGAGCGCTGAAGTGACCTCCATCAGTAATCCGACCTTGTTCGGCATTGAAAAACTAAGCTGTTTTACTTTACTTGCCTTTGCCATATCCTGTCCCTCCTTTTCAAGCCGTTGATAATGTGTAAACGGCTGTTTTACTTTACTTGCCTTTGCCATATCCTGTCCCTCCTTTTCAAGCCGTTGATAATGTGTAAACGAAAGAAAACCCCGCTTCTCCTGAGAAACGGGGTTCAATGAATCAGACCATAGGACCCTCACGTGATGTTAACGGGGTTTATGGTGTTTAATCTCTTACTTTACGTGTTGCCGATCATTAACACGATTTCCATGGGAAAGCTACCACGAAAATGAGATGTGATGACTTACGAGTGCAGGAAGAAGTAACAGCGCGATCAGACACAGAGCGACCGTTCAACTCGTCAAGATCGATGGAGAGGAGTATTTTTCGCTGTGGACGATAAAGACCAGCCATGCAGAGTGGGGACAAAGTGGAGACAAAACCGTCATAACAAGGAAAGAGGGTTCCGGTAAAAACCCCGAAACCCTCTTTCTGTCTTGGTGGGCCGCACAGGGATCGAACCTGCGACCCGCTGATTAAGAGTCAGCTGCTCTACCAACTGAGCTAGCGGCCCACGTGATTCAGTTTTTCGTTTTTATGGCGCGCCCGGCACGACTCGAACGTGCGACCAACAGATTCGAAGTCTGCGACTCTATCCAGCTGAGCTACGGGCGCATCTTTTTTTGCCCGTTATATTTCTGGGGTGAGTGGAGGGACTTGAACCCTCAACCTTCGGGGCCACAACCCGACACTCTAACCACTTGAGCTACACCCACCATCTGTATCTGGTACGCCTGCAGGGATTCGAACCCGGGACCTACGGATTAGAAGTCCGTTGCTCTATCCAGCTGAGCTACAGGCGCACTTGATATTCTAATCGCGAAGAGGTTCTTTTAAACGCTTTGACGGATTTTGTCAAGCTGGATTTCACATTTTTTTATCCTGTCATCGGAGCACGAACCCGACGATTCCCTCGAATTGGTACCCCTTGCGTCCCATCCCCTCGCCGGCTGCGTCCACGGTGAAGAAGTGATGCCCCGTCGAAGCGTTGAACCACCGGTAGATCTCTTTGGTGCCGGGCAGGCGGATTGTGGCGATGTTGCCGATGGCCCCCTCGAAGAGGTAGCCCGCAAGATTCTTGCGCCCGCCGCTTCGCTCGCCCGAATAATAATGATCGCCGATGGATGGGTTGTACCACCGGTACAGCTCCATGGTCCCCGCCGTCCCGGGGCTGTAGAGTCGGAAGGCAAGCCCCTCCCGCTGGTATGCGCCGAGATAATTCGGGTCTTCCTTGTCGGGCTGCGCCGTGAAGAGCTGATCGGGCCCCCGGGTGAAACGGTAGACGTTGAGTACCTTCGGCGCAGGTTCGCCTGTGATGATCAGGGAAACGGGGATATGCGCCGTGCCCCCGTTCGAGGTCACCGTAAAATAATCCGTGTAGATTCCGGGCTTGAGTTCCGAGAGATTCATCCGGACGGCGACGAAGTCTGTTTCCCGGGTGGTCGTGCCCGAAAGGGGCGTCAGGCGGACCCAGGCCGGGGGCAGCGCAGCAGCCCTGGAGTCCATGACAAAAAACCCCTCCAGGATGGCGACCCCTTCCTCGATCTGAATCTGAAGGCTGTGAAGACCCTCCGTCAGGACTTCCCCGAGGTCAACCTCGAAGCGGTCGCCCTCGAGCGACTGCAGTGTCGCCTCTGTGGCAGGACGATCATCGGCGGATATTCGGATGACCGTATTGCCGGAACCTTTTTTTCCGTACAGAACGGCTCCCGCGCCCTGGAACTGGAACCGGAGGGAACAGCCCGCCCCTGTCGCCTTCGGGTATCCCTTCTCGACAATCCAGTTGCCCGTTGCCTGGAGCGTCTCCTTGACGGGACCGGGGATGGTATAAGGCCCGTCAGCCGTGAGACCCTCATGGAACAGGGAGACATATCTCCCCCGCCCGGTCTCCGGCACGACTCGCGCCGTCCCGGCCCCGGAGGAGGCCGCCTGCCACCGCAACACTCCGGCGCCGCCATTGGTGATGCGGATCCGGCGGGTCACTTCCTTCACAGGCTCCACTTCCCCCAGATCAAGGCCCCGCGGGTCCACTTCGAGGACAGGCCGTGACTTCGCATCGGACAGGGAAAATTTGACAAAGACGGTTCTCGATCCTTCATCCGACTCGATTTTCAGGGGCTCGCGGTATGAGCCTTCGGTGAGATTTTTCTGGAGGACCTGGGCATTTCGTCCCGAAAGAATCCTCATCTGGACAGCATGATCACCGGCTTCCGGCCGTCCCTTGAGGGAAATCAGGACAACCTCCACCCGGGATCCCGCGGCACCGCACTCTCCTGAAAGGGTTTCGTCTGTCGAGCGCCCCCATCCGGGAGGCTCCTCGATGGACCACCGGATCACACCCCTGCCCACATTGGCGATCTGAAACTGCGCTCGGGATCGCTCGCCTGGCCCGAGTACGCCCAGATCGATTTCCCGGGTCGACACCGAGAGCGCCGGCGTCGCGGCGCCTGCCTCCCGCGCCGAAGTCGTCTGCAGCATCCCCGGGGATGCCGTCACAAGGAGCGCCATGAATCCGGCTGTAAAGGCTCTCAAAATCCGCTTCATCGCCGACACCTATTTGCGCGTTGGACGGCAGGGCCCGAACAGGTCATCTCGAAAATGCTTGACAGGCGGGCTCCCGGCGTATAGAAGGTCTGCTTTAAAAGTCGAGGTCACGCTGCTCCGTGGCAATCAAAGACGAGCTGACATATTGGGTTGCTCTCAAGGCCGTCGAGGGGGTCGGTAGCGTCGCATACCGGAACCTGCTGACGGCCTTCGGCTCGCCGGGGCTCGTCTTCGAAGCCACCCTGCACCAGCTGGAACAAACGGCGGGATTAAACCACAAGACAGCCCGCAACATCAAGGACTTTCGGGGCTGGGAGCGGGCCAGCGCCGAGATCGACAAGGCGGCACGCGAAGGCGTCTCGATCGTCACGACGAAAGATTCGTCCTATCCGGAGCGCCTCCGGCATATTTACGATTGCCCTCCGCTTCTTTATACAAAAGGTACGCTGCAGGCCAACGACATCCCCATTGCCGTCGTCGGATCCCGGAACGCGAGCCCATACGGCCGCTACGTCACGGAGAGGCTCTGCCGTGAACTGGCCCAGCGGGGCGTGACCGTCGTCAGCGGCCTGGCCAGGGGAATCGACACCTGTGCCCATCGCGGCGCCCTTTCGGGTCGCGGCAGGACGGTTGCCGTGCTGGGCTGCGGCATCGACGTGATCTACCCGCAGGAAAACCGGAAGCTTCACGGCGACATCATCGCCAGCGGCGCCGTCGTGACGGAGTTCCCCTTCGGCACGGAGCCGGACCGGCCGCACTTTCCCGCCCGCAACCGCATCATCAGCGGCATGTCGCTCGGGGTTCTCATCGTCGAGGCCGGCGAGAAAAGCGGATCGCTCATTACGGCCCGGTGCGCTCTCGAGCAGGGGCGTGAGGTCTTTGCCGTACCGGGAAGCATCGATCTGCCGGGATCGCGCGGAACGAACAAGCTGATCCGGCAGGGGGCAAAGCTTGTGGAAAGCGTCGAGGATATTCTCGAGGAGATTCTCCCCCAGCTGGGAAATCAAACCGCCCGGCCCAGACCGGAAAAAGACAGCCTCATTTCTCCGTCGCCCGGCCGGGTCCCGGAGGCGTCGGGTAGGGAGTCCCTGACGGAAAAAGAGTCGCGGCTTCTCGGTTTCATTACAGAAAAGCCGCTGGATACCGATACCATCATCAACCGCACGGGCTTGGCGGCTGCCGAGGTCCTTGCGCTGCTTCTGTCCTTGGAGCTCAAGGGCTACGTCCTGCAGCGTCCGGGAAAGCTATTCCAATTGAGGAATCATTCATAATGTCGAATGCGCTGATCATCGTCGAATCGCCCACCAAGGTGAAAACGATCATAAAATATCTTGGCTCGGAGTTCGATGTCCGGGCGTCGGTGGGACACGTGAAGGACCTGCCCAGCAACGTTCTCGGGATTGACATCGAGAACGACTTCAACCCCACTTACCAGGTTCTCGAGGCCAAGAAGAAGGTGATCGCGGAGTTGAAGAAGGCTGCCAAGTCGGCAGACACGATCTACCTGGCCCCGGACCCCGACCGGGAAGGGGAAGCCATCGCCTGGCATATCTACGAAGAGATCGGCACAAAAGGAAAGCAAGTCTACCGGGTACTCTTCAACGACCTGACCAAAAATACGATGCTGCAGGCAATCCAGAACCCCCTGCCCCTCGATCGCAGCCGCTACGAGGCCCAGCAGACGAGGCGCATTCTCGATCGCCTCGTGGGTTACCAGATCAGCCCCATCCTGTGGAAAAAGGTTCAGTATGGACTCTCCGCAGGCCGTGTCCAGTCCGTCGCTGTGCGGATTGTCTGCGAACGCGAAGAGACCATCCGGAACTTCAAACCCGAAGAATACTGGACCATCACGGCCTTCCTCGAAGGCGCCAACCCGCCCCCGTTCGAAGCCAAGCTCACGAAGGTTGGAGGCAAGAAAGCCAAGATCAGCAACGATGCTCAGTCCACGGGAATCGTTGAGACCCTTCGGACATCTGCCTTTACGGTGAGCGGCATCGAAAGCAAGGAGACGAAGCGAAACCCGCTGCCGCCCTTCACGACGAGCAAGCTTCAGCAGGAAGCCTCGCGCTGGCTGCACTTCTCGCCCAAGAAGACCATGATGATCGCCCAGAAACTCTACGAGGGCATCGAACTGGGGAAGGAAGGCCCCGTCGGGCTCATCACCTACATGAGGACCGACTCGGTCCGCGTTGCCGGCGAGGCCCTGAGCGAGGCAAGGACCTTCATCCAGGCTCAGTATGGAAAGGGGTTCCTTCCGGCCAAGGCGAAGGTGTACGCAACCTCCGATAAGGCTCAGGACGCCCACGAAGCCGTACGTCCCACGTCGCTGGCCTACAGGCCTGCCGAGATCAAGCAATACCTGTCGAGCGATCAGTTCCGGCTCTACCAGCTCATCTGGAACCGCTTCGTGGCCAGCCAGATGAACCCGGCTCTCTACGACCAGACAATCGTGGACATCACGGCAGGCGACTGCCTCTTCCAGGTCCGGGGCTCGGTTCTGAAGTTCGCGGGCTTCACGATCCTCTATACCGAGGGAAAAGATACGGACGAGGAGAACGGCAACGGCAAAACCCTTCCGAAGCTCTCCGAACAGGAGGTGCTCCGGTTGCTGGAGATCAAGCCCGAACAGCATTTCACCCAGCCCCCGCCCCGCTTCACCGAGGCCATGCTGGTCAGGGAACTCGAAGAAAAAGGAATCGGGCGGCCAAGCACCTATGCCGCCATTCTCAGTACCATCCAGGAGCGCAAGTATGTAAAGCTCGAGCAGGCGCGCATCCACCCCACCGATCTCGGGACCCTCGTCAACGAGCTGTTGGTTGAGAATTTCCCCAAGATCCTGGATGTGGAGTTCACGGCTGCCATGGAAAATCAGCTCGATCGCATCGAGGAGGGCACCCTCAACCGCATCGATACCTTGAAGGAGTTCTACGCGCCCTTCGAGGAGGATCTGAAAAACGCTGCCAGTAAGATGCGAAACATCAAGACGGAACGCCAGCCCACGGACGAAGTCTGCGACAAGTGTGGCGCGCCCATGGTAATCCGGTGGGGACGAAACGGGCGCTTTCTGGCCTGCTCGAAATACCCCGACTGCAAGAACACCCTGAACGTCGGCGGCGAAAAAAACGGAGTCGGTCCGGCCGAGGCAAAGCCCACGGATATCGCCTGCGACAAGTGCGGCAAACCCATGGTCCTCAAGGAAGGTCGTTTCGGAAAATTCCTCGGGTGCTCCGGCTACCCGGAATGCAAAAAGACGATGCCCTTCAGTACCGGCGTACCCTGCCCCGAGGAAGGCTGTACGGGAAGCCTCGTTGAAAAGCGCACCAAGAAGGGCAAGAGTTTCTTTGGGTGTTCCCGCTACCCGACATGCAAGTACGCCACCTGGGACCGGCCGATCGCCGAGGAATGCCCGCAATGCGGGTCGAAATTCCTGGTGGAGAAATACAACCGTAAGACCGGCCGCACGAAGGCCTGCCCGAAGGAAGGCTGTACCTTCAAGGAATCCCTTTCTTGAGCAAACCCATCGTCATCATCGGAGGCGGTCTCGCAGGATGCGAGGCGGCCTGGCAGCTCGTGAGGCGCAGCCACGAGGTCACTCTCTGGGAGATGAAGCCGGAAAAGTTCTCGCCGGCACACCGGTCGCCGCATCTTGCGGAACTCGTCTGCAGCAACTCTCTTCGATCCAACGAACCCACAAGCGCCGTCGGTCTTCTCAAGGAAGAGATGCGCCGGCTCGACTCGATCATCATGTCGGCAGCCGATGCCACGGCCGTGCCGGCGGGCAAGGCCCTCGCCGTCGACCGCGGCCTCTTCTCGGAGCACGTCGAGAAGATTCTTTTGGCGCAGCCGGGCATCCGTATCGTCCGGAATGAACGGACGGACATTCCTTCCGATGGGCACGTCATCATTGCCACGGGGCCTCTTACGTCGGATCCCCTTGCTGCGGCAATCTCCCGGCTTGTCGGACAGGAGTCTCTCCATTTCTACGACGCCATCGCTCCGATTTTCGACGCAGAGTCGATCGACCTCGAAAAGGTTTTCAGGGCTTCCCGGTACGACGAGGGCGAGGGGGATTACCTGAACTGCCCCCTCGATGAAGAACAGTACCGTCGCTTCCTGCAGGCCATCCTCGGGGGCCGCGAGATCGCGGCCAGGCCCTTCGAGGACGAGAAATACTTCGAAGGATGTCTTCCCATCGAGATCATGGCCCGGCGCGGAGAGGACACGCTGCGCTTCGGACCTATGAAACCGGTCGGCCTCGTCGATCCCCGGACGGGACGGGAGCCCTACGCTGTCGTCCAGCTGCGGCAGGAGAACCTCGAAGGGACCCTGTACAACATGGTGGGATTCCAGACCAAGCTCGCCTGGCCGGAGCAAGCGCGGATCTTCCGCATGATCCCGGGGCTCGAGCAGGTGGAATTTCTGCGCTACGGGAGCATTCACCGCAATACCTATCTCAACTCGCCTACAATGCTGACCGATACCCTTCAGCTTCGCTCCAACCCGGACCTCTTCTTTGCCGGCCAGATCACCGGCGTGGAGGGATACATGGAATCGACGGCAACAGGCCTGCTGGCCGCCCTTTTTCTGCACTGCGTCCGACTCGGGATTCCATTCAGTACGCCTCCGCGCACGACGGCGCTGGGCGCACTGCTGAACCATGTCACCTTCACCGGAGGAAAATCTTTTCAGCCGATGAACGTGAATTTCGGTCTCTTCCAACCGCTCGGGGGAAAGGTGAGAAAAAAGGACCGAGGAGAGCGCTACCGGGAACGGGCGCTGGCCGACATGGAGGAATGGAGGCTTCGGTCAGGTTGCTCGGCGTAACTCTCTCGCCCGGACAAGAAAGGGAAGAATCACCTCAAACAGGAAGAAAACAATCCTCTCGGCTCGCTGAATTCGTGCTGCTGCCCGGCCCCTCGTCGTCGTCATAACCATCTCCCCGCCTTTTCTGGATTCTCCATGAAACACACTGCGCGGATTTCAATTCTATTGCACCACGATGTTACGCTAGAGGAAAAGACCGTGAAAGGAAATCGGTGTCGGTCTGATTTTTCTATCGGACAAGAGGAGGTTTTCGTGTCGGATTCTGTCCTATACGGAAGGGGGGCACAACAGGATTTCCGTGAGGGCCTCGCGGGTATGGGGCAGCGCGTCGTTCGTTTCAGCCAGGAATTTCCTGAGTCGCTTCACATCCTGGATGGTGTCGATATCGAAAGACGGCGCCAGGCAGTGGATAGAAAGCCCCATCGACACGGCCCTTTCGAGGGTCTCGCGAAAAACGCGATCGGTGCTCATGGCGATCCCGCGGAAAAGGTCCCATGCGGCCTTGAGACCGACCAGGTGATAGCCGCCGTCAAAAGACGGCCTGAAGACAACATCCCTTGCATTCAGCGAGGCAAAGGCCTCGTCAACTGCTTCGACAGGGATGTGCGGCACGTCGGTCCCTATCACGACAACCCGATGGAATCCATCGCGAAACAGGGTCTCGAACGCGTGCAGCTGCCGTTCTGCCAGACCGGCTCCGCACTGCGGCCGACAGGCGAACCGGCCTCGGAAGAGTTCTGCAAAGGGGCTTTCTGCCGGGGTGTAGAACCAGAACAACGGACGGCTACCGGTCCCGAATTTCTCTGCGAGATCATCGAGAAAAGCGCGGTAGAGCCGGAGCGTTTTTGACGCCCCGAGATCTTTTTCCAGGCGCTTCTTGACGGCACCTTCCCCGGGGTAGCGCGCCAGAACGACGAGGGCTTCTTTTGCCGGACGTTCCGGTTTCACGGCAGCCCCGTTTCGACGGTGATCGCCCGGACGGGACAGTACTGCTCCGCTTTCCGGATGAGGTCCATGAATCGAGGAGGATCGTCAACTTCGAATACAGGTCGCATGTAGATCCCCCACGCCATGAACACCTCCGGACAGGTGTTGATGCAGATCTCGCAGCCGATACAGGCTTCTTTTTTTATGATGATTCGCATGGGGTGACTTGTTCTCGTGTCTTTCCGGATAGAAGCATTTCGAGGTGACAGGTTACAGGCAACAGAAAGCACCTGATACCTGATACCTTCCTCACTCCACCAGGCTATTCCGGATAGCGTACGTCGTCAGCTCGGCATTGTTCTTCAGGTGCATCTTGTCGAGGATCCGTGAGCGGTAAGTGCTGACTGTTTTGACGCTGAGATGCATTTCTTCGGCGATGTCCGATACGGTCTTTCCGGATGCGATCTGAAGCAGGATCTGGTATTCCCGGTCGGAAAGCATCTCGTGAGGGGCCTTTTCAGCATCGCCGTCGAGGGCATAGGCCAGCTTTTCCGCGAGCGAGGAACTGATGTATTTCCCTCCCCGGGACACCTTCCGGATGGCAGCAATCAGTTCCTCGGGGGCGCTCGCCTTCGTGAGATAGCCCGAAGCACCGGCTTTCAGGGCACGGATCGCATACTGTTCTTCCGGATAAATGCTCAGGATCAGGACGGGAATCTTCTGGTTTGTCGTCTTCAGCTCCTTGAGCACTTCGAGCCCGCTCTTGCCGGGCATGGAGATGTCCAGGAGGATGACATCGTAATCTTTTTTTGCCACGAGGTCGAGGACCTCCTGGCCGTTCCCCGCTTCTTCGGCCACCACCATGTCGGCCGTTTCGGAGAGGACCTGCTTGAATCCCTGTCTGACGATCGGGTGGTCATCGGCAATAAGGATTTTGATCATGCCGTGTCTCCTTTCCGGATAGGCAATCGGACCGTCACGGTGGTTCCCTTCCTTTTCCTGCCGATGATCCTCACTTCGCCTCCGCGGAAATCCACGCGCTCGCGGATTCCCAGCAGGCCGAAGGATTTCGGTTTCTGCATCTCGTCCTCCCCGATTCCCTTGCCGTTGTCCATGACGACGAGTTCCAGATCATCGTCCACCTCCCGCAGTCTCACCTCGACCTGCTTCGCCCTGGAATGCCTGGCGACATTGGTCAGAGTTTCCTGCAGAATCCGGAAGATGGTGATGGAAAGATCGTTGTCGGGCATCATGTCTTCCGGCTCCACCGCAACGGAGCACTTGATGCCCGTCCTTTTCTGGAATTCCTGGCACTGCCATTCGACGGTAACGGGCAGTCCCAGATGATCGAGCATGCCGGGACGCAGGTCCATATAGATCCTCTTGACGGTCTGCATCGTCATGTCGATCAGTTCCTTCATGGACTTTGTCCGTTCAAGCAGATGCGGCTGATCCGGCGGGAGTTTCTTTTTGAGCAGGATGACGCCCGTATTGAGGGCTGTCAGAAGCTGTCCCAGTTCGTCATGGAGCTCCCGGGCGATCCGGGTCCGCTCCTTCTCTCTCACCGTCTGGAGATGCATGGATAAGTCCCGCAGCCGCCCTCTTGAGAGTTCGATCTCGCGCTCAAACTGCTTGCGATAGGTGATGTTCTCGAAAGTGATCACGATGCTTCTGTTCTCGAGTTTCTCACCGATTCGGGCCGCGCTGATCATGCACTGGATCTCGGCACCGTCCCTTCGGAGGCATGGGTACTCGATCGAGAAGCTCCGTCTCCGTTCCAGCGTTGAGTAAAGAAGTTGGGTGATCTCCTCGAATTCGTCGTTTGAACGGTACAGGAGGCGTGTACTCTGGCCGATGAGCTCCTTGGCCTTCCAGCCGAATACCTTTTCCAGTCCGTCATTGGCAAAAAACACCCGGCGGTCACGAAGTCCGATCACGGCGTGGGGAATTGATTCCAGGATCGACGCCTCGAGAGCCTCTAACTCCTCCAGTTTTTTCTGCGCCTCCTTCTGCGCCGTAATATCCATCGAATTGCCGAGAATGGCCTTCTGCTCCTTGAAGCGGATCGGAGTTACCGTTTCCATGATCCAGCGGGTCTGACCTTCTTTCGTAAAAATCCGGAATTCATGGGGGGTTTTGTTTTTGCCCCTCAGCATGGATTTGGCTTTCCGGATCACCTGTTCCCTGTCATCCGGATGGACGAGTTGCATGGAGTTCATGCCGATCAGATCTTCCACACGGTAGCCGGCGTAGGCGGCTCCGATGGGATTGATGTAAAGAAACTTTCCGTCCTGCACCACGTACACGCCGACCTGTGAGCTTTCGGCCATGGTCATGTAGACTTCTTCTGCCGTCTTCTGGTCCGTGATGTCCTCGTAGGTGATGACGACCCGCCGGTCGACGAGGGTCTCCCCGATCCGGGATGCCGTGAGACGGCAGATGATCTGCGTGCCGTCTTTCTTCTTGCGAATGACTTCCGATGTAAAGGTCCTCTGCGTCTCGAGGGAACGGTACAGTTTGTCCGCCCCGTCGATCCATTCTTTTTTCGTGCGATAGAAGATCCGCGTGCTCTTGCCGATGACCTCGCCGCTCTTCCACCCGAAGACCTTCTCGACGCCATCGTTGGCAAAGATGATTTGCCGGTTTTTCAGGCCGATGACGGCATGGGGGATAGACTCGAGGATGGACGCCTCGAGGGCTTCCAGTTCGGCAAGCCGGTTCCGGGCGTCCACCTGTTTCGTAATATCCATGGACTGGCCCAGGACGGCGCGGGCAGACCCGAACTCGATCGAGGTGACCGACTCCAGAATCCAATGTACGCGTCCATCCCTTCCGACCGTTCGGAATTCATAGGGGATCGACCGCTTGCCGCGGAGCATGTCCGAGGCCTTTTCCCGAACGGTTTCCCGGTCTTCGGGGTGTATGAAGTCGACGGCTCTCATTCCGATCAGCTCCTGAGGACTGTACCCGAGACGGGAGGCCGTGAACTGGTTTACGAATCGGAAAATACCGTCTCGGACGATGTGAACGCCTGCCTCGGCGGTGATGGCCAGTGAGCGGTACAGTTTCTCCTCGTAAAGCTTGTCGCTCTCGGCTTTTTCATACTCCACCACCTCCAGGCGCAGGGATTCCATCTTCCGGAGGAGTTCTTTTTTTGTCAGATGTTCAAAGGCCATCGGATAAACCCGTTCTCCCCCGCCGGGCACCGGCACACGATGCCCAAGACGGTCCTGTGCAAACAGGTTTGATCATGCCGGAAAGGACGGCGGGGCTATTTGTTTCTCTCGTAGATGATGCGAAGCCCGTCCAGGGTGAGGAACTCGTCGACGATATCGATGCTCTTCGTCTCGGGCGCGATGATCTTGGCCAGCCCCCCCGTGGCGACGACCTTCGGATTCGAGCGCGTCTCGGCCTTCATCCGACCGACGATCCCGTCGACCAGACCGGCGTATCCGAACATGATCCCGGCCTGCATGCTGCTGATGGTGTCCTTGGCGATGATGGTCTTGGGCCTCTTGAGTTCGACACGGGGAAGCTTGGAGGCCTTGTCGAAGAGAGCATCACTGGAAATGGCAATGCCCGGTGTGATACAGCCCCCCATGTATTCACCCTTATTCGAAACGTAATCGAACGTCGTTGCCGTGCCGAAATCGACCACGATCAGTTCCGATTTGTACTTTTCATGGGCCGCGACGGCATTGACGATCCGGTCGGCGCCGACTTCCTTCGGGTTGTCGTAGAAAATGGGCATGCCCGTCTTCACCCCCGGCTCCACGATGAGGGGCTTGAGGTTGAAGTATTTCATGCAGAGGGGCTCCAGGATATTGAGCATGGGCGGCACGACACAGGAGATGATGATTCCCGTGAGGGTCACCGGTCTGGAACTCGACTTCACGCTTTTGTACAGGTTCACGATCAGCATGCCGTACTCATCGACGGTGTGATTGGCGACGGTCCGGATCCGCCAGTCGTAGATGAGCTTGTCCCCGTCGTAAAGGCCCAGAACGGTGTTGCTGTTTCCCACGTCGATTGCCAGAAGCATGATCACAACCTCTCGATATAGACATCACCGGCAAGCACCTGCTGCACGCCGGTTTCTCCCTCCAGCAGGAGGGCTCCGCTTTCATCCAGTCCCACGACGGTCCCCCGCAGGGAATCTCCCTTGAAGACAACTTCGATCTTCTTGCCGATGATGTCGGCGTATTTCAGCCAACTCTCCCGGATGTGGTCCTGACCCTCGTTGAGATAAATGCGGTACCAGCGCTCCAGGGTTTCGATGAGCCGAACGGCAAAGTCGAGCCGGTCGACGCTGCACTCCGTCTCGATCTGAAGTGATGTGGCTGTCTCGCGAAGCTCCCGGGGAAAATGCAGCCTCCGCATGTTGAGATTGACGCCGATCCCGGCGATGATAAACTGGACGCGATCGGTTCTCGTCCTCATCTCCGTCAGGATGCCGCAGATCTTCTTTCCGTCGATAAGGATATCGTTTGGCCATTTGAGCCTGACCCGCCCCGGGCAGGATTGCGAAATGACATCGGCCACGGCTACCCCGACCATGAGCGGAACGAGCGATGCCGATGCGGCGGGGATATCGGGCCGAAGGATGACGGAAAGATACAGGTTCATGGACGGCGGCGACTCCCAACTGCGATCCAGTCTCCCCCGGCCGTCAGACTGGCCGTCGGCGATGACGATGGTCCCTTCCTGCGCATCCTGCTGAGCAAGGCGGAGGGCCTCGGCGTTCGTCGAGCCCAGTTCGTCGTGATATTCAATCCTCCTGCCGATGAGCCGGCGGAAGAAATAACTTCTCAATTCGTCTACATTGAATTCCATGGTTACCCTCTTCCCTGACCGGCTGCACCGCATTTCGCCGCACATCCCGATCCGAAGCTCTCCTGAGGTTATGCCTTGCGTTTGACGTTCAGGGAGATGTCCGCTGCCCGGGCCGAGTGCGTCAGTGCGCCGACGGAGATGAAATCGACTCCCGTCTCGGCAATCGATTTCACTGTGGCCATGCTCACATTCCCCGATGCCTCGACGAGAGCTTTTCCCCCGATAAGATCAACGGCCTGCCTCATGGCGTCGACGGGCATATTGTCGAGCATGATGATGTCCGCTCCTGCCGAGAGGGCCTGCTCGACCTCGGCAAGGGTTTTCACCTCCACCTCGATCTTCAGCATGTGCGGCACCCGTCCCCGGACACAACGGATGGCCTGTGCGATACCGCCGGCCGCCTCGATGTGGTTGTCCTTGATGAGAACGCCGTCGTGAAGGCCGTAACGGTGGTTCTGGCCGCCACCGGCCCGCACGCTGTATTTGTCGAGGACCCGCAGGCCCGGCGCGGTCTTTCGCGTATCGAGGATCTTCACGTTCGTTCCGGAGACGGCCTCAACAAACTGCCTGGTCAGGGTCGCAATCCCGCACATCCGCTGGAAGAGGTTCAGCGCAACCCGCTCAGCCGTGAGAATGCTCGCAAGCGATCCTCCGATGACGGCCAGGACCATCCCCCGGGACGCCAACGCGCCGTCGATTAGAGCTGACTCGAAGTCAATGCCCGGGTCGCGGACGCGAAAGACATCACGAAATACCTCAAGGCCTGCCACAACCAGGTCTTCCTTGGCAAGCGCCGTCGCCTGCCCCGTCTCCGTCCCCGTGAGGACGGCCGCGGTCGTTACATCCCCCGACCGGATATCCTCCTCGAGGGCCCGACGAATGATGTCTCGGACGGCTTCCATCTCCAGCAAGACTTTTTCCTCCACGGGTTATCCGGAATGATCATCCACTGCAATCGAGCGGGATTCTGAAGCGGAGTTAGGCGGTTTTCGGTAACCGCTCTTCACGAAGCGCAACGCCCGCAGCGCAAATTGTCTGAGCCCGAAGGGCGAGTTTTTGCGTATGCAGTGAAGCAAGTGTTAGAGCGGTCGAAAAACGTCTATTCGCGAAGAATTATGGTCGATTGCAGCTAATCCTGTTTTACAATTTTTTCAACGCCGCTTCCAGGACAGCGTACCGCTCATTCAAATCCTTCGATCTCGCCTCTTCCTTGTCGATGACGGCCTGGGCCGCCTTCTGCCAGAAGTCGGGGTTTTCGAGTTTTTTCGATACCTGGGCGAGTTCCTTCTCGATCTTGGCCATCTCTTTTTCCAGGCGGGTCTTCTCCCCCGATTTGTCGATCTCACCTTCCAGTACGACAAAGACCTTCAGAGAGCCTGCAACGCCTGTTGCCGCATTCTTCGGCTCCTGACCCGAGGTGACGATAGTGAGATCCTCAAGCCGCGCCAGATTGACGATATAGGGCTTTCCGCCCTCGATGAGCGGGATGAGGTCTTTGTCGTCAGCGGCCACCATGGCCTTGAGCTTTTTCGAGGGAGAGATCCCCTTCTCGCCCTTGATATTGCGGATCGTGCCGATGATCTCCATCAGCAGCCCCATGTCGCGCTCCGCGGCGTCGTCTCTGAACCGGTCCTCCACGACCGGGAAGGTCGCCACCATGATCGAGGACCCGTTCCCGGAGATCTTCTGCCAGATTTCTTCGGTCATGAAGGGCATGAAGGGGTGCATCAGCTCCAGGCTGGAGCGAAGGACCGTGATCAGGGTTTCCTGTGCGGCAAGCCTTGCCCCCGCGTTCTCCTTGCTGTAGAGCGCCGGCTTGATCAGCTCCAGGTACCAATCGCAGAACTCCTGCCAGACAAAACGATAGAGCTGCCCGGCGGCATCGTTGAAGCGATACTCGTCGAGACTTTTCGTCACATCGGCGATAGTGTCGTTGAGCCGAGCCCGGATCCACCGGTCGGCCAGCGAATAGTCTTCCTTCTTCACGGAGATGGCACCTTCGGGGTAGCCCTCGAGGTTCATCATGCAGAACCGGGCGGCGTTCCAGATCTTGTTTACGAAGTGCTTGTTGCCCTGGATCCGCTCCTCGGACATGCGGATGTCTCGGCCCTGGGCCGTGAAGGCAGCCAGGGTAAACCGGAAGGCGTCGGCCCCGAACTTGTCGATCATCTCCAGGGGATCGATGATGTTCCCCTTGGACTTGCTCATCTTCTCGCCATGAAGGTCGCGCACCAGCGCGTGCAGGTAGACATCCTTGAACGGCACATCCTTCATGATGTACAGGCCCATCATCATCATGCGGGCCACCCAGAAAAAGAGGATGTCGAACCCAGTGATGAGAAGGCTCGTGGGGTAGAAGGTCTTGACGGCCGGCTTGTCGTCGGGCCAGCCCAGCGTCGTGAAGGGCCACAGGGCTGAGCTGAACCAGGTGTCCAGCACGTCCTCTTCCTGCATGAGTTTCTTTCCCTGGCACTTCGGACATGCCTTCGGATCGTCGGTCTGGACAATGACCTCTCCGCAACCCTCGCAGGTCCACAGGGGAATCCGGTGCCCCCACCAGATCTGGCGCGAGATGCACCAGTCGCGGATGTTGTCCATCCATTCAAAGTAGGTGGCTTCCCACATAGGGGGAATGATCTTCGTCTCCCCCTTGACCACAGCGGAGATGGCCGTCTTCGCCAGGGGCTTCACCTTCACGAAATATTGCGCAGAAACGGCAGGCTCGATGTCGGTCTTGCAGCGGTAGCAGCGGCCGATGTTGTGGGTGTACGGATCGATATGGAGCAGGTAGCCTCCCTTCTCGAGATCGCGGACGATGTTTTTTCTCGCCTCGTAGCGGTCCTGCCCCTGGTAAGCGCCGCCGTTCTCGTTGATCACGGCGTTGCCGTCCATGATCTTGATGATCTCCAGATTGTGGCGTCCGGCCATGGCAAAGTCCGCCGGATCGCAGGCTGGCGTGATTTTCACGGCGCCGGAGCCGAAATCTGCCGTTACGTAGTCGTCGGCGATAATCGGAATCTCCTTGTTGACGAGCGGCAGGATCACCATCTTGCCGATCACGTCCTTGTATCGCGGGTCGTTGGGGTTCACGGCCACGGCCGTGTCCCCCAGCATCGTCTCGGGACGTGTCGTGGCCACGCTGATCTCGCCCGTTCCGTCAGCGTAGGGGTAGCGGATGTGCCAGAGATTGCTCGCCTCCTGCTCGAACTCAACCTCCAGATCCGAGATGGCCGTGTGGCAGCGGGGACACCAGTTGACGATGTAGTCGCCCTTGTAAATGAGGTCATCGTGCCAGAGCCGGACAAAGACTTCCCGGACGGCCCTTGAAAGACCCTCGTCCATGGTGAAGCGCTCCCGTTCCCAGTCGCAGGAGCAACCAAGCCGCTGGAGCTGGTTCAGGATGACCCCTCCGTACTTTTCCTTCCACACCCAGACGCGCTCGATGAATTTCTCGCGGCCCAGATCGTGCCGGGTCTTGCCTTCACGGGCCAGTTCCTGTTCGACTACGTTCTGCGTGGCAATCCCCGCGTGGTCCGTGCCGGGCATCCAGAGCGCGTTGCAGCCCTGCATGCGGCGGTAGCGTGTCATGACATCCTGGAGCGTGTTGTTCAGGGCGTGCCCCATGTGGAGCATCCCCGTCACGTTGGGAGGCGGGATGACGATGCAGAAAGGCTTTTGGTCACTTGCGTCTCGGGCATGAAAATAATTGTGCTTGAGCCAGAACTCGTACCATCTCGCCTCCACGTCTTTTGATTCGTAGGCTTTCGGCAGTGCATTCAGGTCCATCGTTCCCCCATTGGTTCATCTCGGATTGTTTGTATAAACCGGCGACGGCACTTGTGATCGCTTGATTTGAAATCAGAACGGCAATGTTCGGATTTCTTATCCGGTCGAGCGTCTTACGTCAAGGATTTTTCAAGGAATCACACGCCTGGACGGCCCTCGGGGCTGCCTTCGCGACGATGCAGAAACGCATCGATCCTCCTCTTCAACGATCCGGCATCGGAGGGGTGGAACCACAGGATGTCGCTCTCCTTCCGAAACCAGGTCATCTGCCGACGGGCATAGTGGCGGGTGTCCCGCTGCATGGTCCGTAACGCCTCGGCAAGGGACATTTTGTTGCTGATGTATTGGATGATAGTTCGATAGCCAAGTGACTGCAAAGGCTTAAGAATATCACTGTATCCACTGCAAATGATCTGCTCGGTCTCCTCAACCAGGCCCGCCTGAATCATCTCGGTGGCGCGATCGTTGATCCGGCCGTAAAGTTCCTCCCGATCGCGGAAAAGACCGACCTTTAGGCAATCGTATCGGCACTCCCGGAATCCGTGCCGGCTCTGCCTCTCCGAGATGGGCTCTCCGGTCATCTCGACAGTCTCCAGCGCGCGGATGATCCGGAGCCTGTCATGGGGATGAATCCTGTCGGCCGCGAGGGGATCCCGCTGCCCGAGAGATCGATAGAGCGTTTCACGGTCTTCCCTTTCCAGCTTTTCCCGGATGCTCTTCTTCCGATGGTCATCGGGGCCCGGCCCTCCGATGATTCCTCCGATAAGCGTCCGCACATAAAGCCCCGTTCCACCGACGACGAAGATGTTTTTTTTCCCCTGGAGATCACCGATGATGCCGGAGGCGAGTCGGCTGAAGAGAGCCGCGTTGAATTCCCCGTCGGGGTCGACGAGGTCGATCAGATGATGGGTCACCCGCTGTCGCTCTTCCCTCGTCGGCTTCGAGGTCCCGATGTCGAGATGCCGATAGACCTGCATGGAATCGGCACTGATGATCTCTGCGCCGAACTCCGAGGCAAGATCCAGGGAAAGCTCCGTCTTCCCGACGGCCGTTGGTCCCATGATAATGATGATTTTAGGCTTTGCTTCCACGAGAGAGGCCTTTCATGGATCCTCGATCCTCGACCCGCCACCCTTCCTGTCAGGTTCTCTTGAACATCGTTTCCATTGCCGCAACGGGAAGCTCGATGAACACCGGTCTGCCGTGGGGGCAACTGGATGCGAAAGGAATGCCGTCCAGGTCGCGGCACAGGCGTTTCACCTCATCGATTCCGAGCGTCTGATGGGCCTTGATCGCCCCCCGGCAGGCCATACGGATGAAGATCCGATCGCGCTTCTCATCCTGTGGAAGCCCCGGATCACCGATGCCGTCGAGTACCTCTCGGATCAGGGTCTTCACGTCCGCCTGACCGAGCAGGGAGGGAATGGACTTGACAACGGCGGTGTTCTCGCCGAAGTCCTCGATCTCAATACCGGCCTGCCGCAGCAGATCGCCCGAGGAGACGAGCCGTTGAAAGTCCCGGGGGTCCATTTCCAGGACTTCGGGAATAAGGAGACTCTGAACCTCCAGGCTCCCGTCCGCCGATTGCCTCAGCCTCTCGTAGAGAATCCGCTCATGGGCCGCGTGCTGATCGAGAAGGATCATTACGCCCGGCGCCGAAAAGACGAGGTAGGTCCCCTCGATCTGGCCCAGGTAATCAAGAGAGGAAAAGGCCACTCGCTGCCTTTCGGCAACGGCAGAGGAAAAGAGACCGCCCTGTCCGGGATTGAAATCGGGCACGTCCTCGGCGGCTCGCATTCCCGTCAGAAGGGGCGGCCCCTCAGCAATACCGACCGACAGGCTGTAGCGGCGCAGTGCCTCGTAGACCCCTTTGCGCCCCGGGGCTTCCGTCCTGGCAGACGCCGGAAAGATCGGGGGCCGATGCGCGATGGGGCGCACTCCCGAGAGGGCTGCCACCAGACTGCCATGGAGAAGCTCCCGAACGTCCTGAGGACGCCGGAAACGGACTTCCAGCTTCGCGGGATGTACGTTTACATCGATCATTTCCGGAGAAAGATCGAGGAACAGGGCGCACGCCGGATACCTGCGCGCCTCGAAAAGGTTTCTGCAGGCACTCATGACGGCCAGGGAAAGCAGGGGATCCCGGACGTATCTCCCGTTGATGTAGAAGAACATGTTTCTCGTCGTGGAGCGGGTGAAGTCGGGCCGGGTCAGGTAGCCCGAAAGGTGCGTTCCGCTGCGGTTTCCCTCGACGGCCACGAGATGATTCCGCAGGTCGCTCCCCAGCAGAAGGACGATTCTATCGTAGAGCCTGTCCGTCTGCGGAATCTCGAGAAGGGTCCTGCTTCCGGCCAGAACCCTGGCCCTGACCTTCCCGTGAGGCAGAAGGACCCGTACAATGATGTCCAGGCAGTGCCCCTGTTCCGTGGCATCCTGCCGGAGAAACTTCTTTCGCACGGGAAGCGAATCAAAGATGCGGCTCACGGCTATCGACGTTCCCTCGGGGCAACCGACGGCTTCTCGTTCGAGAATGCGGCCGTTTTCCACGACGAGGCGCGTCCCGGCCACGTCGTCACATCGGCGTGTGGCCATCTCCACGCGGGAGACAGCAGCGATGCTCGGAAGCGCCTCGCCCCGGAATCCGAAGGACCTCACATCATAAAGGTCGTCGACGGTGAGGATCTTGCTCGTGGCATGGCGCTCAAAAGCCAGGGGCACATCATCCGGCTCGATGCCTGCGCCGTTGTCGGCGATCCGGATCATCTCCTTCCCGCCGCCGCGCAGTTCGATGGTAATGTCCGTGGCGCCCGCATCGAGGGCGTTCTCCAGAAGTTCCTTCACGATGGACGAGGGTCGCTCGATGACTTCGCCGGCGGCGATCTTCGAGGCAACCTCTTCAGGCAGGACGGTGATTTTTCGCTTCACGTCTCGACGGGACCCCCTATCGATGAAGGTGATTCTGGCCGGTCAGATACTCGTTGAGGGCCACCTGCCAGGGCCGCATGGCTTTCTGCGTTGCTTCCATGAATCTGCGGTTACTCAGGACCGAGTAGGCCGGTCTCTTCGCCTTCCGGTTGATCTCGTGCGATCGGATGGGCTCGATCGTCACGTCGGGCATCTGCGCGATCTCGAGGATCTTCCCGGCAAAGCGGTACCAGCTGCAGACACCCCGGTTCGTGACGTGATAGATGCCGCGGCAGTCCCGCTCGAGAAGAAGTTTCGTCGCCTGGGCAAGATCGAGGCTGCACGTCGGGGAGCCTACCTGGTCGTCAACGACCCGCAGCTTTCCCTCGTCTCTGGCCTTTACAAGAATGGCCTTGACGAAATTTTTTCCCTGTCGGCCATAGAGCCAGGCCGTCCGGATCAGCACGTGGTCGCTTGTCGCCTCGATCAGAATTTCCTCCCCCCTGCGCTTCGATTCCCCGTAGACATTGATGGGCCTGCAGGGGTCGTCTTCGAGATAGGGCTTCCCCTTCGTCCCGTCAAAGACATAGTCGGTGCTGTAGTGGACGATCTTCGTATTTCTCCCTTTGCATGCCAGGGCCACGTTGCGGACACCTTCGGCATTGACGGCGAAGCAGAGATCCCGATTTGACTCACAACCGTCCACATCGGTATAGGCCGCGGCATTCACAATCGCGTCGGGTGCAAATTCCTCGACCACCCGGATGCAGTCCCCGGCCGAGGTGATATCGAATTCCCCCTGGTCGACCCCGCTCACCTCGTGACCCCTTCCCAGGACCTCCAGGAGATCACTTCCCAGCATGCCCTTGTGCCCCATGACAAGAATCCTCATGCGTACTTCACCTCCATGAGGCAAAGCCCCCTGGCCGGAGCCGCCTGTCCGGCCCGTCTCCGGTCCCTTGCCTCGATAATCCCGCGCAGTTGCTCCTCGGGAATCCTCCCCTTGCCGATATCAACGAGGGTCCCCACGATATTTCTCACCATGTGACGCAGAAATCCATCGGCTTCGATCCGAAAGACGATCATCTCCCCAACCGGCTTTTCGAAGCCGATATCCGTCACGGTCCGGACACGGTCCTCCACATCGCACTTGGCGGCACAGAAGGAATTGAAGTCGTGGGTGCCGGAAAGACAGGCTGCCGCACGCCTCATCGATTCGAGATCGAGCCGGTGGCGGACAAACCAGCAGGTGTCCCTGTAAAGCGCCGTCCGGACGGGACCGTTCAGAATCCGATAGTGATAGATCTTGCTTACGGCATGAAGTTGCGAATGAAACTCCCAGGGGACCTCATGAACGGCCTTCACCACGATATCCGAGGGAAGCAGGCTGTTGATCCCCAGGTGGAGACTGCGCAGGGGAAGTGTTGTGGATGTCCGGAAATTTGCCACCTGGTTCAGGGCGTGGACCCCCGTGTCGGTCCGGCTCGAGGCAATGAGGACCGCCTTTTCGTTGACGATCCGGGAAAGGTTGTCCTCCATGACCTGCTGGATGGTGATGACATTGGCCTGTCGCTGCCAGCCGAAGTAGGCCGTCCCGTCGTATTCGATAATCAGCTTGATGTTTCTCATAGTTCGCGGTGAATCTTACAGGAAAATCCAGCCAATGAAAACCGGGATCATTGTCGGCGGATTCTTACCCAAAATCACCATGAAACAATTTTGCCGGCTCAAAACCGCTTTCCGACGGTTCTAGCGCTCACTGCACTGCAGACGCAAAAACTCGCCCTTCGGGTTCAAACAGTTTGCGATGCGGGCGTTCCGTTTCGCGAAAAACCGTTCGCGGAAAGACGCTTTGACTGAGCCTTGCAAAACCGTTTCATGGTTCCCGTTTGTGGAAGCGGATCGGGCAACCGCCGGTTCACTGCAATCGAATAAAAAAAGGGAGCAGACGGGGCTCTTCTGCTCCCTTACGAATGTCCCGTCATGGGTTCATTTGCACGCCTTGAGCGCCTTGACGGCGGGCAGTTCCTTTCCTTCCAGCAGCTCCAGGAAAGCACCGCCTCCGGTGGAGATGTAGGACATGTTGTCCCGCTCGCCCGCCTTGTCGATGGCCACATCGGTGTCTCCGCCCCCGACGATGGAAAGCGCGTACGAGTTGGCCACGCTGTGAGCCAGGGCCGTCGTCCCGCGGCTGAAGGCATCGATCTCGAAAACGCCCATGGGGCCGTTCCAGACGATGGTCTTCGCGTTGTTCAAGGCCTCCGTAAAGAGAGTGATCGTGGCGGGCCCGATGTCGAGTCCCATCCACTGGGGGTTGATCTCCTGGACGGGAACGATCTTCGTCTCCGCCTCGGGCTCCCTGCTCTCGGCGATGACACAGTCTACGGGCAGGTAGACCTTCACGCCCAGCTTCCCGGCTGTTTCTAAGACTTGTCTGGCCTTGTCGATGAGATCAGCCTCAACGATGGACTTGCCGACTTCAACCCCCTGCGCCTTGAGAAATGTGAAGGCCATGCCGCCGCCGATGATGATCTTGTTGACGCGGTTGACCAGGTTCGCGAGGGCCTCGAGTTTGCCGGAAACCTTGGATCCCCCGACGATGGCGACGAGCGGTCGTGCCGGTTTCTCGAGAGCCTTGCTGAAATAGGTCAGCTCTTTCTTCATCAGGAAACCCGCCCCGCAGGACGGGACAAACCGGGTGATCCCCACGTTGGAGGCATGGCTCCGGTGGGCATTGCCGAAGGCGTCGTCGATGTAGACGTCGGCGAAGGCGGCCAGCTCCTTGGAAAACTCCTCGTCGTTTTTCTCTTCCCTCGGGTCGAACCGGAGGTTCTCCAGCATGACGATGTCGCCCGGTTTCATTCTGTCGACGGTCTTTTTGACTTCGGGCCCGACGACGTCTTTGGTCAGGGTCACGTCCTTGCCGAGAAGCCTCGAAAGTCGTTTGGCAACAGGGGCGAGACTCATCCGCTCGACAACCTTTCCCTTCGGCCTGCCGAGATGGGAGATGACGATGACTTTCGCGTTTTCGTCGAGGGCGTAATTGATGGTGGGGAGAACGGAACGGATTCGTGTGTCGTCGGTGATGTTCTGGTTCGCGTCAAGCGGAACGTTGAAGTCGAAACGGAACATGACCCGTTTCTCTTTTACATCCATCTCATCGATATATTTCATCATGATGTCACCTCTGCCGATATCGTCAGGGTCGGCTTCGACCCCTTTGTTTTCGAGGTTTGCAGGCCGGTCATTTATAGCCCAGGTCCCACCCGAAATCAAGGAGGTTTTCCTTTCTTTTGTGTTGAAAAAATCGGCGATTAATGCTATTGGGCGGCCGGCTTTCGTAAAGGGAGATTGACTGATCACAACCCCTCGATTGAGGAAGATAGGAGACAGGGAAATGGGATTGACTGAAGACAGGATCAAGGCATTCGAAGCAAAACGCGAGAAACTTATGGCCCAGGGCGGCCCCGCCGCCATCAAGAAGCAGCATGAATCGAACAAGATGACGGCCCGGGAGAGACTTCTGAAGTTCTACGACGCCGGAACGTTCCAGGAAGTGCAGCTCTTCGTAGAGAAGCGCTCCACCCTGTTCGGCCTCGGCGACAAGGAAATCAACGCCGATGCCGTCGTTTGCGGTTTTGGCAGCGTGAACGGCCGCACCGTCTTCGCCGCTGCCCAAGATTTCACCAGCGCCGGCGGGAGCCTCGGCGAGATGCACGCCCGCAAGATCTGGAAGGTCATGGACATGGCCAAGGACGCCAAGAAACCCTTCATCGCACTGAACGACTCGGGCGGCGCCCGCATCCAGGAAGGCGTACCCGCCCTGGAAGGATACGGCGGAATCTTCTACCGCAACACGATCTGCTCGGGCTACATCCCCCAGATCACGGCCATCATGGGCCCTACCGCGGGAGGCGCCGTCTACTCGCCGGCTCTCACCGACTGGGTCTTCATGGTAAAAAGCACAAGCTACATGTACATCACCGGCCCCGATGTCATCAAGGCCGTCATCGGCGAGGAAGTGACCCACGATGATTTGGGCGGCCCAATGGCCCATGCCACCAAGAGCGGGGTGTGCCACTTTGTCGCAGAAAACGACGGGGACTGTATCCAGCAGATCCAGGAGCTGCTGGGCTATCTCCCCGACAACTGCCACGAGATGCCCCCTGTCGTTGCCACCACAGACAGCCCCGACCGCGAGTGTCCCGACCTCGATAAGATCATTCCCGACCGCGCCACCCGCGGCTATGACATGAAAAAGGTCGTGGCCGCTGTCGCCGACGGCGGGGTCTTTTTCGAGCCCCATGCGAACTGGGCCAAGAACATGTTCGTCAGCTTCATCCGCGTCATGGGCCAGACCGTCGGCGTCATTGCCAACAACTCCATGTTCGGCGGAGGCGTGCTCGACGTGAACGCCTCCGACAAGGCCTCCCGCTTCATCCGCTTCTGCGACGCCTTCAACATCCCGCTTCTGACGTTTGCCGACGTTCCCGGTTACATGCCCGGAACGCATCAGGAGTGGAACGGCATCATCAGCCACGGCGCAAAGCTCCTGCACGCCTACTCCGAGGCCACGGTACCCAAGTTCACCGTCGTGACCCGCAAGGACTACGGTGGAGCCTACATCGGGATGTGCAGCAAGCAGCTGGGCGCCGACTACGTCATGGCCTGGCCATCGGCCGAAATCGCCGTCATGGGCGCCGCGGGGGCCTGCAACATCGTCTATCGCAGGGAAATCACCACCGCTGCCGACCCCGAGGCCAAGCGGGCCGAGCTCATCGCCGCCTACGAAGAGCAGTTCAACAACCCCTACTTCGCCGCCAAGATGGGGATCATCGAGGAGGTCATTGCACCCCGCGAAACGCGAAAGCGCATCGTGGCTCTCCTCGCGGCTTACAAGGACAAGGAGCAGAGCCTGCCCGAGAAAAAGCACAACAACATCCCGCTGTAAGACCATCTCCAAAAGACCGCTGAAACACAACGGGGGAGCCGGAATCGGCTCCCCCGTTGTGTTTCAGCACGGATCGGTCAGGCGACACTGTCGTCCTCGCCCCGAGCCAGCGTCACGACGGCAAAGGCCGCGATTCCCTCTCCCCGTCCGATGAATCCCATTTTTTCATTGGTCTTGGCCTTCACGTTGACTCGAGAGGACTCCGTTCCGAGGACCTTTGCGATGTTGCGTCGCATCTCCTCGACGGAAGGGGACAGCCTGGGTTTTTCCAGGATCACGGTCGAGTCCACGTTGTTGACGGTATAGCCTTTCTGAACAGCCAGATCGGCCACCCGCTTGAGAATGACGAGGCTGGATATGCCTTTGAGATGAGGATCCGTGTCGGGAAAGTGCGCTCCGATATCCCCTTCTCCCAGGGCCCCGAGGATGGCATCGACAACGGCGTGGATGAGGGCATCGGCATCGGAGTGCCCGAGCAGTCCCTTTTCGTGCGCCACTTCTACGCCTCCGATGATCAGGCGGCGTCCTTCGGCAAAGCGGTGACTGTCATATCCGAACCCGATTCTCATCACGATTCCCCCGTTTCGTGGAGCAACGCTTCGGCAACGAGCAGATCTTCCGGTGTCGTGACCTTGATGTTTCGATAGTCGCCCCGGATCATTCGAACGGTCATCCCCAGGCGTTCTACAAGCGATGTGTCGTCGGTACCCCTGAAACCGTCGCGGAGGGCGGTACGGTGAGCGGTCTCGATGATTTCTTTCCGGAAGGCCTGCGGCGTCTGGGTAAGCCACAACCGGTTCCGGTCGCAGGTTCTCATCACCCGGCCTTCGGGATCGACCTCTTTAACGGTGTCCTTCACAGGCACCCCGATGGTGACGGATCCTTCCTGCGCGGCGGCATGGATACAGCGCGAAATCAGCTCGATGGTGATAAAGGGCCGGACGGCGTCGTGGATGACCACCATGTCCGTATCCGGATCGAGGGCTTCCACCCCCGCAAGGACCGAGTCCTGGCGCTCCCTGCCTCCGGGAATGATGCCGGAGACTTTCTTCAGGTTCCAGGGAGCCAGAACGTCGTCACGCACCGATTCCATGTCCCCGGGAGGCACCACGACCAGAACCGCATCGATGAGGGGCGATGCTTCAAAGACCTCCAGCGTATGCACCAGAAGAGGCTTGCCGTCGAGCAGGAGGTACTGTTTGGAGATATCGCGGTTCATCCGGCTTCCCGATCCCGCTGCAGGAATAATGGCCGATGTGCGCATCGTTGCCTCTCTTTAGACTCCGGCTATCGGACCGGCAACGCCGTGCCGAAAACGATCACCCTGGTAAAGAAAAGCCCGGGATGCTTAGGCCTCCCGGGCTTTTTTCGCAGTCAGTTACATCACGTCAATGCTGTGCACTTTCTTTTCGGGCACAACGGCCTTCATCTCCGTAAAAATCATCCGACCGGCCGTGGTCTGCAGAACACTGGTCACCGCCACCTCGACGATTTCGCCCAGGTGCCGACTTGCGTGATCGACGATAACCATGGTCCCGTCATCGAGATAGGCGACCCCCTGTCCGGACTCCTTGCCTTCCTTGATCACTTTCACGACCATCAGTTCACCGGGCAGCACGACCGGCTTCAGGGAGTTGGCCAGCTCGTTGACATTGAGGATCTTGATGCCCTGGAGCTCGGCCACCTTGTTGAGATTGAAATCGTTCGTGAGGATTTTCCCGTTCATCTTCTTGGCCAGAGCGACGAGCTTTGCATCGACGCCCTTTATTTTCGGAAAATCGTGATCGACAATTTCTATGTTGATGTTGAGATTCTTCTGCATCCGGTTGAGAATGTCAAGCCCTCGCCTTCCCCGGGAACGTTTCATGGAATCCGATGAATCGGCGATGTGCTGAAGCTCGTCGAGAATGAATCTCGGTACAATCAGATTTCCTTCGATAAATCCCGTGTCGCAGATGTCGGCAATCCGGCCATCGATAATGACGCTGGTGTCCAGAATACGATAGTCCGATGCAGCCCGGAATCCTTTGAAGGGGCCAAAGGCGCTGAAGGACAGCTCCTCGCTTTTCTTGGAGCCGATAACAAGACCGAGATACCCCAGAATACTCGCCATCAGGGCATAGATGAGGAAAGGGACCTCCTGTTTGTCCCATACGGTGAAAAATCGCAGACCATAGGACAACAGGATGGCGATCAAGAGCCCGATGATAGTCCCGATCACCCCTCCCAGAATGATTCGCAATGAAAAACGCCGGATGATCTGCTCGACCTGGATGACGATGAAAGCAGCTGTGAAACCCAGCAAAAGCCCTATAATGGAATAATAATATGAGGACAGGTACTTCAGCGCGATAAAATATCCACTGACCGAGCAGACGAGAATGAGCAGAGAACGAACCAGCAAACGAACATCCCTCCTTTCTAGATTATTTTCTCTTGAGACAGATTTTCAAAGAACGCATACACTGCCGTTATGAAAAGCCTTGGAACATTCCGTTGATCTACGGCCGTTCACCGACCGGCCCGTCGGACATACCTGTCAATCAGACTCTCGGGAAGGACATTCTTCAGGGATTACGGACAACGGCGCCTCGAGGGTTCAACGCGTCCGGAAACAGTCCCTGATGTGTCGTCATCAATCACTGCACGGGGAACATGGCATTGATCTCGGCTTCGACCTTTGCCTCCGCTGCCCGGCTTGCGATTGAAATCTCCTTGATCAACAAGTGCTTTGCCGTATCCATCATCTTCCTCTCGCCGAAGGAAAGGTCCTTCCCGTGCTTGAGGATAAAGAGGTCTCTCAGGACTTTGGCAATCTCAAAAACGGACCCCGTCTTGATCTTTTCGAGGTATTCACGGTAACGCTTGTTCCAAGCCTGTTTGTCGATTGAAACATTCCGGGCGCGCAGAATCTCGTATATCTTGGGAATTTCCTTGGACGTAATCAGTTCCCGCAACCCGATGGCACGCGCCGTATCGGTAGGAATCATGACCTTCATGCCGTTGCCAAGGATCTTCATGACGTAGAACTTCTGCCAGTTTCCCATAACCTCTCTGTCTTCAATCGCTTCAATGACGCCGACTCCTTGTGCGGGATAAACCGCCAATTCACCCACCTTGAACATTCCCATTGCCACCTCTCATGGATTCCCTTATATGGTACTCCACTAGCCGAGGAAGCTTAAATTAATTTACCTGAAAAGTCAATGGAAATCGGCCTCGAGCGACGACGTGCGATGCGGAGACAATGCCTTCTCATTAAAATTATTTCATGATTACGATTTGTTACATCTAGACAGGCCGCCACGAGACAGGCGGGGATGAGCAGACCGTCCACCGACGGAACACTAAATGAAATTCTGTCGAATGCGATCGAGGTCCCGATCAAGCTTGCCGTTTTCCTCCTGTTGATAGCGCTCGACGGTTTGCTTGATCTGAAGGTAGGTGCTGCTGTCGGAAAGATCGTCGAGCTTTCGGTAAAGTCCCCGTCGCCGTCCGAGACGAAAGATGAGGCGGTCTTCTTCGCTCATGGCGAAGTACCGGTCGATCAGGCCCAGAAGCTGTTCTTTTTCTTCGGGGAGCTTTCCGTCCAGCTCTTCCAGGAGATTGAGGATATGATCGCTGACAATGCGGCTCTCTATTCCCTCGAGATGCTCGATGAACATCCTGATTTCTTTTAGGATTTCTTCATCGCCGAGGGGTTCGAACTCGCCCTGCTGCATCCGGTCGTAAAGGACCGTGCCCCGGCGGACCGCCAGAGTGCGAAGGCGGATATGTTCGGGGTTGATCTCGTTGAGAACCTTTGCCGTCTCGATGGCATGCTCCCGTGACCAGCGCTTCCCTCCTAGTCCGGGCATGACGTATTCGCAAAGCGAGATCCCCGCATCGACAATGCGCGTTCCCCCTTTCACATGTTCGGCGGCGGTCGCCCCCTTCCGAACAAATTCGAGTACGGAGTCACAACCCGACTCGAGGCCGACGTGAATTCGGGTAAGACCTGCCTCGCCGATGCGCCTGAGATCCTCCACCGATTTATGGCTGGCCGTCCTGGAACGGCAGTAGGAGGTGATGCGGTCGATACCCGGGAATGTGTTTCGCAGATGACGCAAGATGTCGAGGAGGTCACCGGTCTTCATGATCAGCGTATCGGCATCCTGGAGAAAGACGGTCCGCCCGCCGAAATAAAGCCATGCGGCAATGTGCCTGAACATCTCGTTATAACGATCCTCGCTGAAGACGGAGGAGACGACGATGTCGTTGACCTCTCCTCCCTGGTCCAGCGTCCTGGAAAGTTGCACGATCTCGTCGGCGATATCGCGAGCGACATCGATGTCTTTCTTGATCTCTTCGACGGGACGGAGCTGAAAACGGGTGTCCCTGTAGGTATGACAGAAGGCACACTGGTTCCAGGGACAATTGCGGGTCGGCCGAATGAGAAGGCTCTTCGCCTCACTGGGCGGCCGTATGGGTCCCTGCTCGAAGCAGGCATTCATGTGCATGGCGTAGATTGTCCTCAAATTGACTACGGATACGTATTCACGCACTCAATATATGCATCGCAACGGCCCTCGTCAATTTGAACGCTGAACGGTACGATTTTCCGAGCCGCGATCCATGAATCCAGGTCCTTGGACCCTTACCCGATGCCCGGCAACTTGTTCTCAGGGAAGGAAAAACAGGGGGTTTCTGGCTTTATTCTTTTCTCTGATCTCGAAGTAGAGATGGGGCTCACCGCCTGGTTCCACCGCCGGCCCCACGGAGGCGATTTTCTCCCCCTTCTTCACGCGATCATCCTTTTTCGCTGCAGGGCCCTTCAGGTAGGCGTAGACGGTTGTGTAGTTTTCGTCGTGCTTCACGATGATCGTGTCTCCGTACCCCTTCACGTAAGAGGAATAGATGATCGTACCCGCCGCGGCCGCGCTTACCGGTGTCCCTTCCTTCGCCGCAATTTTGACCCCGTTGTACTTCATTCCGCTTGGCTGGATGCCAAAACGGGTGATCACGGGGCCTTTCACGGGCCACAGGAATCGACCCTTTTCCATTCTGATCTTCCCGTTCTGGTCCTCATCCCGTTGCAGCGGTTCCGGCTTTTTCGCAGACGCGGTGGACTCCGCTTTTTCCTTTGCGGACCCATCGGGCGTTTTCAGAGGCGGAGGAAGAACGGTCGGTTTCGCTGGTGCCTGCGTTTTTCCGGCTGCCGTTGTATAGCTGTCGACTTTTTCGGAAACCTCCGGGGCCGGTTTTGCAGCGGTTCGTTCTGTTTTCGGCACGGCTGACCGGTCCGAGATGCTTTCCTCTTTCACGCTGCTTCGGCCGCCCACGACTGCCACGCTGGTCGAAACGCCTGCTCCTGTGCTGACCGACCGACCGTTTTCTGGTTCCGCTCTGACCGACGCGGGCTTGTCCGGCGGCCTTGACGCCACGGTCCTGGTTTCGGCAGGCGGTTTCACGGGGGGAAGATCGATGACTTCGCGCACATCGGGAATGAAGACCACGCTTCCCGCCTCAATGCGTGCGGCGTCGGTGATGTTGTTGACCTCGGCCAGATCCTGGAGATCGACGTGATAGGCTTTCGAAATTCTCCAGAGGGTTTCCCCGGGCTTCACACGGTGATAGACGCCGCGAGCACGGTCCGAAGATTTTACGCTGTCTCGTATCTGGATAGAACAGGAAAACAGGAATACTCCCAAAAAGAAGAGAATCAGGATCCGGATCGTTTTGTTGCGGTTTCTCATGGAGCGACTACTGTTCCATCTTCCATCCGTGCTCTCCGATCAGGTCCACGAACCGGCAGCCTCCCAGATCCTCTTTCTTCACATCATCGGGGTTTTCCGATAGTCGCGTCAGCTTAACCAGGTTCTGTGCGTGTCGCCCCCCGACGGGAATCACAAGCCGACCGCCGACGGCAAGCTGGTCCACCAGCATCCGGGGAATCGACGGCGATCCCGCTGCGACCAGAATGGCGTCGAAGGGAGACTCCTCGCGCCACCCGTAGGTCCCGTCTCCCACGCGGATCACCACATTGTAGTAATTCAGGGATTCCAGCATTTTTCTTGCCTTCTGCGCCAGCGGTGCGATCCGCTCGATGGTAAATACGCGGTCCGCCAGCTCTGCCAGAATGGCCGCCTGGTATCCTGATCCGGTTCCCAGTTCCAGGACTTTCTCGCCCCCCTTGAGTTCCAGGGCTTCGGTCATGAGTGCCACGATGTAAGGCTGGGAGATGGTTTGCTTATCGCCGATGGGCAGGGGGTTGTCGTTGTAGGCCTGGTCGACGAGACCTTCGTCAACGAAAAGATGGCGAGGAACCTTCTCCAGGGCCTTCAGGACACGCACGTCCCGGACGCCGCGTGAGCGGATCTGGGAGTCGACCATCTTTTGCCGGTGTTTTTCGTAGCGATCCATGGGAATTAAAGGTATTTCTTCCTGGGTGGAATTTTATACACTTCCTCGACCGTCTTGTGACGGCGGAACCCCATGGCCTCCCGGGTGACGATGAGGTAGTAATAACGCAACTGCGCATATTCGCGGGCCCGGTTGTATCGACGAATCTCCCCGTTGATCTCCGTCAGGGTCTCCGATTCGGGGTGCTCCCCGGCTTTCCGGACACACTCGGCAATCAACCGGTCTATCTTCGTCAAATCGGCAAGTGCCGCCGTGAGCGCCTCGCCCGCGCGACCGAGGACCTCGGCCCGTTCCTGCAGTAATTCTTCCTGGGTTTTTTCCCAGGCTGTCTGTCTCATGCGTTTCGAAATTCCCGATTTGCGAGGTTTTTTTATCACTTCGCCCCCCCCATTGCAACCGAAAAGGTCCCCTTTGACCGGGGTTCCGTTTTCCAGTATGATAGGCGGCACCGCCGGGTCTATGGGCCTTTCGATCTTTCCCGGCCGGTGACAGTCGATGTCGAACCCGATGGAAAGGATGCCATGGCAATACAGTTCCCAAATGAAATGTCGCTGGCGGTTCGTGACGCCTACTGCCGCGGTGAAGACGATGAAACCCTCAATCCTCTCGTCCTCGTCGATTCCGCGGGAAAAGCCGTCGGGCGGATCGAACGGGGAGACGTGGTTATTTTCTACAACATTCGCGGCGAGCGTGAGGTGGAGCTCTCGCGGTGCCTGGTTGAGGATGATTTTCACGAATTCCCCGTCGACGGTCCTCTCGGCTTGCACTACACCACCATGATTGAATACTCGGAGGATCTGCAGGCCCATGTCGCCTTCCCGCCGGAAGAAGAGCTGGAAGACACCCTGAGCGAGATCCTCTCCCGGAACAACATCCGCCAGGTGAAAATTACCGAGGCCGAAAAGGCCTTTCATGTGACCTATTTCCTGAACGGCAAACGCAAAGACCCCTACCCCGGCGAAGACCGCATCGTCGTGCCGACGCGAAAGGACGTGCGGCTCTTCGACGAGGCCCCTGAGATGTCCGTCGACGAAGTGGCCGAAGTCACGATCCGCGAGGTTCGCGAATCCCGGCATGACTTCATCCTGGCAAATTTTGCCAACGTTGATGTGGTGGGCCACATCGAAAACGAGACCGCCGTCATCCGGGCCGTCGAGGCCGTGGACCGGGCGATGGGCCGCGTCATCGACGAGGCCCGCAAGACCGGGGTCCCGGTCCTCGTCACGGCCGACCACGGGACGGTGGAACGATGGCTCTACCCGGACGGCGTAGTCGACACAGGGCACACATCCAGTCCTGTGCCGTTTGTCCTCGTGGGCGGTGCCGGATCCCCCGGCCTGAGAAAGGACGGGAATCTCATCGATGTGGCGCCAACGGTCCTGGAACTGTTCGGAATCGACGCGCCGAAATCCATGGAGGGAAAATCCCTGCTGCAAAGCAAGCCCACGAAGCCTGTCCGCAGGCTCGTCGTTCTTATTCTCGACGGCTGGGGCTACAATCCCGAGACCAAGGGAAATCTTATCGCGAAGGCCCATACACCGGTCATGGATGGCCTGCTTGTCACCCTGCCCTTCGCAATACTGGCCGCCGCGGGCGAATCCGTAGGGCTTCCGAAGGGAACCGTCGGCAACTCCGAAGCGGGGCATTTGCATATCGGCGCGGGCAGGAGAATCTACTCGGACCGCCTGAAAATCGACCGGGCCATCGAAAGCGGCGGCTTCTTCACCAACGAAGCGTTCTGCAACGCCATGGCCGAGGCGCGGAAAAGGAAATCGACCCTTCACCTCATGGGCATCGTCTCGTTCTTCAGCTCTCACGGCATGATGAACCACCTGATCGCCCTCATGGAACTGGCGAGAAAAGAGAATGTCGGCAAAATGTACATCCACGCCATGCTGGGGCGACGCGGTGAGATGCCCGAAAGCGGGGCCAACTACGTCAAGATCATCGAGGACAAATGCGGTGAACTCGGCCTCGGCCGGCTCGTCTCCGTCATCGGCCGCTACTGGTCGATGGACAGGGAAGAAAACTGGGATCGCATCGAGAAGACCTATCGGATGCTGGTATACGGGGATGGATACCCCGTGAAGGTGACAGGTGACGGGTGACAGGCGGCAGGTAATTCTTACACCTGCTACCTGTTACCTTGAATGATAGAACAATCGCCTTGATGAATGATGGGAAGGTTCTCTTATGGACATCAAAATAGGCAACGCCACACTATCGATTGTCGTAGGGGATATCACCCGGGAAGAGACCGACGCCATTGTGAACGCGGCCAATTCAGGTCTCCGGGGCGGCAGCGGAGTGGACGGGGCGATTCACCGCGCCGGGGGGCCATCGATCATGGAAGAGTGCCGGAAGATCGGAACCTGCCCCACCGGTCGGGCCGTCATCACAACGGGCGGCAATCTCAAGGCAACGTATGTCATTCATACCGTGGGCCCCGTCTACGGCGGGGGAACCGGAGATGAGGCGGAACTGCTGAAAAGCGCCTACCTGGAAAGTCTGAAGCTTGCGTCGAAGAAGGGCATCCGAAGCCTTTCGTTTCCGGCCATCAGCGCCGGCGCTTACGGCTACCCTCTCCACGAGGCAGCCCGCATCGCACTGAAAACAGCCATCGACTATCTTCCAGAACATCCCGAGATCGAAGAGGTGCGTTTCGTGCTCTTCGGCAAACCGACTCATGACGTATTCTCGGAAGAACTGAAGATACTGATGGGAATGCCGCACCCAAAATAAAATACTTGCATTTCCCAGATAAAGCGTTTATAAAGCTCGACAAATGTTGTGCAGTACATCTCCGTAGTTACCAAATTACAGAAAAGTAGACCGCACAAACCAGAGAAACGGAACGTGCGGTTTTTTTAGTTTGCACAACCAGACTGCCAGCCGAATTGTTCGGCAAAATATTTTAGCGGTTCCCCCGAGGAGCCCAAACAAAGGAGTAGTGAAGATGCCAGAAGGAAAAGTGAAGTGGTTTAATGATTCAAAGGGATTTGGTTTTATCGAGCAGGACGGCGGCAAGGACGTTTTCGTCCATCATTCCGCGATCCAGGCAGACGGTTTCAAATCACTGGCCGAGGGCGATCGGGTAAGCTTCGAAGTGGTTCCCGGACCCAAGGGCCCGGCTGCATCGAATGTTCGCAAACTGTAAGATCTGAGCTTCCGTATTCGGCTAAAAAGCTCCCCCTGTGATGGGGGAGCTTTTTTATTAGGGATGATGACATGATAATCGCATCGAACGTGGCCCTCTCCTACGGCAAGAGGGTGATTTTCAAAGACGTCAACATAAAGTTCACACCGGGAAACTGCTACGGACTGATTGGCGCCAACGGCTCCGGAAAATCGACCTTCCTGAAGATTCTCGCAGGCGAGATCGAGCCGGACCAGGGAACGGTCTCCGTCGGTCCCGGGGAGAGGATAGCGGTCCTGAGCCAGGATCAATTCGCCTATGACGAGGAAACGGTCTTCAACACCGTCATCAGGGGGCATGAACGGCTCTACGCATTGATGGCAGAACGGGAAGAGATCTACGCCAAGACCGAGTTCTCAGAGGCGGACGGTATCCGTTGCGGGGCGTTGGAGGCTGAATTCGGCGAGCTCAACGGCTATGAAGCGGAATCCGAAGCGGCGGTGCTGTTGAGCGGTCTTGGCATATCGGAGGAGCTGCGCCAAAAGAGGATGAAGGAACTCGATGGGGCCGACAAGGTCAGGGTTCTGCTCGCCAAGGCACTCTTCGGCAACCCGGATGTCCTCCTGCTGGACGAACCGACCAACCAGCTGAACCTCAAGTCCATCGCCTGGCTCGATGATTTTCTCTCCCGTTTTCAGAACACGGTCATCATCGTCTCCCACGACCGCCACTTCCTTAACCAGGTCTGCACCCACGTTGCGGATATAGACTTCGGGCGCATCCAGGTGTATTCGGGCAACTACGACTTCTGGTACCAGACGAGCCAGCTCCACCTGAAACAACGTCAGAACGACAACAAGAAGATCGCCGCCAAGGCCGATGAACTGAAACAGTTCATCCAGCGTTTCAGCGCCAACGCTTCCAAGGCGAAGCAGGCCACATCCAGAAAAAATCTTTTGGAGAAACTCACCCTCGAGGACATGCCGGTCTCATCCCGCAAATATCCGTTCATCGCCTTTAAACCCGACCGGCCTTGCGGCGATGTCATTCTGGAGATCCGCGAACTCTCAAAGAAGATCGACGGGGTTGACGTCCTGAACAACATCACCCTCAACGTCACCCGGGGAGGCAAAATCGCCTTTGTGGGGGAAGACAGCCTGGCGAAGACCACTCTTTTTCAGATCCTCGCCGGTGAAATGGAGCCGGATAGCGGAAGCTTCCGCTGGGGGGTAACCATCAGTCACTCCTATTTCCCCAAAGAAAACAGCGGCTTTTTCAACAACGACCTGAGCCTCGTCGAGTGGCTCGGCCAGTTCTGCCCCGAAACCGAGGGGGAGACCTTCGCCAGGGGTTTTCTCGGGAAGATGCTCTTCTCCGGAGAAGAGGCGTTGAAGAAGGCCTCTGTTCTCTCGGGCGGGGAGCGGGTCCGATGCATGCTCTCAAGGATGATGCTCTCCGGCGCCAACGCCCTCATCCTCGACGAGCCGACCAACCACCTGGACCTGGAATCCATCATCGCCCTGAACGATGGGCTGATCGCTTTTCCAGGAGTGATTTTCTTCAGCTCTCATGACTATCAACTGGTATCTTCGGTGGCCGACAGGATCGTCGAGATCACCCCTGACGGAATCATCGACCGGATGACGGGGTACGACGAATATCTGGATCAGGGGAACGCTTCGATGATCCGCCAGGAGTCTTACCACGGTCATCAGGGGCTCCGCCCGTAAGGGCAGAACAAGAGTCGAGCAGGTCCCCGTCGGTAACCTTCCGCGATCCAGACAGACGGTTTCAAATCACGGGCCGAGGGCGATCGGGTAAGCTTTGAAGTGGTTCCCGGACCCAAGGGCCCGGCAGCATCAAATGTTCGCAAGCGGTAAGACCTGAGCTTCCGTATTTCGGTGAAAAGTTCCCCCGTTATCGGGGGAGCTTTTTTCTTCCCCTCTATCGGACTTTCAGCCCTTCATCCAGGTATTTGATGATCGGGAACAGAAAAAACTCGATCACCCGCCGCTTGCCCACGCTGATCTCCGTCGTGACGGCCATGCCGGGTTTCAGAGGATGGACGATCCCGTCCTTTCCCGTCAGTACCAGATTTGCAAGATTCACAAAAACCGGGTAGCCGTCGCTGGAATGTTCTTTGTTTTCCACGTTGAAAGGGCTCACCGTCTCGACAGTACCCTCGACGGTTCCGTACTTCTGGAAGTCATAGGCGTCGACCTTGATGATGCAGCTCTGGCCCTGTCGGACATAGCCAATGTCACGGTTGACGACGAGGGCATTCGCCACAATCGACGTATTCTCGGGAACGAGGCTCAGCAGGAGCTGGGCCGGTGTCACCACACCGCCCACCGTCTTGACGTGGAGCTGGTGGATCGTCCCGTTTACGGGCGCTGCAATCTGCCGTTTCCCCTTCCGGAAGCGAATGCCGTTTGCCTCTGATTCGAGAATGGTTCTCCCCTGGAGATTTCCGGCAAGCTCGGAGAGAAGCTTCTCCCGGAAAGAATTCCTGAAGGTCTCCACTTCCTGTCGTACTCGCTGAACACGCCAGGATATCTCCTCCACCTGACCCCGTTTCATTTCCAGTTCCTTTTCGACCTGGAGTCGCTCCTTGATCTTTTCCCGGTATCGGTTCTCCGCCAGAGCCCCGATCGCCACCAGGGCTTTCTGGCGGCTCTCCTCCTCGGAGACGATCCGGTGGAGACTTTCCTGCCTTTTCGTTTCTTCCTGAAGTGCCCTCTGCATGGATTCTGCTTCCTGCAGCGCTTTTTCCTTTTCACCCAGCGTGGACCGGTAAAGATCCCTCTGCGCCGCATAGAGATTTGTCTGTGCATGGATGATTTCCGGTTCTGCATCGCTTCCGGGATGGAAAGGTGTCTGGCCGAGAACGGCGTTGATCCTGTGCATGGCCGCTCGTGACAAGCGCAGGTTCTTCTCCTTGCCCTCGAGATCAGCCGTGTCGAGAGAGGGATCGATCTCCAGCAGGGTCGCTCCTTTTGCCACGTAGTCCCCCTCCTTGACGTGGATGCCGCTCACCACACCGGTCTCCAGAGGCTGCAGCATCTTCACGTCGCCTACGGGGAGGATCTTCCCGCGGGCCGAGACGACGACATCTACCTCGACGAGAAACAGGCTCAGCACCGCAATGACCAGAATGGCCATCAGGAGGCACAGAAACATCCGTCCCGCCGGATTGGCCGGCCTCTCCTGGATCTCAGCCAGAATGGGCTTGAAGTCGTGCTGATCCATCGTCTTCGATTTCCTGATGCCTGCAAAGATGGGCATAGATCCCTCCCTTTCGTATGAGTGAAGCGTGAGGACCCACCTCGACGATACGACCGCGATCGAGGACGACAATCCGATCACAATCTTTGATCATGTTGAGCCGGTGGGCAATGAGAATGACCGTGCGACCCTTGCGGATGGGGGCGAGGTGGCTCCGGATAGCCCGTTCCGACTCGTAGTCCAGGGCACTTGTCGCCTCATCGAAAACGATAATCTTCGGGTTGGCGATGAGTGCCCGTGCGATCGCGATTCGCTGGCGCTGCCCTCCGGAGAGCGACACGCCGCGCTCCTCCACGTAGGTGTCGTACCCGAGGGGCATTTCGGTGATGAACCCGTGGGCCCCGGCGATCCGGGCGGCGGCCATGACGCGCTCCATATCTGCATCGGGCATGGCCATGGCGATGTTCTCGCGGATGGTCCCGCTGAAGAGAAAGCAGTCTTGAGGAACCATGCCGATCCGGTAACGCAAGAACAGCGGGTCCATGTGACGCAGGTCGATGTTGTCGACGGCAATGACGCCTTCCTGCGGATGATAAAGGCGCTGAACGAGCTTTGCGACGGTGCTCTTTCCCGATCCGCTCCGCCCTACAATCCCGATCATTTCTCCGGGCTGGATGGCAAGATTGATCCCGTCCAGGACGAGCGGTCCGTCGTGGGAATAGCGGAACTTCACGTCTTTGAACACGATCGATCCTTTCAGATCCTTCAGGGAGACCGACCCGCCCGTCACCTCCGAGGGGGTGTTGATGATGTCGCCGATCCGTTCCAGAGAAAGCCTTGCCTGTTGAAAGTCCTGCCACATGTGGACAAGGCGCAGGATGGGACCGCAAAGCTGCGAGGCAAACATCTGGAAGGCAACAAGCTGGCCCACGCTCAGGGCGTTGTCGAAGACGAGGTTCACGCCGAAGGTGATCACGGCAAGTGTCATCAGCTTCTGCAGAGCCTGCGAAACAGTCACGGCGGCGTTGCCCACATTGGCAAGATTGAAGGCGGATCGAATGTAGTCCCCCAGATGGTTCTCCCAGTTGCGGACCATCTTCCCCTCGAGAGCCATGGATTTCACCGTCTGGATCCCCGTGATGGACTCCACCAGGAAGGACTGCGCCAGGGCACCCTTATGGAACTTTTCGTCAAGTCGTTCCTTGATGTGCGGCGTGGCGAGAAACGACACCAGGCCAATGACGGCAACGAACGCGATGACCAGGACCGTCAGTGCCGGACTGTACAGTCCCATGATGACCAGGAAGACGACGGAAAATACCGTGTCGAGCAGCACCGTAAGCGACACGTTCGTCATGAACTGGCGCAGATTCTCCAATTCCCGGACCCGGGCAATGATATTGCCGACCCGCCGTGTTTCGAAGTATCGGTAGGGAAGAGACAGAAGGTGCCTGTACACCCGGGCACCCAACCCCGCGTCGATCTTGTTTGCCGTGTGGTACAGTAGATAATTGCGCAGAAAGTTCATCATGGCGTCGAAAAAGATCACGACAAAAAAAGCCGCGGCGACGACGTGGAGCGTGGAGACGGCGCGGTGAGGAAGCACTTTGTCGATGATCACCTGGATGAACAGCGGCGTCATGAGCCCGAAGGACTGGATGAAGAAGGAGGAGCCGACCACCTCGTAGAAGATGGAGCGGAAACGGAAAAACTCCATGAAGAGCCACCGGAAGCTGCTGCAAAACTGCGTCTGCCGGAACCGCGGCCGGACGGCGATAACCTCGCCGGACCAGAGAGTCTCCAGATCGGCTTCATCCACTTCTCGAACCGCTTTCTCCTGCGTGTGGAATATGAGGCATTTGCCCTCCTTCATCCCGATGAGGACATGATACGTCCGGTCGGGTGAAAGGATGATCTGGGGAAGCGGATAACCTTTCAGCTCCTCAGGAGATGCAAATCTGCGATGTCTGGCCTTGAAGCCCTGGTCACGCAGGATTCGGATCATCTCCTCCGGGGACAGTTCCCGCTCCACGAAATACTTCTTCCGGAGGGAATGGATGTCCATCGGAACGGAGTGAATCCGTGCGGCGATTTCAATTGCGATCAATCCCGTTTCCATCAAGATACCCCATGGCACTCGCGAAATCCGTCTCCAGAAAATACTTCTTCACGAGGACGGCCCGCTGATTCAGGTAGACTTCGAGGTCCCGCTCAATGGCAAGGACCTCCTTCTCGCTCTCCAAAAGCTCCGCCCGGCTTCGAGCTCCGAGAGCCGCCGCCCCCGAGGCAATCAAGAGGATCTCCTCATAGCGCTGGAGGAGCGTCCGATAATGCCCGATCGTCCGGTCCAGTTCGCGGACCTTCACAAAAAGACCTGCCGAATCCCGGCGTTTCTCTTCCTTCACCGCCCGGAGCAATTCTTCCTGACGTCGGATTTCCCGGGTTGACCGTTCCCGTTCCCACTTGCGAAGTCCTCCATCAAAAAGCGGGATCGAAAGATAGAGTCCGCCGCTGAAGGCCGTTTTCTGCGTTTCCCGCATGGATTCGTACAAATCGGCACTCCGACCGTACAAATCATAGCGTCCGTAAAGGCCCATTTCGGGCAGCAGGTTGTTTCTTGCCGCCTTGTCCCGTTCCCGGTGTGCCTCCAGTTCCTTTTTCTTTGCCTGGTATTCAGGTACCCGATCAATTCGTTCCGGGTCGACTCGCCCGGGGGCCTCCTGGCCGACGATCAGCCCACTGGGCTTTGCGTCCTCATCGTACTCGGTACCCGTGTAAAGGGTGAGCCTTGTCATGTTTTCCTTGAACTGGCGAAATACTTCAGCCCTTTCTTTTTCCAAATCAACGACCTGAACATCAGCACGCACAAGATCCTCATAGGATATTTCGCCCTCACGGTGAGCCGCCGTTTTCAAAACCAGAGACTCCTGCATCTTTCCGATCATCCGTTCGAGATATCGCAGTCGGAGGGCGCCTTCCGACAGGGACCCGTAGAGGTCGGTAATCTCCAGGACGATTTTCTTTTTTTCCGCCTCGCTTTCGAAAACGGAGGCTTCCGTGATCTTCTCGTAATAGCGGCTCTCGTAGCGCTTCTTGAACCAGTTCGTGAGTGCGTATTCCCCCAGAACATAGATCGAAGAGCGCCACTCGTCTTCGAGCCCGCCGACGACTGCGCCGTTGATCGTTCCAATTCGGTCGCGGCTGCTGAGGCTGTTGAAGCGCTCGAGTCGCCCGTTGAGCGCCAAGGTTGGATAGAGGGTTGAGAGGGATTGACGGTAGGTCGCTTCGCTGATCAGGATCTCCTCCTTTTTCACCTGCAGGCGTGCGGAATTCCGAAGGGCCTCGCCGACGACATCGTCATAGGACAGGCTTTCGCCTCCTGCGTTCGAGGCGGCAAACAGAAGCGGCAGGCAAACAACCCACGCGTTCAGCCAAATCATTATTTTCCGGGCGTGTCGAATCTTGGCCATCGTATCTCTCATGAACGTCATGCTCAGAGCAGCATTCCGGGTGTATTGTGGACGCCGGCGGCCTGAAATGATCACCCGCGCAGCTGGGAGAATTGTTCACGGAAATGAGAGGAAAGACAATCGGGAGGGAGTATGATTTTGATCGCCACTTTTTGTTGAGAGATGCGGGGAACGGGCTACAACAGGAGTATGAGCCCGCGGGCACCTTCTTTCTGTTTCACTCGACAGGCAGAACGGGTTCACCGGACGGCGGAGGACAGTATCGTCCTCACCGGTTTGCGGGTTGTCACGAGGGCTTTTTGAAAAGGGCATCCAGGCGGTCCCGGGTGTCGCCCGTCCTTGGTGCCTCTTTGTTTCCGAGTGACCCGTCGGCGAAATGAAAGAAGTCGCAGAAGTTGCTCCGCTTCTTTTCGACGACGCGCTCGGCCTGCGGCTCGCGGCATTCGTTGTAGGCGCCGGGGTTGTAGAAGCAGCAGTTCAGGCAGACGTGCAGGTCGGCCCCGCAGTGCGGACACGTCTCCACCCTCCCGACTTTTCTTTCAATGGTGAGTTGTTTTCTGCAGGAATGGCAGATATTCATGTTGTTCCTCTTTGCGGCGGTTGCATGCTCAGCCCGTCACGGATTTCTTTAGCACATCTTGTCTCTTCCCCGCCAGTCTTCGTCGTGTTCTGCCGTTCCTGTCCGAAGTCACCGCACCGGGCGATTCAATCCTTTGCAATTTTTTTCTTCGCCGTTTATATTGAACCTAAGGAATGCTTGGGGCCCTCGACGGCCACTTCACAGAGAGGTGCGTATAGAAGATGATCATCGGGATCCCGAAAGAGATTAAGGACCATGAATACCGCGTGGCCATGACTCCGGGTGGTGTCAGGCAGCTGGCTGAATTGCGTCATCGGGTCTTTGTGGAAACGGAAGCCGGCACGGGAAGCGGCTTCATCGATGCCGATTACCGGACCGCCGGGGCCGAGATCGTCCCCGATGCAACCGCGGCCTGGAGCGCGGACCTCGTCGTAAAGGTCAAGGAGCCCCTTCCATCGGAATATGCGTTTCTGCGGCCCGATCTCATCCTTTTCACCTATCTTCACCTTGCCGCCGAACGCGAGTTGACACTTGAGATGTTGAACCGCAAAGTGACGGGGATTGCTTACGAAACCGTCGAATTGCCCGACGGGCAGCTGCCGTTGCTCAAACCCATGAGCGAGGTGGCGGGCAAGCTCGCCGTTCAGATGGGGGCCTTCTACCTGGTCCGGCAACATGGGGGTTCCGGGAAGCTATTGGGCGGGGTGGCTGGCGTGGAACCCGGCCGCGTGACGATCATCGGGGCCGGAATCGTCGGCACCAACGCGGCCCGAATCGCCCTCGGAATGGGAGCGGAGGTCACCGTGCTCGATACCAATATCGACAGGCTGCGTCACCTGGAGGAGGTTCTCCATGAGCGCCTGCTCACCCGTAGTGCCGACCCGCTGTCCATCGAAGAGGCGGTGGTCGGGGCAGACCTTCTCATCGGGGCGGTCCTCGTCAAGGGAGCCCGCACACCCCGCATTGTGACGCGCGACATGATTGCCCGCATGCGCAAGGGAAGTGTCGTTGTGGACGTATCCGTGGATCAGGGAGGCTGTATCGAGACGATCCACCCCACGTCGCATTCGAATCCCGTCTATACCGTTGACGGCATTGTCCATTACGGAGTCACCAACATGCCCGGCGCGGTTCCCCGGACCAGTACCATTGCCCTCTCCAATGCCACATTTCCCTACATCGCCAAGCTGGCATCCCTTGGGACACCGGGTGCACTGACATCGCATCCCGATCTCGCAAAAGGGGTGAATATTCACGGGGGTCATGTGACCTACCGGGCCGTCGCCGTGGCCTTCGGACTGGAGTGTGCCCCGCTCGAGAACGTCCTCTGAGTCTCACGATGCCTGTCAGTGAAGATAATCCCGGGAAACGGCATCAAAACGCCGCCACTCAAACCATTCCGATAACTGCAGATAGTGCGCCCAGTGGTCGATGACCGACACATCGCCCTCATGGTCGCTGCTGCAATGCTCGGCCGTCCAAGTCGCCAGCCCCTCCCCTTCAAGCATGTAGCGGCTCCTCTCGAATCGCATGACGAGAGGAGTCCCCAGAAGATCCCCCATGAGTTTGAAGAATACGAAATTCATGATCTGAGATACATCGTAGATCTTCCCCGGTGTCATCCGCCGAATATTCCGTGAAAGAACCGAATCGGCTCTTTCATGCTGTTCCTGCAGCGCTGCAAGCTGGATGTCCCGCATGGAAGCGTATTCATCGTAAATCCAACGCTCGACCATGATGTCCGTGGGCATTCTCGTCACCTGAAAGACAACGGCCTCGTACCAAAGAGGAATGAAATTCCTCAGGGCGTCGAGACCGTGGATCAGCGACAGCCTCTGGAGATCGTCGCGGATCTCTTCCCGGTATCTCACCCGGGTGCTGTCATTTGCTACGGCGACGCGTCGCCTGCCTTCGGAAGCGCGGAAGAGCCGGATCAGGTGCCCGCATTCATTGGCGATAACGTGATTGATCAGGGGGTTGTCTTCATTGCGGTAAAAGAGAACGAGGGGAGCCTCCGGTGCCCCCGACATCGGAATTCGCGCCAGAGACTTTAGTTCCGGTTTGTGGACGAATCGAATCTTCCGTCCTGTAACCTCACCGAGCAGATCCAGGATGGAATGAACCGGTTCGATGAGGCTTCGGATCATGCCTTTCCTTATACAATATCTGTCGCTACGCCCTACATCACTTCCCGGGACGTCATGTCGACGGCCCGATCAATTTCAGCCTTCAGCTGCGGTGGGAGCCCCGGAATGTCGACGTTCAAAAACCCTCTCACGATCGTCGCCGTGGCCTCTTCCTCGGAAAGCCCCCGGGACATGAGGTATTGGATCTCCTCCTGGGCGATCTTTCCGACGGCCGCCTCGTGCGACATTTCCACTCCGTCAACGGAGCCTCTGAGTTCGGGTATGGCATGCATGATGCCACCGTTGAGGAGAAGCCCCTTGCACTCGAGATGCGCCTTGATGCCTGCTACTTCGCCTACCAGATCGCCCCGGTTGATGATCGTACCGCCATTGGTAATCGCCCGGGCGATGATCTCGGCTCGGGTGTCCTCCGCCTTCAGCACAATCCGCCCTCCTACGTCGAGCTCCGATCCCGGCGTCCCCACGAGCAGGCTGGAGAAACGGGCCACGGCCCCCTTCCCCACGAGGTACGTTGTCGGATACATCTGGAGTGATTTCACGGGCTTCATGCATATATAGTTGTTCAGGAAAAGACCGCCCTCCTCCACAATGCCCACGGAACGGGGCCGCACCATCACCTCCTCCGCCCAGTGGTGGATCATGGTGAAGCTCAGCTTGGCGTTCTTCTTCACGAAGAACTCCGAGATGCCCACGTGAAGCCCCCTTTTGAGACGAGGTGACGTTGCGCATCCCGTGATGACGTGCAGCTCCGAACCTTCCTCGGCGATGATGAGGTTGTGTACGTACTGGCTGATATTGTCCTTCTCCAGATAAAGACAGGCCTGAACGGGATAGACGGCCTTCGCCCCGGGCAGGGCCCGGATAACATATCCGTCGTGGAGATGAAGCTCCGCGGCTGCCGTGTACTTGTCGGCATCGACGGAGACGAGCTTCCAGTAATATTCCTTTGCCCACTCGTATTTCTTCAGCGCCTCTTTGATCGGAATGACCTCAAGACCTTCCTGCTTCGCGTGAGAGTGGACAACAGCCGTGTCCATCTGGATATAGGTTCCCGCCCGTCCGCTCTCGGTCGTATCAATGCCTGCCTGGATGAAGCGCTCCCGGTCGAGGACCGGGAGCGTCTTCAGGTCCTTGACATAATCATGTTTGACCGGTTCCGCCGTGAAGGACGACAGATCGACATCGGGTCCAATGGACGCTTTTTTGTCTTTTGCCTTTTGCGCCTTTTCATTCAGATCGCGCATCGTATACACTCCGCATATCCCATTTCCTTGATGCAGTGGAAAATGTCCGTGGGGTTGTTGGTGCAGGAGAGGACACCGTTGTAGAGAACCTGTCCCTTGTCCGCTGTGACGTAATCCAGGATGAAGCCCGTGTGGGTGATGATGAGTCCCATCCGGTTGCGCTCCCGCTTGATCTGTCGCTGGGACTTTTCCGGGTCGGAATGAATGTCCCGCTGCAGAAGCTGACTGATGGTGGTGCCGATGAGTGATATGTTTTCCATGTCCACACCCGATTCGGGCTCGTCAAACAATAACAGATCCGGGTTCTGGGCCATGAGCTGAAGCAGTTCAGACCTCTTGATCTCGCCGCCGGAAAAGCCCGCATTGATATCCCGCTCCAGAAATTCCGTAAAATTCATGGCTTCCGCCATTTCATCCACCTTCAAGCCGGGCCGTTCGCTCCCGCAGATCTCGATCATCTTCCGTGTCTTGACGCCGTTGATGGTCGGGGGACGCTGATAAGACATCCCGATGCCGAGCTTTGCACGTTCGTTCATGGGCAGATGGGTGATGTCGACCCCTTTGAACGTGATTCGGCCTGCTGTCACCTTATACTGAGGGTAACCCATGATCGTCATGAGGAGGGATGTTTTCCCCGAACCGTTGGGTCCGAAGAGGATATGCGTTTCCCCGGAATTGATCTGCAGATCGATATGCTTTAGCAGTTCTTTCTCGCCCAGCTTCACTTGCAAGTCTTCAATGAGAAGCATCGCTGCCTCCTTGATAAAATCGTTATGCCCAGGAACGTCGGTATCGACAAGCAGTATGGAATACCTTTTGTTTACTATATTTGGATTCTGAATGTGTCAAGGGGTTTCCGGAGAAATCTCTCCCTCCCGCCGGCCCCTTGTGTTCGCCGGGCAAAGAGATTTTGAGAAGGTTTTTTCGCGGCTAATAAGTGAACACCCCGTTATCGTATACCACCACCCGCTTTCCCGTCACCAGTTGTGCCGTCACGCTCTTGGGCTCCGTGTTGACGAGATCCCAGTGCAGGGCCGAATCGTTGAATCCCAGATCTTTTTTCATGGCCGGCGTGAGATCGGCCGGGTTTTTCGAATACGTATCGGCGTAGGAGGATCCAACGGCAACGTGGCAGTTGCCGCATTTCCCGCCAAAATTTTCGTCGTAGAGGGTGTTCGCCATGAAACGGTCTATCCGGGAAAACCGCCGATCCGTCAGCGAGAACTCGCCGATCCGGCACGCCCCTTCATCCATGGCAAGCTGCTTCCGGGTAAATTCCTCTCCCTCGTCGGCCCGAACCACAGACCCGAGTCCCTTGCGGAACTCGAGGACGGCCCCGGCCACGTAATTTCCGCTTCGGAATGACGGCATGTTTGCATAATAGCGCCCTTCGGTGCCCCTCCAGTCCGGAGACAGGAAGATCTCGAAGCTTGGAATGTTGTGTCCCGAAATGCCCACCCACTTGCGATGTTGCCCGGGCGTGACCTTCAGATCTACATGTTTCCCTCCCACATGGTAGAAGGATACCTTCATCGCGTTGAGCCATTTCTTGATGGCGCCCATTTCCCGGTAGATTTCTTCCCACTCCCGCACGGGGTTTTCGCTGTCGAGATAGCAGGCCTTGATGACCTGTTTTTCATACTGGGCCATTGTCAGCTTGGCCTGGGAAGCAAGTTCCTTGGTCGGCATCATGCAAAGGGTCCACCCGAAGGCGCCCTCGCTGTCCCGTTTGTCCAATATATCTTTTAAAACTTTCCGGGCCACGGTGGCCACGGCAATCCGCTTGGAATCCACGTCCCGCAGGTGAGTGAGCGACGCCGGGGCGTAGAGATAGATGCTGCCGTTGAGGTGTTCGCAAAGCTCCCTGTCACCGGGGGCGAGAAAGGTGAGCTGGTCTTTCCCGGACAAGCCGAAGAAATTTTTTTCCATCGCCGGAGTCAGCCCGGAACGAAGCACGGAGTTGATCCCCATGTCGATCAGTTTGTTCTGGAGGATCTCCGCCAGCCTGACGGCAGGAAAATCAAAATAGACCCGGACGATTTCACCCTTCCGGTACTTCTTTTTCCGTGCCGTCTTCAATCCCCAAACGACGACGTCGGCATACCGCTCCAGCATTTTCTCAGACAGCATCCCTTCTTCTCCTTTTCTTTGTCTTTTGCCTGAACCCGACACCCTGATCCCTGTACCCTGGATTTAAAAATCCCTCGGCTTGCAAATCACTTCTCGAACCTTCAGATCGAAAAAGCGACTGCTGTTTGCCGGCCTGATCAACAGGGCCGTGTCCACACCCTCGCCGCTTCCTCCCAACGAGAGGATATCCGCATCGGTCCGGACGAGACCGGCATCAGCCGCCATGAGTGCGATTTCAACGGCCACCTTGGTCCCCTGACCGAAGGTCCTCAGGGTCCAGGCCATGATCTCATCGACCTGATAGGTCCCCAGCTTGTTTCGCACCGCCCGTCCCACGCCTCCGAAGGCATGCTGACCCGTGAAAACGGGCACTCCTCTCGATACGAGCAGTCCGCGGGTACGGTCATTCATCTCCTGAATATCGGGGCCCTCGAATCCCGTCACGTGAGTAACGGCGATGACCCGCGTCTTCTTGTCGAAGATCTCCCTCGCCGCAAGGGCCGTCTTCCCGCTGACACTGGGCACGAGGACCGAGTCGATGGCCAGGTCTCGCGCTCTCCGCGGCTGCCGCCGCAAGCACATGCCGCGTGTTCGCTTTGCCCGGTTTCCGGAAGTAACGGCAGATCACATCGCTGTTTTGTCTGACTTCGGACATTTTCCCCTCTCCCGGCGGAATCCTTTCAGGAATCCTTCGCTGAACATTCTTGACAGAGCCCGAAAAGGTCCAGATGGGCCCTCGTGATACTGAATTTCTCCCTTCTTGCCATCGCCTCCATGTCCCGGATGAACTTTCCCTTGATCTCGCGGACATTTCCACAACCGGTGCAGATGAAATGGGCATGGCTTCCCCTTTCGGCATTGTGGATCTCGAAACGCGAGTGTCCCTCTCCGAAGCTCCTGCCGTGAATCACGTCGCGCTCCCTGAAATAGGCCAGGGCGCGGTAGACCGTCGCAAGACTGATACGGGAGTCATTCTTCCGTGCCATTTCCAGAAGTTTATAGGCGTCAAGGTGCCCATGCTCCCGCAGGATGTCGAGGATGATCCCTCTTCTTTTCGTCATCCGTAGTGCTGTCGGAACCGACTCCATGCCTTCACCCTCTGTCAGCGGTGTTCGTGCTGCCAGCCGAAACGGAACCTGCCGCCCCTTGCCGACTGGCGCTTCCTGTGTACGGGTCTCACGAATATCTCGCGGGCAATCGCCTCGTCGAACGCGACGGTTGCTTCTTCGATCTTCACGATGTGCGACGGACGCTTCTGGACGAGCTGGATGGGACGGCCCGTCATCACCCCCAGCGACGTCAGGTAGGACAGCCGCGCATTGTCCCGTGTCCCGATATAGGCAACCGTCGCCATCTCCCCGGGGTCGAGTTCCGTCAGGGGAACAACCAGCGGTCGCAACATCGTTTCCCCCGATTCGCAACAATCTCCGGGCGGTATGTACTTACCGTGCGGACAGGACCGCGGATGCCCCAGCAGGATGCAGATGGAATCGGCCGCTTCGGTCCCGAGCATGTGCTCGTATCGACAGGCGGATCGCTCCATCTCCTCGCTGTGAAGGTTGAGCACGTCATGCAAGAGCCTCTCCGCAAGACGATGACTCCGGATAATCTCTTTGGCCCTTCGGAATCCTTCCTCCGACAGGATGAGATCCTCACCTTGCCTGCGGACATACCCTTCGGCAACGAGCCTGTCCACTCGCTCGCCTTCGCCCAGGACATCGATCGGGAGGCGGGAGCCGACCGCGGGGAAGTTATGGTGCACTTCGAGGGTCGTCCAGATCAGCTCGAGCATCTCTTCCAGTTCTTCGTTCTCACAGGGTTTGCAGGTTTCTTCCATCTCGCGCCCTTTCAGAAAGTAATGTGCAGGAACCGCAGCACACCGTTGATGATGGTTCCGGCAACAACGGCATAGACGGTGACGAGGCTGACGATGGCGAGTCCCATGCCGATGCCTCTTTCTTTCATGATCACGAAGGTGCTTGCGGTGCAGGGAATAAACAGCGTCATCACCATCGTGCTGACAAAGGCTTGAAGGTTATCCATCAAGCCTTTTCCGTACATATCAAAAAAATACGCCGCTACGTATTCCCGACGCAAAAAGCCGAGGATGAAGCCCTCCGATGTCTGCGCAGGCAGATCGAGCATACCGACGACAACCGGCTCCAGAAGCCTCTTGAGAACGGGGAGAATTCCCATGAGATCGGCCAGGAAAAGCATGGCTGTTCCCGCAAGAAACCAGGGGAGAACCTCGCGGACAAACCAGTAGGACCGATAGACCGTCTTGCGGGCAACGTCTTTCAGCTGCGGCAACCGATAGGGCGGCAGCTCCGTGACGAATGCCGTCGTCTCCCCAGGAAAGAGCTTTGAGGCCAGCCAGCCGGCTGCGATGAGTTGGACCGTCAGGAGGACGAAAAAAAGAACAAGTGGAATAAAGCCGATCCGTGCGAACAGACCGAGAATGAGTCCCATTTGCGGGGCACAGGGAATCCCGAGGGCCAGGATGAGCGTAGCGATAATCCGTTCCCGCCTTGTCTCCAGGATCCGCGTTACGATGACAGCCATGGTGCCGCACCCGAATCCGATCACGATGGGAATAACGGCCTTTCCGTTCAGTCCGACAACAGAAAATAGACGGTTCAGCATGACCTGCAGCCGGGGAAGGTAACCGGTATCTTCCAGAATGGAAAACACCATGAAAAAAGCCGTCACCGTCGGCAGTACGATACCGAGGGCCAACGTCATGCCCATCGTGATCTGACCGTAGGGTCCCACCAGGAACTCCCGGAGGACACCAAGCGGAATATGGGATATGAGTTGGACAACCGGCGGGAGAAGAATCTCTCCGAAGACAACATCCTGGAAAAAATCGACGACCGTTCCGGCGGCAAAGACGCCGACAAATTCATAAATCACGAGGAGGATGACGGACAGAAGCACCACGCCCCAAAGGGGATGAATGGAAACCCGATCCAGAAAGGCGGCAAACAGGGACCGGAGTCCGTGTTCTTTGTCCAGTGTCTGACTTTCGCGGATCAGCCTCTCGACACAGGCCATCCTGGCATTCATGATCAACTGTTGAAGGGGCTCGAGAACTTCACTTTGCGTCCTGGCAATGATTTCCTTGATGGCCCGACATTCTTTTTCCTTCCCCTTCAGCAGGGTATCCACCAGTGACAGATTCGCCGACAGAATCGCCAGCGCGACGGCCCTTTTGGAAATGAAGGAATCCGGCAGTTGATCCGCGATCTGCAGGGCCGCCGCCTCCACCCGGGCATCGTAGAGGATATGAATCGATGACCTCGCAGGTCTCTGCAGGGATTCCAGGAGTTCCTTTTTGCCTTTGCCTTCCGTGGCCACCGTCATGCATACGGGAAACCCGAGGCTCCGGGACAACCTCGCTGCATCGGTGCGGTATCCTATTTTTTCTGCCTCATCGGCCATATTGAGGTCCAGGACAAGCGGCAATCCCGATTCGATGAGGGCAAGCGTCAGAAGGAGTGTCCGTCGTAGATTCTTGGCGTCGCCGACCTGTAGGACAGCGCCGATATTTGTGGAAAAAAGAGTCTCGAGTGCAACGCGCTCTTCTTCGCTGCGAGGAACGACACTGGCAATGCCGGGCGTATCCACCACATAGTAAGCCAGATCTGTGGCCTTCCCCGACTTGACCTCAACCGTCGTGCCGGGGTAGTTGGACACGATCACATACTGACCGGTAAGCATGGAGAATATTTTGCTCTTCCCCACGTTGGGATGTCCGACCAGTACAAGCTTCTTTTCTGTAGAATGTTCCATATTGCGAATGATTCTCATTCGCAATGTAGCAACGGCACCCGGAAAAAGCAAGGGGAAAAAACAGAAACGGGGATCAGAGTCCTTTCAGCAGGGTTTCCACGTTACGGCATGCATGGCAGACGATATTGCCCTTCCGGTCCAGAAGAACGAGCGTCGGGACACCGCGAACCTGATAGCTTTCGGCGACCCGACCGTCCCTGTCCAGCAACACGCGGTACGGCAACGAATACTTGGCAGCAAAGTCGGCGACCTTATTTTCGGTCTCGTTTACATAAATATTGAGAACCTCCAGATTCTTCTCCCTGCCCCGCCGCTGAATTTCTTTGATGCGAGGGATTTCCTCCCGGCAGTAAGGACACCACGTCGTTCCGAAAACAAGAAGAACGGGACCATCCCGTAACGTACCAAGACGGACTTCCTGTCCTTTAAGGTCCTTCAACTTGAAATCCGGAGCGGGTGAATTGACGGTGATCTTCGCCTGCGCGCCTTTTGGAGGGTCTTCACCGGTGGAGCAGGCGAATGCATAGGTGCAGCAGAGAAGCAGCAGAAGCAGAAGTTTCATCTTCATCGGTAGAGAACCTTTCCATCAGGATATAAAGGAACTGTACAAAAAATACGCTCCGGCGGCAAGCATCATGATGCCGGAACTCTTTTTTACGGCGACCATCCAAATCCCTGATTTCGGAAGGCCGGCAAGCATCCCGGTGAACGTGCCGACAACGACGAGCAGCGAACCCACCCCGAGCGAGAAGACAAACAGCAGCGATCCACCGAAGAATACATTCTGCCTGGCAGCAACGATACCGAGGATGACGGCCATCACCGGCGCCGTGCAAGGGCCCAGGATGAAACCCGACGTCACACCGACCATGAACGCCCCGAAAAGGCCTTTGCGTTTTCCGGCGGTCAGGTTTCGGGGCACAAACCTGTCCAGCGACAGTTGAAAGACCTCCAGCATGGCAAGCCCCATGAGGACAAAGAGCAACCCCAGCATTCCCTGTGTCAGGGGGCTGGTCTGGATCGTTCCGAAAAGCTTTCCTGTCAGGGCCGCGAAGACTCCGAGCATCGTGTAGGTCAGCGCGATACCCAGAACAAAGAACAGCGAAAGCACAAATCCCCTGGCTCCAGATACATTCCCCTGAGCGCCGATGACGGCTGCCGTTACAGGAATGACGGGATAGATGCAGGGGGTGAAACTGACAAGAACACCCGCGAGATAGGCAACGACATAGGCAAACAGGAGCGACTGCCCGAGATAGACCTCGAATTGCCCGATCAAGTGGTCGACGATTTCCATGATTCGTTGTTACCCTGCCCTCCCTTAACGCAAATCAGAAAGCCGCGCAAGGGTCACCTCCTCATGAAAGCCGAAATGATTTGCAAACCGGTTGCATTCTTTGTAAAATAGCTTTTGATGATGGAACATTGCGATATCCAGACAACCTTGCAGGATGCAGGCCTTTCGAAGACATCACGGCGCGTTGCCGTCCTGTCGGCCCTCATGCGCGCGGCGCTGCCGCTCTGTGCAAAGGGCATCCTCGAACAGGTCGGCTGGGATTGCCGGATCAACCGGGTCACGGTCTACCGCATTCTCGACTCGTTCAGAGCGGCAGGCATCATCCGGGAAATCTCCACGGAACACGGCGAGACTTTCTACGAGGTCGCCTGCCGTCACAATCCCCTGCATCCTCACTTCTACTGCCGCGTCTGCCGCAACCTCTCCTGCCTTCCTGCATTGGGAACGGCGGAGAACTGGCTGCGGAAATTCCATGCGGGCAAAGAGTCCATCGACAGCATCGTCGTCAACCTGTCGGGCGTCTGCACACACTGCCGAGCCGCAAAAAAGTAGTCCAAGCCGGAAAGTTCACACCATGGTCAGGAAAACGTTTTGCCGGTTGTCCGTTCTCGTCGTTTGTTGCCTTGTCGCTTTTTCCTGCCAGGGAAAGGACGTCGGTACAGTGCCGGGACGGATCTCCGTTGTGACAACGCTCTTTCCCCTTTACGACTTTTCGAAGAATGTCGCAGGCGATCGCGCCGATGTTTCTCTCCTGTTGCCCCCGGGAGTGGAACCCCACGGGTTCGAACCCAGGCCGACCGACATCCTGAAGCTCAACAAGGCCGATCTCTTCGTCTATGCGAGCCCCGAGATGGAGCCCTGGGCCGTGGAAATTCTCAAGGGATTGCAGAACAAGAAACTCATTGTCGTCCAGGCAAGCCTCGGCATCATCCCTTCCGGGAAGAACCGGGGGAAAGGGTCGGGCCATGAGCATCGTGTCCACGGCGACCACGAACACGACGCCGTCGACCCCCACCTCTGGCTCGATTTCGCCAATGCGATGAACATGGTGGACAACATCCGTGATGGTCTCATTCAAAAAGACCCTGCAGGAAAAGACGCCTACGAAAAGAACGCCGCGGCCTACAACGAACTGCTGAGGAATCTCGACAACCGGTACCGGGCCGCTCTTCGGGACTGCAGAATCAGAAGCATCATCAGCGGGGGGCATTTTGCTTTCCATTACCTTGCCGGCCGGTACGGCCTGGAGTACGATTCCGTTTACGGCTTTTCCCCTGATGCGGAACCCACACCGGGAAGCCTCGCCAGGATTTCCAGGACCCTGAGACAGAAAGGTTCCCGTTATCTCTTCTACGAGGAGTTGATCGACCCCCGGGTGGCCAGGGCGATTGCCTCCGAAACCGGTGCCTCCCTCATCCGACTTCACGGGGCTCACAATCTCACGAAGGAGGAATTTGACAGGGGGGAAACATTCATCGGCATTATGAACAACAATCTCGACAATCTGAAAGTCGGTCTCGAATGCCCATGAACATCATCGAAGTAGAGAATCTTCGTTTTTCGTACAACTCGATCCCTGTCCTCGAGGACATTTCCTTCGCCGTCGAAAAAGGGAGTTTCGTCGGTCTTGTCGGGCCCAACGGGTCGGGAAAGTCAACACTCATTCGGGTGATCCTCGGGCTGGAAAGTCCTTTCAGAGGAACCGTCCGCCTGTTTGGCCGGGATCTTGATGCATTCCGTCTGTGGTCCCGAATCGGCTATCTCCCTCAATCGCTCACCGTTTTCAACCCCTTCTTCCCGTCAACGGTCCGGGAGATTGTTGCCCTGGGGCTGCTGTCAGGGAAACGGTTCCCGAGATATCTTTCGAAATCGGACGAACAGGCCATCGACCGGGTCCTTGAGCTGCTCGGTATCATGGGGATCAAGGATGTCCGGGTGGGGGAACTTTCCGGGGGCCAGCAGCAGCGAGTTCTCATTGCCAGGGCCCTCGTACACGATCCGGAGCTTCTCATCCTGGACGAACCCACGGCGGCCCTCGATCCGGAGGCACGAGAATCCTTTTTCGGCACCCTGAAAACCCTCGGTGATACCGGAAATACCTCGATCATTCTCGTCACGCACGATATCGGCAATATAGGCAGATATGCCAACCATCTGCTCTGGATCGACCGCAAACTCCTCTTTTACGGAGGATTCGACGACTTCTGCAGGTCCGACCGCATGACGGATCTATTCGGGGCAAATTCCCAGCATATCATCTGCCACCGGCATTGATGCGCACAACGCGCGGGACAAAGGGATCAGGGGACAGGGTAAAGGGTACAGGGACGGATGGATATTTTTGAATACATCCAGTATGGCTTCATCCAGAGGGCTTTGCTCTGCGGGTCCTTTATCGCTCTTCTGTGCTCCACGCTCGGTGTGATCCTCGTCCTTCGCCGCTTTTCGCTGATTGGAGACGGGTTGGCACACGTGACGTTCGGCAGCGTCGCTCTGGGACTGTTCCTCCGGGTCTATCCCCTGTATGTCTCTCTCCCTGTCGTGATGCTGAGCTCCCTCGGAATCCTGAAACTCACCCAGCGGGCAAGGCTCTATGGAGATGCAGCCATCGGCATTGTCTCGTCCTTCGGCATCGCCGGCGGTGTAATCCTGGCCAGCGCGGCCGGGGGATTCAACGTGGATCTCTTCAGCTATCTTTTCGGGAATATCCTGGCCATCGGGCCAGAGGAGCTCTACATCTCGATCGCCCTTTCCCTGGTCGTCATGACCGTTATTTTCCTATATTTCAACGAAATTTTTTCGATGACTTTCGACGAAGAATTCGCCCGCGTGTCAGGAATCGGTACGGACCGGATCAATGCAATGCTGGTCCTTCTGACGGCCGTCACGGTCGTCCTCACCATGAACGTCGTGGGGATCATGCTCGTCTCGGCTCTCTTCATCCTGCCCGCCGTGACGGCACTGCAGCTTGCCCGAGGCTTCAAGAGCGCCATGGTGATCTCGGCTTGCACATCGCTTCTCGCAGTTATCGGCGGGATCTTCATCTCGCTTATTCTGAATCTCCCTACCGGCGCCACGATCGTCATGACCAACATTTTCCTGTTTCTTGCCGCCCTTGCCTCCCGGATTGTGCGTCATCGCAAGAATCCCCCGAAGCCCGCAAGAGCCTGAGAAAGGAGCCCTTCGATGAAGCCCGACATCCCTCATCATCTCGGACACCGTCACCGACTGAAGGATCGTTTCCAGAAGGCAGGAATCACCGGCCTGCAGGATTACGAGGTTCTCGAACTTCTTCTTTTCTACGCCCTCCCACAGGGAGACGTGAAACCCCGCGCGAAGGAACTCCTGAAGCGATTCGGGTCGTTGAAAAATGTCCTGGATGCCGATCCGGAGGCGCTGATGGAGGTTATGGGTATCGGACCCCATTCGTCGCTGTTCTTCAAGGTGGTACGGGAGGTCAGCAGTCTTTATCTTCGACAGGGTGCGGAGCTGAAAGAGCAGATCTCCTCAACGAAAGAGCTGATCGACTACTGCCTGTCCGCCATGGGCGGATTGAAGGATGAGCATTTCGCCGTGATCTACCTCAATGCGCGAAACAAGATCATCAAGGTGGAGACGATCCAGGAAGGGATTGTGAACCAGGCCGTTGTCTATCCCCGAAAGGTCCTCGAGAAGGCACTCACGAACAAGGCTTCGGCCATCATCCTCGTCCACAACCATCCGTCGGGGCACGTGCGCCCCTCCGACGCGGATATCCGTCTGACGCGCGTCCTGCAGGACGCCGCCCGGGTCATGGATATCGTCCTGCACGATCATCTGATCGTCGGCGAGAATCGATTCTTCAGTTTCCGGGAAGAGGGAATCCTTTAACGATGGGGTGCAGGGTAAAGGAATCAGGGAACAGGCAAAGAACTCGGGCAGGATTCTGGAATGCGAAGTTAGGCGCGTTTTAGTTAACCGCTCTTCGCGAAGCGAAACGCCCACAGCGCAAACTGCCTGAGCCCGGAGGGCGAGTTTTTGCGTCTGCAGTGGAGCACGCGTTAGAGCGGTCTAAAACCGTCTATTCGCAGGAAGAATCCTGATCGAGTGAATCACAGATTGATGCTTGTGAAGGGAATGGGCGTAAAGGTCAGCGCAAAGCAAAACATGGCGAAATACCCGATGGCCAAGCGTCGGCTGTCCATTGGACCCCAGTCGTAGATCACCGGCGGGTGAGAAACACCCAGGATCAGAAGAATCCCGCTCCAGACGAGCCAACCCTCCCACCCCACGATCCCGAGGGCCAGAAGAAGCATCATCACCATCCAGGCCACCTCCCGCTGCCGGTGCCCGAATATTGCGTAAATAATGTGGCCGCCGTCGAGCTGCCCCACGGGAATGAGGTTGAGGGAGGTCACCAGAAGGCCGATCCAGCCTGCAAAGGCAACGGGATGGAGGATCACGTCCTGGTCCGCTGCAATCGTCCCATTTACCATCCAGTTGATGATCGAGAAGAGGGCGCACTCGCCGAGATGGATACCGACTCCCGCCGTTTGCACTGCCGGAACGATCTGGGAGAGTGACAATCCCACGAACAGAACGGGGATGGTAACAACCAGTCCGGCCAGAGGCCCCGCCGCGCCGATTTCGATGAGGGCGTTGCGGTCCGAGATGGGAGATTTCATGGCAATGAAGGCTCCGAAGGTTCCCACAAGGGTGGGTCCCGGAATGAAGTAAGGATAGCTTACATCGACTCCGTTTCTCTTGGAAGCCACGTAATGGCCAAGCTCGTGGCATCCCAGGATGAGAAGCAGCGTGAAGGAAAAGGGAATGCCCTGCCAGATGCCCCAGGGCTTTTCAAAAGGATTCACTCCGGCCTGAAGGGCGCCGGCCACGAGGGTTGTGAACACGGTTACGACAAAGAGACCCAAAGGGACAAGGGGGTGGTTGAACCGGGAGCTTGACAGAATTCGGCGAAGAGTTGATTTCAGTCCCATAAATATGAGGATCACATTTCTATGATCCCCTGTTCATTAACACGTCCTGTACATGCGGTTCAAGGAAAAGCGGTCACTCTTCGTCCAGATTCACCTTGTCGCGAAGCTCCTTTCCCACCTTGAAGAAGGGAAGCCTTTTCGGGGAAACGGTTATGTTCATGCCCGTCTTCGGGTTTCGCCCTGTGTAGGACTCGTAGTTTCTCACCACGAAGCTTCCAAACCCCCGGATCTCGATCCTGCCGCTTGTCTTCAGCTCTTCCGTAAATCCCTTGAATATGAGATTGACCACGTCGGTGGCCTTCTTCTCCGTTAGGTTTTCCCGTTTTGCCAGCTCCTCGATCAATCCCGACTTGTTCATAGTCCCCCCGTGAAAAAGCAAAATCAGTCGTAAAGGCCTTGTCGATGCAAAAATAAAAAGGGATTAATTACGCGTTTTCATTGGATATTAATTGCTGTCGTCCCGGAATGTCAAGAACAATTTTACCCTTTTTTCCGTCTCGGACCCAGAAACCCCTCAATTTCTTTCTTTAGGAGATGTCGGTATTCGCCCGGCTTAAGGCTTCCCAGTTCGAGGCGGCCCATGGAAACCCGGATCAGTCGTGCCACGGGATGGCCCAGCGCTTCCAGGGCACGCCGGATGACCCGGTTGCGACCCTCTGAAATGGTGATTCGGAGCCACTGGCTCTTCTCGTTGTATTTTTCCTCATGGATTTCCTTCACCGAGAAGGGCCCATCCTCCAGATCAATCCCGTTGATCAGGGACTGAATGTCTTTCCGCGTGAGCCGCCCGCGCACCTTCACAAGATAGGTGCGCGGGATCTCATAGCGGGGATGCTGGACGCGCTCGGCAAAGTCGCCGTCATTCGTCAGGATCAGGAGGCCTTCGGAGTCGTAGTCGAGCCGACCCACGGGGTATACCCGCTTGGAGATGTCGTAAAGAAGATCCCCGACTACGGGCCGTCCTTCGGGATCCTTGAGTGTTGTCACGGTTCCCGCGGGCTTGTTAAGGACAAGATAGAGCCTCTCCGTTTCCGTGGTGATCATCCGCCCGTCGACGCGGATCTCATCCCGATCGGGGTTTGCTTTGGTTCCCAGCTGCCGGACGACTCTGTCGTTGACCTGCACCTTGCCCGCAAGGATGAGCTCCTCGGCAGACCGCCGTGAGCAGATCCCCGCAGCGGCGATAATTTTCTGGAGTCTTTCTTCCATGAGGCTATTCCTCCATCTCGGTGATTTCCCGCAGCGTGGGCAGCTCGGACAGATCCTTTAAATCGAAAACCTCGAGGAATCGCTTCGTTGTACCGTACATGATGGGCTTTCCGGGAACGTTTTTTCGGCCCACGATCCGGATGAGTTTTTTTTCCAGGATCCCTTTGAGTGAACCGCTCACATCGACGCCGCGAATTTTTTCGATCTCCTGCCTCGTCACGGGCTGCCGATAGGCCACCACAGACAAGGTTTCCATGGCCGCAGGGGAAAGGGGAACGGGACGAATGCCTCGAAGCTTCCTGAGCCAGGGGGCGAATTCCGTTTTCGTCCTGAACTGATACCCCCCTGCCACTTCCATGAGGCACAAGCCTCCGCTTCTCTGACGGTATTCCAGCTCGATGTCCTGCAGAATCTCCAGGATTGACTTGCGATCCACATCCCCCAGGATATCCTTCAGACGGTCCGCCGAGAGCGGGGTCTCCGACGCGAAGACCAGCGCTTCGACAACGGCTCTCCAATCATCCATCGTTTGATTCCTCCACCGCAGGGAATATTCGGATCGGCCCGAACGGGTCAGCCTGGAATGCCCTGACAACCCGCATCTTCATCAGCTCAAGGACGGCAAGAAGCGTATAGATGATGCTCTTGCGGGTTCGGCTTGCCTTCAGAAGATCTGCGAAAGACAGGCTCTTTTCCCGCGAGAGGTCCTCCAGAATCTCGTTGATCCGGTCGGAAAGCGAAATCCGCTCCGTGTCGATCTCCAGGAGATCTTCCTTGTCCATCCGCTCGACGACCTGCTTGAAGGCCTCGATAAGATCGAAGAGACTCACCTCCACCATGGGGCCCTCTTCCTCATCGGTCGACTCATCCACAGCTTGGATCCGCTTGAACACGTCCCGGTCCAGAAGCTTCCGTTTGTCCAAGCTGAACGCCACTTCCTTGAAGGCCTGATATTCCAGGAGCTGCCTCACCAGCTCCGCCCGGGGGTCTTCCTCTTCCTCGCCTTCCGTCTCCCCTTCCTCAACGGGCAGAAGCATTCTCGATTTGATATGGATGAGCGTTGCCGCCAGAACAAGATACTCCCCGGCCAGGTCAAGATTGAGGGCCTTCATCATTTCGAGATGGGCCAGGTACTGCTCCGCGATGAGGGCCATCGGGATATTGTAGATATCGAGCTCGTTCTTCCGGATCAGGTAAAGAAGAAGATCCAGCGGCCCTTCAAAGATGTCGAGTTTGACCTCGTAACTCATGGCAATCAGATCCGCACGGCGTCGCGGACTTCCATCATCGTCGCCCGTGCCACTCGCTGAGCCCGATCGTTGCCGTCGGCGATGATGTCGTGCACTTCCCCGATATGGGCCCGGTAGTATTCCTGCTTCTCGTGGATCGGCTTCAATCCTTCTGCAACATGCAGGGCCAGCCGCTTCTTGCACTGGACGCAGCCGATGGCCGCCTTTCGGCAGTCCCGCTCGATTTCCCCGACTTCTGTCTCGGGGGAGTACAGATTGTGGAAGCTGAAAACGTTGCAGACTTCCGGACGTCCCGGGTCGCTTTTCCTCTGGCGCTGCGGATCGGTGAACATGGACTCGATCTTCTTGCGGAGTTCTTCTCCGCAATCGCTCAGGAATATGGCGTTGTCGTAGGACTTGCTCATCTTGCGGCCGTCGATGCCCAGCAACTTCGGTACCTCCGTCAGAAGCGGCTCGGGGATGGGGAAGATCTCCCGGTAGAGAAAATTGAAGCGACGGGCGATTTCCCGGGTGAGTTCCACGTGGGGCAGTTGATCGACGCCTACGGGCACACCGTAGGCTTTGTACATAATGATGTCCGCCGCCTGGAGAACGGGGTAACCGAGAAAGCCGAAGGTGGAGAGGTCCCGGTCAATGAGTTCCTGTTTCATTTCTTTGTAGGTGGGGTTTCGCTCCAGCCAGGGAAGCGGCGTGATCATGCACAGGAGCACGAAGAGCTCCGCGTGTTCCAGAACCGAGGACTGGACGAAAAGGGTGCTCTCTTTCGGGTCGAGCCCGGCAGCCAGCCAGTCAATCACGATGTCGATACGGTTCTGTCGTATCTCCTCGGTCCGGTTGTAGTCCGACGTAAGCGCATGCCAGTCGGCAATGAAATAAAAACAATCGTACCCCCCGTTGTTTTGGAGATCGACCCAGTTCTTCAGGGCTCCGAGATAGTTTCCGAGATGCAGCTTACCCGTCGGCCGCATCCCGCTCAGTATTCTTCTTTTCTCTCCCATATCTCCTCTTCTTCCATGCCGCGCAATCCCGGCCAGACCGCTGATCGGAAATCGCCCGGGCAGGACCCGGGCGCCCCGCTCGTATAACAGAATTGCCGGAGCATGTCAACGGTGGGAGAAGCCAAGTTCAAGAAAAAACACGGCAATTTTCCTCACTCCGCTTCGCGCGCGAGAATCTGCTCGGCTTTTTTGAGCTGCTTCTTCAGGGCTTTCTCTCGTACCGGCCTTTCTTTCAATGCGTTGATGACGCCGAGTCGGACCAATCGCCCAAGCGGCTTTATCGGTTCGGGCTCCTCGAGAATCAGCCGCAGTTCCGCGGCAATCCGATAATCTTCCAGTTCTGCCAGAATAGACCGGGACAGCGCTTCGGCAATCCTCTGCTCGCTGTCGCGGACGATCCGGAAACCCAGCCGAGTTTCGAACCGGATGGCCCGGAAGATCCGCGTCGGGTCATCGATGAAGCTTTGATCGTGGAGAATCCGGATGTGCTGCTTGCGAAGGTCGCGGATACCGCGGAAATAATCGAAAAGACGGCCGAATTCTCCCGGCATCAGCGAGGCGGCCATTGCGTTGACCGTGAAATCCCGCCGCGACAGGTCATCGCGGATGGTGCCGGGAGTCACCCGGGGCAGGGATGCAGCTCGCTCGTATGTTTCTGTGCGCGCCGTGGCCACGTCCACCCGGAGTTCGTCGGGAAAGATGAGGGTGGCCGTTCCGAACCGCTCGTGGCACTTCACCCTTGCGTGCAAGCACTCGGCAAGGGATCTGGCATAGCGAATCCCCTCTCCCTCAACGACGATATCCATATCGAAACTGTGAAGTCCGAGCAGGAGGTCCCGGACCGTCCCTCCCACGACACAGGTGGGATAGCCCATCTCGGCGCCGAGGCTCCCGGCCTCGTGGAGAATTTCCTGCTGCACCGGGCTCAGTGTTCGGTGAATTCGTTCGGAGATGTTCCCCATCGTGGATAAGCTCTGGATTATTTACTTTTCTTTTTCAGAACCAGAAAATACAGATCCCCCTCCTCTTTGAGGTGACCCGCCGCGATCTCCGCCTCCCGGCCTCTTCCAAAAAAGAGATCTACCCTTCCGGGACCCGTGATGGCCCCACCCGTATCCTGGTTCAGGACAAACCGCGAGAATGGAACCCAGGAGAGGATATCTCCGCCCGGGCCGATGACGGGCTTTCTCGTCCTGACAAAGGCCAGTGCTCCCCTCGGGAATAACGTCTGATCCGTCGCGATGGATCGTCCGCCCGTAAGAGAAACGCCGATGCTGCCCACGGGGCCTACCTCGACAGAGCGGAAGAACACGTAACTTTCATTGTAATGGAGGATTTCCTGGATCTCGTCCGGGTTCTCCCGGAGATATTTCTTGATGCCCTGCATGGACAGGTTATCCCGGGTGGCCTTCCCCGAGTCGATGAGCAGCCTGCCGATACTTCGATAGGCCCTGCCGTTCGACTGTGCATAGCTCACCTGAAAGCAACTCTCATCAGGAAGGCAGATCGTGCCGGAGCCCTGGATATGGAGAAAGAAAATGTCCACAGGATCAGCAAACCAGGCGATTTCCAGACCCTTGTTCTCGAGGACACCGGCGCCGTCAATCTCCTCGCGGGTATAATACGGAAGAAGCTCGCCGTTCTCGACGCGGCCGACGAGCCGTTCATTTCGGTTTTTGTCGCGGAATTTTCCCAGCTGTACCACGACCGCATCGTCGGGCTTGCGATAGATGGGGTATCGGTAACGATCGTTTCTTTCGAGAGACCCTTGCAGGACGGGTTCGTAATAGCCCGTGAAAAGCACCCGGCCCGACGATTCGTTCCCGGAGGCCCTGTAAACATCAAAGCGTTCCCTCACCTTGTTTTCCATCTCCGACGGGGAATCGCCTGTCTCGGCAATTACGAGAAACGCTTGCAGGGATTCCTTCATGTCACGGACGGTGAATCGCTCTGCTCCCAACCGGTACGTGCTGCGCTCAGGCAGCCTGGCGTAGTAATCGAGGCTCCTGCGAACTGCCCTGATGAGAGATTCCCGGTCCATGTCGTCGCTGAAAGGGGGAACCTCGGTGACCGAGACGGGGGCGAGTGGCGGCCTTTCTTTCGTCACGGGTGCAGAAGGTGCCGCCGGCGGCGGTTTCTCGATGGTCGCGCAGGCGCTGATGAGCGCTGCCGTGAGCAGAATGAGAAACAGGTTTCGCATTGAGATCATCCAGTGATAATAAGCGGCTGAGAACAGCTGGGAATGTCAGGTTAGAGGTTCAGATGCAGGGCGACCGTTACAGCTCGATGATCATCGCGTACTCGTCGCAAAAATCAGGATACTTCCAGCACTTGAAGCAGTCGGACCAGATCTTCTCCGGAAGCTCCGTACGCTGAACTTCATGAAATCCCATCTTGTCAAAAAAATCCTTCTGATAGGTCAGCGCAAAGATCCGGTAGATTTCCAGGATGATCGCTTCCGAGATGCACGCCTCGACCAGCTTCTTGCCGATACCCCTGTGGCGGTATTCGTCGGATACGTAGAGGGAGCGAATCTCGGCGAGGTTCTCCCAGAACAGGTGCATGGCGACGATCCCCACGATGGGCCCCTTGTCTTCCTCCAAGTACACATAGAAGTCACGCAGGCTGTTGTAGAGATCCACAAGCGACCGGGGCAACATCTCGCCCTTGGCCGCTGAGAGGTTGATGATCCGGTGCATCGCCTTCACGTCACTGGTCTTTGCTTTTCTCAGCATTGCCCTTCCCGCCTGACTCATTGTTTTCCGTTCCGCCCGTTCGTACGGCAGGAACCGAATTCAGCCTCAGCCCTCAGCCCTCAGCCCTCAGCCCGGTTTTTTCGCCGCCTTGAGCATTTCCCGCGCGGTGTCCCTTGTCTTTTCGGTAATCTCGACTCCGCCGATCATCCGCGTGATTTCATCGAGGCGCTCATTCTCCAATAAGGTCTTTACATCCGTTCGTGTCCGCCCGCCAGCCACGGTTTTCGCAACCCGGTGGTGTGTCTCGCCGAAAGAAGCAATCTGCGGCAGATGGGTAATGCAGATAACCTGGTGGTGCCGCGAGATGTCACGAAGTTTCCGTCCCACGATCTCCGCCGTGGCGCCGCCGATACCGCTGTCCACCTCGTCGAAAATGACCGTTCCCACCGATCCTGCCCCGGCGAGGACCTTCTTCATGGCGAGCACAATTCGCGAAAGCTCACCGCCCGATGCGATTCGGTTCAGAGGTTTCAGCTGTTCCCCCACATTCGTAGAAAGGTAAAACTCCAGGTGATCGACGCCCCTGGAATGAAACGGCGGCGACCCATCTTCTTTCAGCTGAAGATCCTTGAACACGACCCTGAAGCGGGCCTTCTCCATTTTCAGCTCGTGAATCTCTTCTTCGATGGCTTTCTCCATGGACGAGGCCACGCGCTTCCGCTCGGACGTGAGTTTCCCCGCCTGCTCCAGAAGTTCCGTCTTCTTTCTGTCCAGCTCCCCGCACAGGCTTTCGAGGCCTTCCGCCGCGCTTGAGATCTCCCCAAGTTCAGCCCGCAGGGACTGTCCTGTCTTAAGGGCACTTTCGATGGACCCTCCGTACTTTTTCTTCAATCTCCCGATCACATCGAGCCGGTCGTCGATCTCCTCAATCCGCGCCGGGTCATTCTGAATTTTGCTCAGATAATCCCGAATGCCTCTTGCGGCATCTTCGATCTGGATGGCAAGCGCTTTCACCTCGTCATCGGAGACGGGAAAATTCGGGTCGATGCGGCGGAGGTCACGGATGTGGCCGGCAACGCGGCTCATCCGGGCCAGAACCGATTCTTCCTGCCCGTAGAGAATGTCGTAGGATTGCCGGGAGCACTCCGTCAGCTTTACGGCGTTCGCAAGGACTTTTTTTTCCTCCTGGAGAACCCCGTCCTCACCGGACTTGAGATCCGCCTTCTCGATCTCGACTGCCTGGAATCGGAGAAATTCCTCTCTCTCATCGCGGTTCCGGTTCTTCGCCGCCAGTTCCTCTTTCTTTGCGCTGAGCTTCCGGTACTCCTCGTAGAGCACAGAGAAGGCGTTTCGCTGAGACTCCAGCCCTCCGAACTCATCGAGAATATCGATGTGGCTGGCCGGGTCGAGCAGGGCCTGGTGCTCGTGCTGACTGCAGATGTTGACCAGGGCCTCGCTGATCTCACCCAGCATGGCCAGCGTGGCGAGGTTGCCGTCGATGTAAATCCGGTTTTTCCCCGAGCGCGACACCACCCGTCGCACAACAAGCTCCCTGCCGGGACGGAATCCCATCTCATAGAGCTTTGCGGTCAGATTCCTGTAGGGCCCGATGTCGAAGACGGCTTCCACAACAGCCGCATCTTCCTCCGAACGGATCAGGTCCGTCGACGCCCTCTCCCCCAGCAACAGCCCGATGGCCCCGATCAGGATCGACTTGCCCGCTCCCGTCTCGCCCGAGATGACGTTCAAACCGTCATGGAAGGCCAGATTGAGCCTGTCAATGATGGCAAAATTGGTGATGCCCAGTTCCTTCAGCATATTACTCGCGGTTCGTCGCCGTGGGGGATCCGCCCCATCCGAGCTTCGATCTCAGGATCTGCAGGTAGTCCCTCCTGGACGATACAATCAGATTCGTCACGCAGTCCGACTTGCTCACGGATATGGCATCGCCGGGCTTCAGGTTGTAGGTCACCTGCCCGTCGCAACTCATGATGGCGCCCGCTTCCCGGGTCCAGAGCATGACCTTGAGGACCGCCGTCTCCGGCAGGATCACCGGGCGGTTTGTCAGGGTATGGGGACAGATGGGATTGAGGATGATGGTGTTCGACACGGGAAAGACGATGGGGCCTCCCGCCGAGAGCGAATACGCCGTGGACCCCGTTGGTGTTGAGATGATGAGGCCGTCGGCCCGATAGGTAGTCAGATACCGGCCGTCGACGATGGTCTCCAGGTCCACCATGCGGGAATAGTTTCCGCGGTTGATGACCACATCATTGAGAACGGAACATTCGAAGCTCTCGCCCCGGTCATCCTGGACGGTGACATCCAGCATCATACGCTCCTCGGTCTGGTAATCCCCCGCCAGGACCCCTTCCAGGGCGTCGAACATCTCGTTGAGATTGATGACGGTGAGATATCCGAAGGTCCCCATGTTGACGCCTAGAATCGGGACTGCGCATTTCCGCATGAGCCGGGCCGCCTGCAAAAGCGTCCCGTCCCCGCCCATCGTCACCGCGAGATCGACCCGGTTGCCGATTTCGTCGCCGTGATAGCCCTTGGCACCGAGCTTTACGGCCACTTCTTTCTCCAGGAGGACTTCCAGGTTTTTCTCCTTCGCCCAGTCGGAGAGCCGCTCGATGTTTTCGACCACATGGCTCTTATTCGCGTTGCCGATAATGCCTATCCGTTTGATCTCCATCGAATGAAACCCCTTAAAATATCGGCAAAAAAGTAACACACTTTAGACATGCTGTCTATCATGTTATAATCGCTCCTCACAGGCACCGTCACGCATGCCATCTCTTCTTCAGCTGACTTGTTTATTGACAAAGACCTCTTCTTTACGTTACCGTGCCCCCCTTCAGGAGGAACACACATGGGGCTTTTGAAAGGATCGCTGACCTTTTCCAGATACCGCGTCACCGGGGAACTCCCCGCTGACTTTCGTGCCTTCTTTGACCGGCAGGTCAAGAAGTACGCCTTCCAGGAACTGACGGCCTCGGTCGAGGAGCAGGCCTTCGGCTGGACCAGCCTGGAGAATCCTCTTGACGCAGCCTTCGAGGGATCTCATTACAACGTCGGGGACTTCTTCTATTTTGCACTTCGCATCGATAAAAAATCCGTTCCCCCGGCGCTTCTGCGCCTGAAGTGCCTCGAAGAAGAGCGAAGATCCCTGAAGGCAAGCGGCAAGAAGCGTATATTCCGGGAGCAGACCAAGGAGATCAAGGAGCGGGTGTATCTGCATCTGCTGACCCGGGCCTATCCCATCCCGTCGCTCTATGACATCCTGTGGTCTCCGACAAGCGGATGGCTTCTCCTGGGATCTCACTCCGACAAGGTATTTGAAATTTTCGATGATTTCTTCAAGGTCTCCTTCAACATGCGGTTTGCGCCCTGTCTTCCCTGGGATCCCGAGCGGCTTGACAAGAAAACTGCTGAGGCAATCGCTGCATTGGAAGGCGGCTTTCTTCTCGATGCCGGGCGGGGAGCTGCGGAGAAACCCGACCCGTCGTTTCTAGCCCGAGAGTTCATGACCTGGCTGTGGTTCAAGTCGGAGGAGCGGGACGGAGCGATATCGATACCGGGCCAGGCCGACCTCAAGATCCATTTCGAGAAAAGAGTCGTGCTGGAGTCCGGTGAGGGAGAGTACTCGGAGACCGTGGCCTGCCAGGGCCTTCACGCCGATCTTCGGGAGGGAAAGGCCGCCATCCGCGAAGGAAAAAAAGTGCGGGAAGCCCGCCTGCGCATGGAAAAGGAAAGCGACCGCTGGGAGTTCACGATCAAGGCCGACAGGCTCCAGTTCCAATCGATGAGACTGCCCCCGACGGGAGGGCTCGACGAGGAGGGCGAGGACAGGGAAGGCGGTATTCTCGAGAGGATCCACCTTGTCGAGACAGCCCTGAAAACCATCGATGATCTTTTCGCCTTTTTCCTCAAGCGGCGACTTTCACCCCAGTGGGTGTCGGAAGAGATCCCCCGTATCAAGGCCTGGCTGAAGGCCTAGCTGATTTCCTTCCGTAACACTCGAAACATTTTTTCTGTTTCTCGTAATACTCAGGAGAAACGGCTTCACCTGCAAAGCGTAAAACGTGAGGACTGCTTTCTGATCCGTCGTTGTTTTCGGATTGAGAAAGCGTAACATTCAGATTAACCGGCTGGCGTTGGTGCGCCAAACGCGACGAAATTACTAAAGCCTTTACACCCTCGCGTCAATATTCTTATAAACCGATTTCCGATGCCTAATGCCAAGAATCCATACCTCGGACTCGAGCACTTTGAACACGATTCGGTAATCACCCACGCGGAGCTTCCAGTAGCCTTTCAGTGACTTTCGCAAAGGCTCCCCGTAGTCCTGAGGTGCGTTCTGTAACCGTTCTTCTATGGCCTTACGGATTCTGTTTTTTGTTCTTCGATCGATAAGGGGCAAATCCTCGACGTGAACAGCGGGATGATAGTGCAATGTAAAAGGCATGGGTCATTCCCACACATCTTCATGCGATAGCGCCACTTTTCTGTCAAATGTTTTTATTCGCATATCGGCAAAAGCTGCAAGGGAGACATCTTCCCGCAAGTCAATTGCCTCCCTGATAAGGTCACGGGCAATGGTGGACATGGAAACACCCTCACTGGTTGCCAGGTCATGTATAACACTGTACAGTGGCGGCTCAACAACAATGTTTACTCTCGGATTTTTTGTGGGCATGGTTCTTTCTCCTTTTGGGTAAGTGTAACACTTGTGACGCACCGCGTCAAGGAGAAAATCCCATTAACGTCAAAACATGATTATGGAAACTTAATTTTTTGACTACTTCAGGAAGTCATCTGTTCTGCTATGTAGAATGCTTCTCAAGCGATCTCCTTCAGAGCGGCGACGAGAACCTGGTTTTCCTCCTCCGTACCGACGGTGATGCGGATCTTGTCGTCGAGCCTCGACCGGTTCCAGTAACGAACCAGAATCCCCCTGTCCCTCAATTCGTAATACAGGTACTGGGCATCGCCCCGGGGCGGATGGGCCAGGATGAAATTGGCCTGTGAGGGCCAGAACTTGTACTTCATCTGCTCCAGCGCCTTTGCCAGTTTTGCCCTGGTGACTTTTATCCGTTCGGCATTGGCCTTCATCCAGGCCTGGTCGTTCATGGCGGCAGTCGCGAGCCGGAGCGCCACGGCATCGACGTTGTAGCTGTCCTTGATCTTGATAAGCCCTTCCAGAAGCTCAGGCCTCGCCACACCGAAACCCACGCGAAGACCCGCCAGTGAATACGCCTTAGACAGCGTCCTCAGCACGATGACGTTCTGACGCCTCGAAACCAGGCCCAGAGCATTCTCTTCGGCAAAGTCCGTATAGGCCTCGTCGATGACCAGAATCCCTTTGAGCCCTGCGGCAAGCCTTTCGAGATCCTTGACCGGGGCGACCGTTGCCGAAGGGTTGTTCGGTGTGCAGACAAAGGTCAGATCGGCCTGGGCCTCCAGCAGCCCCTCGACGGGCAGGTTGTACTCCTCATCGTAAGGGACTTCCATCGTCGAGGCATCCTGCATCTCGGCCAGAGTGATGTAGAGGGAATAGGTGGGCGTGGGATAGGCGATTTTACGGCCCGGTTCAAGGAATGCCCGGGCCAGAAGTGCCAGCATCTCGTCGCTGCCGTTTGCGGCTATGACCCAGTCCACGGGAATACCGTACACCTTCGCGGCAGCCTCCCGGGCCATCTCGGCCATCGGGTCGGGATAGCGCCGGAGCCAGTCCCCGTCAAACTCATGGAGGACTTTCATTACATCCGGTGAGGGCAGATAAGGGTTCTCGTTCGTATTGAGCTTTATGACCTTCGAGCCCGGCGGGGGCTGCTCGCCCGGCGCGTAGCCTTCCATCTTTTTCACGTTGTCCCGAAAATTGATCATGTCCATCCTTCAGAAATTCTATTTCGCGTCTTCTGCACACCAAGAACACCAGGGTATCACGCCTGCCACCTGTCACCTGTCACCTTGTACTTTGCGCCCTGCCATGTATCCCTTTTTTCCAACTCTCTGTCAATCGCGTTGAGCACCCTGAGCTTGTTGGCCGCCCAGTCCGGACCGAGGTAAATATCCCGGTATCCTTCCGCCGTCAATCGTTGAACTGTCATCGTCGGGGGAAGGATTTCAAGAACGTCGCACAAAATGGAAACATATTCTTCCTGTCCCATAAGCGCGATGCTTCCCTCTTCGAACTGCTGCCCGGTCCGGGTTCCCCGAAGCGCCAGGAGCGAATGAATTTTGATGCCGTCCAGCGGAAGGGCTGCAACGGCTTTTGCCGTATCGAACATGTCATCCCGGGTTTCACCGGGAAGTCCCAGAATGATGTGCGTGCAGATGAAAACGCCCCTGCCCGATGTCTTCCGAACAGCCTCGATGAAGGTTGCCGCATCGTGGCCGCGATTCATTCTGTCCAGCGTCCGGTCGTGAATGGACTGCAGCCCGTACTCGATCCAGACGTGTTTCGTCTTCGCATAATCCTGCAGCAGACGGAGAATCTCTTCATCCACGCAGTCCGGTCTCGTGCCGATGGAAAGCCCGATGACATCCTCCTGCGCAAGCGCTTCATCATAGAGCGCCTTGAGCGTTTCAACAGGACCGTAGGTGTTCGTGAAGGTCTGAAAGTACGCAATAAAATTCGCCGCGCCCCGGAGATTCCGGTAGAGGGCCTTTCCAGCATGGACCTGCTCCGTCACGGACGGCAGCGGCCCCTTCTGGCGGAGAACCGAGCCACGACCGTCACAGTAGGCGCATCCGCCCACTGCGATCTTCCCGTCGCGGTTCGGACAGGTAAACCCCGCATCGATCTGGAGCTTGTTTACTCTGCACCCGAATCGATTGACCAGGAAGCTCTTGAAATCGTAGTAGCGCTTGCGGTTGTTCCAGAAGTCCGGTTTGGGCATAATGGGAAATCTATTGTATTTTTGAAGGGATGTTATTAAATATACCCTTCTATTGCAAGCGGCCTTTCGGCCAAGGGGTGCAGGGTGTCGGGTCCAGGAAGTAGCGAAAGAAAATATGACGTCATCGTGGTTGGCGGCGGCCATGCCGGGTGTGAGGCGGCCCTTGCCGCTGCCCGTATGGGATGCGAGACGCTCCTTTTCAACATCAATCTCGACTCGCTTGCCCTCATGTCCTGCAATCCGGCCATAGGGGGGCTTGCAAAGGGACAGCTTGTCAAGGAAATCGATGCGCTCGGCGGCGAGATGGGAAAGATCGCCGACCGCACGGCCGTCCACTTCCGCCTGTTGAATTCCTCGAAGGGACCTGCCGTCCAGTCCTCCCGCGTCCAGTGCGACAAGCAGCTCTACCGTCTGGCCATGAAGACCGTCGTGGAGCACCAGAAGAATCTGCACCTCCGTCAAGGACTCGTCGATCGCTTTGCCGTCGAAGGCAGCAAGGTCACAGGCGTCATCGACAGCACGGGTTTTTTCTACCCCGCAAGCGCCGTGATTATCACCACGGGCACTTTTCTCAATGGCCTCATCCACATCGGGACATTCCGGACACCGGCAGGTCGTGCCGGAGAGATCGCATCGGTTGACCTGGCCGAATCCCTTCGTGAGACAGGGTTCGAAATGGGCCGGATGAAAACGGGGACCCCGCCGCGCCTCAAGGCTTCCTCGATCGAATTCGACAGGCTCGAGCGCCAGGACAGCGATCCAAACCCGGAGCCGTTTTCCTACACCACGGAAGCGCTCCGGCAGGAACGCCTGCCCTCCTATTTCTCACACACTACGGAAGAGACACACAGACTGTTGCGGGAAAATATCCGGCTTTCCCCCCTGTACTCGGGAGTCATCACGGGCGTCAGCGCCCGCTATTGTCCTTCCCTCGAGGACAAGGTCATGCGCTTTTCCGACAAGGGCCGCCATCCTGTGACGCTGGAGTTCGAGGGGCTCGATACGGAAGAGATCTACGCCAAGGGTCTCGGGAACTGCCTTCCCCTGGAACTGCAGGAAAAGATCGTTCACAGTGTCCCCGGACTGGAGAGGGCCGAGATCATGCGACCGGCCTACGCCATCGAGTACGACTACGTACAGCCGACGGAGCTGAAGCAGACGCTCGAGACAAAACGCATTGCAGGGCTTTTCCTTGCGGGCCAGATCAACGGCACCTCCGGTTACGAGGAAGCTGCCGGCCAGGGACTGTGGGCGGGCATAAACGCGGCCCTGCAGGTGCAGAAGCGACCCCCTTTCGTCCTGGAGCGATCGGAGGCCTACATAGCCGTCATGATTGATGACCTGGTAACGCGCGGCGTCGACGAGCCCTACCGGATGTTCACCTCTCGTGCCGAATACCGGCTGATTCTCCGGGAGGACAATGCCACAATCCGCCTCATGGGAAAAGGTCACGAGATCGGACTCATACCGGACGGCTCTTACGGAGAGTTACAGGAAAAGGTCCGGCAAATCGAGTATGGGATTCGACATCTCTCTTTGAAGACGGTCTACCCTACTGCAGAAACCAATGGGATTCTCGCGGATCGGGGATTCCTTCCCATCCGCAAGCCTCTTTCGCTCTTCCATCTCCTCAAAAGGCCCGAGATGACCTACGACGATCTCGGGGTTTTCGATGCCGAGCTGCCCGCTATAGAGCATTCCGTGAAAAAGCAGATCGAGATCGAGGCCCGCTACGAAGAGTACATCCGGCGTCAAAACGAGTCCGTCGAGAAGTTCCGAGAAATGGAAGGGAAGAAAATTCCCGCCGACGTCGACTATTTCCAGGTTCCCAGCCTCTCCAACGAGCTCAAGTGCAAGCTCGATGCGATCCGGCCAGCCAGCTTCGGCCAGGCCCAGCGCATTCCGGGCATGACCCAGGCGGCACTTGCGGCGGTCCTGGTGTACCTGAAGAAAATCGAGTTGCAGAATGAGGCCAAAACAAAAGTCAGCGGTTCAAAGCCGTAATCCGCCCCGGAAAAGGAAACCCTCCTTCAACGCCTTAAGATCGCTCTTTCTTCACGCCGGCCTGCATCATCAGGAATAGTTGGAATTAGTTTTTCGACGACAGGTATTCCTCCCCTACTGGCGCGTAAAACCGGCCATATTTCTTTGCTCTATGAAATTCATACTTTCTACGTATTGCCATCGTCTTCAATCCTTTATATTCTTCTATCAACAATTTGTTGCGGAGGGTTCAGTCCAGTTTCCTTAACCAGCTTTGCCTTTATGTAAATGAGGAAGTTATGGCCATACAGGATTTGTCTTCTGCGCGGACACAGTCGGATAAAGTCAGGGAAGAACAGGCCATCGTGAGTGCCGTCGCCCGGCATTTTGAGAAGGTATCCCCTTCCGGGCAATCCCCTTCGGGAAAGATGGAATCCTCCATATTGACCGCCCTTGACCGGTATTTCGAAGAAAAGAGATAGACGCATCAAGACGACCGCCCTATCTTTTCTGTGCATTTTTTCATCTTTGCGTGAGCCTGCAGGCTTACATCGGTCCGGTGATCGTATTCGCGATAATGGTCGGATCTCCTGCACAAGAGATCCCGAGCATGAACGTAAAGTTTTCCTGATACAGTCGACTACTCCCCGACCATCTCTATCCGGACCGAATAAAACCCGCCCTTGATGTCTGACGTCACGGTCCTGTTGTGGACCGTGCCGACGGCCTTCAGGCCCTCCCTGAAGTCATGGATTGCCTCTGCCCGGATTTGTGCTGCGAATATCTGCCGTCCATCCTGAACACGTTTCTGAATCTCCCTCGCTCCATTTCTATTGAGTAGTATCTCGATCTCTCCGGCTGCAGTCGCGGTATTCAGAACGCGAACGATGACGTCATAATCCACGGCCGGTTTGGCGGGTGAAGCCATCATTGCCGCCGACCTGTCCGGGATGGGTACGGATCGCTTCGCCATTTTTGCAGCGGCACCGGAAGCGACAGCCATATCTTCTTGCTTCTGCCCATAGGCCGGCGCCTGGATGGTCCGGTCGGCCTCCTTACTGCGCGCCCGGGTCACCTGATTCAGTGCTTCCTCATCTGCGGCCGCCCCCACTTCTTTTTTTCTCACCGCCAGCAGCGATTCTTCGGTCTTCGCTTCGTCGTATACTGCTCCCGCACGAACAGGGACTTCCTTTGGTTTCGAATCCACGCTGCCGGACAGCAGTGCCGGAGGTACCGCATCCTTTTTTTCCGACTTCACAGCGGCAGGGGCTTCTTCCTGAACCGGACGCAAAGACACAGACTCTTTCAGAGGTTCCGGACTCACATCGTTTTTTCGGGCCTCCTGGACAGCTGTCCCGGTCGGCGCCATTTGCCTGAACTCGGGATCTTCTGCTTTATAAACATTCCAGGCGACAACGGCGATAAGGACAGTGGCAAGGGCCTGGACGGGAACCTTGATGTGAAGCGGATAAAAGAATTTCCGGAAGATGCTCTCCTTTTGTTTTGTCTCCTCACGGACCCGGGCCATGACCCGAGTCTTCAGCCAGGGCGGTGGTTCTATCTCATCGAGCTCCCTCATGAGTTTCGACGCTCCCTCGAGGTTCGTGACGGCTGCAGCACAGGACGGGCACACCTTCAGGTGCGTTTCGATGTCTTCCTTCTGCCCCGCGGGGAGCACGCCCTCTATCCATGGGGGAAGCAGATTTTCAATTTCTTTGCACGTCATCGCAGATCACCAAGAACATTCACAAGGCAGTCTTTCAGGGCGGCCCTTGCCCTGAAGAGCCGTGATTTTACGGTTCCGTCCGGCAGTTTCAGCATGGCGCTGATCTCGTCATAAGAAAATCCATGGATATCCCGGAGGACAATGACCTCCCGGTATTCACCTTCCAGGGAACCGATGCACTCCTGGACTTTTTCCTCCAATTCTTTCTTTTCAAGCTCCTCTGCCGCAGATTCCCCACCGTCGTGCGCCTGGCGCGACACGCTTCCATTTCTCAATTCAACCGGGTCATCGATCGAGCGAGTTTCATGACGTGACCGGCTTTCTGTCTGTCTGATCCGATTTCTGGCCTGATTCACGACGATCCCGTAGAGCCAGGTGGAAAACTTCGCTTCCCGCCTGAAGGTCCTCATCGAACGGTGTGCCGAGAGAAAGGCTTCCTGCACGACATCGCAGGCCTCATCGTAGTCCCCAAGCATCCGATAGGCAATGTTCAGCATGCGTTTCTGATGACGAACGACGAGGACCTCGAAGGCGTCCGTGTCGCCCTTCTGGCAAAGAACAACCGCTTCATCGTCGTCGACGTCAACATATCGTTGTATGGCTGCAACCACGGGACCCGTCATTTCAGGCGATTTTATTTCTTCGATTTCCCTTCACTGCGTCGATCTTGTCAAGAAGAATATTCCCAGCCGATACCGTACAGACTTAAACGGTCAAGGTTACCATTACTCTCGCCTCCTCTCCGTCCTGAGTGGAGGGCATCCTGATCTTCCTGATCTCAGCGGTTACGCACCGATGGACCTTGCTGTTATTGAGTGTACTGGAAAGAAGCTGTACGTTCTTCACCGTGCCGTTGGGGTTGATCGTGATCCGCAAGACGATGTTTCCTCCGGACCCGGCAATGCAGGATTCGAACAGACGGAGATGGTCGCTCAGCACCGTGTAAACAGCCTCCCGCGAGAGCCCATGCGAAACGCCTATATCGGCGATGGCTATTGCTGCCTTTCTGTCCTTCTCTTCGTCCTTTACCCGCATCTCTCTTGCGAGGGCCTTGTCTTCTGCTGTCCCGGCAATCGCCTTTTTTGCCATCTGCGCCACGGGTGCATAGGCACGCATCATGTTGCCGCCGACGGCATAGTCGGATACGCCCTGCGGAAGCGGCAGGGGCTGCTTCACTGTCGTGGGTTTCCCGTCGCTGTTCCGCACTTCCGAATCGACGGCCACGAAAGAAGTATATGCCGTCAGCAGGTTATACCGAAGACCCAGTTCCGTGACCTCCTGGATCCGCCCGTCGCTGACCTTGAGCCTGTTGTAGTCCGAGAGCACCGCAATCCTGTGGCGTGCCCATAGGGTGCCCAGGGCCGAATGTGCATCCGAGGGTTTCACCTTGCTTACATTGATCTTCTCGGTATGCTTTCCTTCCCCCGAAACTCCTTGCAGCGTGATGGTTCCTTTCGCCTTGCCGCGCCATTTGCCGAAAACGATGACGGGACGTTCCGCCAGGATATCGGGAATGCTGAGCGGTTCGACATCATGGGTGTCGAATCCCTTGAAATCGATCTTCACCTGTGTGAGCACCGGCGATTCGATCAACTTGCGGAACGCGGCAGCCTTTGCAGGTGCCTCGTCGGCCTTCGCGATCACGAAAGGATCTCCCATCCCGACGTGTGCCATCCCCTCGATAATATGGCGATTGACGGCCGTCCCAATCCCGAAGGCAAACATGTTGGCATTGTCCAGTCCGCTTCGGATCAGGTCGAAGACTTCTTCTTCGACGGTGACATAGCCGTCGGTGGCGATGACGATGGTCCGGGACGTATTATCTACTTTCTTCAGGGAGAGTGCCCGTTTCAGCGCAGGCAAAAGCTCCGTACCGCCGCCACCCCTCTGGCGATCGATAAGCTGAATGGCCCTCGCGATGTTCTCCTGCGTGGCCGGCAATGATTCCTCGGCCATGACCGATGAACCACCCGAGAAAAGCAGGACGTTGAACCGGTCCGTGGGCCTCAGGTTCCCGATCAGATCGGCCATGAGTTTTTTCGATATTTCCAGCGGGAAGCCGTGCATGGAACCCGACACATCGACGATGAAGATGTACTCCCGGCCGGGGATGTCTGCCTTCGTGATTCTCTTTGGGGGTTGCATCATGAGAAGAAAGAAATTTTCTTTTTTCCCCTCATAGAGTAGCAGACCCGACTGGATCCTGTCGCCGTCGAGACGATACCGCAGGATATAATCGCGATTGCCGCCGGAGGTATCCGAACTATCAAGAATCACCTTTGCCGTTGTGGGACCGCTGTACGAGGCGTTCACCGTGTGCGACGGGCACACAAGCTCCCGGATCGGCAGTCCCGCGGCAATGTCCACGGTGATGCCGAATGTGTAGGATGGAGATTCACTCTGACGAAAATAGGGATTCTGGACCCAGTGCTCCGATGGAGGAGCCGTCTCGGCCTTCTGGCTGGAATAGCGGGGCCCGACGACGGTGGGATAAACGAACTCGTACACGCTGTCCGTCGGGGCGATCAGCTCTGTGTACTTCATCTCCACTTTGATCTCGTCGCCGGGCATGATGTTGGCCACGTTCATCTGGAAGACGTTGGGCCGCTGCTGCTCCAGTAGAGAGGCGCTCCTTCCCTGGTCGCGCGCCTGCTCGTACTCTCGCCGGGCATCGTCACGCTTTTTGATCTGCGCCTCGACCACGCGCTTGCCGATGTTCATCTTCATTCCGTAAATGGCCGCCCTCGTCGAGGCGGGAAAGACGTAGACCGCCTCAAGGGGCTTCTTTCCTTCATTTTTATAGACCTGCGTTACGAGGACATCGGCGATGACACCCGAGATGCGGACCGAGGCCGAGGTGGATTTCAGGGGAAGCCGTTCCAGGGATGGGTCGTCGCTTTTCACGAAGAAATAGGGTGACAGGGTCCGATCGTAGGTTGTCTCCGGGCCTGCAGAAGCCGCGGTAAGCGGGTACATCGAGGCGATCAGGATGAAAAGTATCAGAAGTCGAATGGCCGGTTTCATAATGTACCTCCTTGATTCTTGTTCTGATTGTTTAGACAACAGAGGCCTCAAAAAAGTTCCAGCCGTGAATCGTTCTCCACCCTTTGCCCGGTACCCTCACTTCTGGTGACAATTTTGTTCATACACGCGAAGACCTCTTGTTTTTTGTGCCTATTTTCGCTATAGGAACAATTCTGTCATACGACAAGAATGTTCAACAGGATACGCCATGAGCCGATTCAACTACGAGGAACTTGCCGCTCTGCATACCATCGCGAAAATTCTGACCCAGACCGGTGAGCTGCGCGAACAGCTTGACAAGATCATGATCGAACTGAGCAAGCGCCTCGGAATGGAACGCGGAATGATCTCCATCCTGGATCAGAAAACAGGAGAGACCTGGCTGGAAGTGGCCCGCGGGGTCGATATCGAAGGCCTCGACATCAGCTACAAGCCAGGCGAGGGAATCACGGGCAAGGTCGCTCAGACAGGACGGCCCATGGCCATCGCAAACCTGGGCAAGGAGAACCTCTTCCTTGACCGCACCGGCGCCCGGAAGCACCTCGACCGTTCCCAGCTTGCGTTCCTCTGTGTCCCCATCATCTACAACGGGAAGGTTGCGGGCGTGCTGTCGGCCGACAAACTCACCCACAAGGTCACAGACCTCGAGGAGGAGGTGGCCATTTTATCGGCCGTGGCAGATCTCATCGCCAAGGCCGTTCACGGGCTGGGACTGGAGGAGGAAAACCGGCGGCTGCGGAAGATGCTCAGCCATACGCGAACCATCTCCACGGACATCATCGGGAATTCCAAGCCCATGCTGGACGTGCTCAACCTGATTTCCCAGGTGGCCGACTCGGGCACGACGGTCCTCATCAACGGGGAGACCGGAACAGGAAAAGAACTCGTGGCGCGGGCGATCCACTCCAACAGTCCCCGCAAGAACGGCCCCTTCATCCAGGTCAACTGCGCCGCCATGCCCGATACGCTCATTGAAAGCGAACTCTTCGGTCATGAGAAAGGGGCCTTCACCGGAGCCATCCAGCGGCGCCGCGGTCTCTTCGAGGAGGCCCACGGCGGGACTATTTTCCTCGACGAGATCGGGGAGCTTTCCCCGGCGGCACAAGCCAAGGTGCTTCGCGTGCTTCAGGAAAAACAGCTCCAGCCGGTTGGTTCTTCACGGACGGTCACGGTGAATGTCCGTATCATTGCGGCTACGAACCGGATCCTGGAACAGGATGTGGCCGAGGGTCGTTTCCGTGCGGACCTCTACTACCGGCTCAACGTGTTTCCCATCTACATGCCGAATCTGCGGGAGCGGGGAAGCGACATCATCCTGCTGACGGATCACTTCATCGTGAAGTATGCCAAGATACTCGTGAAGCGCGTAAAGAGGATTTCCACACCGGCACTGGACATGCTTCTCGCGTACCATTGGCCCGGGAATGTCCGCGAGCTGGAAAACTGCATCGAACGGGCCGTGATCCTGGCCCCCGGTGATTCCATCGAAAGCCCCCACCTGCCACCGTCGCTTCAGTTGAAATCGAAAGAGGCGGCAAAGACGGAACGGGGCAAACTCGAAACCCTCGTCAGTGCCTACGAGCGATCCCTGATCATTGACGCGCTGAAAGACGCCCGCGGCAACCAGAGCAAAGCGGCAAAATTTCTGGGAACGACGAAACGGATTATCCAGTACAAAATCACGAAATACGCCATCGATCCCCAGCGTTTCAAATCCAAACGGATTGCATCCTAAAGAGGGAGGATTCCACGTCGTGCCTAAACACTTAATCCGGTACATTTATGTAGCTGTTTCCTGCCGCTTCTATTCTTGAAATGCCCTCAGGCGGTCTTCTCTGAGCCCCCGGATTCTTCCCGACGTGAATATTTAAACCCCTCACATCAAGGAGTTAACAGCTGTTCTTGTCTTTTATCCGCAATGCTGCGGAACTGTGTTTCGAACGTGGCATGTTTTTTGACAATTCACGATACATAAGTTTTTCATTCCACAACAACCGGGCGGAGTGAAACATCATGAACGTGGAAAAAATGGAGAGCAAAACAGTATCATCCCTAGCCAGTCTTATGAACGCTTATGAGCGTGCATTGATCATCGATGCGCTCGTAAGCACACTGGGAAATCAGAGTCAGGCGGCAAAACGGCTCGGCACATCCAAGAGGGTGATTCACTACAAGATACACAAATACGGGATCGACCCTCGCCGTTTCCGGATGGGCCTGTAGTCGATCAAGCGGGGGCCCGTAAAGTTACATTATTGTACGTGGCATTTTGCGAAATACAATATTGTTCCTTTTTTACTTTCTCCCCGGATCAAAGACCGTCATCCAAAAACGATGATGATGCGAAGGAACTGAGATCATGTGTCGACTTTTTTCCATCACAAGCGAACAGCCTCTTTCTCCTCTGATTGCCCTCGAGGCGCTCAACGTCATGAAGGAAGGCCACGATGGCTCCGGAGTCGGTCTTTACATGACCGATCTAGGCGGAGAATTCGCCGGCTACAAGCAATGCCCGATTCTTTCGGGGATCTTCACGAAAGAAGGAATGAAGAAGCTCAACGATTACATGACGGCCCGAGGCTTTGTCGCAAAGCACGAGGTCGTCATCCGGCCCTCCAAAACCCCTCCGACGGGGACCCCGCGACGAGACGTATACCTGTTTGCAGTTTATGAGTACCCTGCCGAGTGGATGGATCTCAGCCGGGAAGAGCGATCGCTTCGCTTCATGGTCACCCGCGTCCAGTTGCGCCAGATGGGCCTGGAGGACGGCTCGATGATGGTCTTCAGCTTCTGGCCCGACGTGCTCATGCTCAAGGAGATCGGCGATCCCCTCGAGGTGGCCGATTACCTCGATCTCGACAGGCGGAACATCCTGGCCCGTAGCATGCTGGCCCAGGGCCGTCAAAACACGAACTACGCTATCACGCTGTATGCCTGCCACCCTTTTTTCATCCAGGGTATGGCGACCATGACCAACGGAGAGAACACGGCCTTCGTTCCGATTCGAGAGTTCCTCCTCTCAAGGAATTGCCCCGGCTACATCGGCTACCAGTCCGACTCGGAAGTGTTCACCCATATCATGCATTATACGCATTACAGGCTCGGCATGGGACTCGAGGCCTACAAACACATCATTACCCCGTTGAAAGATGAAGAACTGAACAAACACCCCGACGGGAAGTGGCTTCGGCTGTTGAAGCATACCTGCCGTCCCCTCATCATCGACGGGCCCAACTGCGTCATCGGTTTTTTGCCCGACAAAACCATGTTTGTCGTTCAGGACAGCAAGAAACTCCGCCCCGGTATTATCGGCGGCAAACCGGGACTCTTCGCCGTTTCCTCGGAGATGTGCGGCCTCGATTACGTCATTCCCGACCGCGACAAGAGCCGGGATTTTCAGCCCATGAAATACGATGTCGCCAGTGTCGGTCCCGATCGTTCGGAGGTTAATGTATGGAATCAATGGGAACCCTTCACCCATCCACGCTGAGCACCAAGGACCTGCGCTGGCGGATCCTCTGGAGCAAGGAAAAGTGCACCCTCTGCGGCCGCTGTACGGCCGTCTGCCCCGTGCAGTCCATTGAGTTGGGCGTACATCGCAAACGAACGGTTTCCGTCCCCCTGGGAATCAAGGAAACGCCGGGTGCGGCCTTTTCCGTGTATCATGGAATCGATCAAAGGACCGACCCAGCCTACGCCTGCATCGGCTGCGCCATGTGCAACCTCGTGTGTCCCAACGAAGCCATCATTCCCGTGCAAAACGAGGAGATCGACAAGCAGCGGTTCCACATCAATACGGGCGGGATTCCCCGCAGGCGCGGCGGCCGTCGCAACAACCCGGGAAGCCTGCTGGACCAGATCAAGTTCGTCCGCATCTCCATGCTGACCGACCCGGCCCTCGACGCCGGCCGCCACGAATTCGAACTGAGAACGCTTTTGGGCCGTATCCTTCCTGCCGAGGAGGCCCTGCAGTTCACCCGGGAAAATGGCTGGATCCCTCCTGTCCGCGAAATTTACCCGCTCATCATCGGGAGCATGTCCTTCGGGGCGCTGTCCCCTACCATGTGGGAAGGGCTCCAGATGGGGGTGGCCTATCTCAACGAAGAGCTTAAAATGCCCGTGCGGATGTGCACCGGCGAGGGCGGCTGTCCCCCGAGGCTTTTGCGCTCACGCTTCATCAAGTACGTCATCCTCCAGATCGCCAGCGGCTACTTCGGCTGGGATGAGATCATCCACGCATTGCCCGAGATGAAGGAAGATCCCTGTGCAGTGGAAATCAAATACGGGCAGGGCGCCAAGCCCGGCGACGGGGGCCTGCTGATGTGGTACAAGGTCAACAGCCTCATCGCCCGGGTTCGCGGCGTGCCGGCTGGCGTGAGCCTCCCCAGCCCGCCCACGCACCAGACAAAGTACTCCATTGAGGAGTCCGTGGCAAAGATGATCCAGTCCATGTACATGGCCTGGGGGTTCCGCGTTCCCGTGTATCCCAAGATCTCCGCCACAAGCACCACCAATGCCGTGCTCAACAACCTGACCCGCAACCCCTACGCCGGAGGGCTCGCCATCGACGGAGAGGACGGCGGTACCGGGGCCGCGTACAACGTTTCCATGGATCACATGGGTTACCCCATCGCGAGCAATATCCGGGACGCCTACCTCAATCTGGTCAAAATCGGAAAGCAGAACGAAATCCCGCTCTTTGCCGCCGGCGGTATCGGAAAAAACGGGAACCTCGCCGCCAATGCCGCCGCCCTCATCATGCTGGGAGCAAGCGGCGTCCAGATCGGCAAATACGCCATGCAGGCGGCAGCGGGCTGCCTCGGCTCGGAGACGGACCGCTGCAATGTCTGCAACATCGGTCTTTGTCCGAAAGGAATCACCTCTCAAGATCCCCGCCTGTACCGGCGTCTTGATCCCGAGAAAGTGGCCGAGCGCCTCGTGGACATGGTTCTCAGTTTTGACACGGAACTGAGGAAGGTTGTTGCCCCCCTGGGCCGTTCCACCTCGCTGCCCATCGGTATGGCCGATGCCCTCGGGATCGCCGACAAGGCGGCGGCGGAGCGGCTTCAGATCCAATACGTCGTGTAGCCGGAGAGAAAAACCGTGAGAGAAAAGAAGTCACCCAGGAAAAACGTCAGGACCAAGGAACCTACCCTTGTCGTCGAAGGGATGGTGAAGGGGCGGCGGATCGACTCGCGTGTCCTCGAAGAGCGTATGCAGAAGGCCGTGGAAGCCGGTCACCGCTCGATCGAGGTTCAGGCCTTCGGGCAGCACGGTATCGGGGGCAGGCTCTGGAAGGCGGGAAACGAAGCGCTCACGATCCGAATCAGCGGATCCCCCGGACAGCGTGTGGGTTCCATGGGATTTCCCAACACCTTCATCGAGGTCACGGGCCCTGCCTCCGACGACGTGGGCTGGCTGAACGCCGGCGCCACGATTGTCGTGCACGGCCACGCCACCAACGGCTGCGGCAACGCCATGGCCCAGGGAAAGATTTTCGTGGCGGGCGATATCGGCGCCCGCGGCATGACCATGACCAAGCACAACCCCCGGTTCGCCCCCCCTGAACTGTGGGTACTGGGCGGTGTCGGTGATTCCTTTGCCGAATTCATGGCAGGAGGCATCGCCGTCGTGTGCGGCCACGAGTCCCACCAGGCAGACAATGTTCTGGGCCACCGCCCCTGTGTAGGCATGGTGGGCGGGAAGATCTTCTTCCGCGGCCCCTACAAAGGCCACAGCGAGGAGGATGCCCGCCTCGATCCCGTTTCAGCCGCCGACTGGAAGTGGCTCAAGGCCGGCATGAAGGACTTTCTCCGCTCTATCGGGCGCGATGAACTCTACGAAAGCCTGACGGAAGATCCGGCCGTCTGGAAGCTCCTCTCGGCCCGCAAGCCCGGTGAGAAAGGCACGAAGGCCGTCCGCAAAATGGAAGACTTCCGCCGCTTCGTCTGGGACAGCGAACTCGGAAAGGGCGGGTTGATAGGGGATCTGACCGATATGGACCGAAGCCCGATCCCGGTCATCACAACGGGGACCCTCCGGCGTTTTGTCCCGGTCTGGGAGAACCTGAAATTCCTGCCGCCGTGCCAGGCCAGTTGCCCCACCGGGATCCCCGTGCAGAAGCGCTGGGAAATGGTGCGAAAGGGGCTCGTCGACGAGTCTGTCGACATCGCGCTGGCCTACACGCCATTCCCCGTCACGGTCTGCGGATACCTCTGCCCCAACGTCTGCATGCAGCACTGCACGCGGCAGATAGAAGGCATGAAGCCGGTGGACATCGCGGTTCTGGGCAAGGCAAGCCTCAAGGCGAAGCCGCCCGAGCCGGCACCGGCTTCGGGCTACAGGGTGGCCATTGTCGGCGGCGGGCCTGCAGGTCTCTCCATCGCCTGGCAGCTGTACCTGAAGGGCCATCAGCCCGTCGTCTTCGACCGGGGCGAGGAGCTGGGGGGAAAGATCACGAGTTCCATCCCCAGCCTGCGCATCCCCGACGAGATCGTCCGGCATGAAATCGATCGGGTGAAAGGACTCATCCCCAAGGTCCACACGAAGAAAGACCTGTCGAAAAAGGAGTTCACGAAACTTCGCGAAGAATACGACTACGTCGTCATCGCCACGGGGGCCCAGAAGCCGCGCATGCTCCCGATCCCCGGAATCGAGCGCGCCCTTCCGGCCCTCGAATTCCTGCGCGCCAGCAAGGAGAACCGCATCCGGGTCGGAACACGCGTCGTCGTCATCGGTGCGGGAAACGTGGGATGCGACGCGGCGGCGGAGGCAGCGCGGCTCGGCGCCATGGACATCACGCTTATCGACATCCAGGAGCCGGCCTCTTTCGGAAAGGAGCGCCAGCATGCCGAGGCAGCGGGGGCCAAGTTCCTCTGGCCTGTCGCCTCAAGGGCCATCACCGCGGAAGGCGTCGAGCTCTCGAAAGGAGATATCCTGCCCGCCGACACGGTCATCGTGGCCGTCGGCGACCAGCCCGACCTGGGCTTTGTTCCTGACAGCATCACCACGGACAGGGGATTCGTCGTCGTAAACGAGCATTTCCAGACAAGTGACCCCAAGGTCTTCGCCGTGGGCGACACGGTCAGGCTGGGGCTTCTCACAGAGGCCATCGGCGCAGGCCGAAGAGCCGCAGAGTCCATCGACGCTTTGCTCAAGGGTCGCGAACCGGCCCTCGACACGCTGCCGCCCATCCCCTCGGCCCGGATCAAGCTCGAATACTATGACCCGCGAGTCAAAGGCTTCGGGGATGTAGACGACTGCGCCGGCGAGTGCGCCTCCTGCGGCTCCTGCCGGGACTGCTCTGTGTGCGTCACCCTCTGCCCGCAGAATGCGATCTCGCGCAAGGACCTGGGCGGCGGTGCCTACGAGTACACCGTGGACCCCGACCTGTGCATCGGCTGCGGCTTCTGCACGGGTGCCTGTCCCTGCGGGATCTGGCAACTGGTGGAGAATGTCCCGATCGACAGCGTCAATCAGTAAGCGTTGATGTACGAAGCGGCCGCATCGCGGCCGGAAGGAAAGGACTTGCTTTTTCAACAGGCTCTGTCAGAATTCTTCATTCCGATACGGTCATACAAAAGACCGGATTGAATGAAGCAACCTTTTACCCATATCAAGGAGGCCGTAATGACCAATATCAGAGACGCAAAAGATGTACAGAAATTTGTCAAGGACAAGAACGTCAGCTTCATTCAATTCTGGTTCACCGATGTCCTTGGAAAACTGAAAACCTTCAGCGTAACCCCGTCGGAACTCGAAGAGGGCATGGCGGAGGGAATGGGCTTCGATGGTTCCTCCATCGAGGGTTTCGCCCGCATCGAAGAGAGCGACATGATCGCCATGCCGGACCCCAAGACGTTCCAGTTGATTCCCTGGCGTCCCAGCGACCGCCCCGTGGCACGCATGTTCTGTGACATCCTGAACCCCGACGGCACCCCCTACATGGGCGACCCCCGCTACGCGCTGAAGAGAATCCTCGCCAAGATCGCCAAGCAGGGATACACCTTCTACGTGGGGCCCGAGCTGGAATATTTCTACTTCGCCAATGATAGCGAGCCCGAAATCCTCGACCAGGCCGGCTACTTCGACGGCCTTCCCACCGACCGCGGCACGGACCTGCGCCGCCAGACCATCTTCGCTCTTCAGAGCATGGGGATCCGCGTAGAGTACAGCCATCACGAAGTCGCCCCAAGCCAGCACGAGATCGATCTGCGCTACCTCGACGCCCTGACCATGGCCGACACGGTCATGACCTACCGGGTGGCCGTAAAGGAGATCGCGCGGCAAAACGGCGTTTACGCCACCTTCATGCCGAAGCCGATTTTCGGTCAGAACGGAAGCGGCATGCACGTTCATCAGTCGCTTTTCAAGGGCAGCAAGAATGCCTTCTTCGACGGAAAAGACAAATATCATCTCTCCGGTGTGGCCAAGCACTACATCGCCGGAATCATGCGGCACGCCCGGGAGATGACGGCCATCACCAACCAATGGGTCAATTCCTACAAGCGTCTGGTGCCCGGTTATGAGGCGCCTGTGTATTGCGCCTGGGCACGCCGCAACCGCTCCGCCATGGTTCGCGTCCCCATGTACAAGCCCGGCAAGGAGAAGGCCACCCGTATCGAGTACCGCTCGCCCGATCCGACCTGCAATCCCTACCTGGCCTTTGCCGTCATGCTGGCGGCGGGTCTCAAGGGCATCGAATCCAAGTACGTTCTGCCCGAGCCAGTGGAGCATGACATCTTCGAGATGGACGAGAAGGCGCGGGCCGCCGAGGGAATTACGTCTCTGCCGGGAAGCCTCTGGGAGGCCACGGAAGAGCTCAGGAAGAGCGTGCTGGTCAATGAGACGCTCGGGGACCACATCTTCGGCAAGTTCATTGCAAACAAGGAGAAGGAGTGGGACCTCTTCCGGACCCACGTGACCGACTTCGAAATCAGTCGCTATCTTCCCATGCTGTAAAGGCAAAGAAGGGGCAATCCGAACGGTTGCCCCTTCTTTTTCGATTCTCTTGGAAAACTAGAAGAATTCGAGTATAGTAATCGAGCGGGTGTGACCACTCGTCAGGGCGGTTCACCCGCATCGCCTTGTCTACAAACCCACGGAGTATTGAACGTGCATCTTCTGAAGAAAAGACCCAGGGCTACGCTTGTTCTCGAGGACGGCAGCATTTACCGGGGCTATGCCTTCGCCTACGTGGGGGAGGCCATGGGAGAAGTCGTCTTCAACACGGGCATGACGGGCTACCAAGAAATCCTTACGGACCCGTCCTACCAGGAACAAGTCGTGACGATGACCTACCCCCTCATCGGCAGCTACGGGATCAACCCCGAGGACATGGAGTCCGCAAAGATCCACCTCGAAGGGTTCATCGTCAAAGAATACCAGCCCTTCCCCAGCAACTGGCGCTCCCGCATGACCCTGAAGGAGTTCCTCGAAGGGCACAAGAAGCTCGGCGTCGAGGGAATCGATACTCGGGCTCTCACCCGCCGAATCCGTATGGCCGGGGCCATGAAGGGAATCCTCTCGACAGAGACGGACGACACGCGGCTCCTGCTCGAAAAGGTCCGCGCTTACCCGGGACTCGTGGGAAGGGACCTCATTCCCCTCGTGACCTGCGAGAAACCCTATCTCTGGAAAGACAACGGCCCCCGCCCCATCGAACGGATGGAAAAGACGAAATCGCGCCTGCGCGTCGTCGTCATCGACTGCGGCGTGAAGTACAACATATTACGCAATCTCGAAAAGCAGGGCTGCGACGTCATCGTCGTCCCGGCCCGGACGACGGCCCCGGAAATCCGGGCCTATGATCCGGATGGAGTGCTCTTGAGCAACGGCCCCGGAGACCCGGCCACCCTTCCCTACATCGTCGATACGGTCCGGCAGCTTCTGGGCCGAACGCCCATCTTCGGTATCTGCCTCGGGCACCAGATCCTGGGCCAGGCACTGGGCGGAACGACGGCCAAGCTCAAGTTCGGCCACCACGGGATCAACCAGCCTGCCAAGAACGTGAAGCACAACCAGGTCGAGATCACCTCGCAGAACCACGGGTTTATCGTCCTTCCGGAGTCGCTGAAAGGCATGCTCGAGAAGACGCACATGAATCTCAACGACGGCACCCTCGAGGGTCTCTCTGTCCCGGGGAAAATGGCCTTCAGCGTTCAGTACCACCCCGAAGCGGCGCCCGGCCCCCAGGACGCGAATTATCTCTTTACGGAATTCACCGACCTCATGCGGAGAGAGAAACGCAAAGATGCCTAAGCGTACCGATCTGAAGAAAATCCTCATCATCGGCTCGGGGCCTATCATCATCAGCCAGGCCTGCGAGTTCGACTATTCGGGTACCCAGGCCTGCAAGGCCCTTCGGGAGGAGGGTTACGAAGTCATCCTCATCAACTCGAACCCGGCCACGATCATGACGGACCCCGAGATGGCCGACAGGACCTATGTGGAGCCGATCACGCCGGAGGCCGTGGCCAAGATCATCGAAAAAGAACGGCCCGACGCCATCCTTCCCACCCTCGGAGGCCAGACAGGCCTCAATACCGCAGTGGGTGTGGCCAAGCTGGGTGTACTGGAAAAGTACGGCGTCGAGCTCATCGGAGCCTCTCTGGAAGTCATCCACAAGGCCGAGGACCGGGAGAAGTTCCGCGACGCCATGGAGAAAATCGGCCTGAGGGTCCCCTGCAGCGGCTTCGCCCGAAGCCTGGATGATGTGCTCAAGGTCGCAAACGAGATTGGCTTCCCCATCATCATCCGCCCCTCCTTCACCCTGGGAGGCACCGGCGGAGGCGTGGCCTACAACCGCGAGGACCTGCTCGATATCGCCAAGCAGGGACTCGACGCCAGCATGATCGGCGAGATCATGCTCGAGGAGTCCGTCCTCGGCTGGAAAGAATACGAGCTCGAGGTGATGCGCGACAGGGCCGACAACGTCGTCATCATCTGCTCCATCGAGAACTTCGATGCCATGGGAGTGCACACCGGTGACTCCATCACTGTGGCGCCCGCCCAGACGCTTACCGACGTGGAATACCAGGAGATGCGGAACGCTTCCATCGCCATCATGCGCGAGATCGGCGTCGAGACGGGCGGCTCGAACGTCCAGTTCGCCGTCAACCCGAAAAACGGCGAGATGGTCGTCGTCGAGATGAACCCACGCGTGTCGCGCTCCTCGGCTCTCGCCTCGAAGGCCACGGGTTTCCCCATCGCCAAGATCGCCGCGAAGCTCGCCGTCGGCTATACGCTCGACGAAATCCCCAACGACATCACCCGCGAGACGATGGCCTCCTTCGAGCCCACGATCGACTACGTCGTCACAAAGATCCCACGATGGACCTTCGAGAAGTTCCCCGAGACAGAGGACATCCTCACGACGTCCATGAAGTCCGTCGGCGAGACCATGGCCATCGGCCGGACCTTCAAGGAGTCCCTCCAGAAGGCCGTCCGGTCCCTCGAGATCGGGCGCTTCGGCCTGCTGCAGCAGCTTCCCCCCGATATCGCAAGCGCCGAAGAGTTTCTGATCCCCAAGCTGACGACGCCCAACTCGCAACGGCTATTCTACATCGCCACGGCCATCCAGTGCGGCATGTCCATCGAGGATATCTCGCGCTACACCTACGTCGACCCGTGGTTTCTTTATCACGTCAAGGAAATCGTGGAGTCCGAAAACGCCTTCCGGGTCCTTTCGCCCTCGGCAGAGACGCTTCGCGAGGCGAAGGCGCTGGGGTTTTCCGACCGCTACCTGGCACAGCTCTGGAACAAGACGGAACAGCAGATCCGGGACCTGCGCATGCAGCACAAGGTGGTTCCCGTTTACAAGCTCGTCGACACCTGCGCGGCCGAATTCGAGGCCTACACACCCTACTACTACTCCACCTACGAAACCGAGGACGAGTCTCGGCCGTCGAGCCGAAAAAAAGTTGTTATCCTCGGCAGCGGCCCCAACCGGATAGGCCAGGGCATCGAATTCGACTATTGCTGCGTCCACGCCTCCTTCGCCCTGCGCGAGGAAGGCTTTGAGAGCATCATGGTGAACTCCAACCCCGAGACCGTCTCGACGGACTACGATACATCGGACAAGCTCTATTTCGAGCCCCTGACCCTGGAAGACGTTCTCCACATCCTCAAGGCGGAAGACCCCTTCGGGGTGATCGTTCAGTTCGGCGGCCAGACGCCTCTCAACCTTGCACGGGGCCTTGCCGCGGCAGGCGCGCCCATCTTGGGAACGTCCCCGGAAGCGATCGACCGTGCCGAGGACCGGGAGCGCTTCGGCGACATCGTCCGCAAGCTCAAGCTCAACCAGCCCGACAACGACAACGTGACGAACGTCGAGGCCGCCCTGAAGGCGGCCGAGCGGATCGGCTATCCCGTACTGGTCCGCCCCTCCTACGTGCTCGGCGGGCGCGCCATGGAGATCGTCTACGACGCGGCCATGCTCCGGGAGTATATGGATCGGGCGCTTCTGATTTCACCGGATCATCCGATCCTGATCGACAAGTTTCTCGGCGATGCCGTGGAACTCGACGTGGATGCCATCAGCGACGGGAATCTTACGGTCATCGGCGGGATCATGGAGCACATCGAAGAGGCCGGCATCCACTCGGGCGACAGCGCCTGCGTGCTGCCCGCCTTCTCTTTCTCGCCGGAGCTTTTGGACACGATCGAGCGCCAAACCAAGATGCTCGCCGCGGAGCTGGGCGTCGTGGGGCTCATGAACATCCAGTATGCCATCAAGGACGGTGTCCTGTACGTCCTCGAAGTCAATCCCCGGGCCTCCCGGACGGTTCCTTTCGTGTCAAAGGCCATCGGCGTGCCCCTGGCGAAGCTCGCCACAAAGGTCATGCTCGGCCGATCGCTTGCGGATCTGGGTTTCACCGAGAAAGTCTGGCCCAAACACGTTTCGGTGAAGGAGTCCGTCTTCCCCTTCAATCGCTTCCCCAACGCCGATGTCATTCTGGGGCCGGAGATGAAATCAACGGGAGAGGTGATGGGAATAGACCGCTCCTTCGGGATGGCCTTTGCAAAATCCCAGATGGCCGCAGGATTTCAGCTTCCCCTGAAGGGAAACGTCTTCGTCAGTGTACACGACCATCACAAGGAAAGCATGGTCCCCATTGCGAGGTCCCTGCGGGACATGGGCTTCCGGATCCTTGCCACGAGGGGAACGGCTGCATATCTTAAGAGAAACGGCATTGTCTCCGAGGCGATCTGCAAGGTCAGCGAAGGTCGGCCGCACGTCGTCGACTTCATCAAGAACGGAAGCATTCATCTCGTCATCAACACCGTTCTGGGCCGGCGGTCTTCGCTGGATTCCTACCACATCCGCCGAGGGGCGTTGACGTACGGCATCCCCTACACGACGACCATCGCCGGGGCCAGAGCCGTGAGCGAAGCCATCCGGGCTCTCCAGAAGGAAGAATGGCAGGTCCGCCCGCTACAGGAGTACTACAAGGTTCAGAAAGCAGGCGGCCCGTCGAAGCAAACCGGAAAAAGGCAGCCGCAAGGAGCCCCCAAGAAGGGCACGAAGCGAAACACCTGATGACGACATCGGGCAGGCAGCAAGGCAAAGGGATCGGGATACCCCATATGTTCAGCAACTGGATGAACGACGACGGACCGCGCGAGGAGTGCGGTATCTTCGCCGTGCACGGCCACGAACAGGCAGCGAGATTGACCTACTTCGGACTCTTCGCGCTGCAACACCGCGGCCAGGAAAGCGCCGGCATCACCACGGCAGACGGCAAGACCGTTCACGAGCACAAGGGGATGGGCCTCGTCTCCGAAGTCTTCCACGAAAATACACTGCAGAAGCTCCATGGTCACATGGCCATCGGTCATGTCCGCTATTCGACCACCGGGTCCTCGACCCTGTCCAACGCCCAACCCTTTCTGGTCCATCATGCCGGTGAGCCCTACGCCCTGGGGCACAACGGAAACCTCATCAATGCACAGCAGCTACGCTCTCAGCTCGAGAAACAGGGCTCCATTTTCCAGTCTACCATGGACAGCGAGATCATTGTTCATCTCATGGCCCATCATCTCCGAAACGGATTCGAGGATTCTCTGGTGAAGGCGCTCGGAAAGGTGAAGGGGTCGTACTGCCTGGTGATGCTGACGAAGGACAAGGTCATCGCCGCCCGGGATCCCCGGGGATTCCGACCCCTGGCCATCGGGAAACTGGGAGAGGCCTATATCGTTGCCTCGGAGACCTGTGCCTTCGATCTGCTGGGAGCGACCTACGTCCGGGACGTCGATCCGGGCGAGATCGTCATCATAGACAGCTCCGGACTCAAAAGCCTCAAGCCCTTCCGAAAAGTCCGACCCGCCCATTGCATCTTCGAGCTCGTTTACTTCGCACGGCCCGACAGCCACATCTTCGGCCAGAATGTCTATCTCTGCCGCAAACGCTTCGGCCGTCAGCTCGCTCGCGAGTATCACCCGGACGTGGACCTCGTTATGCCCTTCCCCGACTCCGGAAACTATGCAGCCCTGGGTTACGCCGAGGAAAGCCGCCTGCCGTTCGAGATGGGCATGATCCGCAACCACTACGTGGGCCGCACCTTCATCCAGCCATCCCAGGCGATCCGCGATTTCGGCGTTCGCGTGAAGCTCAACCCCGTAAAACCCCTGCTCCAGGGAAAGCGCGTCCTCATCGTCGAGGATTCCATTATCCGGGGCACCACGAGCCGGAATCGAATCCGCAATCTGCGGCAGATCGGGGTGAAGGAAATCCACATGGCCATCAGCTGCCCGCCCACGATCCATCCCTGCCCCTTTGGCATCGATTTTTCCTCGAAGGGGGAACTGATCGCCGCGGAAAAGGGTTCGGCCGAGGCAATCGCCCGTTTCATCGGCCTGGATTCCCTCTATTACCTCAGTATCAAGGGCATGGTCGAGGCCACGGGAATGGATCCCCGGAGTTTCTGTCTGGCCTGTTATTCCGGGAAATATCCCGTTCCCGTCGACGAGGAGCTCGATAAGTTCTGCCTGGAGGACCGGGCAACCTGCGACACGCAGCAGGATGATCTCCCCTTCATCTCGTGACGGGCTGTTGAAACAGGCTCCTGCCCCGCATACATCGAACCTCTTGTTCCCATCTCTGAGCAGGATCGCTTTATCCATTCAATCCGCAACGCATGATATTGTTCGCCCAATGTATTTATTCTCGCTATCTATACAACCTTGTACAACTATCCATTAATTATACAATTGTGTATATCTCATCGAACGATACCATTTGGCATCTTATTGATATATTTCATGTTTTGTGGTGGCCGGGGAATTGCAATCTGTTCTGTAATTCATGATTGGGGGACGGGACATCATGGTTCATCAAATCAACGCGGGCGATACAGCCTGGATTCTGGTCTGCTGTTCCCTTGTGCTGCTCATGACACCGGCACTGGCGCTGTTTTACGGCGGGATGGTGCGGCGGAAAAACGTTCTTTCCACATTGACGCTGAGCTACATCTTCATGGCCCTCATCGGGGTGCAATGGGTCGCTTACGGATACTCCCTTGCCTTCGGCACGTCCATCCACGGATGGATCGGGGGCCTGAACTTCATCGGGTTTCAGGGGGTGGATGCCCTGCCCAATGCGGACTACAGCAAAACGATTCCTCATGGGCTCTTCGCCGCCTTCCAGATGATGTTTGCCGTTATCACGCCGGCCCTGATCACCGGCGCCTTCGTGGAGCGGGTCAAGTTCAAAGGCTTTCTGCTGTTCAGCCTGCTCTGGGCGACGCTCGTCTATGATCCCCTTTGCCATTGGGTCTGGGGTCAAGGCGGCTGGCTGAAAAACCTGGGGGTCCTTGATTTTGCGGGCGGGACGGTCGTGCACATCGCAGCCGGTTTTTCCGCCCTCGCATTTGCCCTGGTGATCGGGCCACGCAAGGGTTTCGGCAAGTCCCCCATGGAGCCGAATAATATCCCCCTGACGGTTCTGGGGGCCGGACTGCTATGGGTGGGCTGGTTCGGCTTTAACGCAGGTTCTGCCCTGGCCGCTAACGGTGTGGCCGTCAATGCCCTTCTGACCACGAACACCTCGGCGGCGACGGCCGGCCTGGTCTGGATGGTTCTCTCCTGGCTCGACGGTCGGCCCAGCACGTTGGGAATCGCAACAGGGATGGTGGTCGGCCTGGCGGCTGTGACCCCGGCTTCGGGTTACATCACGCCGATGGCATCCATGCTGGTCGGGGCCGTCGCGGCACCGCTGTCTTATTATGCGATGCGCTTCCGGGACCGCCGCAAACTCGATGAGTCCCTCGATGTATGGGCATGTCACGGAATTGCCAGCACGTGGGGCATGATCGCCGCCGGTCTTTTCGCAACCGTCTCCGTTAACAGCGACGGTGCCAACGGCCTGTTCTTCGGCAACCCCGGACAGATCGGGATCCAGATCCTGGCCATCGTCGTCACCATGGTCTTTTCATTCGGGATGACCTTTTTGCTGGCCAAGGCGCTCAACGCGAGTATCGGATTGCGGGTGAGTCCCATGGAGGAGGAGGTCGGACTGGATATCAGTTCCCACGGGGAACGATCGTATTCATAATCCTGCGCGCCGGATAGAATGGCCATCGCAGGCAATCCCTTCTTTTGGAGATTGACCCATGCTGAAAAAAATCGAAGCGATCATTCGTGAAGACAAGGTCAACGATGTCGTGGACGCCCTGGCCGAAATCGGCATTGTGGGATTGAACATCTTTGAAGTGCGTGGCCACGGCCGCCAGGGAGGAATCTCGCTTGTGGGCCGGGCCGGAACCTACCAGGTCAACATGCTGCCGAAAATCCAGGTCAACATCGTCCTGAGCGACCGCAACCTCGAGGCCGCCATCGACGCCGTTCTCAACTCAGCCCGGACCGGGGAGCCCGGGGACGGTCTAATCTTTGTCTGTCCCGTGGACGAGGTGATTCGCATCCGGACGCGCGAGCGAGGCCAGGATGCCATGATGTATCCTGACGATATCGACGAAAAGAAGAAACGGAGTAAAGGGTGAGAAGACCATCCATTGCCTTGCACGGCTATTTGGCCGACAGGCCGTGAGCGGCTGAATCCCTCATTTCGTAATCCCCGTTCCGTCTCATCGCCCTGTAGATATCCAGAGTAATTTCTTTCGATAATGTTTCCATGGCCTTGCTCATGGACCGGGCCAGGGATTCGGCGCCTTGATTTTGCATGACCTGGACGGAGCGATAGTTTTTCTGGAACACCGTCCGGTCATGGGTATCCGGTCTGCTCGCTTTGAGGAGGGTCACATTCAGGGCAAGGACGGCATGGCTTCCGTTGCTGTCTTCCAGTTCGTACATTTCTTCGATGACGCCGCCAAGGTCATACATGCCATTCTCCGCATCACCGGAAGAAAATACGCCTCTGAACAGGCCCGCGACTTTCAAATCGCGCAGGAGCAGATCCGATATCATGACGGACGGCTTGACCTTCCAGCGATGATAGGCGTCGTCGCCATACACAAAAGGTCTTGAACGGTACACCATGGACGTGGTGTTGAAGGTGCGGACGATAGAAAGAGGCTCTACCCGGATCGAGTCGTTTACAGGCTCCATCTCTTTGAATGCAGGGGCCGAATATTCCAGTGCGTAGTGACGGACGGAACCGGTGGATTTCCCGCCGGCCGCGCACCCGCTCAGGAGGATCATTGCCGAACACAGACCCAATGCAAAACAGCGGATCATCAGGGCAGCGGGGAAAAGCCCCATTTTCCGGAACGTCCCTGTTCTCATGGCGCGGCCTCCCGGTGTGGTCTGGGGGAAGGCGCGCTGCTGAAGAGGATTTCCGACGGGTCCGCCTGAATCCTTTCAACGAACACCTCGAGATTTTCCGAGACCTGGCGGAGGTTCTCCGCGGTGATTTTCAAATCGGCGGAGATCCTGCGGGAATCCTTCTCCAGCCCTTCAAGGGTTTTCTGAGCCTGTCCTGAGGTTTCTTTCAGCTTCAGGCCGTCAAATTCGGTCCGGATGCCTTTCAGGGCAGTGCGCGCTTCCGCAATGGTCTCCCTCGTGCTGCTCAGGATTTCGTCTACACCGCCTGTCGCCAGCAACCGGTCCGTGTGGCGGAAGGTCTTGTCGAGGTGGACCGTCGCGGATTCCAGCCTGTTGAGAACCTGTTTTGTCCTGGACGGGCGTGACGGGATGAGGGGATAAGGCGGATGGTGTCCCGGAGGAGCCGCGTCCAGAATCTCATCCTCTTTCTTTCGATCGAGGTCGATGAACACGATGCCGGTCAGTCCCGCCAGTTTCAATTCCGCACAGATATCGTTGCCCAGGCGTTCATTCACATTCAGCTTCATGACGACTTCGACCATGGCACTTGCCAGCTCCACGCCGATCCTCTCGACCCTCCCGATGTTGACCCCCCTCAATTTCACACTGGAATCGGGGTTCAGCCCCTGGACGGATTCATCAAAATAGGTCACATAGGACTTCCCGCCTTCAAAGAATTTCGAGGCGCCCAGCCACACGGTCGCGCCCACACCGATCACAGAACCGAGCATCACGAACAGTCCGAGCCAGATCTTCGATGTCTTTTTCTTGGCCATGTCTCAGGCGCCTCTACCGGGTCCCCTGTTGAAGAAATCAATGACCCTCGGGTCGGAGGCGCTTTCCCGCATGACTCGCGGGTCGCCCTCTGCGATGATCCCCCGGGCTTCTTTGTCCAGCATAATGATCCTATCGGCAATATCCAGGATCGAATTTAATTCATGGCTCACGATAATCATGGTCGTCCCCATGCCGGCATTGATGTCCTTCACGAGGCGGTCCAGTCCTGCCGAGGTCACCGGGTCCAGGCCCGCCGAAAGCTCATCCAGGAAAAGAATCTGCGGGTCGAGCGCCATGGCCCGTGCAATGCCGGCGCGCTTCTTCATCCCTCCTGATATCTCCGACGGAAGGCTATCCTCGTAGCCGGACAGATTGACCAGGCGGAGTTTCATCCTGACGATCTCATCGACAAAGTCCGGAGGAATGTCGGTATGTTCCAGCAGGGGAAGTGCGATATTCTCCGCCAGGGTCATCGATCCGATCAAAGCACCGGACTGGAAAAGCACGCCAAACCTCTTTTTTGCCTGGAGCAGCGCGTCTTCATCGGCCGAGACCAGGTCCGTATCCTCGATGGAGACCCTGCCGTGATCGGGACGGTAGAGCCCGGTCATGCACTTGAGCAGCGTGGATTTCCCGCAACCGCTCTCCCCGACAATCACGAAGATCTCCCCCCGGAGCACCCGGAGGCTTACGTCTTCCAGAACGTGGTTGTCTCTGTAGTAGGCGGAGATTCCTTCCACTTCAACGACAGGCCGTTCTGACCCCCCCATTCCTTTCATTTCCTCTTCCTTTCGATACCCACTCGCTCCTTCTCTTCGGCCCGTTGGGACCTAACGGATGTAATGCAGCATGATGGCGAATGCCGAATCCGTTATGATGACTAAAAAAATAGACGACACGACCGCGGATGTTGTCGCGGAACCGACAGCCTCCGCGCCCCCTCTTGCCTGGAAACCTCGATGGCAGGAGATTCCGGCGATTAACGCAGCAAAGCACATGGCCTTGAACAAGCTCGACACGACGTCAAAGACTTCGATGCTCTCCATGGTTTGCTGCATATAGGAATAGACGGACAGATCCATTCCGGTGATCCCCACAAAAAGCCCTCCAAGGATTCCCAGCAGGTCTGCATAGAGCGTCAGGATCGGTACAACCAGGATGGAGGCAATCACCTTCGGCACGACAAGAAAGTTGACCGGCTCGAACCCCATCGTCGACAGGGCATCGATCTCTTCATTGACCCGCATCGTGCCGATTTCCGCCGAAAAAGCCGAACCGGAGCGCCCCGCGAAGATGATGGCCGTCATGATCGGGCCGAGTTCCTTTACAAGGGCAATGGCCACAAGCGATGCGACATAGATGTTGGCCCCAAACACCCGCAGTTGGAGAGAGGCCATGAAGGCCATGATGAGGCCCATCAGAATGCTGATCAGGCCCACAACGGGAAGGCCCTCCATCCCTGCCTTTTTCATGTAATACAGGACGGCCTCCCATCGAACGGATCGCGGGCGAATCATACTGCGGGCAAGGGATACAGCCACGTCACCCACGAAGAGGCAGAGAAGATCCATGCGGTCAAACAATCGGCTCAGGGCATTCTCCGCCCGTGCCAATACGTTCAGAGCCTTTTTCCCCGAAAGCCCTGTCGACTTTGTTTCCTCGTAAGCGACGATCCCGATCATGCGTCGGGTTTCGGAGCTCATACCTGTTATACCGAGATGGATGGCTTTGCGGGCGGCTTTCTCCCGTGACAGGACGAGCGCCAGGGCACCTGCGCTGTCCAGGTACTCGATCCCGTTGAGGTCAAAGGTTAATTCCCCGTCCGTTGTCTTATCCAGCAGTATTTCAACGTCCGCCAGAAAATCCTTTACTGTATCAAGAGATATCATTCCCGAGATGCCGACCGTCAGCGAACCGGGTTTTGCCGGTTCCGACTGGATAGAATATTTATTTGCAGGCTCGACAGATGAGTTCATGGCACCCCGGATCATCAGAAAATAGCGTAATCTCCACTTTTGTATATCGGCAGATGGAAAGAATATATTCAGCAATTCCGGGAAGCGATCAGCGTTCCGTGTCACTGGTTCGTACAGGGCGATGGCGGCCCTGGCCGGTATCCGCCGGGCCCGGAGCATACGCACGCAGCGCCACATTTATCATTATTGTTGCATTTATATATAATAAAGACAATAACGTGCTTTATAAATTATTAGTATACATTATTGTATGATTATTTTCATGACCCCGTCGGAGATTATCTTATTTATATGTATTATATTGAATACTTACAATATATTTTTCCCCTGGCACTTTTATTGCTCAGTTGAATAGCAAGTATTTGACAATTCCATCACAGGAGGGCTTTATCATGAATACGGGCGATACTGCTTGGGTGCTCATGTCGTCTGCACTCGTTCTTCTCATGACTATCCCCGGTCTTGCTTTTTTCTACGGCGGACTCGTCAGGAGAAAAAATGTTCTTTCCATTCTGATGCAATGCCTGATTATTCTTTGCGTCATCACGCTCCAGTGGGTCCTCTACGGGTATTCCCTGACCTTCGGTCCCGACGCCTGGAACGGGATCATCGGCGGGCTCGACTGGGCCGGGCTGCGCAATGTCGGCGGCCAGCCCAATACCGATTACGCCGCGACCATTCCGCACTATGCCTTCATGATCTTTCAGTGCATGTTCGCAGTCATCACGCCGGCGCTGATCATCGGAACCTTTGCCGAGCGGATCAAGTTCTCGGCATTTCTGCTCTTCACGATCCTCTGGGCGACCTTTGTCTATAATCCGCTCGGGCACTGGGTCTGGGGAATGGGAGGATGGCTTCGGGATCTGGGGGCTCTCGACTTCGCAGGGGGCATCGTGGTTCACACCAGCTCGGGCGTATCGGCTCTTGTCCTGGCGCTCCTCATCGGAAAGAGGATCGGATTCGACAAAAGGGCCTTCACACCGCACAACCTGCCCTTCACGGTCATGGGGGGCGCGCTGCTCTGGTTCGGATGGTTCGGGTTCAATGCAGGCAGCGCTTTGGCGGCCAATGAACTCGCGGCCAATGCCTTCGTTACAACTACCGTCGCGGCCTCCGCTGCAGGATTGACCTGGGCCATTATTGAATGGTTTAAGCACAAGGCTCCCACTGCCCTCGGCGCCATTTCAGGCGCAGTGGCGGGACTCGTCGCCATCACACCGGCCTGCGGGTTTGTAAACCCAATGAATGCCATCTTCATCGGGTTGCTCGCCAGTTTCTTCTGCTATTTCGCCATTGCGAAGGTGAAAGCCTTCTTCAAATATGACGACTCTCTCGATGTATTCGGCATCCACGGCGTCGGCGGCATCTGGGGAACTCTCGCCACGGGCCTGTTCGCGGAGAAGGCCGTCAACGAGGCCGGCGCCAACGGGTTGCTGTTCGGCAATGCGCAGCTTTTCTTCGTCCAGTGTCTTCTCGTTGTGGTGACCATCGCTTTCGCGGCGGTCATGACCTGGATCATTTTCAAACTCGTCGACGCGTTGATGTGTGTCCGGGTGGAAAAGACCAAAGAGATTGTCGGTCTGGACCTTACCCAGCACAGCGAGTCGGCATACACCCTGGTCGACTAGGAGGCGCTCATCATGAAATATATCATTGCCATCATCAAACCGCACAAACTGGACGACGTGATGAATGCGCTCGAAGAGGTCAACGTGAACCTGATGACCGTTTCCAACGTGCTTGGCCGGGGACGGCAGATGGGCATTACAGAGGTCTATCGGGGCGCCAAGGAAGTGGGGAGTCTCCTCAAGAAGGTAAAACTTGAAATCGCCGTCAACGAAGATTTTGTGGAGCCCACCATCCAGGCCCTTAGCAAGGGAGCCCGCACAGGCGAGATCGGAGACGGGAAAATCTTTGTTCTGGACCTTCCCGACGTCATCCGGATCCGCACCGGCGAACGCGGCGGGCCGGCGATCGGGTAAAAAAACGGCATCGGGCGACGGGCTTCCGGTATCAGGAAATGAATGAGTCCCCTATCTTTTTTCTCTGATGCTTGTTGCCCGGCGCCTGAGGCCTTGATCCCTCAGGTCCTGTCATGAAGACAGAACATGAAAAAAACCCTTGAATTCATCTTGCACGGGGATCCGGGTGCGATCACTCAGGATACATATTGGTACACCACCCATGATAGTGATACATTATCGTATCGCACACAGACGTCCTTGCCACGTCCGCTGCACGCATTAACCTTATCATATTCGTATCTTACATATTTTCTTATCATTGGCATCCGAATTGCTGCATGATCAATTCGATACCGGGAGGTATTGTATGCACATCCTGCTTTGCTGTTGCTTTATGATTGTGAGACAATGTTAGGTGAGCATAATGGCGGGAGAAAACCATGGTGAGGGCTGTCGTAACAGGCGTGAGCACCAAGATGGGCAGCAGACTCATGCAGCTCGTCTATGAAACGGATGGCATCGAACTCGTCGGGGCCGTGGACAGCCGCGAAAGCCGTTATGTAGGCCAGGATGCCGGCGAGATCAATCAGCTGGGGTTTTTTGGTGTGCCCGTCGTCGATGACCTTCGGGATTGCATCAAGCACAGCTGTGTGGTCATCGACTTTACGGAAAAGGAATCTTCCCTGACCCACCTCAAAATCGCTGCCGAGCACAAGACGTCGATGGTGATGGGAACCATGGGATTCATGCTCGACGAAATGGACCGCATCCGCGAGCTGACCAAAAAGACTCGCTGCGTTCTCGTGCCCAATGTAAGCCCCGCTCTTTTCAGCGAGATGGGAGCGGGCGTAGAGCTGATTTACCGCTCCTTTATCCGGGACACTTTCGCACGGGAGGCCATCGCCGCCGCGAAATGGATCGTGAAGCAGAAGAATGGGCTGTACGACATGCAGGACGTCCTCGGACTGAAATAAATCTCGTGAAAATCCTTAAGCCCACTCTTTCCTTTCGATTTATCCAACCTCTCCTGTTTCTGTCCTAACGACAGATGACTTCGCTATCACTATCAAATTTTATCCTGACCACCCTTTCACCTCAAGTTCTCAACCTCACTGTGTTAATAAGATCGAAGATTATCGTTTGAAAGCATTAGCGCTTGCAGGAGAAGGCAAGCTGATACTCGTGGCCGCAGCGGGGTCAGGGAGCTTCTGTCATGATTTCATTGGACAGCGGCTGCCCAGCGGAGAATTCGTTGATACTGTTAATCGTGGTTTCACAGATGGTCGAAATCGCTTCCTGGGTGAAAAAGGCCTGATGTCCGGTGACAATCACATTCGGAAATGATAGGAGGCGTTGGAAAATGTCGTCGGAAATGATTGTGCTCGACAGGTCGCGGAAAAAGAGATCTGCCTCCTGCTCATAGACGTCGATTGCCAGGCCGCCGAGTTGCCCGCTCTTGAGGGCCTCGATCGCCGCTTCGGTGTCGACCAGCCCGCCGCGGCTGGTATTGACCAGTAAGGCGCCGCGCTTGGCGCGGGACAGTGTGTCCGCATTGATAATGTGGTGCGTTTCGGGTGTCAGGGGGCAGTGCAGAGAGATAATATCGGCCCTGGCGCCGATTTCGCCCGGCTGCGCATAGCGGACTCCAAGGGCTTCAAACTCGGCTGAAGGGTACTTATCGTAGCCAATCACCTCGCAGCCGAACCCTAGCATGATGCGTGCAAACACACGCCCGATCTTGCCGGTCCCGACCACGGCGACTGTCTTGCCGTGTAGATCGAAGCCCATCAGTCCGTCGAGCGCGAAGTTGGAATCACGGGTCCGGTTGTAGGCCCGGTGAATCTTGCGGTTGATAGCGAGGAGGAGGGCGACGGCATGTTCGGCGACCGAGTACGGTGAGTAGGTGACGACACGCACCACCTTGATGCCGAAACGCGCTGCGGCGCGCAGATCGACGTTATTGAAGCCGGTGCAGCGCAGGGTGACAAGACGCGTTCCCCCGTGAGATAGCGTTTCCAGGACATCTGCGTCAGCCTTGTCATTGACGAATATGCATACGGCATCGTACGCGTGTGCAAGCGATGCCGTTTCCCGCTCCAGCGGCACATCGAAATAGGTAATCCGGTGACCGGAGGCGGCATTGGCTGCGTCCAGGTAATCGCGGTCATAACGCTTGGCGCTGAATACGGCTATGTTCATCGATTCTCCTTTCGACGGCGTATGATTTATAATGCTACTAAAAAAATCCCATCCGACTTACCCCCCGAGCAATACAGCGGCGATCTGAACGAACAGAATCTTGAGAACGGTCGGATTATAAGAACATAAGACAAGGGAATTTTGTATGTCAACAGAAATATGGCGTTTGCTGAGCGGATGATTGCGAAAGGAATATTCGGGATCGCCGTAAATGTATTCATTACGCATTGAAGTCTTGTATCCATCCAAGAAAGCCCTGCCTACAGCGTTCAGGAAGGAAGATGCTACCTGGCCGGAATTTTTCGATAAGAATTCCATCTTTGGTGAGTACACCTGCGAAGCGTGGAAATATAGTTTCTGAGGTAACGTTAATTTCGGATTGAAAGAGAGTGTCTAACGCCAATTAAAATGAGCTGAGATCATGTGTAAGCTCCTCCATCGTCGTTCGTCGATGAGGAGGTATCCAGGTTTGAACTGCTTGACAGATTTCGCCGCAAAAGGCTGAACTCCCTGAGAACCTGCGAAGAGCAAACACGAAGTGGGATAAGACAGGGTTGACAGACTCGATAATTGATGGAACACTTTATAAATAGAGGCTCTGGTAATGATAAATGAAACTGGAGGTTCACCAAGACGAATGATCACGGACGTACGTTGAGGGGTGCAGGGCGAAAATACCTAACGGAGCATTCTGACTAAACACCTCGGGAAGCCATCGGCATCTGCTAAGCAGCAACGGGCAAGGTCGACATCAATGAAATCACTGCGAGCCCGGTGAAAGAGAAAAAAGGAAAATCCATGACCCACTCTCCCTGGATTCGAGCAGCCCGTCTCCAATTACACACCATCGGTTTTACCCCGCTATTGCTTGGAAACATCATAGCTTGGTACGAGTTTGGGCATTTCAGCTGGCCGCGATTTATCCTTTCCCTTCTAATTGGTCTCCTGATTCATCTCGTCACGGCGTTTGTGAACGACGTGGCAGATATCCAAACAGATGAAGCCAACTTTTCACGCACCCCTTTTTCCGGAGGTTCAGGGGTTGTGGTCGAAGGACAACTGTCACGTTCCGACCTGATAATAGGCGCAAGTTGGGCAATCTTTTTGACCGTCGTCTTGACTGGCGTTATGATTTTTGGTTTGCATGTTCACTGGGGAATTCTGTTGTTCGTGAGCTGGGGCATAGTGAGTGCAACAGAATACAGCCTCCCTCCCGTGAAGTTGTCCTACCGAGGAGGGGGTGAATTTCTGGTTTTTGTGACTTACAGTATTGCGCTCGTTTGGGCAGGCTATTTTTCACAGGCCGGGCCGGCTTATTCGCCCCTGGTATGGGCCTTGAGCATACCCATCGGCTTTGCCGTTTTTTCCCTGATCACCGTTACTCAATTTCCGGATCTGGAAGCCGACCGGAAGGCCAAGAAGCGTTCGCTCGTCATTATGTTTGGCGTCAAAAAGACCCTTTCCATCGTTTCGCTGGCTGTTTCGTCGAGTATGCTCAGCGTGATGGTTTTCCTCCTGACGGGTTCCATCCCAATCTGGCCAGGTGTATTATCCCTTCTCTGCCTGCCTCTTGTATATCGATTGTTGAAAATGATATTTCGTCATGAAGAGGAAGGAATTTCCCTGTATACAAAACTCAGTCAGGGGACATTGATTCTGACCCTTTGGCTCGGTTTGGCACCGGCCCTCGGACTAATGCTGGATCGCTGGCTGCGTATACGTATAACGGGATAGCGTTTTCATGCAAACATCCATACAAGATACAAGGATGTCTTTTGAAGCTGAGCGTTTGATTCACTCTTGACAGGGTTTCGAGCATCAGGATTTGTGGTCGGACGGAACCTTAATGCAGGTTTGATTGCGGCGATAGGCCCGCAGCAGGGGGAAATTTGAGGACTTTTCGCATCATACTTGGGGGGTGTATCGATCTTATCCTTTTCGGCGTGTTTGTTCCCTGGGCGACGGTCCGGGTGGGACGCATGCTCGATACAGCATTTCCCCTTTCTTTGAATATCAGCCGCCACATTTTAGACATCGTTGGAATCGCCTCAATCGTGTCGGGGGCCGCGTGGCTCCTTTGGGCCTGGTATCTGCTTGTCAGAGAAGGCCATGGATACCTGACCGAGCTTTTCCGCATTGAAATTTCGCCCGTAACAGACCGTCTGGTTACCAGCGGACCCTTTTCAGTTCACAGACATCCTGTGTGCATGGGCTACCTTTTGATCATCGCGGGATTAGGCATGGTGATCGGTTCGCCCGGAGTAGTGGCAGTGTGTGTGCCGTTGCTTCTTTACATCGTTTACGTCTATTTGCGTTTGTTCGAAGAACCGGCCCTGCAAAGGCGGTTTGGACATGATTACGAATCCTATTCCGGGCGGGTGCCCATGTTTTTTCCATTCCGACGGAACGGGGTTCCTGTAGCCTTCAGAAATCTTCATGCCGATCGTGTCCGCTTCGCGATCAATGTCGCCGGTGTAGCCTTTTCCGTTCTGCTTATCTGCTTTCAACTATCCGTCCTCAAGGGAACCCGTGCGCAGATCACAACGTATATCGATCATACAGGCGCGAATATCTGGGCCATGCAAAAGGGGGTGGATGATTTTGTTGCAACTTCCGTGGTGCCGAGGGAAAGCGTTGACGCCGTGGAAAGGGTGAACGGCGTCCAAAGAGCGGCCGGCATCTATGCCATTTATACCCTCTTGGAGATCAACAAGGTTAAATCCAGAGTTTACGTGATCGGCTATGACACCAAGTCAGGCGACGGCGGCCCATGGAAATTGGGGAAAACCCTCCCTCACGTGAAGGATGTTCGTTCACTCAGACAAGATGAAGTCCTGCTCGATGAAAATCTTGCCCATCGTCATGGCCTCGAACCGGGAGATCGTGTGTCCTTTTTCGGCCAATCGTTCACCGTCGCTGGATTCACATTGGAAACAACCTCCATCGGCAGCCAATATGCCTTTTTACCAAGGGAGACCGTCAGCCGCTTACTGCCGGGCGGACAATTCTCCTTTACTCATGTGCTTGTATGGTCAAATGGAACAATTTCTGATCAGGATATCATCCACCATATTGGCGAAATAACCGGCCTGAACGGTATAACGAGAGATTCGCTCGCGGCCAATATGCGTGAATTTCTGGGTATGTTTATGTTGCCTCTGTTGACCGCAGGGGTGGTCATGGGCTTTCTGGTCGGATCCATAACCATCGGCATTACCCTATACACAGCCGTTCTGGAGAGGTTCAAGGAATACGGTACAATGAAAGCTCTGGGCGCGACGGGCTGGTTCCTTTATGGGATTGTTTTGAAACAATCCCTCATCTCTCTCGGCATCGGCACCGTAATGGGCCTGGCTCTTGGGGTATTGGCCAATCATTTCATCAATCAATGGGTTCCCGGGATGACGGCCAGACTGGACGGCTCCATCACGATGCAGACTCTTCTTACGGGTTTGGTCATGGCGGTCTTAAGCACTGGTCTTCCGATGTGGCGGCTATCTCGCCTTGACCCAATGGAGGCTTTCCGGTCATGACCCCTGTCATTGAAGCGGACGATGTGTCTCGGAGCTTTGGAAAGAGCGGTACCGAGGTAGTGGCCGTCAATCATGTCTCTCTCAGTATCGGCACCGGGGAATTGCTTATGCTCATGGGACCGTCAGGCAGCGGCAAAACCACCCTTCTTGCAATGCTCGGGTGCATCCTCAGACCTTCTTCAGGTCACATCCGGGTGCAAGGGAAGGAGGTCGGCACCCTGTCTTCAAAGGAACTCGCAAGGCTTCGGGCGGAAACCATCGGATTTGTCTTCCAGGGCTTCAATCTCCTGTCCGCATTGACCGCGTGGGAAAATGTCGCCTTGGCGGGGGATTTTCTCTTAAGGCATCCTCGAAGCATGCATTCCCGTTCTATTGAAATCCTCAAGAATATAGGCCTAGGCCATCGTATCTATCACCTCCCCGAGAATCTTTCGGCCGGAGAAAAACAGCGCGTCTCCTTTGCCCGCGCCCTTGTAAACAGCCCCAGGATCATTCTGGCCGATGAACCCACAGCGAATCTTGATTCCAAAAACCGCGACATGGTCGTCAGTCTGCTGCGGCAGGCAGTCAAAGAACAAGATGTCAGCGTCATCATCGCTACCCACGATGAACGAATCCTGCAGGTGGCAGACCGCGTCATCCGGATCGAAGACGGGCAACTGATGGATGACCGTAAACACCGTCCTTGAAATTCGGAGCCATTGGATCCATAAAGGCAGAGAATTGGGTGGCTTTCCCAATGTTTGCCAGTTTTAATGACTACACCGAATGGGTAAGGCCAACGGTTGACTTTGCTTTCAAGACGCTTTTATCAGGCCTGATTACCGAATGAAATATTCACATTTTGGCGAAATATGATTTTCAAGCTTACAGGAAGGAGTGGATACCCGGCTTGACACTCGTAGTCAGGTCAAGTTCTGTTTAGGACACTTATTCACGCCGCGACTTCATGGAAAGCACTGGCAATCCATCATCCGGATCGCTATAAACAGGGTATTGTCCGCAGAAGGAGGAGTGACATGCCCGTCCTGCCCAGAGAGCCCCTCATCTATGAGATCAACACCTGGGTCTGGCTTGCAGAACTAAGCCGCAAGCACCAGAAGCCTGTTACGCTGTTAACCGTCCCACCGAAGGAATGGGATGCCATTGCCTCTTTCGGCTTCGATGCGGTCTGGCTTATGGGTGTATGGCGGCGAAGTCCGGCCGGCATGAAGATCGCTCAGAATCACCCTGCCCTATTCGAGGAATACCGCAAAGCACTTCCCGATCTTACCTCCGACGATATCGTCGGATCCCCCTACTGCATTCAGGAATACACCGTCGATGAGCATCTCGGGGGACCCGAAGGACTTTCCACCGCTCGCGCAGCTCTTTCGGACTGCGGAATCAGTCTCATCCTGGATTTCGTACCGAACCACATCGCCCTGGATCACCCATGGGTCCCGGAGCATCCCGAGTTCCTCATCCCGGGGAACGCCGCCGATCTCATCCGGGCTCCGGGGGAGTTCTTCCAGTCGGGCGGACGTGTGTTTGCCTTTGGAAGGGACCCCAATTACCCCCCCTGGACAGACGTGGCTCAATTGAATGCCTTTCATTCCGGAGTGCGGGAGGCAGCCATCAGGGCCCTTCTCGGCATAGCCGGCCAGTGCGACGGAGTGCGCTGCGACATGTCGATCCTGCTCATCAACAGGATATTCCGACATACGTGGGGAGGCCGTACCGGCATGACACCGCAGCGCGAATACTGGGTGGAGGTCATCGAGGCTGTTCGGGATCGCCATCCGCACTTTGCATTCCTCGCCGAGGCCTACTGGGGCCTCGAACGGGATCTGCAGCAGCAGGGCTTCGATTACTGCTACGACAAGCACCTCTATGACCGCCTTGTCCATGAGTCCGCGGAAACGGTCCGGCTTCACCTCTCCGAAGACCTTGCGTATCAGAAGAGGCTTATCCGCTTCATCGAGAATCACGACGAACCACGAGCCGCAGCAACCTTTGCCACACAGAAGGCCAGGGCTGCAGCGGTAGTCATCGCGACACTTCCCGGGGCAAGGCTGTTTTTCGACGGCCAGTTCGAGGGCCGGAAGGTGCAGCTTCCCGTCCAGCTCGGGCGGCAGGCCGAGGAATCCCCGCATTTAGAACTTCAGGGTTTTTACAGGACATTGCTCGAATCCGTGAAAGGCGCTCATCTGCGCGAGGACGCTTGGAGTCTCTGCGAACTGTCCGGATGGTCCGACAATGAAAGCTTCAGGAATCTTGTGGCCTGGATATGGGCCGGCGTCGACAGGCATCACCTCATCGTCGTGAACCTGTCGGATCGGCCATCCCAGGGGCGCGTTCGCATGCCCGGCCGGCAACTTGCCGGGCGAACGTGGCGGCTGGTCGATCTTCTTTCGGGGAGCGTCTACGAGCGGGACGGGAACGAAATGACGGACCCGGGGCTGTTTGTGGATCTCCGACCGTGGGGCTATCATTTTCTGGAGTTCTGAACGCACATGGCGCGAGGTGACAGGTTAAAGCAATAAGGAGCACCACCTGTTACCTGCCTTACCACACCTCCCGCACCTTCACCCCGCTTCCGGAGAGGTACTCCTTCATCTCGGAAATCGTGTAGGTTCCATAGTGGACGATGGACGCGATAAGGGCCGCATCGGCTTTTGCCGTCGTCAGCACGTCCAGAAGATGCTCTTTCTTCCCTGCTCCCCCCGATGCGATGACCGGAATCTTCACATTCGTTGTGATCAGGTGGGTAAGCTCCAGTTCGTATCCATCCAGCGTCCCGTCGGCATCGATGGAATTCAGGCAGATCTCCCCTGCTCCGAGGTTTTCAGCCTCCCTGGCCCACCAGAGGGCGTCGATGCCCATGTACTTCCTGCCGCCCTGGATGACGATCTCGTAGCCCGAGGGGAGCTTCGCGCTTTTCTCGACCTTCTTCACATCCATCCCCAGGACGATACACTGGCATCCGAAGGCAACGGCACCTTCGCTGATGATCCGGGGATTCTCCACAGCACCGGAATTGACACTGACTTTCTCCGCACCGGCAAGGATCACCTTGCGCATGTCCTCGAGAGTACGAATACCTCCGCCTACGGAGAAGGGGATAAAGATCGTCTCGGCCACACGTTTCACGACATCGATCATGATGTCGCGCCCCTCCGACGAGGCCGTGATGTCATAAAAGACAATTTCGTCGGCGCCCTGCTCATAATACCGGCGCGCCACCTCCACGGGGTCGCCGATATCGATATTGCCCTTGAACTTGATCCCCTTGGTCAGTCTCCCGTCTCTCACATCCAGGCAGGGGATGATTCGTTTACTGAGCATGTCTGCCATCCCAACGACTGAAATTTTCCAGGATCCGCAATCCGAATCGTCCGCTTTTTTCCGGGTGGAACTGGACCGCCACGAGACTGCCCCGCGACACGGCGGAGGCGAACCGGATCCCGTATTCCGTCTCACCGACAACGTCGGACCCGTTCGACGGCGACGGGTAGTAGGAGTGGACAAAATAGAATTCGGCGTTTCCGGGAATGCCGGCAAACAACGGATGATTCCCTGTGAATGCAACGCGGTTCCAGCCCATGTGCGGGATCTTGAGGAGATCGCCCTTTTCCGACATGCCTTCCGGAAAGCGCTTGACACAACCGGAAATGATGCCCAGGCAGGCCGTTCGATCGTCCTCTTCGCTGTAGTCGAAGATGACCTGCGTACCCAGACATATGCCAAGGAGGGGCTTGCGGGCTTGATAAAGCTCACGAATGCATCCGGCAAGATTCGTTTCCCTGAGATTTCGCATGGCCTCCCCGGCCGCACCTACGCCGGGAAAGATCACCCGATCGGCCCTGCAGAGTTCATCGGCGCGATCCGTGATGACGCAGGGCACGTTCAGGCTCTGGAGGGCTCTGGCAACACTGGTCAGGTTGCCGGCCCGATAATCGACGATGGCAATCATGAAACACTCGAATATGAATATTTATTGTAATTACTATAACGCAAAATGCCTTGAAAATCAACATTCACGGGCATTTTCGGTGAAAAAACCCTTGACCGCACTGCTTCACGCGTATAAATATTCTACTAGGGGATCCCGGAAGGAGTCCTGTTCCGACTCCTTCGACACGACAGGTTTCGACCCTCTTCTCCCGACTGCACGACTACCCGATGCGACACCTTTGTCAGGATTCTCCGTCAGGCCCGGCAACCCTTCCAGCCCACTCCAAACAAACCTCAGACGAAAGGAGGTCCCACCATGCTGCAGAATCATGACTACAATCTCCTGGAAACCATCACGGTCATCGCTCGAAGCATCTATCGATATGACACCTACATGAAGGACCTGGATAAGGTGAAATGCGAGTCCTGCCGGAAGATGTGGCATGAGTTCCACGGGCAACGGCAGAAAGAACTCGCCATGCTGCTCAAAGAATTGCGAAACCATGTAGACAGCGGCATGATGAACATCGAGAAGACATGATAGAAGCGGTTGTGCGTTGTTCTGTCCGGTTCGGGCACGATCAGAGTTCGCCGAGTTCCTTGAGCCTGTCTACATCGCCTTTTCTGGCCACAAGGGTGCGGTTTCCCGAACGGACGACAATGAGGTCATCAACACCGATGAGGGCCACGGTTTCGTCGGGAATCTCGCAGAAAACGAGGTTTCCCGACGCGCCGAGGGCCTTGACATTCCCCCTGGTTGTGTTTCCACTTGCATCCCTGGCGAGGAAGTTCTCCATTGCCGGCCAGCTCCCCACATCGGTCCACGAGAACAGCGATGCCACGCATCGCAGCGGCGTTTTGGTCTTTTCCATGACGCCGTAATCGATGGAGATGGGTTCGATGGCGGAAAAAGCAACTTCCAGTGCCTTCTGCCAGCCCTGTGTGCCGTCGTGCCGGCCCAGCGAGGAAAGCGCTGCAAAGTGCTGCGGCAGCCAGGTACGGATCTCCTCGAGGATGGCCGTCGTTTGCCAGACAAACATCCCCGAGTTCCAGAAAAAACGGCCCGACTCGACATATTGCCTTGCCGTTTCGAGGTCGGGCTTTTCCTTGAACTGCCTGAGTTCGAAATGCTCGATCCCGTCGTCATTGGCGATGGGCGCCCCGGTTTCGAGATAGCCGTATGCGGTGGCCGGAAAGGCCGGTTTGATCCCGAAGGTGTAAAAGACTCTGCTTTCGGCGACCTGCGCAGCAGCTGAAATCAGATTCTTCTGGAAGAGCTGCCTCGGCTCGATCAGGTGGTCCGCCGTCAGCGTGAGAATGATGCTGTCGCCGAAACGCTCACGGACAAGAACGGCAGCCAGCGTTACCGCGGCTGCCGTGTCACGACGGATCGGCTCGCCGATGACATGCCCGGCAGGAAGATCCGGAAGCTGTTCCTCGACCAGGGAAACGTGCGCGGCGTTTGTGAGGACAAGGATTCGCTCGGGAGATACCAGCCCCCGCAGCCTGTCATAACTCATCTGCAGGAGGCTCCTCTCGCCGAAGAGGGCAATGAACTGTTTGGGCTTCTGCCGGGTACTGAGCGGCCAGAAGCGTGTCCCCATTCCTCCCGCCATGATGACCGCTACGAGCTGCCGATCCAATTCTGCCATTCCTTGCCCCTTGAAGCCTTTGGAAACGATACGTCTCTGCCGTTTACACCCGGCCGTAATCGTCTTCCAGCCGTTCTATGTCGTTTTCGTCGAAGTAATCGCCTGTCTGGACTTCAACGAATACAAGCTTCGACGGTCCCATGTTTCGGACCCTGTGCAAAGCACCACGGGGGATATCAACGGATTGCCCCTTTCGCAGGATGATTTCATCGGTGTTCAGCGTCAGCAAGGCCTCCCCGGAGACGATCAGCCAGTGCTCGTCCCGGTGCCGATGCCTCTGGAGGCTCAGGCGCTTTCCCGGCAAGACGACGATCCGCTTCACCTTGTGTTCCGCATCTTCCAGCAGTACGTCGTAATATCCCCAGGGCCGTTCCCCCCTCGCCTGTGGACTCATCGCCGAAACCATCGTTCTCGTTTCCTCCCCGGACCGACTGTTTTCATGGCCCTGAAGCTCTCCGACGTTACCATATTTCGGGAAGCAGCACCACCCTGTTTGCACTGGACATTCCCGCTCCTTTGTTGATATTCATAAAGAAAAGGGGGCTGAAATGAAGATCTGTTTTGCTGCACCGGAAAACGCCTGGGGAGGTGCTCTCGGTCTCCTGAAGGCGGAACTTCCCGAACATGAGTTCGATTCCCTGGCGACCTTTGTACTGGAAAACCTTCAAGGTTATGACGTCTTGATTCCGACCATGTCGCAGGTGACGGAACCGCTCCTCGCCACGGCGGATCGGATGAAGCTGATTCAGCAGGTCGGCTCCGGGCTGGAAGGGGTTGATATCGAGGCAGCAAAGAAGCGGGGCATCTGCGTTGCGAACGTCCCCACGGACAGCTGCGGGAACGCCGACTCCGTCGCCGAGTTGGGAATCTACATGATGGTCGGCCTTGCCCGCAATTTCCGCGGCATGGCGGCAAGTTTCGCGAATCGCAAGATCGGCCAGCCGAAGGGCATGGCCCTGAAGGGAAAGACCGTCGGAATCATCGGCCTGGGCGGTATCGGCAAAGCCCTCGTAAAAAGGCTCCGTGCTTTCGACGTCCGGCTGATCGGGATCAAGCGGGATCACCCCGAGGAAGCAGCAAGGGATCTCGGCATGGATTGGGCAGGCGGCTCGCAGGATCTGGAGAAGTTTCTTGGCCTATCGGACTTCGTCATCCTGAGCCTCCCTCTCACGGCGGAGAGCCGCAACCTGATGAACGAAAAAACCTTTGCCGCGATGAAAAAAGACAGCTTTCTCATCAATCTGTCACGGGGGGGCATCATCGATCGCGCCGCCCTCGAGAAAGCACTCGCCACGGGCCAGATCGCAGGAGCAGGCCTTGATGTGTACTGGGAGGAACCGGTCGATCCGAGCGATCCCATCTTCCAGTACAACGTTCTGACAACGCCGCACATCGGCGGATCCACCGACATTTCCATTTCCGGCATCGTGCAGGTCGTGGCGGAAAATATCCGGCGGGTTCAGAAAAACGAGGAACCCCTCTACGCAAAATAGTCCCGCTGAGGGTCCGGGTCCTGACCGTCACCGCAGATTCTTTTCCACGAAGTCCCAGTTCACTCGCCTATCCAGGGAGGCCTCCACGAAATCCTTCCTGCGGTTCTGGTAATCCAGATAGTAGGCGTGCTCCCATACGTCGATGGTCAGGAGTGGTTTCACGCCCTGGGTGATCGGGTTATCAGCATTCGGCGTCTTGAGCACCTTCAACACCGTGCCGTCCGTCACAAGCCACACCCAGCCGCTTCCAAACTGACCGAGGGCCGCATTGACAAATTCCTTCCGGAAGAGATCATAACTCCCGAAATCCTTCTCAATCCGTTTGCCGAGTTCACCCCCCGGTTTCCCGCCGCCTCCGGCCTTCATGCCGTTCCAGTAAAACGTGTGATTCCAGACCTGGGCCGCCGCGTTGAAGACGGGAGTTTTTCCGGGAACACCGGCCGTCTCCTTGATGATTTGTTCAAGGCTCAATTTTTCGTAGGGCGTATTCTGCACCAGGTCATTCAGGATATAGAGATATCCGAGGTGATGCTTGCCGTAGTGGAACCCGACGGTCCTTGCCGAGATGACCGGTTCCAGGGCATCTTCCGGGTATGGCAGGGAAGGAACACCGAAGGGAGATGTTTTCTGAGCCTCTGCCGTAGCCGGAATTCCCGCCGACGAAACGGCAAGCACGGCCGTCCCCGCCAGGGCCGCCTTCACGAATTCACGCCTTGTAAGTCCGCATGCGTTGATCCTGTCTTCCATGATTGTCCTCCTTTCCAGTGCCGGACCGGAACGGTTCGACGAAATTGATGGGCCACAAGAACAGGATAACAAAACAATTCCGGAAAGAACAGTACCCGATCTTACGCTCCCGCACGAGTGCGTGTACAGCCGGGAACCTGTCCGAAAATGATTTGATCCACGCAGCAGGTTCCGCTATAGTCGCCCCCAATTGATGACAAACTGGAGGCTTCATGGCCCTTTCTGTAATCCTGACGTTGCTGCCCATCGCCGTGATCGTTTATCTCCTGGTCAACCGGCGCTTTTCCGCCGACGCGAGCGGTGTCATCGGCTGGCTGCTGACCCTGTGTATCGCCATCTTCTATTTCAGCACCCCGCTGGAAATGGGGCTTCTGTCTTCCCTGGCCGGAATCATTGCCTCGTTCCCGGTGTCGCTCATGGTCGTCACCTCGATCCTCCAGATCACGTTCATGGAATCCACCGGGGCTCTTCGGAGGATCACCGTCTTTGTCAAAACCTTTGCATCGTCTGATCGATCGGTGCAGATCATGCTAATTAACGTCGGCGCGGGAACGTTGCTCGTCTCCGTAGGGGCCACGCCCGTTTCAATCCTGCCCCCGATTCTCGTCGCGCTCGGATATTCGACCTTCGTGGCCGTGGCCCTGCCCGCTTTGGGATTTGACGCGCTGTGCACCTTTGCACTCCTCGGGGCGCCCCTTGTCGTCTACTCGGATCTTACGGGTACGCCTCTGGCGCAGTCCGCCCAGGTCTTCGCGAAATTTCTCCCGGTGATCTCGGTCCTCATCGGGTTCGGCATGCTCTGGATCGTGGGCGGCATCCGGCAGATGAAAGAAGGATTTATCCCTTGCGTGCTTGCCGGGGTCACCAACGGGGGGGTCGCCGTGGCAGTGGCCCACGTCGGGATCGGTGTGGTCCTAACAGGAGTGATTGGTGGTTTTTGTACGATGATGGTCATGCTGCTTTATCTGAAACTTCGGGGCCTGCCGATCATCGACCGCTCCCACCTGACAGCAGATGATCTTCGCATCGAAAAGCAGATGTCGCTCATCACGGCGCTCTCGCCGTGGATCATCCTGATTGTAGCGTCCTTCGCCATTAACTTTTACCCCCCCTGGTTCGATGCCCTCTTCAGGAAAATGGACATGGGCATCTCGATAATCCAAGGGCAGACAATCCGGACCCGCATGCTGTGGAACGCCTATACGTGGGTTCTCGTCAGCACGGTACTTTCGGCCATTTTCCTCCGACCCAGCGCAGCGTGCATCGGGAACACCTTCCGGAAATGGCTGAAGCGGGCGCCCCGTCCTGCCCTCTCGGCAGCCATTTTCTTTGCGATCGCATTTGTCATGAATAATTCCGGCTTCCAGCTGACCGGAAATGCATGGAAACTTCTGGAGCCGGCTTCCAACATGATCTGGGTCCTTGCCCAGGGCTCTGCTGCCGCCTTCGGAGCCGTGTATCCATTCATCAGCGCCTTCCTCGGACTCTTCGGCGGTTTTGTCAGTGGGAGTGAGGCATCCACGATTGCCATGTTCACGAAGTATCACCTTCTGACCTCGAAGCTGCTCAGCGTCGATGCCCTCATCGTGACCGCCGTGACGGGCATCGGCGGCGGACTCGCCAGTGTCATCTCCCCGGCAAAGCTTCAGAACGCGGCAGCGACCATTGACGCACTCGGCATCGAGAGCCAGGTCATCCGAACGACCTTTGTGATCTCCCTTGTCATCACGACCGTGGCGGCGTTCATGGCCCTGGTATTTGCCTGAGGAAATACCTGTCATGGAAAAGCGCCGCCTCGTGCAAGCCTCTGCGCCGCTGCTTCGATTTTTCGGCCTCGCCGCCCTCTTCTTTCAGAGAAACATCCTTCATCGGGATTTGCCGCTGTTGGCAAGCTTCAAGCTCACCTACCGCTGCAATCTGCGATGCGCGCCGTGCCCCTACCACCGACGTGACGATGCCCAGCAGGCACATATCCGCTGGGAGTCCGCCGTTGAGGCGCTTGATGCGCTTCACCGCGCCGGTTGCCGGATCGTCGTATTTGAAGGGGGTGAGCCCCTGCTGTGGAATGACGGCAGCCGGACGTTTGCCGATCTGGTCCGTTATGCGCGGGATCGCTTTCTCTGCACGGCGGCGACCACGAACGGGACCCTGCCTCTCGATGTGCCCGTCGATGTCCTCTGGGTGAGCCTCGACGGGACAAAAGAAACTCATGATCGACTGCGGAGCGGCTCCTTCGATCGCGCATGGGACAATCTCGGCAAAACGACCCACGGAAAACTGTTCGTCCATTTCACAATGAACCGGGAAAACTGGCGGGATCTGGAAAGCCTTCTCGATGATCTGAAGCAGCGCCCGGCGGTGCGAGGCGTGACGATCCAGCTCTTCTACCCCTACGGGCAGGGTGAAGAGGCTCTTGCACTGACCGCTGCCGAACGGCGAGACGCCATCCACGGTGCGATCCGGCTCAAGGAGCGGGGTTACCGGATCATCAATTCGAGGCGATCCCTCGAAAACATGATCACGAACGACTGGAACTGCCGCGACAGACTTCTGATGAATGTGGACCCCGACGGAACAATCACGAGGGGCTGCTATGTCCGCAGCCGGGGAGAGGTTCAATGCGCAGAGTGCGGTTTCACGCCCGTAGCCGAGCTTTCAGGCGCTCTCGATGGGAGACCCGGCTCTATTCTGGCCGGATGGCGCGCCTTCGTAAGTCCCTGAACAGGCAGCACGGACCCCGTATCTATGCCCTTCCATAGGTCTTCGTCATCTCGAGCAGCCACCGTTCGAGACGTCCGCCGATTTTTCCCGGCCGAAGTCGCCAGCGCCAGTAATGTCCCTTTCCGGCCGGAAGGTTCATCCGGGCCTCTTCACCGAGCCCCAGAAGGTCCTGCATGGGGATAACGGCTGTACCCGAAATGGACATCATGGCAAGCCGGATCAAAGCCTCATGCACCCGCTCGGCTCCGACACTGAAACCAAGATAGTCAAACAGGCATTCCTTCTCCGACCGTCCGGCCTCTTTTTCGAACCAGCCCCTGACGGTATTGTTGTCGTGGGTCCCGGTATAGACGAAGTCCCGCTCGATATGGTTGTGCGGCATATGATGACTCGACGCACCTCCGGAACCGAAGGCAAAAAGAAGAACTCGCATGCCCGGCAACTCGACCCCGTCGAGAACGGCGCGGACGTCCGGCGTGATAAAGCCCAGGTCCTCGGCCACCAGGGCCTGTCGGTTCACCGTCCTCAGAAGGGTCCTGAAAAAATCAACGGCAGGAGCATCGGTCCATCTCCCCTTCGCGGCTGTCCTGCTTTTCGCGGGAACTTCCCAGTACGAAACGAGGCCCCGGGAGTGATCGATCCGGATCAGGTCGAAGAGTTCCAGATTGTGGCGGATGCGGGAGACCCACCAGGAAAACCGGCTTTTTTTATGAGCGCCCCAATCATAAACAGGATTCCCCCACAGCTGCCCCGTCCGGCTGAAGCAGTCGGGCGGAACACCGGATACGAAGGCAGGACTGCCCTTCTCGTCCAGCTTGAAAAGAGAGGGGTTGCCCCAGACATCGGCGCTATCGTGGCGGACATAATAGGGCAAGTCTCCCATGATGGAAATCCCGCGATCGCTGCAGTAGGCCTTGAGGGCCCGCCACTGACGGAAAAACAGAAACTGGAGGAACTTCTCTTGCTCTACCAGGGGAGCAATCTCTTCGATTCGGAGCCCCAGAGCCTTCATGCGCCGATCGCGAAATACCTCCGGCCATCGGGTCCATGCTTTTTTTCCAAAGACGATCTTGAGGGATCTGAAAAGGCAGTATTCATCGAGCCAGTGTCGTTGCCGGCTGTAGAAGGCTTCGAAGTCGGATTGAAATCTTCCCGGGCTAGCCGAAAAACGCCGCCAGGCCTCGCTCAGGATTTTCTTCTTGAAGGCGGCAGCGAGTTCATAATCGACGGCGTCAAAGGAAAAATATGGCGTCCCCGCAAGATCATTCTTGCGCAGGAAACCCTCTTCGACGAGTTTTTCGGGACTGATGAAGAGGGAGTTTCCCGCGTAGGCTGACGAGCTGCTGTAGGGGGAATGGCCCGTTTGCCTGTCCGTGGGCACCAGAGGAAGGACCTGCCAGATTCTCTGCCCGGCACGATGAAGAAAATCGGCAAACCGGTACGCATCGGGCCCCAGATCGCCGATACCGAAACGGGACGGCAGGGAGCTCACATGGAAGAGAATTCCGCTTCGTCTCTCCACAGGTAACTCTTCATGTAGCACTTTACTGTAATTCTCTAACTACTTACGATAAAACAATTTCTCCACACAAGACTGTAACAGCCCGTCCCCCGATGAGGACACGGTCATCCTTGAGACCGACGCGCAGAATCCCGCCCCGTGACGAGACCTGGTAGGCCACGAGCGCCTTCTTTCCCAATTTTTCACCCCAGTAAGGTCCGAGGCAACAGTGGGCCGATCCCGTCACGGGATCCTCGTCCACACCTACGGCGGGCGCGAAAAAACGCGAGACGAAGTCATAGCCGGCTAACCGGCTGCGGCTCGTCACGATGACTCCCCTCATGTCCACTTTTTTCAAGCGGGTCATGTCGGGATTGAGACGGCGAACGGTAGCTTCGTCTCCCACCTCGATCAGATAGTCAAAGCGGTTTCGTCCCGAATACAAAGGCTTCACTCCGAGGGCCCCGATCAGCTCCGTCGGAGCGGCGGCGGCTCTTTCCGGTTCGGAGGGAAAATCCATCTCAATCCAGTCATCCTGCTTTTCCGCGGACAGAACACCGCTGCGGGTGTGGAACAGGGCCCTTTCACCTGCTGCAAGCTCACCGCTCTCCCAGAGGATATGGGCGCTCGCCAGGGTGGCGTGTCCGCAGAGATCGACCTCGACGGCGGGAGTGAACCAGCGCAGAGTGTAGCTGCCGTCGGCCCGCTTTTCCAGAAACGCCGTCTCCGACAGGTTCATCTCCCGGGCCACGTCCTGCCTCCAGCCGTCGTCGCGGGGCTCTTTCAAAATGCACACAGCGGCGGGGTTACCCTTGAAGGGACGGTCTGTGAATGCGTCAACAATGAAAATCGTTTGTTTCACAGGTGAAACTCCCCGGATCACTTCTCAAGGTACAGCGGTTCATTTGGCAGGCTCAGGTTTCAAGAGAACCTGCTTGCTGTTGTTGGCTTTGCTGGCCTCTTCGATCTGATCCGTGGGGTCCAGCCACACCCTGATCGCCGTGGGTTCCTGGATTCGTATGGGGCTTGTATACGTCATCGACCCGCCGGGATTCCGGAGAGCACGGTTCGGGTCCGAAGCCCACAGTGTCGCATAGTCCACGAACTGCACGCCGATCATGATCACGAAACAGGCCGCATACGATTCTGTCGACACCCAGGCCTTGTCAGGAAGGGACCCCGGGCCTGCGTTGCGGATCTCCACGACGATATTCCCCGACGGATTCAGATAAATCTTGTCGACGACCAGATCGGGCTTTAACGTGGTGTCCTGGGCCAATGCCGAAAAAGCCGGGCACAGCAAGGCCCCGACGGTGATCAGCATGATGACGAATCGATTCATGCGTCGCATGGCTTCCTCCGTTTTTCCATGAATGTTTCTTTCCAAGCTCGCGGGCCGTCACATGATGTAGCTGTGAAGGCTGTCGAGGTAGTTCACCCCCAGATAGGTAAAGAGGACCGACGCAAAACCAAGGATGGCCATGAGCGCGACACGCTTTCCCCGCCAGCCCCTTACAAGCCGTGCATGGAGCAGTGCGGCATAGACGAGCCACGTGATCAGCGACCAGGTTTCCTTCGGATCCCAGCTCCAGTAGGACCCCCATGCGAAGTTGGCCCAGACCGATCCCGTGATGATCCCGAGAGAAAGAAAAATGAATCCCATGATCGTGCTGTGGTAGATGAGGTCCTCGATGGCCCCATCGTCGGGGAAATGGCTCCCGCGGCCTTTCGAGGGGTTCTCCGTGCCGGTCACAAATCGCCGTGCGAAGAACAGGATCCCCAGCCCGAACGCGATCGTGAAGGCCCCGTATCCCATGAAGCATGTCACGACGTGGCTTGTGAGCCAGTTGCTCTGCAGGGCCGGAATGAGCGGCTGGATTCGTGCCGCCTCGTCCGGAGAGAGCGACGCATAGGCCATAGACAGAAACGCTACCGGCGTGACGAACGGCCCGAGGACCCGGTTCCGGATCCGCCATTCCATCACGAGATACAGCAGCATGATCGCCCAGGAAAAGAAAATCATCGATTCGTAGAAATTGGCAAGCGGCGCATGTCCGATCCCGAGCCGGTAGGACTCCCACCAGCGAATCCCGATGCCGACGGTGTGAAGCGCCAGCCCCGAGAGGGCTGTGCCCGTGGCAAGCTTTCCCCAGTACTCGTCATCCCTTAACATCCGGATGAGATAAAAGGCCATGGCGACGAGGTAGATCACCGTTGCCCAGCCCAGCATTTTCGTATTCATGACGATTCACCCTTGTAGGATCGGATGATCTTCTCGATTTCCCGGTCCAGCTTCACGGGGTCCCGGTTGCATCGCCCGGCGACGCAGACACGTATCTTGCCGTGCGTTCGGTCGACACGGACAAAGACCTCCCGATGCGAGGAAAGAAAGGTCAGAAGAAACCCTGCGACCAGAAGAAAAGCCCCCGTCCCGACCACGGGAACCCCGGGGTCCCGGTTGACCTTGAGCCCCGTATAGTAACTGGTCTCGATCCCCGAGAGCAGGAACCGGTAGGGCCGGTAGAGGTCGGTATTGAATTGGGGAATCATTTTCGTGATCCCCGGGTTTTGCTCCTCGATGGCCTCGATAAACTGGAAGACCCAGAAGGAAACGGTTTTGCCGGCGGCCGTGATCCCGACTTTGACCGCCGGTCCCATCCGCATGAGATTCCCTTCGATTCGAAGGATCTCCACTTGCGCCTTCCCCCCGTCCATCGCGAATTGATCTCCCTGGCGCGCCCGTTTGACGGTCTCTTCCCCTTTCTTCAGAATCTTGAGAACAACCTCCCCGGGAACGGCACCGTAGCTCGACTGATAGAACCGGAACCCGTTGAACTCCAGAGGATGGTTGACCATGAGCGCTCCCCGGGAAAGGACATCTCCGTCCTTCAGGAAGGAAAGATCCGACTTGTACATCTTCGGCATGCCGCTGTCGTAAAATTCAACGGTAAAGTCATCGCAACGAACCGTAAAACCGAGATCCATGACTCCTTTGCCGCCACGCAGTTCGATGCGATCGGCCGACTCGCCCTCGGAAATGTTCACGTATCCGTCAAGCCCGAGGACAGACCCGATGACTGCGCCGAGAATAATGACCAGCACACCGGCGTGGACTACGTAGACTCCGAAATAGGACCAGGCGCCGCGCCGGCCCCAGAGATAGGAAGCCTGATCGGTTTTTTTCCTTTCTACGTCGCCGAAGGCTTTTTTCAGAACTGTTTCCATCCGGGCCGCAGCGTCCTCAGCGCTTTCTCCAACCACGATAACCCGCTCGGGAGGCAGTTCTTCATAGAGACCGGGGCGGTCCGGATCCGGCTTCCGCCTGTAGAGCCGAAGCGAGACAGGAAGCCGGTTGAGGGAGCAGACGACGAGATTGACCGTGATCATCGCCATCAGAAAAAGGAACCACGGCGAGTGGTACAGATCGGTGATCTGCAGGGTCTTGAGAACGACCGCCAGTGTTGGCGGAAGCTTCTGAAGGGCCTCCTGTGATGCCTCCTGCTGCGGGATCACGGTCCCGACAACGGCCGAAAGGGCAATGATGATCAGAAGGGCTAGGGTCAGTCTGACCGACGAGAAAAACGACCAGACCGGGTTTTTCTTCGGACTATCCTGTTCCTGCAAAAAAGTTTCTCCAGAGCAACAATATTATGACTTCCGGTCACCGATCATAACGCCGGCTGTGGCTGCGGCGTCTTCCCATCCATGAGGGCCATCAGCTCCGTGCCTTCGATCTTTTCCTTCTGCAGGAGCAAGAGGGCACCTTTATCAAGAGTGCCTCGCCGCTCCTTCAGGATCGATCTGGCCCGTTCATACTCCATGTCGATGATCGCCTTGATCTCCTTGTCGATGATCTCCGCCGTGGCCTCGCTGTAGTCACCGCCTTCGGGGACGCCCATCTCCATGAAGAGAGCGCGTTTTTCCCGGGCGAAATAGACCTGCCCGACCTGACTGCTCATGCCGTACTCCTTGACCATGCTCCGTGCCATGTCCGTCGCCCGGGCCAGGTCGTTATGAGCCCCCGTCGAAACATCACCGAAAACGATCTCCTCAGCGGCCCGCCCCCCAAGCAGGGAGGCGACCCTGTTCAGAAGCTCCGTCTTTCTCAGGAGGAAGCGGTCCTCGGTGGGAACCTGCATGGTGTATCCAAGAGCCGCGATCCCCCGCGGGATGATGGAGATCTTCTGGACGGGATCCGTTCCCGGAAGCGACAGGGCAACCAGGGCATGGCCTACCTCGTGGTGGGCCACGATCTCGCGCTCCTTTGGATTGATCAGGCGGTTCTTCTTCTCGAGACCAGCCACAACCCGCTCGATGGACTCGACGAATTCCGTCATCTCCACTTCTTTCTTGTCGTGCCGCACAGCCAGAAGCGCGGCCTCGTTGACGAGATTTGCAAGGTCGGCACCGACCATGCCGGGAGTCATGGCGGCGAGTTTTTCCAGATCCACGTCCTGACCCAGCTTTACCGTATTGATATGCACTCTAAGGATCTCCTCGCGGCCCTTCTTGTCCGGGCGATCGACAAGCACGTGCCGATCGAATCGCCCCGGCCGAAGAAGAGCCGGGTCCAGGATCTCCGGCCGGTTCGTGGCGGCCATGAGAATAACCCCTACTTTAGGGTCAAACCCGTCCATCTCCTTCAGGAGCTGGTTCAGCGTCTGCTCGCGCTCGTCGTTCCCTCCGCCGGAAAATCCCCCAAAGCCCCTCGCTTTCCCGAGGGCATCGAGCTCGTCGATGAAGATGATGCAGGGGGCCTTCTGCTTGGCCTGCTCGAAGAGATCGCGCACGCGGGCCGCTCCCAGGCCCACGAACATCTCGACGAACTCGGAACCGCTGAGGCTGAAGAAGGGTACCCCGCTCTCTCCCGCTACGGCTTTTGCGAGCAGCGTTTTCCCCGTCCCCGGGGGGCCCACCAACAGGATGCCTTTCGGGATCCTGCCGCCGATCTCCGTAAACCTGCCGGGGTTCTTCAAAAATTCAATTTCCTCCATCAGCTCCTGTTTCGCTTCGTCGACGCCGGCGGCATCCTTGAATGTGATTTTGATCTCGTTTTCCATGTAGATCTTGGCCTTGCTCTTGCCCAGCGTCATGAAGCCGGCCTGCTGCCCTCCCATGCGCTTCATGAGCAGGTACCAGATGCCAAAGAAAATGATGATCGGAAAGATCCAGGAAAAGAGATCCTTCAGGAAGGTGTTTTCGATTTCACCCTTGAAGCTTACCTGGTACTTGTCGAGAAGCTCCGAAAGATCAGCGTCCACCCGAATGGTCCGGAAGGGCTGGGGCTCGCCGGGTTTCCCCTCCACCTTCATCTTCCCCTCGATGCGGTTTGCTGTTATGGCGACTTCGGAAACCTTCCCATCCTTGAGAAGCTTGAGAAACTGGCTGTAAGGGATCACCTGGGAGCTCATCATGGAGGCAATGTAACTCTGGATGAGCAGGACAGCCCACACCGCCAGAAGAATATAAAACAGGGAAAATTTGTGTTCCTTCTTCATCATCGTCGTTGTTGTTCTCCTTTGACCGGTCAGCTGGTTTCTGTCCTGTGGGTTTGATCCTCATCGATCAAACACCTTTAAAATATCAATTCGCGACCGCTCTGTAAATCGACATTTTCAACAAACGAAAAATACCCGGCAAAATTGCGCCGGGCATTTTCGGCATTTTCCCGAATCATGTTTTTTGGGGAACCCTCCGCGTCGGCAGCGCAAACTTGTCCTACGCAGCTACCCGCTACACGCGACACGCTTCTTTCTCATCACGGCAGCTTCGCCTGATATTCCCTCAACAGCCCCTCGATCTTTCCCTCTAGCTCCAGAAAAGCGTTCTTTAGTTTCTTGGCCTCCTCGGTCAGATGCATGCCCTGGCGGTTGTCCGAAAGATCTACGAGAGACATTCCCAGGCGATCTTCCGAGGCCCTCAGTCGGCCCCAGGCAGCCCGGTAAGACATTTTGAGTTTTTTTGCAGCCGCACTCAGGCTCTGGCACTCCTCGATGGCTTCGAGCAGTTCAAGTCTCCCCGGACCGAAGATAACGCGGCCGTTTTTTTCCAGCCACAGTTTGTGTTTAATGATCATCTCCTCTCCTTTGCGATCCCCCTGAAGCGGATCTGCAGTTCGGTATTGCAGAATTGCCTGCTATTTTGCACGACAAGCCGGCTTATGTCAAACATGGCATAACTAGTTGATATGATTGATTTATTATCGAATAAAAAATTGACTTCATGGCGAGGATGCCTTTATAGTGCGTCTCAAACGAAGATTGCATGGGGCGGCGCTCGCGTCCTGCGCAAGCCATCTGCTATTTTTTTGTGCCTTCATTTTTACATCTATTCAGCAGGAGAAATCTATTTAAACAGGGAAAATATAAGACAGATCGAAAGGAGGTGTCCCGGTTTTGTTTCGTTGATGTGTATCAAGCCGTTCACACGAGGCAATCCAATGGAGGTTAGACATGGAAGAAAAGAAACTGCCTGATGTTCTCAAGAAGGAGACGACACGGCGTGACTTCCTGCGCGGGTCGGCTGCGGCGGCGGGGGGCGCACTGGCCATAACCGCCATCGGCGGCGTTGCCCCCAAGAAGGCCGAGGCCCAGTACTCGGTCCAGACCGCGCCGGGCACCAAGCCCTTTGCGCAGAAGTTCCTCTACGCCGGACGCGCAAACTGCACGGGCTGCCGCAGCTGCGAGCTGGCCTGTTCGCTGTTCCACACCGGAAACGTCCGGCCCGACCTTGCCCGTATCTGGGTCGAGAAGTACAAGGACATCGTCGACGTAGCGGTCATCTGCTGGCAGTGCGACGACGCCCCCTGCATCGCGGCGTGCCCCACGACGCCCAATTCGCTCACCAGAGATGCCAAGTCAAACGGCATCGTGCTGAACGAGAAGACCTGCCTGGGCGCCAAGTGCATGAAGTGCGCCGAGGCCTGCCCGGCAAAATACGTTCGCGGAAACCCCGACACGGGTCAGCCCCTGATCTGCGATCTCTGCGGCGGCGATCCCCAGTGCGTCAAGGCCTGCCACGCCCAGTCCGGCAACCCTCAGGGGCCCTGTCTCATGAGCCGGCCCGTAGGCATCGGCATGAACATGTCCTTCCGTACCGTGACGCCGGAAGAGGCGGGCAAAGACCTCGCGAGCCTTCTGTTCTACCCGAACGTTGAGGGCAAAAGGGTTGTGCCTGTGAAAACCAGGAAGGGGAGGTGATCAATATGGCAACACCTAAAGGCGGAAATTTCGGAAAGGTACTGGAAATAGACCTCAGCAAGCAGACCTACAAAACGCGGCCGGTTTCCGATGAGATCCTACAGCAGTACATCGGCGCCCGCGGCCTCGGGGCCTACTACGCCGTGACGGAATACAAGGCAGGCAAGAACCCGCTGGACGAGGACGCCTTCGTCTTTGTAGGACCCGGCCCCCTAGCCGGGACCATGTGCGTCTCCCCGAGGACCAGCATCGTCAACAAGAACCCCTACACGGGCCTTCTGAACCATGGCGAGTGCGGCGCTCACCTGGCCAGCGAAATCAAGTGGGCCGGCTGGGACGGCATCTACATCAAGGGCCGGGCGAAGAAGCCCGTCTGGTTCTCCGTGGTCAACGACAAGGTGGAGTTCCGGGACGCCTCGAAGATGTGGGGCAAGACGACGGATGACACCCACGAGATGATGATCAAGGAGATGAAGGACTCCCGCATCCGCTCGATCGTCATCGGTCCCGCCGGCGAGAACGGCGTCCTCTATTCCTGCCTGATCGTCGAGCGCTTCCGCGCCGCGGCGCGCAGCAACGCGGGATCTGTGTTCGGCGACAAGAAGCTCAAGGGCTTTGCCATCCGGGGCACCAAGTACGCCGTGCCCGTCGTGGACAACGCCAAGTTCCTCGCGGCCGCCCAGGTGGCCAAGGAAACCAACATCAGCGACCCGGGAGCGGGACGAAGAAAGGTGTGGGGAACAGCCAGTTCGCTCGAGACCAACAACTTTGTGCTCGGCTCGCTCATCGTGAAGAACTTCCAGACCACCTGGTGGCCCGACATCGTCAAACTCGGCGCCGAGGAGGCCGAGAGAAAGTTCTGGAAGCGGCATGTCTCCTGCACCAACTGCCAGACGCACTGCCTGAAACTGGGCGTATTGCGCGAAGGCAAGTACAAGGGTCTCATTGCCGAGGCCCCCGAGTACGAGTCCGGAGGACTCCTGGGCTCGAACCTGGGGATGAAGGACTTCGACCAGATGACCGCTCTCATCGAGGCCTGCGACGCCTATGGTCTGGACTACATCTCCACCGGCGGCGTTCTGGGCTTTGTCACGGAAGCCGTCGAGAAGGGCGCCCTGAAGCCGGCGGACCTCGACGGCCTCAAGCCCACATGGGGCGACGGCGACACCTACATGAAGCTGATCGACAAGATCGCATTCAAGGAAGGAAAAGCAGGCAAGCTCCTCTGCCAGGGCGTGGCCCGGATGTCCAAGCAAATCGGCAAGGGCACCGACGCCTATGCCAACGTGGTGAAAGGCCGTGAGCTGGCGGCCCACGACCCGCGCGGCGACAAGCCCAGGTTCTACAGCTACTGCCTCGGCACCAACGGGGCAGACCACGCCGAGGGAACAAGCAGCAGGGGTCTCTGCGAGGTGGCCATGAACGATTCTCTCTGCCTGTGCACCTTCTGCTCGTCCGGAGTTTGGGGCAACGATACGGACAAGATTGTCACCAACATGCTCAACCCGCTGTGCGGCTGGGACTGGAAGACCGATGACTACTGGATGGCCGCCAAACGGATCGTGACGGCCGAGCGCGTCTTCAACGTCCGCGAAGGCGTCAGCGCCAAGGACGACCGTCTGCCCAAGCGCATGTATGCCGAGAAACTGCCGGCGGGCCCGAAGAAAGGCGTCATCTTCACGGCTGAAGACCAGAAGAAAGCGGAAACCGACGCCTACAAGTTCTTCGGCTGGGACGAGAAGGGCATCCCGACGGAGGCCTCCCTCAAGGCCTACGGCCTGGACTTCCTGATTGACGATGTGAACGCGGCAAAGAAAAAGTTCAACCTCTAGGATGCTGTTCCACAGAAAGGGCGGGTGAGTGTTTCACCCGCCCTTTTTTATCTAAACATTTAATATTCCTACACTTTTTACAGTCATACGATGTATCGAGCGACACTGATGGCCCGGATCCGTCTGGTCCCTGCATGACTGATCATCAGACCACCTATGTCAAACATGACATAACTACTTGATATAACTACACAATTATCGAAAAAAGGTTTGACTTCACCTCTGCGATGCGTTTATATTGCTGCCCGAACGAATACCGCTTATTGCAGTGCTCGTTCGTTATCCAAGGGTTCCTCTCATGCTCACCGATCTGCAGGATATCCTTGTGAGGGAGAGGTAGCAGTCAGGGAGTCGTTGTTCGGAAGGCCGTCTTATTAAGCGGCCTTCAGTGGGTTTATTTCACCCGCTTCGCAGTAGATTGATTTGAGTTCGCGACGGTCCCAGATGATTGCAGCATCGGACGATTTACACGTTCTTCTTTGGACCCTCACGCAAAACCAACCATTCCTGCGCTTTCACGACTTCCCTGCAACTCATAAAACACACCCCGCGCGGCTGACCTATTGTGCTGGAAAGGCCTGTGCGAATTTTGAAAGGAGTCTGACATGAAGAAAGGATTGTTGGTTTTCGCTATTGTTCTCAC
>CAZVLL010000005.1:0-184533 GCA_964628025.1 uncultured Syntrophaceae bacterium
ATGTCGAGGAGCAGGCACTGGATCCCCGCATTGGCCAGCTGGGCGGCGATATTCGCTCCCATGACCCCCGCGCCTAAAACGGCTGCTTTTTTAATTTGAAACGACATATCATCCTCCTCTTTTGTCGTCTGTCTGGTCTATTCGGACTATTCCGTCTTCCTGCGGCGCAGGAAGGATCGAGGTCCTAGGCTCGAGGATTTCATTTTGCTTCCTCGTTCCTCGTTCCTCGTGCATTCTTACACCGTAAAGCTTTCGTCGGCGATCTCGATGGCGGTGCGATCACCGGCCTTGATCCCTTCGGCCCTGCCCCGTATAGACGGCAGGACATTGGTCGCGAAAAATTTCGCCGAAGCAACCTTTCCCTGGTAGAAGGCCACTTCGGAGTTCGAGTGGACCAATGCCCGCTGCTTGGACTTGGAGCCTTTCGCGCCCGATTCGGCATAGATGGCGTTCAGCTTCTTCTGGGCGATGGCAGCGGCGTTCATGAGCAGGTAGCCTACGGCTACGTCGCCGAAGAGATTCATGTAGGGTGTCGCGTACAGGATCGGGACGAGGAAGCTCGCGCTCTTGCCGAGTTTGAAAAAATGGAGCGTGAGGTCCGTCATGGCGTTCTTCGCCTCGGCGAGGTAGTTGACGTACGATGAAAGCTCCGGGATCTCCCGGAGGTCCGCAATCGCGGCGTCCATTTCCTTCGCAATGTCCAGCAAGTGCGCGCCCTTCTTGATGCCCAGCTTGCGCCCCACCAGGTCGAGGGCCTGGATCCCGTTGGTTCCTTCGTAGATCTGGGTGATCTTGCAATCCCGCATGTACTGCTCCACGGGGTACTCGGCGCAGTACCCGTATCCCCCGTAGACATCGATGGCCGTTGAGCAGACCTCCAGGGCCCGGTTCGTCACGTAGGCCTTGCAGACGGGGATGAGCAGGTCCGCCCGGTTTGCATAGCGCTGCCGATCCTCTTTTGTCGCGGCGGCCTCCATCATGTCCTGACAGTAACTTGTATAGTAAAGCAGCGCCCGGCAGCCCTCGACGTGGGACTTCATCCAGAGAAGCTGGCGCCGGATGTCGGCGTGGCGGATGATCGGCACCTGCGGGGCTTCTGGGTTCTTGAACTCGAATATTTCGGATCCCTGGAGGCGCTGCTTGGCGTATTCCACAGCGTGCTCGAATGCCGCCGTGGCCGTCCCCTGCCCCTGGAGCCCCACCTCGATCCGGGCCTCATTCATGAGATGGAACATGACCTTCATGCCGTCGCGCTCCTTGCTGAGCAGCTCGCCGATGCACTTTCCTTCCTCGCCGAAGATGAGCATGGCCGTGGCCGAGCCCTTGATGCCCATCTTGTGCTCGATGCCGCCTGTGGTCACGTCGTTGGACGGCCCGAGGCTCCCGTCGGCCTTCACGCGGAACTTGGGCACGACGAAGATCGAGATGCCCTTCGTCCCGGCCGGATCCCCCTCGATGCGGGCGAGCACCGCGTGGATGTTGTTCGGCGTGAGATCGTGATCTCCGCTGGAGATGAAGATCTTTGTGCCCTGGATGCTGTAGGTTCCGTCGGGCAGACGCTTGGCCGTTGTCTTCAGGGCGCCCACGTCGCTCCCCGCGCCGGGCTCGGTGAGGCACATGGTGCCCCCCCATTCACCGGTGTACATCCTCTCCATGTACTTCTTCTTCTGCTCCGCCGTTCCGTAGCGATCAATGAGCCCGGCCGCGCCGTTGGTGAGTCCCGGGTACATGATGAGAGGGTAGTTTGCGGCCTGGAAAAACTCGTAGCAGGCCTGGGCGACGGCATTGGGCATGCCCTGGCCACCCGATTCCACGCTACGCATGCAGCTGAGCCAGCCGGCCTCGCAAAATTTCTTGTAGGCGTCGTGGAAGCAGGCCGGCACCTTGACCCTGCCCTTCTCGAAGGTGCAGCCTTCCTTGTCGCCCTTCTCGTAGGTGGGCAGAAGAACCTCGACGGCCAGCTTCTCGGCCTCGTTGATCATCATGTCCACGGTTTCCTTGTTGTACTCGGCATACTTCTCGGTCTCGAAGAGCTTTTCGATCCCGATTTGCTCATAGAGCAAAAACTTCTGATCCCGCGTGTTCACCAGCATGTTACCCATAAATATTGCCTCCCTGTTTCTCTTGGAGTCGCTATTGATTCTGGTTCGACCTCAGCCCGCTAATGAATGTCTCGAGACCGCCCCGGACATTGGAGCGGACCCGTTTTTCCCGTGCCTCTTCCCTGCCGCTGAAGAGATGCAGGGCGATAATGCCGTTGAGAAGGCCCCACAGGGCGTTACGGCAGATCCTCACGTCGAGTTCCTGCGGAAATTCTCCGCGTTCGATGCCCATCTGGAGCATCTGCTCGATGATGCTGACGGTCTGATTGGTAGATCGGACGATGTGATCATTAATATTGGGGGTGAAGTGGACCGCGTTGTGCTGGATCATGAAGTTCATGAAGATCCGGAACAGCTCGCGGTCGCTGATGAAGAATGCTGCGTAAGCTTCGGAAAACTGACGAAGATTCTCCGAGGCGCTTTTCGACGTGTCCAGCAGAGTCTCCACCCGTTCGTGGAGCTTGTCGATGTCGCGAAGCAGGATCTGCGCGTAGATCTCTTCCTTGCTCTTGAAGTAAAGATAGATCGCCCCCTTGCTCAACTCGGCGCGCCGGGCGATGTTTTCGACCGTAACGGAACGGAATCCCTTCTCGAAGAATTCCTTCCTCGCGGCACGGAGGATGGCGCTTCTCCGCTGCTCCTTCTCCCGCTCTCTTCTGCGCGTCGCTCTCAAGGTCCCCTCCCTGTCGTTTGTTCCATCCAAAGACCGGAACCGCCTTGTGAATGATGGTCACTTACTGACCGATGGTCATCAATACACGCCGGTTCCTCCCCTGTCAAGAGAAAAAACAGTTTCCCTGTTTTTCCCGGGGTTGGCCTGCTTCCGTGAGGAACATTGGTCACCGTCGCCACGTCAATCTTAGCTGTTGACGTTGCCGGTCGCCCTGTGTTATCAACCCTAAGATTTAACAGGCTGTTACTCTTTTTTTTGCGGGTATCTTGCCGATTCTTGCTCAGGGCGGGTATCGGCCGGTGGATCGTTCGTCCGCGAAGGAGTGACCCGCTTTCGAAAAACAGGAGGACGCCGTGACCCTGAAAGACGTGAAGGATATTCTGGAGGCCGAGGTTCTTGTCGGCAACGACCAACTGGAGAAAGTCGTAAGAACCGCCTTTGCCGCCGATCTCATGAGCGATGTGCTTGCCTTTGCCAAACCGGACAGCCTCCTGCTCACAGGGCTGACAAACCCCCAGGTCGTGAGGACGGCCGACATCCTGGATATCACTGCGATCATCATGGTCAGGGGGAAAAAGCCCTCGGAAGAAACCGTCAAGCTCGCCGAGGAGTTGAAGATCCCCATCCTTTCCACGAGATACATCCTCTTCGAAACATCGGGGCGCCTGCATGCCAAGGGAGTCACGGGATGCATTGAAAGGGTCGGCGGCGAGACATAGAAATGCGGGAGGCGCTGAAATTCGAAAAAACCTTCGATGTGGAGGGCGGGAGCTTTCAGAACGCGGGAAACGTATCGGGCCAGATTAAGAGCATCCTGAAAGAATTGGGCGTTTCGACCGACATCGTGCGGAGAGTCGCCATCATCTGCTACGAATCGGAGATCAACATCGTCTCCTATGCCAAAAAGGGCAAGATCTCCCTGGCCGTGACCGATGAGTCGGTGAAAATAACAACAAAGGACGAAGGGCCGGGAATCCCCGACATTGAGCTCGCCATGAAGGAAGGATACTCCACAGCAACAGCCGTTGTGAGGGAAATGGGGTTCGGTGCAGGCATGGGACTGGCGAACATCAAGAAATACTCCGATCATCTCATCATCACCTCCGAAGTGGGCATCGGGACGAGTGTGACGATGACGGTAATGAATTTTCAGAAGCTTCTTCATCCCGACCTTCCGCCGGTAACGATGTAATCAGGAAGGGACCGGGTCCCGCTGAAGGAACCGGGACAAGCACCCCGGCTGAACGAAACAGGAAGGATTGTACATGCAGATTGACGCTCTCGTTCGTGAATTGAACCTCAAGGTCCGTTGCGCCGAGGGTCACCTCAAAAGGGATATCCGGGGGGGCTATGTGGGAGACCTCCTCAGCGACGTCATGGCCAACAGCAAGGAGGGCGATATCTGGATTACCCGCCAGGTGCACCAGAACATCGTCGCCGTGGCAAGCCTCAAGGACCTCGCGGGGATCATCCTCATCCAGGGCAGCGAACCCGCACACGACACAGCCGCAAAGGCCAATATGGAGGGCATCCCCATCTTGGTCACGGATCTTCCGGCCTTCGAAATTGTGGGCAAAATATATGAATTGATCAAGTCATGAAATTGTAGTAAAGGAACGGGCCGGAAAGGGACGTTCCTTTTTTTTTGCGGGTTCGAAACCCATCTCCTGACGCGTGCAGAGACCCGGGGAAAACCGGAACAGCCCTCAAGGGGTTCCGCGATGATCAGGGAGTTCCGTTGTGATTTTCACGTCCACACCTGCCTTTCGCCCTGTGCCGATCTCGACATGTACCCTCGTGCGGTCGTCGCGATGTCGCTTGCGCGCCGCCTCGACATCATCGCCATCTGCGATCATAACGCATCCGAAAACGTCCCCTACGTCATCAAAGCCGCGGAAGGAACAGGGCTTACCGTCCTCCCTGGCATGGAGATCATGAGCAGCGAAGAGGTTCACATTCTCGCGCTCTTTGAAAAAACAGAGTACCTCCTGACGCTGCAGGACCTCGTCTACCGGAACCTGCCGGGGATAAATGACGAGGAGATCTTTGGTTGCCAAGCCGTCGTCAATGAGCACGATGAGGTGGAAGGGTTGAGCGACCGGCTCCTCATCGGCGCGACACAGCTTCCCATTGAGAGGATCGTTACCGAGATTCACCGGTTGGGCGGGCTTGCCATCGCCGCCCACATCGACCGGGAGAGTTTCGGCATTCTCGGACAGCTCGGGTTCATCCCCGACGGCCTCGATCTCGATGCCTTGGAGATCTCCCGCCGGACCGGGGTCGCCGCGGCGAGGCTCCGCTACCCCCAGCTTTCGCGATACGCGCTCCTCGAGAATTCCGATGCCCACGTCATCGCCGACGTGGGAAAAGGCATCTCTCGGGCTTTCCTGCAAGAGCCGACGCCGGCGGAGCTGAAGATGGCCTTTGAGAAAAAAGGCGGCCGCTACATCGTGGAGTGAGCACGTGCTGGAGCTGGCGCTTCACATCCTGGACATCGTCGAGAACTCCGTCCGCGCCGGGGCGACCATCGTCCGTGTCCTCATCCGGGAATGCCGGTCGGAGGACCTCTTCCTGATGCGCATTACGGACAACGGAAAGGGAATGACCCCCGAGGAACGCAGAAAAGCCCTGGACCCCTTTTACACGACAAAGACGGTCCGGCGGGTCGGCTTGGGTCTCCCCATGCTTGCCGACGCGGCGGCCAGGACGGGCGGAAAGATGACCCTGCGTTCTGAACCGGGCGCGGGCACGGTGGTCGAAGCCGTTTTCGGCTTGAGCCATATCGACCGGCAGCCGATGGGCAACATTACATCGACGCTGCTTACGATCCTCGTGGGCAACCCAGGGATCGATTTCACCTACAGTCACGAAGTGGACGGCAGGACGTACTTGCTGGACACGCGAGATATTAAAAGAGTTTTGGAGGATGTCCCGCTGAGTCACCCCGAAGTCACCGGCTTCATCCGTGAGCACATCACGGAGGGCCTGGGGGACGTCGGGGCGACGGCGTGATACCTTCCCGAGAGAGGAGAAAGGTTCCATGAAGAACGGTTCACTCAAAGAGTTCTCCGCCGAACAGGTGGCGAAATTGGACGAGATCATCGCCCGCTACAAGGGAAAGCCCGGCGGACTCATCCCCGTGCTGGAGGAAGCCCAGGTCATTCTGGAGTATCTGCCCGTCCCGGTTCAGAGGAGGATCGCCGAGGGGCTGAATCTCCCGCTGGCGCAGGTCTATGGCGTTGTCACATTCTATTCCCTGTTCACCATGAAGCCGCGAGGGCGCCACACGGTACGGGTCTGCCTCGGGACGGCCTGCTATGTCCGGGGAGGCAAAGCCATCGCGGAGAATATCGCGAAAGAGTACAACGTCGAGGAGGGCGAGACGACTGTGGACCGGCGCTTCACCTACGAGACGATCCGCTGTCTCGGCGCCTGCGGTCTTGCGCCGGTCATCGTGGTGGATGAAAGCGTCCACGGCCGGATAAAAACGCAGAAGCTGAAGTCGATCATGGAAGAGTACAAATAAAGACAGGATGTAGCGTGCCTGAATCCTTCAACCTGAAGCCAGAGGTAAGCAAGATGTCGAAATTGAAGATCGAAGACCTGAAGAAGATCAAAGAGAAAGTCCATGCCCAGACGGCCCTTCGAGAGGGCGGGCAGCGGGCCAAGGTAACGGTCCACATGGGAACCTGCGGCATCGCCTCGGGCGCCCGCGAGGTGCTCGGCGCCCTCATGCGCGAGGTCGAAGAGTCGGCCGTGACGGACGTCATGGTCACCACCTCGGGCTGCATGGGGCTTTGCAGTCGCGAGCCCCTGGTCACCATCGAGCTTGCGGGCAAAGAGCCCATCAAATACGAGAAGATGGACGAGAAGAAGATGCGCCAGGTATTCAAGCGCCACGTATTGGAAGGGGAGATCCAGACGCCTTTCGTGCTTGCGAAGGGAGCCGAGATCGTTCGCTAGGGGAGAGGGAAAACCCATTCCCTGCTGTTGAATTTTTCCAGGAAAGGATCCAGTTCAATGAAAGTATTTCGATCGCATTTACTGGTCTGCGGAGGGACAGGCTGTCACGCAACCGGAAGCATCGCGGTCAAGAAAGCCCTTGTTGAAGAACTCAACAAGAAGGGCCTTGCCGAAGAGATCAAGGTTGTCGAGACGGGGTGCAACGGATTCTGCGCCATGGGCCCCATCATGGTCGTTTACCCCGAAGGGATCGTCTACATGAACATTCAGACGGTCGATGTCCCCGTGCTCGTGGAAGAGCACTTTATCAAGGGACGCCCCGTCGAGAGACTGTTCTACAAGGAGCCGGGAAAAGAGGACCGGATCCCCTCGATGCAGGAGATCCCCTTCTTCGCGCTGCAGGACCTCCGCGTGCTCCGCAACCGCGGTCTCATCGACCCCGAGAACATCGAAGAGTACATCGCCCGGGACGGCTACGCCGGCATGGCCAAGGCGCTCACCGAGATGACGCCCGAGCAGATCGTCCAGGAAGTCCTCAAGTCAGGCCTGCGCGGCCGCGGGGGCGCCGGCTTCCCAACGGGACTCAAGTGGCAGTTCGCCCAGCGTTCGCCCGGGGACATCAAGTACGTCCTGTGTAACGCCGACGAAGGCGACCCCGGTGCCTTCATGGACCGCAGCGTCCTCGAAGCCGACCCACACGCGGTCCTCGAGGGGATGGTGATCGCTGCCAAGGCGATTGGTTCCGGGTTCGGCTACATCTACTGCCGCGCCGAGTACCCCCTTGCCATCCACCGTCTCAACGTGGCCCTCGGGCAGGCCCGCGAAATGGGTCTTCTCGGAAAGGACATCCTGGGAACGGGCTTCAATTTCGATATCGCGATCTACCAGGGCGCCGGCGCCTTCGTCTGCGGCGAGGAAACGGCGCTCATGACCTCCATCGAGGGCAAGCGCGGCATGCCGCGCCCGCGGCCGCCCTTCCCTGCCGTGGCGGGCCTCTGGGCAAAACCCAGCGTGCTCAACAACGTGGAGACACTGGCCAACATCGGCCAGATCATGCTCCGCGGCGGTGAATGGTATGCCGGCGTCGGCACCGAGAAATCCAAGGGCACGAAAGTCTTCGCGCTCACGGGCGACGTGAACAATGTCGGTCTCGTGGAAGTGCCGATGGGAACCACGCTGGGAACGATCGTCTACGACATCGGCGGCGGCATTCCCGGCGGCAAGAAGTTCAAGGCCGCGCAGCTCGGCGGCCCCTCGGGCGGCTGCATCCCCGTCCAGCACCTCAACGCGGCCGTCGACTACGAAAAGGTTGCCGAACTGGGCGCCATCATGGGCTCCGGCGGCCTCATCGTCATGAACGAAGACAAGTGCGCCGTCGACATGGCGCGCTTCTTCATGGATTTCTGCCAGGACGAGTCCTGCGGCAAGTGCATCCCCTGCCGTGAAGGGACGAAGCGCATGCTCGAGATCCTGACCAACATCTGCAAGGGCAAGGGCAAGGAAGGCGACATCGAGCTCCTGGAATCGATGGCCATCGTCATCAAGGACGCATCGCTTTGCGGCCTCGGCCAGACGGCCCCGAACCCCGTGCTGTCGACCATCCGGTATTTCCGGGATGAATACGTGGAGCACATCCGCGACAAGAAGTGCCGCGCCGCCGTCTGCTCGGCCCTTTTCAAGTCACCCTGCCAGCACACCTGCCCCATCGGAATGGACATCCCGGCCTACACGGCGCTGATCCGCGACGACCGCCTGACGGACGCTTACTCCGTGCTTCTCAAGACGAACCCCTTCCCGTCGGCCTGCGGCCGGGTCTGCGACCACCAGTGCATGTCCAAGTGTCGCCGCGGCCTCTTGGACGAGCCGGTTTCCATCAAGTTCCTGAAACGCTACATCACCGACAACGCGCCGAGACCCGAGATCAAGCCTGTCCCGATGACCCGCAAGGAAAAAATCGCCGTGATCGGCGCGGGGCCCGCGGGACTCACCTGCGCACGGGATCTGGCGCTTCGCGGCTACGGTGTGAAGGTCTTCGAAGAGCTTCCCACCCCGGGCGGCATGCTCAGCTGGGGCATCCCCTCCTACCGCCTGCCGCGGGAGATCCTCGGCAAGGAAATCGACGACATCCGGAAGCTCGGCGTCGAGATCCAGTGCGGTGTCCGGGTGGGGTGTGACCTCCCCTGGGATGCCGTGAACAAGGATTTCGATATCGTCTACCTTGCGCCGGGCGCCCACAAGAGCCAGCGCATGGGTGTCGAGGGTGAGGACCTCAAGGGTGTCTGGGGCGGAGTCGAGTTCCTCCGCGACTACAACTTGAACGAGGCGGCCTGGAACGACGGCAAGAAATCGCTGGGCGCCAGGGTTGCCGTCATCGGCGGCGGAAACTCCGCCATCGATGCGGCTCGCACGGCACTCCGGCTCGGAGCCGAAGTAACCATCCTCTACCGGCGTCTCCGTGAGGATATGCCCGCCGCCGAGGAAGAAATCGTGGCGGCTGAGCATGAGGGGGTGAAGATCGAGTACCTCATCGCTCCGCTTCGCATCGTCGGAACGGGCGGGCGCATCACGGGAATCGAGTGCTTGAGGCAAAAACTCGGCGACTTCGATTCGAGCGGGCGCAAACGGCCCGTGGCCATCAAGGGCTCCGAGTTCACCCTTGCCGTGGATACCATCATTGCCGCCATCGGCCAGACGCCGGATCTGACCTTCGTGCCGAAGGAAAGCGGTGTCTCCGTCAACAAGTGGTCCTGCTTCGACGTGGCCACCAACGGGTTCCGTTCCGGGACGACGAACCCGAAGTTCTTTGCCGGCGGCGACGCCGTCACGGGACCCAGCACGGTCATCAAGGCCATTGCCGCGGGCCACGAGGCGGCCGATGACATCGACGCCGCCATCCGGAAGCGCAACGGCGAGCCGGCCTGGGTGCCCCCGACCGGGGAGGAGATCCAGATCCCCTTCGTCATCGACGAGGAAACGGAGGAATGCCCCATGGCCCACATGCCCGAACTGGAGGCCTCCTACCGGAAGGCAAACTTCCAGGAAGTCGAGCTTGGCTACGCCAGGGATCTCGCCGTGAAGGAGTCGACCCGCTGCCTGCGCTGTGACGTAGAGCTGTAACCGAAACGGCAACCCTTGAGAAAAGGAGAAGCGAGAGATGGCAAAAATACGAGTTACCCTGAACGGCCGTGAGGTCCTTGCGCCGCTGGGCGTCACGATTCTCCAGGCCGCCAATGAGGCGGGCATCGAAATCCCGACGCTCTGTCACCATCGAGCGTTGGTGCCGATCGGCGCCTGCCGGATATGCGTCGTCGAAATCAAAGGACAGCGGAACCTCCAGGCGGCATGCGCGTTCCCGATTTCGGAAGGAATGGAAATCGAGACGGAGTCGCCGAAGGTGGTGGCCGCCCGGAAACTGATTCTCGACATGCTCTTTTCCGAGCGAAACCATTACTGTCCGTTCTGCGAGATCAGCGGCGACTGTGAACTGCAGAATCTCGGGTACCGCTACGGAATCGACCACTGGGTGTACCCGACCTACACGCAGGCATTCCCGGTGGATGCCACGCGCAAGTACTTCGTCATGGAACAGAACCGCTGCGTGCTCTGCCAGCGATGCGCCCGCGCCTGCGGCGAGCTGGTGGCCAACCACACGCTGGGGCTGCGGGAGCGGGGCGCCGGATCCATGATCCACGCCGACGCCGCCGTGCCCTTCGGCGAATCGACCTGTATCTCCTGCGGCACCTGCATGCAGGTCTGCCCCACAGGCTCTCTTGTCGACCGGCGAAGCTCCTTCATGGGCCGCGGCGACCAGACGCAGCGCGTCAAGAGCACCTGCAACAAGTGCAGCGTCGGATGCGGCACGGAGATCGTGACGCGGGGCGGAAACGTCCTCCGTATCGAGGGAGACTGGGATGCAGCGGTGAACGGAGGCCTGCTCTGCAAGCACGGCCGGTTCGACCCGCTCTACGATGATCGAAAGCGCATCACCCAGCCTCTGCTTCGCAGGAAAGGAAAGCTGGAACCGGTAAGCTGGAACGATGCCATGCGGGCGGTGGTCAAGCAGCTCGGTGACGCCGAGGCCAAGGAGGTCGGGGTGCTCGTTTCGAGCGACGCGACCAACGAAGCGCTGTACCTGGTGGATCAGCTGTTCCGGAAAGAACTCCGCACGAAAAATATCGGGATGCCGTTCGTGGCCGCTCCCGATCTGCTCGGCAAGAAACAGGGCACCTTAGACGATCTCGCCGGAAGCGACCTGATTCTTCTGGCCGGGGCCGACCCCGCCAAGGGTCAGCCTGTCGCGGCCTTCCGGGTCAAGCGCCTCGTAGACAAGGGAGCAAGGCTGGTCGTCGTCGACGACGGAGAAAACGGGCTCGCCCCCTTTGCCGAGACGGCCCTGAAGATGGCGGACATCGACAAGGCCGTTGAGATGGCCGACCACACCGAGCATCCCGTCGTGCTTTACGGAACGGGCATTACCGACAAGGCAGCCAAGACCCTCAAGAAACTAGGAAAGAAAGCGCGCTTCGTCGCGCTCGAGCCGGGCATCAACACCCGGGCGGCCGTGGCATTTGGGTTGAACAACGGACTCAAGGCATCGACCGCCAAGGTCCTCTATGTACTCCTGGGCGAAAAGGATTTAGACGGCGGTGAGATGCTGACGCAAATCGGTGAGGATGCCTTCGTTATCGTGCAGGCCAGCTACGCGTCGCCGCTTCTGGACAAGGCGGACGTGATCCTCCCCGTGGCGATCTGGTCGGAGCGTCCCGGATCGCTCATCAACACCGAGGGAGTTCTCCGGATGGCCAACCAGGCCGTGGATCCCGCGGGAGAGGCCAAGCCGGACTGGGAAATCCTCTCCCTGCTGGCCGACAAACTGGGCAAACATCTCGGCGCATCCTTCGCTGACATCTCGGCCCGCGCCGCCAAGGAACTTAAGTGAAAGGAGACTCTTCCATGTCAAAGATCAAGATCGCCACTGACTGGCTGGCCGGCTGCGCCGGATGCCACATGTCCCTTCTGGACATTGACGACCGCATCCTCCCGCTGCTGGAGTTGGTGGAATTTACATCAAGCCCGGTGACGGACCTGAAGCACCCGCCGAAAGAAGGCGTGACCGTGGGAATCCTAGAGGGCGCCATCTGCAATTCGCACAACATCGAGGTGGCCAAACAGATGCGCGAACGCTGCCAGATCCTCATCGCCATCGGCGACTGCGCCACCTTTGGCGGAGTCCCGGCTATGCGCAACCTCTGCGGCACGCAGGAAGCCCTGAAGCGCGCGTACCTGGAAGCGGAAAGCAATGTGGGCGGCCTGATCCCCGACTCCCCGGAACTCGGGATACCCCTCGACGAGGTCGTCGGCATCGACAAGGTGGTGAAGGTCGATCTGTTCATCCCCGGCTGCCCCCCGAGCGCCGATGCGCTGTTCTATGCGCTCTCGGAACTGCTCGCCGGGCGTACGCCCATCGTTCTGCCGCCCCAATATTTCAAGTACGACTAGAGGAGGACAGCCATGAGCGCTCGCAAGATAACCATCGAACCCGTGACGAGAATCGAAGGCCACGGGCGGGTCACGATTCATCTGAACGAACAGGGGGATGTCGATCAGACCTTCTTCCATGTGGACGAGTTCCGCGGTCTGGAGAAATTTTCCGAGGGGCGCCCCTATCTCGAAATGCCCCAGATCACCCAGCGCATCTGCGGCATCTGCCCCGTCAGCCACCACCTGGCAGCCGCCAAGGCCTGCGACGGCGTGGCACGCGTGGAGCCCACCCGGCCGGCAACGCTTTTGCGCGAGCTGATCCACATGGGCCAGTTCATCCAGTCCCACGGGATGCATTTCTTCCACCTGGCCGCGCCGGATCTTCTCCTGGGCTTTGACGCCGACCCGGCGACACGCAACGTCTTCGGAATCATCAAGGCCAACCCGGAGCTGGCCGTCAAGGCCGTGCACCTTCGCCGTTTCGGACAGCAGATCATTTCGCGGCTCGGGGGCGGCAAACGCGTCCATCCCAATCTCTGCGTCCCCGGCGGGGTCAACGCCCCTCTCACCTCTGAGGACCGCGACGCCATCGCCGCCGAGCTCGACGGCATGACCGAGATCGGAAAGGTCGCACTCAGCATCGCGCGGGGCTGGCTGGAGTCCAACCGGGAGCTCGCCGATACCTTTGCCGCGTTCCCGTCCAACTACATGGGGCTCGTCGACGAGGAAGGGGGCCTGCAGCTTTACGACGGAGAGATCCGCATCAAAGACGCCGAGGGGAAATACCTCGCCCAGTTCAGGACGGATGCCTACCTGTCCCACATCGCCGAACACGTGGAGCCCTGGTCATTCCTCAAGCACCCCTACTACCGCAAGCAGGGATTCCCGCAGGGCTTCTACCGCGTCGGCCCGCTGGGGCGGATGAACGTGATCGACAAGATCGGCACACCTCTGGCCAACGAGGAGTTCAAGCAATTCAGGACGCTCAACGGCGGCAGGCCCGTCGAAGGGTCTCTTTACTACCACTACGCCCGGATGATCGAGCTGCTCTACAGCCTCGAGCGCGTCGGCCAGCTGCTGGACGACCCGGATATCCTCTCCAGGGATGTCCGCAATTATCCGAAGCTGCAGCTTCCCGGACAGGGAGTCGGCGTGATTGAAGCGCCCCGGGGGACCCTGATCCACGACTACAGCACCGATGAAAACGGCATTCTGACGAGGGTGAACCTCATCGTGGCCACGGGCAACAACAACTGGGCCATGCACACGGCGTCGGGCTCCGTGGCAAAGGCCTTCGTAAAGGGCAACTCGCTCACGGAAGGCATGCTCAACCGCGTCGAGGCGGCCATCCGCTGCTACGATCCGTGCCTGTCCTGCGCGACCCATGCCATAGGCAAGATGCCGCTGGACGTCACGCTCATCGCTGCCGACGGGACCGTGCTGGACCGCGTCTCACGCTAGATATACCAAGACGGAATGGCCAATAGAAAGCGGGTGAGCGCAACGCGTTCACCCGCTTCTTAATTCTGATATCCCGGAAACACCCCGATGAAACGGACACTGGTGATAGGGTTCGGAAACGTGGACCGCGCTGACGACGGCGTCGCCTTCCACATCGTCAATGCCTTCCGGCATCAGCTGGGGCAGGAACCGCTCAAAGAAGACAAAACGGGCCTCGAGGAACTCGGCGCAGCGGTGGACTCCGTCTTCATCGGCCAGCTCGTGCCGGAGATGATCGATCTGCTTGACGACTACGAACGGGTCGTTTTCGTGGATGCCCATGTCGATCCGGCCATGAACGATCTTTACTGCGCATCCGTCTCGCCCGACGAGGCCGGCCTGACCTTCACCCACCACATGAGCCCGGCCACGCTTCTTGCCTTTTTCAAGGCCCTCCATGGCCGCGACATTGATGGCCACCTCGTGTCCATCCGCGGTCGCGATTTCGACTTCCACCGCAATCTCTCCGCTGACACGATTGCGCTCATAGAGCCGGCTGTCGAACGGATCCTGGAACTCACCTCTGCCTCATGACTGCGGCCGCCCTTTATCTTGTGTGAATTTATTACCCATCCGCCCGAGAATTATCTTCTCTCTGTCCCTGCGTTGCTTCCTTGATCTTGATTTTGAACGTCGAGTCGTAGACCGTGTACGTGCCTGCAGCTCCGGCCATGACAAGCGTGGCCGTCCGTATAGGAAGACAGATAAAGAGGGCAGAGCCGGCAACGGCTCTGCCCTGACAGGCACGGTTCGACGGGCACTCTTCTCAAGGACGGGCACTCTTCTCAAGGGCAGTCGGCCCGCCCGTCCATATCCATTCGGCGCCCTCGTAGGTGAACGAGACCTGTTCGTAGGTCTCCAGTTTCACTTGATCCGGAATTCTCACGTTCGGCATGACGGTTTTGATCGAAACGATTCGTGCGCTTGTGAGCTTTACCGTATAATTTTGAACTTCTGTGCCTCCGCCACCGGCCGCACCGCCTACATTCGGAGCCCAGAATTTAATGGTCGCGTCCGGGATGAGCTCGTTATTGAGCAACATCGTCCGGAGCACCGGCGACGATTTGTCGATCTCCTTCGTGATGGTGATCTGACCGGAACGCAGGCGCCCCGTCGTCATGCCCGTTGCTGCATCTGTTGCGATCCTCGACTCCTGATCGAATGCGATAACCCCGATGGAGCCCTCTCTTCCCTTCTGCGTGACACCGCCATAAACAGGCCCCGTTTTCTGCCCTTTGACGTAAAGGTTTGCCATGATTGCAGCGCTGGCAAGGGCTGTAAACACGAACGTAAATGTGACGACGAACACGACAATGGCTTTTTTCCGCATGCAGGCCTCCTTTGCCTATGAATTTGCATGATGAATGCTGTCTTATCCGTTCCGCTTCTTCAGGGTGCCGGTATATCCCTCTCTCTGCAGAAGTGATTGCTTAGGAATCAGAACAGTCCCTTGAGTTTGTTCAGTGTCCCCTTGATGGTCTCGGTGGCCCCGCCGCTCTCCTCACTGGCCGGTTGATCGCCCCGCTTCTGCCGGCTTTCTTTTGACCTGCCGCCTTCCTTCATTTCCTCCATTCCAAGCGGGAGCATTCCGGTAGACTTGTTCCTCAGCTTCATGGCCCAGATATAGTCATGAGGCTTGGTCGAGTCTTTTGGCTTTGGCGGATAGGCGATGTTCAACTCATCGCCGTAGCCGATGAACTGCAGCACTGCCCCTTTTCCGTCCTTGAATATGCCCCTGGGTACCGAACAGCTTGTTACCTCGGGCCCCATAACCACCTTCTCCCTGATGAACCTGCTGACATCTGCCGGGGAGAGATAGTTTATCAGGCCGAAGCCTGGATCCTGAACCTCGCTGGACGACCAGATGATGGTCTCGCCGGTCTGCTCGTTATGGCCCATCGCCACGGAAAAATAGCCGATTGCCGTGGGGATCTTCTTCCACTGGAATGCGATACTTTCTGTCAACCCTCCCTTGACGGCGGTAAATTCAACAGGCGCCATGAAGTCATGCCTCTCGCCAACGGCGAATTTAATATCCGGGGTGTAATTGCCGTGGATGAAGTGGCTTCCCAGTAAGGAACTGCTTTTCGGCACACTCTGCTGATCGCTCTTGTTGGGCCATTCCGAATAGGCCCATCCTGTCCTCGGGGATGGTGGAACCTGACCCGACCCGGAGCGGCCCGCCATGGCCTTTCCGAATTCGATCATGCTCATCTTCTCGGTGTCAAGGACCCTCGGTTGTCCCGGTCGCACCGTCTCGCTGCACCCCCAGTAAAAGAGCATGCGCACCTTGGGTTTTTCCACCTCTCGGTCTGACCCTTCTCCACTGCGCACCGGCTTTTCACGCTCGGGAATCAGAAGAGGCAGGGTCTTGCCCATATCCAGGCCGGGAGGGATGTCGTGGGTTGCTTCCGGGGCTGCCGGGGGAGTGCCCGGTGCACTGAGTTGCAAAAGGAGGCTTCTCTTCGGCCCCATTCCCCCGGGCATCATTTTTCCCATGAGCATTCCCTGCATTCCCGTCATTTCTCCCTGCGGCATGCCTGGAATACTTGTATTTTGTATTGCAACACTCACCCAGTACTGGGTTACAGGTTTTTTTTGCTCTTTCTCCGCCGCGCTCACAAGCGAAACAGAAAAGAAAAGAATCATTGCCAGAATCGTGCAGCACGATTTTGAGAGAAGAGTCATGTCCACTTCACCTCCATGAGTAGTCTTTGAATCCCTGACCGGTTATGACGCAAAGGATGCAACCGTGAACTGCGGCAGAACAGGATTTTCTTGTTTCTCGTTTGCTCGTCTGAGACGATGAACACTCTTTTAATCGACCTTGACACGCAATTTTCTTTATTCTATCTTTACCTCCAAAACAAGACAATAATAATAAAGCATACACGTCAAGTCTGCTGAAAACAGGATTCGCATGAGGCATCCACATTCTCGTTTGCGTCGGTTTTCTTGTTCAATTTTCATGTTGCTCCTGAGTGTCGGTCTGCTTTCACATCCTGTGTCGACAACAGATGTCAGGGCACAGTGGCCGCCTCCCCAGGACGCTGCTGCACAAAATCCCCAGGATGTTCCCTCTCAACCGTATCCATCCGGTGAGACCGTCCCTCCCTCCATGCAGTCTCCCACGCAGTCTCAGTCGCCGATCCAATCGCCACTGAAACAGCAAAGCCAGAAAAGAGGGCAGTCACAGCAACAACAACAGGGCATGCCTTCCGCACCGGGATACCCGCAGGCTTCCCCCGGTTATCCGCAAGCGGCCCCGATGCAGGGCCCTCAGCAACCGCAGACGAGCTACCCTCAGGGAGCACAAGGGGGAAGTCAGTGGGGCCAGCAGCAACAGTCGCCTTACCCCCAGGGACCGGCCCAGGGCGGTCAACAGCAGCAGATGATTTACCCGCAGGGAGCAACTGTGCCGGGGAATGTTCCCATGCAGACCGACGCCTGGGGTCAACCCGTTCCGACGCAGGGTGGCCAGCAGCAGACGGGCTACCCGCAAGGAGTGCAAGGAGGTCAGTGGGGCCAGCAGCAGCAACAGCCGCCTTACCCCCAGGGACCGGCCCAGGGCGGTCAACAGCAGCAGATGATTTACCCGCAGGGAGCAACTGTGCCGGGGAATGTTCCCATGCAGACCGACGCCTGGGGTCAACCCGTTCCGATGCAGGGTGGCCAGGTTCCACAGCCCGGGGTTTATCCGCAAGCACAGCCTGGACAGCCGGGGATGATGCCACAGCCCGCCATGCCTGCCGCCGCACCCCAGGGCTGCAATGTCCAACTCAGCCAGGACCGTCAGACCGTGATTTTGAAGGACTCTGCGGGTCAGGACAGAGATCACATATCGCTGGGTGAGGACCGCGTTCAGAAGATTTTCAAATCAAAAGAAGGCAGCTGGTCTTTCGTCGTTTTCAAGGTCAGGCGCGTGGAGCAATTCGGAGCTTTTGCCATCGACCTGTCCAGTTGCCAGGCGCAGGACCTCGTCGAGATATCGGCGGTGCCGACAGATGCGGCCTTCGAGGGAGAGGACATTCTCCTGACTTTTTCGGGAGGGAAGACAACACGGCTCAAGCTCGTGAACAGAGTCATCGTCGAGAAGTAGCCGTGATTCGTGATCGGTGGCAATCAAAACGCACAAGCATCGATGGAGGAGTAACGATTCAATGAAACGCGACAAATGGATTCTTGTACTGCTGTCGATAATGCTTTCCGTTCTGCTCTGCGCCCACGTCTCGATGGCGGCGGGGCTTTTCGGCGACGATGAGGACGCCGTCGTCGACGATTCCGGGACGAGCAAGAAGCTGAAAAACCTGAAGCGGCAAGCGGGACCCAAGCCCGTCGTTGCCATTTATGATTTCAGGAGCACGGTCCCTGACGTCCCCACGGCATCGGCACTGGACATGTTTGTCACAGCCCTGGTGAAATCGGGGGCATTCACCGTCGCAGAGCGTCAGAGAATACAGGAGGGCGTCTCCAAGGAACGGCAATTCCAGGCATCCGGTGCTGCAACCGGACGGGCCGCCAACACCAAGTTTGCAGGCGCCCAGTACATTTTTGAAGCTGCGGTGACCGAAGGCAATCCCAACGAAAAGCAATCGGAAGGAAACATCAGCGTCGGGGGAATGGAGATGGGGCGCGCCGGGGTTACCGATTCGATTGGTCTTGACGTACGGATCATCAGCGCCGAGACGGGCCTGGTGATCGACTCCGTGAATGTTCGCAAGAAAATCGAGGCGGCCCAGGGAGGCGTTTCCGGTATCGGAAAACTGGCCCAGAGTGTCGCGGGCCTTTACAAGAAATCCGTGCCGCTCAATCCCGATGCGAATGTGAAAATTGCCAGGAAGGAAAGCGTCGACAAGGCCCTGAGATCCTGCATCGAAGCGGCTGTTCTGGAACTGGCGAAGAGGCTTTCTGAGGATTGAGCATGAAACACAAAAGGGCGAATCCGTTCCTCATCCTTTTTTTCATGGTTGCTGCTGGTGTGATGTGTCCGGATGCGGCGCTTTGTCATGAGAAAGACATCATCCCTGCTTATGTGATGTATGCCGACGATTATCCGCTTCATGTCAGTTTTTTCTTTGAGGGTGGAAGCCCGATCGAGCGAATGACAGGCAGAAGGGAAAAGTGGTACGCCCTGTATGAATCCTCTCTACGTCCCGGGTATTATCGGATCATGTTAAAGCACGGCGGCGAGCCGTCCAGTGTGAGGCTGTACGTGCTGGAAAGCGAACCATCGGAGCGGTTCAATGCCAGGCTGGAGCTTCCCCTGGAACGGGTTACGTTTTATGACAATTCTCGTCGCAACTATCACCTGTATCAGTCGAATATCGGCATTGCAGGTGATTTCAAAAGGACGAACATCCATTTCATATTGGAGTGGACGCCGCCTCCGGGAAGACATGAACCGATCCAGGCATCGTTTCAGATCATAACTCTATCCCATACGGAGGACAACAACCGGCAATCTTCGTCATTTTTTTCCGATAAGTGGACGGTGCGCAGTCCCCTGGAAAGCCAGAACCGCCGGGGACCGATCATATTGCCCAACTCGAAATAGCCCGGATAGTCAATTCATCTCCATCAGCGGGGCGGGAGATTCTGCCGGATGTTCCTAAGCGATGGTCCGAGTCGACCATGAACACCGATAACGGGTGTAAGAGAGGTAATCCATGCCACGGGTGCCCTGCGCCGTGTTGCCAGGTTCAGCTCCATCACTACCAGGCCCCTGCCACCTTGAAGGATCTTGACATGGCAAGATACCGGCTCCTCTATCCAAAAACGGAATTCGTCTTTTGCGATACGGGGGACTGGTATCTGCTCCACTGGAAAACATGCTCCTTTTTTCTACGAGAAACATGTGCTTGTTCCGTGCACAGTTCTTCCCAGAAACCACAGATATGTGACTCTTTCAATCAAGACGATTGCTGGTTTAAACAGAATTTTATCGAAGCCCCCGAAAAGACCGTCATCCGGATTGATCTCCTGCGTTTCGAGCGTTTGCTGCAAGAGGTAAGACAGACGGAATCGGGGGGAAATGTTCTATTGCCGCCTTTCGAAGAATCACGCCGCATCGTCTCAGGAATTCCAGTTTCACCTGCCTTTTCCCCCGTCTACCCTGAGGCGGAAGCGGCCCTCGATGCATGAATCAACAAAGGAGGAAGATCATGGCTCTCGTTCGAAGAAGTGTTCACTATACCGTATGGATCGCAGGGTTTCTCGTATCCATGGTGTTTAGCTGGTTTGGATGGTCTGTCCCCCCATTTGCCGAGGCAGCCAGGATAAAAGCCCCGCGCGTATTTACCTCAGACCAGGCCCTGCAACAGAGCATCCCTTTCACGAAGCAGTTGAATGAAGAGACGTCGCGGAGGTTGCTGGCGGATGCCGCCACTGCGCCCAAACCGGACACCTATCAAGGGCAGGTTCCCGTATCCCAGCCGAGACAAGCCTTCAAGCTGGAGGACAAAAAGGAACTGAAACCATCCCGGTTGCCTGATAAGGAAACGTCTCAACCCAAGCAAGCGTTGAAACTGGAATCCGTCGCCCCCTCAAGCATGCCGTCGAAAAAGGCGCCACAGACCACACAGCCCCTGCAGACCATGACGAAGACGGATTAGGCACGTGCCGGATCCGGAGATCTTCCGCCCATGATGACAAGGAAATGCATGGATCTCTCTCGTGAATGGGAATCAGAGGTGTGGGAATGAATCAACCCCAGGATCCACGCATCTATCTTCTCGGTTCCGGTATCTTCAGTTTCTACGACTTGACCCTGTACACCCAGCATTTGCTTCAAGAGTGCAAATCCGTTTTTTACCTGCACGATCTTCCGTCCCTTGAGCGGCATATCACCCGACTCAAACCGGATGCGGTCAACCTGATGCCGCTCTACTATATCGACGGCAGGAACAGGACAACGATTTATTCGGATATCACAAAACACATCCTCCAGAGTGCCCGGGAAAATCCACCGGTGGCCTTTTTGATGCATGGCCATCCACTGGTCTTTTCCTCCATTTCTCAACTGATTATCGAGGAAGGAGAGAAATCGGGCATACCTGTTGAAGTGGTTCCAGCTGTTTCTTCCCTGGACCGAATGTTTGTGGATCTGAATCTGGATATTGCTGACAGGGGAATTCAGATTTTTCACACATCCATGGCCATTGCGAATCATCTGACATTGAATCCCCATGTCGACAGCCTCTTTTTGCAGATCGGGTCCGTCGGCGACAACACGGCAAGGCGCAACGAAACAGTCTCTCTTGAAGGTGTCCGCTCCTTCAGTCAGTATCTGCTCGATTTCTATCCGGGCCATCATGATGTCATCGTCATAGAATGTGCGATTGAACTGGGGTTTGAGAGCAGACTCACAGAGATAACGATCGACCGTCTGCCGGAGGCGGCCCTGGCGTTCAATTACAATGCCAGTGCATACGTACCTGCTCTTTCGAAGTCATTTTCACCATAAAAGCGACAAGAATGGCCGTACCGAATATAAAATCGTTTTTCAATCACTGCCAACACAAAGACGAACAGCAGACATGGAAAAATTGGCAGTGATCTACACGATTATTTTTTATCAGAAACAGGGAGGGAATGTGATGGCTCTGAACACGAGACGATTACAGACAGTACTGATGGGAATGGCGATGCTTCTTTTTATTTGCGTGGGCATGATGCCGTCGCCTGCCGAATCAGCGGAGACCGGAACGTTTCCCGGCGGGCCTGACAATGCTGCAACTCTCCTTGCGCAATTGCAGACCTCACCCGTGAGGCCGGTTGTCCCGTCTGTTCCCAAAACGGCCATCCAACAAAAGGCGAATCTGACGTGTCCGTCCGGGGCGCCGATTTCCTCCTCCACCGCGGGGTGCCTTAAGGTCGTCTGGTCCAAGAAGATCTGCAATGAAGACGGCAGGCAGTCGGTTCAGTTTTCACCGAACAATATGGACGTTGACTGGCAGGGAGGGCGGATATTCGCCGGGTCGTACGAAACGAACAGGGATTATGGAACCGCCCTTCAACGATTGCGCGCGTTTCGTTTCTCCGATGGAGCACAGATATGGGAAAAACGCAATACAAGCAAAACCATAATTTATTTCGGGGCCCTGGCCTATACCAATGGACGGATCTTCAACAGCTGGACCGGGCTCGACGCCTTCAACGCCAATGACGGCTCACTCTTGTGGCAAGCCCCCCCATTCATCGGGGGCGGCGGCTACAGCAATGCCTGGATAATCGCCAAGAATCAGAATCTTTACGCGAATCCGACCATTTTCGATAAATCTACTGGCCAATCCCTCCAATATCTCCAGGTCCTCGATCAGGCAACCGGTACGGAACGCTTGCGATATAAAACGGGCTGGTTATATAGCCAGCCACTGATCATCGGCAATGCTGCCTATGCCAACATGGGGATTAGCGGCATGGTCTTCCTGGATCTGGGGAAGCCTGCATTGATGTGGAGTATCGCGCCTTCCGGTCTGTCCAAGACCTCTAAAGGTTTCTACAACAATCAGGTTTACCTGGGAGTCGGCAGTGAAATCTTTGCCGTGGACAGCGCCACCGGGAAGATTACGCAACGATATGCCCTGCCAAAATGTGTAACATACACGAACAATCCCGGGCAACAATACTGCTTCAACTACGCGAAAGGTGTCCTCTCGCCATTCACCTTATCCATCGACCGGGCTGTTTTCATTAACAGCAGCGGTGATCTTCAGGCCCTCAATCTCCAGACCGGATCCCTTCTCTGGAGTACCTTAGCCGGTGGTTCCACGACAATCTATGAGAATATCGCTCCAGCGGTTGTCAACGGGGTCGTCATCACATCTTCCTGGAAAACTACCTACAATGCGAGTAATCTCAGTGTAAACACCTATGGCGTGAATGTCTATGATGTCACCAGCGGTCAAGAGCTGGCCAGCGTGCCCACCGGCACTTTGATGGTTCTTGATATTAAAGTGGCCCCCGACGGTTCCGCCATCGTGGTTCGAACACCGGAAGATCTCATATTCCTGGCAACACGTTAACCTTTCGCGCGAAAAAGCAATTCCATCAATAAAGGCAGGGTCGATTCGATCCTGCCTTTTCTTTTCTATTCACGTTCCTCTTTCACGGGGATCCGCGACTCGCAGGGAACTCCTGTCTGGCAAAGTCCGCAGGCATATCCCTGGAATCCATAGTGCTCGACGATATACTGCTTGCAGGTCTCGTGAACGTGCTTCGAGCAGGTGATCTTGTCGTGCCCTTTTTCCGAAAGCGCTCCCACGGGGCAGCGTTCCGCGCACTTTTTGCAGATTCCCTGGCTGAACCAGAGGCAGTAGTCCTGGTGCCCCTTGTACGGCCTCGGTGTTGCGGGGACCTCCGTCTCGGCGACAACGGACCCCACCCGCATAGCCTTTCCCCGGGAAGTGATGAGCCCGTCGGAAAGCCCGAAGGTCCCCAGCCCCGAGACAAAGGCCGCGTGGCGCTCGGACCACTTGGAGGCGAAGACGAACTTATCCGACGCCATCCGTGACCACTCGGGCAGGAGCACCGGTGCTGTTGCCGGGATGCCCGCCTTCCTCAGTTCCTCCAGCATGTACCTTCGGAGCTTCTCGTTCACCGTCTCGCCGAAAAACCGCGCCCTGGCCCAGCTTTCCGGCGGGTACGTCTTTTCCTTCCGTGTCTCCGCTTTCGTTTTTCTCATCTGGGGAAGAACCCAGCTGATCACGGTGAGTCTCGACGCCGAAACCCGGCTGCCCGGATAGGCCTTCTCGAAGGCCTCCTCCGGGGTCCAGTGGAAAGGACCCACGTGCTCCCGGAAGGATTCCCAGTAGGCGTCATCGCCCCGGGAAAAACCGACGAGCGGGTCGTCCCAGGCCCTGTCATTCGCTGCGTTCCCGAGGGTGTTCTCCGGTGAGGTGTTGACCCACTCGCGTATAATACCGGTCACCCATTCTGATGAGTCTTTTGGGTTCTTGGTTGTCATGGAGGTCTCCTTCAGTATTCGAGGGCCGCGGGTGGCAAGTAGAGAAAAATAAGTCCCTGCCGCCGAGATGACATCCCTTCCCTGCGACCTCTCACCTGTTGCCTTTCATGGTAATGGCGTTTCCGTGTATGCCACGTTGGCTTCTGATGACTTGTAGAGCGGCAGTTTCTTCCCTTGCTTCACGTCCTCGACCCAGTTGGGGTTCAACAGCATCGACTTGGCCGAAAGCGCGATGTCGGCATCTTTCAGGGCGTCCTCGCAGGCGGCCCGGTCGTGGATCTGCCCGCAGACCATCAGCGGCAGCTTCGTCGCTTCCCGCGTAAGACCTGCCATGGTCTTTTCCGTTCCAAACGCCTTATCGGAATAGCGGTAGGTGGAAACGGAGACGGCATCGACGGGTTCCATAGATAGGAGTCGGATCATCTCCTGCCACTCCTCCCTGCTCTCGAAAAGGGAAACCTCCATGTCGGCGATGCCCCAGTTGGAGATGCGGAAGGTGATGAGGCGATCTTCCGGAACGACGGGACGAACGGCCCGGATGATATCGCGGGCAAAGCGGAACCGGTTTTCCACGGACCCACCGTATTCATCGGTCCTGTGGTTGGATGTCGCCGACAGAAATTGGGTGATGAGGTATCCGTGGGCGCCGTGAACTTCAACACCGTCGAAGCCCGCGGCCATGGCCCCCTTTGCCGTCTCGACGAACCCGTTGATGACGTGCTCGATGTCGAAACGGCTCATCTCGTCGGGAACAGGGTACGGTTTCCCCGTGAGGGGGTTTTTCTGTTTCGGGGCCAAGGCGCTTGGGGCAAGAATGCGACCGGCCGGATTCACCTCCGGCCAGGCAGCCCTCCCGCAGTGGAACAACTGCGCGATGGCGACGGCACCGGCATCCTGTATGGCCTTGACGACCGGTTTCCAGGCATCGAGCTGGCGCTGCGTGAGAAGCCTCCCCTGCCGGGGATAGCCCTGGGCGCTCTCATAGTCCGTAACGATACCCTCCGTAAAGACGATGGCGGAGCCGTTCGCTGCCCGCCTGACGAGGAACTCCAGCACATCCTTTCGCGGGACACTGTCGCCCGGAGAGGACATGCGGGTCATGGCGGCCACACCGAGCCGGTTTTTGAGGCACCGGCTCTTCAACTGAAAGGCGGAAAAAACGACGTCGGGGATCATCGTGCACCTCCACGCGGTTCTTGAATTGACGATAAATATATCAGGATCGCTCCCTTCGAGTCCACGGTTTTAGGATAACGGGCGATCGAATCCGGGAGAGGTGTGACGCGATTGCGATTTAAGATTTGACACCGCTTCCGTTTGCGTGCATGAATTCACCTGACTCTTGCCCCTTCCAAGGGAAGAAATGCTGTGAAATTTTCAATTCCGGAGGTATGTCTCCATGACAAGATCGATCAAGGGAACCAGGACAGAAAAAAATCTCCTTGCGGCCTTTTCAGGCGAGGCCCAGGCAAGGAACCGCTATACCTATTTCGCCGGTGCCGCGAAGAAGGAAGGCTTCGAGCAGATCGCTGCCATCTTCCTGGAGACGGCCGAAAACGAGAAAGAACATGCAAAAGTGTTTTTCAAGTACCTGGAGGGTGGCGACGTGGAGATCACGGCAGCCTACCCGGCCGGTGTGATCGGCGACACGAAGGCCAACCTCGAAGCTGCCGCCCGAGGCGAATACCACGAATGGTCGACCCTGTATGCCGATTTCGAGAGAGGGGCCCGGGAGGAGGGTTTCCCGGAGATCGCCGGTTCCTTCCGCGAGATCGCCGAAGTGGAACAGATCCACGAAGCGCGGTATCGGAAACTGCTGGCCAACATCGTGAACGGAGAAGTCTTCCGGAAGAAATCGCCCGTCAAGTGGCACTGCCGAAACTGCGGCTACGTCCATGAAGGCGCCGAGGCACCCGAAACGTGCCCCGCCTGCAATCACCCGAAGGCCTATTACGAAATCCTTGCGGAGAATTACTAAGCTCCGCAGCCCTTTACCTGCATTCTCTGATGTGTTAAAACAACAAGCATCGGACATCAGAATCAACACCGTTGCTAGAACCGTTCAGACAAAACCGCTTCTTGTGAAAGAAAGGGTGCCGAGATGAACGCCAGGCTGAAGAAGTTCATCCAGGAAGACATCTGGAGGATCCGTGCGAAAGGCCTGCCGCCGCTCAAATCGTTCGGAATCCGGTATCTGCGAATCCTCCTCGCCGCCGTAAGCTCTTTCCAGGAGCACCGCTGCCAGCTGCGGGCTTCGGCTCTGACCTTCTTTTCGCTGCTTTCCATCGTCCCTATCGTCGCCATGGCCTTCGGAATTGCCAAGGGCTTCGAGTTCGAGAAAATCCTGCAGCAAAGGATCCTGGAGCGTTTCGAGGGGCAGGAAGAAGTTCTCCTCGAGATCTTCGAATTCGCCAATTCCCTTCTTGCGAACACCAAGGGTGGCCTCATCGCGGGTGTCGGCGTCATCCTGCTGTTCTGGACGATCATCAAGGTCCTCGGCAACATCGAGAGTTCCTTCAACGACATCTGGTCGGTCAAGAAAGAACGCTCTCTCTCGCGCAAGATTACCGACTATCTTTCCGTCATGCTCGTGGCGCCGGTGCTGCTCGTCATGTCGGGGAGCGTCACCGTTTTCGTCACGACCCAGCTCGCCGCGATCACGAAGCGGTTCCACATGCAGGGAATCCTGGGTCCCGTCGTCGTGCTTTTCCTGGAGATCTCCCCCTTCGTGATCATGTGGGTTCTCTTCGCGTTTCTCTACGTCTTCATGCCGAACAGGCAGGTGAGCCGAAAGTCAGGGTTCGTGGCCGGTATGATCGCCGGTTCCGTGTACGTCATCGTCCAGTTGATCTACGTAAAATTCCAGGTCGGGGTTGCCAAGTACAATGCCATCTATGGCAGCTTTGCCGCCCTGCCACTGTTTCTCACGTGGTTGCAGTTGAGCTGGATCATCGTGCTGGCCGGAGCCGAGCTCTCCTGCATCCACCAGAATGCCGATGCCCTCGAGTACGGCCCCGATGCGAGGCGCGCAAGTCACTACTTCCGGAGATTCATCGCCCTGAGGGTCCTCAACCATATGAGCCGGAAATTCGCAGAGGGTAAAGTTCCTCTCACCGCGGCGAGCATATCGGAGAACCTCGAGGTCCCCCGGGGACTCACCGAGGGAATTCTGGAGGATCTCAAGGCAAGCGGGGTCCTTCTCGAGGCGGTCAACCACGACCGTGACGAGGCCGCCTACGTACCTGCCCGCGACACGGATCTCCTGACGGTGGCCTTCGTCATCGATGCCCTGGACCGCCGGGGCGTGAACCAGATCCCCGTGGCCATGACAGAAGAGATGGAGCGTCTCACGAAGAGCCTGAAGGCCTTCGGCGATGCCATCGAGAAATCGCCGGAGAACCTCCGCCTGAAGGATATCTAAAGCCAGGATTGAGGTCCAAGGAACGAGGATCGAGGGAACAGAAGAGAAGTCCTCGCGCTCGAGCCTCGATCTTCGGTCCTGAAGTAACGAGACCGGGTAGACCTGCATGAGAGAGCCCGTCGTACGTGTTGTCGACCTCTGGAAAGAATATCACGATAACGGACAGGTCGTGACGCAAGCCCTTCGGGGTGCAACGCTTGAGGTGGCCCCGGGGGAAATCATCGCCCTCTTCGGAAAGAGCGGTTCCGGAAAGACGACCCTTCTCAACTGCCTGGCCGGGCTGGACCGTCCTACGCGCGGCACCATCGAAATCGAAGGGAAAAACCTGAATCTCCTGGGGGAAAAGGGCCGTACCGAACTGCGCAGGATGCGCCTGGGTTTTATCTTTCAGTTTTTCAATCTCCTTCCCACATTGACGGCCTTCGAAAATGTTCACCTTGCCCTCGAGCTGTCCCGAACACCGAATCCGAAGATTGCGCGCGAGGCTCTGGCAAAGGTCGGCCTGGAGGGCAAGGAATCCCGGTATCCCCACGAGTTATCGGGTGGTGAGCAGCAGCGCGTCGCCGTCGCCCGGGCCATCGTGAAAGAGCCCGCCCTCATCCTTGCCGATGAACCCACGGGTAACCTGGACACAGCAACAGGAACCCGGATCCTGGAACTTATCACTCTGCGCAGCCGGGAATCCAATTCATCTCTGATCATGGTCACTCACACACCGATAGCCTGCCGATATGCCGACCGTATCCTGAAAATGGTGGACGGTGTGATCGCCGAAGGCGAAACCTGCGACTGAAATAAGGTTAAAGGACCCAGGGTCTTCGTCCCTGGTCTTTCGCGGAGGTCTTCTTGCGCACCGTCACCCGATCCTTCCTTCGCTCTCTGCACCGGCGGCGCAGCCTCAGCCTACTCCAGCTTTTGGGAATCGCCTGCGGGGTGGCCGCCGTCATCGGGATGACCCTGTCGGCGCAATCGGCCCTCTCCAGCTTTTCCCGGGCCGTAGAGTTTCTCAAGGGAAAATCGTCTCACACGCTTGAGCGGCTTGCAGGGCCCATGGACGAAACGATCCTGCGGGATCTTGTCCATGACCCTGCCGTAGCGTCCCTCGCTCCCGTCGTGGAGAGGCGTCTGAAACTGACCGATGGCAATCTCGTCCGGCTTTTAGGCATCGATCCCTTTCTCGATCGGGCCATCCGTCCCGAGATCTCCCGAGCCCCCCTCAATAAGCGTCCCGGCAGCTCCTTCGAGGATTCTCTCGTTTTCCTCACCGACGAGCGGGCCGTGCTCCTCGAAGAAAACCTCGCCCGCGATCTTGGACTCACAAGGGGCGGTGAGCTGGCCACCCTGAAGGGAACCCTCCGGGTGATCGGGACATTCCCCAACCCTTCCGGTGAGCCCCTGATCCTCATGGACATCGCCCACGCGCAGAAGTTTCTTGCGATCGCCGGAAAGATCGACCACGTCGATCTCATTCTTTCCGACGAAAACGGTTTTGCCTCTCGCTGGCAGGAGGGTTACCGGATCCAGTCCAGGCAAGAGCGGCAGGATACTTTCGCCGCCATGATCGGGGCCTTCCGGCTCAACCTGGAGGCCCTGTCGCTGATGGCCCTCTTCGTGAGCGTCTTTCTGATCTACAACACGGCCATGTTTACCGTCGTGAGCCGACGACGCGACGCAGGAATTCTCCGGAGCCTGGGCGCCGGCCGGAGCGAGATCGCGGGGGCCTTTCTGACCGAGATCGCCCTTTTCGGTATTTTCGGCGGAATCCTGGGCAGCGTATTCGGCTTTCTTTTGAGCCGGGCGCTGTCGGACATCATCGGCGGCACGATCAGCAGCCTCTACTTTTTCCTCCGGCCTGCTCCCATGCCCTGGTCGTGGTGGATCCCCGCTGCCGGGGTGGCGGTCGGCCTCGGGGCAAGCCTTTTGGGAAGCCTCTATCCCCTGCTGGAGTTGACCCGCGTCGATCCCGTGCTTACCCTGCAAGGTCGCTCGGGGAGCAGGGAAACCCGTCACCAAGCCCGGGCCGTGGCGCTGGTGGGTGTATTCTTCCTCATCGCCAGCATTATCGTCCTCGCATTCTTCTCGAAGCAGATTTACGTTGCGTTCATCGGCGTCTTCGGCTTCCTTTTCGGGTTGAGCCTGCTGACGGGTGTTTTCATGGTGGTCGCCAACCCGCTGCTCCGACTCCTGCTGGGCGGAATGGGGAGACTTCCCGGCCGGATCGCCGCAGGAAACATCATCCAGAACCTCGGCCGGACCGGCGTTGCCGTCGCCGCCTTCATGGTGGCCCTCTCCATGTCCATCGGCCTGGGATCGATGATCGGCAGCTTCCGTGAATCCCTGATCTGGTGGATGGGCACCCAGTTGCGCGGCGACATGTACATCTCCAACGCCTCGGACATGGAGGTGCCCGAGAACTTCTACGAAGAGCTCAAGCTCATCCCGGGAATCGGCGGCGTTGACACCTACCGCAAGGTGCCCGTGCTTTATCTCGGCCGGACGGTGCACGTGGCGGGCATCAAGGCCGACGTGCTCCAGCGGTTCGCCCGTTTCGGCTGGGTCACGGGCGGAGACGAGCACTGGGAAGCCGTCAAGAAGGGCGACGTTATTGTCTCGGAAAGCTTTGCCCGAACCTTCGACGCGGCCCCGGGAGGCGTGGTCACCCTCGCAGGGGTTGCAGGCCCCGTCGATCTGCGCATCGAGGCCGTCTTCTATGACTATTCAACGGAGCACGGCCTCATCATGATGGATCGCGAAACCTACATCGCCCTCTACGCCGACAGGACGATCAACAGCGTCGCCGTTTTCATCGACCCGGCCGAACCGCGCAGGCTGAAGATTCTCGACGATGTCCGGAGCAGGGCCTTGTTGCGGGGAATCCCCGCTTCCACCCGCGAGCAGTTTCACGGCAAAATCCTCGAGGTCTTCGACAGCACCTTCGCCGTAACGCGCTCTATGCGGGTCATCGCGATCGTCATCGCCTTCTTCGGGATCACGGGGGCCCTGCTGACACTCTTCATCGAGCGGCAGCGCGATTTCGGAATTCTGAGGGCCCTGGGCTTCTCCACGGGCCAGGTAGCCGGCATGACGCTTCTCGAGGCAATCGGGATGGGGCTCGTGAGCTTCGTTCTCAGCTCCGGCGTGGGGACGCTGCTGGCAATTCTGCTCATCCGCATCATCAACCTGCGGAGCTTCAACTGGACCGTTTTCTACTACCCCGACTGGCAGCCCTACGCCCTGACGGCGGCAACGGCGCTGGCCGCGAGCGTCGGGGCGGCACTCTACCCGATCTGGAAAGTGAAGCGCACCTTCCCGCAGATGCAGATCAGGGAAGAATAGAAAAACAGCGTGCAGGGTGTAGCGTGTGGGGAAAAGAATCGGAAGCGTGCGCATGAAAAGCAAAACAATTTTATTGCTTATCGTCGTTTATTCGGTACTCGCCTGCCCGTCTGCCCTTGCCGCCGATGACTGGAAGCAGGCGGTTGGTCCGCGGACCTGGAGCTTTCCCCGGGATCACGGGACACACCCGGAATTCCGCACCGAGTGGTGGTACTTCACGGGGAACCTCCGTGACGGGACAGGAAACCGCTACGGGTACCAACTGACGTTTTTCCGCCAGGGAGTGCGTCTCAAGCCCTCGGATCCGGAAAATCCCTGGTCGCTCCGCGACCTCTATCCGGCCCATTTCACCATCACTGACGTCCGAGGCAACCGATTCTATTTCGCCGAACGGATCACGCGCCCCGGCCCGGGGCTTGCCGGATCGGGAACAGATGGATTGAACGTCTGGAACCTCGGCTGGTCGGCAAAGATGAACGGGGATTCCATTATTCTTCGGGCCAGCCATGAGGGCATGGAGCTTTCCCTTACGCTCACGCCGAGAAAACCCCTCATTCTTCAGGGCGAGCGGGGGCTCAGCCGCAAGGGACCGAACCGGGGACAGGCATCCTACTACTATTCTTTCACGGATCTCGCCACGCGAGGGACGATCAGGCCCCCCGAAGCGCAGATTCCCGCACCGGTCGAAGGGGTCAGCTGGTTCGACCAGGAATTCGGCTCCAATGTCCTCTCGAAAGACCAGGTCGGCTGGGACTGGTTTTCGATCCACCTCTCCGACGGACGGGACCTGATGCTTTTCTTCCTCCGGAAAAAAGACGGAACGGTAGAAAAGGAATCCTCTGGGACCCTCGTCGATCCCGATGGTAAGTCCCGGCACCTGAAACAGGGCGAGATCCGGATGGAAGTCCTCGGGACCTGGAAGAGTCCCCAGAGCAACGGTGCCTATCCCAACCGCTGGCGGATCCGTATTCCATCGGCAGAAATCGATATCCAGCTCGCACCGCTTGTGGCGGCCCAGGAACTGATCACCGCCGGCTCGACGGGCGTCACCTACTGGGAAGGGGCCGTGGACGGCAAAGGAACCGCTGCAGACCGGGCGGTAACCTGCGAGGGATATGTGGAAATGACGGGTTATGCGGAAAATATGGAAGGCATCTTTTAGATGTAAATGCATATTGACAGGGTCGGTCTTTCCATGCAATGAAAGGCATCGCGTTGGCTGGCCATAAGCATGAAAACAATCCGAACCACGATCCTGATCCTGTCGATTCCTTTTCTGGTGCTGGCGATCGTCGCTGATACGGTCGATCAGGATGGTCTTGTACCCAAATTCCCTCAGCTCAGCACATCCCAGGACAATCTCAGTTTCCAGAGTGATAAGCAACAGTCGCCCCCCGGAATCCACGATTGCTCATCGTCCTCAGAAACGGCCTCGCCGGTTTCCTCCGCCTTCACGGATTCCGGACAGTCCGTGCCCCGCCTCTCGCTGACCCTGTCTTTTTCTTCCAGGGCGCCGCCTCTGTCCTAAGCGCAGTGTTGCCTTCTTGCCGGCCTCTGGCCTGCGTGTCAGGCACTTTTCCGGAGCACCACACAAATAACGATCCGCCGGTCTGCCCACAGGTGGCCGGGTAATCCCAAGTCGGGGATATGACAATGCAGCAGAGAAAACCCATCCGCAAGATCCTGATCGCAAACCGTGGGGAAATCGTCCTCCGGGTCATCCGAACGATCAAGGAACTCGGCCTGATGACCGTCGTGGCCTATGAAAGACTGGACCGCGATGCCTACTTCATTCGTTACGCCGAGGAAGCGATCGAAATCGGCGACGGGCCCATCACGGATTATCTCGATATTGAAAAGATGATCTGGGCGGCCAAGGAAACCGGGGCCGATGCGATCCATCCCGGCTACGGATTCCTCTCGGAAAACCCCGATTTCGCTGAAGCCTGTGAAAAAGCGGGGATCACCTTTATCGGTCCTCCTTCCTGGGTACTGCGTTATCTATCCAACAAGTCAGCCGTGCGCCACATGATGCAGCAGTCCGGGGTCCCGACGATTCCCGGAACCGAACTCCTGAGCCCCGGTGAAAGAGGGCTTATGGAGGCGATGCGTTTCGGGAAAAATCACGAGTACCCGCTGATGATCAAGGCGACAGGCGGTGGCGGCGGGCGCGGAGTCCGCAGGGTCAAAAACGAGATGGATCTGATGAAACACCTCATCTACATCCGGTCGCAGTCCCGGCCTCTCTGGGATGCCGGGGTATTTATCGAAAAATGCATGAATTCTGTGAGGCACATCGAGATTCCCATTTTGGCCGATCAGCACGGCAACATCATCCACCTGGGGTCCCTCGACGGATCCATCCAACGGCGGCACCAGAAGCTCGTGGAAATTGCACCTGCAAACCTTTCCCCGGGGCTTCTCGATGCGCTCTACCGGGCCTCGATTCGGGCGGCCCGGGCCGTCGGCTACGTCAATGCGGGCTCCCTGGAATTCCTCGTCGATCCCGAAACGGAGCAGTTCTGGTTCATGACCTTCAACAGGCGGCTGACCGTAGAACACCCGGCCACGGAGGAATTGACAACCGTCGATATCGTGCGGGAGCAAATCCGCATCGCCGAGGGCCACCGGTTGCAGATTCCTCAGGAGCGCATCAAGCTGTCGGGGAAAGCGATCCAGGTCCGTATCAACGCAGAAGACCCTCTGCAGGATTTCCGTCCCGACGGCGATAAAACCGTGGATCTCTATCTTCCACCGGGAGGGCCCGGAATCCGGATCGACGGTATCGTGTTCCAGGGATACCGGGTCCCCGCCGAGTATGATCCGCTTCTCCTGAAGCTGACGGTGCGCGGGTATGACTGGGAGCAGACGACGAGCCGGCTCCGTCAGGCCCTGGATTCGTTCGTGATCGTAGGGCCACAGACAACGATACCGTTTTACCGGGCCATCTGCAGCGAGCTCGATTTCCGGAACGAGCGTATGGACACGCGCTACATCATGAACCATCCGGAGATTTTCCAGTATCCCTCGGCAACTGCTGAAGCAGCCAAACTTGAGTCGTTTTTCATGGAGCTGTACACGGCCGAGTTTCTGCCGGCCAACTGGCTATGAGGAGCAATGAACCCATCATGTCCGCCAAAAACGCAGAACGCAAAATCCGACGAATCCTGATCGCCAACCGCGGCGAAATCGCCCTGCGGATCCTCCGGACGGCCAAGGAGATGGGCATCGAATCGGTGGTCGTCTATGAGAAACCCGACAGCGATGCCTACTATACCCGCATGGCCGAAGAGGCGGTCCTCATCGGAAACGGGCCCCGTTGTGATTATCTCGATATCGAAAAACTGGTATGGTTCGCAAAAAAAACCGGTGCCGATGCCGTCCACCCGGGCTATGGTTTTCTTTCGGAAAATCCCGACTTCGCAGAAGCCTGCGAAAAGGCGAACCTCATCTTCATCGGGCCTCCGGCAAGCGTGATCCGGGATCTCGGCAACAAGGTCCTGGCAAGAGAAATCGCCAGTCGCTCCCGTATCCCGATTCTGCCCGGATCGCCTGATTTGCCGGAAGGAGACCGAGGAGGTGAAGAGGCGGTCGCTTTTGCTCGGGAACATGGATACCCGGTCATGGTCAAGGCCACCGGCGGAGGGGGAGGACGGGGCATTCGCAGGGCAGACGGCGACAGGGAACTGGTCAGCCAGCTGCGGAGAGCGCGGGCGGAGGCGAAGAGCGCCTTCAAGAACGACAGCGTGTACGTCGAACGCTGCGTCGATGCGCCGAGACACATCGAAATTCAGATCCTGGCCGATCAACACGGCAAGGTGATCCACCTGGGATCACGAGACTGCTCCATCCAGAGACGGCATCAAAAACTGGTCGAAATCGCCCCGGCGAATCTGCCCGACGAGGTCATGCAGGAACTTTACGCAGCCGCCATCCGGGCGGCCCGGGAAGCCGGATACGTGAATGCCGGAACAGTGGAGTTTCTGGTCGACCCGAAGACCCATCAGTTCTGGTTCCTGGAGATCAACACCCGCCTGCAGGTGGAACACACCGTGACGGAAGAACTCGTCAATATCGATCTGGTTCGGGAGCAGATCCGGATTGCCGAGGGGAGACCACTGAGCATTCCCCCCGACCGCATCTGCCTGCTGGGAAAGGCCATCCAGGTCAGGATCAACGCAGAAAATCCTTGGAACGATTTTGCGCCGGACGGTGGCAAGACCATCGAGCTATATCTGCCGACAGGCGGCCCCGGCATCCGCCTGGACGGGATTGTCTTTCAAGGATACAAGATCCCTCTCGAATACGATTCCCTGCTCGTGAAAATGACCGCCCGGGGCTACGACTGGGAACAAACGGTACAGCGCCTTCAGCGGGCATTGGACTACTTTCTGATTGCAGGCCCCCGGACAACGATCCCGTTTCACAGGGCCATCTGCCGCGACGCCGACTTCCGCGCCGAGAGGTTCGACACGAGTTACATCGAGACCCACCCGCATGTTTTTGAATTCCCGGACCCGCAAAAGGAAATCGATAATCTGAGAACCTTTATTTCCAGTGTCCATACCACGGTCATCTTCCCTTACGTGTACTGATCTTTTTTGCCGATGTTGTATCCCCACGGCAGGGACGCCCTGGCTTGCGCGCCGAGTGATGAGACTACTTTGCTTCTTTGCCATTTTTTAGATCTGCCGGCGGGTGGGCAAGGCGGTAGAAACGGATGTGCTCGGCGGGCAGCAGCTTGTCGCCGATCGGGACGTCGCCGATGAACTCCAACCCCCCACCCCCCTCCCAGGACGGGTGCGGCCCCTTGGCCTGAATGGACTTCGGGTAATAGAAATTCACGACCAGGGAAAGATGGTTCTCCTGTTCCCATGGTGTCTGGATGAACGGGTTTCTCTCGCCGGCCAGGGCCTTCCCTGCAGCCGTCACGGCCAGTTTCCAGAGGGTGTGCTCCTTCGGGCACAGGAAATCCCGCGAGAAGGGGGATCTCGGCGAGACGGCGGGGTTGAACTGGCCCTTCCGGAACATCACGCCCACGACGCCGCTGCCGTAGGATTTTTTCATGCTCTCGGAGCGCTCAGCCAGCCGCACGCGGTTCATGACCCCCCAGGCAATGGCCTCGTGAACGAGGGGGTTGTCGCCGATACCGGTGGAAAGAGCTTCGGCATAGACCAGCCGCGCGAGAAGCTCCTTCTGGGAAAGTTTCGCCTTCGCAGCCACGAACTCGACCGAATCCGACGGCTCCCTGGAGAGGCACTTCGGCACTCCAGCAGCCAGTCCGCACACGGCCGTTGACAGGCACAGCAGGATGATCAGCAGGATCTCGGCAGCGATCTTCACAGCCGGTACTCCACAAACTCGGACTCGCAAAGGAATCCACCGCATTCCATGATTTGTAAACGGTTTGCGTCTTTCATTTCACACGTACCCAGGCTCAGCTGTATTTGAGGACGATTCCCTCGATGACGTTGGAAACATCCTCGCAATTATCAATGGCGGTTTCGATCCTGCCCAGGATATCCTTCATTTTGATCAATTCGATGGCATCCTTTTCCTTCTCAAAGAGCCTCACCATCGCAGCGCGGTGCACCTGATCCGCCTCGTTTTCCAGTGTATTGATTTCCACACAGAGCTCAAGAATCAGCGGCGCATCCTGTTTTTTCCGCATGGAAAAAACAATCGTCTTGATTCTGGCGATCGCCTCACAGAGGATCCCTGTGAGTGTCATGAGTTCCTGCGGCGGCACTTTCATCCTGTAGAGGTACATGCGCACGGCGGCGGACTCGACCTCGTCGAGGATGCTGTCCATCTTGTTCGCCAGGGCATAAATGTCCTCCCGGTCCAGGGGTGTGAGGAACGTCTGATGCATTCTCTTGTAGACCTGGTGGGTAATGTGATCGGCCTCGTGCTCGATCTCCTTGAGCTTGACGACCTTGAATTCCGAGTAGTCATAGTTGTTGATGATCTCGGTGAACAGCTTGCACCCCTCTTCCATCTTCTCGGCCAGCTCTTCAAAGAGATCATAAAACTTCTCGCGGCTGGATAGAAATTTCATCGTGCCCCTGCTTTCATCCGGTTGGAATATTTTCTGATCGTCTTTTCATACCACAGGTGGGTCTGGAAATCCCTGGAAAATGATGCCTTGCCACAGGCAGAGGCTTCAGCTGCCGGGGCCCTTCCCCGCGTCCCTGAAGAGGACATGCTCCAGGAAGAGCACGGTCAGCACACCCATGACGAAGCTGTTGCCCGCCACGGGGCGGATGAGGGAGGGAAAGGACCGGATCACTTCCGGCGGGAGGAAGGCCGCGATGATCGCCAGAAGAAGCGGCATCGCGACGACGAGGCCGTCACTGAATCCGAGAGGTTTGCCCTCCTCCTGCAACATCACAAGACCCACCGCCACCTGAGAGCAGAGGATGTAAAGCATGGCACTCCCGACGACGACGGAAGGCACGGCTTCCATGAACGCAATGGCCGCAGGGGAAAAAGCGACCAGCAGCATCAGGACCGCTGCCGGCACGAGGGCGAAGCGCGACAGGCACCGGGAAGAAGCCACGACACCGGGGCTCAGAGAGTAGTTCACCTGGCCGATGACGCCCAGAAAGCCCGCCACCATATTCGCAAGGCCCGTCACGGTGATCCCTCTCCGGATCCTTTCTTCCATGCCGCCTCCCGGCACGATGGCGTTGAGCGACTCGATGGACCCCATGTCGTTGATGGCCAGCGCGAGAAAGCAGACCAGAAATGCCATGAACAGGCCCGGTTCGAAAGACAGCGTCGTCGTCAGCCCGGTGAAAAACGGCGCCAGGAAAGCTGCTGAACCGTCGAGCCCGTGGCCTGAGGAACCGGGAAACAGAAGGCGATAAACGATTGTCCCCGCCACCGTTGCACTGAGGATCAGCGTCGAGCGCCAGATGCCCCCCAGGAAACGGTTGAGAACCAACATCGACAGGCTCAGCAGCAGGCCGAACAGGATGTTCAGCTGCGGGGCAACCCCGCCTTCGGATCCCGTCAAGAGCCGGATGATCGTCGGCATCAGGGTGAATGCGATCAGGAGAAGAACGACGGCCGTGACGCGCCGGGTGAACAACCGCTCGATCTTCCCGAGGAGTCCCGTCGCTGCCAGGACGGCGAGGACCAGACCGCCTGCCAGGATCGACGTGTGCAATGCTTCGGGATCGGCCCCCGGACTGGCAAGGATCCCGATGAGAATGACTGTCGAGGGACCAAGAATGAGCGGAAGGCGATGGCCGAGGAAGATCTGGACGAGCATGAAAAGGCCGGCAATGAAGAACAGCTTCTGCAGGTAGAGCATGGGGTCGCACGTCCCTGCAGGTCCGGCGAAGCAAATGATCTTGCCGAGGATGATGATGGAAGGAACGGCTACCGCAAACCACTGAAGACCGAGGGAAATCCACTCGATGGCAGGCGGACGGTCATCAAGGCCGTAACGGAGCTCCATGACGCGCCTCTCAGTCCAGGGCCTGTTTCGCCGACGCCACATCAGCGAGAGCCCCGCGGTCGAGAATCACGATCTTCTTTCCGGCGACACGGATTATCCCAGCCTGCACCATCTTGCCGAGAATGCGCGACAGCGACTCCCCCGTCGTCCCGAGAAGGCTTGCGATCAACCCTTTCTTGATGTCGAGATCGAACTCATCGGCGCCGCCGGCCAGGTCGCTCAGGTAAAGCAGATAGGCCGAAAGGCGCTCGGGAACCCCGCGCAGGGAGAGGTTCTCGATCGTGGCGGCAAACTCCCTGAGGCGCCGCGAGAGCACCGCCAGCATTCCGAGGGCCAGGTCGGGGTTCTTCCGGATCGTCCGGAGGAGTTCCTCCCTCGGGATGAACAGGATCCTCCCCGCCTCGATGGCCTGGGCACTGGCGGGGTAGTTTCCCCCCTGGAAGACGGGAACCTCGGCAAACGGCTCGCCGGGCCCCATGATGTGGAGGATCTGCTCCTTGCCGTTGGGAGAGAGCTTGAAGATTTTGACGCGGCCCGCAGAGACGATGTTGAGTCCTGCCGCAGGGTCGCCATCGCTGAAGATCATCTCGCCGGCCTTCACCGGACGGTCGACGGCAATCCCCGAGAGGGCGCTCAGCTCCCCGTCGGAAAGCCCCTGGAACAGGGGAAGGTGGGAGAGGAAAATTTTGCTATTCACGGTTCTCGTTGATTCCGTCTTATCGTTGATTTCGTTTGTTTCCTGTATCCGGCCAATGATAATATCGTCACATATCCATCAACGGGCCGCTTTTTTCAACTTTTTTTCGTTTTTTTGATCCGGATCAAGGATTTCCGGAGGGAATTGCAGCAGGATAGGCCAAAACGAACGAAAAATTTATCGATCCGGGAAAGGAGACTGTACATGTTTTGTTTTCAATGCGAGCAGACGGCCAAAGGAGAGGCCTGCACGAAGGGCGGTGTCTGCGGCAAGCCGCATGATGTGGCTTCCCTGCAGGATCTTTTGATCCACGCCCTTATCGGACTTTCCATCGCGGCGTCCGAGGCGAGAAAGAAAGGCATCAGCGATCACGATGTAGACGTGTTCGCGGTGAAGGCGCTGTTTTCGACCCTGACCAATGTAAACTTCGATCCGGCCCGTTTCATCGCATGGATCCAACAGGCTGTTGAATACCGGGATGCTCTCATCGGAAAGGTCATGGCCTCCGGCGGGAGCCTGGATCTTCCGAAAGACGCCCTGACCTTCAAGCCTTCGGACACCCTGGAAGGGCTTGTCGCCCAGGGGGAGGAGTGGGGATTGAAGTCCTTCCCGGCGGCAAACGCCGACATTCTGTCTCTAAAGCACACCCTGCTCTTCGGGATCAAGGGGCTCGCGGCGTACGCCGACCACGCCCAGATCCTGGGTCAGGAAGACGCGGCAGTGTACGCCTTTGTCCAGGAAGGGATGGCAGCCTTGGCAGACGAGAAACTCGGTCTCGAGGCAGCCCTGGGGCTTGTGCTCCGCTGCGGCGAGATCAACCTGAGGGCCATGGAACTTCTCGATGCGGCCAACACGGGCGCTTACGGTCACCCTGTCCCCACGGCCGTCTCCCTGGGCGCAAAGAAGGGCAAGGCCATCCTGGTGTCCGGTCATGATCTCAAGGACCTGGAGGAGCTGCTCAAGCAGACCGAGGGCAAGGGGATCAACATTTACACGCACGGCGAGATGCTCCCCAGCCATGGATACCCGGGGCTGAAGAAATACGGTCATCTCATCGGACATTACGGCACGGCCTGGCAGAACCAGGCCAAGGAGTTCGCCGAGTTCCCCGGGGCAATCCTGATGACGACCAACTGCATCCAGCGCCCCACGCCTGCCTACAAGAGCAACATCTTTACAACAGGCCTCGTCGGCTGGCCCGACGTGGCACACATCCCCGGCAGGGACTTTACGCCTGTGATCAAGCGGGCCCTGGAGCTTCCCGGCTTTGCCGAGGACAAAAACGGCAAGTCGGTGATGGTGGGATTTGCCCGTAACGCCGTTCTGGGTGTGGCCGACAAGGTTATTGAGGCCGTAAAAGGAAAGAACATCCGGCATTTCTTCCTGGTGGCCGGCTGTGATGGCGCCAAGCCGGGACGTAACTATTACACACAATTCGTCGAGCAGGTACCGGGGGACTGTATCGTTCTGACCCTTGCCTGCGGGAAATTCCGCTTCTTCGACAAAGATCTGGGGACCATCGGCGGCATCCCGAGGCTTCTCGACGTGGGCCAGTGCAACGACGCCTACTCGGCCATTCAGATCGCCGTGGCGCTCTCGAAAGCCTTCGGCGTGGGCGTCAACGAGCTGCCGTTGTCGATGATTCTCTCCTGGTACGAACAGAAGGCGGCGGCCATTCTGCTGACGCTGCTCGCCCTGGGGATCAAGGACATCCGCCTGGGACCCTCGCTTCCGGCTTTCGTGTCACCGGGCGTCCTCGACGTGCTCGTGAAGAATTTCGGCATCAAACCGATCACGACGCCCGAAGCGGACCTGAAGGCAATCCTGGGATAACTTTCTGCGTGCGATTCACCATCTGCCTCTCTCCTTTCTGGAACCCCTGCCCTTCTGATGAGGGCGGGGTTCCAGAACAAGGCAGACACAGAAGAGGATATGAAAGCGAAACGGAACATCATCGAAATCAACGAAGACCTCTGCAACGGCTGCGGACAATGCGTTCCGTCCTGCGCGGAAGGAGCCATCGGAATCGTCGACGGCAAGGCAAAGCTCGTGAAAGACATGTTCTGCGACGGTCTGGGTGCCTGCCTGGGCGACTGCCCTACAGGGGCCCTGAAAATCATCGAGCGTGAAGCCGACACGTTCGATGAAAAAGCCGTGCACGAGCATCTGATGAAGATAAAAAAAGGGCCAGGTCCCTCCCCGTTTGTCGCGGTCCAGGGCGGCTGTCCCTCGATGACCCTGCACACCTTCGCCCCGGCTGCGAAGAAGCCTGCAGCAGCGAAGGAACCCGGGGGGGCATCGGAATCTGCGCTCTCCCACTGGCCCATCCAGATCCGGCTGATCCCCCCTACAGCGCCCTTTCTGAAGGACGGAGACCTGCTGGTGGCCGCCGACTGCGTGCCCGCCGCCTGCCCCGACTTCCATCGCGACTTTCTTGAAGGGCGTGTGCTTCTGCTGGGTTGCCCCAAGTTTGACGACAAGGCGGAGTACCTCCAGCGATTCACCGACATCTTCCGGGCCAACGACATCCGTAGCGTCAAGGTCCTTCGCATGGAGGTGCCCTGCTGCTCCTTCCTGCTGCCCATCGTCACCGAGGCGGCATCTCACGCCGGCAAGGATGTCCCCGTGGAGGAGATCGTGATCACAAGAAAAGGAGAAATGAAAAAAGCTTAATCCGGGGCGTCTTTTCTGGTAAAGTTCCACCCATGAAGACGGCAGTCAAAATCATCAACCTCTCCTTCGTCATCGTCGCCCTGGCCGCGGGGCTTTGCCTTGCCGGGAAGGGAGAGACGACTCTGGCATCGACGTCCGGCATCCAGGCGCGGCCGGAAAAAGCCGACTACTGGATCACTCGCCACCCGGAGCCGGACCGCATCATCCTGACTCCCGACGGAATCGAAGCAATGAATAGGGCCGCTCTCGGCCGTCCGGAAACGGAGCTTGTTGATCTCTTCTCAATCCTGGACCCGGCGGAAGGCAACGCTGTCCGCACGACCATCTCTGACGTCCTTGCCGAATCACGCCAATCCAAAGGCTATGATCACACGAATCGCATCATCGCGCCTGCCTTCTATGATCGCATCGAGGCAGCCATCGGAGATGTGCCTTCCGTCATACAGCCCGCCTGGGGAATCATCACCGCAAGAACAAGCCTGAGAAGGTTTCCCACGAACGAGGCCTTCTACGATAAGCCCTTCGGAAATGAGTTTGACCGGTTCCAGTACTCGACACTGGAATGCGGAGACCCCATCGTCGTGCTGCACCGGACCCTCGACAGCACCTGGTCCTTTATTCAGACAACCTACACGATGGGGTGGGTCCCCTCTGCAAGCGTGGCCATCGGGGACCATAAGACGGTCCTTGCATTTTCCCGGTCGAGCCCCCTCGTGGCGACGGGCAGCATGATTCCCGTCTACACCGACCCGGCCTTTGCCGTTCACGCCGTCTCGATTCCCATGGGCACGAAGCTGCCCTTCGTGGAGCAGAAGGACCGCTACTATTCCGTGACCCTTCCCTGGCGCGCTCCCGACGGCAGTCTCAAGTTCACGACGGGGTACCTCAAACCCGATGCCGACGTCCACGTCGGATTCCTTCCCTACACGGCACGAAATTTTTATCAACAGGTCTTCAAGCTCGTGGGGCAGGCCTACGGCTGGGGAGATCTTTTTGACGGTCGCGACTGCTCCCGCCTCGTCATGGACGTCTTCTCCGCCTTCGGGTTCAATATGCCCCGCAACAGCCGCCGTCAGGCTTCCTTCAATCCCGCCGGACAGAAGGATACGGAGGGTCTCGCCGAGAAGGACAAACTCGGCATCCTGAAATCTCTTGAAGGATGGCCCGCGCTTCTCTACATGCCGGGTCATATCATGATCTACCTCGGCACCATTGACGGCAGGGTCTACGCCATTCACAGCGCCTGGAGCTGGCGGGAGTCCCGGATCATCGGCAAACGCACGGTCATGGCCGGACGGGTTGTCGTATCGGATATCGCCCGCGGCACCGGGAGCCGCGGTTCTCTTCTGAAACGGGTTACGGCCGTGATACCGCTTGGTGGACGATAAATAACTCTGGCACTTGCCGGAGGCATGGTTTAGATTATCGCCTTTGCAAAGTTGTCACGCGTCACCGGGAGGAAATACTGGATGGACAGCGGGTTCACCATCAACATCGACGGTAGGGAATGTCAGGCGGCAGCCGGGCAGACCATTCTGGACGTCGCAAAACAATACGGCATCTACATCCCCACGCTTTGCTATTTCCCCGCCACGACCCTGGTGGGCGCCTGTCGCGTCTGTGTCGTCGAGCAGGAAGGGGCAAGAAACCTTGTGGCATCCTGCACCATGCCGGCAAGCCCGGGCATGACGATCAGGACGGACACACCCAAGGTCATCGAAGCGCGGAAAATGGTCGTCGAGCTTCTCTGGTCCTCCGGCGATCATAACTGCCTGCAGTGTGAGGCCAACGGGCAGTGCGAGCTGCAGGACCTTGTTTATCGCCTTGGCATCGAGAAACCCCGGTTCGAGATTTCCCCGCCGGACTGTCCCCTCGACACATCCAACAGCATGATCCTCCGGGATCTCAACAAGTGCGTGCTCTGCGGACGCTGCATCCGGGGCTGCAACGAGATCCAGGTCAACGAGGTTCTCGACTTCGCCCGGCGCGGCAACCACATGAAGGTGGGTCCCGCCTTCGATGAGGATTACTTCCAATCTTCCTGCGTGTTCTGCGGAGAGTGCCTGCAGGACTGCCCGACGGGGGCCATCATCAACAGGCAGGGCCGCTTCCGCGGGCGTCCCTGGGAGCTCGAGAAGGTACGCACGACCTGCACGTACTGCGGCGTGGGCTGCCAGCTCGACCTCAATGTCTTCAACGGAAAAGTTGTCAAGACCACCTCCGACCGGAGCCACGGCGCCCCCAACCGGGGGAGCCTCTGCGTCAAGGGCCGCTTCGCCAACGAGTTCATCCACAGCCCTGACCGATTGACGTCCCCGCTTATCCGCAGGAACGGCAAGCTCGAGAAGGCGAGCTGGGACGAGGCGCTCGACTATATCGCCGAGAAACTGAACGGCATCAAAGAGAAGCACGGCCCCGACAGCATCGGCGGCCTCTCGTCGGCACGCATCACCAACGAGGAAAATTACCTCTTTCAGAAATTCATGAGGGCGGCCATCGGCACCAACAATGTCGATCATTGCGCACGGCTCTGACACAGCTCCACGGTGGCCGGTCTGGCCGCCGCCTTCGGAAGCGGAGCGATGACGAATGCCATCGACGAGATCGAGCTCGCCGACGTGATCCTCGTGACGGGCTCCAACACAACGGAAAACCATCCCATCGTGGGCATGTACGTAAAGCGGGCCGTCCGCAGGCATGACGCAAAGCTCATCGTCATCGAGCCCCGGGAGATTCCACTCGTCCGCTACAGCACCCTGTTTTTGCGCCAGAAGCCCGGCACGGACGTGGCCTGGATCAACGGCATGATGAACGTCATCATCGCCGAGGATCTCTGTGCAAAGGAGTACGTCGAGAAACGCACGGAAGGCTTCGAAGAGGTCCGGAAGGTCGTCGAGAAGTACACACCCGAGTACGTGGAATCCATCACGGGCATCCCGGCGGAGCAACTCCGGGCTGCCGCGCGGCTCTACGCCACGGCCCCGAAGGCAACGATCCTGTACGCCATGGGGATCACCCAGCACAAGACGGGTACCGACAACGTGAAGTCGCTTGCAAACCTGGCCATGCTCTGCGGCAAGGTGGGGTATGAATCATGCGGCATCAACCCCCTGCGCGGCCAGAACAACGTCCAGGGCGCCTGCGACATGGGCTGTCTTCCCAATGTGTACCCCGCGTATCAGAATGTCGCCCTGGATGCGCCGAGGGCCAATTTCGAGAAGGCCTGGGGAGTTCCGCTTCCCGCCAAGCCGGGCTTAACTGTCGTCGAGATGTCCAGGGCTGCCGGGGAAGGAAAGCTCAAGGCCCTGTATGTCATGGGCGAAAACATGATGCTCTCCGATCCGGACCTGCACCACCTCGAAACATCGCTCCGGAAGCTCGATCTTTTCGTCGTCCAGGACATCTTCCTCACCGAGACGGCCGAGCTCGCCCACGTGGTTTTGCCCTCGGCCTGCTTTGCCGAGAAAGACGGCACCTTCACCAACACGGAGCGGCGCGTCCAGCGTGTCCGCAAGGCCGTCGAGCCGCCTGGCGAGGCCCGTCCCGACTGGGAAATCGTCGCCGATCTCTCGACCCGGATGGGCTTGCCCATGAAGTACACCGGGCCGCAGGAGATCATGGACGAAATTCGCAGGGTGACGCCAAGCTACGCCGGCATCACCTACGAGCGCATCGATCGGGAAGGTCTCCAGTGGCCCTGCCCGAACACAGACCACCCGGGCACAAAATATCTTCACAGGGACCGCTTCACACGGGGCCTCGGGCTCTTCTCGCCCATCGAGTTCATCCCGCCCGACGAACTGCCCGACGGAGAGTACCCCCTCTATCTCACGACAGGACGTGTCCTGTATCACTACCATACGGGAACGATGACCCGGAGGTCCAAAGGCACAACAGAGCGCTTTCCCGAGAGTCTTGTCGAGATCAACCCCAGGGATGCCGCGAAATACGGCATCACGAACGGCAGGAATGTCCGCGTCGCGTCGCGCCGCGGCACCGTCGAGGCGAAGGCCTCTGTCACGGCTCGCTCTCCCGAAGGGACCGTCTTCATGAACTTCCATTTCAGCGAGGCGCCGGTCAACCGGTTGACGAATCCGGTCCTCGACCCGGTCTGCAAGATCCCGGAACTCAAAGTCTGCGCCGTCAAAATCGAAGCAGCATAGAAGAATTGTCCCTGACAAAAAAAAGAGGCGGCCCGAAAGCCGCCTCTTTTTGTATCCGGTATTCTGAACCCTGTCTTTACACGGCGCCCTTGGGGGCCGGCCGCTTGAAGCTCATGGAAACAGCGAAGCCCGCAAGCAAGAGACCCGCCGCCACGTAGAGGGCGATGCCGGGGATCTTGGAGAAGACCAGGGGACCCACGACGCCGGCGCAGGCCCAGGCCGTAAGCATCATGCCGTAGACCTTTCCGATGTAGCCGGGACCGAAGGAGTCGGCCGTGAAGGGGGGCATTGTGGCAAACCCGCCGCCGTAGCAGGCCAGCAGGTAGCATGCAACGATGCTGAACAGGATCACATTGCCGATCTGGGGCAGCAGGACATACAGGGCGGCCTGTGAAATGAACATGACCATGAAGACCATCCTTCGGCCGATCTTGTCGGAAAGCGACGCCCAGAAAAGGCGCCCCAAGCCGTTAAAGATCGAGGCGATGGCGAGAATGGTTCCGCCCTGGATGGCAAGTTCCGCCGCGTCGATACCGGGCGATGTCTTCCGAATCACGTCCTGTGCCATCGGTGAAAGCTGGGAGATGAGCCCGAGGCCGGCGGACACGTTCAGAAACAGCATGCCCCACAGCATCCACCACTGCGGTCTCCGGACGGCTTCCCCGAAGTTGAAGGAGTCGGAAGCCGATATGGCCGTTGAAGGAGGCGTCCACCCCGCGGGGGTCCATCCCTTCGGGGGATTCTTGTAGAACTGGGCCGCACCCGTGACAACGACCAGGAAGATGACCCCCCAGATGTAGAAGGTCTTGGCCATCCCCATATCGTTGACCATACCGGGGGCGATCTTGCCCATGAAGAAGGCGCCGGCGCCGAATCCCATGACGGCGAGCCCCGTGATCAGTCCGCGCTTGTCGGGGAACCAGCGGATCAGCGTGGCAATGGGCGTCACGTAGCCGAAGCCGTTGCCGAGACCGCCGATGATGCCGAAGCCGAGGTAGAGCAGGTACAGGTTGCCCACCTGATCGGCGTACCCGGCGATCAGGGTTCCGCAACCGAAAAGGATGCCGCCGATGGTGGCCACAAATCGGGGGCCCTTCTTGTCGACGAGGGTTCCGCCGAAGGCAGCCGAGATGCCGATAACGGCCATGAGGATCATCATGGTGGCCTGAACTTCGAAGTCACTCCATCCATGAACGGTCATCAGGGGCTTCTTGAAGACAGACCATGCATAGACGGTCCCCAGGCAGAGCTGCATGATGATGGCAGCCCCGGCGATCAACCAGCGTTTGCTTTCCAGATTTTCCTGACTCATAGAACGATTCCTTTTTCGCTCCCCGGCTCTCCCGATACAGAACGAAGGGAACGGATCGACGATTCTTTGTTGCAGGCTTGGGTGGCGAAAGAACGTACTTGCGGCATCGGCCTCAGCGCCACTGCCCTGTTATCATTATATTTTTGCTGATATTCCGTAAACCAATTAAGGAACATACCAGAGGGGGCAAAGAAAATCAAATCCTATATTGAAAACATCAAATATCCTCTTCCTGAGGAATGATCAATTTCCGATTTACATACAACGGTTCGTCACGCTTGATCTGGTTTGCCTTCATCAGGGCCTTGCTGGTCGTGTTATGCTTTACGGCAATTTTCTCGATGGTGTCGCCCCTTTTCACAACGTAAGTCACCGTCTTTTTCTTCGGCTTGGCCGCTGCTTTCTTCTCCGTTGACGGGTCCCTCCCCTTCTCCTTTGCTGCTATGGGTACCTTGATCTTCCGGTCGACGTAGAGAGAGTCCTTGCGCTTCATGTTGTTCAGTTTGAGAAGTTCCTCGACCGTCGTATTGTGGCGGGCCGCGATCTTTTCCAGCGTGTCGCCCTTCTTCACCTTGTAGGATACAAGTTTCTGCGCGGGCTCCACCGGCAGCTCTTCGTCGGGCTTCTCGACGGGCACCTTGAGCACACGACCGGCTACCACCGGACCCTGGGTCTTCAGGTTGTTCAGCGTCCGGATGGAGCGAACCGTTGTGTGATGCTTCAGGGCGATCGTTTCCAGGGTATCCCCCTTTTTCACCTTGTACATCGTGAGCTCGGGGGCCGTCTTCTCCTCCGCTTTCACGGGCGGCGCCGGAACCTTCAATTTCCTGTCGACGTAGAGAGGGTCCTTCAGCTTCATGCCGTTGAGCTTGAGGATCTCCGCCACGGTCGTGCCGTTGCGATCGGCGATTTTTTCGAGGGTGTCCCCTTTTTTCACCCGGTAATCAACGGTGCCGTTTTTCGCTGTCGCCTTCTTCTTCGAAGCCGGCAAAGACTCTTCCTCTTTTGCCTTCTCGCCGGCCCGGCCTCCATCCCGCTGACGGGGTTTTTCCGCTCTTCCTTCCGGCTTTGCGACCGCCGGGTCCGATTTTTCATCCACCCGGGCGACATGAACCGGCGCGGACGGCTGGCCCGAAGGAATAAACTTCATGACCGCTGCCGCGATCGCCCCGGCCATTTCTTCCTGGAAGGCCGGTGTCCGAAGCAGCGCCTCCTCCGTCGGGTTGGAAATGTAGGCCGTCTCGATGAGCACCGAAGGAATCTCGGGAAGTTTGAGGACACGGAACGGCGCCCCCTGAACCTGGTTGAACTTCAGGGTGTTGATTTCGGAGATGTTCCGCAGCGAAAATTGCGCGAGTTCGCGGGAACGGTTGACGGTGTTGGTCATCACCATGTCGAGGGTGATGATGTCGGATTCGTCGACGCTGTCGTCGTTGGCCCAGCCGCCGATGACATCGGAGAGATTCTCCTTGCGGGCAAGCAGCCGTGCCGCCTCGTTCGTGGCGCCCCCCGTGGAAAGCACATAGGCCGACCCGCCCCGGATCGCGCGATTGCGCACGGCATCGGCGTGGACACTGACGAAGACGTCGGCGCCGTAATCCCTGGCAATTTTGAGACGCTTCTTGAAGGGAACGTAGTAATCCCCCGTGCGAGTCAGAAATGCCCGATACCCTTCGCGCTTGTTGATCTGGTCATGGAGTTTTTTTGCGATCTTGAGGACAACGTCCTTCTCGCGAGTGCCCATCTTTCCGATGGCGCCGGGGTCTTCCCCGCCGTGTCCCGCGTCGACGATGACGATCCGCGCCTTCTGGAGTTTTTTCACCTGCTGCCGGCTGAGGCTTTCCTTCTCCTCGACTTCGGGAAATTGCAGGTCCACGACGATCCGATTCGGTTTGTCCTGGAACTTCTTGAGCTTGAATACCCGCGCCTCCAGGTCCATCGACAGGGTTAACTCGATACGGACGCTTTCGTCGGGCAGAGTGACAACATCGATCTTTTCGATCCCGGGCTTGTTCAGGAAGCTCTGGAGCGGTACGTCTTCAAGCACATCGGCGTTCTTCACCGTCAGGGTGATCCGGCGGCCGTCTTTTGACACGGTGTACGTCGCCTCGGCACTTGTGTCGATGACGACCCGCGTATAGTCCGGCGCGGCCCAGTAACGGATGTTGGAGACATAGAGGAGCCCGAAGGCAGGGGACGCCAGAAACCCCGTCAGGAGGAGGATTGCGGGCAGGATCATTCCGAAACGTTTGGTCATTTTGAAATCAGCGCGCCTCAAGAGTGCCGAATCTATCAGATTTCCGCCGATTCCACAACGACGGTGTTCAGAAAATCTGTTGACAGAATTCCCTCAAAGTGCCATTTACACATGCACTTTTCACAGGAGCCGACGATGCTGATCCGGGATTTATTCGATCAAAAAAAGAGGACGCTTTCCTTCGAGGTATTCCCGCCCGTGCGGGAAGGAAACCTGGAGAGCCTCTTCCAGACCATCTCCGAGCTGAAGGAGCTCAAGCCGGACTTCATCTCCGTCACCTACGGCGCCGGCGGGGGGACGCGGGACAAGACCATCGAGATCGCCTCGCGCGTGAAAACCGAGATCGGAAGTGAAGCCCTTGCCCACCTCACCTGTGTGGCCGCGACCAGAGAAGACATCGCCCGGATCGTCGGGGACATGAAGGAACAGCACATCGAGAACATCCTGGCCCTGCGGGGCGATCCCCCCAAAGGGGAGTCAACCTTCGTGAAGCCCGCAGGGGGCTTCGGATTCGCCAGCGAGCTCGTCGCGTTCATCAAGGAACACAACGGCTTCTCCATCGGCGTGGCGGGCTACCCCGAGGGGCACCCCGAGGCGTCGAGCTTCGACGACGACATGAAGAACCTGAAGCGCAAGGTGGATGCCGGGGCCGATTTCATCGTCACGCAGCTCTTTTTCAACAATGACGATTTCTACCGGTTCCGGGACCGGGCGCTGGCACTGAAAATCGGGGTGCCCATCATCCCCGGAATCTTTCCGATTCTCAACTACAAGCAGATCCTGCGCGTCACCGAGCTGTGCGGGGCGAAGATCCCCTCGGCGCTGGGAGAGAAACTGTGCCGTCTCAAGGACAAGCCCGAGGCCATAGAGAAGTACGGCATCGAGTACGCCCAGAAGCAGGCCGATGACCTCCTCCGCAACGAGGTCCACGGCCTCCACATCTGCACGATGAACCAGAGTCGCGCAGCCCGGCGTATCGTCCGGGAACTGGGGCTGTAAAAAACATTGGATTTTTTCGATCCCGACGTTATAATGAATCTCAACCTGCCCGGGGATCGAAGCCCCGGGCATTGCCAATCTTATCGTCACAGAAGAAGAAAAGGGAACGGTCATGCCGGACCTGATCCGGCAACCAGTCCACAAAAAATGCGGGCGGTTAGCTCAGTAGGATAGAGCGTTGGTCTCCGGAAACGATAAGGGCCAGCGCTCTATTTTTATATAATCATAGACATATTGCCGATTTTCCTATCTTTTTATCATTTCCAGATTGTCACTCCATAACACTCCATTCATCAGGAAAACACCCTTTTCGCCTCTCAAATCACACGAGTTTTCACACGCCACCCTCCTACGATTGGTATTTGAATATATCTACGTTGGTGTTTATTTTTTTTCATTTAGGTATTGACAAGAAAAAAATAAGGACTATACTAGATATAGATTCAGGAGGTGAGACATGAAACGAGATAGTCAAATTCAGATCAAGATCAGCACGAAGGAAAAAGACCTCCTGGAACGTTTAGCAAAAGATAGGGGTTTGTCCTTGTCGGAGTTAATGCGGCGCGGTGGGTGGCTTCTGGGGATGCTCGACGAGAAGGTTTTTCACTACATGGAAGATATGAGTAAACGCCTGAATGTGCCCGAGGACGCCGTCATTTCGAATACGATCATTCGCCGCCTTGCCGAGGATGCTGCGACTGCGGAAGTCTATCCTTGTGACAATCTCTTAATTGAATTCCCAATGACTCAGCAGGGCGTGATGATCGGGGCGCGGCTGTTTGAAATGATCAGGGATAATAAATTGAGGCAACTAAAAAATGCGGAAGGTACAGCGAAAAGTCGCGCACGGTAGCAAAGGGGGGGATATGAACAAGAAGTCGGATCAAAGGAACAAAATCCAATCTCTAAAGAAAATGCAGAAAGATATGAATGAGATCATCGAGAACAAGATTAATGAGCACAGGGCTAATTTATTTGAACAGGAACAATCAACAGCAGGAACGGAAGCTAAAATCACAAACAAGAAGTACAATAAAACGGATTCATTGGCAATTGATAAAGCCATGACTGCATTTGAAGAATCCGGCGGCATTACATCAAAGCGGGGGAAAAATGGAAAATAAATTCTTCAAAAGACAAACGCTACCGGTGATTGAAATGGATACCAGCGAAGGAAAAATCTTAACTCCCTGCGGACAAATGCGATTGATTTTGAAGGACGAGGCCAGCGGAAAAATCTATGTCGTGGGCCGCACTCCTCGCGGGGGCCTTCAGATGATCGGGGCCGAGTCAACGTAATTTCCCCCAAGGGGGAAAAGATAACCGAATAGCGATCACAGGCAAAGCCGAAAGCCAGCCGATGCACCTGAGTGGTGCGGGCTGGCTTTTTTTATTGAGGTGAAAAGATGGTGCTCTGGAACATCAGGAAGGTTTCCGAACGATTGCAACGGACTGAGGGGGCCGTCAGGAACATGGTCTTGCGTCGGCAGATCCCGTTCCGCAAGGTATCGGGCCGCTTGATGTTCATCGAACACGAAATCGAAACATGGATCAACAACTCGCCGGGAGTCACGTTGGATCAACTTAGGAAGGAACGAAGCTAGGAGCCACAGACCATGCTGAAAGCCGCGCAGGAGTATGTAGAGCAAAAGATCAATATCGTCCCTTTCACCTTCATCCCCACAGAGGACGGCAAGGGCCGAAAGGTCCCGACAATATCCTGGACGCCCTATCAAACGCAGTGGGCCACAAACGAAGAGATCGTGAAGTGGTTCTCCGGAAAGAAGCCCGCCACGATGCTGGGAGCCGTCACGGGCCAAATGTCAGACCTCGTCACCGTAGACGTGGACACTGACGAAGGCCGACAGGCGATTGAAGAGTACATCCCCGACAACCTAGAGATCCCGACCTTCACGACGCCATCTGGCGGGTATCAGATGTGCTTCCGGGCGCCGACAGAGAAGATCCCCGGCAGTGTCAGGTTCTTGCCGGGTGTCGATTATCGAGGAGAGAAGAGCCTCGCCATCCTGCCGCCATCCAGCAACATCAAGGGCAAATATGTCTGGATCGAGGGTTGCCCGCCGCTCACTGAGCGCCCGGAACTGCCGCACGCCATACTTTCCCTCTTATTAAAGAATGTTAATTTTTACTCTTATAAGGCTTGTCACGGTTTTGTCACGCCCGATGCCGAAACGGGAAAAATGTTCGAGCTCGGAAGGCGGGATAATGACCTCTTCCACGTTGCAAACTACCTCGCAAAAAGCAGGATGCCGGAAACCGAGATTGTGCAAGTGCTTGAAATGCTTGTGCAAGGCTGGGGAGAAAAACCGGACCCGAAGTGGATTTCCACCAAAGTGGAAAGCGCCCTCAAGCGTGCGGAGACACGAGACCGAAACCTGACACAAGACGTGCGGGAATGGGTGAGCGTGACAAACGGTGACTTTTCCGTGACAGACTGCGTCCTTTCGTTACGAGGCGGGGCAACCGTGACAAACCGTGACACCATACGGCAGATCCTGCACAGGCTATGGAAGGACGGTGTCACAGAGAAGGCAGGCACGAAGGACGGTGTCTACCGTCGCGTCGAAACCGACATCGAGATCATGGACATCTTCAACGCGCCCACCGATGAGTTTGAACTGTTCTTGCCCTTGGGCGTTCATCAGCTCTGCAAGATTTATCCGGGGAACATCATCGTCGTCGCCGGGAGCAAGAGCGCAGGGAAAACGGCCTACCTGTTGAACCTCGTGAAAGAGAACATGAAAGAGTATCCCATCGACTACATCAACTCGGAGATGGGCGAAACAGAATTCAGAAATCGACTTGAACTTTTCCAGGACATCAAGAACGTGCATGACTGGAAGCTTCGGCCGATTCGTAGAACGCATGACTGGTGGGATCTGATCACAAAGGAAAAAAAGATTTTTGTCATCGACTACATCGAGCCACCCGAGGACAGGATCTACATGATCGGCTCCTACCTGCGGAAGATCCACGAGAAGCTCGGCGAAGGCATCGCCGTTGTCGGCCTGCAAAAGCGCCAGGGGCGTGACACGGGCCACGGCGACAGCTTCAGCATGGAGAAGGCCCGCCTTTACCTTGCCCTCGACTACGATCCCGCAAACCGTATCAACCGGATCAAGATTGTGGACGCGAAGTCTTGGCGCACGGCTGAGAATCCACGAGGAAAGGTCCGTGAATATAAGTTGATCAATGGTTCAACGTACGCACCACAAAACGCATGGCACTACTAGCTAGGAGGGACACATGAAGACCATGGACTTTCTGAACTGCTTTGAAGCATCGACACAGATTGGGCGAGTACGATTCAATGATGAAGCATCCAGCATCTTCATTCAGGTGAATCCGCACTACGAGTATGACATCGACCTTGAGCGATGCAGGACAGCGGCACAGGCGCTTGATTGGATTCATCAGGTCTGCGTTGACAAGAACTGGGGCAAGGAAGTGAGCAACGACCTGTTGCAGATGATGTTCATTGTAATACCCAGCACCTTATGGAGTGGAAAAGCATGAAAGACATCACAGGAGCACTTCTGATCGAGGCGGGAAACAAGATCGAAGAACTGGCAAAGATCATCGGCACCATCAGAGGCCATGGAGACTACGAGTCCGTGGCGCTGCTGTCGTATCAACTAGGGCAACTATCGCTTAAAGCGATGGAGGGAATACAGCTGATGTACGCGAAGGAGCTCGACCTCAAGGACATCATCAAGCAGTGACCCGGAACAATTACTTAATAAGTGCTAATAATATCAATGTGTTAGTGGGGGCGGGATAGTTTCTTTCCGACTCTTGAAGGAAAACCGCAGCTTCGGCTCGTGTACATCGCCGCGAAAAAATTTGCTTTTAAAAAAACCGAGGACAGATGAAAGCACCGACAAAAGCACCGATAGACCTGACAGTGGCAGCGAGACGCATTTTCAGGGAGATGGTGGACGAGTACGCGATCAGAGATACTGGCGGGCTCAAGATCCTACACGCGGGCTTGACGGCCTGGGACCGGGCCGAGGCCGCCAGGGACCAGATTAAAAAAGACGGGATGCTCGTCCCAGATCGTTTCGGAATTCAAAAACCCCACGGATTGCTCTCCGCAGAGCGAGACGCAAGGGCTCAGTGGCTTCAGGCGTTGAAACTGCTGAACCTTAACATAGGAGGCCACGATGAAGCGGAACGCTAAGAGCACGACCAGAACGGCCGGATTCGAAAAGCTCGATGCGGGCATCCAGTGTTGGCTCAGGGACAAGCACGAGGACTTGCGCCACGGTGACGCGACCATCTTTATGATGGACGGATTTGAGGATGACTTCCGCAAGTGGTTTGCTCTTCATCGAAGAGGCGAAGAATTCCTGCACCCGTATCAATGGTGGCTTGCGCGGGAGAAGGGGGCGCAAAAAGAGCTTGACGAGGATAGTGATAATGGTAAGCAGTAGAATATACGACGTTGCGTTGCTCGCGTTTCGCCCTTGTTGGCCGAGTTTCGGCAGGGATACGAAAAGGCGGGCGTGGTTTTGCATCGGGCCGAGCTTCCGAGGCGTGCCACAGCGGAATGGTGAACCCATACCCTGAGGCGCGCCTTTTTTATTGTGCGGTATCAGGGAAAACAAACGCGAAGGCAAAGGACCGAAAAAGAAAATGGACAAGAAAGACCTTGCATTCAAGAGACTGTTCCCGTCGATTTCGCTCGACGGAAAACCATTTGTGAACATGGAGTGGTCGGAGCTGCAGGCCAAAAAGAAGGAACTCACAGCCGCCGGGAAGCGATACCTGGACAAACTGGAGAAGCGCGGTGACGAGCACGAAGCGAATGATGCCGAGGGCGATGCTCTTCGGCTACTTGAGGACATGCTCGGTGCGGCGGATCGTGAAATCGATGTTCGACTTGAGTCCGGGAGCAAAGGTCCGCGCACTGTCAAGATCGGCCCTTCTCCGAAGAAAGCTGAAACGGGCGGGCTTCGCTCGGGTGAAGTGGGGCTCCATTACGAGGACCTTTTCGGCAAGGGTGACGGCCTGGGCGGCTTTGAGTCCCGCGATCACTTTTTCCAGTGCGTTATGGCAAACGCCATACCGGAGAGCCGCACCATGCTGGCCGGTGTGGGCGCACAGGGCGGATTCACAATCCCCACTGAAGTGGCGCGAGAGATGTGGTCAAGCGTGATTGAGGAGTCCGCTTGTCTCCCATACGTCAAGACCTTTCGCATGGGTACAGGGACACTGAACATCCCTTGCTGGGATTCGGAAACGAAGTCTGAAGGTGGCATCGGCGGCTTTGAAGGCGACTGGCTCGCCGAGGACGGAACGGCAACCCCGAAGAGCCCGAAGCTTCGGCTTGTGGGGCTGACGGCCAAGAAGCTTGCGGTATATGTCGACATCTCAAGGGAATGCATCTCTGACAGCCTCACTCTCGGGCAACAGCTCGGCCCGACGATGGTTCGCAACCTTGCATACAGCCTGGACGCGGCCCTGATCGACGGCAACGGAGTCGGGCGTCCGCTTGGCATTTTGAACAGCGGGAGCCGCATTCAGGTTGCGCGTGCAGCGGCGAACCAGATCAGCTTTGCCGATGTTGCTTCGATGTATGTTCGCCTGTATCCGGGCTTTGTGAAAGGCGCCATGTGGCTTGCCTCTCCCGGTGCGATTGAGCAACTCTTGAAGCTTCAGGACCCCGGCAACCACTATCTGTGGATTCCGGCCGGTGACGGCTTCAAGACGGGGGTGCCGGGCAACCTTCTCGGTCTTCCGGTGCAGATCAGCGAGAAGTGCAAGGCGCTCGGGACGGAAGGCGACCTGATTTTGTGCAACCTTGGTCAGATGGCATTTGGGCTTCGCGAGGACTTCATCCTGGAGAAGACGAATGCGGCACAGTGGGCTAGGGATCTCGTGAGTCTGAGAGCACTTGTCCGCTGTGATTCGCAGCCCCTTATGGATACTGCAATCACTCCCGTGTCCGGCTCGACCCTGAGCTGGGCCGTGACGCTGGTTTAGGGGGGTGACGCTATGAGCGGAAAAATCAGCGAATTTTTTAAAGTTGACAGCCAGGTGCTTTCGGTCACTTCCGCTGTGGGAGCTACTTCGATCCCCTTCGATATGCAGAACTTCGATTCGGCGCTTTTGCTCGTGAGCTTTGCGGGTGATGGCGCGGCGGTTATCGACCTTATGCAGAGCACGGCGGCAACGGCGGCCGGTTCCTCTGCGGCAGGCGGCAAGGTGGGCATCTCTATCGGCTCGTCTGTCTCTACTGCGTTCGGGGCGACCGTCGGCGTCAAGGCCATGACCCTGACGTTCACTTCGGCCTCCACGACCGACCAGTATGTCACCCTGTCGGCCGGGACCGTGTCAAGGAAACTCACCTATACGACCTCAACGGCAAACCTCAACTCGTCTGCGTGGAACTCCACGGGGACGCTGTATTTCGGCAGCACCCTCGGGTCTACCGTCAACACGGGCATTTCGCTTACCCTGGAATCCCTCAAGACGGCCCTTGACCATGTGAAGGGCTTCGGCGGCGTGTTCGCGTATTCGACCCCGTCGACCGACAGCATCAAGATCACGGCCCTCGATTCCGCACCGGGCGGGCTCGGCCTGACGGCGACGGCCATTTTCACCAACGTCATCAATCAGAGCATGGGCGCGTTTGACATCAACGCCGACCAGCTTACAAGCGGAAATCGTTACCTGGCGATCAAGGTTTCAACGGCGACCACGGGCGTTTCCGTCACCATTACGGCGATTAGCGGCGGCGGGCGGTATCTGCCTCCAGCTGGCGCGAAATTTAAACTTTCGAGCTAAATCCTGGCCAGCGTTTCACGGCCTTGACGGATGCCGAGAGGTGCTTGCGTGGCCAGGTGGGTTGAACGGCCTTCCACCCTTTCAGACGCAAGCATCGCCGTCTCCTCCTGTCGGCCTGGCCTATCCATCCGGGCCGACTTCAGCGAGCCCTCTCCGGTGATCATCAGCACCGGAGGGGGCACAAAACGAGGGAAGGCGACCCGAAGCTCCTGCCGGACTATGAGCCCTCACGGCCCGGCGGGAGCGGAGGTTATAGGTGCAAAATGGGTTATCAAGTAGCAATCGCCACCGTTGTGTGGGTGGGTTCTCGGATCATCACCCGCGCTGCGCTCCGGGCGGGCACGGCAGCGGCGGCTCGGGCACTTTCAATCCAGACGATGCATCACGTCGAAAGATTCGTTGCCAATCACGCGACGCAGCTCGTCGCAAGGCTGGGGGTTGCTCACGCCCTGCACTCCGCCATTCGTTCGGGCGCCCGGTATAGGCACGCGGCCGGGGAATTCGAGATTTCTCAGGAAATCCCGTTCGGATTCGAGGTCAACGGCCCGGAGGTGAAGGCAGACCTCGCGCAGGCGAAGGAGTTTATACAGGGCGAAGGACAAGGCGATGCCCTCCGGGATTCGGCCTCATATCTTGCCGGTCGGATTCGCCCATTAGTACCCGCTCGAACCGGGCGTGTCCGGGGCTCTGTTGGCTATAGGATCACCGCGCAGGACGATTCAAGCATCGAGGCTGAAGTGGGCCTGAATGTCCTCTACAGGACGAAGGCAGCGAAATATATAGAACTCGGGACAAGGGCGCACGTCATAGCGCCAGGCCAGAAGCGGGCACTTGCGTGGACACGGGACGGGGGGATCGTGATGCGGGCACACGTGCACCATCCGGGCACAAAAGGCCTGCACATTGTCGGGAAAACAAAGAACGAGGAAATGCACGCGACGGGCGAGATCTACATCCAGCGACTTAATCAGAAACTTGCGGCAAGGTACAGGTGACCCATGGATGACACAGGACCCCCTAGGATTGACCAGGAGCCACGAAGTCCCTGCCGACAGGGCGAAGGTAGGCCATTTACGTTCTCAGCGGGAGATTTCGCCGGTTTCGTCGCCATGACAGCGGCGGCAGTCGTTCTCACTTGTACGATCCTGTTGGTGCTTCGACTGCTGTGATGCCGGACGTGGAGGCTAGGCGCCAGGCTTACGGGGTTTCTTCGGGACCTTCTCGGACTTCAGGCCCGATTCGATAAGGCGGCGGATTGCCTCTGAGCGGTTTGCGATGCGATTCTCGAAACGATAGTCGTCTATCCGTTGCAAGAGGTCCTCTTCCAGGACAAATATGATGCGGGGCTTTTCGGTTGGCATGATTCTCTATAACTTAGGCAAGGTTAGCATGCAATAAAAAACATATTGAAGTCATTAGGCATATTTGATATGAGTTATGCCATATCATATCTCCGAAAGATAGGGCGATGAAAATCAGGAACAAAATAAACCCGAAGATCCCTGCATCGGCGACGGTGCGGGCGGCGTCCTACCGCCGGGAGAGGTCTTCGGGTTTTATTATTTCAGAAAGGAGAAGGCCATGGAAAAGAACGAAGAAGGAAAACTAGTTTTGCACAGTCTGACTTTTGTGAGGGATACGCTGGACATCATTCACAACGTACACGAGCATGGGGAACTATGCACGTATGACAAGCTGTACGCGGCGTCGTATCTCACCCAGCAAGCACTGGCTTACGCGGTTGAGAGCCTTGAAAAACAGATGGTCGAACTTGAACGACTTTTTTCGTAAAGGAGGAAGGACATGGAAGAGCAAGCTGTGCAGGAGACCTTGAGGGAGAAAATTGCGAAGATACAAGAGGGCCTTTATCAGATTCACTCCTTCGGCCGTATTGCTGAAGAAATGCGGCACGACCCAAACCTCGAGGAAAGAATTAGCGACGGCTTTAGCGATCCGCAAATGTGCTTGGGCAACGTAATCAGCGAAAAAGCCAAGGCGTTGATCGCCATTACAGATCAAATCGAACTGCGTATCGAGTAACCGTAAAAGGGAGCTGACAAGGCAAGGCCCCTGGTAAGGAGGGGCAACCAGGGGCCTCATAAAGAGAGATAGTGGGGTAGATGATAAATCCTATTATCATCAGATGATCAGACAATCAAGGAAAAAGAATAGGGGGTAAACCATGGGCGTCTATAAGGTCGGCAATAACTGGTATATCGACTTTTACATGGAGGGCAAGCGCTACAAAGAAAGCGTGGGGCCGGTGAACCGGACGATTGCCAAGGAAAAGCTCGTGATCCGAAAGCGGGAAGTTATACAGGGCCAGTATAAGCCGAAAGCCGCCCAAGTCCCCTTTGAGAAGATGAAGGAACAATATCTTGAGTATTCCGAGGCGAACAAAAAACCATCTTCCTGCGCGCGGGATGATAGCTCGATGAAGCACCTGGAACGATATTTCTCCGGAAAGCGTCTCTCCGATATTGCTCCTTTCCTCATTGAAAAGTACAAGGTGCAGCGGCAGGGAGAGAAGGCAGCGCCCGCCACAATCAACCGTGAGTTGGGCTGTCTCCGGCACATGTTTAATATGGCGATCAAGTGGGGCAAGTCTCAGAAAAACCCCGTCAGAGAAGTCCGGTTTTTGAAAGAGCCGAAAGAAAAAGACAGGATACTGAGCCCGGAAGAGGAAAAGAAGCTCCTAGCGGCCGTCAGGGCGGGCCACAAGGCGGGCCATCTTGAGCCGATCATCATTACGGCCCTGAATACCGGAATGAGGAAGGGCGAGATCCTGCGCCTGAAGTGGGCAAACGTCGATTTCGGCAACGCCTACATCATCGTTGACGGAACGAAGACAGGAGAGATCCGCAAGGTGCCGATGAATCGGGCCTTGACGGAAACGCTCAAAAGGGTTAAAAAGACATCTTCCTGCGAATATGTGTTCTCTGATGGGGAAAACCCCTACGGGGATGTTAAAACGGGCTGGTGGACGGCCCTGACGAACGCAGGGATAGAAGGTTTCCGATTCCATGACTTGAGGCATACATTCGGCAGTCGCCTCGGCATGGCGGGCGTGGACATCAAGACGATCCAGGAGTTGATGGGCCACAAAGACATCAAGATGACCATGCGCTACTCACACCCGACGCCGGAGCATAAACGGCGGGCGGTTGAGATTTTGGATCGGAGTCACACGAGTTTTCACACGACCCCGGAAAGAGCGAAAAGGAAAAACGTCGTAAGTATCCGTAATAATTAAACGGGCGGTTAGCTCAGTAGGATAGAGCGTTGGTCTCCGGAACCAAAGGTCCTGGGTTCGAGCCCCAGATCGCCCGCCAAGAAAAGCAAGGGTCTCAGAGAAATCTGGGGCCCTTTTTTTGACCTATCGAATTATGTTACGTATAGCTTCCTGAAAGTGAGAATTTTGCCTATCTAGTATGTTTTGAACCTTTCAATCGGAAATCCTTTAGCGTTTCTTTTTGCTTCTGAAGTCCCTTCGTTCATTCTCTATAGTGAAGTGTCTCCATGCCTGCGGAAAAATATTTCGCCACCACCATGGTCAGTTCGTCCTTAAGGTCCACGCCCCCGTGACCGGCATAGCGGTCGAACAGCGCCCGGGCAATCTTGCCGAAGGCATCGAGAACCGCCGGGTCGAAGTGCTTGCCGCGGTCCTGCTCGAGGATATCCATGGTCTCTTTGAAGGTGAGTGACTTCTTGTAGGGCCTGTGGGAGGTCAGGGCGTCAAAGACATCCGAGACTGCGAAGATGCGCGCCGTGATCGGGATGTCATCTCCCTTCAGTCCATGGGGATACCCGCCACCAGCGAACTTCTCGTGATGGCAGCCGACGATCGCGGTCCCCTCGCAGAGCCATGATGACCGCTGTACGATTTCCACTCCCTTGTCCACGTGGGTTTGCATGATCGAGAACTCCTGCGGGTCGAGACGTGCGGGCTTGAGCAGGATGTTGTCCGGGATGCCGATCTTCCCCACGTCGTGCAGGAAGGAGCCCTTGATCAGGACGCGCATCTCTGCGGCGGTGAGGCCGAGGGCCTCGCCGATGCGCGTGGAGTAGAGCGTCACTCGGTAATTGTGGGCGTCCGTGTCGCTGTCGCGCTTGGCGATGGCGCTGCCAAGGACCGACAGGGTCTCGAGGTTCGCCTCGAGCAGATGGGTGGAATAGTCAGACAGCTGCCGTGTGAGCAGGAGGATAATGGGATAGAGCAGCGCCGACACGGCGACGACGATGGCGATTGCGATCAATGTGTTTCGGACCATCGCTCTCCGCATCACCGCCAGCTCCTGCGGCGAAACCGCGAACATGCCCCGGGTGAAGGCGGCCGTATTCCCGTCCTGATCGGCCATGGCGGCCGAAACGAAGACAAACGACGCGTCGCCGATGCTCGTCATCAGGACCTCTTCCTCTCCCGGCCCGGGGAAGAAAAAAGGACGGCTCGCCATGAAGGCCCTCACCTCGCCGATACCCGGCTGGTCGGAGACCGCCCGCTCGGCTAGGACCACAGACCCGCGGTCATAGACCTGGACATAAACGAACCGCCCCGCGCGGTAGACCACGGGAGGATCACCACGCCCGAGAACATCACGTAGAGCGGTAACAGCGTCCGTTTGCTGCCGTTCCATCACGAACCGCACCTTTTCCAGGATGGTGAGCACTCCCCGCCGTCCGAGGTCAGCGACCTCGCGTTGGAACTGCAAATGCTGGGTGTGATAGGTGATCAGTCCCACGACAACAGCGATCACGGCCGCGGCAAGACCAAGCCGGACCAAGAGGACCCGGTGGACGAACTTCCGAAGCGGATAGGTCTTCATGCAATATCCTCTCTACCGTCAGGATTCACCTTAACCTGCGTTCTGACCGACAACATTGCAGATCATGCCGGCGTACTCGCCAATATTTTATGTGCTTCGACCGTCACCTTATCAATGAACAGCCGTTTGATGCAAGCTGTGGAGTATTAGCCCGGTAATAATAAGTATGTCTCTTACGTTGATCTTCCAGGATCCTTTCAGAGCAAGGTTGCAGCCTTTGGGTGAAGACGATAGAGCGCCGAGAACGAAGTGTAACCTGACGATGGGTATCAAGCCGAGTAACTTCCTTCCTGTACTCTCTCATTCTCAGTTTTTCTAATCTATGCTACATTTCAATTGCAAATCTAGAAAGCAGGCGAAGAACGGGGGAGGTATGAGAAGGCGGATTCGCGAAAGCGGTTTAGTGTTTTGTTTAGTACTCGCGGTTGTAGTTTTATGCAATGTACAACCGGTAAAGGCTCAGAGTAATCTCACAGTTGAAGGCGTTTGGGAAGTGATGTCAGCAACCCCGCTGACAACAGTAAGTCAAGGCGACCTAGGGCAAAAGCTATCTATCGTGCAAAAGGGGGATACGTACGAGCTAAAATGGCTGAGTGGCAGTCGCGCCGGCAACCCGAGCGCCTCCTACTCCGGAAGCATGATGCAGATTGCGAAAATATATAATGATCCTATCTGGTCAGGTGGGTGGACAGCTGGTGAAGCCCGTGGAGAGGAGCGTGAGCCGGCTAATCTGGGACAACAAGTTGCTGGGATAATCTACCCCAATACGGTCTCGTATACATTATCGAGTGATGGTCTTTCCCTTCAACGATGTGAGGATGCCGTCAGAGTTCATTGGAGAGGTGGTCGCTATACGCATTATGAAACATTACCATGCTATTTCAAAGAGACGTTCAGGCGTGTTTCGGGGCCAACGAAAGTAGAAAACCGCGGAGACCGGGCATATCAAGCTGATTGCGGCCCAGTTGACCCGAACAGGACAACCCCGATTACGACAGATTTATGCCCAGGAAACCTTGTGGCTATGACATATTTCTGCGGGGGGGGGAACTGGATGCCCTTATGTCTGCTGTCCGAAAGGACTCCCTTATCTTAATCACTGCGACTGCAAGTGCTACGCTACTTCGGATTTTGACTGTCATTCGTATTCTCGTTGTCAGGAGCAGCCAAAGCAGTAAAAGAGGAAATTGTGTTTCAGTGTGCCGCCGATGAACAATGCTGCATCAAACTTCAGCTTGGCGATGTCGATGCCGAGAACAACAGGATCTGACATAAGGACTCCCCTTCCATAAGATGGCCACAGGTAAAAGCTCTGTTCGAATCGACCTTGCAAATACAAACTCATCCTGATCTCAGGAGGGTTAAGATACCGTACGAGTTGTAGAACAAAGCGTCGAGAAGGGAATCTGTTCTACAAACCATGCTCTTGCGCATAAGGTGCAATCCAGATTCACCCCTCTCGCTTTACCCTGGCGTCCCAAGGTATCCTATATCCGATTTTGATTGAACCGACGGTAGGCAATATACAAGGTGCAATGGCCAATCAGTGATAACACAATGATATCATGAGAAAATATATTTTGAACAGTCGGATTCCCGTTTAGCGCTGCTCTGACTCCCATTCCTTGAAAAGCCTCCGCCACATTACCTCTTGAAAGTTTTACGTGGTTATTCCCTGGTCGACAGGTCGGGCAGTAGAATCGGCGGTGGCAGTGGTCAATTGTGGGAAGAAAGGTGGCATCTCGGGATTCAAAAATCCAGGTCCTTAACAGCCTGTCAGAACGATACAACCAAGCCATACTGAATCTTGTTGACTGAAATGCGCAGGACAATGGTCGGTCACTGAACAGCAGACTTCAAACGGAAATCAATGACGTTCACTTTCTTCAGGACCCTGGATACTTCTAAGATAAATACATCTGAGTATAACGCTTTTTGCTTTTGACATACCAGATTCCCTTGTTCTATGCTTCGAACGGCGGTAAGGAAATTCTCATCGATTGAATTCAATTGTTCCAGTTTACTCGCAGTCCGAGGTTTACATGTGGAGGCTTGGAATAAGTATCCTCTTTTGGGGCGGACTAGTGTTGACCGTAACGGCTTGGTCATACGAGCAGAATCCCTGTGTAAGCAATGTTAACGGGAAAATAGTATGTCCTCCGCCAGGCGGTACGTGTCTAATTAACGCGGCCGGCAATATAGCCTGTTCACCGCCGTATGGCGGTATCGTGATGATTTTCGACGGCCAGATGCTTTGCGGTCCGGGAAAGTGCATGATCAGTGCGTTCGGACAGGCATTCTGTTCCTCTGAGAAAGATGGGTCGGCGACCATTAGCAGCTTCGGCGTACCCGTCTGCACCGGTGGTTGCGTGCCGGCATCTGCGTCAGCCTGTAGCTGGCCATAGAGTTCTCGGTCCCAGCAGGGTTGCCGTTTGCTTGCAATCCGGCGCTAAAACGGGATGTACCATCGACAGTCGTCAAATCCTGACGTTCGGATTATTTCGAGGCCGGGCAGACGAAAACAGACAGCCATGATGAGCGACACGCTGAAACGGCGATTCTATTGTGACCGGTGGGCAGACTACGGCCTGCTGATGCTGGCATTATTCTGTGTCAATTGCTCAAGCGCATCGAGCGATGCAATTATTTTTCCCGTTCAGAACGTTCACTATGTGGATTCCGTGGGAACGAACTTCCTTTTCAGGGGCGAGCGCCCCCTAACCGGCGATGGCATCAGTTATGCGACGTTCAATGTTGACGGTCTGAAAAAAGCGATTGCGGAACAGGCCGATCTGGCCGGGGTCATACTCCCGCCATCCTATACCCTTCTGGACATCAGCCTTCTCTGGATGGAAGACATCGATGAGCCGGTACAGGCTGCCAAGGAAAGAGTGTTCTTGGTAGCTGAAATTTCCTTTTTTCAGTCAAATCCCCAATTGGGGCAGGTGCACTCGTGGACGAGCAAAGGCACCGCCCTGAATCCTCGGGACGCGCCTCTCTCATCTGCCGATCGTGACTATCTGGCCATGACCCTTGACAGCTGGCTCAGCGATCCTCTGGTCTGGAGAGTGGATACACTGCGGGCATGGCTTGAAGATCCTTCTCTGCTTGGGATCACGGGCCCCGTGGTGATTTATGTACACTGTTATGGAGGTTGTGACCGTACAGGGGAACTCATCGGCTCCTATGCTATGCGTTACATGAACAAGAGCTGGGAAGAGATGAACAGCATGAACAAGGAATGCTGCCAACCTGGAAGGCCGTATAGGGTGAAGAACTGCAATGCCCTGCGGTGGTACGGACTATGGCTTAACCTGAATATCAATCGTTCCGTAAACTGGGACAACCCGGCAAATTGCGGGGACTGACAGATTGGTTTCCCTGAAGACAAGCGGCGGGGTCCGAAACGGCCCTGCTTTTTTACTGATTTCAATCCGAAATCATTGATGTTGTTCACACGATAGTTTCGTTATAATAAATTTACGGTTTAGAAATGGGGGTTGTCTGGCCATGAAAGTCATCGCCGTCAATGGGAGTCCGAGAAAAAAGTGGAACACAGCAACTTTGCTGAAAAGCGCTCTTGAAGGGGCGGCATCGCTAGGCGCCGAGACGGAGCTTGTCCATCTCTATGATCTCGATTTCAAGGGGTGTACGAGCTGCTTTGCGTGCAAGCTAAAAGACGGGAAGAGTTACGGGAAATGTGCAATGAATGATGGGCTTACTCCCATCCTTGAGAAGCTCGTTGATGCGAATGCCCTCCTCCTCGGCTCGCCGATTTACTTCGGCACGGTTACAGGAGAGATGCGCTCATTCATGGAAAGACTGCTCTTCCCCTACTTGATCTATACCCTGCCGCCAGAATCATTATTCGGTCGGAAAATTCCAACTGCGTTCATTTACACGATGAACGTGTCGGAACAGATGATGAAAGAATTTTGCTATCCAGTGCATATTGGTTTGAATGAAAACCTGCTGAGCCGGATTTTCGGGCAGGCGGAGTCTTTCTGTTCCTACGAAACGCTCCAATTTGAGGACTACGATAAGGTCGTATTCAATTATTTTGATCCGGAGACGCGACGGGAAAGGCGCAAGACCGTCTTCCCGGAGGATTGTCGAAAGGCATTTGAGCTAGGCGTGAATTTGGCGGACACGGTTGCGGCAGAAACCACTTAGAAAAAAACAGAGCGGGTCTCCTTGACGCAAGACAATTTGATTCGGATGATCCTGCTGGATAAAAATTTTGCAATTAATATTGCCTTGACATGCAAAACCGAAAGTTCTTATACTTCCTTCCCTCGCAATATCTGTTCAAAATAATACTAAGATAATTTAAAAAACGGAGGCATAAACATGGCAGAAGAAAAAGGATTGAATAAGCCGGTAAAATTGAAAGCAGACCTGGCGGCATTCCTGGGCGCTAGCTCACTTCCTCGTACTGAGATAACCAAGAAGTTGTGGGACTACATCAAGGCAAACAAACTACAAACCAAGACAATCAATGGTAAACCAGAAAATGCCGGCAAAAATATTGTGGCTGATGCCAAATTGATTAAAATATTTAACAACACCAAGACTACCAGCAAAACCGGCAAATTAACTGATTTTACAAATTTGAAAGAAGGTCAGACTATCGATATGATGCAAATGGCATCTGTTGTTAGTGCCAATATCGAAATAGACTAAAGCAGTTCCCCTTTCAATAAATCACAGCGCCAAGCAGACGTGAGCCAAGTATGGTTCATTTTTTTCCGAGCCGAATTCGTCGACTAGGTGCCAATTTGGCCGCCTGCTCAAACTCCTGCATTGCAACTGCTTTAGCCTTTTCACTTCGCTCCGGAACCAAAGGTCCTGGGTTCGAGCCCCAGATCGCCAGTAATGAAAAGGGCCTCAGAGAAATCTGAGGCCCTTTTTTTTGACCTAGCGCCTTATGTTACGTATAGTAAAGTGTTACCCTCCATTTAGACGGCCGCGGTTAGGATAACAGGGGGGCAATCCGCCCTCAGCCCAATCAGCCCTGAGGGCAAAGCTTTGGAACAGAAATAATTTTTCTAAGTGGCGTAAAGTATTTAGAAAAAGGACCGATTTACATCCTTGTAAACCAAAATTGCGCTTTCTCGTTTACTGTAATAGAAGGTCGGGTCAATCATTATCCGAAAACAGGTCAAGAGGATTAAACACCCACGAAGAGGAACCGAGCAATGAAACATTTTCTATTCGCCATCATGATCATCCTTGTCGCCGTCTCGGCACACGCTGCCGATGTCGGTGTGTCTGTCAGTGTCGGCCAACCCGGTTTTTATGGACGCATTGACATCGGAAACGCTCCTCAGCCGGAACTCGTCTACGCACGACCGGTCGTCATTCGGCCCGCACCTGCAGGCGTTGTTGCTCACCCCGTCTACCTGCACGTACCTCCCGGCCATGAGAAACATTGGAGCAAGCACTGCAGCAAATATAATGCCTGCGGTCAGCCTGTCTATTTCGTACGCGATAAGTGGTACAATGATGTCTATGTGCCGCATCACCAGGCGCGTTATGGCAAAGATCACGGCGAGAAGCAGGACAAGGGACACAAAAACGGCAATCATGGGCATGGCAAAGGCCACGATTAAGAGTGGACACATCCGTTATAGAGGAGAATAAAGGCGGGGTCAGAAACGGCCCCGTTTTTTTCAGCCACTGCGAAGAAAAATATTTGTAAGAGGGCTGCCGGAGCAGGGAAAACAGCAAAACCTGCCGGCCTTGACAGAAGCCGCTATGATGACAAGATTAAACATCGAAAGTGCCTGACATGACTTCCAAGAGAAAAAAAGAGGATCACGCACGAGAAGATGATGAATACACCTGATGATATGCATGTGAAAAAGACGGTCAATTCCGTAATGGTGACGCTGGACCGGTGCGGAAAGCACGAACTCGCGGCAACATTGCTGCGAAAGGGTTTTTTTGTCGCTTTGGTCCGTTCAGCCGAGATAGAGGAATACTGCCAGATGCTGAAGGATAAGGGTGAGTGGCATCAGCTTCAGCATGGGAACTACGGTATTCTGATCGATACACGGACTCCTCTCCCCGAGCATTATGAGGAATTCATGAAGCACGCCCAAAGAATTTCCGAGGACTTTGACGGGATAGAGGAGTGGTTCCACGCATAAGGAACCGATGGGCCTGCCGCAGACGGGCAAGAATTGAACTGTTCAAGAGCGCTATATGCATCGGAGAGTCCGGACCACATCGGTCAATGATGCCGGCCCCCCCACATTCCCCGGGAAAACAATATAGTTCATCCCCGAAAATCGCGAGCCCTTCCCCAAGCGCCAGGCAGGAACACCGGGAATGATCTGCCCCAGCACAACGGCCCTTCGCACGTCCAGGGCTTTTGCCGCGATGTCGTTGGACGTGATGCCCCCTTTGGCCAGAATATAGCGGGGCGCTGTAGAGATGCCGCGCACGATCTCGACGAGAGCGTCCGCCACGTCTGCCTGGATCTTCAGATTTTCCTCCGACGTTCCACCCGCCGCCAGCTCGCGGCTCGTGTAGATCACCGTGTCGCAATTCTCGGCAAGCGAGCGGTTCGCTTCGCTCGCCACTCGCGCGATCTCACCTTTTCCATCTCCGGAGAGCAGTTGCCCGACGCGAAGCTCGACGGAACTGACGCCGCCATGTTCCATCAAATGGGTAAACTGCCGCGATGACATGGGAACAAACGAACCGACAACGATCAGACCGCAACCGCCGCGCGAAGGGGAAAACTCTTTCGCGCCGATCAGCGGGCGCGGCTCCTGGCCGATGAGCGCGGGGATGATGGCCGCAGCCGTCCGGAAGAGAAACCGCTTTCTCTGCTCCATGGCCCCGTAGACGGCCAGGGCGACAACCTCGATGTCGCTTCGCTCGCAGGCATTGATCACACAGAAGCTGCCGTCCCGACATCCCACCAGCTTTGCTGCCACGCTCTCCGCCCCTCCCTCGCGGATATCCTCCAGAGAGACGGAGCAGATATCCTTGATCTGAACGACGCCACCCATCTTCTCGCAGATGTACTCTTTCAGATTCGACGAGGAAAAGCCGAACGACGGATCTTTCGCGTAAGGCGTTTCGGCTGCCGGAACCAGATCATCACCCTCTTTCACGTAGTGGACATCGTTAATGGTGAACCGTCCTCCTTCGAAAAAAGCGGGAATGCAGAGCTTCACCGCATCCTGCCAGCCGAATTCGGAGGTCAGCGTCTCGATCTCGGCTTTGAAGTGGCCGCGCAGGGTGGAGTCGCTGCGGCTGATGATCATGAACCGTCGCCCCGACGCAGTGGCCGCCTCGACGATGTTGCGGGCAACCTGACGATTGAGTGCGATCGCGTCGCGGGCAGGCAGGCTTCTCGAGTTGGTCAGGATGAAAAAGGCGGGGCTGCGCTCGAACTCCGCCTGCAGCGCTTCCACGGGCCATGCCGTGAGGATGGGGATGTCGTGAACCGTCTGGCAGCCCGTCGGATCGTCGTCCATCACGATGAGCGTTGAGTTTGCTCTGGCGAAGGCCTTGCGGATCACGGGAAGGAGGCTCTCACGCCGGGGAGGTGGAAGCCTATCAATCGTTTCGCGGCAGGAAAGTCGCATTTTCTACTCGTCTTCTATCGCAATGACCCGTGCCGGCGCTCCGTCGCCCCATTCGATCTTGAGAGGCAGGGCGATGATCTTCACCTTCGGCCTTCGAATCTCTTCCAGGTTGCAGAGTCCTTCCACGAGGATGATGTCCCCGCCCAAGAGAATCCGATGAACGGCCTGCAGCTCGTGCCGGTCCGTCAGAATGGCAACCGAGGGCGGCTCGACGCCGATGAGCTTCACCTTGTTCTCGACGCACCACATCGCCAGCTCCCGGCCGATCCAGGGCAGCGCGGTCCGATAGTTATCAGCATCGACGAAGCGGTGCCAGCCGGTCCGGAAGAGAAGGCCATCGCCCGCAGAATACCGGTCCCTGACGTCCTTCAGATGATCAATCCCGAGCATCATGCTGTCCGTGACGGCCGGCGCATCGACCACCCAGGCATCGGCGATGAAGCGCTCGGGCGGTATCCTGTCGATGGTCTGGTTGTTCACTCCGAAGTGAAGCGGTGCATCCATGTGCGTCCCCGCATGGGAATAGAGGTGGAGCATCCGGGCGTTCCACCCGTCTTTTTCGAGCACCTTGAAGGTTTCGAAGGTGACGCCGCGCATGCCGTCTTTCAAGGTCACCGTCAGGTCGATGATTCGGGGCATGGTTTCCTCTACGCGAGTTCGATATAATCGGCCACCTGGTGCGCGATCTCGCCGGTTGTCGCCCGGCCGCCCAGGTCAACGGGCAACAGGCCCTCTGCCGTTGCCCTGTCCATGGCCTTCATGATCTGCCGCGCCGCTTCGACCTCGCCCAAGTGATCAAGCATCAGCGCCCCCGACCAGATCGTCCCATAGGGATTTGCGATTCCCCTGCCGGCGATGTCTGGCGCCGAGCCGTGGATGGGCTCGAACATCGAAGGGTATTCCCGCTCGGGGTTAATGTTGCCGCTTCCGGCGAGCCCCAGGCTTCCCATGAGCGCGCCGCCCAAGTCGCTCAGAATGTCACCGAAGAGATTCGTCGTCAGCACCACATCGAAGATCTCGGGGCGCAGCACGAAGCTTGCCGCCGCGTTGTCGATGTACATCTGGTGATGCTCGACGTCAGGGTACTCGGCTGCCACTTCCCGGATGACGCGATCCCAATAGGTCAGGCTGTAGATGAGCGTGTTGGACTTCGTGATGTAGTGAACCCGCTTCCTGCGCGTTCTTGCCAGCTGGAAGGAGTAACGGGCGATCCGCTCGATGCCCCTGCGGGTGAAAATGCTCGTGTCGATGGCCAGTCCGCCGGCCTCGTCGGGTTGGATCTGTTTCCCCGCCTGAACGAACTCTCCTTCCACATTCTCCCGGATCACGACAAAGTCGATGGGCGTATCCGATCGCAGGGGCCGCGTAACACCGGGCCACGTTCTCACGGGCCGGTAGTTCACGTACTGCTGAAACCCGGTCCGTACCTTGAACGTGTAATCCTTCGCCGGAAGGGTGTCATCCACATCGGGCAGGCCCACGGCCCCGAAGTAGACGGCATCGAATTTGCGCAGGACGTCAAGCCCGTCTGCAGGCATGAAATATCCGTGCTTCTTGTAGCAACCGGCACCCCAGTCGAAGTGCGTCGCCTCGATGGAGAATCCCAATTTGCCCGCTGCCCTGTCCAGCACCTCCAGCCCTGCCGGAATGACCTCGGGCCCGATCCCGTCACCGGGCACGACAGCTATCCTGTACGATTTCATGATTTCCTCATCTCCCTTCCCCCTTTGCTGACTGCGCGCCTCGCGGAAACATGGAAATGGCATTGACGGGACAGTCCCGCGAGCAGAGGGCGCAGCCGATGCATCGTTTCTCCTCTTTGAGATAGGGGTAAACACGCGGCTCCGCTCCGGCGGAGGGCTTGCCGAGATCGAGGCAGTTCACGGGACAGGTGTCGACGCAGATCCGGCAGGGTGTGCAGATGGCAAGGTCGTAGACGGGCTTGAGCCATTCGGAATATTTCATTTTCCTGCAGACAGCGCCGGAGGTATCGTTCACGGCCTCGACGGGGCAGACCCTGCCGCAGGTGCCACAGTCGATGCAGAATCGGGGATTGATGATGTGAAGCGCTTTTTTTTCGCCGGCGATTGCCTCTGTCGGGCACATCTTCAGGCAGGCTCCGCAGCCGTTGCAGGAATCAGTGATGGTGTGTGGCATATTATCCTCTCCCTACTCGTCACTGCACGGGCGGCATTCCCGTCTTCGAATCCCAACCGAACTGCCGCCAGTAGTCGCTGGCCATCCGATCGATATCCACGGACCTTCCCCTGTTGGCCCCTTCCACCTGTGGTGGGATGCCCGCAACGCGGTCACCGATGAAGCTCGCGCGGGGGTCGATGCCGTGCTTGATATTGAAGGCTTGCTTGAGAGTCTGGATGCGCGCACCGATGACCATGTACTCCTCGGGCGTCCGGTTCCAGCCCGTTGCGGCATTGAGCCACTCGAACGTCGGGATCCTCGTGGAGCCCAGAAAGAGTCCGAACATGCAAAGCCCGGCCCCGTTGGCAAGACTCATGAACTTGCTGCAGGCGGCGGTGGTCGCGGCCTTCTCCTCGTCGGCTACGTACTTGCGGCCTTTGAAATAGAAAAGCGGCGGCTTGGGCAGACCCTTCACCTTTTTCCAGAGCTGAAACATCTCGTAGTACATCTGGGCGCCCATCGTGTGGCGTCCCGGCGTGGGTTCCACGGAATAGTGGACGGCATAGCCCGGATCGTTCCGTCCGTCGTGCTGTGGCAGTTCCTGGCCGCCTGCCTGCATGGCATACTGGATGGAACCTTTGCCGATCCGCGCGGCTGCCTTGCGGCTCCCGTCGGCAAGGATATCGCCGATTCCCTCACGGCGGATCATCTTTTCAACAAGCGCAATCATGGCCGCCGAGCTTCCCCAGGTCAAGTCGAGTCCGTCCGTGTCGGCCTTCGTCAGGAGGCCCTTCTCCCAGCATTCCATGGCAAAGGAGATCGTGCCGCCCGCGGAGATCGTGTCCATCCCTGCCCGGTTCAAAAGCTCGTTCATGTGAAAGATACTGTCGAGATCGCCGTTCAAGCACTGGGCGCCCAGCGACAGGATCGATTCGTACTCGGGCTTGTGAACTTCCGGCGCTCCAGGCTTCGGGACGCAGATTCCGCCGCAGCCCAGCGGACAGGCGTAGCAGTGGTATTTTGCTTTCTCAACGGCCTTGATGTGATCCGGGTTGACGGAGGTGGATTTCCCCATGCCCCAGTCTACAGAGCTCCCCTTCCAGTTTTTGACGGGGGCATCGCCCATCTCGACGGACATCTGGTTCATGCTGCTCGTGCCCCATTTCTTGAGGAAGATCTTGTAGAGCATTCCGTCGAGGGCCATCTGGGTGGGAAGGATGCGCATCAGCGCGCCGAGGCAGGCCATGGCCTTGCCCGAGAGGAAAGGCGGTTGGAGTTGGACCCATTTGTTGCAGGTCTGGCTCAGGCGCTTCATGGTTTCCGCATCGTGAACGGGAACTCGCAACTTGCCGTCGAGGACGACGGCCTTGAGGCGTTTGGAGCCCATGACCGCACCAAGCCCCGAGCGGGCGGCCATACGGCCGCGGTCGTTGAAAACCCCGGAGATGAGCGAGAGTTTTTCGCCCGCCGGACCGATGACAGCCACGCGCGCGCCTGCACCGTGCACACCGATGAGCGCCTCTTCGGCATCGGTGGTATCCATCCCCCAGAGATGGGCGGCGTCGCGAAGCTCGGACTTTCCGTTTTTTAAATAGAGATAGACGGGCCGGTCGCTCTGGCCGTTGAAGAAAATTCCATCATAGCCGTTTCGCTTGATGGCGGGCGCGAGGTTCCCGCCGCAGTTGGCATCGCCCCAGGTGCCCGTGAGAGGGGATTTTCCGACAACACTCCAGCGCCCTGTGAAATAGCTGGGCGTCCCCGTCAGAAGGCCGGAGACAAACCCCAGGATGTTGTCCGGCCCCAGGGGATCGGCCCCGGCGGGAATGCGCTCGTGGAGAAGCCAGGCGGCAAGACCCGTTCCGGAGAGGTACTGTTCGTAAATCTCACCGGGTATGGCTTCTTCGCGAATTTCCCCCGTCGTGAGATCCACATTCAGGATCTTTCCCATATAGGCATACGCCATCTCTTCACCTTATTCCCCTTCGCATCACATCCTCACCGTTGTAACCTCTCTATTTCTTTTCATCCTGGATGCACTATCCGTCACAAAGTAATTCTTTCTCAAACGGTCGGGGCATCCATCGGCCGGTAATCCTCCTCGAGGATGGCGATCGCATCCGCGCCGGCCTTGGACAGGATGCCCGTTTTTTCCGCACCGAAATAATAAAGATCTTCCGTGGACATGGGTCTGTGGCTACGCCGAAGCCACTCGACCATGGCGGGCTCCTCATCGTTTTGGAAAAACCACTGGAAAAGGTTCCGCCTGCCTTTCGCCCGCGCATAGCGTTGCTCGTAGCGGTCTCGCATTGTTTCCAGATTGAGCCGGGCATAGGAGACCTTCTGGCTTGTTTTGGGACTGGTGCGAGGTTCCGTCGAGACTTCGTCAAACAGCAGAAAACGGGAGTAGAACGAGGCATGGTGAGCCATGACGGAGGCGATAATGTCGGTGCTGCCGTTCAGATGGATGCCTGTCAGGCGGGTCAGCCGGTAGAAATGCATGGCCAGCTCAGGGGGCAATCCCGCGGGTTCCTCCGTCACCACGAGCGAAGAGATTTCGCTGAGCTTGCGCCCGGCTCTCCGGAGATCGGCCAGAGGATCGGGGAAAATGCGGTCGGTGGGAAGCCCGAGCCGCGAGTCGGGGATCACCGTCACCGATCCGACAAGCCGCTCTCCCTTTTCCGCAAGGAAGATCAGGGTGCCGGGATGCAGATGATGGATCGTGCACCACAGGCCGCTGTCGCGCCCGAAACGCAAATCGTACCCTTCGCGGATGTAGCCATCATAGACAAGCCGGAAAGCCTTTTCGCGGAGATCCCTGTTGTTGGCGATGAGGATGCACCACTCCCTGTCGGGACCGAAGCGATATTCGAAATCTTTGCCCAACTGAGTTTCCGTCATCTCCCGGTGAATCGCTCCGTCATCGGTAAAATAACTCCGCCCTCATGCCGGTCTGGTCCCGCATTCATCAAAGGGATCCATCCCCGGCAGGGTCATCACCCTTCGACAGGCTCAGGATGACGTGAAGCTAGGGTATGAGAAAGGGTCCCCCGTGTCAATAGGAGGCTGGGGATATCAAGAGAGTATCAAAGAATAAATATTTCGTGTACGATAGGACACTGTTTTCGTGAACATTCCTTCGAAAGGAGACCGGCATGGAACTGGAAGCCACCATCAGGGAAAGACGAAGCATCCGCAAATTCAAACCCGATCCGATCCCGCGAACGGTCCTCGAGGACCTTCTGGAAACGGCCCGATGGGCGCCATCCTGGGGAAACACCCAGCCCTGGGAAGTCACCGTGATCACGGGAGAGCCTCTGGAGGCGTTCCGGAAGGCAAACGTGGCGAGCATGGAGGCAGGTGAGGCGCTTCGCAACGACGTCCCCATGCCCGAGAGCTGGCCGGAGGCGCTGAAGTCGAGGTACATGGACGTCGGAAAATCGTTGGTCACATCGCTGGGACTGGAGCGGGAGGACAAGGAAGGCCGCCGCCAACACCAGCTGAAAATGGGCGCCCTTTTCGGGGCGCCGTGCCTTGTTGTCATCGCCGTGCCGAGGGATGTCCTGGTCGAATATGCCATGCTGGACGTGGGATTGCTCCTGCAGACGTTTGCGCTGGCCGCCCATGACCGGGGGCTGGGAACCTGCATCATGGCCAACTCCGTCCACTACGCGGATCACCTTCGCAGGCACGGGGCCATCCCGGAAGACCGGCGGATCATCATGGGGGCGGCCGTCGGGTACCCGGACCTCGAAACGCCCCTGAACCGCTTCGAGCGACACAGGGCCGGCACGGCTGAATTCGTAACATGGGTGGGATGAGAAGCGGCTACCTCTTCGCCGCCCTGGCGGCCCTTTTCTGGGCCTCGTCCGGCACGGCGGCCAAATTCCTTTTCAACAGCGGCATCACCGCTTTTGAGCTGGTGCAGTTGCGCACGACCCTTGCGACGTGCATGGTGTTTTTCTGGCTCCTGCTTCACGACCGCTCGCGGCTGGTCATCGATCGGCGCGATCTGCCTTACTTCGTCATCCTCGGCGTGGGCCTCGCGGCGGTCCAGTTCACCTACCTCTTCGCCATCAGCAAGGTCCAGGTCGCGGCGGCTATTCTGATCCAGTATCAGGCGCCCATCTTTGTGGCCCTCTACACGCTGTTTTTCCTGGGGGCCCGGTTACCGCCCGTCGTTTTTGCCGCCATGGCCGGATCGCTTTTCGGGTGCTACCTCGTTGTGGGCGGTTACAGCCTGGATCTGCTGGACATGAACCGGATTGGGGTGCTCTCGGCCCTCGCCTCGGCCGTCACCTTTGCCTGGTACACCGTGCGGTGCGAGTACGGGATGAAACGCTATGCCCCATGGACGGTGGTCTTCTACGGACTTTTTTTTGCCGCTGTGACCTGGAATATCTTTCACCCGCCTCTGTCGGCATTTTTCCGCCCTTCGGGCCTCACGCAATGGGGGTGGGTCTTTTTCATCGCTTTGTTCGGCACGGTGTTCGCGTTTATCTGCTATACCGAAGGCATCAACCGGATCGGGGCGACGCGGGCCAGCATCACGGCCACCCTGGAACCGATCACCGCAGGGTTCATCGCCTGGATCCTGCTGGGGGAGACGATGGAAGTGTGGCAGATCCTGGGCGCCGCCCTGGTCATCGCTTCCATCATCCTGATGCAGGTAAGCAGAAAGCCTGGGGGATAATTGTGACGGCTGCAAATCCTTGATGAGCGTAGACGGTTGATATATACTTTCAGAGGCGGTATTTCCGCTCACAATGAGGAAAGGAGACGGCCATGCCGAAGATCGATTGGAAGAAGCGGACCATCCAGGCTGCCCTGCTGCTTGCCGTTCTGATCGGCTGCGTCGGGATGCCTGCGTCGATGCAGCCCCTCCCCCCGGCCTCCGCCCTGTCCGAGGCCCGAGCAGCCGACAGGGACGACGAAGGGGCCCGCAAGGCCTTTCTCGCCGCCGTGGAGGTCCTCTATCACCCGCGCTGCATGAACTGCCATCCCTCGGGGGATGCGCCCCTGCAGAAAGACGACGGAAACATCCACGCATTCAACGTAAAGCGCGGTCCCGAGGGCAAGGGAGCCGGAGCCATGAACTGCGCGCTATGCCACCGGGAGACGAACCAGTCCGGTGGTGCCCCCGGAGTGCCCAACTGGCACATGCCGCCGGAGAGCATGCCCATGGTCTTCCAGGGCCGCACGCCAGGGGAACTCTGTCGTCAGCTGAAGGACCCGAAGCTCAATGGCGGAAGGACCGGCGAACAGATCGTTGAACACATCTCCAAAGACCCTCTTGTCGGGTGGGCATGGAACCCCGGCGAGGGGCGGACGATCCCGAAAATGAGCCGGACGGAATTTTCGGCGAAGATGAATGAGTGGGCGAAAAAAGGGGCCGCCTGCCCGGAATAATAACTGAGGTTCCGATAAAAAAGCAGGCGGCTTGTGTGCCGCCTGCTTTTTTATTCCCTTGTTTTTCTACGAGATTACTTTTCTGAGTGCGTCGAGGAAGCGCTCCACGTTCTCCTTCCTTGCCGTGTGGCCCATGAGACCGATGCGCCAGATCTTCCCGGCCAGGGGCCCGAGCCCGCCACCGATCTCGATCTTGTACTCACTGCGCAGACAGCGCCGGGCGGCCAGTTCGTCGAGGCCCTCCGGACAATAGGCCGTGTTCAGCATGGGAAGTCTCCAGGTCTTCTCGACGACCATCTTGAGACCCATCTCCTCGAGTCCTTTGACCAGGAGCTCATGGGTGTCGCGGTGCCTTTTGAAAACCCTCTCCGGCCCTTCTTCCAGGATGAGCAGCAGCGCCTGATACAGAGCGTAGATCATGTTCACAGGGGCCGTGTGATGGTAGACGCGGTTCTGACCCCAGTAATTCGCGATGAGCGAGATGTCGAGGTACCAGTTGGGGACTTTCGTCTTTCGGCCGTTGAGCCTCGCCATGGCCTTCTCGGAGAAGGAAAGCGGGGCAAGGCCCGGGGGACAGGACAGGCACTTCTGGGTCCCGCTGTAGAGGGCGTCGATCCCCCAGTCGTCCATGCGGACCTCGATGCCGCCCAGACTGGTTACGGTATCCACAAGATAGATTGCATCGGAGCCCTTCAGGAGTGCTCCGATCTCTTCTACCGGGTTGCGCACGCCCGTCGAGGTCTCGGCGTGGACTACCGCCACGATCCGGTAGGATTTCTCTTTCAATTTTTTCGCCACGTCCTCGACGACAACCGGGGTGCCCCAGACAAACTCGAGGACATCCACTTCGGCCCCGAGGCGGCTTGCCACTTCGCGCATCCTCACGCCGAAGACACCGTTGATCAGGATGAGCACCCTGTCGCCGGGCTCGACGAGATTCACGAAGCAGGCCTCCATGCCGGCCGATCCGGTTCCGGAGAGGGGAACGGTCAGGTTGTTCTTCGTGTTTAGGAGCGTGCGGAGGTGCTCCTTGAGTTCATCCATGATCTTCAAAAAGAAGGGGTCAAGATGACCCAGCGTCTTCTTGCCGATTGCCTCATAGACCTGCGGGGGTACACAGGAAGGCCCCGGCCCCATGAGCAGGATGTCTTCGATCCCCTCGAGCATATTCTTCATCGGATCAACTCCTTTGCGATGGTCCCATCGCCGTATTGTGGCCCGTCCGGCGCACTATGACACATCCTGCACGGATCTTCAACCGCCAGCGCTAGTCCTTCGGGACGAGAACGATTTCGATTCGGCGGTTCTTCGCTCGCCCCTCGGGGGTCTCATTCTCCGAAACGGGGCGGTATTCCCCGTAGGCGGCAGCGGACAACAGGTTGGGGTCGACGCCGAGCCGCTGTAGATACCGGGCCACGTTGATGGCGCGGGCCGCCGACAGTTCCCAGTTCGACGGGAATGCCCGGGCAAGCGCACCGCCGATCTTGACGTTGTCTGTGTGCCCCTCTACGAGCACTGCCTTGTCCTCCACCTCGCTGATGACTTCCGCGACTTTCTGCAGGACCTGCCGTCCTTCAGGTTTGATGTCGGCCTTTCCCGAATCAAAGAGAATGGCATCGACCATGTTCACGGTGAGCTTCCCCTGGAGTTCCGTGATCGTCACCTGTCCTTCGGCGATTTCGGACTTCATTTTCTCGATCATGGCCGAATAGGTCTTGCTCGTTTCCTCTTTCGCCGTTTCGACCTGGACGATTTGCTTTTTCTGGTCTTCCAATTTTCCGGCCAGATCGCCTTTTTCCCTCTTCAATTTCTCGATCTCGGTCGCCTGCTCGGCGCTTTTCTGCTCACAGGCAGCGAGGCTCTTTCCAAGGCTTTCAGACTCATCCACCTTCTTCAAATACGTGCTCTCCGTCACCATGCAGCCCGATACAACAAGAATGAACAGCAGGACAACGGTCAGAAACCACATCTTTTTGTACATGAATCTGCCCTCCCCTCCAAGAGCATGAACGCTCCGGAACCATGATCGCCGGTGAACCGGTCGGATGCCTGTGTCCGGCACCCCTTTGATATGGAAAAGGCCTTGGACCTGTCAAGTCCTCATTTTGGGACCCCTGTCACAAAGGACTTGATTTCTCTTTTCATCTGGTATAAAAGTTCAGGTTCAAAAATTTCATATCCAGGCACTCCTTGCCCGGACTCCGTGCCCGGGCTTTAGAGCCGAAAGGAGGTCAAGACTTGAAGCGTTACGAAACGTTGTTCATCGTCCAGTCCGAGCTGACCAGCGAGGACATCACCGCCATCATCGACCGCTACAGCAAGCTCATCACAGACATGAAGGGGACCATCCTGAAGGTCGAGCGCTGGGGGAAGCGTAAGCTCGCCTACCTCATCCGAAAGCAGGCCCGGGGATTTTATATCCTCATCGACTTCGCCGGCAAGCGCGAGATTGTTGCCGAACTGGAGAGGATTCTCAAGTTCGACGACAAGGTCCTGAAGTACATGTCCGTGAGGCTGACCGACAGCATCACGGCGGAAGAGATCGAAAAAGAACTGGCCGGGCTGCAGAAAGCCGAAGCCCCCGCAGCGGAAATCATCCCGGCGGAAATCAAGACAACGATCACGACGACCACCGCGACGTCGGAACCCACGACGGAGGGATAGCGACATGAGAACACCTTCAGACAGCTCTTCAGGAAGCCGGCCGCGAACGGGTGGTCCGGGCGGCAGAGATTCGAGAGGCCCGGCGGGTTCCGGATACTCAAGGCCAAAGTCAGACCGGAAAGTATACCACCGCAGAAAGGTCTGCCGGTTCTGCACCGACTCAAACATGAAGCTCTCCTACAAAGACATGGACACGCTTCGTTATTTTGTGACGGAACGAGGAAAGATCATCCCCCGGCGTATCACCGGAAACTGCGCCCTCCACCAGAGGGCACTGACGGTCGAGATCAAGAGAGCCCGGAACATCGCCCTGTTGCCTTATATGGTAACGGAGAGCTGAGAACAAGGCTCCTTTCGGACATGCCGCAGCGGGCCCCGACGGGAACCGGCAGGTTGAGGATGGCGTTCACTTGGATGCAGGCGGAAACTTCAATTTCAAGGAATTCGTCCTGGGCACAGGAATCACGACTACGTTCTTTCTCCTCGTGGTCCTGAGTCCCATTGTCGGTTTTGTCTTCAGCCTGATTGCACCGTTGCCCCTGGCCTTCTTTTACTGGAAAATGGGGAGGATTCCCGGGATCGCCATATTCCTCTCGTCCTTCGGTCTCCTCGTGGCCGTATTCCGGATCGGAGGATTTCAGGAAAGTCTTACTTTTTTCCTGTTGCTCGGGTCGGCAGGGGTCATCATCCCCGAAGTCCTGAACAGGCGCTACGGAATCGAGAAAACGGTGGGCCTGTCCGTTGCCGGTGTCGTTGCTGTCGTATTTGCCGTCCTGGCCTACTACAGCCAGGTACTCGATCGGTCCATTGCAGACATCGTCCGGGCGTACGTAAGCGACAGCATCCAGTACAGCATCGCTCTTTACGAGGAAATCGGGATTCCCCAGGATCAGGTCGATCTCCTGAAAGAAGGATCGGGCGCGGTTGCATCGTGGATCGTCGATCACGGCGTGGCTCTTTTTCTTACGTGCATGATCTTTTTCGTCTGGCTCAACGTGCTCGGCCTGCGCATGCTTTTCCAGGGGCGGGACCCCCGATTTCCCGATTTCGGTGATCTTGCCTACTGGAAAATGCCGGATTGGATCGTTTGGCTTGTCATCGCGTCGGGAATTCTGTTGGTTGTTCCCGAAGAGCTCGTGAGAGTCATCGGACTCAATGCCCTGATTGTCCTGTTGTTTCTTTATCTGCTTCAGGGGCTTTCGATCGTCCAGTTTTTTTTCAGGACAAAGAACATCCCGAGAACCCTCCGGGCCCTGTTCTACGCGTTGATTATCCTGTACCAGTACCTGCTGGTTTTGATCTCGGCCATCGGCCTGTTCGATATATGGGTTGACTTCAGGAAGATAAACAGCCCCGTGAAGGACCCTGCGGCCTGAGAAACGCACACTGTCCATAACAGGCAAGCTTCCCTGAAGGCCTGTGCGAACCATATTTTTCAAAAGGAGGCGCATCGATGAAAGTCATTTTGAAGGAAGATTTTGAATCCCTGGGAAAGCGAGGGGATACAATAAAGGTCGCCGACGGGTATGCCCGAAACTACCTGATCCCGAAGGGACTCGCACTGGAATCCACCAGCATATCCGTCCGGGCTGTCGAGCACGAAAAGAAGCTGATTGCCAAGCGGACCGAAAAGGAAAAAAAGAACGCCGAGGCCATGCTGGCAAGCTTTGCCGGGGTATCCGTGACCATCGCCCGCAAGACAGCGGACCAGGAGAAGCTTTTTGGCTCCGTCACGACCAAGGATGTCGAGAAGGCCCTTGCGGACCAGGGACACAAGGTGGACAAGAAACAGATCGTCCTGGACGAACCGATCAAACAGCTCGGGGAGTTTCCCGTCAAGATCAAGCTCTACCCGGGAATCAACGCCAATGTGACGGTGAAGGTCGTGGAGGAGCAGGGTTAACGGATCCAGGCGAAAGGTCAAAGAGGACGCGGAACCTGTGCCCTTATGAAAGAGGTTGATCTCTCATTACTCAAAGTGCCGCCCCAGAATCTGGAGGCCGAGCAGTCCGTCCTCGGCGGCATCCTTCTCGAAAATGCCGCCCTGAACCCGGTGCTGGAAATCATGGTGGGCTCCGATTTCTACAGTGACGCCCACCGGAAGATCTTCACCGCCGTCCTGGAACTTTCCGAACGGAACCAGCCCGTCGATATCATCACGCTGAGCAATCACCTCAGGGATAAGAAACAGCTTGATGCCGTGGGGGGAGCCGTCTATCTCTCCACGCTGGTGGACAATGTCCCTTCGGCGGCGAATATCGGCCACTACGCCCGGATCGTCAAAGAGAAGTCCGTTCTCCGGCATCTCATCGCGACGGCCACGGATATCCTGAACCGGACCTACGGCGCCGGGGCCGATGTGGACAGTGTCCTTGACGCGGCCGAGCACTCCATCTTCGAGATCTCCCAGAACAAGATTCGGCCCTCCTTCTACCCGCTTAAGGAAATCATCAAGGACAGCTTCCGGACCATCGAGAGGCTTTACGAGAAAAAGGAACTCATCACGGGCGTGCCCACGGGATTTTCGAAGCTCGACGAAATGACCTCCGGCCTTCAGAAGTCCGACCTCGTTATCATCGCCGGCCGGCCCAGCATGGGAAAAACGGCCTTCGCCCTGAACATCGCTCAATTCTGCTCCGTCGAGGAAGGAGTACCTGTAGCCGTCTTCTCCCTGGAAATGGCCAAAGAGCAGCTTGCCATGCGCATGCTCTCGTCGGAAGCCCGGGTGGATTCTCAGAAGATCCGCAAGGGATTCCTGGGCGAGTCGGACTGGCCGAAACTCACCACGGCAGCCGGGAGACTCTCCGACGCCTGTATCTTCATCGATGACACGCCCTCCATCTCCGTCCTCGAGATGAAGGCCAAATCCAGGCGGCTGAAGAAAGAACACGGCTTGGGGCTGATCATCCTCGACTATCTCCAGCTCATGAAGGGAAGCGACTACGCCGACACGCGGGAGCAGGAGATCTCGGAGATCAGCCGGTCGCTCAAGGCACTGGCAAAGGAACTCAGCGTGCCCGTCGTCGCCCTCTCGCAGCTCAACCGCAAGGTGGAGGACCGCACGAGCCGCCGGCCGCAGATGGCGGATCTGCGCGAGTCGGGAGCCATCGAGCAGGATGCCGACGTGATCCTTTTCCTCTATCGGGACGAAGTTTACAACAAATCCGAAGACAATCCCGAAAAAGGATTCGCCGAGGTCATCATCGGCAAGCAGCGAAACGGTCCCGTAGGAACCGTGAGGCTCGTATTCCAGGAGAAATTCACCCGCTTCGAGAACCCGGCATTCGGCCCCGGCGAAGACTTCTAGTCAGGCAATCGGCACAAAAAAGCCCCCAACCGAGACCGGCCGGGGGCTTGTATTTTTATTGTCGTGTCTGTTCCCTATACCCTCATACCCTCGTTACGCCCGTGCCGTCTCCGGTTCCCATCCCCCGATGCTCCCGATGGTCTGACGCACCTTCCGAAGGGCCTCCTTCTCGACCTGCCGGGCCCGTTCGCGGGTGATCTTGAAACGGTCGCCAATCTCCTGGAGCGTCTTTGGATCTTCGGACATGACGCGATGCTTTATGATGTAGGCCTCTCGATCGTTGAGCTTCGAAAGGGCACCTGCGATGTTTCGCTTCACCAAGGCCGTCTCTTCGTGGCGGATGAAGGAATCTTCCTGGTTCTCGCCCTTGTCGGCCAGGCAGTTCATGTGAGAAAGCTCTCCGTCCTCATCGATAAAGGCGTCGAGGGATAGATCGCGGCTGTTGAGCCGCACGTCCATCTCCTCGATCTCCGTCTCCTTCACATTGAGAGATTCGGCGATTTCCCCGAATTCTGGGTTCCTCGCGGCCATGTTCTGGAGATTCTTCTTGGCCTGGTTGAGCTTGAAGAAGAGCTTCCGCTGGGCCTGGGTCGTTCCGATCTTCACGAGGCTCCACGTCTTGATGAGAAAGTTCTGCATATACGCCCGGATCCACCACACGGCATAGGAGATGAGCCGATAGCCCTTGTAAGGGTCGAACTTCTTCACCGCGTGCATGAGTCCCACATTGCCTTCCTGGATCAGATCGAGGAGCTTCGCACCGTAATTGCGGTACTCGTGCGCGATCTTGACGACAAACCGCAAATTTGAGGTGACAAGCTTCTCGGCCGCTTCCATGTCGTCGTACTTCTTGTAGCGGACGGCGAGCTTGAACTCCTCCTCCGGCGTCAGAATGGCAATCTGGTTTATCTGCGACATATACTGGTCTAACGCGCTGGTTGCAGCCGGTAGATTCCTGTTCATGAAGTATCCTCCGTTGTTCTGCCAATCAATTTAAGCTTAAAGAAATATAGGTATAATACCCTTCTTGTCAAGACTTCTTTGCAAGAACTATACAGAGAAACGGGGGACTCGAAAAGAGATAACCTCTTGATCGGAGACCCTTTCTTGACATCCCCCCGGCAGGTCATTATGTTACGAACTGAAAAGAAAATACCAGCCCTGCAGGGGGTCATCAGGCAGGGTCTGAACGTTCGCACAAACCATTGATATTTCAAGACTTCTATAGAGAGGAACGATGAGATTCGACAAGCTCACCCTGAAAGTCCAGGAGGCCCTCCAGGAGGCTCAGTCCCTGGCCGGCCAGCTCGGCCACCAGGCCGTCGATGTGGAACATTTGATCACGGCCCTGATCCGTCAGCCCGAAGGAATTGTATCGGCTGCCCTGAAGAAGCTCGGGGCCGATAACCGGGTGATTCAGCGGGAGATCGAAAAGGCGCTCGCCAGTCTCCCGAAAATATCGGGGAGCGGGACACAGGCTTACATGGCCCCGCGGCTCAAGAACGTGCTCGACAACTCCTTCGATGAGGCAAAGAGGCTCAAGGATGAGTTCGTCAGTGCCGAGCATGTCCTCATTGCCATGACAGAAGATAAAGACGGCCCGACCGGGAAGATTCTAAGGAACTCCGGCGTGACGAAGGACGGTATCTACCGGGTTCTCGTAGATATCCGGGGAAGCCAGCGGGTCACAGACCAAAACCCCGAAGGAAAATACCAGGCTCTTGAAAAATACGCAAGAGATTTCAATGCATTAGCAAGAAAAGGCTCTTTTGACCCCGTAATCGGCCGGGACGAAGAAATCCGCCGGATCATGCAGGTTCTCTCGCGGCGCACGAAAAACAACCCTTGCTTGATCGGCGAGCCCGGCGTAGGCAAGACAGCCATCGTCGAAGGACTGGCCCAGCGGATCGTCAACGGCGACGTGCCGGAGACACTCAAGGACAAGCGGGTCGTCGCCCTGGACATGGGAGCGCTCGTAGCGGGTTCCAAGTTCCGCGGCGAATTCGAGGACCGCCTGAAGGCAGTCCTTAAAGAAGTGAGCGACGCCGAAGGGGAGATCATTCTTTTCATTGACGAGATCCACACCGTTGTGGGTGCCGGAGCTGCCGAAGGGGCCATCGACGCATCAAACATGCTCAAACCGGCACTCGCGAGGGGCGAGCTCCGATGCATCGGCGCCACGACACTCAATGAGTACCGCAAGAACATCGAGAAGGATCCCGCACTGGAACGGCGATTCCAACCCGTCCTGATCAAGGAACCTTCTGTAGAGGACACGATTGCCATACTCCGAGGGCTCAAGGAGCGCTACGAGGTACACCACGGAGTACGGATCAAGGACTCGGCCATCGTGGCGGCGGCAACGCTGTCGGATCGCTACATCAGCGACCGGTTCCTTCCGGACAAGGCTGTCGATTTGATCGATGAGGCGGCATCGCACCTGCGGATCGAACTCGACAGTCTCCCCGCCGAAATCGACACCCTCGAGCGAAGGATCATGCAGCTCGAGATCGAGCGCCAGTCCCTGAAGAATGAGACCGAACCCAATGCCGTGGAGCACAGGCAGAAGCTCGAGGAAGAACTAGGAAAGCTCACGGCCGACCGGGATGAGAAAAAGAAGCACTGGTCTGGCGAGCGCGAGGTAATCAAGCGGATCCAGTCCGTCAGGGGGCGGATCGAGGAACTCAAAAACGAAGAGCTTAACGCCCAGCGGGCAGGCGACCTGGCCAGGGCAGCCGAGATCCGCTACGGGCGTCTCGTGGAGCTCAACAAGGAAGTGGAAAAAGAGCAGTCGGCCCTGGCCGGCATTCAGAACGGCGACAAGATGCTCAAGGAGGAGGTCGAGGCCGAAGACGTGGCGGAAGTGGTAGCCAGCTGGACGGGCATCCCCGTCTCCCGCATGATGGAGACGGAAGTGGCAAAACTCATCCATATGGAGGAACGTCTGCAACGGAGGGTCATCGGCCAGGAGGAGGCCATCCACGCCGTCTCCAATGCACTTCGCCGTGCCCGCTCGGGCTTGCAGGACCCCAACCGGCCCATCGGATCCTTCATCTTCATGGGACCTACAGGCGTGGGAAAGACGGAACTTGCCCGGGCACTTGCCGAGTTCATGTTCGACGACGAGCAGAACATGATCCGCATCGATATGTCGGAGTACATGGAAAAGCATTCTGTGGCCCGGCTCATCGGGGCGCCCCCGGGGTACGTGGGCTACGAGGAAGGCGGGTTTCTGACGGAATCCGTGCGGCGCAGGCCTTATTCGGTCATCCTCTTCGACGAAATCGAAAAGGCGCATCCCGATGTCTTCAACATCCTGCTGCAGATTCTCGACGACGGCAGGCTCACCGACGGCCACGGCCGGACGGTGGACTTCAAGAACGCGATCGTCATCATGACCTCGAACATCGGCAGCCAGTATACCGTCGATGCCACGATGAGCGAGACCGAGCGGAGACTCAAAGTCAACGAAGTCCTGAGGACCACCTTCAAGCCCGAGTTTCTCAACCGCATCGATGACATCATCATCTTCCGGACACTCACGATCACCGACATCAGCAAGGTGATCGACATCCAGATCGCCCGGTTGCAAAAGATGCTCGGCGAGCGGAAGGTCTCCGTCGAATTGACCGACAAGGCCAAGAAGCACATCGCCAAGGCGGGCTACAGCGCCCTTTACGGAGCGCGGCCGCTCAAGCGGGCCTTGCAGAAGATCATCCAGGACAGCCTGGCCATGAAGATCCTCGACGGTTCCATCGCTGCAGGGGATCATGTCCTCGTCGACGTGAAGAACGACGGCGAGGTTGTCATGGAGAAAAAGACGGCGTAAACGGAATGCGGGAAGCGCCCTTGTGCACTCGCCGGCTTTCCGGTATAATTTTCGTCCGAATTCTTGTTATGCATGGAGGAAAATAGCATGAACTCCCTGAAGACAGCCGTACTGCTCGGGGCACTGACGGGACTCCTGATCCTGATCGGCGGTTACATCGGCGGCAAGAGCGGCATGATCATCGCCTTCATCTTCGCCATGGGAATGAACTTCTTCAGCTACTGGTTTTCCGACAAGATCGTGCTTCGCATGTACCAGGCCCAGGAGGTCACGCCGCAACAGGCACCCGATCTTCACCGCATGGTCCAAGACCTGGCCATGAAGGCAGGGCTGCCGATGCCGCGAGTGTACATTATCCCCGGTGACACACCCAATGCCTTCGCCACAGGACGGGACGAGAAGCACGCTGTCGTTGCCGTCACCGAGGGAATCATGCGGATCCTGAACCGCGAAGAGCTTGAAGGCGTCATCGGACATGAACTTTCCCACATCAAGAACCACGACATCCTCATCGGATCGATCGCGGCCACGATCGCCGGCGCCATTTCGATGCTCGCCAATATGGCCCAGTGGGCGGCAATCTTTGGCGGCAGCCGCGGCGACGAAGAAGAGGAGGGAAGCGGCGGGTTCATCGGGATGATCTTCATGGCGATCCTTGCTCCCATCGCGGCCATGCTGATCCAGATGGCCATCTCCCGCTCGCGGGAATACATGGCTGACGACGGCGGCGCCAAAGTCTCCGGCAAACCATGGGCCCTGGCAGGCGCCCTCGAGAAGCTGCAGGCGGCAAGCCAGGCCATCCCCATGAACGCCAACCCGTCTACGGCCCACATGTTCATCGTGAACCCCCTCACAGGACGGGCGTTCATGAACCTCTTCAGCACCCACCCGCCCATCGAAGAGCGGGTAGCCAGGCTCCGCAGCATGAAGCCGCGCATGTAGCAAAACGCCGGACCAAGGATCGAGGATAAAGGAAAAAGGATAATCCTCGGATCTCTAACTCGCACTGCCAGGACCGAGGTTCAAGGCCGGAGGATCTGGGTTTTTTTCTGTACCTCGGTCCTCGTTCCTCGGACCTCGAACCTTACCAGAGGGAGAAAACAATGGAAGACGAGAAGGGCTTTGTAATCAAAGACCGCCGCCGCTTCGACGACACAGGCGACATCCGGCCGGAGACACCCGGGGAAGAACCGAACCCGGAAGTGAAGACCGCCGAACCCCGGGAAAACGAACCGAAGCAGGAAGCGCCGACGGAGTCTTCATTTCCCGACATCAACTTCGCCACCTTTGTCTTCTCTCTCGGCACCTCGGCCATGTTCCACTTCGGTGACTTCCCCGACCCGGTAACCCGGAAAACCGAGCGGAACCTTGAGGCGGCCAAGCAGACCATCGATATCCTCGGCATCCTGAGAGAAAAAACCAAGGGCAACCTCAACGATGAGGAGGACAAACTTCTCGAATCGCTTCTCTATGAGTTGAGGATGCGCTACGTCAGGGAGTCGGCGAAGTGATCACCGTTCCCTCACCGGCCAAGATCAACCTCATCCTCAAGGTATTGCGCCGGAGAGAGGACGGCTACCACGACATCGCATCGCTGATGCAGACGATAAGTCTGGCCGATGAGATGGAATTCTCCCCGAGAAAAACAGGCATCGCTCTAGCCTGCCCGGGATCGGATCTGCCCATAGACGACGGCAACCTCGTGGTTCGGGCAACCCGGACCCTTTTTGCCGAGGCGGGTTTCACGGGCGGGGTCGAGATGACTCTGAGAAAACGGATCCCGACGGCGGCAGGCCTGGGCGGCGGAAGCTCCAACGCCGCTACGACGCTCCGGGTCCTCAACGAGCTCTTCCGATTTGGTTTCGACCGCGCAAGGCTCATTCAAATCGGCGCGACGCTCGGTGCCGACATCCCCTTCTTCCTGTACGGCAGCCGGGCCTGGGCCTTCGGAATCGGCGAGAACCTGGAGCCGGCCGAGACCCCTTCGGGAATGTACTTCGTCCTTGTCAACCCGGGATTCGAGGTCCCCACGAAATGGGTTTACCAGAGCCTCAATTTGCCGTTGACAAACGCACCTGTACAGTATAGTATTCCTAGCTTTTCAGGGGTACGGGACCTTGCCGCGATCCTGTCCAATGACTTGGAAACGGTCACCGTGGCGCACTATCCCGTGCTCGGAGAGCTGAAGGGGTTCCTTCTGCGGCAGGGTGCTCTCGGAGCGCTCATGTCGGGAAGCGGACCCACGGTCTTCGGACTCTTTGAAAACGAGCAGGACGCAATCAAGGCTGAAGGCGCACTGAGGACATCATACCCGTACGCGGTGTTCAGGGCTCAAACGATCTGATCCCGAGACCATCGGATGCCTTCCCCCGCCCATCAAGGCGATCAGTCGAAGATGGGGCGTCGGCAAGCGGTAAGCCACGGGACTTTGGCTCCCGCATTCGGAGGTTCGAATCCTCCCGCCCCAGCCAATATTTCTTAAATCCTACAGGACCCGGATCGAGGGTGACGAACATGCTCGAAAGAATGCGAATCTTTTCGGGGAACTCGAACAAGAAACTGGCGGAAGATATCTGCGCCAAGCTCGGCATTTCCCTCGGCAAGGCAAACGTGGCCACCTTCAGCGACGGCGAGACGAGGGTGGAGATCAACGAGAACGTCCGAGGTATGGACGTCTTCATCATCCAGTCCACCTGCCCTCCGGTGAACGACAACGTCATGGAGCTCCTGATCCTGATCGACGCCATGAAGCGAGCCTCGGCGGATCGGATCACGGCCGTAATCCCCTACTACGGTTACGCCAGACAGGACCGAAAGGTCGCTCCCCGGGCCCCTATTTCGGCAAAGCTCGTAGCCGATCTCATCACAACGGCTGGGGCGAGCCGGGTGCTTTCTGTGGATCTCCATGCGGGCCAGATTCAGGGATTTTTCAACATTCCCGTCGACAATCTCTTCGCGACACCGATTCTCCTCAAATACATCCAGAAAAATTTTGACAACAATCTTGTCCTCGTTTCCCCCGACACGGGCGGCGTCGAGAGAGCCCGGGCCTTTGCCAAACGCCTGGATGCGACGCTGGCAATCATCGACAAGCGCCGCGAGGGACCCAACGAGTCCCAGGTCATGAACATCATCGGCAACGTGAAAGGCAAGCGGGTCATCATCCTCGATGACATGATCGATACGGCGGGAACCATGGTCCAGGCCGCAGCAGCCCTGGAAGCGGAAGGAGCCACCGAGGTTTTTGCATGCTGCTCTCATGCCGTGCTCTCGGGACCCGCCATCGACCGGATCGACAGCTCCAACCTCAAGGAGATCATCGTAACCGATACGATCCCGCTTCACGAGCGGGCAAAGGCCTGCAAGAAGACAATCACCGTCCTTCCCGTATCGGGCTTTCTCAGCGAAGCCGTCAGACGTATTTATTACAACGACTCGGTGAGTTCGTTATTCATTTAGGTCAAAGGGTATTGGAGGTTTTGATGGAAGCGTTAGAGTTAAAAGCACAGATTCGCAAGGAATCGGGTAAGGGGCCTGCAAGGAGACTGAGGGCCGAGGGGCTCGTTCCTGCCGTTCTATACGGGTCAGGGGCAGAGTCGGTCATGCTGTATGTCAAGGCAGAGGACCTGATTAAGATCATCAGGGCGGAAAAGGGTGAGGCGGGATTCATCAAACTCGTGATCGACGACGCCGGGAAGAAATCCGAGAGCCTCTCCATGCTCAAGGAGCTCCAGACGAATACGGTGATGAAGAAGATCATCCATGCCGATTTCTACGAGATCCGGATGGATCGCAAACTGACCATGGACGTGCCGATCCACCTGGTGGGTGCCTCCATCGGCGTGGAGAAAGGCGGCGAGCAAAAGCAGTTCAAGAGGGACGTCAAGGTATCCGCCCTGCCGGGCCGGATGCCCAGGCACATCGACGTCGATGTGACGGACCTCGCGATCGGCTCTACGTTCCGCGTGGGTGATGTCACCCTGGGCGACGGTATTGAGATGCTCGATGCCGGCAACATCACCATCGTCACCGTGAGTGCCAAGAAAGGCGGCCTGGGCGAGGAAGCGGCACCTGCCGCAGCAGAAGAAGGGTCCAAGGAACCTGAACTGGTGGGCAAAAAGGGCGGAAAGGAAGAAGAAGAGTAACCCCTGCCGCTTTCCTTTGGAAACCACAAACCCCATCCTTTGCGAAGCGATGGGGTTTTTCACATGCAGAAGGAACGAGGTGCGAGACGCGAGGAACGAGGACTGAAGGAAAGAGAGATTTCACCTCTTCTGATCAGTCTCGAACCTCGCTCTTCGGTCCTCGATCCTTCTTCTGAGTCGGAACGACGATGAAAATTATCGCCGGCCTGGGAAATCCGGGAGATCAGTATCGTCTCACACGCCACAACATGGGCTTTCTTGTCCTGGATGCCCTGGCCGATGAGTCCGGCATTGTCGTCCAGAAGAAGAAATTCGAAGCGCTGATCGGCGACGGCCGGATCGGCAACAGTCGCGTGCTTTTCGTGAAACCCCAGACCTTCATGAACCTAAGCGGGATGCCATTGAGGCAAGTGATTGATTTTTATCATAAAACAGCCGGTGATCTCCTCGTCGTCCACGATGACCTGGACCTGCCCTTCGGGACCATACGCATCAAAGTCGGTGGCGGTGACGGCGGCCACAAAGGAATCCGCTCTGCCATGGATCATCTCGGGGACGGAAGCTTCACGCGCCTGAGGCTGGGAATCGGCAAGCCGTCCTTCAAAGACGACACGGAGCACTATGTCCTTCAGCCTTTCCCGAAGGCGGACCTGGAAGCACTGGCGGATGTCATTCACAGGGCCTGCGGGGCCGTTCTCGAGATTCTCGTCTCCGGTGCCCGCCCGGCCATGAACCGCTTCAACATCCGCGAGCGCAAGACGGCCCACGACCCGGAAAACAACTCTTCAGAATAACAGCGTTTTTTCTTTTTTCATCCCTCCGTTTCCGCATCGTCGCAACCGCCCCGTTTCCCGGGCAGCGGTCGGATGCTTTTTGATTCCCGTCCTTCTCATCCCGGTCCAATAAAATCTTTGACAAAAGAGCCAATATTTGCTATGTCACGGCGGCTTTAATGGTTGGTCTCATTTCGGTACTTTTTGAAACTTTATTATGGAGGAGATGGAGAGATGATTAGCGAGAGAGTCAAACGTGTCCTAAGCGCCGTATCCCTGGCGCTTATCGTTCTGCTCTTTGCGACGCCCCTGTTCGCAAGCGAGGCAGATTTGGTCATTCCCCCCCTGTCGGCCGCTCAAAACCAGCTGCTCATGATCGGCTTCGTGATCTGTTTTCTGGGAATGGGTTACGGCTACTTCATGTATGCCAAGGTAAAGAAGATTCCGGCCCACAAGAGCATGCTGGACGTGGCGGAAATCATTTTCCAGACCTGCAGCACCTACCTGATCCAGCAGGGCAAATTACTTTTCATCCTGTTCGTCTTTATCGGCTCCTGCATTTTCTACTATTTCGGCTTCCTGCAGCACATGGGAATGAAAGACGTCTTCCTGATCCTGGCCTGGACCGTCGTCGGCATCCTCGGGTCCTACGGCGTGGCCTGGTTCGGCATCCGCATGAACACCCTGGCCAATGCCCGCATGGCCTTTGCCTCCCTTGAAGGCAAGCCCATGAAGCTGCTCGACATCCCGCTGACGGCCGGCATGAGCATCGGCGTGCTGCTGGTCTGCGTCGAGCTCATTATGATGCTCATCATCCTGGTATTCATGCCCCGCGAAGTGGCGGGTGCTGCCTTCATCGGCTTCGCGATCGGCGAGTCGCTGGGCGCCTCCGCCCTGCGTATCTGCGGCGGTATCTTCACCAAGATCGCCGACATCGGCTCCGACCTCATGAAGATCGTCTTCACCATCAAGGAAGACGATCCCCGCAACCCCGGCGTCATCGCCGACTGCACCGGTGACAACGCCGGCGACAGCGTCGGCCCCACGGCGGACGGCTTCGAGACTTACGGCGTGACGGGCGTGGCCCTGATCAGCTTCATCGTGCTGGCCTGCCTGCCCCAGTACCAGGCCGAGCTTCTCGTCTGGATCTTCGTCATGAGAGTCCTCATGATCGTCACCTCCATCGGCTCCTACTTCGTCAACAAGATGATCACGGAGTCCCTCTGGGGCGGAAAGGAAAAGGTCAACTTCGAGGCCGCCCTGACGTCCCTGGTCTGGATCACCTCGATTGTTTCCATCGTCGTGACCTTCATCATCAGCAAATGGCAGCTCGGCCACTACCCCAATGAGCTGTGGTTCAAGCTCTCCGTGATCATCAGCTGCGGAACCCTCGCGGCAGCCCTGATCCCCGAGCTGGTCAAGGTATTCACGAGTTCCCATTCAAGGCACGTGGCCGAGGTCGTCACGGCCTCCCGTGAAGGCGGCCCCTCGCTGAACATCCTTTCCGGTCTCGTGGCCGGCAACTTCGCCGCCTTCTGGATCGGCATGGCCATCACGGCCTTGATGTTCGTTGCTTACTATACGAGCACCTTCGGACTTTCCAACTTCATGGAATACTCTTCCGTGTTTGCCTTCGGCCTCGTGGCCTTCGGTATGCTCGGCATGGGGCCCGTGACCATCGCCGTCGACAGCTACGGCCCCGTGACGGACAACGCGCAGTCGATCTATGAGCTGTCGCTCATCGAGACCATCCCCAACGTGGAAAAGGAAATCGAGAAGGAATTCGGCTTCAAGCCCCGCTTCGACGTCGCCAAGCACTACCTCGAAGAGAACGACAGCTGCGGCAACACCTTCAAAGCGACCGCCAAGCCCGTGCTCATCGGCACGGCCGTCGTCGGCGCCACCACGATGATCTTCTCGCTCATCCTGCTTCTCAGGAAGGCCCTGGGAATTCAGCCCGAGATGCTCCTCAACCTGCTCAACCCTTACACGCTGCTGGGCCTGCTCTGCGGCGGCGCCGTCATCTACTGGTTCACCGGTGCTTCCATGCAGGCCGTCGTGACCGGCTCCTACCGAGCCGTTCAGTACATCAAGGAGAATATCAAGCTCGACGATGCGGCCAGCCTAAGCGCCTCAACGGAGAACTCCAAGGAGGTCGTGAAGATCTGTACGGTGTATGCCCAGAAGGGCATGTTCAACATCTTCATCGCCATCTTCCTGTTCGCCCTGGCCTTCGCGTTCCTGTCCGCACCCGTGAAGGGGCCGGAATCGACGTCCTTCTTCATCAGCTACCTGATCTCAATTGCCGTCTTCGGTCTCTACCAGGCCCTTTTCATGGCCAATGGTGGCGGTTGCTGGGACAATGCGAAGAAGGTCATCGAAGTCGACCTGAAAGAGAAGGGAACGCCCCTGCACGCTGCCGCCGTCATCGGCGACACCGTCGGCGACCCCTACAAGGACACCTCCTCGGTGGCCCTGAACCCGATCATCAAGTTCACCACCCTGTTCGGCATCCTAGCCATGGAAATCGCCATCGCGCCGGATATGAGGGAATCCGCCATTGTCGTCGGGGCGATCTTCCTGGCCATCGCCCTGGTGTTCGTCTATCGCTCCTTCTACTCCATGAGAATCCCCTTGGAGAAGTAAGGAAACGACTTGCCTGACAAAGGGGCCGGCAGCGATGCCGGCCCCTTTTTTTGTGTCTCGGGACGGAACAAACCCCTTGACAGGGTGGCGCAAACCCAATACCTTCAGGTTACCCCAATCCACGTAAACCCCCGAAACACGCTCCAGGACTTCTTTCATGGGCTTCAACTGCGGTGTCATCGGCCTTCCCAACGTAGGAAAATCGACCATCTTCAATGCGCTGACCTGTGCCGGTGCCGAGGTGGCCAACTACCCCTTCTGCACCATCGATCCTAACGCGGGGATCGTCTACGTGCCGGACCACCGGCTCGAGAAAATCGCATCTGTCGTCAAGCCCCCCAAGGTCACCTATACGACCATGGAATTCATCGACATCGCCGGGCTCGTAAGAGGGGCCAGCAAGGGCGAAGGGCTTGGCAATCAGTTTCTCGGTCATATCCGTCAGGTGGACGCCATCCTCCACATTGTCCGATGCTTTGACAATCCGGATATCGCACACATCTACGGCCCCATCGATCCGGTCCGGGATATCGAGATCATCAACATGGAGCTCATCCTGGCGGACCTCGAGACCCTGGCAAAGCGCATTGCCAAGACGGAAAAGATCATCAGAACGGGCGATAAAACGACCCGGAAGGCCCTGGAGGTCTACCAGCGGTTCGCGGATGCCCTGGGCCGGGGAATCCCGATGAGAAACATTCCCATACACGAAGACGACCGGGAGATCCTCGATGAGGCGCAACTGCTGACGTCCAAGAAGGTCCTCTATGTGGCCAACGTCAGCGAAAAAGTTCTCAAGGAGGACGGTCCCTACATCTCGAAGGTCAGGGACATGGCCGCAAAAGAAGGCTCCGGCGTCGTGGTCATTTGCGGCGATCTGGAGATGGAGATCGCCAAGCTCGACAAGGAGGAGCGAAGGGATTTCCTGGCAGACCTCGGGCTGGAGGAGTCGGGACTTCAGCAACTCATCCGCGAGGGTTACACCCTGCTCGATCTCATCACGTTCTATACGACCGTGGGCCCGGAGCTTCGGGCCTGGACGATTCGAAAGGGAACGAAAGCGCCCCGGGCAGCGGGGAAAATTCACACCGACATGGAAAAGGGTTTTATCCGGGCCGAAGTCCTTCACTATGAGGATTTCCTTCGCGTTGGGGGTATCGCGCAGGCCAGGGAAAAGGGTCTTCTGCATTTCCAGGGAAAAGAGTACGATATCCTTGACGGAGACATTGTCTATTTCCGGTTCAACGTTTGAAACGTTTGAACGGGAGCTTGCCCTGCAACCCTCGCCGTGAAGGCGAGACACCTTAATACTTCCTTCTCGTAAACAGGAATATTTTTTATTGACAAGCCCCCTGTGATATAGTAAAAACCGACCCTGCTGAGAACAACTGCCCCGCAAGGGGAAAAAGTCAAAAGGAGGTGAAAGAACTAATGAAGAAGGCATTCGCACTGGTACTCGCCCTTTTACTCGCCGTGTCATTTTCCTTTGTAGGCTGCGCCAAGCAAGAGGAGAAGAAGCCCGCGCCTGCACCTGCTCCGGCACCTGCTCCGGCACCTGCTCCGGCACCCGAGAAGGCTCCTGAGAAGGCAGCGGCTCCCGCACCGGCCCCGGCACCTGCTCCTGCTCCGGCTCCGGCCCCTGTGAAGAAGTAGTCACATACAGGAACAAGGCTATCAAAAAAACCGGGCATTCCTCGTGAATGCCCGGTTTTTTATGCTAAGACTGATGAAAAAGGGCCATCTGCGGCGCTGCCCTCGTCCTTCGTCGTTCAATGTACGTTCTAGTACACCTCACTCCTCAGGACGTCGGGCGCCTTGCATCTGACCCTTTTTGATCAGCCTGAAAGGCAAATATCCCCTCTGCGAATCTGGAGACGCTCGATGTCGGTATTTAGATCAAAACAAATTCCTCACTTCGTGACAGCGGTCTGCATCGTTATGCTGTTCGCCGGATGTGCGCACAAAGAGATTCCCCCTCCTCAAATGAAGCAACCTGCCAAGGTTGCTGTTGTTCTGGGTGCGGGAGCCTCTCGGGGATTTACGCTCATCGGGGCGCTCAAAATTCTGGAAGCAAACCATGTCCCGATCCACATGATCGTCGGGACGAGTGCCGGCAGCCTTGTAGGAAGTCTTTATGCTTACGGCTTCAACGCCTTCCAGCTTCAGAGTCTCGCTCTTTCCCTTGAGAAAGGAGACGTCATGGATCTGACCGTGCCGGACAACGGATTCATCAAGGGCGAGAAGCTGGAATCCTACGTCAACCACATGGTCAACAACACGCCCATCCAAAAAATGCGAACCCCTTTTTACGTGGTGACGACGGACATTCAGACGGGGGAAGAAGTTGTCTTCGCCTCGGGCAACACGGGCATGGCGGTACGGGCCAGCTGCTCCATCCCGGGGATTTTCCGGCCCGTGAAAATTGGAGAGAAAACCTACGTAGACGGAGGGCTGGTCAGTCCTGTGGCTGTTGACTATGCCCGAAAGGCGGGCGCTGACCTCGTCATCGCTGTGGACATTTCAACAGGAACCGGCGGCACTGCGCCCCAGACAACAATGGAGACCATCATGCAGTCCGTCATCATTATGTACTCCAAGGTCTCTCAGAGCCAGCTTGCCCGGGCCGACATCGTCATCAGGCCGAACGTCAGTCACATCGGTGCGACAGACTTCCACAAGCGTCACGAAGCCATCATGGAAGGGGAAAAGGCGGCGCTGGAGGCGATGCCGGCCATTAGAGCGGCGATGGACAGGTTGAAGGCAGACGGAAGGCTCTGAGAGGCTTGTGAAAAAAGACCATCTGCGGCGTTTCCTTCAACCCTCGTCGCTCAACGTACGCTCATAGTACGCCTCGTTCCTCGGGCTTTCAGGAGCCTTGCATCTGTCCCTTTTTGACCAGCCTACAGGTTAAGACCATCTTCTATGATTATCTTTTTTTCGATCGGGGTGACAGCTTTGAAACGCAAGGGTAAGGACGCGCTTTAGGCAAAAAAAATTGGTGGATGACGGACGGCTCATCCACCAATTTTATATTAAAAGAGAGGTTATTCCCCAACCCCCTCCCTTTTCTGTAGGGGGTCGGCGGATGGAAAGGAGGGAACCAAAAACCATCCGCCGATTCGCAAACCTAAAGCACGATCAGATGCTTGGCGACTATTTATGAGACCTTTAGAGAGGATCTACCTTTCCTATTCGATAAATTCATTATCTCTCTTTATGTTAAAGGTCAGTCTTCCAAAGGTCTCGTATTTGTATTTAGCAATAACAATGCCACAAAATAATAATAAATAATTACGAACTATTACAGTATTAGCCGGTGCTGACCCGTAAAGGGTTCGTGCGAAGTTAGCACAGATTGAAGGTCGATGTCGTGGCAAGTCCTTAAATGGTGCAGTCTATGGCTGTTCTCTATTCGCACATCATGTGCTATAAAAGCACATGGCCTCTAAGTGACCGGATCTCCTCCCATTCCAACCTTCTTTAATTCTCGTATCAACGCGTACCTTGATATATTCAACAACTGGGCCGCTTTTGTCTTGTTGCCCCTGCTGAGCTCCAGAGCTCTTGCAAGGATGCGCTCCTTGATCTTCCCCGTAAGTTTCTCAATGGCAAGCTTGTAATCGATCCTCTCTGTTGCCGATGCGAGGGAGAGCAGTTCATCGACATGGACGACCGGATCCTGTGCGGCCGACGATTTGATCTCTGCCGGAATGTTTTCCGGTGTGATGTAACGACCCACCCCGCGAAGGATCATGATCCGTTCAATGATGTTTTTGAGTTCGCGAACGTTTCCCGGCCAGGAGTATCGACGGAGAATCTCCTCGGCTTCCTTGGCAACACCCTTGACCTTCTTGTTAAATTTTCTGTTGAATTCTTCCACGTAGTGGCGCGCGAGCAGTACCAGGTCGTCGCCCCGCTCCCTCAGAGGCGGGAGAATAACCGGCACCACGCTGATACGGTAGAAAAGATCCTCACGGAAGGACCCTTCCGACACCAGCCTCGACAGATCCCGATTGGTGGCAAAGATGAAGCGCACATCGACAGGAATGGTCTCGTTGCCGCCGAGGCGACGGATATATCCGTCCTCCAGCATCCGGAGAAACTTGGCCTGAAGGGGAAGACTCATGTCGCCGATCTCGTCAAGGAACAGTGTTCCCGCGCTTGCATATTCGAGAAGACCAATCTTCCGCTTCCTCGCATCGGTAAAGGCACCGGCCTCGTATCCAAAAAGTTCGCTCTCCAGAAGGGTGCCGGGAATGGCGGCGCAGTTCACATCGACAAAACGCTTCTGACTCCTGAGGCTCTGCCGGTGGATGGCCCTGGAGACCAGCTCCTTGCCCGTTCCGCTCTCGCCCTGGATGAGGATATTCGTATCGTGCTTGGCCACTTCCTCGATGACATGGAAAATGCCCATCATCTTTTTGGACTTGCCCAGGATGTTGTGAAAGCCGAGCAGAATGTCTTCCCGCTCCTTAAGCTTCTCCACCTCCGTCTTCAGCGACTTGGCCTCGATGGAAAGCATCGACTGCATGATGGCGCTGTCGTAGGACGTGGCGGCGTTGTTGACAAGGATGTCAAGGACATTGATCTGGTCCTGGGAATAGTTCCCCGCCCTCATTCCCAGCAGGAGAACTCCTTTAAATCGATCCTTCACCTTCAGGGGAATCGCAACCTCGGAGGGATAACCCTCATAGAGGGGCACGGCGCTGCCTGTCTCCGAATCCGGTTCCTGGACGGTGATGGTATCGTGGTCGAGGGCACTGCGGATGATCGTTTTGTCGATACGGGTGCTGTACTCATTCTTTTCGTCGATGAACCCCCGCTCCCCGTCATTGATGAAAACCCGATTCTTCTCGATGTCGAGAAAGTAGATGAGAGCCTTTTCGGCCTTCCCGATCCGCAGAGCACTGCGGATCAGGATCTCGTGGATTCGCTCGATCGAGTAGGTGGAATTCAGGTCCGAGACGGCTTCCTGCAGGATGAGCAATTGATCGATCTTTTCACGATTGATCTCGAAGAGGCGCGTGATGTGTGTGATGATGCTCACCTGGTTGGCAAAGGTAAGCAGGATATCGATTTCGTCGAGGGAGAACCGCGTTTTCTCCTTGGTCCAGACGGCGATGATGCCGATGACATCGTCCTCGATCCTCAGGGGTGCATAAAAGGTGGATCCGCGCTTGTAGAAGGCGGATATTTTCCGGTCTGTCTCCGTTGTCCGGGGGTCCTTCTCGGAGTCCTCGAGGGCAATGTACTTTCCCGTCTTGGCCACCCGCGTTTCGAAGCTGTCATGTTTCTTGAGGTTCAGGTGCACCGAAAAAGCTCTCCGGGCCTCCTCGTCACTGTAGTTCTTCACGACCCGCGTGATCAGGTTTTCCCGGCTTTCGTCGAGCAACAGGATAATCCCCCGGTCAAACCCCATGGAACCGACAACTTCATCAAGGATCTTGCCGAGGATGTCTTCGACACTGGAGGGGGCCGTGAGAAATGTGCTGATCTGGAATATCCCCTTGATCAGCTTGTCTTTGTCGATGCTGTAGGCCGACGATGTCCTGATGGGGGGGGGGATCGTTCCGCCCTGCTCGATGATTCGCGCCATGAATCCACCTTTTTGTGCGTGACGGTTTTCAGTAACGCGATTTATAGCAGTATGCTTGTTATTTTTCAACATGTTCCGTGCGAATCGTGCACACACAGAAAAAGTTCAGGGTATAGTGAAGGGTAGAGATACAAGCGTGTAGCGTGGAACAGGCAGCGTCAAAAAGGGATTCGAAATGCCGCATGCAGGACGCGATACGGCCTTGTGCGGCTTTCGGCTGTTTCAGGCTTTGTCGTAGCGGAGGAATTGCATGGTGAAGATCGCCCGACCCTGGGTGGCAGAGCGCAGGTCTGTGGAATATCCGAAAAGCTTCCGGAGAGGCACATTCGCTTTGATCTCGGTGACGGGTCCCTTCGGCGTTACGGACTCGACTTCCCCCTTTCGGGCGTTGATGTCGCCGATCACCTCTCCCATGAAGTCCCGCGGTGTGAGAATATCAACCCGCATGATCGGCTCCAGGAGGACCGGACCAGCCTTGGAGCAGCCGTCCCTGAAAGCCGTGGCCGCGGAAATTTTGTACCCGACGGGAGAGGACTCTCCTTCCCTGAAGGATCCCCCCGTAATGCGGACCTTCACGTCCTGCACGGGGTAACCCGCCATGACACCGCTGAGAACCGCCTCTCCGAGGGACTCTTCGATGACAGAATGGAATTCCTCCGGGATGGTCTCGGGCATAAGCTCGTTTTTCATCTCGATACCGGTGCCTCTCGGGAGAGGCTCCAGAACGAGTTTCACGTGGCCGAAGTGCTTCTTCTCTCCGAGCTCGCGCTCGAAGCGCCCTTCCGTCTCGACGGCCTTCTGTATCGTCTCCCGGTAAACGACGCGGGGCTTGCCAACGTTCACATGAACGTTGTACTCCCGCAGCAGCCTGTCCACGACGACTTCGAGATGGAGCTCCCCCATCCCCGAAATAAGGGTCTGAGCCGTTTCCTCGTCGTACTTCACTTTCAGCGTGGGGTCTTCGTCGGTGATCTTTTCGAGCACACCGGGCAGCTTTTCCTGGTCTCCGGGGGTCTTCGCCTCGATGGCCTGACTGATGACGGGATTATAGAATTCGATGGATTCCAGGATGATGGGTTTCGATTCGACGCAGAGGGTATCCCCGGTGGTGCTGTCTTTGAGCCCTGCGATGGCAATGATGTCTCCCGCTCCGGCCACGTCGATGCGCTCACGCTTGTTGGCGTGCATCTTCAGAAGCCGTGCAACCTTTTCCTTCCGGCCCTTTGTAGCGTTGTAGACCTCGTCACCGGCCTTGAGCAGACCGGAATAGATGCGGGCATAGGTGATCTTGCGGCCTTCCATCATGGATACCTTGAAGGCAAGCGCCGTAAAGGGCTCTCTGTCGCTTGCCTCGCGTCTCTCTTCGGCCTTGGTCACGGGGTTGATCCCCTTCACGGGCGGGACCTCCTCCGGCGACGGAAGGAAATCGACGACGGCATCCAGGATAGGCTGGATTCCCTTGTTCCGCAAAGCCGCCCCACACAGGACCGGGACAAGCTTGAGGGATACCGTTGCCTTTCGGATGGCCCGGATCAACTCGATATCGGAAATGGGAATCTCGCCCAGATACTTATCCGCAATTTCGTCGTCGACCTCTGCAAGCGTCTCCAGCAGCTTTTCGTGCCCGGACTCCGCCTCGGCACGGAAGTCATCCGGGATGTCGGACACATCATACGCCGCTCCCAGAGTGCTCTCCTGCCAGGTAAGCAAGCGCATGCGGATCAGATCAACGATACCCCGAAAATGTTCCGCCTCTCCGAGAGGCATCTGAACAGGCAACGGAGCGGACAGGAAGCGCTCCTTCATCATCGCGATGGCTCCAAAATAGTCGGCTCCGATACGGTCCATCTTGTTGATGAAGGCGATTTTGGGAACCCCGTATTTGTCGGCCTGGTGCCAGACTGTCTCGGACTGGGGCTCGACCCCTTCCACGGCCGAGAACACGACGACGGCCCCATCGAGGACCCGGAGGCTCCGTTCCACTTCGATGGTGAAGTCCACGTGCCCCGGTGTATCGATGATGTGGACTTCGTGGTTTCTCCAGTCACAGGTGGTTACGGCGGAGGTGATGGTGATGCCTCGTTCCTGCTCCTGGGGCATCCAGTCCATGACGGCTTCACCGTCGTGCACTTCACCCATTTTATAAGACTTGCCCGTGTAGAAGAGAATCCGCTCCGTCACGGTCGTTTTTCCCGCATCGATGTGGGCAACGACCCCGATGTTGCGGATTCTGGAAAGCTTCACTCTTGCCATGGGCAAACCCAGTCCTGTCCGGCCGGAGGCATGATCAAGGCGACTGCAGAACGGATCATCTCTGCCGACCCGTTTCGGAGTTCCGCCCTACCCGCCGGCCGCCGTCTGCTTCACGAGTTCCTTGTTTGGGGAAATGGATTCCCGGAGATCGACGTGTCCCTTGATCGTCGTGGTGTCCCTGCCGCCGACCTGAATCCGGATTCTCTTGATCTCCGGCAGGTTCTGGGCGAGCGTGTTCGCAAGGGAATAAACGGTGGCCACTTCACTGGCGGTACCACCGGGATGCTGCTCGATGAAGGGGTTGTCGAAGTTCAGAGTTGCGGTGCCTTCGGCGATGCGAATCCCCAGCAGCCTGACTCCTGCGGGAATCGTCCGGATTTGCCCCATCTTCGGCCCCTCAATGAGGGCCCGTACGATCTCTTCGGCCTGGGCGGTCGCGTTCTTGCCTTTCGGGACAAATCGCTTCTCCGGAACCAGAAATCGTTCGTTGGCATCGGAAAAGTAAAGCACCACTTCCTTTTTTTCCCGTTTTGCCGCCGCCTGCTCGGCATCGGGCGGGAAGATCGAATCCGAGAGGGCCCAGAACAGAAAAGCCAGGAATCCGCCACCGATGACAACGGCGGCAAGGATGTAAAACAGCCTGAAGGTTTTCTTCTTCTTTCGCGTCTTGAATTCTTCGGTTCGTCGTTGTCGCTTGCTTGCCATAATCACTCGGTTCCGCCAGCCCGCAGTTCACCGGCTACAGCCTCATCAGTTTCTCCCTGGATTTCACCGCCCAGTCCGATTCGGGGGCCAACTGTATGACCTTTTTGAACGACTCGGCGGCCTCCTTGCGCTTGCCCAACTGCACCTGGGTCATCCCGAGCCAGTAATGCCCCTCGATGAGATTGGATGCCCGTCCAATGGACCTGGCCAGATTTTTTTCTGCCTCGAGGTACAAACCTTCCTCGTATTCGATGACTCCCAGGTTCAACTCCAGGACGGGCAGCAGGTTGGTGTTCGGCTCCTTCCGGATGGCTTCGCTGAAGCTTGCGGAGGCACCCTTCAGATCCCCTTTCGCCTTGTAGGCCCTCCCCATGTTGTACAGGGGCACCGACGGCGTTTCGTAGAGAGGGTTGGCCAGCGCCCGGTTGAAGCATAGAATGGCTTCCTCATAACGTCCCCGGTTCAGGTAGACGGTCCCGAGATAATTCTGTGCCTCGGAATAATCGGGCTTGAGTGCGATGGCCTTCTGGAACTCCTTGATGGCGTCATCCACAAAACCTTTTCGCTCATAGGCAATCCCGAGAAAGTAGTGTACGGCGGGATCATTAGGGGTCAGCTTCTCGGCCTCGAGGAGTTCCTTCAATGCCGGGGTAAACTGGCCGGCCTGGATCTGCGCCTTCCCGATACTGATATGTCCGCTGGCCTTTTCCCGGAGTTCCGCATCCGAGGCACAGCCGGCAAGGATCGTTACCAGGACAACCATTCCCGCAAATCCCATCATCCATGAACGGGTTCTTTTCATGTTTCTCCCTCGTTCTATTTCCGGTTTCCGTTGACCCACCAGTCGCTCTTATCCTGAAACCACCACTGTGTCCAGTCCGTTTGGAGAATCGTGTCGGCCACCTTCCGCCCCTCATCCGTGCAGAGCCGGCGGACGGCATAGTCCAGCCACTCCTGGCTGTACTGATTTCCCAGGTCCCCGTATTCCTTGAGCTGCAGGATGAGAGCAAGCTGATCGGCATCGTGAGCCAGCAGGGCTTCCCTCGTTTTCTTCTCGTTGAATTCCTGAATGACGGTTTTGATCTCGGCACCGAAGGGAAGACGCTCCGTCAGCTCCCGGACTGCTTTTTCCTCGTCAACGGTGACGTACTTCTTGTACATGTAGTTCTGGTCGCCCGTCCTCGCCTCGGGAAGATCATGCACGAGGCACATCCGGAGAACCTTCAGCTCATCGGCGGCGGGATCGAGCTTGCAGAGGGAATAGCCGATGAAAAGGGTCCTCAGGATATGTTCTGCGACGGATTCCTTGCCGGAGCCGAGAAACCGAAACCCCGTACGCGGGGTTTTGTTCAGCATGCCCACTTCAAAAAGAAAGTTTGCGATTTCCTCCATTTTATCCCTTCTTTAAGGTTTTGACCCGGTTCGCCATGGTATCGGAGAGTTTCCGGATCTCAAGCTGCAGCGGGGCGATGCCTTCCGGCTTCATGGCATAGAGCCTGTCTAGACGCTCTTTCCAGTGTTCGATCACGGCGATCTCGTGCTCTCTGAGTTTATGCTCGAATTTCTTCTGCACTTCTTTTACAAACTCGGCGTCTCTGGACATGACACACCCCTTTGCTCGTCCGACAGGCCCGCCGTCCGTCATGGAGGCCGACGGATAATCTTGCGCATTATAACAGCAACCCCTCATCTTGCAATAGAGAATCTCGGGCCCATTGCCCGGAAAAGCACAATTTGATTGACAACACAGGACGTTTTATGCAAGCTTCGCCGAATTGGGGTTCCGCCCTCGTAGGCCTCGCTCGAGCGTAGATTTTCGTACCGCCAAACAAGGAGAACATCCCCGTACGTGGACCTGCTGGGACACATCACCTTCAGCTGGGAATTCGTTGCCGCCTTCCTGAGTATCGTCCTCATCGATCTCATCCTCGCGGGCGACAATGCCGTGGTCATCGCCATGGCAGTGCGCTCCCTGCCGCGCAAACAGCGTCAGAAAGGAATCCTGTTGGGCGCCGGCGCTGCGGTACTCCTGCGGGTGATCCTTACCTTCTTTGCGGCCCAACTCCTGCAGATGTCCTATGTGAAGTTCTTCGGAGGACTCTTCATCCTCTGGATCGCGGTGAAGCTTTTTGTCGAGGGCGCTCCCGGCGAGGAAACACAGCGGGAGGCGACATCCTTCTGGCAGGCCATGTGGGTCATCGTCGTGGCGGACATCACCATGTCCGTAGACAACGTCCTGGCCGTAGCTGCCGCATCGAAAGGCAACCTTCTTCTTCTCATCTTCGGTCTCGGGCTCAGCATCCCCTTCGTCGTCTTCACCAGCAGCCTGCTGTCCATGCTCATGGACAAGTATCCCATTATCATCTACATCGGGGCCGGGATCCTGGGCAAGGTCGGAGCAGAGATGATCTTTACAGACCCCGTCATCGTGGAGAATTTCCACCCGACGGTGGCATTCCAGTACGCGATGGAAGCCCTTTTCGTGGTTGGCGTCATTGGGGTGGGAAAGTTATGGGTCCGCTGGAAGATGTCCACGAAGAAGTGACATTGCGCCGCAGTGCGGCGCCATCAGCAGGAACGCACACGGGGCCGGAGTGCCGGCCAGTATGGATGGCCATGGCAATTCTGACCATTTCAAGGGAATTCAGGAGCGGCGGACAGGAAATCGGAACGGCCGTGGCCGAACGCCTCGGATACGATTACGTGGGCAAAGAGCGGATCATTGCGGACCTCAAGAAACAGGGAAAGCGCTGGATTGAACTGCTCAACGAGGTAGATGAGGATCGCCCGACCCTCTGGGACATGTTCGACTGGGAATACCAGGGTCTCATGGCGTTGATGGAATCCTACATCTACGACCGCGCCATGGATGACCGTGCTGTTCTCGTCGGCCGCGGTGCAAATTTTCTTCTCGAGGGAATCTCCCATGGGTTGCGTGTACGTCTTACGGCCCCCATCGAGCAGCGAATCGATCGGGTCATGCGCAAGGACAACCTGGACCGCAAAAATGCCCTGCTGCTCATCAAGAAAATGGACGGCGACCGGACTTCCTTCATCCGTGCGAATTTCCACCGCGACTGGTACGACCTCACGGCCTATGACATGATCTTCAACACAGCTGTCCAATCCTATGAGGAAATCTCGGACATCGTCTGCAACGCACTCAAGGAAAAGGCAGGGAAGCTCACCCTGGAGGGATGGGAACTGTTGCGCGGGCGCATGCTTGCGGCTCGCATCAAGGCTCATATCGCCATGAATCCCAGGATCAGGATTCCGACGCTCAAGGTTTTTTTCGACGGCAAGGCCATCATTCTCCAGGGAGTGGTCCGCCGGATAAAGGACCTGCAGCCTGTCGGCGAAATCGTAACGGTCTCGGCACAGGGAATGCCGGTCAGGAACGAATTCCGCTACGGGATATAGCACCGAGGGCCGGGGGTCAGGGGGGAAAAACGAATGAAAAAAAGGCGCCGCAATTGCGGCGCCTTTTTGTTTCAGATTGTCCGTCTTACTTCATGGGCGCTATATACGGAATGGTCAGTGCAAAGTACCAGCACAGGAAAAAGACAAGCGGGATGTGAATGAGCATCTGCAAAACAGAATAGCCGACGAGATCCCTTGCCTTCATGTGCAGAATCCCCAGGAGCGGAAGCATCCAGAAGGGGTTGAGCAGGTTCGGAAGCGCCTCTGCGGCGTTGTAGATCTGGACGACCCATCCGAGGTTCACCCCGTGCTGCACGGCCGCCGTGAGGACGTAGGGAGCCTCGATGACCCACTTGCTTCCGCCGGAAGGGATGAAGACCCCGAGGACGGCAGAGTAAAGGGCCACCAGCAGCGAGTAGGTCTCTTTCGTCGTGATGGCAACAAAGAGATCCGCCAGCCACTTGTTGATCCCCGTGCCAACGATCATGCCGAAGATCACGGCGTAGAAGGGAAATTGGATGAGCACGCCACCCGTGGCCGGCACGGATTGCGCCACGGCCTTGAGGAACCGCTTGGGCCGCCAGTGCAGCAGCATGCCCACGGTGATGAAGATCAGGTTGTAGTTGTTGAGATCCAGCGCCGCGATGGGCCCCCGGGGTTCCTTCTGGAAGAAATCGAAGAGATACCAGGCAAGAATACCGCCCACAAGAACGATTAGGGCAGGGCTGTACTCGAGCCACTCGCCGGGCTTCTGCCGGGGCTCAAGGCTCGTGTCGATGGGATCAAATTTCAAGCCGTAGTCCTCGACCGTTTTTGCCCGCTCGGGCTTGGGAGCTGAGAAGTAAGCGATGACGACGGAAACAACGATCAGGGCAACGGCGGTCCAGAATGTCGGCCAGATAAAGAGGGTCTGAGTCAGGGGGATGAGTCCGCTGATTTCATAGAGCTTGGGCGGAATCGATCCCTTGGTGGCCATCATGAGGGCGGCTGAGGATGAAAGGCCCAGCGCCCAGACGGCGCCCAGCCCCAGGTAGGCGGCCGCACCGGCTGCGCGGAAATCCATGCCCTTGATAGTGCGCGACATCTCGCGGACGAGAAGTCCGCTGAAGATGAGGCTCAAGCCCCACGAGATGAGCGAAGTAATCATGGAGAAAAAAGCAATCCATGCGATCGCCGCCCTGGGATTCGTGGTGATGCCGGCCACCTTCCTGATGACCCAGTAAACGGCCGGGGTGGTTGCCACGACATAGCCACCGATGATGATCAATGCCATTTGCATCGTGAAGGGAATGAGAATCCAGAAGGACTTTCCTCCCTCCCAGACCAGCTTCTGGGGGCTTTCCCCGATGAGAAGACCGAATACAAAGACAAAGACGATGCCGATCAAAGCAAATACCCAGGCATCGGGAAACCACTTTTCGCTCCAAGCGGCCAGCCAGAGGCCGAAACGCTCTAGGGCATTTTCCCCCTGCTCAGCTTTTTTGATGTTCTCTGCCATGCTTTTCTACCCCTCCTTTCGTTAGAATCGTTCATGCATCCCGACACGGAAGCGCAGCTGCATACGATCGCCTTGCAAATCGAATCGACACGGGCACAGCGCCGCCCCCACCTGATTAATTGTGTTGATCAACTCTCCGGGCACCTTATCGTTCCGCAGGGTATGAGGACAAAGAGAAATAATTCTTCGCCCGACAAGAAATCTGATAATTATAAACGGACTTGATACGGCCCCTATCCGCGATCACCCCCTTCCCCGGAAAAAAACAAAAAAAACCCCGTTCACAGGACCGTAAACGGGGTTATGTATCTTGTCCATCTCATGGTTGCAACACCACGGCAGGTGACTTCTGTTTTTATTTTCTTCTCATTCCAGCATGCCTATAACAGATTGATGATGTTTATTCAATAGGATTGACAATTTTCCCTTTTGAAAGGGCATCGGTGGATGGAAAGGAGGGACCAAAACCATCCACCGATTAACCGCTTTCGAAAGGGGCGCCGGGAAACTTGGGGGTCTGCCAGGGTCTTTCTAATTTCCGTGAGCGCCACTAGTGCTCTCAAAGTTAGCAATAACGATGCCACAAAATCAGACCTCGACGAAAAAGTGATGGGCGTGAAGAAACAAATTTAATTGTTTAATTCAGAGCACTTGGAAAAATATTCATTGTGCCGGATCGGGGGAACAAAACGCTACGCTCGGAACCGGATCCGGCAAATTGTGCGATAAAAGCACAAATAGCGTTCAAATACCGCGAGCATACAGTGGACGGGGGCTTCACGGCTGTGCGAATATCGAACCTTTAGTGCTCCGCACGCACATTCAGGCCGTCCTTTCCCTCTTGACTCCGATCCTCAACAGAAATTCTCGCTTTTCGCGAGATAACATGTTTTCACCTTGACAGAACGGCGGCATTTGTGTATAGGTTGCGCGATTTGTTGGATTGCTCAAATGACCTCCGTGGCGCGCTTGAGAGTCCCTTCCCCACCGTTCTTTCGTCTTTCGCCACGCCTGAGACAGACAGAGAGAGGATCACCCCGGGCGAGTTGCATCATGAGGCTCACGCTATGCGCTAGCACAGGAAACATCCGTAATTCGCGCTTTGGGGCCAAATTTTAGAAAGGGAGGTAGTTGGTTATGGCGTTGAATTTCAATTTCACAGATGAACAGAAGATGCTCGAGGACAGCGTTTATAAGTGGGCGCTTGCCTGGCTCGAGCCCCAGATGGAGCATGCTTACGAACTGGACGTGATGCCTGAGGGTCTTTTCAAGCAGACAGGCGACCTGGGCATCAACGGTATCGTGTTCGAGGAGAAGTACGGCGGAACCGCCATGGGCTACATAGAAACCCTGCTGGCCTATGAGACGATCGCCCGCGTGAGCAATGCCCTGTCCATGACCGTCGGCGCAAGCCAGACGTTGTGCTTCGACAACTTCCGCCGCAATGCGACGGAAGCGCAGAAACTGGAGATCCTCCCCAAGTCCTGCACCGGCGAGTTCATTGGCTGCCTCGGCATCACCGAGCCCAACGCCGGCTCCGATGCCATGAGCATGGCGACCAAGGCCGTCAAGAAGGGCGACAAGTGGATCATCAACGGCAGCAAGATCTTCATCACCAACGGTCCGCTCGCCGACTTCATGGTGTTCTACGCCAAGACGGACCCCGAGAAGGGCCCCCACGGCATCTCCACCTTCATGTGCTACCCCAAGAAACAGAAGGGCTGGTCCTGCGAGAAGATCAAGAAGTGGGGCATGAGAACCTCTCCCACGGGTCTCGTGACCTTTGAAGACATGGAGGTTCCCGAAGAGTACCTCATCGGCGGCCTGAACAAGGGCGTCGCCGTTCTGACCTCCGGCCTCTGCACCGAGCGCATCACGTTGTCCGGCTGCACCCTCGGATCAATGAGAAGCTGCCTCGAGCTCTCCCTGAAGTACTCCCAGGAGAGAGTCCAGTTCGGCAAGCCGATTGCCTCCTTCCAGTCGATCCAGGAAAAGCTCGCCAACATGTACTGCGGCTACAAGGCCTCCCGCTGGATGGCTTACAGCGCCGCCGCCTACTGCGACACGCTGTCGAACAAGTCCGGCGGCAAGGGTACGGACCTCGACCGTATGGCCGCGGCCTCCCTGCTGTATTGCGGCGAGATGGGAACCAAGATCGGTCTGGATGCGGTCCAGATCCACGGCGGTTACGGCTACTGCACCGAGTACGGTGTGACCCGGCACTTCCTGGATCAGAAGCTGTGGGAAATCGGCGCCGGCACCTCCGAAATCCGCCGCATGATCATCGCCCGCGAGCTGATGAGAGACAACTTCAAGAGCGGCCTGTAATCGTTCAGTGCCGAGCGCAATTCACGGGAGCCGTGGTTCGTAAAGAGCCACGGCTCTTTTCTTTTGCCGATCGACGTTTGACATTCCCCGGCCCCTTTGGTAAGGTACGGCCCGATGCTGCTGCCGGCGGGAGGTTTCTCTCATGGTTCCACGGACGTTGCGCCTCACGGTCATGACTGCGACCCTGGTGGGGCTTGCCTTTCTCGCGATCCCGCCCCTTTCGCTTTCTCAAGAGGATACGGCGCATCTCGTCTTGCGGAAAAAAGCAGCGGCCACGGAAAGCCCCTCTATCTATGTTGTGCAGAAAGGGGACAATCTTTCGACCATCATCCGGCGAAAAATGGGGAAGCCTGCGGAGTTCACCTCGGTATACCGGCTTGTAAAAAAACTCAACCCTCAGATTCGTGATGTCAATGTCATCTACCCGGGTCAAAAAATCGTTTTGCCCCAACTTTCTGCAGCGCCCGATTCTCCTCATTACACAGTAAACAAAGGAGACACCCTTTCCGCAATTCTCCGCAATCGCCTCGGCATTGCCCCTGGCGATATCGCAAGATGGGTCGGGATCGTGAAACAGCTCAACCCGGGACTCGGAGACCCGAACAAAATTTATCCCGGCCAGACCTTGATTCTGACGGACAAGAAGTTCGCCGATTCTCTTCCCGTCGATCAGGGTGTAGAGTCGGCCCCGGCGGGTGTGGCACCAATCGACGCAGGAATCTTCCGACCCTCCGAGCGCGATTTCGACATCATCTCGGCCGTGGTTAAGCAAGCCGGCGGGACACTGATTCGGAAAGGGAAATATTTTATCCCGCTCAGTGAGAACGAGCACCTGGCCGTTGACTGCACCGATATCCCCATGGTGGAGCTCTTTGACGGCAGCCGGATCTTCTTGGATTACGGGCACCGGGTTCCTGATGAGACGACGATGCTCATGCGGTCACGATGGAAAAACGTCACCGTGATCACCCAGGGGGGGGACGCGGGAGTCTTTTCCGCTCTGACAGCCATTTTCAACGCATCGAGGGACTTCACGTTCCGTCGGCACGACGGATATCTGGACATGGAAGCGACGCCGGCACTGAAACTCCGGGTGGACTGGATCCTTGCCCGAAAGGGAGCAGAAGGACAGGAACGGTATCTTCTGGGAATCTGTCACACGGCCGGCCCATCCCAGACTCTTCCGGAACCCATCGCCCGGTTCGCCGAAAAGAAAGGTTATCCCGTGATCGAAATCGACGAAAAGAGCGGAGACGTAAGGGAGAGACAGGCCCTTCCCTCCGCTTCCGATATCCCGACTCTCGAACCAGGCGGCAATCGGACTTTTGTCGGATCGCTTCTTGACGCACTGGGCTATCCCTACACGACCGATCAGCGGATCCCCGTGGTCGATGCCACAAGCCAGGGAACCCCGCTCGTGATACGGACCGATTACTCCGTGAAAATCGGCACCCGGACGGTGCTCATTCACTTCGGAGATCTGCCGGCCTCGTTTCAGGCCACGCTACAGGAACAAGGGATGGGCCTCGTCCAGATAGCAGGCGACGAGGAGAAAAAAGTGATTCTCGAAAAAGTTCTCAAGGGGATCGATATCCCTTATCTGCAAGAATACAGCGAATTCAAACCGCCCGAGGACGGCAACCCGTCTCGATGGATCCTGACGCTCGGCGCGATGCGGCTCACATCGGAAAAAGGAGCGATCTACCTTGTTCCTGCCGACGCGGACCGGGATCTCTGTGCGTTTATCCACGAACACTGGAACCGCCGGATCATCCGCTACTGACCTCTGCCGGAAAGACCGAAGTAAAAAGGCACAACGATCGGAGAAAAACGCTCATCATCCCGTCGCGCATGGAATCAAAAAAAGCCGTCAAGGCCCTTTCTCTTTTTTCAGGTGGACTCGACAGCATCGTTTCGGTCAAGCTGATCCAGGAACAGGGCATCGAAGTTCTGGGACTCACCTTCCGCACACCGTTCTTCGGAGACGAGAAACCGAAGGCGGCAGCCTCCATGATCAGCCTCCCCCTCCTCGTCCTCGATATCACCGACGAGCACCTTGTCATCGTGAAAGCCCCGCGGTACGGCTACGGCAAGAACATGAACCCCTGCATCGATTGCCATGCCCTGATGCTCAGGATCGCAGGGGAAAAAATGGAGGAGATGGAATATGATTTCCTCTTCACCGGTGAGGTCCTGGGGCAAAGGCCCATGTCGCAGAGCCGCCAGATGCTTCACGTCGTGGCGAAGAACTCAGGCTTCGCAGACCGTATTCTCCGTCCGCTGTCAGCCAGGCTCCTGCCCGAAACCCTTCCGGAGAAGGAAGGCAAGGTGGACAGGGCGCGGCTCCTCGACATCTCGGGCCGGGGCCGGAAAAGGCAGATGGAAATGGCTGCGAGGTACGGAATCACAGAATATTCCAACCCGGCAGGGGGGTGCCTGCTCACGGACCCCATGTTTTCCAAGCGTCTCAAGGATCTCTTCGTCAGCCGCTCCGATTTCACGATTCGGGATCTCGAACTCCTGAAAGTGGGAAGGCACATTCGACTCCAGGAAGGATACAAGGTCATCGTCGGGAGAAACAAAAAAGACAACCAGTCGCTGGAGCCCCTCGTCGAAGACGGGGATGCCGTTTTCCAGATGAGGGACTTCCCGGGCCCGCTCTGCATGTTGCCCGGAGGCGGTCCGGAGGAAATGGAGCGGGAGGCAGCGGCCATCTGCGCCGCCTACGGAGATGCCCCGAAAGACGCAGGCGAAGTGACCGTGAAGTGCCGGCAGGGTGGCAACACGCGGTTGATCGTGACGAAACCGGCAAACAGGGAAGACCTGCAGACAAAGATGATCTGACGGGAGCGCAGGACCGAGGATCGAGGCGTAAGGTTCGAGGTTTTTCTTGTGCCTCGGTCCTCGTCCCTCGTCCCTCGAATTTTTTTATGGCTGATGCGTCGGCCGCAGCAGGTCCTCTACGGTTTTCACGGGGTTGAAGGTCTCGACGGGCACCTCGACAAAAACGGTGTGCCAGAAGGCCATGGCCCCGTTCCACAGGCCGGGAAGCTCGAGAGCCTTGATCTCGCCGCCCTCGTGTGACTTCGTCGACACGAAGACCTGCTCGCCATCGACAAACCGTTCGAGGTCGAATTTCCTGCCTCGGAAATCCCGGACGCCACAGACGAGATCAACAGGGTTGAAGTGGGTCGACGAAGCCCAGACGACCGCCTGGTTTCCCTTCGCCTTGTCCACCTGGGTTTCCTCGACAATCTGCAGGGAGAATCCCCCGTTCTGCCCGACCACCCAGAAAGGCCCGCCCCCCGGCTCCCCCTCGTTCTTCACCATCCCGCAGACGCGAAGAGGCCGGTCCAGCTGCTTCATCAGGATCTGTCTTCTCGCTTCGCGCTGTGCTTCCTCAAATCCGGGCGGCAACGTGCAGAGGAGCTGTTCCCTGGCAAAACGGCAAGCCCCGGCGAGCAGTTCTTCCTCAACGGCCGGATCCGACAACGCCTGCACGTAGCGGAAAAGCTCTCCCTGCAGCCTGACCAGGTACCCACCGAGAACCTTCTTGTAGAGGACGGTTGCGTCCATGAGGCGATCCGGGACGATGTTGTCGATGTTCTTGAGGAAGACAAGGTCCCCGTCGATACCGTCCAGGTTGTAGAGCAGGGCGCCGTGGCCGCCGGGCCTGAAGAGAAGCCTCCCGTCCCGGGCACGGAAGGGACGGTCTTCAAGGTCCACGGCGATCGTATCCGTCGCTGCACTCTGAACGGAAAATCCTGTGTCGTAGTGCACACCGAAGCGTTGCTCGTAGAAACCGGCCACCCTATTCAGAAGCTCTTTCACCGGCACCAGATGCTCCTCGGAAACGGTGAAATGGATCCGGCACAGACCGGCCCCGTCCCGCACGTAAAGGGCGGCCTCCACAAGATGTTCCTCCAGGGCCGTCCGCGCCGTGTCTCCATACCGATGGAACTTCAGCAGGGCCTTGGGCTTGCATGCATAGCTGAGTCCTTTTTCATTAAGAATGAAGTCGAGAATTTCCAAGCTTCTGCCGGAGGCTACAAGCTCCCCGAGATCCAGGCCGGATCCGGACAGGGCGGTACGCAGGTCCGCAACGAAGGCATAACGGGACAGACTCCTCGTGAAGGTCTCGAAATCCTCGCGGTGCTTGAAGCCGCCCTCGTAGAAGACACTCTGCCAATTCCTGAACATGCGGGTGGCGGCACCGGACGCAGGGACGAACTTCAGGAAGCGGCCGGCGAGGGCTGCCTCATCGTGGAAAGCAACGAGCGTTCTCTGCTCTTCGGTGCTGATCCTCACGATCCCGTCACCCACCGTCGCCGGCCGGTCAAGGGTCACGGCGGTTGCGCCCCGCCGGAACACAGCGAGCTGCTGCAGGATTTTGTCTTCGGCGATCCCTCTCCTGCGGAGGTCCAGGATATCCGATGCGCTCAGCATGTTCTCAGTCATCTCCGTTCCCTCTCCTGTTTGAACCGGGCTTCTTTGCGACAAGTTCGATGACCGTCACTTCCGGCGGCGCCAGAAAGCGAACGGGCGGACCCCATGTTCCCGATCCTCGGCTTACATAGAGGTGGGAGCGGCCCAGGTCATGAAGCCCGCTTTCCATGGGAAAGTACATCGTAACAAGGTAGTTGAAAGGAAAGATCTGTCCCCGATGGGTGTGACCGGACAGCTGCAGATCAAAGAGTCCGAGGGTGCCCTTCTCGACGGTCGGCCGATGCTTGAGAAACAGAATGAAACGGTCCCGGGGAAGCGATGCAAGAAGCTCCGCATCCCCGTTATCCTGTCCCCTCAAAGCGAAACCTCGACCCGCCGGGTCGTCCACCCCTGCGACCGTCAGGATCCCGCTGATGTCACGCGCTTCACCCCGGAGAACGTGAAAACCGGCATCCCTCGTGAAGGCAAGGGCCTTGTCGAGGCCGGCGATGAATTCGTGGTTGCCCGTTACGGCAAATTTCCCGTAAGGGGGTTGAACGGCCCGAAACGAGGCGGTGAGAAACGCGAGGTGGTCCAGTTGTCCGTCCACCAGGTCTCCCGTCGAGACCAGCAGATCCGGGGCTTCTCTTTGCACGATATCCAGCATGCTCTCAAGCCTTTTCTCCCGGATGATGAGGCCGAGGTGAACGTCGGAAATCTGGCAGATGCGGAACCGCTCGATGCCGGCCGGAAGCCTGTCTGTCTCCAGGACGACCCGTTCCGTCCGGATATGGAGGGCTTCGAAATACCCGAAGGCCGTAGCCGCCAGCGAAAGAACAAGGGGCACGAAAAAAGCAACCTTCGCCCCGGGCAGGAATGCCGAGAGATCGCTTTTCGTCAGCAGGGCTGCCGCATTCCCCAGGAACCGCCAGAAATCGAAAAACAGTGCAGCGACCATGAAGAGAAAGAGGAACCCGAGCCAGAGGTACGCACCCCAGGAAAGAGCTTTGGCTGTTTCCTCGTACCCTTGTTTCTCCAGGATTCGGATACAGAGGGGGGCCAGCATCATGAGCAACATGAACAGCCCGAGGAGAATCCCGGCCAGGCTGCCCATATGCACGGCAGCCCTGGCTTTGAGGAAGGCATACCCGTGCATCAGGCCGTAAATCAGAAAGAAACTGAGCAGAAACAGCGTCATGGCATCCCGTAGCGATCCGGCAGATAGCGAGCGACACGGCCAGAAGGATCCTGATACGCGCGCACCAGGATCATAACGTAATGAGGGTTGTCGCGTTTTGCAAATGGAAAATGCTGCCGGGTAAACGGTCAGTCGAAAAAGGTCCCCGGCGCATAAAACCGCAAGGGATGTTCCGGGTCGAGACTCAGGGACGGGTCGACAGCCGGCAGGCTCCACGAGGGCGGGGGGTTCGGCCCCGGTCTGAAAACGGGCTCGATCGCCAGGCAGAATTCAGCGCTGCGGTCAACGGCCTCCCGGAAGAGATCAACGATCCGGTGAGCACGCAACTCGCCCGTCGAGGGATGCCGGCAGGGAATCTCCCCCTCGATCCTCCAGCATTGACTCATCTGTTTCGGCGAATAGACGAGGGCGAGAACTTCCCTGACACTCGACGGAACAACAGGAAAAACGACCGGGGCCATGGAACCGAAAAGGCGGCTTCTGCAAAGGAACTGCAGGAAGGAGAACAGTCGAAACGAGGACTGGAGTCCTTCGGCAAAGCGTTCCGTATCCTCATCGCCAAGCCAGGCTTTTTCGAGGTGCTCATGAAGGCGCTGGAGGGGCATCTCGGCATTCCGGATGTACGCCGCCAGCGAATAGCCTCGTATCTGGCTGTACCCGCCCACCAGACACATATCGATGAGCGCTTCCAGCATCCGGTGTTGCTGTCTGGCAACGGTTCTGCGCCGAAAGTCCGGGTCATGGTAGGGTCCGGTGAGATAAAAAATCAGGGGGTGCATCAGCGCATCGGCAAAGAGGTGGGTGATCAGTCCCACGAGAAAGGCCGTCAGTTGCGTTCTCTCCTTCTCCGGTTGCGCCAGCAGGTGACGGAGAAAGGTCTCGACCAGCTCCCGGGCATCGTCAACGGTGCCATGAAGCCTTATGGGAAGCGAGCCGAACCGTGAATCAACGTCTGCTTTCAAATAATAATAAGGTACATCGTGGATGATCGCGCCGAGGTGAAGCAAATTCGTGTTGTCGCGGAGAGGTGCCTCAAAACAGGTCCCTTCCAGTTTCTTCGACACAGCCTCGGAAACAAGCCAATGAGTGATCTCTTTCGGCATTTTTGGTGATGGATCCTCTCCGATGGAGTATCCGATCCGGACCGGAAAGGGCATCCATTCGCCCCTGATAGAGAAGACAGGCTGAATCGGGATCCGACCCGTCGAGAGATTAGCGTTTGACAAAAAGGAGCGGCCCTATCTAACCGTTGCTTCCGCTGAATGTCAACCTGCTTTTCCCTTTCATGGCAGGTGCAGACAGGCCTTTTCGAGGCCGGCTATGGGTGGGGATAGAGAATGACCTTGATCGCCTCCCCCGCCGCGGCAACAAGTCCAAACCCGAGACCGGCCTCGGCAAGACTCAGGCGATGGGTAATCATGTTGCCGACAGGAACGCGACCGGAGCGGATCAGTTCGATCGCAATGACGGCATCGCAGGGGGCGTTGCCATAGGAAGGGAGCACCCGGATCTCGTTGCGCCAGAAATCGTTGACCGGTAAGGGCAGCTCGACGCCGGGGTCCGTCGGCGCAAAGCACAGAACGGTGCCGGCCCGGTCCACCGATTGCAGCGCCTGCCGGTATGCGGAAAGCGCACCCGCGCAGACAACGACCAGGTCGGCCGGCCTTCCCCCGTTCAGGGTTTTGAACCGGGCAGGAATATCGTCCGAGGCATGCATCGCCGCATCGGCGCCGAGAGTCATCGCCGCCTTGAGGCGTTGTTCACTGATGTCGGTTGTCACAATCCGTCCTGCACCGAGGGCCTTCGCCAGCAGGAGATGCAACAGCCCGGAGATGCCGCTGCCGACAATGAGAACACTGTGACCGGGAAGCAGCCCTGCGAGCCTCTGGCCGCGTAAGACGCAGGCCAGCGGTTCGACAAATGCCCCCTGTTCGAAGCTCATGTCTTCCGGAAGAATGAAGACACCGCGATCGACGTTCAGTGCGGGAATGCGCAGGTACTCGCTGAACCCTCCCGGATCGTAATTGGTCGTGTGCAGGGTTTCGCAAGCCGTGTGGCTGCCTTTCAGACAGTAATGGCAGGTGTTGCAGGGAATGTGATGGGAAACGAAGACACGGTCTCCGACCTCGAAGCGATCCACGCCGAAACCCTTCTCGACGATGATCCCGGCGATCTCATGCCCGAGGACGATCGGCGCCTTCTTGATCCGGTACCACTCCATGACGTCGCTGCCGCAGATGCCGCTGGCCATCACCTTGATGAGCAACTCGCCCGGACCGATCTCCGGCACGGGCCTCTCCTCGATACGAACGTCACGGTTGTTGTAGTAAACAGCTACTTTCATGGTCTGCCGGGTCTGTCTCCTCTCTCCTATCGTCCGGTCACGCCGCTGCAAGGCAGTCCAAGGTGACAGGTTACCTCATCCCTTCTTTTTGCGGGGCTTGTTATTTTCTGCGACAACCGCGCGGTACAGCTCGTGTGCCTGTCGTACCGATGCCTTTTCATGGATGATGGCCCTCAGCGCCCGGATCATGGGCACTGGATGAGGACTTTGCCAGATATTGCGACCCAGGTTGACGCCGACGGCACCCCGTTTCATGCCGTCATGGACAAAGGCCATGACCTCAAGTTCGGTTTCACATTTGGGGCCGCCGGCCATGACGACGGGGACCGGGCATCCTTCGACCACCTTGTCAAAATTCTTACACCAGTAGGTTTTGACAACACGGGCTCCCAGCTCCGCGGCAATCCGGCAACTCAGGCCCAGGTAGCGGGCCTCCCGCTGTTCGAGCTCCTTGCCCACGGCGGTGACGGCCATGACGGGAATTCCGAAATCCTCGCATTCGTTGACAAGGTCGGCCAGGTTCATCAGCGATTCGTGCTCATAGTCGCTGCCGACGAAAATCGATACGCCCACGGCCGTCGCATTCAGCCGCAGGATTTCTTCAACGGAGGTGGTGATGGCTTCGTTGGCGAGGTCCCGGCCGATGACGCTCGTGCCTCCCGACACCCGGAGGATGACCGGTTTGCTCCCCACGGGATCGACACAATTTCTCAGGACGCCTCGCGTGACGAACAGGGCTTCACAATAGGAAAGCAGCGGCGCAATCGTATCTCCCGGTTTTTCAAGGCATGTCGTGGGTCCCTGAAAATACCCATGATCGATCGGCAGAAACAGGCAGCGACCGTTCCGGAAAAGCTGCGACATCCGATTCTTCATTCCCCAGTCCATCTGACGATCCTCCTTACTTTTTCATTCCTTCTCAACTGCCCGCCAAAAGCTCGGCCAGACCTGCAAAAGTCGCCGTCCCTGCTTCCCATGAATAGGAAATGACATGGATTCCGAGTTTCAGAAGCCCTTCCTCCCGGTCGTTCTCCAGTTCGCCCGGAACGACAAGAATGCGTCGGGTGTCCTGCGGCAGATTCAGGTTCTTCAGCAGAATCCTCGCCACTCCCTGTTCCAGGACGGGTGTGGCTACCCCTGAGAGGACCTCAAACACCGCGGAAATACGGCCGGTCGGGCCGCACGCGAAGAGATTTCCTCCGGGATCCCCCTTTGCCCGGTATCCCAGTTCTTTCAGTCGGTGAGACAGATCCAGCACGGCAAGATCGCGATCAGTTTCCGAGGCATAGTCCCTCTTCTCGGGAACATACCGGCCGCCGATACGCTCCTCATAAAAACAATCGTCGTCAAAAAAAATCCTTGCCTGCTGATCGTCATCAGCCCCTCGACCCTTGATCGCTTCAATCTTCCGGATAAATTGCGCGAGATGCCTCACGAACAGAGAAGAGTGGAGGGCACCGACAACCACAACGGCACTGCGGGCATCCCCGTCTTCGACCTCGCTCCATACACCCCGATAATGGGCTTCGAAAAGGGATTTGCCGATTCCCTTTCTTCCCCCGATCTTCCCGCGATGGACAAGGAATACCTTCCCCGCATCGTCCTGCGCAAAGGCTCCTCCGAGCTTCCGGTCCCGGTTGAGTATCGGGATATTGATTTCGATGGTGCTGGAAACAGCGCCGCCGTCCGAGGGTTTACCAAGTCCGAAGGCATTCCAGAAGCGATCCCCGGCTAGCGCCTTGCTGTGAAACCAGATGCCGGGATCGTCGGCCCAGAAGACATTCGCCCGCACGCTCTCGCCGGGGTGACCGATTCTCACGGAGATCCGGCCGGTCACACAGGGCTTCAGCGAGCGGATGAAGTGCCGCTGGCAACGTCGAATTGCCGATTCATCGTCCAGGATTTTGAGCACCCGGGAGCCCCCTGATCCTGCCTGGAGCCGACCGCTGCTCTAGTTGAATGTTCATGTCGGCACCAATCTGTCCATAGTAACTGTTCCACTTCCGGAACTGGCCATCCAGGTCCGTGTATGCTATTGCCATGGGGGCCGAACCCGGCTTTTCCTCCTTCAGTTCACGACCGATCGTTTCCGTTCGATCGTGGAGATACATCTGTATTGCCATGATTTCCTTCAGCTGCCTTTCCCACCAGGATTGCTGCCCGTTGTTGAGCCCCATGGCAAACTGATCATGTTTTTCCGTGAGAAGTTGAATCCCCCGATTCAAATCCTCGTGCTGATTCTGGACTTCTTTCCAGTTCACTTCGGTTGAGAGCAGCAGCTTGCGGATATCCCTCGCATGCTGTGAAAGGGTTGCCGACAGTTGAAAGCACCCTGTAAGCTGCTCCTGCTGTGCTTCGTCGCCCTGAAGCCATGCATTGCGCTGGGACGGTCTCTCGCCCTGTTGCTCCTGCTGCTGCCCCTTCATGCCGGGAGCCGTGGGGCCCACCGGTTTTGCCTGTTGCTTGTCCCGTGACGGCGTGCCGACCTGAGCCTCGGCCGGAAGGGCCGAAAGAAAACACAGAAGCACAAGCCCCGCGGCCAGGATCGTCGCTGCCTTTTTTATCATGATGTCCGTGATCCTCCTCAATGTTCCGCCTCTTTACCGCTTACGATTCCCCGTACGCCACCGGAACCCTGACCATTCGTCTTGACGAAGCAGACGGCTGCAGTTTCTTGAATCCGTCTTCGATCAGGGTCCGGGCTTCGCGGAACCTGGCGCCGGAGCTCTTCGAGCCCAGCACGACGGCCATGAGTCGCGTGCCGTCCCTTCTTGCGGTGACGACAAGATGGTATCCTGAACCTGCAACATGACCCGTTTTCAGGCCGTCGACATATCGATTCGTCTCGAGCAGGTGGTTGGTGTTGTTCCGAATCCTCCGGCCGTACTGAAAGGTTGGCATGGAATGGATTTCAAGGGACTGAGGGAACCGGTTGATGTAGGCGCAGGAGAGACTCAGGACATCGGCCGCCGTCGTCACCTGATCCCCTTCCCGCAGTCCGCTCGGATTTCGGAAGCGGCTATTTGTCATGCCCAGCTCCAGGGCTTTTACATTCATTCGTCGGACGAACTCGCCCACATCACCGCCGATGTATTCCGCCGCCGCGACGGAGGCGTCGTTGGCCGATACGATTGCCATTCCCTTCATCAGATCCCCCAAGGCAATTTCCGATCCGGGTCGGATCCGCATCCGGGAGCCGTTTACCTGACTGACGCTCGAGCTGACACGAACGACATCCGATGCCTGGACGCGGCCTTCATCCAAGGCTTCGTAAATGAGATACAGGGTCAGGATTTTCGTCAGGGATGCCGGCGCAATGGGTTCGTTGGGATTCTTGGAGAACAGAATCTCGCCTGTCCTCATATCCATGACCAGAGCGGATTTTGCCGAGAGAACCACTCCGGCTTTCTGTTTCGGCTTTGCTTTCGTTTTGCGCTTCGCGGCCAACGAGTCGTCAGGCAGGAGGAAGTGGATCGCCAGAACCGCCGCAAGCAACAGAAGGCTTTTTTTGAGAGGCACCATGTGTATGGGTAATTATTTCTCCAATCGGTTTTCAACCTGCTCCGGGCTGCAGAATCAAAGCGAGTTGACTTTCACCGGAACGATAATGGAAAAGGGAAGGTCCCGTCAAGCTCATTTCGCGTCCTGCCGGCTGCTGAGTTGCTTCAGGGCAAGCATGAGCGCCTGGGTACCGGATGTCCCGTGACCCTGAGCCTTCACGGCCACATAGAGCTGGCACACAAGGGCAAGCCCTGGCATGGCGAGCCCCATCGCCGCGGCCTCCCGGAGCGCAATGCCCATATCCTTGATGAAGTGATCGACGTAGAATCCGGGCCTGTAGTCTCCCTGGACAATACGCGGACCCAGGGTGTTGATGCACCAGGAACTGGCGGCGCCCTTTCCGACGATGTCGATGACGGCCTGTTCGTCGAGCCCGGCTTTTGCGGCATAGACAAGGGCTTCACAGACACCGATCATCGTTCCTGCGATCAGGATCTGGTTGCACATCTTCGTATGCTGGCCCGATCCCGGTCCGCCCATGAAGGCAATGGTTTTCCCCAGATGCTGAAGAAGAGGGAGGAGCTCTTCATAGATCTTCCGGTCTCCGCCGATCATGATGGCGAGCGTTGCATTTCTTGCCCCCACATCGCCGCCCGAAACAGGGGCGTCGAGGCTGGAAATGCCTTTCTTCGAGGCGGCCTGTGCAATGCGTTTTGCCAACCCCGGCTCGCTGGTCGTCATGTCCACGACAATTCGACACTTGGGATCTCCCGCCAGAACGCCCTGCGGCCCCAGATAGGTCTCCTCCACATCGGAGGGCATGGCCACCATGGAAAAGACAATCTCCGTCTCGGCCGCCACGGCGGAAGGCGAGGGACACCAGCGCCCTCCTCGGTCGAGGAGCGGCCCGGCTTTGTCGCGGCTTCTATTGAACAGGAACAGCTCATGCCCCGCGAACTGCAGATGACCCGCCATGGACAGCCCCATGATTCCCGTACCGATCCATCCGATCTTCATAGACACACCTCGCTGAACGTTTTGCCGAAAGGTCGACACCGTTTCCGAATGACGTCCGCCGTCCGAAAAACCATATCCTGGAAACGGTCTGCCCCACTTTAGGGGAATGAGGACCGGGCTGTCAAGTTCGTCCTTCCCATGCAAACCGTTTTATAGTAAGGATGGGGCCGTTGAAAGCCCGTCGATCCCCTGCGTCACAGGAGGAATCCATGCCTCGCTTCATCCTGGCCGTCGTTTTTTCCTTTTTTGCATTGGCATCCTCTCCGGGCGGTGGCTTCCGTCCCGCCCTCGCCGAGGATACGATCTTCCGCTGCGGGGGAGAGAGCGTTTCCATCGGGGATTCAGGATATGCCGTACGGAAAATCTGCGGAAAACCATCGCGCAGCGAATCGGCGGGGAAAACGAGCAAGGACAAAAAGCAAAAGGAACCGAAAGGAACAACCACGAAATCCTCCTCGGGAAAAGTGCAGAAGTGGTATTACGATCGGGGTTATGGCGATTACGTCTACGTCCTCACCTTTGAAAAGGATGTCCTGAAAAAGATTGAAAAGTCGAGCCGGGGACGGTAACGCAGAGGATAGGATGTCGCGGGCAGCATGGAGCGTGCGGGAAGCAGGCGGAATCGGGAATCGGCGTTGAACGGGAAGGAACAGCGATGCTGCATGCCGTCGACTGGGTCATCATCGGTTCGTACTTCGTGCTGAGTGCCGCCATCGGTCTCACCTACGCCCGCCGCGCCGGTTCCAGCGTTCAGGAATTCTTTCTCTCGGGCCGGAATCTCCCCTGGTGGCTGGCGGGCACGTCCATGGTCGCCACGACGTTTGCAGCCGACACGCCCCTGGCCGTTACGGAACTCGTCGCGAAGAACGGCATCGCCGGCAACTGGATCTGGTGGAATTTCGTTCTCGGCGGTGTGCTCACCGTATTCTTCTTCGCCCGGCTGTGGCGGCGCGCGGGCATCCTCACTGACGTGGAGTTCGTCGAGTTCCGCTACTCCGGCAAGCCCGCCGCCTTCCTGCGCGGATTCAGGGCCCTCTACCTGGGTCTTTTCATCAACACGGTCATTATCGGATGGGTAAACCTGGCCATGGCCTCCGTTCTCGAGGGGATGTTCGGCATCCCCCAAGGCCAGGTCATGCTCTACGTCGCCCTGGCTTTGGGAATCACGGCCCTCTATTCGGCTCTCTCGGGTCTCTGGGGCGTGGCCGTCACCGATGCCTTCCAGTTCGTCCTGGCCATGACCGGGACGATCATTCTCGCCGTCGTGGTACTCGGTCTTCCCCAGATCGGAGGGTTATCGGGGCTTCTGGATAAAGTGCCGTCCTGGTCGCTTTCTCTGATTCCCGAGATCTCGGGCAGTGCCGCCGGGAGCCCGGCGGGCACGCTCACCCTGAGCGCCGCCGCGTTCTTTGCGTTTGTCGGCATCCAGTGGTGGGCCTGCTGGTACCCCGGTGCAGAACCGGGCGGTGGCGGTTATGTGGCTCAGCGGATGATGTCATCCAAAGACGAGCGTCACTCCCTTTTCGCAACCCTCTGGTTCACCGTGGCCCATTACTGTGTGAGACCCTGGCCCTGGATCCTCGTGGGACTGGCAACCCTCGTTCTCTACCCCGATCTGGGACCGGATGAAAAACGCCTCGGGTACGTCTATGCCATGCGGGATTACCTTCCCCCAGGCATCAAGGGAATGCTCGTCGCCGCCTTCTTCGCCGCCTACATGTCTACCATTTCCACGCAGCTCAACTGGGGCACCTCTTACCTCATCAACGATTTCTACCGGCGCTTCATACGGCCCGGGGCGTCGGAGAGAAACCTCGTTGCCGTCTCGCGGGCCGGTACGCTGGTCATGATGGCCCTCTCGCTCTGGGTCACGTCGATCCTGGAAACGATTTCCGGCGCCTGGGCATTCATCATCGAGGCCGGCGCAGGGCTGGGACTCGTGCTGATCCTGCGCTGGTTCTGGTGGCGGATCAATGCGTGGAGCGAGATTGCCGCCATGGTGACGCCCCTGGTCGTCTGCGGCTGCCTGCATGTTGCCACGGAGATCCGTTTCCCCGAGACCCTCTATTACATCGTGTCGGTTACTACCGCGACCTGGCTTGCCGTCACTTTTCTGACGAAACCCACCGACGCGCAGACCCTCGAGCGCTTCTACAGGCAAGTGCATCCGGGAGGCGCAGGCTGGACGGTCGTGGCGAGGTTGCTGCCCGAGGTGAAAGGAGACAGCGGCTACGGGCGGCTCCTGCGGGACTGGATCTTCGGGACGATTCTCGTTTATGCTCTATTGTTTGGAATCGGATATCTCCTTTTGCTGAAGACGGGACAGGGGATCGCCTGCTTCGCCCTGGCGGGAATGGCGGCCTGGGTGATCCGGTGCGATTTGAAGGAAGGGGCGAAGGGATGAGGGTCGAGGCGAAAAGGAGCCAATCAATGACGAAGAGAGTATTGTCGTTTGGGACCCATCCCGACGACATTGAAATCGGTTGCGGCGGGACCGAGGCGGACCTTGCGAAGAAAGGATGCGAGATCACCCACGTGATCCTCACCTCAGGCGAGGCGGGGAGCGACAGGATTACCCCCCGGGATCTCGGCAGGATTCGGGAACAGGAAGCTGTCGAGTCCGCGAAACGGATCGGGATCGACAGGGTGGAATTCCTGAGATATCCCGACGGTCTCATGGGATTCACAAGGGAGATGAAAATCGATATCATCCGCATCATCCGGAAGCTGCGGCCGCACATCCTGTTCGTCCACGAGAGAAATGAGTTATCTCTGGGCCACCGGGTGGCGAGCGCTCTGGTCCTCGAAGCCATGCAGGCCGGATCAGGCCCCTGGTTCCAGGAGGCCGGTGGTGATCCCTGGTCACCCGAGGTCGTCCTAGGTTACGAAGTCTGGCATCCCCTCGGACATTTCGAGCTTGCCGTCGATATCTCCGCGACCCTGGAGACAAAACTCGAGGCCCTGGCCTGCCACCGTTCGCAGACGACCCATGTACGCTACGACGAGGCCGTCCGGGGTCTTGCCCGCTGGCGCGGCGTCATGAGCTTGTCGGGTGGCGACGCCGAGGTGTTTGAAATCATCCGGGCATCGCAGAGCAGTCTTCTCCCATTCTGAACAGCGACAAGGCGAAGCATACCTATGAGCGAAGAGAGAAACGGAAGGCACCCGGTAACGGCAAACTGCGGGGTGGAAGGTCTGGCACGATTCAAGTCATTCCATCACATTCCGGAGTTCCGGATCGGAGGAACCTACAGCTTCGATGACCCGTCGTCCTGGGAATGCGGCGGTCCCGACGGCGTGACCCTGGAATCGCTCGGCGAAGGCTCCCTGCGCACGGCCTGCATCGCCGTCGGCACGCCCCATCGGGACGCAGACGGGCACATCGACAACGCCGTTCTTTTCAGCCCCTTTTACTCCGGCGATGCAACCCTGATGTATTTCTACTGGTACCGCGGTCAGGGAGGAAACGACTTCTGCGGCGGCCCGGTCGTGGGCCCCGGCGGACTGATCGACACGGATCGTTACTACGTCATTTTCCTCGACGCCCTCGGCCTCTGGGGTGCCGGCAAGCCGAGTGACGGTCTCGGCCTGCGGTTCCCGCAATACACCCTCATGGACTGCGTCCAGGCCAACTACCGGATGCTGCGGGACCACCTGAAGGTAAGCCGGGTGAGGCTCGCCACGGGAACCTCCATGGGTGCGATCCAGAGCTATCTCTGGGCCCTCATGCACCCGGGCTTTGTCGAGGCCATCATGCCCATGGGCGGTATCACGGAAACGGACGCCAACCTGCAGTGGCTCTTCCGCCTCATGTCGGCGGCCATCGAAAGCGATCCCGCATGGCGCGAGACCGGAGGCAATTACTACCACCTCCCGAAGGAAAAGCATCCGTGCCGGGGCGTCATGTTCGGTTGGTCGATCCTGTTCCACTCGGCCATGAGCTACGACTACCGGATCGAGATGGGCTGGGACGAGGTCCAGAAAGAGGTTTTCGCCTGGGAATTCCAGGGAAAGGAGGGAGCCCTCCTCATTCCTTACGGCCGAAATTACGATGCCGTCGACCTGCTGTACCGGAATCACGCGGGAAGGACCCTGAACGTGACGCCGGACCTTCACCGCATCCGGGCAAGGACCCTCATCCTTCATGTGGCCAACGACCACTGGGTCCGGCTTAGCATGGCCCGGAAGGTCCACGAACGCATTCCCGGATCCGAGCTTTGCTCCTTCGAACACCCGCTGGGACACTATGCCCTCTTCCGGGCGCCGAATGAATTCCGCGACAGGATTGCATTGTTCCTCGAAGATTCTTCCCCGAAGGCAACAGGAGGAAAACCGTGAACCGCGATACCATCATCGTCTTCAACGCAGCGCTCGACGCCGTGAATCCCTACGACGCCGTGGCGAAGCACATCGAGCGGGTCCGCACGGTCTGCCGCGAGGAAGGACTGCGGAATATTTATGTCGTCGGCTTCGGCAAGGCGGCCCACGCAATGACGCTCGCCCTGACCGACGCGCTATCGGACCGGATCGTCCGGGGAGTGGTTATCACCAAGTACGGCCATGCATCCGGCAGGCGCCTTCCGGAAACGATCGAAGTCCATGAAGCGGGGCATCCCGTGCCCGACGAACAGGGAGTCGCCGGAACCCTCCGCGTGATGGACATGCTTCAGGAGGCCGACAGCCACTCGCTCGTCGTGTGCCTCATTTCGGGGGGAGGATCGGCGCTTCTGGTCGCGCCTTACGAAGGAATTTCACTGGACGAGAAACAGCAGATGACCCGGGTCCTGCTGCAGGCCGGCGCCGATATTGTCGATCTCAACACCGTCCGCAAGCATCTCTCGCGCGTCAAGGCGGGACGGCTCGCCGAAGCCGCTCATCCCGCGAGAGTCCTGTCCCTCATTCTCTCCGATGTCATCGGCGACCGGCTCGACTCCATTGCCTCAGGGCCTACCTCGCCGGACCAAACAACCTACGCCGATGCCCTCGATGTGGTGACCCGCTACGATGCAGCCGGAAATATTCCGCAGAAGATCACGCAATTACTCAGGGACGGAGCAGCGGGACGGATCGCCGATACCCCCAAGAAGGGCAGCCCGATCTTCGATCGAGTGGAAAACACCATCATCGGGAGCAACCGGATCGCCACGGAAGCCGCCAGGAAAAAGGCGATGGAGCTGGGATATGAAACGGTCGTGCTCACGTCGGGGCTTCAAGGCGAGGCCCGCGACGTAGCCCGGTGGTTTTATCGTCAGGCCCTGGAGTCCCGATCCTGCCTCGCTTCCGGGCGGAGCACGGTCTGTCTCATCGCCGGGGGGGAAACGACGGTGACCGTTCGCGGAAAGGGTCTTGGCGGGCGGAACACGGAAATGGCCCTGGCCTTCGCTCTGGCCATCGAGGGGACCTCGGACATCACCTTTCTCTCGGCGGGAACCGACGGGACCGACGGCCCGACCGACGCGGCGGGCGCCGTCGTCGACGGCCGGACGATCGGGAAGGCAAGGGAACTCGGTCTTGATCCGCAGGCATATCTCGACGAAAATGACTCCTACCATTTCTTCGAAAAAGCGGGCGGTCTGTTCACCACGGGGCCGACGGGAACGAACGTGATGGATCTGCAGATCCTCCTTCTGGGCCCGATTCCGCTTTCACAACGCTCGGCCATGTAACAGAGACGGGAAACGGATCCCCGATGGAAACCCAGCCCCTATACCCGGAACTCACCGGCCCTGCGCCTCCGACAGAAGGCATCAAATACGCCGGATCCAAATTACGGCTTCTTCCTCATATCCTCCAGATCGTAAAGAAGGTCGATGCGAAGACGATCCTCGATGGTTTTTCAGGAACCACCCGGGTTTCTCAAGCCCTTGCCCGGAGCGGATATCGGGTCCTGTGCAACGATATCGCGGCCTGGTCCGAAATTTTTGGAATCTGCTATCTGCTCAACAAGCGGAAAAAAGATATCTATGCCGATCTGATCGGACACTTGAATGCAGTAAAGCCCCGGGACGGATGGTTCACGGACCATTATGGAGGCAACGCGAACGGGGGTTGCTCCATCCAGGAGGATGGTCTGAAAAAACCATGGCAACGTCACAACACGAGAAAACTGGATGCGATTCGGGAAGAAATCGACGTTCTCCATCTGTCCAACGTTGAAAAAGCCGTCGCACTCACCAGCCTGATCCTGGCCATGGATCGCGTAGACAACAGTATGGGCCATTTTGCATCCTACCTGCATACATGGTCGCCCCGATCGTACCACGAGATGCAGCTCACCGTGCCTCATGTATTCGATCACGCCGCGGAGCATCAGGTGTTTCGGCGCGATATTTTTGAGCTGTTGCCCGATGCCCCGGTGGATCTGGCTTACTTTGATCCGCCCTACGGTTCAAACAACAAGAAAATGCCGCCCTCGCGTGTCCGATACGCGTCCTATTATCATCTCTGGACCACGATCTGCCTCTATGACCGGCCCAACATTATCGGAAAAGCCAAACGACGCGAGGATGCATCGGACCGTACGGCCTGTTCCGTATTCGAAGACTTTCGAAGAAACGAGCGGGAACAATTCATTGCCGTGGAGGCCATTGCGCGCCTGTTGGAGAACACCCGGGCACGGTGGATTGTTCTTTCCTACAGCTCGGGGGGCAGAGCCACGGCCGAGGAATTGAATCTCGTGCTAAAGAAACACGGAACACCGCGAGCGGTGATGGAGATAGACTACAGAAAAAATGTCATGGCCGGAATGAAGTGGACCCACGAGTGGATCCGGGATTCGGAACAACCCCACCGCGAATTCCTGTTTCTCCTCGATAAGAACGGATAAGATGTCCCCCTCAACCCTTGGGGCACGGTCTCTCCACGGAGGAGAAGGCGTCCCCATTCCCTCCCGGTAAGCGAAGAACGCAACGGGTCCAGTTTTTCCTTGACAAAGGCGCCCAAAAACGATTTAGTGCATTTTGTATACAATATACAATATCCCGCCATCGGCCCTGCGGAGACGGACCATGAAAAAGCTTGGAACGCGTCATGAAAATCTGGACCTCAAGGTGTACCGTGAGCTCAAGTCGATGATCGTCGACCGCAAGCTGAAGCCCGGCGACAAGATCCTCCAGGAAAAAATCTCCCGGGAGTTCGGCGTGAGCCGCACCCCTCTCATGTGCGCCCTCAAGAAGCTCGAGCAGGAAAAGCTCGTTCAGGCCGTTCCGCGAAGAGGATTCTACGTTCGCCGGTTTACAAAGGAGGAGGTCCTCGAGGCGTTCGAGCTTCGCGAGATCCTGGAGGGGCTGGCGGCCCGGCGTGCGGCGTCCGCAATCACCCCGACTCAGGCGGAAAAACTTCGTACGTTCTTCCATGATGTCGATGTTTCCGACAGCGCGCACGGCATCCGGCGCTATGCCGAAGAAGACCGGCGCTTCCACCTCTGCCTCCTCGAACTGGGCGGTTTCGACCTCCTGAACGACATCCTGGAAAACTACAACATCATCACCGTGAGCTACCGCATCGACCTCATGGAGGGCCTCGTAAGGCACCCCCGGGAAACTCTTCCCGAGCACAGCGCTCTCATCGAGGCCATCACGTCCGGAAAACCGGACCAGGCTGAAAAACTCGCCCGCCAGCACTTTGCCCGCTCCCGGCAGCGTCTCCTGCGGGAAATGAAGCAGGAAAAGCGCATCCGGGCATAACGCAGGGATGGTGAAATATCAAGGGCGCATCGCCCTTAAAGCACCCGACCCACCGGCGTGGAAACCTGGAGACAGATCTTGGACACGGCGACGCAAAAAAGACGCAGGCACACCGTTGACGAACGGGCGACCCTCCTCACGGAGAAAGCGAAAGAAGTCCGCTCCCGCATCATCGACATGATCTACAAGGCCAAGTCGGGACATCCCGGAGGAGCCCTTTCGGCGGCCGATATCGTGACGGCCCTTTACTTCGACATCCTCCGTGTGGACCCTTCCCGTCCGCGATGGCCGGACAGGGACCGGTTCCTGCTGTCGAAGGGTCATGCTTGCCCGGTCCTCTATGCCTGCCTTGCCATGCGGGGTTACTTCGGACTCGATCATCTAGGCACGCTGCGACAGTTCGAAAGCATCCTTCAGGGGCATCCCATACGGAAAACACCGGGAATCGACATGACGACGGGCTCGCTCGGCCACGGGTTGAGCATAGGCCTCGGGATGGCTCTCGATGGAAAACTGCGCGGAAAAGACTACGATGTCTACGTGCTCCTCGGCGACGGCGAGGTCAATGAAGGCCTCGTCTGGGAGGCCGCCATGGCAGCCGCGAAATACAGAACAGACAACCTCATCGCCTTCGTCGATCGAAACCGCCTCCAAATGGACGGCTGCTGCGACGACATCATGCCCATGGGAAACATCGCATCGAAATTCCGGGCCTTCGGCTGGAATACCTACGAGATGGACGGCCATGACATGGTACAAATCCTCCGCACAATCGAGAAGGCCCGCAGGGTTCGGGGCAAACCCGTCTGCATTGTCGCCAACACGGTGAAAGGCAAAGGTGTGAGCTACATGGAGGACCGATTTGAATGGCACGGCAAGTGCCCCGACGCAGATCAGCGTGCCTCTGCCATGCGGGAGATCTGGGGGGAGGACTCATGAGACCCCATACCCTGACACCGGCCACCGTGCCAACCCGACGGGCATTCTCCGAACGGATGGCAGAGTACGGCGCCATCGACGGAGACTTCGTCGTCTTTGAGGCCGACATCGGCTACTCCACGTTTTCCCATCTGTTCGGCGACCAATACCCCGGGCGCTATTTCAACATGGGCATCGCCGAAGGAAACATGGTGAGCAGCGCCGCAGGCATGGCCGCCGACGGCCGCACCGCTGTGGTCTCGAGCTACGGCGTCTTTCTCACCATGCGGGCGCTGGAGTCGGTCCGGACCTTTGTCTGCTACCCCGACCTTAACGTGAAGTTTCTCTCCTCCCACGGCGGATTCACTCCGGCCATCGACGGGGTCACCCACCAGGCCACAGAGGACATCGCAAATATGACGACTTTGCCCAATATGAAGGTCCTTGTACCGGCCGACACCCTGGCATCCAAGAAGCTTTTTGATGTGGCCATGCAGACGCCCGGGCCCGTCTTCGTGCGGCTCATGCGGGATCCGATTCTCGACCTCTATGAACCCGGTGATGCCTTCCAGATGGGGGGAAGTCACGTGGTGATCGAGGGAGCCGACGTGACCATCGCGGCATACGGAGACATTGTTTTCACGGCCATTGAGGCGGCAAAACTCCTGGCCGGAGAGGGCATCCGGGCCGAGGTCATCGACATGTACTCTCTGAAACCCTTCGACAAGGAAACTCTGCTCAAGTCCCTGGACAAAACGGGTGCCCTCATCGTCGCCGAGAACCATCAGAAGCGCAACGGTCTCGGCTACGAGCTTTCCAACTTCTGCCTCAAAAACAAGGTCGTGCCCTTCGACAACCTGGGCCTGGAGGACACCTTCGCCGAGAGCGGCAGCTACGAAAAGCTTCTCGAAAAATACGGGGTTTCGAAAACCCACATTGCCGAGGCGGCCAAACGCCTTCTCCGGAGGATCTGACCATGGTCAAGATGGCAATCATTACGGGCTTTCTCGGGCAGACGAAAGACCGCTTCCACCTCTACAATGAACCGAAGAACCTCGAAGAGAAATTCGCTCTCATGACGAAGATCAAGGGCTACGACGGTGTCGAGGTCGTCTACCCCTACGAGGTGAGCGACGCAGCCATCACGCGAGGCCTTCTGAAAAAGTACGGGCTGAACGTCGCGGCGGTGAACGTGAATGTCAAGGCGGAGCCGGAATTTCTCAACGGCGGGCTCACGTCGAATCGCAAGGCGGTCCGGGAGAAGGCAACCCGTTTCATCAAGGAGGCAAAAGACTTCGCCGCCGCCATCGGCGCCGACAAGGTGACCTGCTGCCCTCTGGGTGACGGGTTCGAGTTCTCCTTCCAGTGCGATTACCGGAAGATGTGGTCTCGACTCGTGGACGCTTTCGGTGAGGCGGGCGCCTACCGGGAGGAGATTCCCCTGTTCATCGAATACAAGCCGAGCGAGACGCGGGGAAAATGCTTCATCGACTCGGCGGCCAAGACGCTCTGCCTTCTCAACGACGTCGGGTTGAAAAACATGGGGGTCACCATCGACTTCGGTCATGCGATTTACGGCGGGGAACATCCGGCCGAGGCAGTGGCGCTCGTCGCGGGAAGCCCCTGGCACCTCTACATCCACGTCAACGACAACGACGGCAAGTGGGACTGGGATTATTTCTGCGGCACGAGGCATTTTCTCGAATACGTGGAGTTCCTCTATTACCTGAAAAAATACGACTACACCGACTATCTCACATCCGACACGTCCCCCACACGATGGAACGTCCAGGGAACCTTCGAGGCCAACAGCCGGATCACGAATCGCATCTGGTCCCTGCTTGACCGCATCGACGACAGGACCTTCTCGAAGCTCATCTCGGGGGATGCCTACTTGAAGACGTGGAAATTCATCGAGCGGGAAATTCTGGGTTTGAAATAAAGGAGGGTATTCATGGCCAAATACAACGTCTACATTACGCGCCTCATCCCCGAGGAAGGCCTTAAGCTTCTTGGGGAGTTCTGCAACCTAGAGATCAACCCCGAAGACCGGCCTCTCACCCGGGACGAACTCCTGAAAAACGTGAAAGGCCGCAACGGCGTGATCTCCCTTCTCAACGATCGTATCGACGGCGAGGTCATGGACACGGCTAAGGGAATCAGGGGATTTGCCAACTACGCCGTAGGGTTCGATAACCTGGACGTCAAGGCGGCAACGGCCCGGAAGATTCCTCTTTCGAACACGCCGGGCGTCCTCACGATAGCCACTGCTGAGATGGCCTGGACGCTTCTTTTCGCCGTCGCCCGGCGCCTCATCGAGTCGGAAAAGGTCATGCGCTCAGGCACCTGGCCGGGCTGGGGTCCCCTGCAGTTCATCGGCGGGGATGTGACGGGAAAGACCCTCGGCATCGCAGGCGCCGGACGGATCGGAACGGCCATGGCCCTGATGTCGAAGGGCTTCGCCATGAAGGTTCTCTACACCGACGAGGTTGTCAACCCGGTCCTCGAAAAGGAGCTGGGTGCAAAGAAGGTGTCCTTCGAAGATCTGCTCAAGGAATCGGACTTTGTCAGCATCCATGTACCCTTCATGCCGTCAACGCGGCACCTGTTCAACGCGAGGACCCTCCGCATGATGAAACCCACGGCCTATCTCATCAATACGGCCCGCGGGCCCGTCATCAACGAGGCCGAACTGGTAGAGGCACTCCGAGATCATGTCATCGCAGGTGCGGCTCTGGACGTCTACGAGTTCGAGCCGAAAATGGTCCCTGGGCTTTCCGATCTGGAGAATGTCGTCATCGCCCCCCATACAGCCTCGGCGACGATATCCTCCCGCTCGGGCATGTCCGTGAAGACGGCAACGAATCTTCTCGCCATGCTGAAGGGTGAACGGCCCCCTGACTGCCTCAATCCGGAGATCTACGATTGATCATCCGGTACAGGCAGAGCTCATAGACGAAAAGGGCTTCCCTGACCAGGAAGCCCTTTTCCACGATAATCGGGAATTGCTCCCTCCCCTTCTTTCTTATGTTTCCTGTCCCCCCGATACGCTACCCGCTCTACGCGACACGCTTCCCCCCTGCCCTGTTCACTATCCCAGAATCAGCGCGGAGATTACCCTCGTCAACTCCGGGAAGTACGTGATGATCATGAGCACAGCCAGTGTGGCGGCCATCAGCGGGATCAGGTGTTTCGTGATTGCACCGATCCCCGCATCGGCAATCTTCGCAGCGACAAAGAGCGTCCCTCCCACGGGCGGCGTGTAGAGCGCGATGGCAAGGTTGGCCGTCATGATCACACCGAAATGCACCATGTCCACTTTGAAGGATGCGGCGAGCGGCAAAAACAGCGGTGCCGTCAGGAGCATGGCCGGCAACGGCTCGATGAATGTACCGAGCAAGAACAACGCGATGTTGACCATCAGCAGGAACACCCACTGTTCGTGCGCCACCCCCTGGATCCAACCGGAAAGCTGAACCGCCACCTGCTCCACGGTAATGAGCCAGGAGAGACACCCCGTTGCCCCGATGACGAGGAGCACCGTTGCGCTGGTCTGGAAGGCCTTGAGAAGAAGGGGCAAAATATCGCGCCAGGTCATTTCCCGGTAGATAAAAAGGGAGATGATCAGGCCGTAGATCACGGCAACGGCTGCGGCCTCGGTGGGCGTGAAGATCCCGGACCAGATGCCTCCCACGATGATAATGGGCATCACCAGCGCGTGCCCCGCCGATGCAAATGCAATCCAGATTTCCCTCAGTGTAGAAGCCCGGCTCCCCGTGTCGCAACCGGACTTTTTCCCAAACCACATGCACACGCAGATGAGAGCCAGGGCGGAAATCACGGCGGGAACAACCCCGGACATGGACAACTGGCGCATCGACACGCCGGAGATGAACGCGAAGACCAGAAACGGGATCGACAACGGCATGAGCAGGGCAAGGGTTCCCGCCACGGACAGAAGCGCTGCGGCGAATGCGGGAGGGTACCCGCGCTGGATCATCATGGGGATGACGAGCGACCCGATCGCCGCCGTATCGGCAATGGCCGACCCGGACACGCCGCCGAACAGCAGGCAGGACACGACGGTGACCACCGCGAGCCCACCTGGCAGAAATCCGAAGAGGGTTCGGGCAAATTCGACGATGCGCCTTCCGGCCCCCCCGCGGGCGAGCAGTTCCCCGGCAAAGATGAACAGCGGAACGGCGATGAGGATAAACGGCTCCACCCCGGAAATCAGGGAAAGAAAGATCGTCTCCAGGGGATGTCCAAGGTCCTGGATCCAGATGATCCCGACGGTTGTCGCCAGAAGCGCATACATGAGCGGCACACCCGCCAGGGCGATCACGAAAAAGACGAGAAACAGGATCAGGGCAAGCATGGGTTATGCACCGTAGCGCTCTTCAGGCGATTTTCCACGCAGGATCAGGACGAGGTCGTAGGCAACAAAGATGAAGGCTGCCCCTGAACCGACAGGCAACGCCAGGTACTGCAGGGCCATGGGCCAGTTCAGAACCGTCAGGACGTTTCCCCAATTGGCATCGACAATCACCCATCCGTACCACACCATGATCATAAGGACCATGAGGGCAACGACCTGGATGGCTGCATCACCCCACTGCCGCGATGTGCCCTTCAGCATGTCGATGAATTCCGTGATGGTCATGTGGGCCCCGCGCCGCGCGGCGGAGGCACCGCCCAGGAATGTCGCCCAGACCATCATGAATTCGCAGAATTCCGTCGTCCAAGCGATGTCCTGATGAAAAATGTGCGCCATCACGTTTACAAACACCAAGACGACCATCACGGTGCCGATCGCAACCGTCGCGCAGTCGACGGCTATGCTCAGCCAGCGGATGGGGGCTGGACCCGGAGGGCCGGGAGGCAGCAGGTACATCGAAAGGCTCCCAAAAGAAGCCGGCCCTCTTTCGAAAGCCGGGCAATTGCTACTTTTTCTTCGGCGCTGCCTTTGCAGGGGCTTTCGCCGGCGCCTTCCGGACAGCCTCGGCATCGGCAAGGAATTCATCCACCTCGGCCTCGCCGTATTTCTCGCTTGCCTTGGCGTACACGGGCTTCACGGCCACGCGGAATAGCTCCAGGGAGGGAGAGGTCACCTTGGCTCCCTTGGCCGCCATCTCCTTGAGTTGCTTGTCATCGGTCGCCGCGATCTCTTTGCGGCTCCAGTCCGCGGCTTCCGTCGCCGCCTTCGTCACGGCAGCACGGTCGGCGGTCGAGAGTTTCTGCCAGGTCTTCTCCGAGATGGCCAGCGGGATCGGGCTGTAGACGTGCTTGGTCAGCGTCACGTAGGGCGCCACTTCGTAGAACTTGTTGGAAAAGATCGTGTCGATGGGGTTTTCCTGCCCGCTCACGGTGCCCTGCTGGATGGCCAGATAGACTTCGGGCAGGGGCATGATCTGGACCGTAAATCCGATGGCCTCCAGGGTCCAGCGCATCATCTCGTTGGGGAAAGTGCGCAGTTTTTTGCCTTTGGCGTCCTCCGGTGTGCGGAGCGGGTCCTTTGTGGTCATGCAACGGAAACCGGCCTCGAAGGTGGAGAGGAAACGGAACCCCTTGGCCGGGGCCTTGTCGAACTGTTTCTTCAGCCACTTCGACGTGTCGTAAAGCTTCCAACCCTGTTCGTAGTTGTCGACGAGAAAGGGCAGCATGGTGAGGTTGAGCGTATCGACGTGGGGCGCGTAGGAGCCGGTGCTCGATACGGTGAAATCAATACCGCCCAGGGCAAGCTGCTCGATGTTCTTCGGATCGTTGCCGAGCTGGCTGCAGCAGAATACCCGGACTTCATAGCGTCCCTGGGTATATTCCTTGACCTTCTTGGCAAACAGATCGGCGGCGGCCTGGCGTGCCCCCTGCATCTGGTCCGTATGGCTGAACTTCAACACCGTCGCAGCCTCTGCGTTTGACGCCCCGAACGCGGCGGCAGTGACCATAAAAATCAACAATGTCCTGAGAACCAGCCTGCTGCTCATATCGCCCTCCTGTCTGGTTGCTGATTGTCCTTTTCGTCGAACCGGATACGGCACCCGCAAATTGTATTTTGTATGCAATCCTCTCTACCACATCGGCGTGGTTTGTCAAGTGCGTTTTCCGTCCTGATCGTTCCCGGTTCAGATGTCCAGCCTGTGCCCGTTTTCTCGCAACCACGTGCGGCAATCTCTGTAATCCGGAAGAACCTTCCCCACGCGATCCCAGAACCGTCCGGAGTGGTTCCCTTCGACGAGGTGGGTCAGTTCGTGAACGACGACGTAATCGATGATTCGCGGGGGGGCCATGACGAGGCGCCAGGCGAAACTCAACGATCCACGAGGGTTGCAGGATCCCCACCGCTCGCGCGCATCGGTGATCCGGACGGAGCCGTATCGAAGCCTCATCGGCAATGCGAATATTTCCAGCCGGTCCTCCAGAACTTCCCTCGCCCTCGCCCGGTACCAGGTCCGGATCAGCGCGCCGGCCTTTGCAGACAGGTCCCTGCCCAGCAGAAACTTTCCGCTCTCCCTCCACAGGCATTCCCCGCCCTCGATAAAAGACAGCCGGTGCAGCTCGCCCAGGAAGAGAAAGGACTCCCCCTCCTGGAACTGCCGCGGTAGCCTCTCTTTCTGCAGTGCCTTCACGTGAGAAAGCTTCCGAACAATCCAGCCCCGGTTGTGATCCACAAAAACAGAGATCTCCCGGCATGCCAGCCGCAGGGGTGCGCGAACGAGAATTTTTCCCTCTCTCGTGATCTCAACGGCGAGCGTTTTTCTTTGTGATCGGATGACGGTATAGTCCATGGGCGAAAGACAGGGTACAGGGGATAGGCTACATCTTCTTGCGGAGACCATTCCTGGGCGGCTCCTGAGAGAGATATTTCTCGAAATGGGTCTGGAACTCTCTTGCCGTCCCCTTCGGAACCTTCAGGCTGTAGCGGCCCGGCGGGAGGGACTCATTTTTGATCTCCGGGTTCATCTCGCGAATGGTTTTGTAGTTCGTCCCGCAGGCGCGCGCGATGACGTTGACGTGCACGTCGCGGTGGGAATGAACCTCGATACGGTCGGTTTCCACGACGGGATAGACGCGAATCGCGGAGAGTCGGTACCCGTACCGCTCGGGATTTGTCAGGATGACCTTGGCCGAGAGGATTCGGAAGATGTATCGCTCCGTCTCGAGCGGAAGATCGACATCGTAATAACCGGCCGCTCCCTGCATCTCGATGCTTTTCGACAGGCGGTCCTCGCCACAGTTGTAGGCTGCGATGGCGAGGACCCAGCTGCCGAACTGGCGGTAAAGGTCTTCCAGGTAGTCGAGTGCTGCTTCGGTGGCCCGTTCAAAGTTCAACCGCTCGTCGAGGGCATTGTCCACTCGCAATCCGTAACGCTTGGCGGTCTTTTCCATAAACTGCCATGGACCGGTAGCCTTTGCCGAGGATACCGCGTAGGTTCGCAGCGAACTTTCCGCGATGGCGACATACTTGATGTCGTCGGGCATTTTCCGCTCGCGCAGTCGTTTTTCGATATACGGGAAGTAACGGTTCGCCCGCTTGAGCCACAGGATCACCTGCTCCTGGTTGTAAACGGAAAGCACGAAGGCCTGGTCCATCATTTCCCATACATCCTGCTTTTCCAGGGGAACTTTCTCCCCGCAAAGCTGAAGTGCCGGGGGAAAATCATGGACGGGAATGGGTAATCCGGATTCAGCGGTCGCGGGAAACAAGGGCAAGCTGAAGAAAAATAGACTTCCCGCCAGGAGGATTCCTCCGAGGGAAGCGAGTGAAAAGCGACATTTATTTATTCTGTTCAACGATCAACCCTTTCCGCCCTCACCCTTCTTTCTTTTTTCCGCCCTTCGGCTTCTCCTCCATCGTCTTGGGGAACATATCGAATACGCTCAAAAAGGGGTTGAAGGGGGGGGCCGCCTGCTGGGTACGCTGGGACAACTGTGCCCCCAGGTCAAGCCACTGGGAGAACTGCGCGTCGACGGACGTCTTGTAGGCAAGATAGTTATTGATGACCTGCTGCAGATATTTCTCGAAGAATTCGGAAAGGATGGTCTGTCCGAACCGGATCATCAGGTGAAGCAGCGGGACAGGCAGGAGGAAGTTCTTGCTCTTCGCCTCCTCCAGGATGATCTGCGTGAGGGTGAAGGCCGTCACGTCGTCTTTCGTCTGGGCGTCTATGACCTCGATCTGCCGACCATCCTTGATCGTTTGCGACAGGGCTGCAAGGGTCACATAGGCATTTTTCTCGGTATCATAGAGACGCCTGTTGTTGTACTTTTTGATCACCACTCGCTCGGTCATAGGGGGTATTCTCCTGCCCTGCTCCTGCACAGGTCGATGTAACAATGCAACAAAGCCGGCGCATCATGAAATCAGCTCCTTTCTCCTATCAAAGAAGACATTGTATTTCAATACTATAAATAACATGATCCCGGACTCAGGACCGACACGTCGATATTGCACCGCAACATCGCGCTTGACAAAATGCAGCGAGGAGCCTACATAGAGCGCTCGCGGTTTGCACCGGAAACCCGGAGACACTCCGAAGAAATGCAGTACCGGTAGAGACCCGATAATACAACAGAACCGGGGGATCCCCATGCCCAATACCGTCAACACGATTGCACCGGCGTTCGCAACGTCCCTGAAGTCCGTCCGGTCCTCGCTCGAGATGTCCGCCGAAATCGTCCATTTCGGTAATCGCTGGTCGCTGCTTTGGATTGACGCGCTCAACGCTGCGAGCAGTATTAGCCTGGAGGCATGGCGAGTTCTCATCACCGGCACGCCCGTGGAGCGCCACGTCGGTGTTCTTGCGGACAGCCTCGAAGGAATCGAGCGGGGAATGGCCGGAGCTATTACGGAAGTGCTTTCCATGCCCGCCCGACGATATGCACGCAAACGCCGCGGCGAGTCGGAATTCCTGAAGCTGTTCTGCGAGGCGCCCCCCTGTCAGTGCTTCGACGAGCCGGGGGTGGTGATTGCCGACCTCCCCGGTATGCGCCTGATCGATATCTCCAGGGAGGATCCACACTCCATCAGAAATTATACCGTCGTCTTTGCCCCGCGGGCCGGGCATCACTCCAACATCGCCGAACGTGTTGCCCTGTACATGAGGGACAACGGGCTTACACGAATGGCGATCGTGGAACAGAAATGCGCCCAGGAGATTCCCCTTTATGTAGATGGGAAACAGCATCACGAGGGATTCGACGGCCAGGTGGATCAGTACCGGGTCATTCTGGAGACCCTGAAAGACAAGACAGGGCATCCCGCTCATCTCGTGGCCGTCTGCCAGCCCGGACCCCTCTTGCTGACAACCCTCATCCTTCATCCAACCCTCGGAAAAACATTCGGTTCCGCGGGCGCTCCCATGAACACCGATGTCGAAAGAGGGTTCCTCTCCGACTTTGCACGGACCATGGGCGAACAGTATATCGACATCCTCACCCACACGCTGGGAAGCAGGGTCCCGAAAGGCCTGCCCGGTGAAGGCCGGGACATCTATGACGGTCGCCTGCAGGTTCTGGGCTTCTATGTCCTGGGCATGCCTCAGCACTTCGACAATCTGAAAAAACTCCTCATCGACCTGCGTGATGGCAATGAAGAAACCGCCAGCCGCCAGATGGCCTTTTACCAGTGGTACAACTACAGTCACGATTTCCCGGCAAGCTTCCTCAGGGATACCTATAAGAAGGTCTTTGTCCGCAATGAACTCATCCGCGGCACGTTGACCATCGGAGGAAGAACAATCGGGGTGAAGGACTACCCCGCTTCTGTACCGATCTGGGCCCTGGGCGGCATGCAGGACAACATTGCGCCCTGCGGGCAGGCCATCGGTCACGTCGAATTGATCGAAGGTGTCCCGCCGGAGGACAGGCTCGTCCTGTGCTGCGATGCAGGCCACATGGGACTGTTCCGATCCGGCAGAATTCTGGATACATATTACAGCCGAATCAGCCGTTTCCTCATCGAGAGGAGCGACCGATAAAGGTTCATCTTTCCCATTGCCAGGACGGACCGGTTTCATGTATGCTTTTTACAAGGCTGCAGGGATCGCCTGATGCTGCGTCGCAATGATGTTAATCTGCTTATGGTTCCCATATCGCGAACTCACCCCAATCGTCCAAAACACGAGCATATCGTGCTTCCCTGGCCGCACTCCCCCCTGCTGGAAGGCGCGGCACGGACGCACCATGATGTTACATTGCGAGATATTCCACCGATAAACGGAAGATATTCACCGGCGATAAACGTCATAATACATCAATATTACTAATTATTAATAGATGTTTACGGACGATATAAAAATTTGTTGCAATGCAACATTTTTTCTTGACAAGCCGCCGCGGGTGCATTACAATTCTCCTACAAAACAATTTCACCCAAGGAGGATTATCCCATGGACCCCAAGAAAGTAACCAAGCAGACCTTCGATTTTTACAAATCAACCTTCGAAAATACGTACAATGCCATGACGATGCTTCAGGAACAGAGCCAGAAGATGGCCGAGATGTACCTGGACCAGACGCAAGGCTTCCCCGAAGAAGGCAAAAAGGCCGTCCAGGAGTGGATCAAGGCCTACAAGAAGGGCGGCCAAGACTTCAAGGTAGCAGTGGACGAGAGCTTCAAGAAGGTCGAAGACTTTTTCACTGAGGCGGCGAAGGTCGCGAAGTAGATACAACCCATACCACCAAGGAGGAGTACGATGATGCAACCCAAAGACATGCTCAAGCAGATGATCGATTTTAACAAGGCCGCTTACGACAATGCATTCAAGAACATGAACATGCTTCAGGAACAGATGGAGAAGGTCGTCAACCAGTACATCGACCAGGCGTCGGGCATGTCCGACGATGGCAAGAAATCGGCCAAAGAATGGGCCTCGATGTACAAGAAAGGTTATGAGGACTTCAAGAAACTCGTGGACGACAACTTCAAAAAGATGGACGCTTTCTTCCAGGAAAAGAAGTAACGAGAGGTTCGGGGATCCGGATCAATCTGCAGGAGGAGTTCTGGACCGATGATGAATCCTTTTGCCCTTATCCCGTCGAAGGGCCTCGTGGGGTCTCTTCTCAATCTACCGCTCAAGCCCGCCGAGGTCAGCCTGAAAATGGCTGTCTCATCGGCGGAAATACTCAAAGCCTCGCAGGCCTACGTCAACGGCGTCTGCAGCTATACCTATGACTTCATGGCCCCGTACTGGGTAGCCCTTAACTCCTTCCAGCGCACCGAGAAGAAGAAGATCGTTGAGCATCAGCCGGCGGAGACGGCCCGGGATTATCTCGAGCTTCTTCATTTCAACATGGAGATCGCCAGGAAGGGTATGCTCAGCACCGTGCGGACGATGAACCAGTTTCACGCCCGCGAGATGCAGAGACGTTATTCGGCCTGGCTCAACACCCTTTTCGACCGTGAGGGAGAGGACATCGCCCAACATGCGGAACGCCTCTCCCACTTGGTCAAAGTCCTGACCTATGAGTACCCGCAGGCCATCCGGGATATAGAACCTCAATTCGGTTTCCACTTCGACGATGGCGGGTACATCAAGGCCGCCGAGACGGATCGGTTTACCCTTTATCAGGTCCTGCCCTGGAAGGAGTGCACGGCCGTCCGTCAAAACGGAAAACCCGTTTTGGTTATCCCGCCCTACGTCCTTGGGGCTTCAATCCTTGGTTTCCTGCCCGGCGAGAACAAGAGCTATACCCACTGCTTCGCCAACCAGGGGATCCCGACGTACATCCGCATCATGAAAGACATCGCCGAAAACCCGGCCGTCCAGACGATGACCGGCGAAGACGATTGCCTCGACATGAAGCATTTCTGCGAGGTCATTCTCAAGCGCCACGGCAAACCGGTCACCCTCAACGGCTTCTGCCAGGGTGGATTTGTTGCGGCTCTGAACCTGATGTCCGGCGAGCTCGACGGGCTGGTGGACGCCTTCATCACCTGCGTCGCGCCCATGGACGGCACACGCAGCAAGGCCCTCATGGAATACCTCGAGCACATCCCGCCGAGGTTCCGCGACCTCGGCTATGCCGGCAAGACGCTGCCGAACGGCAACCGGATCGTAGACGGCAAGGTGATGAGCTGGGTCTACAAGCTCAAAAGCATGGAACGGGAAGCTCCCATTTATACCTACTACCGCGACCTCACAATGTTCAACCGTTCGGACCTGGAGAATATTAAAATCACCCCCACGGCGGCGGCCCTCAACTACTGGCTCATCTATGAGCGCAACGACCTGCCCATCGGCATTACCCAGCTGAGCTTCGATTCTTTCACCAAACCCATCGCAAAGGACGGTACGCTGCCGGTGACGCTCTTCGGCCGACCCCTCAATTTCACACGCATGAAAGAGAAAGGGATCAAGTGGCTCCTCTGCTACGCCGAGGAGGATGATCTCGTCGACCGGGACGCGGCGCTCGCACCTGCCGATTTCATCGACGTCGAGATATCCGTGTTTCCCAAGGGACACGGCGCCATCGCCACCTCCTGGTCCCTGCCGACCTCCGAGTGCGCCCTGCACAGGCGCTTCCGTGAGGGGTACCGCGGACCCGTACGGTATCAGCTCGATCTGGACGGTCTGGCCGAAGGCTTCACCTGAGACGGGCAAGGCAAGCCTCGGGCGTGACCCGGGCACGGTTCCTGCAATCCAACTCCGCAAAATAAAAGGAGGAACGGCTTCCATGGACAGAAAATTCCTCGAGTTCTGGGGAAACGCTCTGCTCAGTGCCGCCAAGGGACAGGAACAGGTTGAAACCCTGAACCGATGGGCGAGCGAAGGGTTCAGAACCTTCGAGCAACAGCTGAGCTTTTTCCAGAAATTCTACGGTCCCGACAAAAAACAAGACACAACGACCGACAGCCAAGAGATGTGGGCCAAGGCTGCCTCGGACTTCATGAAATCCTACCAGGAATTCCTCGGGCTGATGGGGATGATTCCTCGGGAGGACTACGAGGCGCTTTCCCGGGAGAACGAGGCCTTGAAGAAAAAGACCGTCGACCTCGAGGAGGCCCTGCGACGGGAAACGAAGAAGACCGGCACCGATGAAACGGATCCCGCCGAAGTCGTCAAGGGATTCGAGGGGCTCATGAAAAAACAGGCGGAGCAATTCCAGGCACTGATGGGGTCGTACGGAAAGCTCTACGACGCGGCAGTCAAGAAAGACAGCGCAGCAGAAACCCGTTCCCCCAAAGGTCAAACAAGAAAGGGTAGGCCATGATCGAAAAGGAAAAGACATCGGACAGCGCACAGAACGTAGTGTTCGAAGACTGGGTCAAGGCACAAACCGGCGCCTGGGAAGAGGCCGTGAAGCGGACGGCCCATGTCTGGCAGGCCCCTTTTGATGCGGCCTCCTCGGCCATGGGGGACCCCGCGAAAGGGCCAGATCCCGAGGAGATCGGGAAAAGCCTCCACGATTTTTTCCAGGCCCTCTCCTCTGCTGCCGGCGCGCCGAAGCCCGGAGACTTCCAGTCCGCAAAATCCGTCCCGGACATGATGCTGAAGATGCTCCAGCCGTTCTGGGGATACTCCATCAATCTCCAGAAACAGTGGGCGGAAACAACGGGCGCGACAGCCTCCGGGGAGCCCGAGAACATGGCCGAACTCACAAAACAGATGACGAAGGCCTTCTACGGTGCACAGGGGGAGGATTTCCGGAAGATTCTCAACATCCCCCAGCTGGGCCTGAACCGTTACTACCAGGAGCGCTTCAACAAGGCGATTGAAAAGGCATCGGATTTCCAGTCGGCGCTGACGGAGTTTTTGCAGATGCTCATGATCCCCATGGAAAAGTCCTACTACGGCGTCCAGGAAGAGATCGCCAAGATGGAAAAGGAGGGGAAGGCGGCGATCAAGGACTCCCGGGCCCTTTACCAGCTCTGGATGCAGAAGCTCGAGGATCACTACATGGCGCTGCTCCGGTCCGATGAATACATGAACACGCTCCGGGAGACCCTCAATTGCCTGCATGACTTCCGGGCGGCCCGGGCGGAGTTCTTCATGGATCTCCTGCAGAACCTGCCCATCCCCACCAACAAGGACATGGACGAGTTGTACAAGGATCTGCACATCCTGAAAAAAAGGGTCAAAGAGCTCGAGAGGAAGGTGAAGCGGGATGCAAAGCGATAAGAAAACGAACTTCTCCGAGATGGTGGCACCCTACATCATGGCGGGCGAGCTGATCATGGCCCGTGTGGCCGGCGACACGGCAAAATTCCACGACCACGTCAGGAAGGCCAAGGAAGTGCTTCTGAGCCCGCTGGAGACGGACATTGCCGTAACCCCTTATGACGTCGTCTGGGAGGAGGATCGCGTCAAGCTGAAGCACTACAGGCTCAAGACAGAACCTTTGCTCAAGACACCGCTTTTCATCGTCTACGCGCAGGTGAACCGGGAGACGATGCTCGACCTGCAACCCGGCCGAAGCGTCGTGGAGACCTTCCTCGCCGCAGGCCTCGACATCTACATGCTCGACTGGGGATACCCGACCCGCAAGGACCGGTTTCTCACCCTCGACGATCACGTCAACGGCTACATCGACGGCGCCGTAGATTATATCCTGGATACGCACGGCATCGATCAGCTCAACATGATGGCGATCTGCCAGGGCGGCACCATGTGCGTCATGTACGCGGCACTGCACCCGGAAAAGGTCAAAAACCTGATCACGACCGTCACCCCGACGAACTTCGATCACGATGCGGGACTGCTCAACGTGTGGGCCCGCTCGCTCGACCCGGACAAGCTGGTGGCCTCCTACGGGAATGTCCCCGGCGACATCATGAACCTTGGGTTTTTGCTCCTCAACCCGGCACGGCTCATGATTGACAAGTACGTGGGCCTTCTGGAAAATATCCACAACAAGGACTTCGTGGAGAATTTCGTCCGCATGGAGCGCTGGATCTTCGACAGCCCGGACTTGCCCGGGGAGACCTTCCGGGAGTTCCTTCAGTTGCTTTTCCGGGAGAATCGGCTCATCAAGAACGAACTCGTCCTGGGCGGAAAGAAGGTGGACCTTGGGAACATCACCATGCCGGTTCTCAACATCTACGGCAAGTACGACCACCTGGTCCCGCCTGCAGCCTGCGATCAGCTGACCAGCAAGATCGGCAGTACCGACAAGGAGGACCTCTGTCTCGACACGGGGCACATCGGCATCTACGTCAGTTCCAAGACACAGAGGGAGTTCGGCCCTAAGATCATCCGGTGGCTGACAGAACGTGATGAGGCGCCGGAGCCGGTGAACGCAACAACGAAAAAAACTGCTTCGAAAAAGAAAAAGGCCGGGGGAACGGCTGTGAAGGAATAATTTCTTGAATAAGGAAAGAGAGAGACAACTATGAGCGAGCGAAACGACTACATTAAGGCGATCAGCAAGGTCTGCCGGGCTCTGGGCACGACGATCGAGCGAGACAAGCTTTTGCAGATGATCGTGAAGTCTGCCGTTGACACGATGAAGGGCAAGGCGGCCTGCCTGTTCCTGGCCACCAATGAAAAAATGGATGAGTACATCGCCGTGGCCCAGACGGGGCTCTCAAAAAGTTATGTCCACGCCGCGCCGAGCCGGATGTTGCCGGTCATGAAGATGCTTAAGAAGGACGGGTTCATCCATTACCGGGATGCCGCCAAGGATGACCGCGTCCAGAACAAGGAAACCAAGGTCAAGGAGGGAATCGGTTCCATCCTAGTGGTCCCCGTCCTCGTGAAGGACGAGATGATGGGCAGCTTGGCCCTGTATACGGCCGAGATCCGCGACTTTTCGGAGAAGGAGATCGAGTTTCTCACGGTGCTCGCCGAGGAAGGCGGTATGGCCATCGAGAAGGCCCAGCTCATCGAGAAGCTGCGTAACAATACACGCATCTTTCTCGATATGGCGGCACACATCACGGCCAGCACCGACATCAAGACAATCCTCCAGGCTCTCACGGAAGATGTGGCGAAGGCTATCGGCGTAAAGGCGGCAACGATCCGCCTGCTGGACGACAACCGCGTCACGCTTCGGCTTGCGGCAAGCTACGGTCTCTCCGAGAAGTACATCAAGAAGGGACCCATCTCGGCGGAGAAGAGCATCGCCCAGGCCCTCCAGGGAAAGCCTGTCGTGGTAAAGGATGCCGCCACCGACTCCGGCGTCCAGTACCGTGAGGAAAAGAAGGAGGAAGGAATCGTCACGATTCTCAGTGTGCCCATCAAGTCCCGGGACGAGGTGATCGGCGTGCTTCGCCTTTACAGCGCAACAGCCCGCGCATTTACCGATGACGATGTCCAGTTCGTGACCGCCATCGCCTACATGGGCGGGGTGGCCATTCAGAACATGCAGCTCTACGCAATGCTGAAGGATGATGTGAAGGATCTCCGGGAAAACGTCTGGATCTTCAAATCCTGGTTCTAGGGGCGCAGGGGACAAGGGACAAAAGGGCAGCGAAACAATTTTGCCGGCTCAAAACCGCTTTGCGACGGTTCTAACGCTCGCTTTGCTGCGGCCGCAAAAACTCGCCCTTCAGGCTCAGACAGTTTGCGCCGCGGGCGCTCCGCTTCGCTAAGAACCGTTCGCGCAAAGGCGCTTTTACTGATCCTTGCAAAACCGTTTCACCGCCCCTTGCACGGAGATACGATCCGGGCGACAGCCCGTAAGGACACCAAACTTTTTACTGGCGCCTTTTTTAAATGAAACCTCTTAACCACAGACAGGGGGGAACCATGATCGGGAAAACGATTGACGAGATGAATATCGGTGATGCGGCGGAGTTTGCCAAGACCGTCACCGAAACAGATGTCTACCTCTTTGCCGGGATTACAGGGGACCTGAACCCGGCCCACATTAACGAAGTCTATGCCAAGGGGACCTTCTTCAAAGGCCGCATTGCACACGGGATGCTCTCGGCAGGCTTTATCTCTGCCGTGCTCGCCATGAAACTCCCCGGGCCGGGTACCATTTATCTCAGCCAGTTCATCGAGTTCAAGGCACCTGTGCGGATAGGCGATACCGTTACAGCCCGCGTGGAGGTCATCGAAAAGGTGGTGGAAAAAAACCGTGTGAAATTCCGTACCACTTGCGTCAATCAGGATGGCACGCTCCTGGTAGATGGCGAAGCCCTGATCATGCCACCCAAGGCCCCGAAAAAATAATTTCTTCCTGTGTCACCTCTACAGCCTCCCTCTGACCCCCCGGGTTATGCCGGGGGGTCGTTTTGTCCGGCCCGTCGCATAAAAACATTTGCCCTCAGCGAAAAAAGTGTTATATTTATCGCAGTTATCCATCCAATAACCCCTCTTCATCCCGACAGGAAGGCATGTCATGAAGACGGCAATCCTGCATCGTCCGTCGAAGGCGTCTGTACAGCTCTCGGGGATCGCGGAGACCCTGCTGATTCCTCTATGGGCCAGAGCCGTAGAAACAAGGAGCCCCGATGCAATTATCCGGGACCCGATTGCCCTGGAGATTTTCGAGAGTCTCGATTACGACTTCTCCATATTCGACGGGGCCTGGATGACGCAGACAGGAATTGCCATCCGCACAAAGCTCCTCGATGACGGAACAACGGACTTTATCCGCCGACATCCGAAAGCCGTTGTCCTCAATCTCGGCGCCGGCCTCAGCACCCGTTTCTCGAGGCTCGACAACGGCACCATCCGGTGGTATGAGGTCGACCTGCCGGAGGTCATCGGGCTGCGAAAGCTCTTTTTCCGTGAAACGAAACGATACCGCTTCATTGCCGGTTCGGTGACGGACCCTTCCACGCTGGAGCAAGTCGAAACGGGAAAGCAATCGGTCCTGGTCCTTGCCGAAGGCCTTTTCATGTATTTTCCCGAAGAAGACGTCCGCGCTGTCTTTGAACACCTCTCGAAGCATTTCGCAGGAGCCGAAATGCTGCTGGAGATGCTCGCCCCCTGCGCACTGGGCATGGGGAAATACGACCCCTGCCTGTCGAAAATCGCGGGGGGTCGCCTCGATTTCCGGTGGACCCTGCGTGACTGCCGGGCCATGGAATCCTGGAATTGCGGTCTTCGCCTCCTCCGGGAGTGGAACGTCCTCGAGCATCACCGCGAGCGATGGGGATGGCTCAATTTCTGTTCCCCTCATGCGCTGCCCGTGCTGGGAAACCGAATCGTCCACCTCTGCTTCGCATAGAAAACCTACAACCTGGACCATGCTGCTTCCGGACATGCCTGTCCAACGAACCCGCCATGGGTAGCAGATGGGAGGCCGGATCAGGGCGAAGGGCCTGTCAGGTGACTCGGCATCGAACGGCAAGGAGAGCTCGATGAATAAAGAAAGTCCGGAACGAATATCACCCCGAGAGCTTCTTTCCCTGATCGGGAAAACACAAGCCGACAACGAGGAAGGGTACCCTTCGGCCGTGCCCTGGAAAAGCAGGCTGGCGGGAGGAATGGTCCAATCCCTCTTCCATTACCACGAACTGATGAAAACGGTGGCGGGCGAGACCCTGCTGTTCGGCCCCCTGGCCTCCCTGGCGGGATGGCAGGCCAATCTGATGGATGCGTACGTGACGGGCCCCATCAAAACGCAGGCCCGGATCGCCACGAGAGCTGGCCGCAATCCGGACGTCTTCGCCGAAATGAACAGCTGGATCTACCAGACCTACGCAAGGCTCCTCTATAACCTCTGCGGATGCTTCATGAAAAACGGGAAATTCGATCGGCGGCGGGCACTGGAAATTTCCTCGTCGGAAGAAGGCAAGCAACTGCTTCGCAATTACATGAAAGAGTTCCGGTGGCTCGAGCTCTCCTACAATTCCCGGGGACTGACCCGCCTCAAGGCCATGAAGGATCTGTTAAAATCTCTTCTGGTTCTTATCACCGAGCAGGCCTTGGAGGGGGAAGACATGCCCTTCATGAAGAAGAACGCCGATGGCGGCAACGCGATGTCTCTCGGCGCCTACCTGGAGGAAGGGCGGGCCCGCATCGAAGCCTTGTGGCGCCACAACGCCTTCGACATCCGCGACTTCTCCGACCGATTCATGGGCGGAAGGATCGGATATCTTCCCTACGAGGTCATCAAGGGGTCCCGGCTTCATTCGGTGACCCTGCGCCACTACCCGCTCCCGAAAGGCATTGAGCCAAACGGCAAGGCTGTCTATCTGGCTACACCCATGATCAACAAGCCTGAGATTTTCGATCTCGCCGAGGGAAAGTCCGTCGTAGAAGGCATGCTCAAGGAAGGGTACTACGTCTACCTCGTCGATCACGGAGATCCGGGTCCCGGAGACGTAAATCTGGGTCTCGATTTCTTTGGAAAGACGGTGCCCGACACGTATATCGACATTATACAGAAACGGCATCCCGGAGCGGCCATCTACATCATGGCCTACTGCATGGCGGGCACCCTCATGCTACCCTGGCTCGCCCGCCGCGCTGAGGAGCGAATGGCCCGTGGGGAACCGATGGACATCTGGAAAATTGCCCTGATGGCAACTCCCGTGAAATTCGACGACGAAAGCAGCGGCCAGAGTCCCATGCGAAAAATTATCCGAGAGGAATACGATCCCCTTCTGATGAAAGAGCTCTACGGTGAAGTCAATGTCCCCCCCCAGATGATCGAAGCGGGAATGAACGAGTTACAGCCCGGCATCCAGCACACCATGTCCATGGGCTTTTACAGTCGCGCCTATTACCCCAACGCCATCGAGGATTCGGCACCCTTTCTCTACTGGCTGACTCACGGCACCAAGTTCCCCGCCCGGGCCCACCGCGAGTGGATCGAACTCTTTTTCCTGGGCAATTCGCTCATCAGGGGAACTTACACCCTTCCGTCGTCCAACCCCGCCCTGGACGGAAAGCCGGTGCGGATGGACGCCCTGGACGAGGCCGGCGTCCTTATTTTTTGCTACCGCGGCACCCGGGACCCCATTGCGCCGGCAGCCTCCAGCGTACCCAGCGAACTGTGGGGCGAGATCGGAAAACACGTGGGCGTCTCACGGGGAGGGCTCAACCGACTTATCGAGAAAAACGTGGGCCACATCTTCGTGGTGAGCAAGGTACTTCTGGCAGAGTACCTCACACTGGTGAACGATTTCTTTAAATCGTCCTGAGGCGCTTTGCGCGGGCTCCGGGCTTCGGGCATCAGGCTTCAGAAAAAAAGGACCGCGGGAGCGTTCCCGATCCTTTTTCTTTGCCGTGTGACTTGATGCCTTTTATGTTCAAATCCGGATTCCTGAATCCCGAATCCCAACTTCTGTCACTGCAGCGAAGCCGCCTTGCCGATATCAGGTCAGATCCCGCAGATAGGGCTTGAAGAAATGATGGATCAGGGAAAGCAGGACGATGCTCAGGACCACAACAATCAGGAGGTGCGGTGACATGCCTGTAATCGCGACCCCGAGAGCGGTACCCGAAGCAGGGGGATGCTCCGTGTCCGTGACCACCATGGTGAAGATGGACAAGCCGACAGCCAGCGAATAGCAGACGAGGCTTGCCATTGTCGTGGCATGGGGAACGAGGGAAAACACGAATCCCCAGAACAGCCCGACGATGTGACCGCCGATGACATTTCTCGCCTTCGCCGTCAGGGCCTTGGGCATCGCAAATACGATGAAGACCGTGGCCCCGATGGAGGCGATGATGACTGCGTCCTGCAGGCTCAGAAAACAGAGAACGAGAAAAACGGCAAGTGTGGCGAACAGGCTCTGCAGAACGTAGTTCTTCCAGTGAAGCCTGAATTCCTCGATCATTTTATGAACGGATCGTTTCATGCGGACCCCCTCATGATGTCATCAAAGGAAGCCAGCATAGTCACAGGCGATGAAATGAGCAAGCAAATAGTACACCCGGGTTTCCTGCGCCGAAACGAGAAGACATGAATCACGGGTCGGCACCGAAAAAGACACGCGTGCGCCGCCGGTCGGCAAAAGAAAGGGACCCGCTCTCCAGAGGGAGGAGCGGGTCCCAGGCCGGTTCACACAAATCTATTTCTCTTCTACTCAGGGACGATGAAGCGGAGCCTCCCCTCAGTCTTCCTTGGGCGTCATGAAGTCCGGGCGGAGAAACTCGGGATCAGGATAGGTGTAGAAGCCCTTGCCGCTCTTCACGCCCAGCTCGCCACGCTTCACCATCTGCAGAAGTGCATCGGGCGGTTTGTCATGGGGAAGCTTGGATTCGTTGTAGTAGACCATCTCGATGTCATAGATGGTGTCGAGGCCCACCTTGTCCATAAGCGCGAAGGGCCCTTCTTTCATGCCTGTAAAGACGCGCCAGGCACGGTCACTGTCGCGGTAATCGACAAAGCCGTTGCCCCACATGTAGAGTGTCTCGCGCTTGACGGCACGCCAAACGCGGTTGAAGCAGAAGCCGAGGATTTCCTTCTTTACCTTCAGCGGAATGCAGTTGACGGAGATGATCCACTGCACGCCAGTTTTGAAGACCTCGGGCAGGGTCTTCGAGCCGCCCATGATATCCACCATGTTCACGCCCTGGAGCGGGAAGTAGAAGTGGATGTTGAGGCAGAGCTCGGGGCGGCCGCTTGCAGCCTCCATCTTGGAGACGGGGATGGAGGAGCTGTTCGTGGCGATGATGCAGTCCTTCGGCGATTTCTCGCCCAGCTCCTTGAATATCTTGTTCTTCAGTTCAATGTTCTCAAAGACGGCCTCGATGATGATCTGGGCATCCTTCACGGCCTCGTCGATCGAACTCACCTGCGTGACGCCCTTCTTGGCGGCCTCCCACTTCTCCCAGGCAATGAGCGGGGCGACACCCTTGGCCTTGAGGTCGTTCCAGATCTTGGTATAGGTGTTCTCAAAGGCCCCCGCCACAGGGTCATAGATTTTCGTGGTATAACCGGCATTGGCCGCCAGCATGGCGATCTGCGCCCCCAGGACGCCCGCACCGATGACGGCAACTCTGTCCAGCGGTCTGCTCATGACATGACCTCCTTCTTGCAATGTTTCCATGCACTCACGAGGGAAATAAAAAAGCGAGGGGAATGATTCTTCATCATCCCCCCCGCATCAGTCCCTTAATGATAATCTGAGCTTCGCTTGTGTGATTCAGCGGCGAAGTACACGGCCACCACTGTGATCAGGGCCAGACAGATCATATAGACCGAAATGGGCCACGTCTCGGGCTTGAACGTCATGAGAAGCCAGGTGCCGATGAGCGGTGAAAGGGCGCCGGCAAAGATGGAGGCCAGATTGTAGCCGAGAGACACTCCGCTGTAACGGATCTTCGTGCCGAACATCTCGGAGAGAAAGCTCGCCTGCGGACCGTACATCGCCGCATGGCCGACCGCGAGACCGAGAACAATGCCGATCCACCCCAGGTAGGCTACTTTCGTATTCATAAGATAGAAGAGGGGGAAGGACATGATGGCCGAGAACACTGCGCCGAAAATGTACACGGGGCGCCGGCCGATCTTGTCTGAAAGCAGGCCGAACATGGGAATCGTGAACACTTCGATGGTGGCGGCAATCATGACGCCGTTCAGGATGGACTGACGGGGCATACCCAGGGCCTGCGTTGCGTACATCATGACAAAGACTGCGTAGATATAGAAGAACCCGTTTTCCGCAAAGCGCGCGCCCATGGCCAGTAAAATCTCTTTGGGATGCTGTTTAATCGACTCGATAATGGGCATCTTCACTTCTTGCTTCTTGTCCTTGATCTTCTGGAACTGCGGTGATTCGGCAATTCTTCCTCGAATATACAGGCCGACGACAATCAGCACGATGCTGACCAGGAAGGGAACGCGCCAGCCCCAATCCATGAATTCCGCGTCGGGCAGGAATGCAGCAATGACCGTGAAAACCATCGTGCCGAGAACCAGCCCCAGGGGCGCTCCAAGCTGCGGCCAGCTACCGTAGAATCCGCGCCGATTGTCCGGTGCGTGCTCGACGGCCATGAGAACGGCGCCTCCCCACTCACCGCCAAGGGCGAAACCCTGGAAAAGACGGCAGACGATCAAAAGGATCGGAGCCCAGATGCCGACACTGTCATAGGTGGGCAGACAGCCGATGCCGAATGTCGCGATACCCATAATCAACAGGGTTAGATAAAGCATCGTCTTTCGGCCGATCCTGTCGCCATAGTGACCGAATACCAAGCCTCCCAACGGACGGGCTGCAAAACCCACGGCATAGGTTGCAAATGCCGCAAGCGTACCGGTCATGGGATCCATTTTGGGGAAAAACAGCTTGTTGAACACGAGTGCAGCGGCCGTACCATAGATAAAGAAATCGTACCACTCGATGGCGGTTCCGATGAGACTGGCCGTTGCGACCTTGACGTGAGATTTCATTCCACCTGTTTGCTCACTCATTCTTCCTCCTTCCTCCTTCATGAATATTAAAGAGAAATGCAAATTAGAATAAATCAGTTACAAGTACAGTTGGCTATCCACCTCCTTCCGGATTCATGCTTGCTATTGAAGTATTAATTACGATTCTACCCGGATACCCCTATCCGCAACTTATGTGCCAGAAATGAACGACTTCCTCCATCATTCAACTACACGTAATTACTGATATTTTATTTTCTAGATCGCAAACGCAACAACCGACAGTGTAGACTATTTTCTACACAATGTTCCTCAATAAGAAATTTTTCTTTGATAATGGAACGTTACGCAATGTGTACCCAAAAGTCTACATGTAGACTTCGGTATACATCAAAGGGACTGTTCGTTTAACGGCAGGTTGAGTTTTTTCATCTTCTTATACAGGGCTGTCCGATGGATGCCCAGGATTCGGGCGGCCTCGTTCTTGTTGTTGTTAGCCACGCGGATGGCATGCAGAACGGCATCGCGTTCAGAGGTTGCCCGGAGGTCTTTGAGGATTCGGACGTTGGAGCGCTCCGACCGTTCGCTGAGACTACGGAAGAATAGCGGCAGGTGCTCAACCCGGATCGTATCCTCCCGTTCATCCATCAGGGAGAGGGTCCTTTCCAGGATGTTCGACAGCTCACGGACATTCCCCGGCCAGTCGTGATTCTCGAAAATGCGCATGACTTCCGGCGAGATCCCCTTGGGCGACAGGCCGAAATCCCTGCAGATATTCTGGATGAGGTGAGAGGCGATGAGCGAGATGTCTTCCGTGCGCTCCCGAAGCGGCGGGATATGCAGCGGGATGACGTTGAGGCGGTAATAGAGGTCTTTGCGGAACTTTCCTTTTCGGATGCAGTCCTCGAGGTTTTCGTTCGTCGCCGCGATGAGGCGGAAGTCACACTTGACGGGCTTTGTGGCCCCAAGACGATCCACTATTTTCTCTTCGAGAACCCGAAGCAGCTTCGGCTGCATCTCCAGGGGAAGCTCGCTGATCTCGTCGAGGAAGATCGTCCCCTTGTGGGCCAGCTCGAACTTCCCCGGCTTGCCTTTGCTTCCGGCACCCGTGAAGGCACCCGGCTCGTATCCGAAAAGCTCAGCCTCCAGGAGATCCTTGGGGATGGCGGCGCAGTTGAGCCGGATGAAGGGAAGCTTGTGGCGGTCGCTGGCCCGATGGATGGCATGGGCAAAAAGCTCCTTGCCCGTGCCGCTCTCCCCGACGAGCAGGACCGGTGAATTTACTTTGGCCGCCCGTTGGCCCAGCTTACGGAGATCGCTCATCACTTGGCTTGACCCCACGATGTTGCGGCAGCTGTACTTGGAGGCGCGGAGACTCGCCAGTTCCTTCTCGTAGAGCTGGACCTTGGACTCCAGGATATTGAGTTTGTCCGCCAGGATCTGGACATCCTTGATATCCTCGAACATGACCTGGCCGAAGACGGCCACGAGCTTTCCGTCGATCTTGATGGGAATCCGCTGGACGATCTGGTTGCGTCCCATGATCTGGTGCGGAAGGTTGATTTCGGGAATGCCGGTCCTGGCAACGATGTGCATCCGGGAATTCTCGATGACATCGGTTGTGTGCTTCCCGACCTGTTCCTTCGGGTCCATACCCAGGAATTTCCCGTAGGATTCGCTGAAGAAGATGATGTACCCGTCCGGATCGGTGATGAGAACGCCGCTGAGGATGTTGTTCAGTACACCCTCGTAGAGCTGGATTTTTTCCTGGAGTTTCCTGATGTCGACCGAATCCAACGGTCCCTCCTGTTCAGGGATGCCGGCAGCATGAATTGCATACAGAATAAACTGTGGGATGATGTCACCGGAGCGCCCGTTCTGTCAAGCGGGTTTGTGATCTCTTTTCCTTTGACAAAGGGACGACAATCCAGTAATTTCAAAGTGCTTGATTCTGCAAAGGAATAATCTTTTTCGCTCATGGAGAAACCAGCAAAGGAAGTTCACCGAGGCGTGAGATTCAGGACCGAATTCCTCTCCCCTGCGGTTCCCACGGGCAGCCGTCTCGAGGAGTTGAAGTTCTGGTGCTCCGAGTTTCACCAACGGAACTTCGCACCACCTTACGGTGCGTTCTCCCAGGGAAACTTGAGCTTCCGGGTCCGTCCCGGCGAGAATGCCTTCATCATTTCGGGCTCCCAGGTTGGATGGAAAGACCGTCTCACCGATGACAAGTTCGTCACCGTACAGGACTGCGACCTGGAGAAAGGCATCATTTTCGCCGACGGCACACGGGACCCCTCGTCGGAGAGCATGCTCCATTATGCGATTTACCGGGCGAGAGAGGACGTCCAGGCCATCTTTCATGGCCATAGCCGGGAGCTTCTGATATCCGAGAGCAGGATGAATCTTCCCGAGACGCGCGAAAGGGCCCCCTACGGGAGCATCGAACTCGTCCGGGGCGTAATGGAGATTCTGGGAAATGCGAATTTCATCCTGATCCGTAAGCACGGTTTCATTTCACTGGGACGGTCGATGATCGAGGCAGGCGAGAGGGCCATAGAAACCCACCGCCTTTGCCTGCAAGGCTGTTGAATAATGTCCATCTGCGGCGTTATCCTCGTCCTTTGTCGATCGACGTACGACTTGGTACGCCTCACTCCTCGGGACTTCCGATGCCTTGCATCTGAACATTTTTGAACAGCCTTGAGGAAAAAGACACTGCCCTTGAATCGGTCCGAGGAGCAAATGAAATGAAGGACTTTTTCAATCTGTACCGTCACGGGTTCATCCGAACCGCCGTCTGCGTCCCCGAAGTCCGGGTTGCCGATGTCGTCTTCAACACGGAAAAAACCATCGCCCTTGCGAAGAAGGCGTCCGCACAGAAGGCTCTCTTCGCCCTTTTCCCGGAACTGGGTCTTTCGGCCTACTCCAACGACGACCTGTTCCACCAGGAAGCCCTCCTGCAAAAGGTCCGGGAGGCACTGGGCGTCGTCCTGAAAAAGACGACGGCCTTGAACACGATCCTGGTCGTGGGGGCGCCGCTCCGGGTCGATTCATTCCTCTTCAACGGCGGAGTCGTCATGTACCGCGGCAGGATCCTGGGAGTGGCCCTGAAGTCCTACTTGCCGAACTACCGGGAGTTCTACGAGGGCAGGCAGTTCCGCCCCGCCGAGGATGCCCTGTCGAAAACGATCAGCCTCTGCGGGCAGCAGGACATTCCCTTCGGACCGGACCTGCTCTTCGAGGTCGAGAGCATCCCGGGTTTTACGTTCCACATCGAGATCTGCGAAGACCTCTGGGTACCCGTTCCCCCGTCGAGCTTCGCGGCACTGGCCGGCGCCACGGTGCTGGTGAATCTCTCGGCCTCGAACATCACGATCGGCAAATCCGAATACAGGCACAGCCTGGCGGCAAACCAGTCGGCCCGTTGCGTAGCCGCTTACCTCTATGCGGCGGCAGGTCCCGGTGAGTCGACGACAGACCTGGCCTGGGACGGGCAGGCCATGGCCTACGAGAACGGCACGCTGCTCGCCGAATCGGAACGGTTCTCCGGCCAGTCACAGATGATCCTTGCCGACATTGATCTGGACCGTCTCGTCCAGGATCGGATGAGGCTCACGAGCTTCAGCCAGAATGCCCGGATCCTGCGGGACCGGACGGAACAATTCCGGAAGGTGACCTTTCCGGTGGTGCTTCCGTCGGGAGTCATTCCCCTCGTCCGGGAATATGCCCGCTTCCCCTATGTGCCGTCGGACCCCGCAAAGCGCGATGAACGCTGCTACGAAGCCTACAACATCCAGATCCAGGGACTGGCCAAACGTCTGAAGTCTTCCGGAATCGAGAATGTCGTCATCGGTGTCTCCGGCGGTCTCGACTCCACCCACGCCCTCATCGTCGCAGCAAAGACCATGGACTTCCTGGGGTACGACCGCACCGGCGTGAAGGCCTACACGATGCCGGGATTTGCCACGACGGACAAAACATACCGGAATGCCCATCGCCTGATGAACGCCCTTGGTGTCGAGGCAAACGAGATCGACATCCGCGAGAGCTGCATGCAGATGTTTCGCGACATCCGGCACCCCTTCGCGAAGGGAAATAAGGACTACGACATCACCTTCGAGAACGTCCAGGCGGGAGAGCGGACCTCGCACCTGTTCCGGCTCGCCAACTTGCGCCATGCCATCGTCCTGGGGACGGGCGATCTCAGCGAGCTGGCGCTGGGCTGGTGCACTTACGGCGTGGGCGATCACATGTCCCACTACAACGTGAACGTGAGTGTGCCTAAAACACTGATCCAGTACCTCATCCGCTGGGTGGCCTCGACAAACCAGTTCGACCGAATCACGTCGGAGACACTCTTGGACATCCTCGAAACAGAGATCAGCCCCGAACTGGTTCCCGGGCAAAAAGGCGATCAGCCGGCACAGTGCACCGAAGCAACCATCGGCCCTTATGAGCTGCAGGATTTCAATACTTTCTACACAACACGCTTCGGTTACCTGCCGACAAAGATTGCCTTCCTGGCCTGGCATGCCTGGCACGATCGGGAAAAAGGCGCCTGGCCCGATGTTCCCGATCACCGGCAAAACGAATACACCATCGGCGAGATCAGGCGCTGGCTTCTCGTCTACCTTCAACGGTTTTTCCAGACGAGCCAGTTCAAGCGCTCCTGTGTCCCCAACGGCCCCAAGGTGGGCTCCGGCGGGTCACTCTCGCCGCGCGGCGACTGGCGTGCGCCCAGCGACAGCGAAGCCGCCGTATGGCTGGAAAACGCGAAAGGCATCCCGGAAAAGGGTCCGCGCTGATGGCAAGGGAAACCTACAAGGATTTTGACGCGACTGAACTTTACTGCCCCCGGTGCAAGAAGGCCGTCCGCGTTCGCAAGCGCCTCCTCATTGTCCTGCCCCAGGGCGAGAAGTATGATTACTCGTGCGCTTTCTGCGGCACGTCCGTGGGGGACAAACTCGTCACGACGAAAGACCACGCTCGGATTCTGATATAATATCGAACGGAGACCCATAGAATGTCGAAAAACGATTATCCAGAACTGCGCCGGACCTACGAAGAGATCCAAATCGGAGAGACGGCATCCATGTCCAAGACGATCACAGAGAAAGACATTTATACCTTTGCCGGGCTCATCGACGACAGCAACCCCGTGCATCTCGATGCGGAATATGCGAAAACCACCATGTTTGGAGAGCGCATCGCCCACGGCATGCACTCGGCATCGTTCTTCACAACCCTGATCGCCACGAAACTGCCGGGCATTGAGGGCATCTACGCGTCGCAGGACATCAAATTCATCCGGCCGGTCCGCATCGGTGACACGCTCACTGCGAGGGCGGAGGTCGCGGAAAAGAGCGACACAAAGCCTCGCCTAACGCTGAAGACAACCGTGACAAACCAGAATGGCGAGCTGGTGATCGACGGCAAGGCCGTCATTTTCGTCATGCGCCCGTCGGCATAGAATAACCGTCGGGCAATCACGATTTTCGGCAAAAAAAGGAGCCATGGTACCGAAGTACCATGGCTCCTTGTCCGTTGAACACCTGCCGTTAACGTTATCTTCCTATAACATACCGGTAGGGATCAATCTGTTCTCTGAGTATGGTGAGCTCGTGCTTCGTGGGCGGTTTGTTCTCGGTGATCTTCTTCGCCTTCAGGAGTTCAAACCCACAGTTGTCCTGCACGTCCTTCTCCGAGTAGCCGGGATTGACCGCGATGATTCTCATGCGCTTGCTCTCGGGCTCGAAGTCCATGACGGCCATATTGGTGATGATCTTGTAGGGGCCCGCCCCGAGGGGAAGACCGCTCTTTGCCCTGGAGTCCCCACCCTGAAGCCAGCCGGGGGTGGTGACATAGCTGCACTTCTCGGCGAAGCGCTTGGGGTCCTGGGGCGTCATGACCATCATTCTCCAGCAGAAGGAGGCGAAGTCGTTTGCGCCGCCGCTGCCCGGGAAGCGGACCTTGGGTTTCTGGTGGTCCGGCCCGATGCGGGTCGAGTTCAGGTTGCCGTACATGTCAATCTGGGCGCCGCCGAGGAACGTATAGTCCAGCATGCCGCGGCAGGCTGTTTCCATAATTTCGCACATTCCGCTTGCCATAAGGGCCTTCCAGGTTGTCCTGGAGTCGCCGACGGAAATGGGCATTTCGGGAACAAGGGGGCCGGCTCCACCTGCCTCAAACAGGATGAGCAGGTTGGGGGCTCCGACTTTTTGAGCAAGCATCGCAGCGGCACAGGGGGCGCCGGTGCCGACACCGACAGAGGCCCCGTCTTCAAGCTCCCGCGACGCGGTGCATATCATTAATTCCATGGTATTGTAGTCAGCCATTGTATCTCCTCTCCTCCTTTCTAGTCTCTGGCAGCCCGGAACAGGAATTCCTTCTCGCGGAGCTTGATCATCTTGTGCATTCCACCGTTGCGCTCGATGTAGTCGAAGTGGTCTTTGCAACCGTAGATGTTCTTCTCGAGGAACTTCTTGAACTCCTCGGGATTCTCTTCCACCTTCAGCCACTCCCTGATGTGCTCCTCATCGGAGAAGTACTCCCCGTACATGTTGCCGGGATAGCTGCCGTAGGGCACTTCGCAAACAGCATCGACACACCAGTAGGGGATCGACGTAAAGCTCGGATCCCTGCGGATCTCGTCGTTCTGGATGAGCCGCTCGCAGGTGATGATGAGATGCTTGGACGCCCGGGCCAGATCGAGGTCCGAAACGGTGATGCCGCGGATGCGGCAGTTGCCGTAGATATCGGCTTCGTGGACATGAATGGCAGACACATCGGGCCAGATGGCGGGCATGGCGGCGTACTTGGTCCCCGTGAAGGGGCACTGGACGACCTTGGCGCCGCTGTACTGGAAGGTGTCGGTACCCATGACGTTGCGTGACGGGTAGTAGGACACGCCGGCGGCGGCGGCCTTGAACCGGACCGACAGCGCGTAGTTCGTCCACTCGGAAACGTTTACTTTCCCGCTTTCCATGTACCGGCGGGCATTGGGGGAAAGACCGCGGGCTTCCAGACCGACGACATACGCCGCATCCAGCTTGTCAAACACCTCGCCGGCGCAGAGAATCTGGAAATCGTGGGTCGACGTGTGACCGGCAAACCCCATCTTCTTGCGGCCCTGCCGGAGGATCTCATGGGCAACCGCCGCGGGGATCCTGTTGGCTCCGAAACCACCGAGGCAGAGGTAATCGCCGTCATGGACAAACTTCTCGACCGCCTCTTTTACGGACATAACCTTGGGCTTCAGTGCGCGGCTCTTCTTCCTGAAAAACGCTCTTGCCTTGTCGGCATCCGGATCTGTAAAGATCGCGCCAATTCCCTGTGCTAATACTTCCACTGAACTCTACCTCCTCTCTTTGTATTAGAACCCTGATCCTCTCTGCCGAAACGTATCCTAAAACCGCGTCTACTCGCAAAACAGAGCATCAAAGGGCCTAGCAGCACGTCTTGAAAACCGGCCGGTCTATAGCACAGGCCTTCCCGGAAATCAAGTCATTTCAATAAACTTCCGGCCGGTACGGGAAGGCCGCGACCTCTTTCATCTATTTTCTTTTTTCCCTTTTTCGTCGAGTGCCCTGCGGAGTTTATTTCCCAGTCCTGAAAGGCCCTGACCCGATGACGGTCCGGTACTGCTGGTGTGAACGAGGTGCTTTTCTTTCGATCCCCGGCCATCGTAGTAGTCGCCCAGAAGCTCCCGGCTGTGGGCGTCCTCGTGGCAATAGACGCAGAGATTCTCCCAGTTGGTGCCGTCGGGGGGATTGTTCTGATGGTTGCCGTCCTTGTGGTGCACTGTCAGCAGATGGCGGTTCGAGGCGTCGAACTCCCGGGCGCACCTCGCGCAGATGAGGCCGTGGATGGCAAGGGATCTCTCCCGATAATCCTCGCCGGGCGGCCTTTGCATCTTCTCTTTCATGCCCCGGACGACGTCTTCGACGGACTTCTCCCCCGTCGGCTTCGGCCCTGTCGTCGTCGTGCGGACCCGGCTTCCCTTCTTCCCGAATGACATCCTGGCCAAAGGACCTCCTCCTAACGGCTATGGATCAGGATTTTGAACAACGAAGTTAGACGCGTTTTAGCAAACCGCTCTTCGCGAAGCGCAACGTCCGCAGCGCAAACTGCCTGAGCCCGGAGAGCGAGTTTTTGCGCCTGCAGTGGAGCAAGCGTTAGAGCGGTCTAACACCGTCTATTCGCTGGAAGAATCCTGATCGAAAGCCTGTAATTAATGATAATTTTCGACTGCCAATGTGATCCTGTTACTGTCCGTCTTTCTTCAGAAACGCCCTCGCATACGCCAGGGCCGAATCCTGATCCGTGACAAGACCTTCCAGCCTTGCCTCCTCGACGCTGCGTAGGATCTCGCCGATGCGTTGGCCCGGTTCAAGGCCCAGTCCACTGATGAGGTCCCTGCCTGTGAGAAGCGCCGGCGCCTGCAACTGTGGATGCAGATCCGCTTCATACAGATGGAGCATCTCCGCTACAGCTTCTTCGATGAGACGAACCCGCTCAGGGGTCATCTTTGGGCCCACCGTGGCGCGGGTGTCGGCCATGAACAGCAGAAAGAGCGCGCGGTAATCTTCACCGTATTTCCTAAAAAAGTGCAAGATCGATCTTCTTGTCCGTGACGGCTGCGCCGTAAGATGGACCAGGTGCATGTGGTTCAAGACAAGCAGGTTGAGGTAGTTCTCTTCGGCCTTTGCCAGCCGGAGCCTGCCGCAAATCGCGTCAATGATGGCCCCACCCGCCGCGGCATGTCCGTAAAAACGGGTGTGCCCCTCCGCGTCACGGCTCATCGTGGCGGGTTTTCCGGCATCATGCAGGAGGACCGCCAGCTTGAGAAGCGCAGCGCGGCTCCGGCCCCGGACGAACGTGCCGGCCAGGTACTCCCGGAAATCGGCACCGGCATCGCCAAACTCTTGCCGGGGGTTCTCGAGCAGGCTCTCCAGTTCCTTCAGGCAGAGCATCGTGTGAGACCAGACATCGAGGGCGTGGTAGCTATCCTGCTCGATGCCCTTCATGACAGCCACCCCGGGAAAGACGTGCTCCAGAAGATCGATGCGATCCATCTCCTCCAGGAAGGGGGAACAGGGGCTGATTTCCAGAATGCGGAAGAATTCGTCGCGGACACGCTCGCCCGAAACATCACCGAGAAGCGCCCCGTCACGGGCCAGCTTTCCTGTCGTTTCCCCGTCGATGGTGAAATCGAGTTCAGCGGCAAGGCGGAAGGCACGAAGGAGTCTCAGGGGATCCTGCCGGAATGCATCATCGGAGAGGACCCGGATCCGCCTGTGGCGGATCGCCTCGCGCCCCCCGAAAGGATCGACGAGCCGGGAAAGATCCCCGCCGACAAAGGCATCGAGCGGAAGCGCCATGGCCGTGATCGTGAAATCGCGCCCGGCGAGGTCGCTTTCGATCGAGAGACCTCGCCGTCCTGTGAAATCGAAAATGAGAGCATTGCCTTGCGACCCGACGATGACGCGCTCCATCTTCCTGGCAGGATCATCCTCCCGCAGGGCGATTCTTGACCCGCCCGTCCTCTCGGCAAAACGGGCGGCAATGCCCACGGCATCGGGCGGGAAAACAATATCTACATCGGAGACGGGAAGCCCCAGGAGGCAATCCTTGACGGCGCCGCCCGCCACAAAAAGGCCCGGCGAGAAATCGAAAAGAATCTGAAGAAAGGGTCGATAGCGCGAAAGCATGGGTCCGAAGGGTTCCGGTGTTTCGACATCTTATAGCGCATAACGCGCCCGATGAAAAGCCGAAGGATGAATTGACGTCAACACCCGCATGTGCTAGGTTCGCCGCAGCTCTCAAGGCCTGAGGCATCAGAAACAGGCTTAGGTTATCGGTCACCTGTCACCTGATACCCGAATCATGGCCGTTGGAGGCCTCAATGATTCTCGGCATTGATGTCGGAGGCACCCACACGGATGCCGTCCTCCTCGAGAATTTCCACGTCAAAAAGAAAACCAAGATCCCGACGAACCGTGAACACCTCATCTCGTCACTCCTCGGCGTGATGGACGAAATCCTCCGCGATGAAGACCTTGCCGCGATCGAGCGGGTTGTCTTCAGCACCACCCTTTCCACCAACGCCATCGTCCAGGGGAATATCGACCGCGTCGGCATGATCGTGGCGAGCGGCCCGGGGCTTGCCCCGGAGGCCATCCAGGTCGGCGACGACATGCGGTTCGTTTCCGGGTACATGAGCAACCGGGGCATCGAGGTCGCCCCGGTCAAGAAGGGCGAGATCGCAGAAGCGGTATCGGAGATCAAGGCATCCGGGATCCGCCATCTGGGCGTCGTGGGGAAATTCAGCACCCGCAATCCCGCACAGGAAAACGAGATCGGCGAGCTCACCCGAAACGATTTCCGCCATGTCTCCCTCGGTCACCGGATGTCGGGAAACCTCAACTTCCGCAGGCGCATCGCCACGACCTGGCTGAACGCCTCGATCTTCGATCTCTACAACCGGTTCGTGGCCGAAATCCTCGAATTCGCTTCGCGGACGGGCCTTACGGCCCCCATCTACATCCTCAAGGCCGACGGCGGGACCTTCGAAATCCGGCAGTCCGCCGACTACCCCGTCCAGACGATCCTCTCGGGACCCGCGGCAAGCATCATGGGAATCCTGAGCCTCGCCGATTGCTCCGGCTCCGATTCCATCGCCGTGGACATGGGCGGAACCACGACGGACATCGCCCTGCTGGCCGACGGCGTGCCCCTGTTGGAACCGCTAGGGGTGACCATCGAGGAGCACAAAACCCTCATCCGCGGCCTCAAGACGAGGTCGATCGGTCTCGGGGGCGACAGCCGGGTCCGCGTGGACAACGGGCAACTAATCATCGGGCCCCGACGGGAAGGCCCCGCGGCAGCCTTCGGCGGACCTTGCCCCACCCCGACGGACGCCATGATCGTCCTGGGGCTCACGGAGATCGGTGACCGGGTCAAAGCAGAGCAGGCCGTCGCAGAGATCGCCGGAAAGATGAAGACGTCCATTCCCGAGGCGGCCCGGGCGATCTTCGAGAAGACCTGCTTGGGCATCGCCAAGGCGGTCAACGACCTGATCGATGAAATCAACAACAAGCCCGTCTACACGATCCACGAACTTCTCGAAGGGAAAAAACTCAAGCCTGCGCGGCTCTTCATTGTCGGCGGGCCGGCAGAGGCCGTGGCGACAAGGCTCGGCGAAATCCTGGGATGCGAAGTGGTGATTCCCCGTAATGCCGAGGTGGCCAACGCCTTTGGTGCGGCCCTGGCGAGGACGACGGCGGAGATTACTCTCCTGGCCGAGACGGAGCGCGGAACCCTCACCATCGCCGAGGAAGGGATCCAGATGAAGATCCCCGCCCACTTCACCCGCAAGGACCTCCTGAAAATCGGCAGGGAGAGGCTCCGGGAACGGGCCCGGAAGCTTGGCGCCCGCGAGGCCGACATCGAGATGGAGATCGTCGAGGACCAGGAGTTCAACATGGTGAGGGGCTTTTACAGCATCGGGAAAAACATCCGCCTCAAGGCCCAAGTCAAGCCGGGCCTCATCGCGGGATTCGGGAAAGGAGGGGCGCGCCCATGAAGCCGTTGAAGAAAACGGGGCTCATCTTTTTTCCCGCCTTCGATTGGGCCATTTCGCCGACCCATCCGGAGAGGGAGGAGCGCCTGCTCTACACACAGGACCAGGTCTTTGAAGAGGGACTGCTGGACTTCGAGAACATCGTGGAGTTCAAGCCGGGGCTGGCCACGGTCGAAGACATCAACCGGATCCATATCTGCGTACCCGACGCGAAGAGCGTCATCACCGAATCCCACCTGATCTCGGCAGGCGGCGCCATCACTGCAGCCCAGAAGGTGCTCACCGGCGAAGTGGACAACGCCTTCGCGCTCGTCCGGCCCCCGGGACACCACGCCATGCGCGTCGTCCACGGGGCCCGCGGCTTCTGCAACATCAACATCGAGGCCGTCATGATCGAGCACCTGCGCCGCAGATTCGGCCACCGGCGCATCGCCGTCATCGACACGGACTGCCACCACGGCGACGGCACCCAGGACATCTACTGGCACGACCCGGACACGCTCTACATCTCCATTCACCAGGATGGCAGGACCCTCTACCCGGGTTCGGGCTTCCCCGACGAGTTCGGCGGCCCGAACGCCCTGGGAACGACGATCAACGTGCCTTTGCCGCCGGAGACCTCCGACGAGGGATTCCTCTACGTGCTGGAAAAGCTGATCCTCCCCATCCTCGACGAATTCAAGCCGGACCTCGTCATCAACTCGGCCGGACAGGACAACCATTACACGGACCCCATCACCAACATGCGCTTCTCGGCGCAGGGCTATGCCCGGCTCAACGAACGGCTCAACCCGCACATCGCGGTGCTCGAGGGCGGCTACTCCATCGAAGGCGCCCTGCCCTACGTCAACGTGGGGATCATCCTCGCCATGGCGGGGCTTGACTACAGCCACGTCCGCGAGCCGGACTACGACCCCCGATCTCTTCGCCAGTCCGACGAGAACACTCGCCACATCGAGGAAGTGACGAAGGACGTCCTCGATCTCTGGAAGAAACGCCACACCTTCAAGGCGGAAATCGTCAAGGGCGCCAAGTACGCCCGCCGCAACCGTAGCATCTACTACGACACCGACGGCATCCGGGAGCAGCAGGAAGAGACAGTGCGGATCTGTGACGACTGCGGAGGCTTCATCGCCATCGACTCCATGGCCAGCACGGGAAACCACATCTACGCCGTCATCATCCCCGGCCGCAGCTGCGATCTGTGCAGGCTCGAAGGGGAGAGGCACTTCAACAGCGTGGACAAGGCAAAAAAGGGGATTCACTATCTGTTCCTGCAGGACCGGGATAGGGACGTCTACCTGGTGAAATGAGGCCGGCACCTTTTTCAGACTTGACACCGGAGCGCGGTTCAACTACATACGGCGCAATCAAACGGATATTGAACATCGAAAAATATTGAGGAGGTAGGATCGTGAGCGACGACATCAACAAAAAAACACAGGAAACGGCATCGAAACTGTTCGGGAAAGGCATCAAGATGGATCCGCCCTTCCTGATGTGGCGCCAGTTCGACAAGGAGTTGGCCAATGAGCTCTCCCGGCACATCACCGGAAACCTTTACTCCCGAACCGTGCTGACCCTGCCGGAGCGGCAGTACGCGGCCATCGCCATGCTGGCGGCTCTGCGCGCGAAAGAAGAGTTCAAGCTCCATGTCAACGCGGCCCTCAACGTGGGTTGCGACCCGAGAAAGATCGCCGAGATCATCTTCCAGCTTTCGACGTATGCCGGCATGCCCGCCGTCAACGACGCCCTCGATGTATACCGCGAGGTGCTGAAGGAAAGAGGGGAGTGGCCCATAAAGTAAGGACCGAGGAACGAAGACCAACCAATCAGACTCCCTCTCCCCGCTGAGGGAGAGGGTCGGGGTGAGGGGGAAAATGAAAAGGGCGGCAGAGATGCTGCCTTTTTTTATTCGATGATCGCATGCCTATGACAACGAAACACCGCCATGCCGGACTGAATCCGGCCTCAACCCCTGTATGGGATCACCGAGCGCAGGAAAGATGAGGATCTGCATCTGAAAAAATGTTCCTCTGCAGGAATAGCCTGAAGACATTTGATCTTCCTGAAAGCGAGTGTTCCATAATTTCCAAGGGAATACGCTATTTCAAGCAGCATTCATTATTATCTGTTGCCAATTATCCCATATTTTGCACACTTGATATTTAGCCCTTATTAACGCAAAAGCCCAATGATGACGGTTCAATAGCGCTGATTTTATAGTGTATTTATATCTTTGTATTCTTTGCGGAATAAAGTACGATTGTGCGATATTTAGTCAAATACCAACCAAGTATATTATTTGTTATGCAAATTGAGGATAAAATATGAACTTTTCTGAATGCTCTGGACTTGAAATAATGCAAGCGATGGTGTCCGGGAAATACCCCCGGCCAACGATTGCTGACACGATACCCATGACGTTTGCCGAAGCCCAAAGTGGTTACATAAAATTCCTAGCTAACGCTGATGGCAGGCATCTCAATCCAATGGGAGGCGTTCATGGCAGATTCGCGGCGACGGTACTAGATTCTGTCACCGGGTGTGCGGTACATACCATGCTTGAGGCAGGCGTTGGCTACGGCACGGTTGACCTAAACATCAAGATGCTAAAACCAATACTTTTAAACACTGAGATTCTTGCAGAAGGCAAAGTGCTTCATCTGTCCAAGAGTATCGGGGTTGCCGAGGGCAGCATTAAGAACCAGGAAAGTGTATTATTGGCTCACGCTACCGCAACCTGCGTGCTAATTCGCGAACCCGCTGCATAACCTTGCATTCAAGCGGACGCCGCAAAAGTGCGGCGCCCCTTAACTTTATGTTAGCCATAGAACCGAATTGACCAAATGAACCGGAGTTTCAAATGATCATTAGAAAAGAAATGGTATCAGATATTGGGGCAATAACAGAAGTCACAATCGCTGCCTTCAAAACGCTCCCTATCAGCAACCACACGGAGCAGTTCATAATTAATGCATTACGTGCTGCTAATGCACTGACCATTTCGTTAGTCGCAGAAGTTGATGGAAAAGTGGTAGGCCATATAGCGTTTTCGCCTATAGCAATTTCCGATGGCAGCCTTAATTGGTATGGCCTTGGCCCTATATCTGTCTTGCCAAAATATCAGAAACAGGGCATTGGAAAATCCCTTGTCCTTAAAGGATTATCTTTACTGAAAGACATGGGTGGCCAAGGCTGTGCTCTCGTAGGTGACCCAAACTACTATAAACGGTTCGGCTTTATAAATATTCCAGATTTAATTCATGAAGGCATTCCACAAGAAGTCTTTCTTGTCTTGCCGTTTGATAAAAAAATACCTCAAGGCACTATCGTGTTTCACAAAGGTTTTTTGGCAAATGGCTAACCAGTGCATTCAGGCGGCCGCTGATGCACAATGTTGCACCTTTCAACCAGTAATCCTCAATCCAGACGACTGCCAAATACTGTGGATTCGTAGGTGTAACCGCCACTTCGCTGCGCTGCTTTTTTAGTCAGTTCCCCGGCCGCAAAGTCCTTCCGGAAGGCTCGGAAACGGCAGCAAACCCCGGCGATGCGACCCCAGCCGGCAGTGCGGCACTCCATCTGTTGAACCGTTTCATTTTCGGACCTGCTTTCTATATTCCTCGAGGGGAATGATCCGGTCGGCCGCTTCGTCATAGACGGAGACCTTCCCGCCGTAGGCATCGACGAGGAACGTCATGGCGCGCACGGTGTGGGTGCCGTGATTCTCCCCCACGTACACTTCATAAGCAGCAGAAGGATCCCCCGGTTTCGCTTCCGGATCGGGATAACCGGTGATCATGGCAAAGGGGTTGGTGTCCTTGCCTCTCATCCGATCCGCTATGGCTTTCACCTCGGGCAGGTTCCAGACGATCTCCTCGGCGTCCTCTTCGGCGATCATCCTCGGGCGCGCGCCTTTCTCCTTCACGGCTGTTTCCTTTGCCGGGCTGCGGCTTTCAGCGATGCAGGACCCGCTGACCGTGACGTCTCTCGGACAGACGAAAGCGCCGTTGTACAGATCAATCCCGCCGGTGGCACGGATCTGTTTTCCCTCGGTACCGGCAAAATCGAAGGGAATGTTTGTGCAGGGATTGATCTTCAGAGGCCGTTCCCGCTTGAACCGCTCGGGTGCCTGGATGATGATCTGACCGTCCTTTACGCAGCCCGTCACCGCTTCGACGGGAACGGGCGGAGGGCCGACGGCAGGGACCGGCAGAAGAATCCCCACACCAACGAGCACCACACTAAAAGCCGTCAAGATTTGCCGCATCATAAATCCATCCCTCTCAACCTCTTGCCCTTCGCCTCCAGCTTCTTAGTTTACCTGATTCCCGTATTCACTGTCTCTTTGTCGAAAGGGGTGCTCGACCCGACACTGTCCGCTACCGCACCTCCCCGGTCGGATAGCCCTCAATCCTAGTGTGGCCTGCGCCGCCTGACTCGGAGTTCTGTGCCCATGTGACCGGGTCGGAATCGACCACCGTATAGGTGCCCGCGGGCAACGTTACGTTGGGAGCTGCGTTCCAGTTGGCATTGGGCACGCCGCCCTGCCCCGGGCTGCCCGACGTCCGCCAGGAACCGTATGTCCGGCCATCGCTGCCTCTCAACGCTATGGTGCCGGGAGTTGCCCCGCGCCCGTTGTTCCAGTGATAATTCGTGATGAGCGTGATCACATAGGGCGAGCGCAGCGTGAACGTCGTCGCACGACTCGGGTCGTTGTAAACGCCGCCGGTGTTGCCGTTCGTGAAGATCACGTTCCCCTTGGCACTCGGAGATGGAGAGGGGGGTTGGCTGACTTCACCACTCGTCCCTTTCGACGAGACAATGAAAACATCTGATACGTAGCCCACGCCGCCGTAATCCATTGCCGAGGTCCTCAATCTGAAGGGTCTGCCCACCGGCAAAAGTTTTGTTACGTCAATTTCACACGCATTAAATGAATACGAAGAGCGGCCGATCATTTCAATGGGATTGCCATTTCGGCGAACCGTCTCCGTGAGTCCGGCAACAGCACTTGAGGTTAGGTTGCCGCTTTGGTCTAGGACCTCGAGCAGGAGAAAATTGTCAACACTCCATCCCTTTGTTCCCCCTGCATCCCCTGCAAGGCAGAATTTAGCGGGCGCGCTGATCATGAGATCATGACTGGACACATGCATGGAATACGGAATTTTGTCAAACCTTGTGGTATCCATGCTCAAGTCATTCCGGACGTTCTGTTTAAAAGCACTTGAGTATTGGTTGGGCACATTCCTGACAACCTGCAAGGGGAAAAAGGCATTCGATGCGTCGCTCCCGGCGGGTTTGTCCGTCCCCGCTTGCGTTCTTTTCGCCCACCAGGCATATTTTGCAGAACTATTCTCCTGGGTAAACGTTCCTTCCAACCTTTCACCGGAGAGGGAACCCGAATAACGTTGAGTTGCCCCTGAAATGGGCCTCGTAAATTCGAGTCTCCCAGTACCGGCATAGGAGATGTTCGTAAGCTGCTCCCATCTCTGATGCGCATCCAGCCAAAGCCGTCCGCTCCATGAACTGCCACTCCGCTGTAACTCCATCTTCCCCCGATAATTATTGAAACTGACCTCCCATGTTCCGTCGGCCCCTCCTGACCCTGACGTCGGGGGCTGAGTCACAACCTGCGTTTCCTGTTTCTTTGTTTCAGCCTCAATTTTGGTAATGTGATCCTCAAGACCGGGATCCGGCCAATACCCTAAACTCTCTCTGTATTTACCTGCCGCTTCCCGTAACTTACCCTGGCTCTGCAATGACGCCCCTTCACTCCGAAACTTCTCTGCCTGCGTTTTCCTTCCTTCCAGGTCCTGCACATACTTAACTCGCTCGGGGATCGATGAATATTTTAAGCTCTCCCTGAACTTCGCAAGCGCCTCTCCCGGCCGCCCTTGGTTGACGAGCGCCGTGCCTTCCTCCCAGAGCTGATCTGCCGCTTTTCGCTGGCCAGCCTCTTTCGTTATCCGGGCCTCCAGCATCCGGATGTGCGCCTCCAGCTTTGCATCGGGGACGGATTTCAGGCTCTCTCGGTACTTCGCAACAGCCTCGGCCGTCTTTCCCTGGCCCTGCAGCATCTCGCCCTCCGCCCGCAGTTTCTTTGCCGCATCGATTTTCGCCTTGTCTTCGGCAAGGCGCGCCTCCAGCGTTTTCACATGGGCCTCCAGCGCCGGGTCGGGAACGTACCGGAGACTCTCCTTCATCTTCGCTGCCGCCTCGGAGATCCTGCCCTGTTTCTGAAGGGCTTCGCCCTCCGCCCGGAGCCTCTTCGCCGTCTCGACTTTTCCTCTGTCGTCGGCGAGGCGCGTATCCAGAATTTTCACGTGCGCCTCGAGCGCCGGATCAGGAAACAGTTTCAGGCTTTCCCGATAGCTCGACACCGCCTCGGAGATTTTGCCCTGTTTCTGTGCTGCTTCCCCTTTGTCCCGCAACTCTTTTGCTGCCTTGATCTTCTCGTTTTCCTTTTCACCGGCCGCAATCCGTTGCTCGATGAGCTTCCTGTAGTTGGCGATCCGCTCGTTGGTCGGCTGGAGGGCTTTCGCTTCGTCGGCCGATGCGAGGGCTTTTTTCAACTCATCGGCAGGTGGAACGGGTTTGCCTTCGGCCGCCTTTTGCAGGGCCGGTAGGAGCTCCTTGAGCCTCCTGGCCTTCGTCTCCGCTTCCGTCTTCAGCGTTTTGAACCGGGCCGGTTCGGGATCCTGTACGCTCCAGAGCTCCTGGGATGCAACAAGACCGCCGGCGAGGTCCGCAAGGGCCCCATCGTAGTCGTACTTCCCGAGCTTGGCCTCACCCGAACGGAGAAGCGTACGCGCTCGTTCCTTTTTCGCTTCCTGATCGCGGGCCATCCGTTCGAGGCCGGTAAGCTCGGTGTCCTGTTTCTGGTTGAGCTTTGTTGTTTTGCGGACCTGGCCAGCCAGGGCAAGGGCCTGCTTGAAATCCCTGGCCTTCATCGCTTCCGAGACCTTTGCCAACTCCGCAACGGCCTTCCCCTGGGTCTTCTCCCGCCCGGTTGCGAGCTTCTTCTCGGCAGCCTGCACCGGCGGGTACTGGGGGTAGCGCCCTTTGAGCGGCTTCAGCTCCCGCTCAGCCTCGTCGAATTTCGTGTTGTCGATGTCTGCGTTGATACCGGCGATCTTTTTGTCGGCATCGCCTTTCTCTTTTTTCAGCTGAACCAGGAACTGTTTTGCCTCCTCGCGCTTCGGGTCGATCTTCAGCACGTCATCGACCAGGGCGATCGCCTCGTCGAACTTCCCTTCCTGCCCCAGGGCCCGCGCCTTTGCGAGCTTCTCCTCCAGTTCCTTCTTCTTGTCCTTGGCCTTCGTGATTTCGTTCTGGGAGATGGTGACGCTGATCGTGCCCGTTCCGCCTCCCAGGTCTGCGCCATCGCGATCCTTTACCGTGACCTTTGCCTGGTAGCTTCCCGTCTGGCTGCAGTTGACGGTGATCTCCTGGCTGATGTCGCTCCCGACGGTGCATCCGTCGGGAGTGACTTTCCACTGGTAGCGCAGGGGCTTTTTCTCCGGGTCGGGGGCCACCTCGGCCTTCATGAACACATTCTGGAAGACGGCGATCTCGCGCTGCACCTCCACGAGCCCGACCCCTTCCTTCCATACCTGCGGGGTGGGACCCATCTGCCGGGGCCCGGTCACGGTCACGGCAAAGGCCTCGGCCTGGTACTCTTCCAGCATGCCGCCGCCGATGAGTTCCCGATGGAAGGGCACTTTCGCCCCGACGAGCAGCTTTACGGGCTTTGCGTCTTTGGGCACGAAACCGACGACGCTGGCGTTTTTCGCATATTCCATGCGGCCCGACGATTCGGGCCATGACCACTCATAGTTCAGCAACTCCGGCTTGATGTCGGCAGGATCGGTGGTGAGGGTGGCCTTCACTTCCTGGCCGATCCGACCCTTGCCTTTCTCCGGGTTGAAGGTCCACTTGAATTTCGGCGGCACAACGGTCACTTCCTGCTGGAGCGTCTCGCCGATGGTGCTGTACACCCCGCCGCCGCCGTCCTTCTGAATCTCGGCCCAGATCTTGATCTTGTTGTTGGGGCCCATCCGGTCGAAAAGGACCGTCGTTGCGCCGTCGCTTGTGGCCGGGTCAAAGGTGATTCCCGGGTCTGACTGCCAGATTACCCGGACACCTGTAACCTTCGCGGTCTCCGGAACGGTATAGCCAGCCCCCCCGCACTCCTTGCTGCCGGGAAAATAGTAGCAGTTCTGAGCCATGCTCGCCTGCTTCCTCGCATCGCCTTGACAGGCGGACTCCGCCGTCCAGGCTGCACGGTTCGCCTCGGAGTACCACTGCGTTCTCGTCATTCCCCCACGGGGGTGCTTCCTGGCGCACTCGTCGAAGAGCCTGCCCAGGGTGTCCTTGTATACCTTTTCCGCCTCCTGCTGGCTGGGGTTGCTCCGGGTGTATCCGCCGGCCGGGGGCACAGGTTCAGGCGACTTTGCATCCTTGATGCTCTCGAAGGTTGCCGTCAGTGCAAGCGAAGTCCCGTAGATGACCCGGTCCTTGAGCCCGCTGATGGCGGCCTTGAGGCCTTCCACCTCGATCTCGATCGAGGCCTGACCCCTTGCCCCAACGGCGTCCTTCACCTCCACGGAGAGGCTCTGCTTGCCCGGATTTCGGGAAGTGAAGGTGACCGTTCTTCCGGAGCCCGCGTGATTGCCCGTCCAGGTGTAGGTGTAGTCTGGCTTTCCACCTGTGACCGCGGCGGTGATGCCCGCAAGCTCGCCGGGCTTAATCTTTTTCTTGTCGGCGCCAAGCGTCACCTGCAGTTGCCGGACTTGCTCCGGAGCCCCTCCTTTGCCGCCGCAGGGGCTCGTATAGCTCCACGGTAGAACGATCGGGCTCGGGATCGGATCGGACAAGGAGAATTCCTGCCTCACCTTTTCAACGGCGGCCAGGTACCCTTTCCAGTCATTGAGGCCGGCATATTCCTGGTAGCGTTTGTAGGGCAGGGACTCGGGCAGCTCCTTTATCTTCTTGTCCAGCTCCCTTTGGTGCTTGCCGTTTGCGGCGCCCGCCTCGCCGAGGCAGCCCAGCTGCTTTTCGTTGATATAGTCCTGCAGGCTGTTGGCGTACCCGAGTTCACCGGTGTGCGTCTTCAGGACGTTTGAACAGGTCAGGGCCTTTCCGCAGGGGGAATCGCAGCTCGAGATCGACTCGGCAAACTTCATTTCCTTTCCATCGACGGTTTTCGTCACCTCCCTTGTCCCGACGGTCTTGCAGCCGGCATTCAGGGTTGACCAGCACTCCGATTCGAAGCTTGCCAGCCGCGCCGTGATGTCGCCGAAGGTCTCGCCGCAAAACTCCTTGTCGGGCCCGTCGGGGAGCTTGAACCCCTTTTCGTAACGCGGCGGTGTTTTGGCCGTGAATTCCCGAATGATGCTGCTCGTCACCGATTTCTCGAAGGCGTTGTAACTCTTTCGGTCGTACTCCTTGAGCACCTCCAGGTAGGCGACAGCTTCCTTGAGCCACCGGTATTTCGCCTCGGCCTGCTGCTTCGGGTCGCCGGGAGCGGCCTCCTTCTTGTCCCCCGGTACCACCACCGGCGCTGTAACGCTTCCCTTTCTTTCGACGTAGACCCTCTTTGTCCCCTCACCCCTGCGTCCCTTCTCGTCTTTCACCACAACGCTCACGCTGACCCAGACATCCTGGTGGCCCTTGCCCTCCAGGCGAAAGACATTGCCGGGGGCGCCCTGGGGGCTCTCGGCCCAGAAATACGTCAGCTTGCCGCTGTCGGCAAAGGGCGTGGCAAAGACGGTGAGGTCCGTGGCTCCATCTTCCCCGATTGTTTCCCGGTCGCTTCTGACATCCACCAGGATCTTCTCCTCTTCGGGCTTCGGCTCGGTGACGACGATCGAGGTCTCGGCAAATCCCGCTCTGCCCGCATCATCGTATACATCGACCCGGACAGACAGGGTTTTGCCTGCCAGGCCCTGGACATCGGTATCAAAGCTATCGAACGTCGTCTTCTCGAGTCCCTTGATTCCCTGCCGGGTCCAGGTGTACCGGTAATTTGCCCTGGGCGGTTCCTTGACGCGGATCTTCACGATGTCGCGCTCGGTCACGGTCTTCGGGTGTTCCTCGAAGCTGACGCTGAGGCCCGTCGAGGGCTCGACCCGGACAGTGATCTCCCCGTTGCCCTCCCGGTTTTTCTCGTCCATCACGATCAGGGTAATCCGGACGGCCTTACCCGACCAGCCCACCCCCTTGAACTGGGCGCTGTCCGTGTGGGTCCTTTCGGGGTCGATCAGGGCACCGTCGGCGGACCACTGGAAACGCAGCCTGCCGCTGTCCGCCTTCGGAGTGACCGTTGCCTTGAGCGTAACGGCCCCGTCATCGCGGATCGAGACGGTGCCGTCGGGCCCCGCGGGCGGGTCCTGCGATCGGATGGACACGGCAATGGCGGCTGTGGCGGCATCGTTGATGCGAATGTCGATGCCTGCCGGCTCCGAGAGGTTGTTCTCGGCGTCGCGGGCCACGACGGTGACATTTACCGTCTTTCCTCCCCGGTTCTTCCCCGAGAGCAGGTACGTCGGCTCGGCCGAGGCGGGCTTGTCGATGCCGTCTTCCTTCCAGAAATACCGGGCGATTGGAGGATTTCCCGGTGCCAGTGAAACGGGGCGCGCCGTGAGGGTCAGCTGTCCGTCCTTACCGATCTCGGTGACGCCACCTGCATCGAGGGCGACCTTCAACCTGGGGCAGTCTGCCTCGGCTTTCACGGTAACCGGTTTTTCGCCCTTGCGCTGGACCTTCAGGACGTCCTTGATGACGGTGCGGTCAACATTTGCCCGGATCGTCTTGCGGCCGACGGTGCCGGGTATCCAGGACGTTTTTGCGCCCGACGGATCCAGCCGTTCCTCAACCCGGCCCGACTCGTCCAGAATCTCGTAGCTGGTGACGGCACACTCGGGGCACGGCTTGTTGTAGCCGACGCCGAGGGAGAGTTTCTGGGCCACACAGACTTCATCGGCGGCGACAACGGCAACAGTCAGGTCAATAGCCTTCTCTCCCAGCTTGTCCAGGGCGGCCTTGTGATCTTCGTAGCAGCGCCGGTACGGTTCGCTAGACCGGTCGTTGACGGTCATGCAGAGCCTGGCCCGGGTCGGGGGCGCGAGGTCCTCGTCCGTGGGGTTGTTCCCGACAAAGGCAACCACCTCTTTCCGTGCGGCCTCGACGGCCTGCTGAAGCCGCCCGAGCAGGCTCTTCGCCTCCTTCTCGGTTTTGTCTATTGATTCCGGGGTGCACTGCGGCGTTGGCCCCTTGAGAAAGTCTGCCTGCCATTTTTCGCCGAGCTCGGTGATTCCCTTGTTTGCCGCTTTCAGCCGCTTGTAACTATCCACGATCGCCTGGAAGCGCTCCGCGTCGCTTTTGATCGCGTCCCCGCCCAGGTAACCCACCGTGTACTTCACAAGCGGAACCGTACAGCCCAACTCCTTCTCGATCGCCACGATCTGGGAGTAGCCGGTGCCCGAGTCCCAGGCCTTGCGTTTCTCCAGGCCATCAATCACGCCCTTGTAGTATTCGAGCGTCACGGCGTCCACCTTCTTCAGGTAGATATTGTAAAGCGCCTCCCCGTATCGCGACAGGCCCGTGTACTGGTAAGGCCAGCCGGAGTTCATCCCCAGGATGCTCGCCCTGCCGGAGGAGACGGCGCTGTTGCCCAGCATGTTTTCGTACTGGAGGAGCGCCGGATGCTGTTTCACCTGCGGGTAGAGGATCGACGAGACCTTCGCGCAGGAATCGAGAAGTTTGTAGAGACCTTCCTGCGACTTCGCCTCCCTGCCGATCGACAACTCGATGCGGGGCGGGCAGTCGTAGGCGAGCTCCGTCATCTTCCAGGCCGCCCCTTCCTTCTGGAACGTTGCACCCGTGTAGAGCGTATCGACCATTGCGTCGTAGCTCCACTGGTTCATGGCGCCGACGCCCCAGTCGACCATGCTTGCCGCCATGCCGTAGAGACCCTCCGGTATGGCCAGTGGCGGGAAGATCATGTAGACGACCTGGATGCCGGCATAGAGGTAATTTCCCTGCATCCCGGCCTCCACGGCCCCCCCGGCAGGTACCCTGCGCCGGAAGAACTCGGTGGCGAAGTTGGTGAAGGACTCGTTCCAGTCAGCCGCTCCCATGACCGCGTCGTAATAGGCCATCCCCTCCTGGCCCAGGTTAAAGGCCTTGAAGGCAGTGCTCTGGCCGATCTTGCCTAGAACACCCTCATTCAATTCCTGGTTGATCCGGGCGATGTTGATGGGCAGCCTCAGCGTGACCCTGCCGTCCTTAAACGAGATCTCGTCGCCCAGGGAGCGCAGCCGCTGCACCGTTGCGTTGTCCATGAAATCGAGCATGTTGTTGAAGCCGTCGATGGCCTCGTCTGTGGTTTGGTGGACTTTCATCAGCTTCTCCCAGACGGAGGCGGCATAGATCTTGAGCATGTTCGGGTTTTCTGCAGCCCTCTTCATGAATTCGTCGATCTTCTTCATTTCCTCGGCGGGCAGGGCAAAGGTTCGCTTGAAGTAGCTCTGCAGCTCGACCATCTTGGCCCTTGCCGCCTCGGGGTACGGAACCCCCGACTCTTCAAAGACCTTGAACTCGTCCTGCAGGTCATCGAGCAGTTGCTTGCGTTCGGCGTCCCGCTCCTGCTTGCTTTTGTTTCCCTCGCCAATGAGCTTCTCGCGGGCCTTAATTCCCTCGGCAATGTTGTGGGCGATCAGTTCCGTGGCCCGCTGACCCAATCGATCCAGCGCCGCTTGCGGGTCGTTCGCCCACCCGTCGCCCATGAGCGCCGTGGCAAGCTGCATGGTCCTGATGACCTTCTGCTCCGACGTGAGGGCCCTGTCCTGCTTCACATCGGTGATGGCCTGGACCCCCTTGACGAGGGGCACATCCTTTGGCTCCAGCGTGAAGCCGGGCACCTTTTCAAGGAATTTTGTGTGGTCCGAGGCGCTGCGGTTGACGTACTTTGCAATCTTGACGATTTTTTCCAGGATCGACAGGCGGCTCCGGATCGCATCGACGGTCACGTGCCTCAGGAACTCGAGGCTCACGCCCGGCTCCATGGTCGCCTTCGGCTCCGGCCCCCCCTCGGCGAGGATCTGGTCGAGGATATTTACGCCGGTTTTCTTCACGCTCTCCCTGTTTTCCAGGATGGCCAGCATGACAATCTTTTCGCGCTCGGTCATGAGGGTCCGCTCGACCTTGCCGCCCACATTTGTCAGCCTGTACATTTTCCCGCGGCGGATGGCGTCGATCTCGGCCCACTTGGCCCCGTAGTCGCCGATGTAGACCGCTTCCGTCGCGGCGCGGTGGGCCGTTCCGAGCGCATCGATGTCGATCATGTTCAGGTTGAACATCTTCTTGATTTCCTGCTCGAAGATATCGCGGAGCTGCTTGGCATCCTCCACGTCGACCATGATGATGGAGAAATCGATGTCCCCCTCGAAGCGCATGGCCGCCTTCGTTTCCGTGGCCCAGCCGCCCACATCCATCTTCGCCCCGACAGTAGCGAGATCGGGGTGGAGCTCGATGTAGCGGGTAAGGGCATTCTCCCACGCCACATTGACGCCCTGCTGCCGGGCATGCATGAGATCCTGCTCGTAGGGCGCGAATTCCTTCTGCCAGTGATCCTGGCTCAGCGTGATCGCAGTGGCGGGGGATTTCTTTTCCTCGGCGATGAGCCGCTTTCGTTCCTGGTCAATCACGTGGGCTTTATAGGCGACAAGGTCCTTGACGGACAGGCCCTCGTTTCCCATGTTCTGGAAAAATTGCGTTGCGTTGATCTGTCCGGAACGGAACTGCTCGAGCAGCAGCCTCGCGCTCTCGAGCTTCGGATCTTTCGCCGTCTCTCCTGTTGGAGACGGTGGTTTGACGCTGCCCTCCCTCTTGATGTCGATCGTGACCCTCTGGCGCCAGTTGCCGATCTGGGCCTCGATCCAGCCGGGTCCGTCAAGAATCGCCTCGAATCGCGCCGTCGAATCGTCCGATTCCAGGAGACGGAGCCTGCCCTGGTCCCATGTCCATCGGACCTGCGCATTCCCGGGCGCATCCTCGATGCGCGCCTCGACCTGCTGTCCCTGAATCACCGTGTCAGGCACAATCAGTGTCGGCGCGGCATGGGAAACAACGGGCATGATGATGAGGCTAAGAAGGATGGCAACGAGCAGGAACCTGCGCAGCATGATGACCTCCCGGACAGCGTCAGCGGGCTAACGTCGTATTCAGTGATTAGGGTTTGCGATTCAAGCAGCCGCAAGGGCCGCAATATCGGCTATTCCGGCAGCCGCATCATTTCCAGGCCCATGCTGCGGACTTCGCGCTCCTCGGCGACTTCCTTCACGCCCGCCTTCTTCAGCGCGTCGATGATGCGCCCGGCATCGAGCGTATCCGTCCCCAACTGGTCGGCGATGCCGATGATCAGATCGTTTCCGCTTCGTAAGCGTATGCCCAGGGCCCCCCACGCGGCGGAACTCATGAGCAGGGCCCGTCCCGTGGCACCGACCTTCATGTTCCCTTTTCCGGCCAGGGCCGCGAGCCAGGTCAGGACAATGAGCCATTTCGGCGGCTTGATCACGACAGGCTGGAAATATTCCATCGCGCTGTAGGGGTAATCCCGCGCGCCCCAGGGATTCCAGATCCGGAGACGATCCTCGAGGGTCAGCAATGAAAAAGAAGAAAACCAGGCGGCCAGAAAAACGAGCAAAATCCCCAGCGGCACGACGGGCCAGAAAAAGAAAAAGAGGGGCCACCCCTCGGTGAAGGCTTGCTTGACTCCGCCGACGATGAAGAAGGGAAAGGCAAAGAAGGGGATCGTCATCATCACCGCCGCCACATCGCAGAGAACGACACGCCATCGCCGGTACGACAGTGCACCGAGAGGCCGTTTCGGCCAGGGAAGCGCCACGTAAAGGACAAGCCCCGCCAGGGCAACCCAGGGGCTCCACTTCCTCAGGGGGTAAAGAAAATCCGCCGGGGGCGTGGGATAATGGGAAAAACCGCTGCCGAGGTGGAAATCGCCGTCGGAATAAACGCGGTGTTCCACTTTCAGGTAAACCGCCTTCTCCCCCACTCCGAGACAGAGGTAGACGGGATCACTGGATTTCTGGAAAAGAGAAGCAAGCTGGTTGACGGGAGCTTCGCCGGGTCTGAAGAAGAGCACACCCATGGGGTGTTGGTCCGAGGGAAGACGTCTCTGCCATTCCTTCGTGAGGGATCCGGATCCGCGGGCGGCAACGGCATTCTCGACTGCCGACTCCCATCCCCTTCCCTCGACGTTGAACAGCCGCCCCTTCGTGGCCTCGGCGATGTAGCCCTGGAGGGGAAGCCCGGCGAGACGCTCCGTCCGATCCGTCATGATCCGGACGCCCATGTAGGACCCTTCTTTTTTCTGCTGATCCGAGAAATCGACCTTGCTGACGATGACGACAGGTGAAAGGTCGGCAAAAAAAACGAAAAGAACGGCTGCAACGCAAGCGGTGAGCAGGAGGAGCCGACGCAATAGTTCCATGGGAGCGATTTCACCTCTGAAGATTCACGGGCGGCCGCAGACCGCCTTGTAGTCGATCACGGTCGCCTTTACCCGGCCGACGACCCGGCCCAGGGGAATGATGGATGCCCAGCCGGGACCCTCGGCGAACTTGATGTGCGTGGCGTCGATGCCCACCTGGTCGAAGGTGGGATCCACGGAAACCCAGCCGCCCACGTCGCTTTCCGCCCAGGCGTGATAGAGAAAGCCCACTCCCTCCATGTAGACGATCCCGCCTGCCAGCCGGGTCGGAATCCCCAGGGCCCTCGCCAGGGCCGCGTAGAGCATGGTGTGGGCCTGGCATTCCCCTTTTTTCGTGTGGAGCACTTCCAGGGCCGAAAAGCTGTCCACGGCCTCGTCCTTCACTTCATCGGCCACCCAGTTCGCCAGTCTTCGCACTTTCCCAAGAGGGTCGGGAATGCCGTTGGTCACTTCTCGGGCCGTCTTGATGATCTCGGGGTGATCGCTTTCGATCTGGGCCACGGGCAGCGTAAACGGATAGGTGTCGGCACTGTACTGAAGGCCTTTGATTTTCTCGGGGGAATCCAAATTCCGCCGGATCCGGTAGATGGCCGATGCCCCGTCAGAAGGGTTCGGCGAGGCTTCCTGGCCGGGTCCCTGGAGCAGGGGAAGCTCCCCCGTAATTCCGGTCAGCGCCACTTCCAGATAGGCAGCTTCTCTCGGACAGGCAAGCGGCTTTTCCGTTTTCACGACGCTGAAATCGAGGATGAGATCTTTTTTGTTGAGGCTCGTCTCCGAGAGATAGCGGCGGGCTTCTGCCTCGCTTTCCCGGTAGGTGATGAGAACCCCTTTCATCCCGAGTTCGAAGATGGCCTCGCCTTTCTGGTTGATCCAAGTCTCTGCGTCGTGGCCCATCATGGAGGTCTTGAGCTTCCAGGAAGGCTCGAGACCGAGTTTCCGGCTCTCCTCGAAAGAGGCGACCGTCTGGACAACCGGCGTGACAGACTGCGTCTGCGGGTCGTAGACGTCGTACCGGTACTGCGCGCCGATCCGCATGCCGCGGAGCACGGGATAGAGGTTGATCGCCCCGGCCGGATAAAGGGGGCCTCCCAGCTTCGTTGCGACCGAATTAACTTCTTTGCCGGATTTCTGAACGGTTTGCAGGACGCCGTCCCGGATTGTGCCCTCGATCCGGGACGTTTTTTCATCCATCCTGATTTCATGCTGGAAGGAAAGAGACGCGAGATCGGCCGTGACGAGGTCTTCGCTCTTCATGGAGATCCCCTTGTCTAGACCGAGAAAGCGTATCCGGAGGTGTGCCTCCGATTCCAGGCGAAAGAGCTCTTCATCGGAGACCGGCGTGATCTTCAGGTGGGTAAAACCGACTTTTTCTCCGTTGAAGACGATCCCTGCCCAGAGCTCCCTGTAGGGAAGGTCCGCAAGGCTCTTGATTTGAAGAATTTCGGAGGGTGCACGGACGGGACTGAAATAAGCGGGGGCACAGGAAAAAAGGGCAAACGACAAAAAGAGAATAAAGATGGGCTGGAGCCTTTGACGTTGCAGCATTCTTTTGCCCGCCGGGCTTATCGGGGCGATATACACGCACGCACCCTTGCCCGCAGCGGTCCCTCCCCCTGAAGCCGGAACACCGACCAGTCATCAAACTGGAGTGACTATAGGCAAGACAACCGATCGTGTCAATTGGGAAAAGGGGACTCAGCAGCCAGATCGTCTCAGGTGTAACAAAAAGGAAGGGAACGATACCTCCATCTGGCTCTCAAACCGCAGGCATGTCTTGAGGAGACGGTCGAGATCGATACCGGTCTTCAGCCCCATCGAATGAAGCATGCCTACCGTGTCTTCCGTGGCAATGTTGCCCCGGGCCCCGGTAATAAAAGGACAGCCGCCGAGTCCGCCCAGAGACGCGTCGAAGATCGACACCCCCTGCCGTAACGCCGCATAGACATTCGCCGGTCCCTGCCCCTGCGTGTTGTGCAGGTGAAGCGAAAGAGATATTTCTCCTGTCTCGCCCCGAACGCGAGCAAGGACCTCTTCCACCTGGATCGGGTTCGCCATCCCGGAGGAATCGGCAAGGCAGATTTCGTCGGGATCTTTCTTCCCGTATGCCCGGATAAGTTTGAGGACACGAGTGATGGGCACCGGGCCTTCGTAAGCGCAGCCGAAGGCATTCATGACGCCGGCGCGGACCTTCATCCCGGCATCCTGCGCCCAGCCGATAAGCCGGACGGCCTCCTTCATGGCCTCCGAAATGGGTTTATTGCTGTTCTTGAAGCTGTGGGTCTCGCTTGCCGAAACATAGACCCCCACAGAGGGGACCCGGCAGCGGATGGCACGCTCGAGACCTCCTTCACTCAGGATAAGGGCTGAATAGAGGACGCCTTTCTTTCGTTCGAGGCGCTCCCACAGATCTTCGGCGTCGGCCATCTGCGGGACAAGCTTTGGATTCACGAAGGACGAGACTTCGATTCGACGGATTCCACATTCAACCAGATGTTCGATCAGGCGCAGTTTCTCTGTTGTCGGAACAATCCGCTTTTCATTCTGGATCCCGTCACGCAGGACGACCTCGTGGATCGTGACCTTCTTAGGCAAGCCTTGCTTCATGTGCGAGTCCCTCGGACGTGCAAAAGCTATCTCTTATCGTTTAAAGGTATTCGGTGAAAGGTTACAGGTGACAGGTAGAAAATAAAAGCAAAATAAAGGAATGCCGAACCGACCCCGGAGAGTCAGTTCGGCATCCCTTTACCATATTCAGGCGGCGTTATCCGAGAACCACGAGAATCTGGCTCGTGTTGACCTTGTCGCCTTCCTTAACCTTGATCTCCTTCACGGTGCCGTTCGAGGGGGCCACGATGGGGTTTTCCATCTTCATCGCCTCGAGGATGACGAGCTCCTCGTCTTCTTTCACGGCATCGCCCACCTTCACGATGATCTCCTTGATCGTCCCGGGCATGGGGGCTACGACATCTGCCATTGCACTATCCTCCTCTTGTTTCAATTGTAAACAGTAGCCGTCACGGTTCCAGAAGAACCGTGACGGGTTCTATCAGAAAATGAGTGACAGGGGAAGAGAAATACTTCCCCTGTCACGGGTTGTTGACTTACTTCTTCCACGCTGCGGCGGTGGGTCCCCACTTGTCGCCCAGCTTCACTTCGGCAGGCCACTCGGCCGGAACTC
>CAZVLL010000006.1:0-161046 GCA_964628025.1 uncultured Syntrophaceae bacterium
GTCAAGGAATACTACTTCTACCTCGACAGCACGCCGACCCACTCCTACATGAAGTATCTCTACAAGTATCCCCAGGCAGCCTTCCCCTACGACGACCTGGTGGAGACGAACCACCAGCGCAATCGGGAGGATATGGAATACGAGCTCCTCGACACAGGCGTGTTTGACGGCGATCGCTACTTCGACGTCTTCGTGGAGTACGCCAAAGGGGATGCGGAAGACATCCTCGTGCGGATCACGGTGGCAAACCGGGGACCGGAAGCGGCCGAACTGCATCTCTTGCCGACCCTGTGGTTCCGGAACGACTGGTCGTCGTGGATCGCCAGACCTGCCGAGAAACCGACACTGAAGCAGATCAAGGGACCGGCGGGAACGAGCGCCATTGTCACGGTGCATCCTGTACTGAGTGAATATTATCTGTACTGCGAAGGCGATGTGCCGCTGCTCTTTACCGAGAACGAAACGAACAACGAGCGGCTTTTTCCCGGGCAGCCGAACGACAGCCCCTACGTCAAAGACGGCATCAACAACTGCGTGGTTGATGGCCGGCAGGAGGCGGTGAACCCCGACCGGCGAGGCACCAAGGTTGCGGCGCACTATTGTCTGAAGGTTGCTCCGCAGGGATCTGCGACCGTCCGGCTGCGCCTCACAGCCCGGGGACCGGCCGGGCAGGGCACGAAAAACAAAGGCGATATCTTCCCGTTCGGGCCGGCGTTTGACGAGACCCTGGCCACCCGGCTGCAGGAGGCGGATGAGTTTTACCGCTCCGTCACCCCGCCATCGGTTTCCCCAGATGCGGCAAACGTGATGCGTCAGGCTATCGCCGGCATGCTGTGGAGCAAGCAGTACTACTTTTTCGACGGGGACCAATGGCTGGACGAACACCACGCCAACCCCCTCCAGCCCGGGAGCCACGAGTCCCGGAACTCGGAGTGGTTCCACATGATGAACGAGGACATCATCTCCATGCCCGACAAGTGGGAGTATCCCTGGTATGCGGCCTGGGACCTGGCCTTCCACACGCTCCCGCTCTCGATCGTGGACCCAGACTTCGCCAAGGAGCAGATGGAACTGATGCTTCGCGGGGTCTACCTGCACCCCAGCGGTCAGATGCCCGCTTATGAGTGGAACTTCAGCGACGTGAACCCCCCGGTCCATGCATTTGCAACGCTCTTCCTGCACCGCACCGAGCAGGCCTTGCGCGGCGAAACGGACCTTGAATTCCTCAGGTCGGCGTTCAACAAGCTACTCTTGAACTTCACCTGGTGGGTGAACCGCAAGGACCGGTTCGGCAAGAACGTGTTCGAGGGAGGCTTCCTCGGGCTCGACAACATCGGTGTCTTCGACCGCAGCGCGCCGCTCCCCACCGGTGGTCATCTCGAGCAGGCAGACGGCACGGCGTGGATGGCCCTCTTCAGCCAGAACATGGCCGAACTTGCGATAGAGATCGCCGCTCACGACCGCACCTACGAGGACATGGTTGTAAAGTTCGCTGAGCACTTCTACTATATCGCCGCGGCCATGAACCGCCCCGGTCAGGACAGCATGTGGGACGAGGAGGACGGCTTTTACTACGACCTGCTGCGACTCCCCGACGGCAGCGCCACACGGCTCAAAGTGCGCTCTATGGTTGGGCTTCTGCCCCTGTGTGCCACCACGGTGGTCGAGGCGTGGCAGCGGGAGCGTATTCCGCGGGCGATGGCTCAGATGCATGAGCGTATGCGCCGCATGCCCGAGCTTTCAAAGACGATCCACCCTACCGGCCCAGGGCATTTCGGCGTGGCCGAGCGGGGGATTGTTGCTCTGGTCAACCCGGAGCGGCTCCGCCGGATCCTTACGAAAATGCTCGATGAAAACGAGTTCCTGAGCCCCTGCGGCATCCGCTCGCTCTCGAAGTTCCACGAGCAGCATCCGTATATTTTCAACGCCGGCGGCCAGGAGTACCGTGTGGACTACCTGCCGGCCGAGTCGAACACGGGCATGTTCGGCGGCAACTCCAACTGGCGAGGGCCGGTCTGGATGCCGGTGAACGCAATGATCATCCGGGCACTCCTGAACTTCCACCTCTACTACGGTGACAATTTCAAAATTGAATGCCCCACAGGATCCGGCAAGATGATGAACCTCTTCGAGGTGAGCAAGGAGATCGCAGACAGGCTCGCCCGGATCTTCCTGCGGGACGAGCGGGGCCGGCGGCCTGTCTACGGCGGTACGGAGAAGTTTCAGACCGATCCCCACTGGCGCGACCACATACTGTTCTACGAATACTTCCACGGCGACAACGGCGCCGGGCTGGGCGCAAGCCATCAGACAGGCTGGACCGGGCTCGTGGCCAAGAGCATCCAACTTTACGGTCTTCTGGATCCCAAGCGGTACCTTGAGGCGGGCAAGCAGGCCGGGTTCCAGAAGGGAGCCGGGGAGAAATGATATGAAAACGGCACCTCATTTCCCTTCACTGTTTCAGATCAACACGCGCGTCCGGTTGACCGAGCTGTCCCGCGACCTTGGCCGGCCCGCCACCCTGGATGACATCCCGGACGCAGACCTGGACCAGTTGACCGAGATGGGGTTTGACTGGGTCTGGTACCTGAGCGTCTGGCAGACGGGTCCTGCGGGGAAGCGGGTCTCGCGCGAGAACCCGGAGTGGCGAAGGGAATTCCAGGAGACCCTGCCGGACCTCCGAGAAGAGGACATCGCCGGCTCCGGCTTTGCGATTACGGGCTACACGGTGCATGTGGATCTGGGAGGGGATGCGGCACTGGCGCGCCTGCGCGAGCGCCTTCGTGCGCGCGGCCTGCGGCTGATGCTCGATTTTGTCCCCAACCACACCGGCCTGGATCATCCCTGGGTCGAGAACCACCCCGAGTATTATATCTCCGGGACGGTATTGGACCTGGAGCGGGCACCCCAGAACTACATTTGGGCCAAGCGGAAGGGCGGCGATCTGCTGCTGGCCTACGGCCGCGATCCCTATTTTTCCGGCTGGCCGGACACCCTCCAGCTCAACTACGGGAACCCGGCCCTGCAGGAAGCTATGGTCGGGGAACTAGTGAGGATCGCCGGGCAGTGTGACGGCGTGCGTTGCGACATGGCCATGCTGGTTCTGCCGGAAGTCTTCGAACGGACCTGGGGCATCCCGTCTCAGCCCTTCTGGCCGAAGGTAACGCAACGCGTGCGGGAGCGGGTTCCAAACTTCTGCTTCATGGCAGAGGTCTACTGGGACATGGAATGGACGCTTCAGCAACAGGGATTCGATTACACCTATGACAAGCGGCTCTACGATCGCCTGCGCGAAGGGCATGCCCGGCCGGTACGGGAGCATTTCCACGCGGGACTCGATTACCAGGAAAAGCTGGCCCGCTTTCTGGAAAACCACGATGAGCCGCGGGCGGCCACCGCGTTCTTTCCGGAAGTGCACGAGGCAGCGGCCGTCATCACGTTTCTATCCCCGGGGCTGCGGTTCTTCCACCAGGGTCAATTCGAGGGGCGAAGGAAACGGATCTCGCCCCATCTGGTTCGAGGACCGGACGAACCCATCGACGAGAGGCTGGGGCCTTTCTACGACAGGCTGCTCGCCGTTCTGCGTCGTCCGGTCGTTCGCGATGGACGGTGGCAATTGCTCGAATGCACACCTGCCTGGGATGGCAACTGGACCTCGGATTGTTTCCTGGCTTTTGCCTGGGAAGGCCCCGGAGCAGAGCGGCTGCTGGTGGCGGTGAACAATGCGCCAAACCAGAGCCAGTGCCGCGTCCGGCTGCCGTTTGCTGACCTCGATGGCGGTCAATGGAGGCTTGAGGATTTGATCGGTGAGGCCATCTACGACCGCGAGGGCAACGACTTGCAGACGCGCGGACTATACCTGGATGAGACTCCATGGCAAACGCACGTCTTTTCTATGAGGAGGCGAACCTGACCAGTTGCTCGATGTAGTTTGGACCCTGCCGCATCTACCGATCATGAAGGAGGGGTTTCAAAATGGCACTTCCCGCAATGGCCAGTGCACCCCATCTTTACTTTGAAAGAGGTGGGCCCGCCTACAGGCTTATGCAGAGGATAAACGTGGTCAAAGGGAGTGGGCCTTCCATAGGCCGAAGAATTGTTCTCTTCCTGGCCCTGACGTGGTTCCCTCTGCTCTTCCTTTCCTTGCTCGAGGGGGTTGCCCTGGGCCCGACACCGGAGCAGTCGTTTCTGCTGGACTATGCGACTTACGCCAGGTTTTTTGTAGCCTTCCCGATGATTATCCTTGCAGAAATCATCATCGGCCCTCGACTGACGATTGCCGGCCTTCACTTCGTCCAATCCGGCTTGGTCAGGGAGAATGACTATCCCGCCTTCGACTCAGCTGTTGAAAAGGTCATCGCCCGGAGGGAAGCCATGCTGCCGGAGCTGATCATCCTGGGCATTGCCATTTTCGGTGCATGGTCTGTGACCGCGGCATTGTATGCGGGACAGGAGACGAGCTGGCACATCATCCGGACAGAAGGCGGTATCCGGTTATCTATGGCTGGAGTCTGGTATCTCCTGTTGGCTGTCCCTCTTTTTCAGTTCATGTTCTATCGATGGCTCTGGAGGCTGATCATCTGGACAGGTTTTCTGCGAGACATGTCTCGATTGAACCTGCGGTTGGTCGTGTCCCATCCGGATCAGGCAGGAGGCCTCGGTTTTCTGAACATGGCACAGGTCACCTTCGGCGCCCTTGCTTTTGGCCTGAGCAGTGTTCTCTGCGGGAGTGCTGCGTTCAATATCGTCTTCGAGGGTATCAAAATAGATGCATTCAAGATTCCCTTCATTGCCTATCTTGTTCTGACCAATCTGATCTTTCTTGGTCCCCTGCTTGTTTTTGTCCCCCTGCTGGCCAAAACCCGCAGGCAGGGCCTCCGGGAGTTCAGCGCTTTGGCGAACGTTTACAATAACTCCTTCGTGGACAAATGGATCAGGGGGAAAGCGCCGGAGGGCGAACCGCTTCTGGGCAGCAGTGATATCCAGTCACTGGCCGATCTGGGCAACAGTTATCAGTTTGCCCGACAGATGAAGGTCTTCCCGTTCAGTCTGCAGGAGATTATCAAAATGTCCGTCATCGCCGCAGTACCCATGCTTCCGCTGCTTCCACTGGTGATGCCGATAGAGGAGATCCTGAAAGTGCTTGCCAAGGCGCTGCTGTAACATACAAATGGGTTTGCTCCGGAACGGACAGAGCAGGGGATGGAAAATTAGAGGAAGCGCCTGGAGTGATGAGAAGGGACGTTCTGACAATCTGAAAGGTTGATATTTTTTGAGATTTCGGCAAATATAATTGCAGAACTGATGAAAGGTTCCAGGATGGCCCGGAGGCAAACATCATCTGCAATGCGGGTTTCAACTATCCTGGCGGCATCATTGGCACTCATGTTCCTGTTGACCTCCGGCACTGCCCCGGATGTATACGCCCAGTCGATGGAACCGAGGGCCTACACGAATGCACCGGTCGGCATGAACTTTCTCATCCTGGGGTACAATCACATGCAGGGGGACGTGCTGCTCGATCCTTCTGTTCCAGTGACAAACGCCGATGCCCAGATCCATTCCCTCATTCTTGCTTATTCGCGAACGCTCGACTTGTGGGGCAGGTCCGGGAGTCTTAGCGTTGTGCTACCCTACGCATGGCTTTCTGCGAGCGGTACATTGGAAACGACCGGGGAATCTCGCAAGAGGACGGTATCGGGTCCAGCCGATCCGGGCTTGCGCTTTTCGGTAAACCTCTATGGAGGGCCGGCCCTCTCCTTCGAGGAGTTCAAGAACTACAGACCGGACACGATCGTGGGGCTGAGCTTTCTGGTGTTGGCCCCTTTGGGCGATTACGACCACAACAGACTTGCCAATATCGGTACGAACCGTTGGTCCTTCAAACCGGAAATCGGGATCTCTCATGCTCTCGGAAAATGGACAATCGAAACGGTCGCGGGTGCGACCCTCTATACCGATAACAATGATTTCTACGGCGGGCAGAAGCGCGAGCAGGACCTTCTTTACTCGTTTCAGGGTCACGTGATCTACAATTTCGAGTCAGGGGTCTGGGTCGCGCTGAACGGCACCTACTATACGGGGGGCCATACAACCCTCAACGGCGTAGCGCACGATGACAGCCTGAGCAGCTTGCGCTGGGGCTTCACCGTTGCTGTACCCGTGAACCCATACAACTCTATCAAACTATTCGGCAGCAAGGGCGCGTACACACGCACGGGGGAAGACTTCGAGATGATCGGGGTTGCCTGGCAGCTCCGCTGGGGAGGAGGACTCTGATGCGGCCCACAAAAAAACATGAACGATTAGGTACATGATGAAGATCCTGAAGGTTTCGGCTCTTGTCTTCGTCGTGTTCCTGGCCGTCTGGGTCCAGGCGGAGCAGAAGGATGTCCCGGCCCCGACTCAGGACGAGATTTACGGGATGAACCTCTTCAAGGGCTATGCCGGCTCCCGGAGCTGCATCGACTGCCACGAAAAGTTCTACAAGCTCTGGTCCACCTCCTTCCATGGACTTTCTTTTCAGCCGTACACGGCCGCATTCGCGAAGGCCAAACTCACTCCCCAGGCAAACGAAATCGCCATCGGCAAGTATCGCTACCGGGCGGATGTCTCGGGCGGTGCGGGCTGGGTCATCGAGAAGGGCCCCGATGGCGAAAAGAAGTATCCGATCGAGCAGGCCGTCGGCGGGAAGTACGTCTACTATTTCCTCACAACACTCGAGCGGGGCAAGCTGCAGACTCTCCCTGTCGCTTACGACGTACTTAAAAAGGAATGGTTCGACACGGCGGCAAGCGGAATCCGCCATTTTCCCGATGCGCAGCGCACCGATGCCGCAGTCTTCTGGAAGGATCAGGCCTACACCTTCAACACGGCCTGCTTCGGATGTCACGTGAGCCAGATGAGCACGAAGTACGACCTCCAGACCGACACGTACAAGACCGCCTGGAAGGAGCCGGGGATCAACTGCGAGACCTGCCACGGGCCCTCGGAGGAGCACAACCGGGTGTGCGAGGAGGCGGGGGAGGGGAACGTTCCTGCCGATCTCAAGATCATCAGCGTCAAGAAGTTCACCGTCGAACAACACAACGACTCCTGCGGCTCGTGCCACGCCAAGGCGGTGGTTCTCACGAACAACTTCAAGCCGCGCGAGCGTTTCTTTGATCATTTCGACCTGGCGACCCTCGAAGACCCCGATTTCTATCCAGACGGGCGGGACCTGGGCGAGAACTACACCCACACGACCTGGCTGATGAGCCCCTGCGTCCAGTCGGGGAAGCTCAGCTGCATCCACTGCCACACCTCGAGCGGCCGCTACCGCTTCAAGGCCGAGGACAAGGCCAACAATGCCTGCCTGCCCTGCCATAAGGAGCGGGTCGAGAATGCTGCGGCCCACACGAACCACCCGACCGGCACGCCGGCGAGCAAGTGCATTGCCTGCCACATGCCCAAGATGGAGTTTGCACGGATGAAGCGCAGCGACCACTCCCTGCTGCCGCCGACGCCTGCAGTGACACTGGCCTATAAATCCCCGAACGCCTGCAACGTCTGCCATACCGACAAAGATGCCAAGTGGGCCGATGAGAACGTCCGCAAGTGGCGAAAGCGCGACTACCAGGCCCCGGTGCTTTACAGGACGGGACTGATCGATGCCGCCCGGAAGCGGGACTGGATCCGCCTGCCCGAGATGATCGACTTCCTGGACAAGAAGCAGGGCAAGGACGAGATCGTCGCCACCTCGCTGATCCGGCTGCTGCGCAACTGCGACGATCCCCGGAAGAACCCCGTCTTGCTAAAGATGTCGCAGGACCGCTCGCCTCTCGTTCGCTCCGCCGCTGTCGATGCGCTGGCCCTTTACCCTACGCGCGGGAACCTTCAGGCCCTCGTGAAGGCAACGGGGGATGATTACCGCCTTGTCCGCATCCGCGCGACCGCCGGTCTTGCGGGTAAAACGGGGTTTGCGCTGAACGAGGCCGACAAAAAGAATGTCGAGAAGGCCACCCAAGAGTATCTGCAATCGATCAAAATCCCGCCGGACCACTGGGCCTCCTATTATAACGAGGGCAACTACTATCTCAATATCGGCAATTACCGGCAGGCGCTTGCCGGCTATGAGTCATCCCTCAGGCTCGAACCGCGGGGGGTGATGAGCCGCGTCAACATGTCCATGGCCTATGCCCGGCTCGGGGAAAACAAGAAAGCAGAGTCCTCCTTGCAGGAGGCCCTGAAGATATCGCCGGACAGTGCCGCGGCCAATCTCAACATGGGTCTCCTCAAGGCAGAGCAGGGAGACCGAAAGGGCGCCGAGAGATATCTGCGGCAAGCCTGGAAGACGGACCCGCAGATGGGCCAGGCGGCGTACAACCTCTGCGTTATCCTCTCGGAGAACAAGCCGGACGACGAGGCCGTCGGGTGGTGCCGGAAAGCGAGCGAGGCGAGCCCCTCAAACCCAAAATATGCCTACAGCCTGGCCTACTATGAGCGTCAGAAAGGAGACACGGAGGCGGCAATAAAGACACTGCGGAATCTCATCGCTCGCAACTCAGATTACCCGGACGCATACGTGCTGCTGGGTGAAATATACGAGCGGCAGGGCAGGGTGAACGAGGCAAGGAACGTCTACCAGCAGGCCCTATGGAACCAGGATTTTCCGGCGCAGAGCCGTACGTATATCGAGCAGAGAATACGTGCGCTGTCCGGCCGGCGATAAAGGTTTCAGAAGGAGACTTGACTGGTAAGTAGAAGGAAGGAGGTATTCCGTGATGAAGATGAAAAAATTGGTTGCATGCCTGATTTGCGTCGTATTCCTGGCGGGATGCGGTTCTGTAAACAAGACAACCGATCCGGCATCAAGAAGCATTGACGATAAAAAGGAAGTCGATATGACGGTGAGGCCGTGAAGTTCAAGGATGCCAGACTGGACGGCGAGGAACCTTTCCAGATTCCAGGGGGTAATCAATTCTTGATGAGAAGAATCAGGAAAATCTGTCAGAACAGAAATGCTGCACCGAGTTCCACTCTCTGGTCGTAAGTGTTTGGGAGCCCCTCACCCCATAACCGTGTTCCTAGCATCAGCCACGTGCTCCAGCTTCGGTTGATGATCCATCCGATTTCGAGTTCCAGCACGGCACCTGTTTTTCCATCCTGCTCCCAGTCGATCAAAGGTTTCGGGGTCAGTTTCAGCCAGTATTTTTTCTCCCATACGTCCCTGAGAGCGAGTTCGAACTGGGTGTAATTGATGTTCTTTCGGTTCTCATCGCCAGCCACGGAGACGACCTGCTTGACCAGCGGGGAAAAGGTCATCGCATTGGACTGCGAGAGCGCTTCAGACAAAGGAATCCTGAAATTGGGTTGAATCCCCCCCGTGAGCTGGTATTTCCCGCTGCCGAGATCTTCGGGGATCGCGGTCGGGAGGGTGACTTCAACAAAAGTGAATACCGGGATATCCTCTACAGGAAACGGATGAAATCCTGTGCGTATCTTGATGTCTCCAAGATGAGGGCTGAACGGGTTTCCTTCGAAATCCGTTTTCTCGTCCGGAAAAGGCGCCTCGAGCCGGAGCAGCGAAACGAACCCGTCCAGGTAGGCGTCGATTTTCAACTGCGTCTTTGTCGTTTCCTCGACTGTACCTCGGTTCGTGGCCTGGCGCTTCAGCTCAATCCGTCCTCGCGGGAATTTATTTTCGGTAGTGACCCCTGCACGGTCGGATGAGTCATCATCAGCCAGCGCAATACTCGACCAGGTGAGCATCAGAAAAAAGAGGGCTGTGATCGAGACGAGCAGCCTGTTCTTTCTCTCGGTCTGCGGCTTCTCTGCCCCCATCACGGATTTCGTCCTCTGCTGTCGGCGCCTTGCGCCTCGATTGCGGCTTGCACGCCGACTGCTCCCCCCAGCCCCTGCGGATCCGCGATCCGGGCAAGCGCCCGGTCCTCGGCAAAGGTGTAATGCCCATCGATCGCACGATCCAAAAACTCCAGCTGCTTGCGCAACTCGGGATGACGATGCGGCGGCAGGGTTTGCATTAGATTTTCCAGCATGGAGCGCATCCGCCGCGTGATCTGGACGCTGCCAACGCCGCAATGACGTATTTCGGTGCACGTAAGGTGTGCGAAGTCCTCCCAGTTCGGCGTCCGGAAAACGAGCCGCAGCTCGCCGGCTTCGTCGCAGATTTCCTCGCGACTGACATGCCGCAGACCGACGTGCCGAAGCAGACGGTGAAGCTGGTCGATGGCGAGCACGGCCGTCGTCGGATCGTTGATGGCCGGTGACAACGCCTTGATCGCGATGTCGACCAGGATACGGAATGCAAAGGTCGGGTCCTGCTCGAGAGTACGCTCGGACCCGAGAGCGACTGCCGCCAGCAGCTGACGGTCGTTGATAGCGCTGGCGCCGCCATACAACCGGAACAAAGGCTCATCCGCCGCCAGGAAGTCGCCCACCTGGGGGATGAATTCAATCATCCCGTTGGCATGCCGCGCCTGCTTGACCAGTCCCTTCAGATCCAGGGCGAGCACGATCCCAGAGGTGCCCGCGTTGGTGACGGTCCGATCCGGGGATGCGGGTCTGCCGGACGACTCGTCGGGGCGCGGGGGTGCGGTGAATTCCGGATAGACACTCCGGATGACCGCGATCCCGGACTTCCCCACACGCTGTACGATGCTGACAGGACGCAGCAATCGCGCCGCGTAGTCGATCAGGTAGAGGAACACGACAAGCGAGACCAGCCCGAGTGTTCCTGCGATAAAGGTGTTGAACTGGTGGACGGTCTCACCGCCCATCCTGGTCAACACCCTCAGGTTAAACAGCAGGGTAAAGACAAAATAGCCGACGGTGAACCGGATCGCGTTGTCCCGCAGCAGTGTTGTCGCGATGATCCGTGGCGTGTACTGCCCGCCTGCGACTTGAATCGCAACGAGCAGCGATCCGAATGTGAATACGAGGAAGGAAAGGTTTATCGTGACGATCGTCTCGAGCATCGTCCGCGCTCCCGCCATGGACAGACCCATGAATGCGGTCATTTCATCGATCCGTCCGGTCTGCATGAGCCAGCCGCCGATGCCGTGCGTGATACGGGTGACCACCATATAAGCCAACACGGCGAAAAACGGCACGAGCCACAGCGAGGATCTGATGTAGCTCTTGATGATGTACTGCCAATTCCAGCGCATATTTCCTTCTCCTTCAGGTTGAGGGCGCAGTTCGCAGAGCTGATTTCTCCGGGCTTGGTAGACGATGCATCCCGGATAGGACAAAATTGATGTAAAATACTATCAGGGATTGGATGGCTTAACAAGGCGCAATCCCCTATGCGAACAACCCTGCACGCTGGAGGTGCAGAGACGTTAATTCAGGAAGACCCAGGACATGAAAAGTTAAACGACAGTGTTGATGACTTGCAGTCAACCATTGTGTTTTGATGAGAAACGAAGTAGATTTAAAGAAACGTTGAGAGGATATCGGGACCAATTTCCAGCAAATTCCTTCCATGGGATGCTTCAACGATGACCGGCACCGTGAAGACCTATCGTTCGAGACGCTCTTCGATGCGATTGATGATCTTTGTCTTCGCGATTCTGATATTGTTGGGCGCAGCGCCGGTTGACGTGCAGGCACAGCCATCGACGGTCATTGGGACAAACGTTCAGAAACTAGCCAATGGCGTGCTGACCCTGATGGGATACAGCCTTACGCCGGATGTGACGACAGGCTCACTGTCCTTTAACAGTCCGTCAACGGGGACTCCGGGTCTAGCGATGTCATCGTTAGGTGGCGGCTTTACCCTCAGCAAGGACTTTCCGCTTTACCTCGAGGGAACCGCGGCGTATAGCCGTTACGATCCCACGTTCGTGGTCTCCGACGGCACAAATTCGCGGTCGATCCCGGCCAAATGGAACAGTCTTTCCGCCACGGGGGGCATCGGCTGGGATTTTCCCATCGCCCGGGACCTCGTTTTTCGCCCCATTTTTAACTTCTCGCTAGGGACCGTCCAGAGCGATCTGAAGGTTGCGGGGAGCTACATCGGGAATCAAACCGGGCAGGACCTCTCGTTCCTGGACAGGGGCCGCCTTGATGCGGTAGGGCTTGGCGGTTCGTTGATGCTGGACTACGAACGCTATCGGCCTGAGAACGAGATCGACGTCGAACTGCGCTATACGAACATCTACCTTCAGAGCATCAATGGTTCGTCGGAGGCCGTATCGGGGCACGCAGACGCGCAGAACCTGAGTCTTTGGGCCCGTTGGCGCGCACCGACCGGCATGACCGCGCTCGAGAGGCCGCTACGATATGTGCTCGAGTTCTCGCACACGCAATTCCTTGGCGATCTTCGCGGCGCGCTGGGATTCGACTGGCTCACGTCGTTGGGTGCCGGCTTTGAACTCGACTCAAGCAAATACCCCATCATCATCACCCGCACGCGCCTCCTGGCTCGATACAAGTTCGGTGACGGCGTGCAAGGGTGGTCCATCGGGCTCGCGGTAAGCTTCTAACGTTCAGAGATCGTTTTGCGGCCCGCTATACTCTATGGGGGTGTTGCATTGTGGCCAATGGAGTTACCCAAGGAGCGAACAGGGCAGGGGACGGAGGATTGCAGGAACGATGAGAGGGATGAACCCTTTCACCTGATTTCAGAGGAGGGAGTGGCCATGACAGCAGCGATGAGGCGCAGGATGGGGTTTCTCGTGGGGGCGATACTCCTGCTTTCGGCATGTGCGTCCATCGGACCGGGAACGGTGAGCCGGGACCGGTTCGATTACACGGCGGCCATTTCCGATTCGTGGAAGCATCAGATGCTGTTCAACATGATCAAGATACGCTACGGGGATGCCCCGGTATTCATGGACGTCTCTTCGGTGATCAGCCAGTACCAGGTATCGGGACAGGTCACCCTGGCCGGTTCCATCAACAGCACTCCCTGGAGCAACTCCGAGACCCTGGGGGCGACGGGGCAATACGTGGACCGCCCGACCATCACGTTCACCCCTATTCTGGGAGACAAGTTTGCGCGCAGCCTGATGGCCCCCATTCCTCCCCCGGCTATTCTCAGCCTTCTGCAAGCCGGCTATCCTGCGGACCTGGTCTTCCGGATGCTGGTCCAGGAGATTAACGGCATTCGGAATCGCTTCGGGGGGGAAGCCAGGGCTCGATCCGCTGACCCTGAGTTTTATCTGCTGCTCGAGAAATTGCGGAAGATTCAATCTGACGGGACTGTGGGGATGCGAGTGAAACGAAAAGATAAAGACAAGGATGAAGCCGCCTTGCTGGTTTTCCGGGGTAAGCGGAATCCGGCGACGGAGGCATTGTCTCTAGACGTCCGGAAGATGCTGGGCCTGGACCCTCAGAGCAGTGAGTTCAATGTAGTGTATGGGACCGTTCCCAGGGATGACAGGGAGATCGCGCTCCAGACGCGGTCGCTCCTGGAGGTCATCATCGATATGTCCTCGGACATCGAGGTTCCTGCCGTCCATGTGGAGGAGCGGCGGGTAAGCCCGACTCATGTGGAACAGGCGGATGCTCGTGGCACGATTCCGCCTTTGATCCGGATCCAGAGCTCGCCGGAAAAGCCAGGCGATGCCTTTGTTTCGGTTCCCTATCGGAATTCCTATTTCTGGATCGACGACCGGGACCTGAGGTCCAAGAAAATCTTTTCCTTTCTCATGTTTGTCTTTACACTGGTGGAGACCGGCGATAAAGGGACCGCGCCTATTGTGACAATCCCGACCGGGTAGCGCTCAAACCTGCGTGTTTTCAACAAGGTCACTAAAGGTTCACCGGGCATCCACCATGAAGATGATGAGTGCCCGGTCGGAGAGCGATCTGTCCGGGGTGGAGGAGCAGGCGATGCGGCAACGGGTCCCTGTTAGCAGAAGCAAGATAATCAACAAGCAACCGTAGTTCTAATCTCATGGAATGAAAGGATGGATGAAATGAAGAAAGTGTTTGTTCTCGCAGCGGCTGTAGTGTTGATGCTGTCCCTGTCGACGGGGGTTTTTGCACAGGCAACCAAGGGAGCGACCCCGGCGGAGCCGGCCAAGGTCGTGAAGGAAAGACAGGCCGTCATGACGGCCACCGTACAGGCCATTGATCTCAAGACGCGGGTAGTCACCCTCAAGGGACCGAAGGGGGAAGTGCGGGACATCAAGGTCGGCGAAGAAGCCGTGAACCTGCCCCAGGTGAAGGTTGGGGATCTCGTGACGGTGAAATACTACGAGTCGCTCGCTGTAGAAGTAATCAAGCCCGGACAGTTCGCCGGGGCGGGAGAAAAATCGGCCATCGTGAGAGCAAAGCCCGGCGAGATGCCCGGAGGAATGGCAGCCCAGCAATCCACGGTGACGGCCACCATCACGGCCATCGACAAGAAGAACAGTTCCTTGAGCCTGAAGGGACCGGAAGGCAAAACGGTAAAGGTTAAGGTGGAGGATCCCAAAAACTTGGACAAGGTGAAAGTGGGCGATGAGTTGTTGATCACCTACACCGAGGCGCTGGCGATTTCCGTCGAGAAAGCGAAGAAAAAATAGATCCGGGAACCCGGAAGAAACCGACATTAGGAATGTCCGTGCCGGGTCTCGGCAATTGCCCGGACCCGGCACGGGATCACAGGAGCTGTCCAGAATATAAATGGAAGGAGGACCACAGGCGATGAGCGAGCGTAAAATTGTCAGCCCGGTCGTGGACGATATCAAGTCCCGGATGAAGCGCGGGAAGATCGTTTCGGCGGACGAGGCCGTGCGCGTCATCCGAAGCGGCGACACGATTGCCCTGGACGGCGTTGTGGGAGGAGGCGCCCCCGATGAACTGATCATAGCCCTCGAGAAGCGATTCCTGGAAACAAGCGAGCCCCGGGGGCTGACGCTGCTGTACGCCTCCGGCATCGGTGATGGGAAAGACAGGGGCGTCAACCGGATCGCGCTGGAAGGCTTACTGAAGCGGGTGATTGCGGGACACTGGGGATTGACGCCGAAGATGCAGAAGCTGGCCGTGGGCGGAAAAATTGAGGCCTACAATCTGCCGCAAGGGATCATCTCGCACATGTTCCGTGACATTGCCTCCCATAAACCACGTACTATTTCGAGCGTCGGCATTGGGACCTTCATCGACCCGCGACTCGGCGGGGGGAAGATCAATTCGGTGACGAAGGAGGACCTCGTCGAAGTCGTTACCTTTGATGGCAAGGAGTACCTCGCCTACAGGACGATGCCGGTACAGGTGGCGTTTCTCCGTGGCACGACGGCTGACATGGACGGCAACATCACGATGGAACGGGAGGCGATGACGCTAGAAGTTCTCCCGATCGCCATGGCGGCAAAGAACTCCGGCGGGATTGTCGTTGTCCAGGTCGAGCGCATTGCGGACCGTGGCGCGCTGAACCCGCGCCACGTAAAGATCCCCGGGATTCTCGTCGACTGCGTCGTCGTGGCCAGGCCGGAAAATCACTGGCAAACCTATGGCACGCCATATAACCCGGCTTTCAGCTGCGAGTTCAAGGTTCCGACGGCGAGCGTCGAGCCGCTCGGGATGGATGATCGGAAGATCATCGCCCGCCGTGCCGCGTTTGAGCTGCGGCCGAACATGGTCGTCAATCTCGGGATCGGCATGCCGGAAGGCTTGGCCACCGTGGCCAACGAGGAGGGGATTTTCGATTTCCTGACCCTTACGGCGGAGGCCGGTTCGATCGGAGGGATCCCGGCGGGTGGATTGGATTTCGGGGCCGCCACGAACATGGACTGCCTGGTGGACATGCATCACCAGTTCGATTTTTACGACGGCGGGGGTCTCGACCTTGCATGCCTCGGGCTTGCCCAGATGGATCGACACGGCAACGTGAACGTGAGCCGCTTCGGCCCCAAGCTCGCGGGCTGCGGGGGCTTCATCAACATCAGCCAGAATGCGAAGAAGATGGTCTTTGTCGGGACCTTCACCGCGGGGGGGACGAAGGTGGCCGTCGATGACGGGAAGCTCCGGATCGTGAAGGAAGGGGGCGTGAAGAAATTCGTGAGCGATGTCGAGCAGGTGACCTTCAGCGGGAACACGGCGCGGAGGAACAGTCTTGATGTGGTATTCATTACGGAGCGCTGCGTTTTCATTCTTACCGAGGAAGGCGTGGAACTGACGGAGATTGCGCCCGGCGTGGATCTGGCAAAGGACATCTTGGCCTACATGGATTTCAAGCCCATCGTGAAGAACCCGAAGACGATGGACGAGAGGATCTTCAGGCTGCCACCCATGGACCTGAAGACGGATCTTCTCAGCAAGCCGATATCCGAAAGGTTGAAGTACGACCCCGCCACGAACGTCTTCTACGTCAATTTCGAGGGGCTCGAGATCCGGTCGATAGAGGATATCGAGGAGATCCGGACCCAGACAGCCGCCATCCTGGGTCCACTGGGCCGGAAGGTGGATGCGATTGTCAACTACGACAATTTTTCCATTCTACCGGAACTAGTCGACGACTATGCCGATGCGGTGAAAGACGTGGTTTCGCGCTTTTATGAGAACGTTACCCGGTACACGACCAGTGCCTTCCTGCGGATGAAACTGGGAGATGGGCTGAAGGCGCGGGGGTTTGCTTCACACGTCTATGAATCCAGGGAGGAGGCACGAAAAGGGCTGAAAACCAATAACTGAATCTCGCCATAAGCATCAGGAGGAACACCATGGACCTGCTCAAAGCGCTGCTTGAACAAAGCCCGATCATGGCCCTCTTTCTGGCAATTGCCGTGGGCTACGCCCTGGGGGAAATCAACATCAAGGGGCTTTCGTTTGGTGTCGGTGCCGTTCTGTTCGTGGGGCTTGCCATCGGCGCCTTCGCGCCGAAATCGGTCCCGCCGGCGCTCCTGGGTTCGCTCGGTCTCGTCATGTTTCTCTACGGGATCGGCATTCAGTACGGCAAGCAGTTCTTTGCCGGCCTGACAGGGCCGGCGGGACGCAAAGCCAACCTGCTCGCGATAATCAGCATTTTGGCTGCGCTCGGGACTGCCTTACTGACGCTAAAGTTTTTCAATATCAGGCTGGATTATGTCGCAGGCCTTTTTTCAGGTGCCTTGACCTGTACCCCCGCTTTGCAGGCTGCTTTGGAGATCGCGGGGAACAATGACCCGGCCGTGGGATACAGTGTGGCCTACCCCTTCGGGATCATCGTCTCCATTATCGGGATCTATGTGGCCGCGCTCGTTTTTAAGCCGAAGGTTGAAGCGCCTTCCAAAAAAAGCCTGGAACTCGTGGAACTGATCATCCGGAATCCCGCGGTGATCGGCAAGCGCCTCGAGGATGTCGAGACCATGCTGCCCTCCGAGATTGAGGTGGCTGCGGTTCGTCGCAACCATGTGACCCGGATCGCCAGTCTGGACGAGGTCCTGGAAGCCGGCGATTCGGTGCTCGTTGTCGGTAAAAACGCGGAAGCCGTCGAAAAGGCAAAAGTTCTGCTCGGGGAGATGGGACCGCAGAACATTCTCCACGACCGCGAGAATTTCGAATACATCCGGGTTTATGCGTCGAAGCGGACTGTCGTGGGCTCCAGGCTGTCGGATCTGGTGATGCCTGCCGAGGCACCCTGCCGGATCGTGAATATCCGCCGGGGAGACGCCCACATCGTTCCGGATCCGGATCTCATCCTGGAATTCGGGGACCATGTCGGGCTCCTGGCCGAATTGAAACATGCCCCGGTGCTCCGCGCCCACTTCGGGGACTCCATCAAGGGGACAACGGAATTCAGCTACGTCTCAATCGGAATCGGGATGGTGCTGGGCGTTATTCTCGGTCTGATCCCGGTAACGGTTCCCGGTATCGGCAAGCTGAGCCTGGGGATTGCCGCGGGCCCCCTGATCGTTTCTCTCATCCTGGGAAAACTCGGGAGGACGGGAGGGATTGTATGGACGATGCCGGTTACGGCGAATCTCACATTGCGCAACTTCGGTCTCACCATCTTTCTCGCCCAGGTGGGCATCAGTTCCGGCAAGAGCCTCATGGCCAGCATCGGGGATATCGATCTCCTCTTTGTATGCGCGGCCGCGCTCATTATCCTTGTCCTGGTTTTCATCATCTTCGTGGTCGGGTACAAGATCATGAAGATTCCCTTCGATGACATCCTGGGGATTCTTGCCGGGGCGGTCGGGAATCCCGCCATCCTGGCCTATGGCGTGAAAACAGTCCCGACGGAGCGCCCCGATATCAATTACGCGATGATTTATCCCGTCGGGTTGATCCTGAAGGTCATCCTCATCAGCATGATGATGAAGCTTTGAGCACAGGGAGTAATAGGTTCCTAATAAGGGGGCTGTTCATGATGCGATACACTGTCGTGCTGAGCCCGGGGATTATCATGGTCCTGTTCGAGTGGACCCAACCGGCAGTGGGGAAAGAGAAGGGCAAGACCGATAAGGTGAGAATTCTATAACAAAAGGGTGTTGGCCCCCTGGTCTGGTCAAGGCGAGAAAAGGAGGAACACATGGTGAGAGCCAAGTTTGATCAATCTATTCTCGCTTTGCAGGGCGGTGGGGCGCTCGGGGCCTATCAGGCGGGTGTGTACGAAGGCCTTGCTGAAGAGGGCATTTTACCCACATGGGTTGTGGGCATCTCGATTGGCGGTATCAACGCGGCGATTATTGCCGGTAATCCCCCGGAGCGCAGGGTCGAACGCCTGCGCACATTCTGGGATCGTGTCTCCTCGTATGCTCCGCTTACTGCGCCTGCATGGCTCGACGCGATGCGACCAACCCTGAACAGCCTGAGCGCTGCGACGGTTGCAGCCTTCGGCATACCGGTATTCTTCGTGCCCCGTGTTCCGCCCCCGACTTTCGCCGCGGACAACAGTCCCGGGGCCCTGAGCATTTATGATACGAGTCCGCTCAATCGTACCCTCGAAGAGTTGGTGGACTTCGACCTGATCAATTGCCGCAAGGTGCGGCTTTCGCTCGGTGCGGTCAACGTGCGGGAGGGCAAGTCGGTATACTTTGACAACAGTCATACCCGCATCAGTGCGGACCATGTGCGCGCCAGCGGCTCGCTGCCGCCGGGCTTTCCCCCGGTGACGATCGACGGAGAACAATACTGGGATGGCGGCATCGTTACCAATTCGCCACTCGCATATGTGACGGACGAGAAGCCTCGAACGCGTGTGCTTATCATTGAAGTCGACGTTTTCAATGCGAAGGGGGAGTTGCCGCGGAATCTCGACCAGGTGATGGAGCGAGCCAAGGATATCCAGTATGCGAGCAAGATGCGCCTGAACACGGATCATTTCAGGGCACTCGGCGAGATGCGGGCCGCGCTCGGACGCTTGCTTGGCAAGTTGCCGGCCGGTCTCAAGGATGATCCTGACGTGCAGAAACTCGCGCCGCTGTGCGATGAGAGAGAGTACACGATCGCACGCATGATCAATCGTCGCACTACGAGCTCCGGCAACACGAAGGATTATGAGTTCTCGCGCGCAACAGTGAATGAGGCGTGGGCTGCAGGCCTCGAAGACGTCCGTCGTTCTAAAGCCAAAATCGAATGGATGCAGCCGATGGATTTGGGTCCCGGCGTGTGCGTTTACGATCTTCCTCCCGCCACCGATATCCCGGGGGATCCTTGTCGATGAGAAGAAGGAACGGAACGTCTATGAGAGAAATGATAGGGCATTCCGGCAAGATGCCCAATAACATGGCGGCTCTTGTTCCGATGCATGGAAGAGGCATCATGATGGTACGACTTCGCTTGGTTCACCTTTGTGTTGCTGCTATGCTGGTTGCCTGCGCGATCCTGCTCTTTTCGTCAGGGTCATCCGCTCAGGAAACGAAAGGCGGGGACATCATTCTGCCGGAAATCGGCTCCGGCAGCGTCGATGCATACGTCGAGGCCCTGAAGTCGGACATCCGGGCGCATACGAGGAAGATCACGGAGGTCAACATGCAGTTGACCGAGAAGGAGGCCGCCCTGTTCTGGCCGATTTACGACCATTATGATTACGATATGAGCAAACTGAACTATGAACGGGCTTCGATCTACGATTTCTACGCAGATCATTACAAAACGATGTCGGACGAGCAGGCGAAGGATATCATAAGACGATTTTATCACGTTGAACGATGGAAATTATCGCTTGACGAAAAATACTCGAGGGAAATGGGTAAGGTTCTGCCCATGCGGACCGTGCTCCGGTTTCTGCAGATCTCCAGGCAGATAGACCGGTTGGTGAGCCTGAAGATCATGTCGGAGACCCCGCTGGTCTCGAAGGAAACATCCAAGGTGAAACCAGAAGCGAAACCAAAAGACAAACCCTGACGAGACGCACCCTCAGGAAGACGGTATGTGACCCTTCTGTTTCACGAAGTATGGCCATCGACAGGCGGATCGACGTTTTGACACTTCCATGCATGGCCGGTGAAACGTTCAGAGGAAAGAGACCATGTCGCTCGACAGCCTGGTTTCCATTTTCGTCATGGTTGCCGTGTTTGAAATGATGGCGGCCGTGGGGATGGGCGTGGCCGTTGCCGATGTAATCGCCGTCGCCAGGGAATGGCGCATGCTGGGCAGGGCCGCTCTGGCCAACTATGTCTGCGTGCCTGCCGCCACGGTTGTCCTGCTCATGATGTTTGACGCCCACCCGATGGTTGCTGCAGGATTTCTCGTGCTGGCCGTCTGCCCGGGTGCGCCCTATGGCCCTCCGTTGACGGTTCTTGCCCGGGGAAACGCGGCCCTCTCGGTGGGGCTGATGACGGTCCTTGCGGTCACGTCGGCAGTCATCGCGCCGGCATCACTCTACCTGTTGCTGCCCTGGATGACCGGATACCAGGTACTGACGATCGACGCCGTCAACAGGATGATGAGCACGCTGATCCTGGTCCAACTTCTTCCGCTGGGTGTCGGCCTCGGTGTCCGGCACTTCAGGCCGGAAATGGCGGACAGGATGCTTGGACCAGCCCTTAGACTCGGCAAGGTGCTCAACATGGCAGCGATCGTGCTCGTTGTGGCCGCCGACTACCACCTGCTGATGGAAGTCAGGCTGAAGGGCCTCATTGGGATGCTGCTTCTGCTCACGGTGAGCCTGGCCGCGGGATGGCTTCTGGGCGGGCGCGACGTCGAGAGTCGAAAGACCCTGGCGCTGACTACATCCTTGCGCAATGTCGGGGTAGGCCTGGTGATCGCCACAGGCGCATTTGGGGGCACGCCCGCCGTGACTGCCGTGCTGGCTTACGGGCTCGTCGGGGTTCTTGGATCGCTTGCCCTTGCTTTTTTTTGGGGATGGCGCCCGGCTCTTGCAACGGCTGTCATCCCGGACATACATGAAGGCCGTGCCCGCTCAGACAGATCCGAGACTTGATTCACTGTCGAAGCAGGCTGGGGCGCTAGAGTTTCTCGCCCGATACGGAACTGAATGAGAGCGACTCTTCGCAGGGGCGAGGACGCGACGGGACCATCCCGCCAGAATATAGAAAATGCAGGAAAGAAGAAAATATGATAAATTGTACAGGACAAACGCATGAAAACTGACGGGAAGGAGAGAATGTGATGAATAGAAAAACGACATGGGTTCTCTTGGTCATTGGACTTGCCTTATTGGTAAACGTTCCGGTCGCCATGGCTCAGCAGCAGTATGTATTCCCGCAAAAGGGGCAGTCGGCCGAGCAGCAGAAGAAGGACGAGTATGAATGCCACGGCTGGGCTGTGAAGCAGACCGGATTCGACCCCACAGCGGCTCAGGCCCCTGCGCAGCCGGCGGCACAGCAGCCGGCAGGAGCACAACCGGGCTCCGGTGCCAAGGGAGCGGTGCGGGGTGCAGCCGTAGGTGCGGCAGTGGGTTCACTCGACGGCGAGGCCGGAAAGGGCGCAGCGGTCGGAGCAACGGCCGGTGCCGTGGCCGCACGAGGACAGAGCCGCAGGCAGGCGTCTCAGCAGCAGGCCCAGGCACAGCAGCAGGCGTCGACTCAGCAGAGCACTAAACAACAGGATTATTCCCGGGCGAAGGGCGCCTGCCTGGAGGGAAAAGGATACACGGTGAAGTAGAGCGGGCGACCGACGATTCCTGTCTCGGACAAGAGACAGAAATCGGGAACAGACGTACATGCAAAGCGGAAAGTACAAACAGGAATCGTGAGGGACGCAGATGAAAACAAGAGGCTCATGGAAATACGTGGTGATCGGGCTTGCGGTGATATGTCTGGCATTGCCCGCTTCGCTCTTCGCGCAGGAAAAGCCGGCCAAGGTGTTCAAGCAGGAGGAACTCGAACAGCTCCTTGCGCCCATCGCGCTGTACCCCGATGACCTCCTGACCCAGATCCTCATGGCCTCGACCTATCCGCTCGAGGTGGTGCAGGCGGAGCGGTGGGCGAAACAGAACAAGAGCCTGAAAGGAGATGCCCTGAAGGCAGCCCTTGACAAGCAGCCCTGGGACAACAGCGTGAAAGCGCTCGTCCCGTTTCCCGATGTTCTCACCATGATGAGCGAAAAGCTCGACTGGACCCAGAAGCTGGGTGATGCATTCCTGGCTCAGCAGAAAGACGTCATGGACACGGTGCAAAAGCTGCGCCGGAAGGCAGCCGAGGCGGGCAACCTGAAAAGCTCGAAGGAGCAGGAGGTGAAAAAGGAGGGCGACATCATCATTGTCCAGGCCGCCAACCCGCAGGTGGTCTATGTTCCAACCTACAACCCCACTGTGGTGTACGGTACATGGGCGTACCCGGCCTATCCGCCCTATCCGGTTTATGCCTACCCGCCGGGGGCCGCATTGTTTACGTTCACGATGGGTGTCGCCATAGGCGCGGCCTGGTATGGGCATGGCTGCCATGCCGATTATCACGGGGGAACCGTCAATATCGACAGGAGCACCACCATCAACAGGCCCGCCCAGCCGGGGACGAGACCTACCGGGGGAGGAGGCGGAGAGCAATGGAAGCACAACCCGGAGCATAGGCAAGGGGTTTCTTACCGGGACCAGGGGACCCGCGACAAGTATTCCCCGACAGACCGAGCAGCCGTGGACAGCCGTCAGGGGAATCGCGGTTACGACAAGCCGAGCGCAGGCACAGCCGATAGATCTGCCGGCAGCAAGCAGTCCGCCCAGGTGCAGGACAGAACACCCGATCGGTCGAGTTCCGGGGCAAAGAGTCAGAACAATGCCTTCGGCGGGACAGACCGCAGCGGTGGGCAAGCGCAAAGGGATAGCGCGAGAGGCAGCCAGAGCATGTCCTCGGCCCAGTCCCATGGCGGCGGATCCGCCAGGTCTTCTGGGGGCGGGGGCGGTGCATCCCGCGGCGGTGGGGGCGGCGGAAGAGGCCGCAGATAGGATAAAAGGAGAACACTCCGACGAGCTCCGATCAAGAATACATCGATGGAGGACAGATCCATGGTTTTATTTCGAAGGCGATATCCGTCAGCCCGGACTCTTCTATGCTGTGCGATTGCCCTGTTTGTAGTCGTGATGTTCCAGGGAACCAGCCTGGCGGCAAACCCGAAACAGAAGACCTTCGGGACCCCGGAAGCGGCCGTGGAATCCCTGGTCAAGGCCCTACGGGACCACAATAAAAAGGAGATTGTCGTGATCTTCGGTCCCGGCAGTGAGACGCTGGTCTCGTCGGGGGATCCCGTGGACGACCGCGAGCGCAGAGAGAAATTCGTACGGCTTTATGGCGAAAAGAACCGCATGGAAACGGTGAGAGACGGCAAAATCATTCTCATTGTGGGGAACAATGACTGGCCATTCCCGATCCCGATCGTGAAGACCGGTACGAGCTGGCGCTTCGACACGAATACAGGCAAGGAAGAAATCCTCCACCGGCGGATCGGGGAGAATGAGCTGGGTGCTATCCAGACCTGCCTGGCGATTGTCGATGCCCAAAGGGAGTATGCGGTCATGGACCGTGACGGCGACGGTCTGCTGGCATACGCGCAGAAATTCGTGAGCACAAAAGGAAAAAAGGATGGGCTGTACTGGGAGGTGACACCAGGGGAAAAACAGAGCCCACTCGGGCCGCTTGTCGCGAAGGCCCGGGGCGAAGGCTATTTGAAGGGGGAAAAGCCTGCTCCCTATAACGGCTACTTCTACCGGATCCTAACCGCCCAGGGTTCAAGCGCCAGGGGCGGTGAATACAGCTACCTGGCGAAAGGGAAAATGGTGGGCGGGTTTGCAATCGTGGCATATCCGGCTACATACGCCGCCTCCGGTGTGAAAACGTTTATCGTGAACCACGAAGGTGTTGTCTATGAGAAAGACCTGGGACCCAAAACTGTTAAACTGGCAAAGACCATGAAGGAGTTTAACCCCGACAAGACCTGGGAAAAGGCTGAGTAGGCTGTTCAAGGGAGAACCGGCGGCCCATGGACGAAGACAGCATGCATCGTGTGGCCATTGTCGGCGGGGGCTTCGGCGGCCTCTACGCCGCAATTACCCTGAAGAATGAACCTGTCCGGGTCACCCTCGTGGATCGAAGAAATTTCCACCTCTTCCAACCGCTTCTGTACCAGGTGGCAACGGGGATCCTCGGACCCGGCGAGATCGCTGCCCCGCTTCGCCACATTCTGCGCGCGCAGAAGAACGCGACGGTCCTGCTTGGAGAGGTGAAGGATTTCGATCCCGAAGGAAGGCGGTTGATTCTTGCCGACGGGGATATTCGTTACGATACACTGATTCTCGCTGCAGGGCTGGAAAATCATTACTTCGGTCATGATGAGTGGGGACGGAGCGCGCCGGGACTCAAGAGCATAGAGGACAGTGCGACGATCCGGCAAAAAATATTTTTCGCCTTCGAGGCGGCCGAGCGCGAGACGGATCCGGAAAAACGCCGACCCTGGCTCACCTTCGTCGTCGTGGGCAGCGGGCCCACCGGTGTGGAACTGACAGGCATGCTGGCCGAGATCGCACGGGACACACTCCGCGACGATTTCCGTTCGTTCCGTCCCGAGGAGTCCGAGATTATTCTTGTGGATGCAGCCGATCGTGTGCTTCCCTCGTTCCCGCCGGATCTTTCCTCGAAAGCCGTCCACTCGCTGGAGGGGCTCGGCGTACATATCCGGACGGGCATGACGGTGACAGCCATCGACGGCAGGGGACTTGTTTTGGAGGGTCCAGGAGGAGCAGAGCGCATCGAGTCACGAACGGTGCTCTGGGCAGCAGGCGTTGCCGGATCGCCCCTGGGTAGAAAGCTCGCCGAAAAAACCGGTTCCGCGATGGATAGGCAAGGACGGGTGAAGGTGAATCCCGACCTGACCGTGCCGGGGTACCCGGAGATCTTCGTCATCGGCGATCTGGCCCACATTGCCGGAACGGACAGCAATCCCCTGCCGGGACTTGCGCCGGTGGCCACCCAGGGAGGCCGTTACGCGGCAGGGATCATCGCAAGGCGCCTGCGTGGAAAAACGTCCCGGAAACCCTTCGCATACTTTGACAAGGGCACCATGGCCGTCATCGGCAGACATGCCGCCGTTGCCGATATCGGCCCCTTCCGCTTCGGGGGAGTCTTGGCGTGGCTCATGTGGCTCTTCATCCACTTGCTGCTTCTGGTGAATTTCGAAAGCCGCATGGTCGTTCTTATCCGCTGGGCCTTCTCGTACTTCACCTACAACCGGGGATCCCGGATTCTCTATTCCGATGATGTGGTCCGCCTGCCTGCGACGAAAGAAAACTAGCGCCGTTCTGAAAGGAGACAATCCATCATGGCACAATCGATCAACCCAAAAAATATCCTTGCCGGCCTGTTCGTGTCCGTGATGATCCTTCTGGCTCTCCTTTCCATCCCTTCGCCCGATCCTCCGACACCGCAGGGGGCCTCCGGCACGCCGTTCGCGTGGAAGCAGGACGATCGCTGGAATGTCATCGAGGTCGCTTTCCGGAAAGGGCGCGAAGCCGGATGTCCTGCGCTCAGGGCGGCGATCGACGAAGGGTTCGTCCAGGGCCGTCGGTACCAAGAGACCTTGGCCTCGGCGCCGATCGCGGCGGACGATCCGGTCTTTGCGGACATCGAGAAAAACATGTTTGCCGTCGGGACGATGGTGGCTGCCTGCCCGGAGAAGCTTCAGAATTATATCGAGCTTGTGACGGGCACGAGAAGCCTTCTGAAAAAGCAGTCGCAGAGCTGGGACATGGAGGATCGCGTCGTACGGAACCGGCTCTACAGGCTGATCTACGGCGGTCGAGCGGCCCTGGAAGAGGTCATGCTGCAGGCTCAGGCCGGCTCCTATCCGGGCCTTATCCGCGCGGACAATGTGCCCTCTGTGACGCCATCCTATGTCTTCCAGGAGCTGACACTCCACAGTGGCGATATCCTGGTATCGCGCGGCGGAGCCCCCACATCGGCCCTCATCGCGAGAGGGAACGACTACCCGGGGAATTTCTCCCATGTGGCCCAGTTCTATGTTGATGAAAAGACCGGTGTGCCGGGCATCATCGAGGCGCACATCGAACGGGGCGTCGTGGTGTCGACCATGGAGGAATACATCCAGGACAAGAAGCTCCGGGTCATGGTCCTGAGGCCCCGGCCGGATCTTCCGCAGATGAAGGCCGACCCGATGCTTCCCCACAAGGCGGCACAGAGGGCCTACGAAGCGGCGACGAGCAGGCATATCCCCTACGATTTCGAAATGGATTTCCGGGACCCTTCAAAGATGTTCTGCTCCGAGGTGGCGTCCTATGCCTATCATACGCAGGGTGTCGAACTCTGGAAGGGAACCACCCGCATGTCTGCACCAGGGGTTGTGAAGTGGCTGTCCTGGTTTGGCGTCACCCATTTTGAGACCCAGGCCCCGGCGGACCTCGAGTACGACCCGCAGCTTTCCGTCGTCGCCGAGTGGCGCGATCCCGAGACCCTCTGGAAGGATCACGTGGACAGCGCCATTCTCGAGGCCATGCTGGAAGGCGCCGATGAAGGAGACGGGATACCCTACGCCTGGTGGAAACTTGCCCCGGCACGGCTCGTCAAGGCCTATAGCGTCCTGCTCAACCTTTTCGGGAAGGTCGGCCCGATGCCGGAGGGGATGGATGCAACGGCGGCACTCCGCAACCTGGAAGTGACGGCACGGCACGCACAGATCAGGGAACAGGTAGAGGCCCAGGCGATGGCTTTCCAGGAGCAGCAGGGCTACAGACCTCCCTACTGGGAACTCGTGCGCATGGCCAACAAGGCCAGGACGGGGCTGTCACGATAGGCGTACACGAAACGGTTCGGGTGTCCCGAATGCCTGTTCCGGGAAGGAAAGAGGAAGCACATTGATGACACACAAGCCCGTCGCAAAGGATCTGACCGGCACCACGCTGCAAGTCTTGTGGATAGGCATCCTGATTGCCGCGTGCTTCTGGATCATGAGGCCGTTTCTTCCATCGCTCATCTGGGCCGCGATGATCGTTGCGGCCACGTGGCCGCTCATGTTGAAGGTGCAGGCCTTGCTGGGTGGAAAGCGAGGCCTTGCCGTCGCTGCCATGACCCTGGCCATGCTCCTCCTGTTCATCATACCCTTCTCGCTTGCCATCATGGCCATCATCGAAAACGCAGACCGAATCGCCGCCTGGGTGAAAACGCTTGAGACGCAGGCATTGCCGACTCTGCCCGGCTGGGTTACAGGACTTCCCCTCGTTGGCCCAAAACTGGGCGCGGCCTGGGAGAGCCTTTCCACCGGCCCGGAACGCTTATCCGCACGGGTGGCTCCCTATGCGGGACAGCTGTTGAACTGGTTTCTGTCTCAGGCTGGAAGCATTGGGATGATCGCGCTGCAGTTTCTCCTTACGGTCATCATCGCCGCGATTCTCTATGCTAACGGCGAAACGGCTTCAATAGGCGTCATTCGCTTTGCACGCAGGCTTGGGGGGAATCGCGGCGAGGAGGTTGCCGTCCTGGCCGCATCAGCCGTTCGGGGCGTTGCTCTTGGCGTGGTCGGTACGGCCCTGATCCAGTCGCTCCTGGGCGGTCTCGGCCTGGCCGTTGCGGGTGTGCCAGCCGTCACGGTGCTGACGGGAGTGATGCTCATTCTCTGCATCGCACAACTCGGTCCGGCACTTGTCCTCATCCCGGCCGTCATCTGGCTCTACTGGAGCGACCAGACCACGTGGGGAACGGTGTTGCTCGTCTGGGCGATCTTTGTCGGCACGATGGACAACGTCCTGCGCCCGATTCTCATCCGGAAGGGCGCCGACCTTCCGTTGCTTCTCATCTTTGCCGGGGTGATCGGCGGCCTCATCACCTTCGGTATCGCCGGCCTGTTCATCGGTCCCGTCGTGCTCGCCGTCACCTACAGGCTGCTTGCAGTCTGGGTGAACGGGGAAGAACCCGTTCCGATGAAGGAGCCTGCCGACGGCTCTTCATAGAAACCGTTTCAAAAGGAGGATCCCGATGAAAAAGATCAGCCAACCCGGAACGTCATCGAAGAGTCCCCTCAGCGCAAACGAACCAATCCTTCACAACATCATCGACGGCTCCTTCATCCCCGGCTTCGTTATTGACCGGGACCGGCGGGTAATTTGCTGGAACAAGGCCCTCGAGGAGATCAGTCAGATCAGGGCCGATGCGGTGATCGGGACAAAGAACCACTGGAAGGCCTTTTATAAGGAGGAGCGCCCCTGCATGGCCGACCTTCTCGTCGACGGCGCCGTGGGCAAGATTCCCCAGTGGTATGCCGGAAAGTACAGGAAGTCCCCGTTAATCGAAGATGCCTTCGAGGCGACGGATTTCTTTCCTGACCTCGGGAACACCGGGCGCTGGCTGCGCTTTACCGCCTCCACCATCCGCAACGACCGGGGCGAGATCATCGGCGCCGCGGAAACCCTGGAGGACATCACGGACCAGAAGAAGGCCGAGGATGCATTGCGGGACAGCGAGGAAAAGCTTTACAACATCCTGCAAGGCTCCCCCATCGCGGCCTTCGTCATCGACCGGTCCCACCATGTGATGTTCTGGAATCGTGCCCTGGAAGAGCTCAGCCGGATCCGATCCGACGACATCGTGGGCACGGACTATCACTGGAGGGCGTTTTACGCGTCAAGGCGTCCGTGCATGGCCGATCTTATTGTAGACGGAAAACTGGACGGCGTCCGGAAGTGGTATGCGGAAAAGGGACACCCGTCCAAGCTGCTGCCGGAAGCCTTTGAGGCAACGGACTTCTTCCCCGATCTGGGCGAGGCGGGCCGCTGGCTGCGCTTTACCGCTGCGGCCATCCGGAATGCACGGGGGGAACTGGAGGGCGCCGTCGAGACCCTGGAAGACATCACGGATCAGAAGACGGCCGAGACATCGCGCAGGGACAGCGAGCAGAGGCTCGAAAGCATTCTCCAGGGGTCTCCGATCCCGATGTTCGTCATCGGACGGGATCATGAAGTGATCTTCTGGAACCGTGCCCTGGAAGGGTTGAGCCAGATCCCGGCGAAGGAGGTCGTCGGGACGAATCAGCAGTGGCGAGCCTTTTATAATGAGGAAAGGCCCTGCATGGCCGATCTGCTTCTGGACGGCAAGATCAGGGATATTCCTCAATGGTACCAGGGGAAATACAGCAAGTCGAGGCTTGTCCCGGAGGCCTATGAGGCCACGGACTATTTCCCGTCGCTGCGCGCGGGAAAGTGGATGCGCTTCACCGCCGCAACCATTCGCGATTCCAACGGTCAGATCATCGGTGCCCTGGAAACGCTGGAAGACATCACGGAGAGGAAGCGTGGCGAGATAGCACTCCAAAAGGCATACGAAGAACTCGAACAAAGGGTCGAGGAGCGCACCTATGATTTGCTGCAATCCTCGCAAGCCCTGAAAGCGGAGAACACCGAGAGGAAAGAGGCGGAGAAGAAACTCCGCAAGAGGGAGCGGGAGCTGAAGATCAAATCGGGCAACCTCGAGGAAATGAATACAGCCCTGAAAGTGCTTCTCGAGCAGCGCGACAAGGACAAGAGGGAAGCAGAAGAGATGGTCCTCGGAAACGTCAAGGAACTCCTGTCCCCCTACATCGAAAAGCTCAAAAAGACAAGGCTGTCGGACATGCAAACCGCTCACTTGGGGGTCATCGAATCGAACCTGGAAAATATTATCTCCCCCTTTCTTAAAAATATTCACGGGAAGCATCTCAACATGACGCCGAAAGAAATCCGCATTGCCTCCCTGATCAAGGAAGGAAGAACGACGAAGGAAATCGCTGCGCTGCTCGGCATGTCTTCGCCAGCCGTCGAGTTTCATCGAAACAATATCCGGAATAAACTCGGTCTGAAAAACAAGAAAGCCAACCTGGCTGCTCACCTTGCCTCCCTATTGGAAGGCTGATCCAACGGGGCCTCCGGATTTGTGTCGGAGGCCTTTTTTTCTCATGATCCCCGCAGAGTCCCGCCACATGTGGATTTCCGTTCCTCTTTTTTCAGCCCGACTCTCTTGTGCAGTCTTCATGCGCGGGCAAGTGTGCTGCACATGGTACTAGGATAACCCTATTGATAACCTATTGTTCTATTCATATTGATTAACGGAAGATGTCCCCGTATATTTTCTACAAAGAATGTCAGTTGCCGTGGGTAAGGTGAACAGCCAGGACAGGAAAGGAGGGAGGACACCATGCAGGCCGTAGCGACGAAATTGATTGACGTCACGGAAAAGAATGCGGAGACAATTGCCAGGCAATGGTATGCCGATGTCCGGAAAAACCCGAAAACACCATCCTACAGCAGTATTTCCGAAGACAATGCCGTTCCGATGGCCGTTGACTTCTACCGAAAGTTCCGTGCGGTGTTCAGCGCCAAAAATCCATTTGAGGAGGCAAGACGGGTATACGCGAAGTATGCCGATGAGTGCTACGAAAAGGGAATTCCACTTCATGAAGCAATCTACGCACTGACGCTCATGCGACGACATATCTGGCTTTACGCCGAATTTCAAACGCTCTTCGTGACCGCCGTCGAGCAGCAGCAGGCCATCGAGAGCCTGAGCCGGACGATTCTACTTTTCGATTACGCCACCTATGTCATCACGGAAAGATACCAGGAGTTGATGAAGGGTGAGATCCAGAAGCAACTGGCAGCCCTCCGCGCTTTTGGTATGGAGGAAAGCCTGACGGGAAGCAAAGTGGGTGTCATGGCCTGCCTTCTCGTCGCCTGCGGGTTCTTGACCTATTACTACCATGTTGTCATGGCCAGCGGGGTGATTTTCACGCACCTGTTTTACATCCCCATCGTGCTGGCCGGAATCTGGTGGAAGAAAAAAGGAATTTACGTAGCCGTGATCCTGGCGGGGATCCTGATCGTAAGCCATCTGCTCTTCATGCAGACGGTCCCGCTGACAGACGACATGATTCGGGCGGTCATGTTCATCGTCGTTTCCTCCGTGGTGGCCATGCTGGCAGAGGGATTGACGAAAATTGAGGTTCTTTACAGGACAGGCCCGCCGGCTTCCCGTTCCGTCGAAGCATGAAGACAAGGCGGCGATAACAGCAGGCGGTTTTGTGAGTCAAATGGATGCAAACACGATCCACAACAAACGATCAACGATTACGAACAGCCGGAGAAAAAGAGTTAGATCCGGTTAGGATGACCGCTGATCCAGGAGGTAGACCATGCAAGGCCATGCGACAAAACTGATCGAGTTGACAGAAAATAATGCGGACAAAATTGCCCACCAGTGGTTGAAGGACGTGAGGGTAAACCCGAGGACGCCCACCTATCACAACTTCTCCGATGAAAAGGCTCTCGCTCATGCCGTCCAGTTCTACCGTCATTTCCGGGCGCTTTTCTGCACCGACAAACCCTTCGATGCGGCCAGCAAGTTCTTTACGAAATACGCCGATGAGCGCTTCTCCGAGGGCATTCCCCTCCACGAGTCGATCTACGCCCTCATCCTGATGCGTCGCCACATCTGGCTCTATGCCGAGTTCCAGGCCATGTTCATCACGGCCGTCGAGCAGCATCAGGCCACCGAGAGCCTCACGCGCACGATCCTCATGTTCGACTACGCCATCTACGTCCTCACGCAGCGTTACGAGGAGTTGATGGATCGGGAGACGGAGGAGCGACTGCGGGTCGGCACAAAGTCCGGCACGTTCCGGCACAAGGTCATCTTCGGCGGTCAGTCGAAGTGATCGGGGTAGGCGAAGGAACGGTCGCACAATATCGCAGAACCGGAGGGAAAGAACGTGGAGCACCGTGGCACCGTCATCGCTGTGAGAGGGAGCGTCGTCGATGTCCGTTTCGCTGATCGCATGCCGCCGATCCGGCACGAACTGAGAGGCGGCGAAGACGATAGGGTTCGTATCGAGGTCACCGCTCACCTGAACAATCATGTCGTACGGGGCATTTCCCTGACGCCCACGCAGGGGCTGGCCCGGGGATCGTCCGTCCTGGACACAGAACAGCCTTTCCGTGTGCCCGTCGGGAAAAACCTCCTCGGAAGGGTATTCAACGTCTTCGGAGACACCATCGACAACGCCGGTCCCGTGGAAGTCGGGGAATACAGGCCGATACACCATGAGCCCATTCCCATCTCGCAGCAGTCGACCGTCTCGGAGATCTTCGAAACAGGCATCAAGGCCCTCGACGTGTTGTCGCCGCTGGAGCGCGGCGGGAAGGCCGGTCTCTTCGGGGGGGCCGGCGTCGGCAAGACCGTGCTTCTCACCGAGCTCATTCACAATGTCGTCAGCGGTTATGAAGGGATCAGCATCTTCTGCGGCATCGGAGAGCGTTGCCGCGAAGGGGAAGAGCTGTACCGGGAAATGAAGGACGCGGGCGTTCTCAAGAATACCGTTATGGTCTTCGGCCAGATGAACGAGCCGCCCGGGGCCCGTTTCCGGGTGGGGCACTCGGCGCTCACCATGGCGGAATACTTCCGCGATGACGAAAGGCAGGATGTGCTGCTCCTGATGGACAACATCTTCCGCTTCATCCAGGCCGGGCAGGAGGTGTCGGGCCTCATGGGTCTTCTGCCCTCACGCCTTGGCTACCAGCCCACTCTAGCCTCGGAGCTGGCGGAGCTCGAAGAGCGCATCTGCAACACCACGACGGGTGCCATCACTTCCATCCAGGCCGTCTACGTCCCGGCCGATGACTTTACGGACCCTTCAGCTTCGCACACCTTCAGCCACCTGACGGCCTCCATCGTGCTGTCCCGCAAGCGGGCCAGTGAAGGATTTTACCCCGCCGTCGACCTCCTGCAGTCGGGATCCAAGATGCTCATGCCCACGATCGCAGGCGAACGGCACTACCGCATTGCCCAGGAGGTGAGGCGAAACCTCACCGTCTACGAAGAGTTGAAAGACATCATTGCCATGCTTGGGATCAACGAGCTGTCGCGGGAAGATCAGCGGACGGTCTTCCGGGCCAGGCGCCTCGAGCGATTTTTCACGCAACCTTTCTTTACGACGGAACAATTCATCGGGAAACCGGGACGGCTGGTGAGTCGCGAGCAGACGCTCGAGGGCTGCGAACGGATCCTGAACGACGAGTTTGTCGACTTCCCCGAAAGCTCCCTTTATATGATCGGGACCATCGACGAGGCAAAAAAAGATGAAACTTAAGATCCTGCTTCCCGCCGAAGTCTTCCTCGCCGAGGAAGTATCCAAGGTGGTCGCCGAAGCCGAAAACGGATTCTTCTGCCTCTTGCCCCAGCATGTCGACTATACGGCGTCGCTCGTTCCCGGGGTGTTTTCCTATCAGGCGGAAGACCGAGAGCATTACCTTGCCGTGGACGTGGGAACCCTCGTGAAGAAGGGTTCGGACATCCTCGTTTCGGTCCGGAACGCCGCCCGAAGCGATGAGCTGGGAACACTGCGCGAAATTGTGGTCAAGCAGTTCGAGGAGATTGACGAGCGCGAGAGGAAAACAAGGTCGTCGGCGGCGAAGCTGGAACTCGACCTGATCCGGAGATTCATGGAGCTGAGGGAACATGAGTGACGAACACCTGACCCCGAGCGAGAGACGCGAAAAAATTGCCGAGGAGTTCACCCGGAAGGTTGGCACGAAAGAGGCGAGGCGTGTCAAGGGCAAAACGCAGAAGGACGAAACCATCTGGTTCGGCCTCGGGATGTTCGGAATTGTGGGCTGGTCTGTGGTGATCCCGTCGCTTCTCTTCACGGCCCTCGGTCTCTGGATTGACCGGTCATGGCCGAGCCGATTTTCCTGGACGCTCATGCTGCTCATCATGGGGGTTGCCGTGGGGTGCATGAATGCGTGGTACTGGGTGAAGCGCGCCCGGCAGGATATCATGAGGGACTGAAATGAGGGGTGGAGGGTTGAGGGCAGAGGGTCAAGGGGCGAGGGTACAGGGTACAGAAGGGATAAGGGATAACGATGATTCTTGAGCTCATCACATCGTTTTTCGTCGGGACCGGGATCGGGTGGATTTATTTTGCCGGGCTGTGGGAGACGGTGCGGAGGATTCCCGACGATCCGAAGCCTTTTCGGAGGATAGCCCTGAGCTATATCCTCCGGATGGGGGTGGCCCTGACCGGCTTTTATCTCGTCACGGACGGACAGTGGGAACGGCTCGCCGCAGCCATGCTGGGATTTGTCGCCATGCGGGGAATGATGCTTCGCAGGCTGGGACGGACATCGGTCCGGTTTGCCGAAGGAGAATCCTATGGAAGTCGTAGCCATTGACCAGATCAGCCCTGACCAGGTCATCCTGTTCACCTGGGGACTCGTCACGATCAACGCGACCCTGGTGTACACGTGGATGATCATGGGAATGCTCGTTCTCGGTTCCATCGCGATCACCGGCAACCTTTCTTCGGAGCGAACGATGTCCCGCTGGCAGAACATGCTGGAGGTCATCATCGGCACGATCCGCTCTGAGATCCGCGATATCGCCAGGGAGGGAGCCGATACGTACTTTCCCTTCATCGCGACGCTCTTTCTTTTTATTCTCTTTTCCAACCTCTTCACCTTCATCCCGGGATACGTGGCGCCCACGTCGTCTCTTACGACAACGTCGGCCCTCGCCGTCCTGGTCTTCTTCGCCGTTCCGATGTACGGGATCTCCAAGAACGGAATCGTCGAGTATCTGAAGGAATATTTCCGGCCCACCTTCATTTTCTTTCCATTTCACATCATGGGGGAGTTTTCGAGGACCCTGGCCCTGGCCGTCCGGCTATTCGGGAATCTCATGAGCCACGAAAAGGTCATCGCCATCCTGCTTGCCGTGACTCCCCTGTTTTTCCCGGTGGTGATGCAGGTGCTGGGACTCATGATCGGCATCATCCAGGCGTACATCTTCGCCATCCTGGCCATGGTGTATATCGCCTCGGCCACCCAGACCCACGAGGAGACGGATCACAAGATAAAAAAGGAAACGGGACCCGTTCAACACTGAAAGAAGGACAGGAGGATCGGTATGGACAGCGTGAGCATTGTTGCAATGGCGTCGATTATTACAGCGGGGATTTGCATGGGAATCGGAGCGATCGGACCCGGCCTCGGACAGGGCAGGGCCGTTCAGGGTGCGCTCAACGCGATTGCGCAGCAGCCCGACGAGCGGAACTCGTTGACGCGAACCCTCTTCGTGGGTCTGGCCATGATCGAGTCCATCGCGATTTACTGCTTCGTGATTTCGATGATCCTGGTCTTTGCAAATCCGTTCTGGGCCTATGTCGTTCGCAAAGCAGGAGGGTAATCCATGCACATCGACTGGTTTGTATTCCTCTGCCAGATCGTGAACCTGTTGCTGCTGCTCTTCCTGCTGAAGAAGTTCCTCTACGGGCGGATCATCGGGGCCATGGACGCACGGGAGGCCCGGATCTCAGCTACCTTCGAGCAGGCCGAGAAGGCCCGCGAGGAGGCACGGGCGGCCCTGGAGCGCCAGGAGAGGAGGCTTGCGGACTTCGAGTCGGAGCACGAGGCCATGATGAACAAGGCCCGCGAGGATGCCGAGGTCCACCGCAGGGAACTGATGGAAAGCGCGCGGGAGCAGATCGAACAGGTACAGGCCCGGTGGATCGAGACGATACGGTCGGAGCGGGATACCTTTCTCCACGAGCTGCGCCGGCTTGCCGGGAACCAGATTTACTCCATTACGAGGCAGGTCCTGAAGGATCTGGCCGGACTGGAGCTGGAAACGCGTATCGTGGAGATCCTGATGAATCGGATCGAGACCCTGAACGAGGAGGAGCGCGGAAAATTCAGGACGGCAGTTCCCGAAGGGGGATCCATTATCGTCCAGAGCGCCTTCGACATTCCGGAGGATGAGCAGCGCAGGCTTGATGAGGCGATCCATCGCTGCATCGCCGGCGGGACTCCGGTGGTCTTCGAACGATCCGAGAACATCATGATGGGCTACGAACTCAAGACGGACGGCCACAAGATCTCCTGGAGCATCAAAGACTACATGGATTCCCTGGAAGAGAAATTCTACCACGCCCTCTATGAGGAGGCCCGGGAGAAACGATGAGCTCGCAAAAGGGGTAGAACATGAGCATGCCGAGAGAAAAGGAAGAACTGACGGAATTCCTCGACGATACGTTCAAGACCCTGGATCAGGTCCTGGCGGACCAGCATCCGGAACTCAAGCAGCGGGAAGTGGGCATTGTGAACTATGTGGGACACGGCATTGTCCGGGTGCAGGGGTTGCCCAACATCAAGTCCGAGGAGGTTGTGCTCTTTCCCCAAAACGTGCAAGGACTCGTCTTCAATATCGACCCCGATGAGATCGGGATCATCCTGCTTGGGCCGAGCGAGCAGATCGTTTCGGGCTCCGAAGTGAAGCGGACCGACCGCGTCCTCGACGTGCCCGTCGGAGAGGCCCTGATCGGGCGGGTTGTCGATGCCATCGGAAGACCGCTGGACAACCAGGGGGAAATCCGATCCTCCCGTCGGCTTCCCGTCGAGCGGGAAGCGCCCGCCGTCATGGCGCGCGACCCCGTCACGGCGCCTCTCCAGACCGGGATCAAGGTCATCGACGCCCTGATCCCCATCGGTCGCGGACAACGGGAACTCATCGTCGGGGACCGACAGACCGGGAAAACGGCGATTGCCATGGACACCATCATCAACCAGTGGGACAAGAACGTCCTCTGCATCTACTGCGCCGTCGGCAAGAAGTCCTCCGATGTCGCCAAAGTCATCGCGGATCTGAAACAGCACGACGCCATGAAGTATACCGTTGTCGTCGCCGCCACGGGGGAGGACCCACCGGGGCTGCAGTTCATCGCCCCCTACGCGGCAACCTCCATGGGGGAGTACTTCATGTCGCGGGGGCGAGACGTGCTCATCGTGTACGATGATTTGACCTATCATGCCCGGGCCTACCGGGAACTTTCGCTTTTGCTGAGACGGCCGCCGGGCCGGGAGGCCTTCCCGGGGGACATCTTCTACATTCACTCAAGGCTGCTCGAGCGTTCCACCCATCTGCGCAAGGAACATGGCGGAGGATCGCTCACGTCACTTCCCATCGTCGAGACGGAGGCCCAGGACATCTCGGCCTACATCCCGACGAATCTCATTTCGATCACCGACGGTCAGATCTACCTCTCGCCGCGCCTCTTCCAGAAGGGCATCCTTCCACCCGTCGATGTGGGCAAATCGGTTTCCCGCGTGGGCGGCAAATGCCAGCTTCCGGCGTACCGGGCCGTCGCCGGCGATCTCCGGATCTCCTACTCCCAGTTCGAAGAGCTGGAGACCTTCTCCCGTTTCGGGACGCGACTCGACGAGGCGACCCGGAGGGTGCTGGAGCGCGGCTGGCGCGTCCGGGAAATCCTGAAACAGCCCCAGTACAAACCCATCCGCGTGGCAGAGCAGATCGCAGCGCTTCTGGCGATCACGGGCGGGGCGCTGGATACTGTTTCCATTCCCCGGATCGGAGAGGCGGAAGCGGCCCTGAGAAATCAGGCCGTCGTGCAGTGCAAAGACCTGTGCGAGCGCATCGAATCGGGAGAAAAGCTCACGCTGGACGACCGCGACACCTTGCTGAAAATGTCCCGTTCCGCCACGGAAACCATGAAAGAAGAGGAGAAACATGCAGACCATTGAGTCTCTGAAACGCAGGATTCAGAGTGCCCAGGATCTCCTCGGGGTGGTGAAGACCATGAAGGCGCTAGCGGCCGTAAGCATCCGTCAGTACCAGAGGGCCGTCGAGTCGCTCTCGGACTACAACCGCACGGTGGAGATGGGACTGCAGGTCGTTCTGAAACGAAGCCGGGGTAGCTTTGCTCCCCTGAGGGAGTCTTCGGCGAAACGGATGGGCGCCATCGTCTTCGGGACAGACCAGGGCCTCTGCGGCCAGTTTAACAATATCGTCGCAAGCCATGCCCTGGACGAAATGAAAGCCCTTGGCATTCCGAAGGAAAACCGGATTGTCCTTGCCGTGGGGGTCCGGGTCGCCGACATCCTCGAAGATTCAGGGCAGAAGGTCCTGGAAGTCCTGAGTACGCCCGGATCGACGGCAGGCATCACGTCCGTGGTGCAGGACATCACCATGCTTCTCGAGGACTGGCGTTTCAAGCGACAGATCGAAAACATGGCCCTTTACTACAATGAGTACATTTCCGGGGCGAACTACCGGGCGAAAACGCTCAAGCTTCTGCCCGTTGACCGGGAATGGCTCAAGAACCTGGAAAAACGGAAGTGGGAATCGAGGACGATTCCCATGTACACGATGAACTGGGAGACCATCTTCCGCTCCCTCATCCGGGAGTATCTTTTCGTGTCGCTCTACCGGGCCTTCGCCGATTCGCTGGCGAGCGAGAATGCAAGCCGACTGGCGGCCATGCAGAGCGCCGAGAAGAACATCGAGGAGAGGCTGGAGGAGCTTTTCGGCCAGTTCCACCGCCAGCGGCAGAGTACCATTACGGAAGAACTCCTCGACATCGTGAGCGGCTTCGAGGCACTGGGCGGCACCGGGCAGGCCGGTGCAGTTGGATAAAGGATAATAATACAGGAAGAGACGCCTCTGGCGAGACGAAGGAGGTGAAGGATCATGCATCTGGACAGAAAAGTATGTTCCATCTGTGCGTGGCGGGAGCACTGCCAGAAAAGATTCCAAGTCGCGACAGACGCGCTGTGCAACGTGAATTGCCCGGACTATACGCGGGACGTGCAGATCCGGGACAGCGAAGTCGAGTCGAGGATCGTCCAGGAGCAGCTCGACAAATGGCAGCGGGAAAAGAAGCCGATTCACGAATACAGCATCACAATATCGAGACAGGCCGGGGCAGGCGGAAGCGAAATTGCCCGTATCCTTGCCCGGAAAACGAACATGGACCTCATGGCAGGTCAGATCATCCAGGGGGTGGCCGAGAGCTCCAAGATGAGCACGAAGGTCGTCGAGACGCTCGACGAGAAGGCCGTCACGACCATGGAGAGCTGGGTCAACTCGCTGTTCGTTTCCCGTCATCTCTGGCCCAGCGATTATCTGAAGCATCTCACGAGGGTGATCGGCACGATCGGCAAGCACGGCAACGCCATCATTGTGGGCCGCGGGGCCGGCTACATTCTTCCGCCGGAGACAACATTCCGCGTGAAGGTCATCGCTCCGCTGGAGTACCGGATCGAGAGCATGATGCGGATCCGGAACCTATCCAGGACCGACGCGCAGACATACATCGAACATCGGGATGCCGATCGGGTCGCTTTCGTCCGCAAGTACTTCCGTGCGGACTCGATGGATCCAATTCACTTCGACATCGTGATCAATACGGAAAAGGTCGGGATCGACGACGCCGCGGATGCCATCCTCGTGGCCTTCCGGGGCTGGACCAAGCTGTTTGATGCGAAAAACAACAACGCCCAGAAGACGGCGAAGGCCGTTTGAGCGTTGAAAAAACGTCGCACTTTTTCTTCTTTACTGATGCATCGAATCCGGATATTATACGGCCAACTCATTCAGTTCGATGCAAACGAGGAGGTGTCAATAGATGTCGACGGAACGGAGAGTCTGTGCCATTTGTATCTCCCTCGAAGACTGCCTGAAGCGCTTCGACGTTAAGACGGATGATGATTACAACGTCATCTGTTCCGATTATGCGCGGGACCCGAAGGTCAAAGACAGCGAAGTGGAGGCGATGATCGTCCAGGCTGTTCTGGAGAAGTGGCAGCGGGACGGAATTTCCCAGAATGAATTCGTCATCACCATCTCCAGGCAGGCCGGTGCCGGAGGCAGCGAGATCGCGCGCGTCCTGTCCCAGAAGACGAAGATGGACCTCATGGCGGGGCAGATCATCCAGCGTGTCGCTGAAAGCAGCAAGGCGAGCGCAAAAGTCATCGAGACCCTCGACGAGAAATCCGTCAGCGCCATGGAAAGCTGGGTCAAATCCATTTTTTCATCGAGTCGTCCCTCGGCGAGTGAATACCTGGGGCACCTCAGCCGCGTCATCGCAACGATCGGCAAGCACGGCAACGCCATCATCGTGGGCCGGGGCGCGAATTACATCCTTCCGCCCGAAACGACGTTCCGGGTGAAGATCATCGCCCCGCTGGAGTATCGCATCGAAAGCATGATGCGAATCCGAAGCCTGCCCCGGGAAGAAGCGAAGAAATACATCGAGAAGCGCGATGCCGACCGGATTGCCTTCGTGAGAACCTACTTCGAGACGGACTGGCTGGAAGTCAACCCGCTGAGCTTCGACCTGGTCATCAATACGGAAAAGGTAGGTATCGACGGGGCCGTCGATGCAATCCTCGTCAGCTTCCAGGAATGGAGGAAAGTATACGAAGCAAGAAAACAGCTGGAGCCCTGGAAATCAGAGGTTCACTGAGCGCAGGCCGTAAACGCCCGTCATCACAATCCTCGGGATTCCGAAATCCCGGCACCATCGTGCCGGGATTTTTTTATGCGAGTCCCCTGCTGCGGAGTAGGGGAAGGGAACTGACCAGCAGTTTATTCAGACCGGTCTGCCTGGGGGGAAACCCATAGGCAAGACCCATCAGTTGTGTAAAATAGAGTACCGGCAGGTCGTAGAGAATGCCCTGCGCTTTTTCGATGGCCTTCTGCCGGGAGTCCAGGTTGACCTGGCACATCGGGCAGGCAACCACGATCGCGTCGGCGCCGGCCCCGCGGGCGGACTTCAGCACCTGCCCGCCCAGGTCGATGACGATGTCCGTCTGGGATGCGGCAAAAGCCCCCCCGCAGCACTCGGCCTTGTGGGACCATGGGACCGTATCGGCACCCAGCGCATGCAGGAGGCTATCCATGGAGGTCGGCTGCTCGGGATCGTCGAAGCAGACAATGGCACGGGGCCTTGTGAGGAGGCAACCGTAGTAAGCGGCGAGTTTCAATCCTTTCAGGGGTCTTAAGACTGGTTCGGCGAGCCGCTGCAAGCCCGTCCATTCCACAAGGGCCTGCATGAGGTGAGACACGACAGGGAGGTTCGAGAGCGGCGCCTCGACGACCATTTCCATCCTCTCCCGCACTTCCGTCGAATGTTTCAATGCATGGGCGACGCCCTTCATGCGATTGAAACAGCCTGCACAGGGGGTGGTTACCCGGTCGAGGTTCATGCGGTTGACGGAGGCGAGATTGCGTGCGCTCAAGCCCAGGGTCAGCTCGCGGTCGAGGCTGTGGGCCGCCGTAGCACCGCAGCAGTTCCAGTCCTCGACCTCCAGCAGGCGGATTCCGAGACGCCTGCAGACGAGCTCCGCGGAACGACCGTATTCTCGGGCGATGCCATGGAGGGAGCATCCGGGGTAGTAGGCGATGTCCATCCCGTTCAATCCTTCTTGTGAATCCATTCACCATGGAAAAGGCGTCTTACCGTTTCCAGGCCTTTGACCCCTGACGAAAAGGGGTTCAGTTTTCCCTTGAGGAACATCTTCAGGCCGAGTTCGGCGTCGTTTGTGTACCGGCCCGTTGCCGCGTTGAACCGGATCATGAGGCCCATCTCCGAGATGCGCCCTCTTTCTCGGATCTGCTCGAGCATGAGGTTGTGAAAGAGCCCAACGGCGGGACGGGTGGCCGGGATTCCCTTCCGATGGGCCTTCTCCCGGAGATGGTCCAGGATCTGCGGGATATCGATGCCCGAAGGGCAGCGGTCGAGGCAAAGATGGCAGGAAAGGCAGATCCAGAGTGCGTCCATTTTCATCAGGGTCTCTTCCGCACCCAGCTTCACGAGCTGAACGATTTTCCGCGGGGTGTAGTCGAAGACATGTCCGTTGGAACAGCCCCCGGAGCACTTCCCGCACTCGAGGCAGGTATCGAGGTCGATGCCGAAGAGATCCTTCAGCTCCCTTTTCAGGGCACTGTCGGTCTTTTCAAGCCGTATCGGTGTGTAGAAATCCGGGTTCATGCTCATCCTTCAGGGACTCTGGCTGAACAGCGCAATGACGCCTGCGGCCGCCGCCGCGCCCTCGTTCCGCGCACCGGCCGTTTCAACGGCAAAGCCGCATCCGCCGGCGAAGAAGACCCGTTCCGCGCACCGGACCGGCTCAAAGGGATCCTGTTCGATAAAGCCGTACTCGTCGGTGCGGCAGCCGAAGAGTCCGGCGAGAATACCCGTCTCACGGCGCGGCACAAGGGCCGAGGCCAGGACCACCACGTCGACGGCCACCTCGATCGGGATCCCCATCAGGGTGTCTTCGGCCCTGACGATCAGCCTGCCGTCTTCGGGCAGGACCTTGGCCGGTCGCCCCCGGACATAACGAACGTGCTTTTCCTCGATGACGTGCCGGACAAACTCCTCGTAGTGCCTGCCGGAAGCCCGGTAGTCCATGTAGAAAACATAAACCCCGGCATCGGGGAAAAGGTCCTTGATGAGTCCCGCCTGCTTGGCCGTGTACATACAGCAGATCTTCGAGCAGTAAGGGTTTCCCTTCGATCGATCGCGGGACCCGACGCACTGGATGAAGGCCACACTGCCGGGCTTGTCCCCGACTCCGAGCGCCCATTGTTTCAGACGTTTTTCAAATTCCAGGGAATTCACAACGCCGGGATAGATCCCGTGGCCGTATTCCCCGTAGACCGAGGCATCCATCAGTTCAAAACCGGTGGCCACGATGACGGCCTCGACGTCCAGCTCGCTTTCGCTGCCGTCGTGCAGGCTTTTCAGCGAGACACGGAAACCCCTTTCCTGTCGCAGGCTCGATGTGACAACGGTCTGCGTTCGGATCGAAGCCTGTTGCGACCGGACGAGGAGGGACTTTCGCTGCTCGATCAGCTCCCCGGGATTTTCCCATTTCGGGAAACTGCTGTGCAGGTCCCGCAGTGTGCCCCCGAGTTCGGGCTCTTTTTCTACCAGCACGACGCCAAACCCGGCCTGCGCGACCCGCAGCGCGGCTTCCATTCCTGCCGGGCCCCCTCCGATCACGAGGGCTGTTTTCTTTGTTTCCTGCATGGAGCAGATTCCTTTCTAGAGGCCCAGCTTTTTCAGAACTCCGGCCAGTGAAACCGTGTTGGCCTCGAATCCCAGCTTTTCCAGCGGCACACCGATGGCAAGGGCGATGAGCTGGGAAAGGTCAATCACGGGGATACTGAAATTCCCGCCGTACCGCTTGGCGAGATGGGGCTGTTCGCGGTCGAGCGCCACATTGCATCCCGGGCATACGGTCGTGATCAGTTCGACCCCTCCCTCCCGGGCGCTGGAGAGCTTTTTGAAGAGATGGGGCTGGACCGTTTCCTCTTTGTGGGTAAAACCCCGTCCCACCGAGTAGCCGCAGCACAACTGACGTTCTTGGTAAAATACCGGCGTGCCTCCTAGGATCTCCACGATTTCCTCATGAAACGTGGGGTAGCCGCCGTCGTCGAAGATCCCGTATTGCTTGGCCAGGTAGTGACAGCCATAGTGCACACCCACCTTCAGCCCGGCAAGGGGTCGCACCACCTTTTTGCCGATCTGTTCCCGCAGGCGGTACCACATTTCCTGGACGTGGTAGATTTGCGTTTTGCCCTCATACCGGTGTCCCCAGCGCGCAACCAGGTCGTTGGCCATTTTCAGGTAGTCCGGGTTGTGCATCATGATGTGGGACAATTCGCTGAGGTATCCGTAGCACCCGTTGCAGAAGGTGTAGGTGTCCAGATCCTTCTTTTCGATGATGGAGAGGTTTCGGGCCGTGATGGCCAGAGAGACCTCCGGCTTGTGGGCCGAGCAGGTGAGAAGATATCCGGAGCAGCAGGTCTGGTCGGGATCCATCAGGGCGCGTATGCCGAGGCTCCCGAGGGTTTCCTTCACGGCGTTTTCCGTTCCGGGATATTCGAGACTGCCGGTGCAGCTCCGGAAAAGGAAAACGGCGTCGGGGATCGTGGGGATTTTCTCCTCCGGGCGGATGACCCGCTGCTTACGCACCGATGATCCTCCCTTCCAGGTAAGAGAGTGCCAGCGGCTGGTCCTCTTCCTCGTGGATTCCTTCGAGAAATTCGGTCGTTCCGGTCAGATCAAAGAGGGTTCGGTACTCCTCCCGGGCCTTCTCCGAGATCTCCGGCCAGGGGGTGAGCCCGATTCTGGTGCGCAGGGCCATGATCCGATCCCTTCCTTTGGCTCCGCCCGGCGCAAAGGTGAGGCCGTCCTCTCGCGCCCGAAGCGCAAATCGCTTGAACGGGACAATGTATTTCAGGCCGTGACGGGATGCGACGGCCCGATAGCGAAGCTGCATCATCAGAAGAGGGAAATGAATGTCCATCGGGCACTGGGTGTAGCAGCCGGCGCACCAGAAGCATCGCCAGATTTCCTCGCTGGCAAGCCAGCGGGTCTGAGAGCCGCTCAGGATATCGTGGATGATCTGACGGGGATTGTAGGAAGGGGAAAGGCTCGCGACGGGGCAGGTACCGACGCATTTTCCGCACTGCAGGCAACTCTCAAGATTTTCAACGAGACGGTAGGCATCAACGACGCCGTAGAGATGATCGTCCCGGTCTCTGTATCGTTCTCTCGGCAACGCCGGCATCTCCTTTGGCAAACAGATTTCTTACCCTATTCGTGATGAACGAATTCTGTCAAGGCCGATTCGCCGCCCCTCACGGTTCAGGGTTTTTCCCTGACGCGGGCCGCAATCTGGCGCACGTCGTCCATGACCTTCGGCAGGTTCATGGTATGCAGGATCCGGTTTCGCATGACGATCTTTCCGTTGATGACCGAATCCCGCACGTCGCTGCCCCGGCAGGCATAGACGATCTGGGAGTACAGACTGTACAGTGGCGTAAGGTGCGGCTTTCTCATGTCCAAAACGATGATGTCGGCACATTTCCCGGGCTCGATGGACCCGATGAGATCTTGAATTCCCAGCGCACGGGCGCCACCGATCGTGGCGATCGTAAGCGCCGTTGCGGCATCCATGGCGGTCGGATCCATGGTAGAGACCTTGTGGATCTTCGCCATCGTATCGAGCTCGAGCAGCATGTCCAGATCGTTGTTGCTCGCGCACCCGTCCGTCCCCAGACCGACGGGAATCCCGCGCTTCATGAGTTCCGGAATACGCGCGATGCCTGATGCGAGCTTCATGTTGCTCTCGGGGCAGTGGCAGACGGACGTGCCGGTTGCCGCAAGGATGTCCATCTCGCTCTCGTCGAGCCACACGCAGTGCACGGCTGCCGTTTTGCCGCCGAGAATGCCGATCCTGTCGAGATAGTGAACCGGCCGAAGCCCGTAGCGTGAAACAATGATGTCCACCTCCTCCTTCGTCTCGGCGAGGTGCATCATGAAGGGTACGTCCGCTTCCCCGGCAATTCGCTTCACCGTCTGCAGGGTTTCCGTTGCGCAGGTATAGGCGGAGTGGCAGAAGAGCGACGGCGTGACCATCGGGCTGAGGGGCTTCCATTTCGCGATGAATTTCTCTGCCGCCGACGCCTTGTTCCGGAGTTCGTCCGCATCGGGGGGAGAGAAATCGATGAACCCCTGGCCTGCCACGATGCGTACCCCGGCGTCGACGGCGGCCTGCACAACGTTGCTTTCATAAAAGTAGCTGTCACAACAGGTCGTTGTCCCTGAGAGAATCATCTCGGCCATCCCGAGGAGGGCGCCCCGGTAGATCATGTCGCGGTTGACGTGCTTCGCCTCGGCGGGGAACATGTGATCGTGAAGCCACTCCATCAGCGGCAGGTCGTCGGCAAGCCCGCGAAAGCACGTCATCGGCAGATGGGTGTGCGTGTTCACCAGGCCCGGCATGACGACGCAGCCTGTGGCGTCGATGGTTTCAGTTGTTCGTATCGGGGGGGCATCGGCCCTGTTCGAAACGAAACGGATCCTGCCTGCGGAGATGCCGATGACGGAGTCCTCGATGACGTCCATACGGTCGGAAAGGGTGAGTGCCGTTCCCCCTGTGATGAGAATGTCTATCGTTTCTGCCGGGTTCATGTCAAACTCCCTGCATCCCTAGACTGTCCCGGATCCGCCGGGCGATACGGTTGACGCGATCCATGACCTCCTCCTCGTCGACGGTGAGTAATTTTCTGTTTTTCATCACTACCCGACCGTTGATTACGACGGAGTCCACGTCGGACCCGGAGGCGCAATAGACGAGGTGTGAATCTTCGTGGTAGAGGGGTGTCAGGTGGGGCCGGTTAAAATCGACGGTGATGATGTCGGCCTTCATGCCCGGCCGCAGGACCCCGACTTTTCCTTCCAGCCCGAGGGCACGGGCGCCGTCGCGAGTCGCCATTTTCAGGACCGTCGCGGCACTCATGACCGTGGGGTCCAGGCGGAAGGCCTTATGAAGCTTGGCCGCCGTGTCCATCTCCTGAAACATGTCCAGGTTGTTGTTGCTTGCGCACCCATCCGTGCCCAGGGCCACCGTCACTCCCGCCGCCAGCAGGTCCGGTATAGGTGCAACGCCCGAAGCCAGTTTCATGTTGCTCTCGGGGTTGTGAACGACCTTCACTCCCGCCCGGGCGAACATCTCGATCTCCTCGGTTTCAAGCCATACGCAGTGAAAGGCCACGAGGTTGTCCTCAAGCAGGCCGATGTCGCGGAGGTATTGCACAGGGCTACGCCCAAGCTTTTCGAGGAGGCCGTCCCTTTCCGATTTCGTCTCCAGGAGGTGCAGTGCCAGGGGGGCCCCGTAGCGGTCGGCCAGCGCCTTGGATTTTTTCAGAAGATCCTCCGAGCACGTGTAGAGGGCGTGAGGCTCCACGGTGATCCGGACCAGCGGGTCTTCGGCCCATTTCTCCAGGAGCTCCTTCGTGACTGCGAGGCCTTCATCGGGCGTCTTGAAGCGGGGGGAAGGGAAGTCGAAAAGCACTTCCCCGAGAAGGCAGCGCATCCCGGCGCTTTTTGCGGCTTTGGCCATCTCCTCTTCGAAGATGTACATGTCGCAGAACGTGGTCGTTCCCGAGCGGATCATCTCGATGCAGGCCAGCAGGCTTCCCCAGTAAGCCAGTTCCGGGTCCACGTTTTTCGCTTCGGCGGGGAAAATATAGTTGTTGAGCCACTCCATGAGTTCCAGGTCATCGGCAATTCCCCGGAAGCAGGTCATGGCGGCATGGGTATGGGCATTGACAAGCCCGGGCATGATCACGTGGCTTGTTGCGGAAATCGTATCCCTGCCGCGGTAGCGTTTCGCAATGTCGGCCCGGGGACCCATGGCGACAATCGTGTCTTTATGAATAACCAGCGCGCCCGACGGGATCGTCGGATTCGTCTCGTCGAGTGTGACGATCGTACCGCCTTCAATGAGGATGTCGACTTCCTGCATACATTCTCTCCCGAGTAACTTGACAGCCTTCTGCAAAGATACTATACATGCCGAGGTTTGCCGCAAAAGCCTGGGTGGCGGAACTGGTAGACGCAAGGGACTTAAAATCCCTCGGTACTTAGTGCTGTGCGGGTTCGATTCCCGCCCCAGGCACCAACAAATTACCCTCCCATTTTTCTGATCACGTCCATGGCCGTGTCGTTCAGCATTTTTGAGACATTCGAGACTTGATTAAGCAGTTGCTGCTGTTTCTGCATTGCATTCTGGAGATCGGTGTTGGCCAAATTTGCGTCATCACCGACTTCATTGAGCTTGCCATTGAGATAACGAATATAGTCCTGTCTTTCCTTTTCCGTTTTCAGGACGCCTGAGTCCTGGATGACCAATCTTGGCGGAATTCCTTTCCCTACGGCAAATTGTTTCTTGCGGACCGGGACGGCTCCAGGAACCTGCGCATTCTGCGTTTTGTTTACTTCATCTCTGATTTGGTTTTTGCAGTCATTGAAATATTTCACTTTCTCTGTATGCGTTTTCAGGTCGTTTGCCTGTTCCAAATAAGATTCCTTCAGTACCTGTTGGACCAGGGCATTGACATCGAGATTAGAATTGTTTGTGTTTTTTACAACCGCCTTCCATTTTCCCAGGATTGCTTCTTTTGGTTCTCCTTTCGCGATCATCGCACCCAGCAAGTGGATATCCGCCTGCGCAACGGTCCTTACCTGGATTTTCCGTTGTTCCAGCGTGAGAGCCGGACTCTTTTCTGCCGCCGGGATTGCATCACACAGAAAACAAAACGATAAGAGGAATGTAGAAACAACCAACCATTTTTTCATTGATGGTCTCCTTGTTTTGATGCATCGGAAAGCGAAATATCCGAGTCGGTACGGCGTCAGTTTTATATTTTTCGCGCGCCTTTCACAAGAAAAATCCCATTACGTTTCTCATCCTTTTTCTGACGGCAAAGTAAGGGATATCGAAGGGTCAATTCATCGTATCCCCGATTCATTCATGGGCTGAATCATAAGAGAATGGCAGTACGGCAAGGGAGTTCATCGGGTCAACAGGCACCCGGACAAATGCAATGTGGAGGTGAGGTGTTCATGGAACCTTTGCGTATCCTTCCCGAGGAGGCACATGAGAAGGTTGCAGCGGGAAAAGCCCTTCTGGTCTGCGCCTACCCGGACGACGAGACGTTCCGGAAGATGATGTTGCAGGGAGCGGTGTCCCTGAAGGAATTTGAATCAAGGATCGCCGGTCTCTCGAAGAGCCAGGAGATTATTTTCTACTGCGCTTGAACGAAGGAGCACACCTCTGCCGGTCTGGCAGAGAAATACCTGGTCATGGGATATGAGAATGTCAGGGCGCTCGGCGGTGGCGTCGAAGGATGGAAAAGGGCAGGGTATACCATTGTCGGCGCGTAACGCCTATGGAGGCCGCCGTCGATCATGCCTGCCGGCGAAGGTTTACCGAAAAACGTGAATAGGGATCGGTAAGGAGGATACGATGGATCTAGTCTTTTATGTTCTGTTTGCGGCTATCCTGATCGGCGCGATCGTCTGGATCGTTAAAGGGAAGCGCAAATAAAAAGCCCGGTCCCGTCGAGCGTGCAGCGGGGGAGCGTCGTCAACGAATACGGTCCAGCTCCTGCCTGACGCTGATGGCGAGCCGTTCCTGGAGGTAGGGTTTCCGGACGTAGGCGCCGGCGCCCAGGGTCTGGGCTTCCACCACCCGCTCGGTTTGCGCGTAGCCGCTCACGACGATGGCCTTCTGCCCCGGATGGATCTTCACGATCTCCCGGTACGTGTCCAGCCCGTCCATCCCCGGTTCCATCAGCATGTCCAGGACCACCAGGTCCACTCTGTTCGTCCGGAGATACTCCACGGCCGCCTCGCCGCTCGCCACACCCGTCGCACTGTAGTTCAGACCAGTCAGGATCTTCACCGCCAGATCCCGCTGACCCCCCACGTCGTCCACCACCAGGACCGTCTCCCTTCTCCCCCGGTACCGCGACACCCGGAAGACCGGCTTTTCGAGGATTGCTTCCTTCGTCACCGGAAAATACAGGGTAAACGTCGTTCCCTTGCCCTTCTCGCTTGCCACTTCGATGTACCCGTCATGATCGTTCACCGTCCCCCAGACCACCGAAAGCCCCAGGCCCGTCCCGCTGTAACGACCCATCGCCTTCTTCGTGTAAAAAGGCTCGAAGATCCGCTTCATATCCTCCGGGGAGATCCCTTCCCCCGTGTCCGATACCGACAGAACCACATACTCTCCCTTCCGGACCTTGTCGTACCCGGAAACGGAACTCTCCAAAACCTGTTTCCGCGTTCGGATCGTCACCGTTCCCCCGATGGGCATCGCCTCGCACGCGTTGGACACCAGGTTCATGATCGTCTTGCCGATGTGAACGGGGGAGGCCAGGATGTTCCCAAGCTCCTCCTCCAGATCGGTCTGCACCTCCACGTGGGGATGATACGAAACCAGGGTCATATACTCGGGAGAGGCCAGGACCTCGCAAACCGACAGGTTCAGGTTCATGGCCTTGTGGACGTGGACCCCCCGCCGGGCCATCACCAGCAGATCCTGCACAATCGCAGCCGCCTTCTCACCTCCTTCCATGATGCGAAGCACGTCGGACCGCCACGGGCTCGACGCGTCAATGTGATCCAGCAAAAGCTCCGAATACCCCACCAGGATGCCCAGGTGATTGTTCAGCTCGTGGGCCACGCCGCCCGCCAGGACCCCCAGGGCCTCCATCTTCTCCGAACGAATCAGCCGCTCCTTCAACTCCCGACGATCCTCCTCCGCACGCTTGTGGGAGGTGATGTCCCGGAAATATCCCCGCACTTTCGTGACCCTGCCGTCGACCTTCACCGCCCGTCCCATGGCATGCGTCACAAGACGCCTTCCCTTGGCGCTGGTGAAGCGAAGTTCGAGATCGAAGGGCTCCCCGGTTTCTGTGCAGCGCTGCAGCGCCGCGATCAACGTTGACCGATCCGGCTCATCGTAGAAGAGGGTGGCTTTAGGCAGGTCATAGTTTTCATGCTCGGGAATGTCGTGAATCCGGTATGTCTCCCGGGTCCAGTATACTTTCTTTGTCCCTACGTCGAGTTCCCAGCCGCCGACCTTGCCCAACTCGCCTATTTCATCGAGTAATATCTCACTTCGGCGCAAGGCATCCTCCGCCTTTTTGCGTTCGGTGATGTCCACATTGTTTCCAACGTAGCCGCTGATCACTCCTGATTCATCCCGTATCGGCGAGGCAACGCCGTAAACCCAGGTTGCTATTCCCTCACGGTTTTGAAATCGGTATTCGAGACCCCAGGTTCCTTCCGATTCCACCATTCTGTACCAGGAGTTGCGAATCAATTCCCGATCCTCCGGATGGATCCCTTCCACCCAGCCTTCGCCCATCGCTTCTTCGGTCGTGAGTCCCGCCATCCTGCGCCAACGCTTGTTTACATAGCTGCAGTGACCGATATTATCGGTCAGATAAATCCCGACGGGTGATGACTCGGCGAGGGCGCGGAATTTGTTTTCGTTTTCCCGGAGCGCATTCTGAATTTTTCTTTCCTCGGTGATGTCATGGGCCTGGGTAAGCAACATTTCCCTGTCGCCGATCCTGACGATCTCGGCGGACATGATCATCTCCAATTCCCTGCCGTCTCTCGACTTGAGAATCATAACTACATCGCGAAGACATCTCTTTTCTTTGAGCGTTTCGATAAGTTGTGCCCGCTGTTCCGGTTCGTTCCATACTCCCAGTTCGACTGCCGTTTTGCCCATTACCTCTTGACGGGAAAATCCCGTCGTGTTGAGCCACTGGTCGTTGACATTGACGAGGCGGCCGTTCGCCATATCTGTAATGGCCATCGGTGACGGGCTTGAGTGAAATGCCGTCCTGAACAGATCTTCGCTTGCCCGCAAATCCTTCTCTGCCTGCTTGCGTTTGGTCCTGTCGTGGATAATCTGGATTGTCAGCACCCGACCGTCCGGCCCTGGAAAGCAGTTTGAACTCAGTTCTACCGGAAACGTTGTTCCGTCCTTCCGCCGGAGTGTCAGTTCTCCTCTCCATTTTCCTGTCTGTACTCGCTCTTCAAGGGCTTTGCCCAGCCGATCATCCTGAACCACAATCCCGGCACGTCCGGCTTTGCATATCTCTTCTTCCATCATTCCGAGCATCTGCTGGGCTGCAACATTTGCAGACAAAACTTCGCCTGTGGGCTCGGTGACCAGGATAGCATCTAAACTGTTGTTGAAGATGGAACGGAAACGATTTTCGCTTGCACGCAAACCCTTCTCGGCCTGCTTCGCATCCGTGATATCGCGGCCGAAGACAGCCACGCGCACGACGGTTCCATCGGGTCCCTTCACGGGATAGATTCGCTGCTCGATGTGGCGGCCATCCCTGTCGTCCTCGAATTCGACAGGCTTGCCTGTCTTGAGGACCTGCTCCAGCATGACCCGGCGCCGGACCGCCAGGTCGGCAGGCAGGAAATCGAAGGCATTTTGCCCGACAACATCGGTTTTGCTGATCTTCAGGCGTTTGACGAATTCACTGTTGTGACACAGGATGATGCCGTCGCGGTCCATGAGGAAGAGTACGTCCATGGCAGCATCCAGGAAGGCCTGTAAAGCCTCCTCCTTTAGCCTCAGTTTTTCGATTAGCTCTTGCCTGGTCTTGTTTTCATTGTGCATATCAGATCCTCAAAAAAACCCCACTGTCGCGGCGGCAGCGGGGTTTCGGAAAACGGTCCATGGTGTACCCTCAGGCGGGGTGGAAGGGTTTCGTAACAACAATGAAACGCTATTGTGCTTCTCGTAGCAGCATTGCCGCAGGAAATCCACCAGAAAGTGAGAAAGCGGCTGCACCTCTAGACTATTCGCTCAGGTCGGGTCTTATGGAAAAATGGCATGGTCTGTGCTTCTGAGAGTGTTTTGTGACGCTTCCGATTTTGGTCGAAAGGTCACAGGGGGACTATGCAAAGGAACCTTCCCGTTCGTAATCTGCTGATGGTGGACGATGAGCCGCAGATTCTCAACAGCCTCATGCGGGAGCTGAGGCAGGAAGGGTACCGGATCTACACGGCAAATGACGGTCCGGCAGGGCTTGATATCGTCCGGAATCATGATATCGGTGTCGTCCTGTCGGATCAGATGATGCCGCAGATGGGCGGCATCGCCTTTCTCGAGGAAGTGGGGAGGCTGAAGCCCGACACGATTCGGATCATGCTCACGGCACACGGGTCTTTCGAATCCGCTTCGATGGCCATCAATCGTTCCAATGTGTTCGGCTACCTGACGAAGCCCTGGCACTCGGAAGATCTGAAGACATTTCTGCGGAGGGCCTTCGAGCACCACGATCTGATCATGGAGAATCGCAGGCTCCAGCGCCTGACCGAAGATCAGAACGAGCAACTTCAGGTGAACATGAACATGCGGCAATCCATATTTAATGCCATTGCGGAGCCCCTTCTGCTGGTTGATGAGTATCTTGACATCCTCGTGTCGAACGAGGCGGCATCGGTCATGCTCTACAACGAGCGGAGTTTCGATCCCGGTTGCACACCGCTCTTGCAGGAGTTGACGGAGCGGTACGGCGAGACGATTGCACGCGCAATCCAGCATTCCGTGAGGGATTCATCAACAGAACGATTCCGCACCGAAGTCAACAAGGTAGACTTCATGGTAGAGGAGATTTCCATACACCCCGTTCCCGAAAAGAGCAGGGCGAACACAAAGGCCGTCTTACGAATTCGAGACATCACGGAAGACAAGAGAACGGAGCGAAAACAGTACCAGCAGGAGAAGCTAGAGTCGCTCGGACTGCTCATGACAGGGCTGATTCATGAGATTAACAATCCCAACAACTTCATCATATTCAATATCCCTACGATCCGGGAATACACAGAACGCCTCTTGAGCGTCGCAAAGAATCAGGCAGGGCTGAGTCCGGAGCCTGATTTTTGTGGGATGCCCTACGAGGAATTCAAGGAAGATCTGCTTCGCCTCATTGAAACGCTCGAGCGTGGTGCAAAGCGAATCGATGAGACACTGTTGAAGCTGCGAAGCGTGACCCATGAGAGAGGCATCCAGAGACAGTACATCGCGAAGCCGGGCGAGATTATTGAGAAGGCCCTCTCCGTTTGCCAGAGCCAAATCAAGAAACTGATCAATACCCTCGACATCCAGATCGCCGGAAACCTCCTTCCGATGTCCTGCGATCCCGACGCCCTGGAAGAGATCCTGATCAATATCCTCATCAATGCAGCTCAGGCAGGCGATAAGGAAAATTCTATCGTCCGCCTCCGGGCCTTCGCCGGGAAGAACTGGAAGAATCGCCTTGTCGTCGAAATTGAAGACAACGGATGCGGGATGGACAAAAAGACGAAGGAGCGGATTTTCGAACCCTTTTTTACGACGAGGAAATACGGCGCCGGCCTCGGAATGGGACTCTACCGATCAAAGATGCTCATCGATGATCTTGGCGGGACGATCTCGGTGACGAGCAGGCCGAAGGAGGGTACGACATTCCGGGTCGTTGTCCCGGATATGCAGGGCACTTGCGAGGCATGTTGCTGATGCCTGTCGGAACAGGGAAGGGAATCTAACGAGTAACCGGTCAGGATGACGATACCGGCCGTTTTGGTCGTTGTGTCGGCATCGCAGGAGGTCACATGCGGAGCCACGCACCCGTTCACAATCTGCTGATGGTGGACGATGAGCCGCAGATTCTCAACAGTCTCAAGCGGGAGCTGAAGCAGGAAGGGTACCGGATCTACACGGCAAATGACGGTCCGGCAGGGCTCGATATCGTCCGGAATCACGATATCGATGTGGTCCTGTCGGATCAGATGATGCCGCAGATGGACGGCATCGAGTTCCTGGGAGAGGTCGGCCGGCTGAAGCCCGACGCGATTCGGATCATGCTCACGGCACACGGGTCTTTCGAATCCGCTTCGATGGCCATCAATCGTTCCAATGTGTTCGGCTACCTGACGAAGCCCTGGCACTCGGAAGATCTGAAAACATTCCTGCGGAGGGCCTTCGAGCACCATGATCTCATCATGGAAAATCGAAAGCTCCAGCGCCTGACCGAGGATCAGAACGAGCAACTCAGACAGTTCAACAGCGAGCTGGAAAGCATCATCCGCGAGAGAACGGTCCAGCTCACTGAGGCCGTGCGAGAAGGAATCTCCATGATGGCCCTCGCGGCGGACGCGAAGGAGGGCGGCACGGGGATGCATGTTCAGCGTATGTTCAGCCTGACGCTCCGCATCGGACTGAATCTGGGACTGGGATTCGGCGAGGCGGAGCAGATCGCCTTCGCGAGCATGATGCACGATGTGGGAAAACTCATGATTCCCGATGCAATCCTGAACGGAACGAACCCTCCGTTGGACGACGAGCGCGAGCTGTTGAAACAGCACACCGTGCTCGGTGTCCGGATGCTGGGGAGCAAGCCGTTCTACCGTATTGCCAGGGACATTGCGCTGAGTCATCACGAACGATGGGACGGCGGGGGGTACCCCTACGGACTGAAGCAGGAAGCCATTCCGCTGGCCGCCCGGATCGTGGCCGTTGCCGATCTGTTCGACAGCTTGATGCATTCCCGATCATCGGGACGGAAACCGACCATCGACGAAGCGCGCGCCGCCATGCGGGCACAGTCCGGAGGTGCCCTTGACCCGGCGATCTTGGAGGCGTTTTGGGAACTGAACTGGGATTTCGACGACGAACGCGCACCGGAAAACGTCCGTTACGATAGACGCAACAAATCCTGAAACTGCCAGGGAGCGTGAAGACCTGATGTCCCCCGATCAAAAACACAAAATTCTTCTTGTCGATGACGAGGAATCGATCACGAAAGCGCTGCAGCGCCTGTTCCGTCGGGAGAACCACGACATTCTCACCGCATCGGGCGGTGAAGAAGGTCTGCGCATTCTGCGCGAATCGTCAGAACCCTTTTCTCTGATCATATCCGATCAGAGAATGCCGGGCATGAACGGGTCCGAATTCCTCGAACAGGCGAGGGCCATCGTCCCCAGGTCCATCCGGATCCTTCTTACGGGGTACTCGGATATGACCGCCATCGTCGATGCCGTCAACCGGGGACAGATCCACCGATACATGACGAAGCCCTGGAATGACGACGATATTCTCTTCGCGGTCCGGCAGTCCCTGGAGCATTACGATCTCGTGAGCGAGAACGTTCGTCTCCTGGATTTGACCCGGAAGCAAAATGACGAACTGACCGATCTGAACCGGACCCTGGAGACGAAGGTCGAGGAGAGGTCCCGGGAGATCCTCATCAAGAATCAGGAGTTGTCCCGGCTGAACAAAGATCTGGAGATGAACCTCTACAATGCCGTGAAGGCCTTTTCGTCGCTTGTGGACAGGTTCAGCCCGGCACTGGCAGGTCACTGCCGCCGCGTCGCCCAGCTTTCCCGGGAGATCGGGGGGCTCCTGGATCTGCCCGAAAACGAACTGATCCAGGTCGAGATCGCAGCGCACCTCCACGATTTCGGCAAACTCTCTTTTCCTCCCAAGCTCATCGAGTACCGGGAAGAGACGTGGACGCTGGAAGAGAAACGCCTGTACCGGAGTCATCCGCAACTAGGCCAGGAGACGGTGCACTTCATCAACCGGCTCGATCAGGTCGGTCTGATCATCCGCAGCCACCACGAGCGCTACGATGGCCACGGGTTTCCCGATCAGCTGGCCGATGAGGAGATCCCCATCGGAGCGCGGATCATCACGGTAGTTGACGCGTTCGACAAGATGGCGAATCTGCACGTCGACATCGGCCAGACAGTGAAAGGTCTGCGTCACACGGAGGGCCGGATCCATGAGGATGAACTGTTCTACAAGGGCGCGGTGTCGCATCTCAGAAAGGAAAGCCTTCTGTCCTACGATCCCGATGTCGTGAAAGTATTCCTCTCGCTTTTGCAATCCCGCGCGACAGCGGACGGTCAAAAAACGGCCGGCAAAAGCCATGTTCACTACTTTCAGAAAGCGTCGACGCGTCCCGAGCAGAAGATGTCCATGCAGGAACTGTCGCACGGCATGACCATTTCGAGGGCGCTTTACACGAAGAGCGGGCGCTTTCTGCTGCCGGCGCATACGGTGCTGACCGAAAACTACATTGAAAAAATCCTTTCCCTGCATGAATCGGACTCCGTCAGTACGATATACGTATTCTTGAAATGAGAGGACATTCAGAGGACACGCATGGATACCAAGACAAGAGAGACCCTGGGAGATGCCGAGCACCAGCTGAAGCGTCTCAGTACGATACGAGAACTGCCGACCATGCCCGTCGTCCTGATGCGGCTCAATCGAATGCTGCAGGATGATGTGGCCTCGATCGAAAAAATCGGCCATCTGATTGAGACGGATCAGGCACTGTCCTCGAAGATCCTCAAGCTCGTCAATTCCGCTTTCTTCGGGTTCCCGTCCCGGGTAAGCAACATTTCCCATGCGCTCATGATCCTCGGGTTCAACACCGTGCGGAATGCAGCCATTTCCGTGTCCCTCATCGATGCCATGCGTATCAAGAAAGGCGTCGAGGATTTCGACATTAAGGAATTCCTGCGGCATGCCATCGCCGTGGCCGTTGCCGGGAAGTACCTGGCCAGAAAGGCCCGCATGCGCGAGCCCGATGATGCCTTCACGGCAGGGCTGCTACACGACATCGGCAAGCTGGTCATGATCCAGTTCCTCCCTGATCTTTTCGATATCGTCTGGAAGAGGGTTCGCGAAGACAAGATCACCTTCTTCGATGCAGAAAAAATGGAACTCCCGCTGACGCATGCCGCCATCGGGGCTCATCTCTCCCATCTCTGGCAGTTTCCCGCGGGGCTGGTCTCGTCCATCGCCTATCACCATGAACCGCCCCAGCCGTCCGAGTATTCTACGTCGATCATGACGGTTTGCCTGGCCAACAGGGCCGTCAATCATATCCGAGCCGGAATCCCGATGGATGCCGGGATTGCCCTGAAATTCCCCGGGCAGGAAGCCTTTGTCCGGGACAAGGTGGCCACGGTCTCCCAATGGTTTGGCGATTTGGAAGAGGAGATCGAAGAGGCATGCAGCTTTTTCCTGGAAGGGAGGGACTGATGGGCGAGAAGGTGCTCTCAATTCTGTGCATCGACGACGAGGAGAACATCCTGAGTGCGATGAAGCGTCTCCTGCGGCGGGAAGGGTACCGGATATTCACCACCGCGCACACCGCCGAGGCCCTCGAAATCCTGGAACAGAATTCCATCCAGCTGGTCATCTCGGATCAGAGAATGCCGCAGACATCGGGCACCGACTTTCTGTCGTTCGTCAAGGAACGCTATCCCGAGGTGATCCGGATCATCCTCACGGGCTATACCGATGTGGATTCCATCGCAGAGGCCGTCAACAAGGGCCTCATCTACAAATTCATCCTGAAGCCCTGGAATGACGAGGACCTCAAGCTGGATATCCGTCAGGCCCTCGAACAGTACGAGCTGATACTGACCAACAAGAGGCTCCATGAAAAGGTTATTGAGCAAAACGAAGAACTCCGGGTGATCAACGAGAATCTCGAGGAAATGGTTTGGAAACGGACCCTGGAACTGGAAATCAAAAATCAATCCCTGGAACTTGCCCAGGCCATCCTGGAAGACCTTCCCCTTCCGATTATCGGCGTCGGTTCCGACGGGATCGTCGCGTTCATCAACAAGCAGACGGCCTGTCTCCCCGGGGTCTGGTCCGCTGCCATCGTCGGCCGGGAACTTGGCAGTACGTTTCCGGCCGAGATTACACGAGAAATCCTGGGACATCTCTCGACGATCGAAACCGTCCAATTCTTGCGATGCACGATCGACGAGACCCTTTTCGACATGTTTCTCTCCCCGCTGTCAGGGAGATTCCGAGGCCGGGGTCTGGTCATCACCCTGCGGCACATATCTACGGATGGCTGATCCTTCACCACGAAACGTTTTGTGTCGAAGCAAACTCCTGCGCAACGGACCTCTTCGGACCGCGAATCGCGGGGACGGCTTTCAGCGATCTCATTGTGGACATGACGGGATCGCTATTGACTTGCCTTGCGCATAGCTGCTGCCGTGACCTGCCCGGAAATCTTGAAACCGCAAAAGTGAACACTTCGACAATCTGTTTGGGATTCGGGATTCCAATTGACAGGAACCATTCATTTTTCTATACTCGCGCAGCAAAAACGCAGATGTTCGAACGGCAGATACAGAACCAAGGGAGGTTGATGTATGAACAGAAAGAACATGATGTTTCTCGCGGTGATGATGCTTGCCTGTGCAATGGCTTTCATTCCCTTTTCGGCCGATGCCCAGAAAGCCCCCAAGGGGGCCAAGGCGATCTTCGACAGCGGAGACGGTGCTGCCGTACGGATGTCTTCCGGCGGCCCGGCCCCAAGCACAGCTCCGGCACCGGAGAAATATGTGGGCATTTCCTACAAGCTCGCCCTTCTCAAGGAAAACGGCGAATTCTCCATCGTTCCCCGGACGAGGACGTTCCGGTCCGGCGAACGGATCAAGATGCTCGTCCGGACGAACCGGCCCGGGTACCTTACGATCATGAACATCGGCCCCAAGGGCAACACGACGGTTCTCTTTAACGAATATGTCGAAGCAAAACAGCTCTACGAGATTCCCAAATCAACGGCCCTGAAGTTTGCCGGCCCCCCCGGGACCGAGAAGGTCATGATCATGTTGTCGGGCAACCCGAACCCAATGGTCGGCGGACAGTCCACGACCGTTGCCAGCGGACCCGCCGCGTCGCCCTCGCTGCCACCGCCCCCCTCGTCCGGTCCGATGAGCTCGGCACCCCCCAGCATGCCTCCGCTTCCTCCGGGGCCCGTCGCCGACGCCGGCAGCAGCATACCCCCGCCACCACCCATGGCACTTGCCAGCAGCATGCAGGGATCCAAGGACATCGTTGTGGATCAGAACAAGACCGGGTACGCCGTGATTTCCCCCAAGGCGGGTTGGAAACCCTCGGCGAAGGGGACGAAGGACATCGTCCTGGAAAACGATGCAAGAGACGGCAGCAATTACGGTGTCGTTCCTGCCGCAGCGCTCGACGAGGGAGGCATCCTCACGCTTGACCTCAAGCTGACACACAAATAAAAGGAGAAATGCATGAACGCCTTTCGCCTCAAATCGGTCAGTCTGCTCGTGGTCTGCGCCTTTCTCTTGTCCTCCTGTGCATCGGTACTGCCCGATCCGTCCCAGATCCGGACGGAAGAGGAGCGTGTCGATGCGCGGAACAAGTGCATTGCCCTGTACACTGTAGGCGGCGCCGCAGCCGGCGCCCTCATCGGCGGACTCATCGGCGGCAGCTGGCAGTCGGCCGGTGTCGGAAGCCTCGTCGGTGGAGGATTCGGGTTCCTCGTTGCCTGGGGACACTGCCTGAGCCTGTACTCGACATTGCAGAGCCAGCCTGCGGCCGGCTATCAGCAGACAGCCCGGCAGGTGGGGTACAACCCGTCCCAGGGAAATGTCACCAAGGTCCAGAGCTTCAATGTCACACCGGGAACGGTCGCTCCCGGGAACACCGTGAATCTTGGAGGTTCCTACTACGTCATGGCGCCTGAAGGGGCCAAGGAGGCGAAGGTCACCGAAACGCGGTACGTGAAATACTTTGATCCCGCCAAGAATGAGTGGACTCAGCTCGGAGAAGTTGACCAGGAAATCACGGCGGCGCCGGGATCCAGAAAAGCCGACGGCAAATTCGACATCCCGAAGGACGTTCCCGAGGGGAAATACCGCGTGGGCTTCAAGGTGGCCTCCGGAGGCAAGGAAGATGCCGTGGAAAAGGACCTGGTCGTGACAAAGGGGACGGCATCCCTGGAGACCCGCATGGCCTCCGTCGACCTGCGTTAGAAACCGGTCCCAGGAGCAAGTCATGAAGAATCGGGCTTTATCAGCCCTGATTGTCCTGATCGCAGCCGTGATGGCGCTCGCGATGCCGGGATCCGTCACGGCGCAGTCTACGTCCGTCACCGACGACCACATCCGGCAGATCAACGGCCTCTTTGCGAAGAATGGCGTTCCCGGCGGGCTTGTCGTCCTGGATTCCTACGGCCGTCTGGAGCTCAAGGGGGATTACGAAGACGAATTCCAGGTCGACCGGGCCTTTTCGCTTGCCCAGACCGTTGTCGGTGTGAAGTGGGTCTCGCCCGTCACGCCGGAGAACATCAAGGTCAAGGCATGGGAAAAGAAACTCGGCTCGCTCTTCAGCAGGGCTGCGGTCCTGAAGCCCCAGGTACGCGGCGACGGTCCCGTAGGCTCCATCCGGAATCGCTATGCGCTCGTCGTCGGTGTCGGGAAGTTCAAAAGCGGCATTACGCCTCTCCAGTTTGCCGTCAGGGACGCCACCCTGTTTTACCGGTTCCTCAACGAGCAGGCAGGCTTTTCGAAGAACAACACCTATTTCCTGGCCGACCAGAATGCCACCTCGTCGAACATCCTCAAGTACCTCACAGCCATCCGAAATGCTGCGCAGGAGGACGATCTTGTTGTCGTCTACATGAGCAGCCACGGGACACCTCCGGACAAGTTCGGCGGCGTCTACATCGTAACCTACGACACGGAGGTCAATCCCCGCGAGCGGGTCTGGCACACGTCGGTGGCCGAAAGCGCACTCAAAGATTTCGTCGAGAACCTCAAGGCGCGCAGGCTGGTCATGGTCCTGGACACCTGTTACAGCAACGGAGCCTACAGGGCAATTCCCGGGTTCCTCCCGCCGGGCGGGAAGTCTCTCGGTATCGGAGATGAGAATGAGGGCTACGGGGTGTCCAAGGCTCAGGGAAAGAGGCTCTTCGGGGCCAAGGACATTGTTCTCGAGGATGAGCCCCGGAAGGCTGCCTCCACCGGTAAAAGCATCGAAAGCAAGGAATCCTATGGAAAGGTCCTCATCAGCGCCAGCAGCGCCGGAGAGAAATCCTGGGAATCGGACCAGCTTCGCAACAGTGTCTTCACCTACTACTTCGTGGACGGGATGAAGCGCTACGACGGATCGGTGAAGGACGCCTTCGATTACTCCAAACCCAGGACACAGCAGAGGGTTCAGGAGGAAAAAGGGGCCGATATCACCCAGACCCCCCAGGCCATGGCCACCAACGAAAACTGGAATATGCGTGTCAAACGATAGTTGCATGTCAAGGAGGAGATCCATGAAAAGAACGTTCATCGCGTCACTGGCCATCGTCAGCTTCATCGCAATAGCCCTTCTCGGGTGTGGGCAGCAGTCGTCACCTCCGCCGCCACCGGCCTCTCAGGCACAGGCACCGGCCGCCCCGGCTCCGGCAGCGCCCGGGCAGCCCTCACTGGAAGTGACGGGTCACCTGAAACAGGGCATGGCCTACGTCAGCACGGCAAAGAACGCCAACTCGCCGGCCGTTTTCAATGAGAATATCAACAACGCCATCAATGAATTCTCGAACGCCATTAAGAAGGACCCGGCTTACGCCACAGCGTATTCGAACCGGGCTGTCGCCTACATGATGCAGAAAAAATACAATCTCGCCCTTGACGATCTCAAGAAAGCGAAGGAACTGAAGCCCGCCGATCCGGCGATCCGGTACAACCTGGCGTCGTGCCATTCCCTCATGGGCAATGTCGATCTGGGCTTCGTTGAGCTCGATGCCGCCCTGGCAAACGGGTTCAACGACTATGATTCGCTCCGCAAAGATCCCGACATCGCCAATCTGAGGAAGCACGCCGATTGGCGGAAAACCCTGGAGAAGTACAAGGTCTTCATCGACAAGTAGATTAGCCTCACACCAGAATTGGAAAAATGCCTTGCCCCACCACGAAACGGTCGGGCAGGGCTTTTTTTGGATGCTGACGTTCCTGGTATGGCTGATGATGCAGCCGGGTGGATCACCAAGCAAGCAGGATGAGAAGCGGTGGAGCCGGGATTTAGAGCGGGCGGCGGTTGCGTCTGCGGTCGAGGGCTTCGGCCATCAGAGGCAAAAACAGGGATCCGAAGGGCAGCAGGATGACGAGGAGAACAGGAATGTAGTGGGCAAGGTGTCGGATATAGCCCTTGAGTGCCCTGATTTCCTCCTTCGTCCACGGCACTTTGGTATTCCTTGTCTTCATGAGCAGAGCCATGAACCCCCTCATGGACTCGGCCTCGGAATAGATCAGTTTTTTGTATCGTTCCAGTTGTTTATTCAAAAACCTTCGCAGCATGTCCTTTGCTTTCTCTGATCCGGGTTGCTGTCCTATTCAATCGGACAGCGAGCCGCATTTCTTGAAATAAAAATACAGGACATCTGTTTTCAAATCCGCACGAGGATGCCGAAGCCGATGCGTCTGGCATGAATATTGATTGATAAGAGACAGGAGCGGTTTATGAAAATTCCTGCCGAATGGAATGGAGTCGAGCGCCGGACCGGAAACGGAGACATCGGACAGGCGCGCCGCTCGCCCGCATCGGCGCGAAGCGGGGCCGATGCCTTCCGGGAAATCTTGGAAACGCGTATGACTTCTACCGGGGGAGCCTTGTCCGGCGGGGGTCCTGCCGACATTCCCGATGAGAAAACGATCCGTCAACTCATCGAAATCATCCGGATCCGGATGATGCTTGATGAGCACATGCTGGAATCCATGCGGGACGGAGGGGGTGATGGATCCCTCTATCAGCGTTTTGCCCGATGGCACCTGGGCGGGATCAATGCGATGGCCGCACCCGCTGAACCGGTGAAACCCGTTCGGGAGGAACCGGTGGAAAAAATTACTGAAGACGTTCCTTCCGTCGTCAGGGTCCGCAGGACGTCCGACAGGTCCCAGCCGTACGAACCCATCATCCGGCAGGCATCGAAAACTTATGGGGTGGAACCGGAGCTCATCCGTGCCGTCATTCGTGCCGAGAGCAATTTCAAGAACGAGAGCATTTCCCCGAAGGGAGCCATGGGCTTGATGCAGATCATGCCTGCAACGGCAAAGGATCTAGGTATCCGGGATGCCTACGACGCCCAGGAGAACATTATGGGGGGGACACGTTATCTGAAAAGCCTTCTGGACCGGTACCAGGGGGACGTGCCTACGGCGCTTGCCGCCTATAACTGGGGGATGGGAAACGTGGAGCGCCGCCCGGAAAAACTTCCCCGGGAAACGCGGGACTACATCAATCGGATCCGGCATTACATGGACGAAGGAAAGGCCTGAGAAAAAACCCGTCACAGGAAGGGTTTTTCATGGGTGTCATTCCACTGCACTGCTTCCCAGATACTCTGTCACGATGTCCAGTAGATAGCTCACCTTGAAGGGTTTCGACAGGGTCGGGTACCCGTATTGGATGACTTCCTCATCCAACTCCTTCTTCAATCGCTTCACGCCGAAAAACCCGCTCATGAAAATGACCTTGATGCCGGGGTTTTCCAGACGGATGCGACGGACGAGTTCGATGCCGTTCACGTTGGGCATGACGATGTCGGTGAGAAGCAGATCGGGTTCGAAGCTCCTGTACATCTCGTAGCCCGTTTCTCCGTCGATGGCGACGCGGACCTCGAACCCCTCCATGGTGAAGATGCTGCGAAGGGTATCCTGGTAGCCGAATTCATCTTCCACAACCAGGATTTTCCACTTGCCTTTCGGTTTCTTGACGAGTCCGTTCTTGAGGATTTCGACAAGCTCCTTGTCCGGCAGTGCGTGGATGATCTGGGCCACGCTGTTGATCCTCTGCTGCATCTTCTCGGCCTTTTCCTTGTGCTCCGGGTTCAGGTCCGGGTGGTAGATTTTGGACAGGAGCCTGTAGTTGGATCGGACATAGGACAGGGCTGGCGCTTCGCCCAGTTCGGTGTAGATCTCCCTTGCCTTGTCCAGCATGCCGAGGAGGTTCAGTTCTTTTGCTAGATCAACCGATGATTTCATCACCCTGCTCCCGGAAGAAGTCTAGGTCCGGCGCCGGAGAGCCGGGATTTCTGCAACAAAGTCCTGGATGGCCTTCATATACTCGGAGATGCCTACCATGAAGATGCTGTTGTGGTCCGCGTCGCGGATCTGGAGGAGTTTTTTTGTCCCGGATCGGGAAGCCCTGTAGAGATCTTCCCCGTCTGTGAAGGGAAGGACGTTGTCGAATTCTGCGTGAATAACCAGCGTCGGTCTCTCGAACCGGCCGATTTTTTCGATGTGGCGGAACGCTTCGCTCTCGGTGATCCCGGATCGCTTCATGTCTATCCCGACGAGATTCAGGAGGGTCTGGGAGTGGGCAAACCCGCTTTCGATGATCAGTCCGTCGATGTCGTCGGGGTAACTTTCGGCCAGCTCGAGGGCAGATGCGCTTCCCAGTGAGCGTCCCATGACGAGGAAGGGACCGAAGCAGCCGTTGAGGGTCATCCATTTTCTGGTGTAGTCGAAAACGACGTGTGCGTCGCGCAGCATGGCGCTCACTGACGGCTGGCCTGTTGAGTGGCCGTACCCCCTGTAATCGACGGGCAGGAAATTGAGGTTGAGGCGTGAATAAAGGGAAGCGATGTCCTCATAGTCCTCGACGATCTCCCCGTTGCCGTGAAAGAAAAGGATGGAAGCTCCCTGTCTGTCCACGACGTGGAATCTCGCTCCGATGGAAACATCGGGCTCTACAGGAATGAGAACATCGCGCACACCTTCGACGGACACGGGGTTTTGCCGGGAAGCCCGGGGATAGAAGAGATAGTGGCTGACTTCGGGCCTGTCGAGCTTGGGGCAACCGACACCGCTTAGGTCCTTCATGGAAGTGGTCCCCACCGGAAGTTTTGCCCCCTCATACCACAGGCATGGCGTGCTGTCCACGGGAAGCTCGATACATTCGCCTCTGTCATCGTCAGGCAGAATCAGGCCGGTCAGGGTGCCCAGAGGTACATGAACTGCATTCCCTTCGGCAGCAGGCCCTCCAGGTCCTGGGGCAGGATGTTTACAACGGTGGTGTTCCCGCCCAGCTCTGAATAGACGGTGCCCTTGTAGGTTCCGGGCCGGTGATACGTGACGACAACCGCTTTTTCCAGCTGAAGGGTTTTCTTGATGCCCTCAACGGCGCCGTCGAGGTATCCCACACGGTCAACGAGTTTGAGATCGAGGGCCTGGCGCGCCGTATAGATACGGCCATCGGCCAACTTCATAATCTCTTCGCGAGGAAGGGGTTTTCGCCCCTCGACGATGACATCGACAAACCGGCCGTGAAGCTGATCGATAATCGTCTGCACGATCTGTTTTTCTTCGGGAGTGGCGGGCCGGAACGGGGACAGGATATCCTTCTTGTCTCCCGATTTGACGGCCTCCGACTCCACGCCGATCTTGCCGAAGAGGCCCTGGACGTTGAACTTCATGGCGATGACGCCGATGCTTCCCGTGATGGTCGTGGGGTGCGCCACGATTTCGTCGGCGGCGGTTGCCACATAGTAGCCTCCCGATGCGGCCACATCCATCATGCACGCGACGACCCTGACGCCGGTCTTCTTCTTGTACTCCAGGATTTCGTGGTGGAGGATGTCGCTTGCCGTCACGGTGCCCCCGGGGGAATTGATCCGCACGATCAGGGCCACGATCTTTTTGTCGGTCTGCGCTTTCTTCAGGGATTCCTTGAATTCGTCCACGAGGGACGTTTCCTCCCGCAGGCCGAAGGACCGTTTCTTTTCCTCCGAAATCGTACCGGTAAGGTTGACCAGGAGAATCTTCCGATCACCCTCTCCGTCGACGATTTTTTCCTGTAGCGGTTGAGCCTGGTGGTACAGGGGGATGGTCAAAACAGCGCAACCGTTGACGAAAAGCGTCGTCATGAAAAGCAACCCGATCAGGTGTTTTCGTTTCATCTGCAGGGCCTCCATTTTTTCTTCGTTTGTCTCCGCCCCGTTTTCGGCGTTGACTCGGCAATGGGATACCCTTATAATTCGAGACAGATATTTTGCAAGCAAAAACCATTTCTGCAAAGGAGGTATCGTCATGTCCGACCATAAATGCGGCGATTGGGTGAAAGGACTTCTCATCGGCGGTCTTGTCGGTGTCATCATGGGGTTGCTCTATGCCCCGAAGACGGGAAAAGAAACACGCGATGAGCTGTCGGAAAAAGCGAAGGACGTCGCGGGCAAGATCAAGGACGAGTACGAGGTCGCCCTCGAGAAAAGCAAGGTCGCCTATGAGAACCTGCTCACGAAACTGAAGGAAGTGGAAGCGAAGGCGGAGAAGAAAGCTCGGGAAATGAGCGGTGGGCAGGCATCATAGTCCTAACGGAGGAGAGAAAAGCCTATGAACTGGGAAACGAGCCTGTTCATCCTCAGCCTAGCCGTGGTGGTAATCGTGGTATTCACGATCCCCGTTCTCCTGCAGTTGAGGCGTACCGTTCAGAGCCTTGATGTGACCCTCACGACACTCAATCAGAGTCTGCCCCAGATCCTGAAAAACATCGATTCCATCACGGAAAACCTCCGGCAGAGTGTCCATTCCGTGAGGGCCACGGTGGAGGAAGCCATCAACCGGTCTCTGCCCTCGATTCTCGAGAATGTCGATCGTCTCACGTCGACGGTCGGAAGGGCGGTAGACGTGGTGAAGGGTCGTGTGGAGGACCTCTCCCTGGGTGTCGAACGATTCCGCGGCGGACTCGTAAAGTTCGACGACCATCTGAAGGACAGCGGCCGAAGCCGGATATCCCATGGACTGGTGAGTTTTGCTGGTCTGGTGAAGCGTGTCCGGACGGCCCTGGAATCCTTCAAGCCTTGAGAAATATTGACCGCGATACCGCAACACAAACCAACACAATTCCGGGAGGACAACATGAGCGAGAAAGACGATTTTGCAAAAGGCATCATCACGGGTGCGCTGATTGGCGGACTGGCCGGTGTGGTCGTCGGGATCCTGATTGCTCCCAAGAGCGGCTCCGAAACAAGGCAGGAGATCGCGGAAAAGGCGAAGGACTTTGCCGACAAGGTTCAGGACGAATACGATGTCCTGTACGACAAGGCTAGGCGAAGCACGGATACGTTGATCCATCGGCTCCATGAAATGGAAGAAGCGGCACGCAGGAAAGCCGACGAGCTGGCCGGAAAACTGAAGTCCCCCGCCCAGGGCTAGGGGGTCTTGGCATGGAGTATGTGAGCATGCCGTGGGAGATCAGCGCCGTTGCCGCAGGAGTGGCCCTGCTGGCCCTCGGGCTGGCCGCGACATTGACCCTGCTGGAGGTCCGAAGGACGGCGAGAAACATCTCGAAACTCACCGAAACCATGGATCGGCATCTACCTGCGATTCTTCAAAATCTCGACGAGATCAGCCGAAGTGGCGTCGTGTTGACGTCATCCATTCGTACCCTGTTCAAAAAGACCGAAACGACGGGGGAAGGATTGGAGGAGGTCAGCCGCGCGATTCACAGCACCGTGCAGTCCCTTGAAGCGGACGTCATCGATCCCATCCGCAAGACCATCAAAGGCGTGTCAGCCCTTCTTGCCTTCGGTGCCGCTCTCCGGGGGAGCCGTCACGCTCTCGGACTTCTGATGCCCCGGAGGGGGAAGGGCAGGGCGTGATGCCATTCTCTTCTTCCGGAGCGCCGATTTCAACCACCAGCCTACGTGGAAGTACCCCCCGAGGATGATCAGCACCGTCACCCCCAGCAAAATAAAAAACAGGACATCCTGATCCTCGCGAAGGGAGCTCCCCTGGACAGACAGGATAATGGTACCCAGGACGCGCCCCGTCGTCGACAGGATGAGGAAATCCCGGGTTCGCATGTGCGAAAGTCCCAGGATGTAGCACAGGGTGTCCTTGGGAAAGCCCGGGATCAGAAAGAAGATGAAGGTGATGGCCCGACCCTTGTGATCCAGGAAGTGGTCGTATTTCCGAATCGTCGACGGCCGGACCATCCGTTCGACGAAGGGCAAGCCCAGAAAGCGAGCCAGGAAAAAGGCAATCCAAGATCCGATGGCGAGGCCGATCGTGGAATACACAGTTCCCAGAAAAGGTCCGTAAAGATACCCTCCAAGGAGCCCGGTCACGTCCCCCGGCAGGGGAGAGATGACCACCTGGGCAATCTGAAGGAAAACGAAGACGACAACCGATAGGGCGCCATAAGACGTCAGGAACTGGGACAGGCGTTCCCGATCCATGAAAAAAGAGTGTACGTTGAAGTGAAGAATGAGAAAAATCCCGACCGCAACGGCCAACGGGACGAAGAGAATCCTTGCAAACGATCTTTCCACGCAGAACAAACCCCGGTAACGGATCTGTGCACTCAGTCAGCCGGTTGAGTTGATGTCGTCCGACACCGTACGCCCAATGCGGGCAAGAAGTGACAACTATACGTACCATATCTATTTCGCGACAGCAAAGCGAATATCCGCGCCTTTCATGAAATACAGCTTGACAAGTTCTCCTCCCTCACGCATTATCGAACGCAATTTCATAAAATGAATGATCATTCATAAACCGATGAACACGAACGGAAAACTCCAGAGAAAAGAAAAGGAATTCCGCTTTCGCCGTGCCGAAATTCTCGAGCAGGCGGAGAAAGTATTCGCCTCGAAGGGTTTCCACGAGACGACGATGGCGGAGATCGCCGACGCCTCCGGCTTTTCCATCGGGAGCCTTTATCATTTTTTCAGCGGAAAAGAGGAACTGTACTCGGTCATGATCATGGAGAAAGTTCAGCTGATGTATGCCGAAATCGTTGCGGCCGTGAACCGCGAGCAGTCCATCCAGGGCAGGATCAAGGCCCTCGTGATTTCCCATTTCGAATATGTCGAGCATCATGTCGACTTTTACCGCCTGCTGGTCGGTCATGAAAGCGGGCTTCGGACACAAGGGCTGAAAAAACTGAGAGACCGAATCCTTGCCGAGCATCGGAGGCATGTTGATTACATCGAGGCGCTCCTTCAAGAGGGGATCGGAAAGCGGGTTCTCCGGGATCTCGACACGAAGTCGCTTGCGCATTCTCTTGTCGGGATCGTGGGGTATTTCAAGTTTGACTGGATCATGAAACCTTCCCGAACGTCCCTTTCGGGAAAAGTGGATGATGTATTGGACGTGTTTCTGCGAGGCGCCGCCAGCGAGGGGAAATACTGAAGGAAAGGTACGTATGATCGTGAATGGAAAGCAGCGTTTCCCGGGAGGCAGAATGAATCATTACGGTTTATGGGCAATACCGGTTGGCCTGATGCTCCTTTTTGTGTACGCGCCTCTGCAGGCGGCGGAATACACCCTTGAGGAGCTATACCGAATCGGAATGCAGCAATCTGAGAAAGTGAAGATTTCCGGTGAAAATGTGGAAATCGCCGATTCCGGTAAGTACAAAGCTCTCTCAGCGCTTCTGCCGAAAGCCACGGCATTCGGGGCGGCCACTCAATATACGGAGGGGAAGACGAACGCCTCCGGTTCCATTATCCAGCCTCACTCGCAGGGAAACTGGGGGCTCCGCATCGACGAGACCCTGTCACTGAGCGGACGGGATTTCATCTCCTATTCGCTTTCCAAGGATGGTGTGGAGAAAAGCCGGTTCGATTACCGGGCCTATCAGGAGGATTTCCTGCTTACGGTATCCCTGGCCTACTTTGAGTTCCTGAAGACCAGAAAAGGACTCGAAATCGCCGACTCCAACGTGGAACGGCTGATGAAGTATCTCAGTGCTGCGAGAACGCGGCTGAAGGCCGGCGAGATCACGAAGACGACGGTTCTCCGTGCCGAAGGCGAACTGTCGGGAGCCCTGTCGGATCAGATCAAGGCGAAGAACGCCTATGAAATTTCGCGAGTGAGTCTGGCGAGGCTTGTATCCATCGAGAGAGACTTTGCGATCCGGGAAGTTCCCGTTCAGGAAGGAAAGACCGGCAGCCTGGCTGAATTGCAGGATGCGGCCGTCAAGCGACGCCCCGATGTGAAGAGCGTCGAGGCGCAGGTCAAGATATCCGAAAAACAGGTCGATGTCACCCGGGGAACTTACTGGCCCAGCGTTTCGCTCTCCGGTGTCTACCTCGGGACGGACCAGGATCCCGCGACGCCGACTCTCAACCGGGACAGTGCCTATGGTGCCCTGACGCTTAATTTTCCGTTTTTTGAAGGCGGTCTCCGGCGTGCCGAAGTGCGGGAGTCGGAGGCACGGTACCGCCAGGCGGATCTCCAGTACCGTGATTTTGTGAAATCTGTGAACCTGGAAGTCGAGAACACGTATCTCGAGCTGCTCGCCCAGAAAGGGATCCTCAAGTCCGCACAGGACCAGCTGGTTTATGCGGAAGACAATATCCGGGCCATCGCCAAGCAGTTCGAATTCGGTCTTGCCAGCAGCCTCGACGTGATCGATGCAAACAACCTCCTCATCTCGGCCCAGAAGCTCGTTGCCGATGCAACCTATAATTATCAGTATTTCATTCTGAGACTGATGCGGGTAACCGGATATCCCTTGATTAACTTCGTGACTGGAATAGAAGTAGCAGGTTCTGATAACTGAACTATACCGGAGGATTATCTATATATGCTGAAGCGATACTTTAGCCTTACATCCATAAAGGCCGGATCTCCTGCCGTCATCGTATTTCTTGTCCTGGTCCTTCCGGTTTTCTTCGCAGGCGGATGCAGCCAGAAAGAGGTTGGCGTGGTCGGCGAAAAAACGATCAATGTCCAGGTCCAGACTATACAGGCAAAATCGCTCCGGCCTTTCCTGGAAGCCATCGGAACGCTCAAGGCCTTTGAGCAGGTGATCGTCTCCAGTGAAATCGAGGGAATTCTTCGAACCGCTCTTGTGGAAGAAGGAAATTTTGTGGCCAAAGGGACCCTGATCGCCACGGTTGAGGACCGGGATTATGCGAGCGAACTCCGACGTGTCGAGGCGGCTCTGAGGCAGGCCGAGGCAACCCTGGTCAATGCCAGAGCAGAATACAGACGAAAAGAGACACTCTACAAAGAAGAACTGGTCACGAAGCAGCAGTTTGACGATGTGGTCACGCGACTCGCCGTTGCTGAAGCCGAAGTCGACCGGGCAAAAGAGGCCCTAGCCATCGCGAAAGAGCGTTATGCCAAGACACGAATTCTCGCGCCTATGAGCGGGTTCATCAGCGAGAAAAAAATATCGCAGGGGGAATACCTGAGGAACGGGACCCCCTTGTACGTTCTTGTTCAGATCGATCCGCTGAAACTGTTTTTCACAATCTCCGAAAAGGACATTGGAAGAATCCGGGTCAATCAGGATGTCCAGTTCCTCGTGGATGCCTATCCCGGCCGTGAATTCAAGGGGAAAGTGTCGATCATTTATCCGACGGTCGACGAGCGGACCCGGACTCTCACGGTCGAGGCTCGGGCTTCCAACCCGGAGCGCTTGCTGAAACCGGGACTTTTCGCAAAGGTGATCCTTTACACCTCGGAGCACAAAGACACCGTTGTCATTCCTGTAACTTCGATGCTCTACGAAGGAAAAAGCATCAAGGCCTTTGTCCTGGAAGGAGACCGCGCAAAAGAGCGCATCATCAAGGTCGGGAACAAATACGACGACTTGATGGAAGTGCTTGAGGGAGTCAAGGAAGGCGAGACCCTCGTCGTGGCGGGGCAGCAGAACCTGGCGGAAGGAGTGAAGGTCAATGTGGCTCGCTGACACCTCCATCAAGCGGCCCGTCTCTGCGACGATGTTCCTGATGGCACTGGTCGTCCTGGGCATCGTGAGTTACCCTTCTATCGGGGTTGACCTCTACCCCAAGGTCGACTTCCCCATCGTAAATGTCACGACGCGTCTCAAGGGGGCAAGCCCCGAGATCATGGACATCGATGTAACGGACAAAATCGAGGAGTCCATCAACACGATCAACGGCGTCAAGACACTCAGTTCCCAGAGCGTCGAAGGAGTATCCGTCGTCACCGTTGAGTTTGTTCTCGAACGGAACATCGATCTTGCCGTCCAGGATGTGCGGGAGAAAATTTCCGTCATCCGGTCCAAGCTTCCCACCGACATCGATGAACCCATCATCGAGAAGGTGGACCCTGATGCGACCCCGGTTCTGTGGCTCAGCCTGTCGGGGACCCGGACGATCGGTGAGCTTTCCACCTATGCCGATGAGGTCCTCAAGGAAAAATTGCAGAAAGTGTCCGGAGTGGGTGCCATCAACCTGGGTGGTCTTCGACTCAGGCAGGTGCGCATATGGCTGGACCAGAACAAGCTTCAAGCATACCAGATCACGGCCAATGACGTCATCCAGGCCCTGGCGCGGGAGAATGTGGAACTTCCCGGTGGACGTATCGAAAGCGCATCCAAAGAATATTCCATCAAAATCAAAGGGGAATTTCCCCGCATCCCCGATTTCAACGACTTGATCATTACCTATTATCGCGGTTCCCCTGTGCGAATCCGGGACCTTGGCCGGGCAGAGGACGGGCTTGAGGAGAGGCGTTCCATCGCACGACTCAACGGACAGACGGCTGTCGGTCTCGGTATTCAGAAGCAGTCCGGCACCAATACCGTCGAGGTAATCGACCTGGTCAAAAAGGAGCTGAAAAAGGTCGAAAGCAACTTCCCGCCGGGCATGAATATCAGCGTTTCCTTTGACCAGTCCCGATTCATCAAGACCTCCATCAACGAAGTCCAGAATCACCTGATTTTCGGAGGTCTGCTTGCTGTATTTGCCGTCTTTCTTTTTCTGAAAAATGTCAGGACGACGGTCATCAGTGCCCTGGCGCTGCCCATTTCCGTCATTTCCACCTTCTTTCTTATCAGCATGTTCGGGTTCACCTTCAACAACATGACCATGCTGGGGCTCACGCTTTCCATCGGGCTCCTCATCGACGATGCTATCATCGTCATTGAGAATATCTACCGAAACATCGAAGGCGGCATGAAGCCCCGCGAAGCAGCCTCCTTCGCCACAGCGGAGATCGGACTTGCCGTCCTTGCGACCACCATGGCCATCGTGGCCATCTTCCTTCCCGTGGCCTTCATGAAGGGCATTATCGGAAGGTTCTTCCTTCAGTTTGCCCTTACCGTCGTATTTGCCGTGATTGTGTCCATGATCATTTCATTCACCCTGACGCCGATGCTTTCCTCGCGTTTTCTCAAGGCCCATGGCGCCGGAACCCCGAATGCGGAATCGAAGCGTTTCCAGAAGGTCTCCAAACCTTTGAAACGGCTCGGCGACTGGCTCGAAAAATATTACGACCTGATGGAGGTCATCTATCGCAGGGTCCTTGCATACAGCCTGGACAGGAGGAAAACGGTCCTGGCTTTTGCGCTGGTCATCTTCATCCTGAGCATCCTGATGACCCGATTCATCGGCAAGGAATTTGTGCCTCAGGAAGACCAGAGCCAGTTCATCGTCAGGCTCGAGGCTCCCGTCGATTATTCGGTTGATTCCACGGATCAGCTATTCCGTAAGGCCGAGACCCTTGTCAAGGACATCCCCGAAATCACGAGGCTGTATTATTCGCAGGGATACGGACGATTTCGGCAGATCAACAAGGCCGTATTCTTCATCACCCTTTCGCCAAAGAAAGAACGAAACAGAAGCCAGCAGGACATCCAGGCTCAGATCCGCAAGCAGCTGGCCCAGATCCCGGGGCTCAAGGCCAGCGCGGAAAATATATCCCTTATCGGCGGAGGACAGCGAAACGTACCCATCCAGTACTCCATCCGCGGAATGGACATGGACGGTCTGCAGAGATACGCGAAACAGATCACCGAAGAATTTTCAAGGCTGCCCGGGATCGTCGATGTCGACACATCGCTCGAGCAGGGCAAGCCCGAAGTCAAGATTTACATAGACAGAGACAAGGCGGCCGACCTGGGGGTGAACATTGCCACCATCGCCGAAGCGATCAATTTCCTCATCGGCGGCGAAGTCGATGTGACCAAGTACAAAGATGAGGCAAAGGGCAGGCGCTATGACGTGAGAGCGAGGCTCGATCCTGAAAACAGGATGAATCCCTCCGATATCGGACGGATTTACGTGCGGTCGAAGGATGGAAGGCTTGTGGAACTGTCAAACGTCGTCAAGATGGTTGAGGGCGGCGGACCGAGCGTGATCAACCGGGTCGACAGGCAGCGGGCCGTGACGGTCTTTGCCAATCTCGAGAAGAAGCCGATGGGGCAGGCCATGGGCGAGCTCAATGCGATTACGGCCAGGGTGCTCCCGTCCGACTTTACGGCGGCCTACAAAGGTCAGGCCGATGTCATGCAGGAGTCCTTTCAGTACCTTCTGTTCGCAATCATGCTGGGCGTCATCATGGCCTACATGGTTCTGGCAGCGCAGTTTGAAAGTTTTGTCCACCCCTTTACGGTGCTCCTCTCCATGCCCCTGTCGTTTGTCGGCGCCTTCGGGGCTCTCTGGATGACGGGGAAAACGCTGAACATCTTCAGCTTTATCGGCCTGATCCTTCTCATGGGACTGGTCAAGAAAAACGCCATTTTGCTCGTGGACTATACAAATACCCTTCGCGCAAGGGGAGTGGGCAGGCGCGAGGCCATTCTGGAAGCAGGGCCCGTGAGATTGCGGCCCATCCTCATGACGACCGTTGCCATGATCTTCGGCATGCTGCCCGTCGCGCTCGGGGTGGGTGAAGGAGCGGAGACCCGCTCCCCCATGGGCGTGTCCGTGATCGGCGGCTTGCTCACCTCGCTCTTTCTGACGCTGGTCGTGGTCCCGGCAGCGTATGACCTGTTTGACGACGGCCAGGAATGGTTCAAGCGCGGCGAGTACCGGAAGCTTGCCACCCTGGATTACTGGAAATTTCGTATCCGGCAGATTCCAGACCTTGCGAAAAAGGCTCGCCAGGCGCCTCAGGCGCTGTTGTCCCTGTGGATTCTCATCAAGAAAATTCCAGGGAGTATCTTGTCCCTGGGCGCAAAATGTGCCGGCCTTTTCAAAAGGAACAAAAGCGGAACGCCAGGTTCCTGAGCGGCTTGCATCTGCTTACAAGGAAGCGTATAGATAGAAGAAAGAAATTCCACTATCTGCCTGACGTTCACCGAAACATGAAATGGAGGGGTGCCATGAAAATGTTTCTGATCGTCTACTGTGATGCCGCCGACGAGGATGTCATCGATATCTTCAAGAAGAGCGGCGTCCGGGCCTACACGAAGATGCGGGAGGTTCGGGGTGAGGGGACGGATACGGAACCGAAACTCGGAACCCACTGCTGGCCAGGAAAGAACCACGCACTGTTTATCGCTGCTGAAGACGAGGAAGTCAGTCACATCAAGGACACCATCCGGGTCATCCGCAGGGAACATCCCCGTTCCGGCGTCAAGGGTTTCGTCATGCCCATGGAAGAAAGCGTCTGATCTTGACTTGTCCGGTCATTCTTTCTCCACGTACGCATACGCGCTGTGATTGTGGATGCTTTCGATATTTTCCGCCTCCACGCTGTACCAGGTGAAGTTGTTGTCCTTATTGAGCCTGACGGCAACGTTTCTCACCACATCCTCGACAAACATGGGGTTCCCGTAGGCCTTTTCCGTCACGTGTTTCTCGTCAACCCGCTTGAGGAGGGAATAGACTTCCCCGCTTGCAGAGCTCTCGATGATGCCGATGATGTCCTCGATCCAGAAAAACTGTCTGAAACGGACCTGAACGCGGACAATGCTGCGTTGGTTGTGGGCCCCCACGCAGCTCATCTCCTTGGAGCACGGGCAAACGGTCGTGACGGGGACCGAAACTCCGACGAGAAAGTCTGTTTTTTCCCCGTCGTTTTCGCCGGAAAACCAGCAAAGATAGTCCATGATGCTCTTCGCACCCGAAACGGGGGCGCTTTTCTCGATGAAGTATGGAAATTCGATTTCCATGCGGGCCGACTTGGCATTGAGCTTCTCGCGCATCGTCCGGAGGATCTTCTCGAAGTTGCGGATGCTGATCTTTCCCCGGTATTCATTGAGAATCTCGATGAAGCGGCTCATGTGCGTGCCCTTGAAGTGGTGGGGCAGGTTCACGTACATATTGATCGTGGCGTTGACGTGCTGGATGTCGTTTACCCGGTCGAGGACGATGATGGGGTACTTGATTCCCTTCACACCCACTTTTCGGATGTTGATCTTCCGATGATCCTTCCTGCTCTGAACGTCGATCATCGATTTTCTCCGGAATAGACCGCACGGGAATTGTCCGATTCCCAGACGGTTACCTCGGCAATCCGGGATGCATGTCCCTTCATTTTTTCTGCGACGCGTCCGTAAATATAGCGCGCCAGGTTCTCCGAGGTCGCACACCTCCCGGCAAACGGGGGAAGATCGTTGAGGTGCTTGTGGTCCAACTCGTCGAGAATCTCGACGGTCCATCTTTTTAAATCACGGAAATCAATAAGAATCCCTTCCGTATTGAGTTCCCGGCCTTCAACGGTCACCTCGACCTTGAAATTGTGGCCGTGGAGATCTTCGCACTTGCCGCCGATCTGGAGGGCGTGCGCCGCTGAGAAACTTTTTGTGATCGTCACCGCAAACATGGCTGCTCCACCATAGAATTGTTGTCCATCCCGAGAAGGGCGCTGCAGGCCCCTCACAAGAGTATGTATCTATATCATATTTTCTTGTTCGGATGCGCAAAAGTTGAACCCGTCGAGCTCATCAAGAATCCGTGACCGGACTGCGACTTTTTCCGTATGAGTCGTCATGAAATATTCGTAGAGGAGGGCAGCGGAAAATCACCCCCTTTTCGTATTGCCATTTTAGGCCACCACGGGTACGATGTGACGCACTCATAGGACTGATCAGCGATTTTTTGCGAGGGAGGCTGCCTTGAACACGGTTAAATCGATAGACGATCTGATTCGTGAAAAAAACCTGACAGGCGAGGAGTTTGAAAGGCACCGGGAGCTCATTGAGGAATGTCGGGCACGAGAGGTACAGCTCAGGGAATACGCACGGGCATCCCGTGAAAATTTAAAAAAAATGTCAGATGAACTGGACAAGCTGAACAGAATGGCGGGAGAACTCTGGCTCGAGGCCCGGAAGCTTTCTCAACAGGTCAACGGGATCTATCTCCGCGTCGCACCGCCCGTTGCTGCCGGAAAGGTCTATCATTAACGAACCCGGATTTCCGAATCCCACCGCAGATCTCTATTTCAGGTAGCTTGTGATCTCCGGGGCCTTGTCCAGGATCAGGTCGGCCCCCGCACCGTTCAACTCAAGGGCGGTGGAATAGCCTGTCAGCACCCCGATGGCAAGGGCACCGACCTCTTTTCCCACCCGAATGTCCATGGGGTGATCGCCAACCATTGCCGTCCGGCCCGGATCTTGACTCAAGCGCTCCAGAACAATGCGAATGTGCCCGGGGTGGGGCTTCACATGCAGCGTATCATCCCTCGTCACGACGATATCGCAGTAATCATGGATGTCGGGAAAAATCGCCGTAACCGCCTTCATGCAGTTCCGGGTCAGGACCCCCGTTTTGATCCCCCGCCCTCTCAGTTCTCCGAACATCTGCTTCACGCCCGGAAAGGGAAGACTGTTTGCCGCTCCCGCCAGTTCACGCTCGGTCACCTGTTTCATGGCCTGTCTGGCAAAGGAGACCTCACGCTCCGGGGATGCGGGGCCGATTCGGCGCCGGATCTCGGCGATCATTTCGAGAACGAAAAGCCCCTCCAGTCCATCTTCCCCGATGCCGCAGGCTGCTGCCAGATCGAGAATGTCCCGGCGCATTTCCTTGAAGTCGATGTTCAGGACTGCGAGCGTTCCGTCAAAATCGAAGACGACGGCATCAAGGTTCAGGGTCCGATTTCTCATGATGGCCGGTTGCCTTATCGGAATGCGGGGTTGTGATTGCCCGTTGCATAATCGGGTTGCAGGGACTTCCGTACGACGCGGGTTGAGACCGCATCGGGGATGCGGAACCCGAAAACGATCTCTAAAAAATTCATCACAATGAACATCGTGGCTCCCCAGAGGATTTCTTCGTTTCCGTCGGGAGGGGTATAGAGAAAACAGGGAAAGTCTCTCTCCCGTTCCACCTGATGGCTGAAGGGAACCGTCGATTCGATTTCCACTGTCAGCGTCCCGTAATTCTGCTGCTCGAAGAGTGCCTTCAGGGGAATTTCAACGATTCGTTCTACCTCCCAGTTCGGCTGGAATTTCCAGTCCTGTTTCACAAGACCCACGACGGGAAAGATGATCCGGGAAAAGACATAAAGTTCACGGGAGGGCAGGGGTCCCAGAAACTGGACATTGAACGGATTGAGCCGGACCTCCTCCCAGGCTTCTCTCAGGGCATTGGCAAGAAAGAGGGAGATATGGCCATAGGCGCTTGCCCCCCTGGACCTGGTAAGCGAGAGGGCTCTTCCCTGCAGGATGGGCGTGAGACCGGAGGCAATCACATGGCTCAGGAGGCGGTCCGTACGGTGGTGAAGCATGCCTCCCGGACAGCTGAGGTCTCCAGGCTGTGGGACCTCCGATGAGCGTTTGATGAGTTGCAGGACAAATCCAGCCTCCCGCGCCGCCCCTTCTCGGTAATGAAGAAGAACGATGACACCCGCCGAAAGCCAGTGGTCAGGGGTGCCTTTCTTTCCCCGGATGAATGCAAGCCGTTCCTCGTAATCAATGGGATGGCGCCCCAGGCGTTCGACGATACGATCGATGACTCCGTTTTTATCCGACAGATCAATTGGCTGCATCCTCTGCTCCAAAGGGCTCCCATTATACAGATTTCGTGCAGGCCATCAAGACGCAGTTGTCGAGCACGGCAAAACGATCCCAATCAAAGTCAGGATTCGATTTTGCAACCCTGCAAGATTCTTTCAAGAAAATCTTCGAACCATACCCGGAGCCGGAGATTCTGGAGGAATCCACAGTGACCGCCGTAGCGTTCCATGACGACACGCAACCGGTCGTTTCCCCGGAGAATCCGGAAATCCTCAATGGGAATGAACGGGTCATCCTCGGCGGCGAGGATTGTGACGGGGACGGCAAGACGGGAGAAATTCGCCCCGGTAAGCGTGTAGGTTCGAAAATAGTCCAAGACATTTTTGAACGGGGTGTAACGGGGGATGACTCGCTCTGTGATTTCCATGCAGGACGTCATGCTCATGACATCCGAAAAATCGTAACGGTTCGGGAACAGACTCTGCTTTCTGACAAGGGACCGCTTCCACTTCTTTACGAAATAGTCACGGTAGACACAAAAGCCGTTGTCGATGGCGTCGGTGGCCTTCCAGGGGTCCAGGACGGGACTGATGGCGATAATATTTTTCAGGGATCCCGCCCGCCGAGCATCAAGGCGGAGGGCGATCCGGATGCCGAAATTGCCGCCCAGTGAAAATCCGATGAGGTGACAGGGTTTATCGCCGGCTTCACCGACTACGGCCGAAACGGCCGAACAGACCTCGTCGATCCGGGCGCTGTGAAAAACCCCTTCGTTGAGATGGTGACTGTCGCCGTGGTCCCGGAGATTCAGGCGAAAGACGTCGTACCCGCTGCGGTAGAGTCGATGACCCGTCGTGATCATGTAGGTGGAGTCCGAGCTTCCCTCCCAACCGTGGATCAGGATGACGAGGCCGAGACTGCGGCCCTCCGGCTGGACGGCGCGGTACCCGAGGAGACGGATTCCATCGCCTGCATCGATGAGGATCGTTTCCGAGTTCTCCCGGAGAATGGCTTTCCCCAGGGCGCGTAGCTTCAGGCTGGCCAGGATCGTTTGGAGGTGCGGGCTTCTGAGCGGGAACCCGGGACGGAAGGGCTTCAGCAGGCGGCAGTCCTTCAAACCGGGACGCTCTCTAGGATCCGTGATAGTAATCCGGCTCGATGAGGTGGAGAGATCGTTCATCTAGGGCTGCATAGCAAATTTATGCCGTGTGTCAAATATATTTTTGTGACAGGCATTCTCTCCGTGTATCATGTGCCGAAGAGACCTGCCGTGAGCGAAGACTCCCTGCCGGGGAACGGGAATTCTATTTTAGGCCGCCGCAATGAGGAATTTCCCGAGTCCGCGGTTTGGTCAACCATAACCGACATGGATCGTTCTAGCAAAAGAGCATTGAATCATTCGGAATTCGATGCTAAAGACAGCTTCAGAAACTATATCGTCGAGGAGAAACAGGATGAGAAAAACAATTCTGATTGCCTTGGGGGTTTTGCTGGCGATGGCGACGGTTTCCACCGTGGAGGCCCAGCAGACGAGACAGATCGCGGTACTTCCCTTTGCAGTCAACAGCAGTGACAATATCAATTATGTGCGGGACGGCATCTGGGACATGATCATCTCCCGGGTTACCGTAGGGGGAAAGACGGACGTCCTGAGCAAGGCCAGCGTGCTTGACGCCATGGACAAGAGCCAGAAGAAGGAGTACTCACAAGCGGACGTTTCGTCGATGGGTAAGCGATTGAAGGTCGATTACATTGTCTGGGGAAGCATTACCAAAATCGGCGACAGCATCAGCCTCGACGGAAAGTTGCTCGATGTGGCATCGAACCAGACGCCCGTTACGCTCTACGAGCAGACCCGGGGAATGAACGAAGTGATTCCAAAAATCAGTGACTTCTCGCAGAAAATCCGGTCTCACATCACCGGGGAGGCCCCGGCGGTGCAGGCGGCTCCCGCTTCGGTCCTCCCTGCGGCTTCGGCAACCGCCGGAGCAACGGCGGGAGCAATTGCAGGTGCCGGCCAATCCGGTGCAGCACCCAAATCCCAGGAGACGGAAATCATCTCGGGCATGCGGAAAGGCAAGACGACCTATACGGGGATCATCAACCCGGATTTCATCACGGGGTCTGAGCCTTTTGACCGGAAAGGCTTCTGGATGAGCCCGAAGTACGGCACGGAATTCAAGGGAATGGACATCGGCGATGTAAACGGGGACGGCCTCAACGAGGTCGTCGTGATCGACAACACCAATTTGTACATCTATCAGAAGGTAGGGAACGAATTCAGGCAGTTGAAGAAGATATCGGGCGGAACCTACGACAATTATGTTGGAGTCGACATCGCCGACATTAACGGCAACGGCATTCCCGAGATCTTCGTGACCAGCATCAACCGATGGACGGTGGAATCTTTCGTCGTAGAATATCGAAACGGCAATTACGAAATCATTGCCCGGAAGCTTCCTTATCTGATGCGCGTGATCAATACAACGGGCACCCCGAGGCTGCTGGGACAGGTCCTATCGCCGGACCAGACGAAATTCTTCATCAATCCGATTCACTTCCTCGCCTGGGAGAACGGAAAGTATGTCCTGGGTGAAAAGGCAAGGATCCCCCAGGGGCTTCCCGTATACGGGGTCACGCTGGATGCCATTGATTCATCCTCGGAACGGGTGATCACATTTGACGCGCTCGACTATATGCGAATATACGAAAGGACGGACAAGCTGTTGATCAATCTGACGCAGTTCATGGGTCCGACCCGTGAAATGATCTGGCGAAGCGACGAGCCATATGGAGGGAGCAACAATGCCCTGAAGCCCGAATATGCTGCGGGCACGAGGAATTTTACGGACCAGGCGGACCTGAGTTTCCTCAATCTGAGAATATTGACATACGATCTCAACAAAGACGGGAAAAAGGAAGTCATCGTACTGAAAAATATTTCGTCAACCGGGCGGGTTCTGAAGAATGCACCGGCCTTTACGGCAGCCGAGGTCTACGCCTTCGAATGGGACGGCCTCGGACTGTCCGAACTGTGGCGGTCAAAGAAAATCAACGGATACGGTGCTGACTACCAGATCAAGGACATTGACAACGACGGAGAGGATGAAATCGTCATGGCCCTCGTTCTTTCGGTCGGTGCGACCATCAGGACAAACAGCTGCATCGTGGCCTACAAACTGTCGAAACCGGCGCAACCGGACGGCAAATAGATACAAAGCGGCGCGCTTGACAATATCGAAAAAGTACGTTAAGAAAACCACTCTTTTACGGCGGCGTAGCTCAGCTGGTTAGAGCATGCGGCTCATATCCGCAGTGTCCGGGGTTCAAGTCCCTGCGCCGCCACCAGAAAAATCGTAAAAAGCCCGGTGCTTGAACGCGCCGGGCTTTTTTTACATTCGTTGCTTCCGAGTCCGGAACGGAGTCGCAGAAAAATCTGGATTCAGGTCACCCTGCATGATAGTATCGCCGACGAATCAAAGCCAAAGGCGGCCGGCAGTGAGGTAGCATGATCCCAAGATATTCACGCACGGAAATGGAGTCGATCTGGAGCCCACAGAACCGTTTCCAGAAGTGGCTCGATATTGAAATCCTCGTCTGCGAGGCACTGGCAAAGAAAGGGGATATTCCCCGGGAAGCGCTCCGGACGATCAAGGCAAAAGCCCGTTTCGATATCAATCGAATCGACGAGATCGAACGGACCGTCAAGCACGACGTGATCGCCTTTCTAACCAGCGTAGCGGAATTCGTGGGGCCCGAATCCCGTTTTATCCACGTGGGGCTCACCTCATCGGACATCCTCGACACCTCCCTGGCCGTACTCCTGAAAGAAGCCGCGGATATTCTTCTTGCCGACATCGACCTTCTGCTCGACGTGTTGAAGAAAAAAGCCTTTCTGCACAAAAAGACCCTGATGATCGGTCGAACCCACGGCATCCATGCCGAACCAGTCACGTTCGGACTCAAGATGGCCATGTGGTACGAAGAAATGGTCCGGAATCGCAACCGCATGCTCCGTGCAAGAGATGCCGTTGCGTGCGGGAAAATATCGGGGGCCGTGGGAACCTTTGCCTTTGTCGATCCCGCCGTGGAGGAATACGTCTGCAGGAAGCTCGGCCTCACTCCGGAAAAGGTGGCCACACAGATCGTGCAGCGCGACCGCCATGCCGAGTTTTTCTCGACGCTTGCCATCATTGCCTCGTCCCTGGAAAAATTCGCAACGGAGATCCGTCATCTCCAGCGGACGGAGGTGCGCGAGGCCGAAGAGTACTTTTCGCCGGGGCAGAAGGGTTCCTCGGCGATGCCCCACAAGCGCAACCCCGTACTTTCAGAAAACCTCTCGGGCCTTGCGCGACTCATGCGGGGATATGCCGTGGCGGCCATGGAAAATGTGGCGCTCTGGCATGAACGGGACATCAGCCACTCCTCCGTCGAGCGGGTCATCGCCCCCGACGCGACGGTCCTGCTGGACTTCATGCTGAGCCGCTTTACGGGACTCGTTGATGACCTTGTTATTTACCCGGACCGCATGATCGAAAATCTCAACCTTACCCGAGGCGTGATCTTCTCTCAGAAGGTCCTTCTGAAAATGCTGGAAAAAGGCATGACGAGAGAACAGGCCTATGCCGTTGTCCAGGAGAACGCCATGCGCGCCTGGCTCGAGGGCATCGAGTTCAAGGACTTGCTGCTTTCCGACAGGCGAGTAAAATCCTATCTTGGTGCAAAAGAGATCCGGGGGATTTTCCGGCTGGAAAACTTCCTCGGAAACGTGGACTACATCTTCAAGCGAACCTTCCGGGGAACGTCATAAGACGCGCCATCTGCATCCTGGTAGCGACCGCAGCTCTCGCACGGTCGGGAAGCGCAATCCTGAAGGAGTAGGACGACATCGCCGGCGACGAGCGCCTGTCGAAAGAATACATCTCCGCAGCACGGAGCAAATAACCGGATCCGATCCGGCTCGTCTTCATGAGCGTGCCGGCCAACGTGCAGTTGGAGTGGCGTTAGCCGCCTGCTATCGGCGGACAATCGTGTCCCGCTGCCAGTACCGGTCGTCCCGATCGGGGTAATCCAGATTGAAGTGAAGTCCCCGGCTTTCCTTGCGCAACATGGCGCAGGTGACCATGAGATTTGCCACGACGGAAAGATTCCGCAACTCGAGCAGGTCGCGGGTGATTTTGAAGCTCCAGTAGTAGTCGTGGATTTCCTGGCCGATGAGTTCCATTCTCTTTTTGGCACGCTCCAGCCGCTTGTTGGACCGGACGATGCCTACATAATTCCACATGCAGCGACGAATCTCGTCCCAGTTGTGTTCAATGACGATGGATTCATCGCTCTCCGTGGCCTTTCCCGGCTGCCAGAGGGGGAGGGGCAGTTCCTCCGCGGGGACCGACGGCATTAGCTCCCTGATACGCTCGCAAACCCGGTGCGCGAAAACGACACATTCCAGAAGGGAGTTGCTCGCCAGACGGTTGGCTCCGTGCAAACCCGTGCAGGCGACCTCACCGGCTGCGAAGAGCCCGTCTATACTGGTCTCGCCGTGGCTGTTCACCACAACCCCTCCGCACAGATAATGGGCGGAGGGAACCACGGGGATGGGATCGTTGGCCATGTCGATTCCATAACGAAGGCACCGGCTGTAAATGGTCGGGAATCGCTTCATCAGATAGTCCCGGTCCCGGTGGCTGATATCGAGAAAAACACAGTCATCCCCGGACTTCTTCAGTTCGATGTCGATGGCCCTCGCCACAACATCCCGCGGCGCGAGGCTCTTGGAGGGGTGGTATCGTTCCATGAAGGAAGCACCGCTCTTGAGTCTCAAAACGCCGCCTTCGCCGCGGACGGCCTCGCTGATGAGGAAAGATTTTGCCTCGGGATGGAAGAGGCAGGTCGGGTGGAACTGGATGAATTCCATGTTGGAGATCAGCGCCCCGGCACGCCAGGCCATGGCGATGCCGTCTCCCGTTGCGATATCGGGGTTTGTCGTGATGAGATAGACCTTACCCGCTCCGCCCGTGGCCAGAACCGTGAATCGGGCCCTGAACGTGTAGATCCGGTCGTTTTCGATGTCGAAGACGTAAGCACCGAGACAGCGATCTCTCTCGTCCCGGGGAATCGATTTCCGGCCCAGGACCTTGGACTCGAGAATGAGGTCGATGGCAAGGAAGTTTTCGTGGATCTGGACGTTCCCCAGGGAGTGTGCCTTGTCGATCAGGGCTCGCTCGATTTCCTTTCCGGTGGAATCGGCCGCGTGGAGCACTCGTCGCGTCGAGTGGCCCCCCTCTTTCCCGAGATCGAACGGCGACTGGTTCCCGGATTTCCGGGAGAATTCGACGCCCCATTCGATGAGTTCGGCAATCCTCTCAGGCCCTTCGCTCACAACGAACCGGACGACATCTTCGCGACAAAGTCCTGCTCCCGCCCGCAGGGTATCCTCGATATGGAGATCGAAGCTGTCCTCGTCGTCCATCACGGCGGCGATGCCGCCCTGGGCATAGTTCGTTGTCGATTCCATGGCATTCTTTTTTGTGATGACGGCCACGGATCCGAAACGGGACGCTTTGATGGCAAAGCTCAGACCCGCAAGTCCGCTGCCGATGACAAGAAAGTCCGTCCTGATTTCCATGGTCCGAGGTCCTTTCGTAATTCCTGTATACGCGTTTCGGGCTTTAATTAAAAGAGGGAATGTGTTACAGGGATCGACCATGCTGGTCTTGGGAATCGAGTCCTCCTGTGATGAAACGGCAGCGGCCGTTCTTCAGGACGGACGCAAACTTCTGTCCAATGTCATTGCTTCGCAAATCGGGATTCACGAGAAGTACGGTGGAGTGGTTCCCGAAATTGCATCCCGCAAGCACGTTGAAATGATCGTTCCCGTCGTCCGGGAAGCGCTCGAAAAGGCACAAACCTCCCTTGGAGCCATCGACGGGATCGCGGTCACGCGGGGGCCGGGTTTAGTCGGCTCTCTGCTCGTCGGCCTGTCCATGGCCAAGGCCGTGGCCCTGGCCCGAGGTATTCCCTTCGTAGGGGTCAATCACCTGGAGGGCCACGTCGCTTCGGCATTCCTCGCCGATGACAAACCGTCGTTTCCTTTTGTCGCCCTCGTTGCGTCCGGCGGCCACACGGATATTTATGTCGTCCATGGTTTTGACCGGATGCGCCTCGTTGGCCAGACCCGTGACGATGCCGCGGGCGAAGCCTTCGACAAAGCGGCAAAACTCCTGGGCATCGGGTATCCCGGAGGTGTCGTCATCGACCGCCTGGCCGTGAAGGGGAATCGCTCTGCCGTTTTCTTCCCACGGTCCATGAAGGACAGCCTTGAGTTCAGTTTCAGCGGTGTCAAGACGTCGCTCCTGACCTTTACAAAAAAACTCGGCAGGCCTGCAACGGATGCGGAAATTCCCGACATTGTCGCAAGTTATCAGGAGGCCATTGTAGACGTTCTTGTCGAGAAGACACTGCGGGCGGCTGAGAACCATGCGGTAGGGCGAATCGCCGTCGTCGGGGGTGTCGCTGCCAACAGCAGGCTGAGAGCGCGATTTCAGGAAGAAGGACAAAAGAGGGGAATGCAAATTTACATCCCGCCACCCGTTTTCTGTACCGACAATGCGGCGATGATTGCCGTCGTGGGGCATCACTACCTGACTCGGGGACGGAAAGATAGCTTCGATCTGAATGCACGTTCCCGGTGGCCCGTCGACACGCCGTAAAAACAGACAGAAGGGAACGGGCAAAGGGCGTGATTTTTCGACAATCGGACCGTCGAGCGCATGACGATACGGGAAAGAATTAACGATTTCTACAAACGATTCCTGAGCCTGAACGGAAGGCCCGAGGAAATCGCCCGTGCCACGGCGTTGGGGGTTTTCATCGGGGTGACACCGACCATCCCTTTTCACACGGCCTTGATCATGGTCAGCTGTCTGCTGTTCCGGCAGAACATGACAGCGGCCATCCTGAGCGCGACGGTTGTATCGAACCCGGTTACGATTCCTTTTTTGTACCTGGCGCAATATGAACTCGGCAGAATCGTGCTGGGCATGACCGAAAATCCTTTTGTCCTCACTGATTACGACATCGGATCGATCCTGGAGATCGGCTGGCACATCCTCTGTCCGCTACTGGTCGGCGGACTGCTGCTTGCCGTCGTGCTCACCATACCCGCGTATTTCATCACCATACGCGCCGTTGTTAAGATGAGAAACCGCAATGTCGAGCCCTCTGAGCCTTCTCCGTAAATACGGGATCCGACCGCGCAAGCGGCTTGGCCAGTGCTTCCTCTGTGATCCGAATATCCTGGAAAAGATCGTCCGGATCGCCGAGATCCGGGATGGGGACACCGTCGTGGAAATCGGCGCCGGCATCGGGGTTCTCACGGCCATGATTGCCGGCCGGGCACGTCGCGTCGTGGCCCTGGAAGTGGATCGGCTCCTCGTGGAACTTCTCCGGAAGGAACTTGGCGATTGCGGCAACGTCGAGATCGTGCATGCGGACGTGCTCCGGTTCGACTTCTCGGCGGTGATTTCCCGTGATCAAAACGTCACCCCGGTAGATAAAGTAAAGGTGATCGGGAACGTTCCCTACAACATCTCGAGCCAGATTGTGCTGAGGCTTCTTGAATACCGCACCTCCATCAACCGGATGGTCCTCATGCTTCAGCGGGAGGTTGCCGAACGGCTTGCAGCCCCTCCGGGCACAAAAGATTACGGTCCCCTGTCCGTCTATGTTGCCCTCTATACGAAGCCGACCCTGGAGCACAGGGTCCCCGCCACCTGCTTCCACCCCCGGCCGGACGTGGAGTCCCGTATCCTGCGATTGGATGTACGGGATGAGCCTCTCTGCAGGGTGAATGACCCCGTTCTTTTCCAGCGTCTCGTGCGTCTCTCCTTCTCGATGCGGAGAAAAACCCTTCTGAACAATCTCAAGTCTGCCCCTCTGCCCGTTCCTCCGGAGCAGGTGATTGCCGCTCTGGAAACTCTCGGCATCGATGGCCATCGACGAGCGGAGACTCTCTCCGTCAAGGAGTTTGCGGACCTGAGCAATCTTCTCGGCACGACACAAAACCCTTGACAGCCTTGTGGTCTTCTGATAAGTGGGGTCCGCACCGCTTGGATCCCCTTTGGGACTGGGACGGAAGGGTACCGGTTGAGAAGTGTTTGCTGTCACCAGCCTCCCGTCTAGCGCGGCGAGGCTTTTTTTATTGTGGGGGTGGGGCCATGCTCATCATTGAAAAAGCGAAGGACATGCAGCAGTATTCCGAGGCTCTGCGGAACCAGGGCAAGAAGATCGCCTTTGTTCCCACCATGGGCTATCTCCATCGAGGTCACCTTCGTCTCATGGAGGAAGGCCGCAACCTCGGGGATTGTCTCGTGACGAGCATCTATGTCAACCCGACCCAGTTCGGACCGACGGAGGATCTGGCAAAATATCCCCGGGATTTCGAAATGGATTCGCGACTCTGCCGGGGCGTGGGCGTAGACGTAATCTACTTCCCGTCGAACGACGAGATGTACCCCCCGAACTACCAGACCTATGTGGATCTGATGGAGGTAACACAGAACCTCTGCGGCCTTTCCAGGCCCGTCCATTTCCGCGGTGTTGCCACCGTCTGCGCGAAACTGTTCAACCTCGTAAAACCCCATGTCGCCGTCTTCGGGAAAAAGGATTTTCAGCAGCTCGTCGTCATCAAGAGAATGGTGACCGATCTCAACATGGACCTCGAGATCATCGGCCTTGACACCGTCCGGGAACCTGACGGGCTCGCCATGAGCTCAAGGAACACCTATCTGAAGCCTGAGGAGAGGGAATCGGCACTGAGCCTCAGCCGGAGCCTGAAAATAGCCAAGGAAATGCATGAAAAGGGAGAGAGGGATACGGCCGTGATCCTCGATGCAGTAAGCCGCTTCATCAGCAGACATCCCCATGCGAAAATCGATTACGCAAAAATCTGCGATACGATGACGATGAAGGATGTGGCCCGTCTGGAGGGCGAGTCCGTCCTGGCACTGGCCGTTCGGATCGGTGCGGCCAGGCTCATTGACAATTACGTATTCGGGGAGCCGCTCTCTATTTAGACCCGTGTTGTAAACGCTTTTTTGTGAGGAATAGCCATGCAGCGCATCATGCTCAAGTCCAAGATACACAGGGCGACGGTGACAGACGCCAATCTGAATTACGAGGGAAGCATCACCATCGACGTAGGCCTTATGAAGTCCGCCGATCTCGTTCCCTTCGAAAAAGTCGCGATCTACAACGTATCCAACGGCGAGCGTTTTTCTACCTACGTCATCGAAGGAAAGAAGAACTCCGGCGTGATCTGCCTCAACGGCGCGGCTGCCCGGAAGGTGTCGAAGGGCGACCTCATCATCATCGCAAGTTATGTGACGGTGGAGAATGCCGAGACGAAGGGCTGGAAACCGAAATGTGTCCATGTCGACGGAAAGAACAGAATCAATAAATAGCGACGAAAACGAATCCGTCAAGAATCCAGGCAAAGTGTTTCGATACTTTGCCTTTTTTATGGGACATCGGTCGTCAGGGTATTCCGTGCTCGTTCCGGAAGGGGACATCGTCCCCCCGGACATGTCTGTAGGGCGACATGATCGCAACGGCAGAGAATAAGGAGTTGAGAAAGGTCGGAAACTCTGTTAGAAACCCCTAGACTGGAAGTGCAATACGAAACCCATCATTCAGGGAGGAAATATGCAGATCACATCGGAAAGCATCAAGGTAGGGCATCCGGATATTGTTGCCGACGCCATTGCCGCCAATATCATCGCCGCTATCCTCGACGAGGAGAAGAAGCTCGGGCTGACCGTTTACAACATGCCGCACTGCGGCCTCGAAGTTTTCCTCGGCAAGGGCTTCTGCGTGGTCGGCGGCGAAGTCTCGACCCGGATCTACGTGGACGTGGAAAAGATCGTCCGCGATACGGTTCTCGGGATCGGCTACAACGATTTCTGCCTGGGTCTTGACGGTGGTTCCATGGGTGTGTTGAACGCCATCATTCCCCAGTCACCGGACATCAACATCGGCACACGGGCCGAACTCGGGAAGTACAAGGAAATCGGGGCAGGCGACCAGGGGATCATGTACGGGTACGCCTGCTCGGATACGCCGGAACTCCTTCCGCTGCCGTACGTTCTGTGCAACCGGATGATGCGCGTCTTCGAGGATGCGAAACATCCCTACTTCGCACCGGACGGCAAGGGCCAGGTCAGCGTCGAGTATGACGACAAGACGTGGAAACCGATGCGTGTGGTCAAGGTCCTCATGTCCAATGCGGTTGATTACCGCCATGTCGGCAAAGGCAAGAAGAAGGATGTCGAGAAAACGGCCAAAAAAATGTGCTTCGATGTGCTCGGGGACTGGATCGACAGCAAAACGGAATTTCTGTTCAACCCGACCGGTGAGTGGCAGGCCATCCACTCCTGCAGCGCCGCCGACTCCGGTGTCACGGGACGCAAGCTCGTCGTCCAGTTCTACGGTGGCTTTCCGGGCGCCCAGCTTGGAGGCGGGTCCGTCATGAACAAATCGCCCGAAAAGGTGGACTGTTCCGCCGCGTTCGGCGCACGGTATGCGGCAAAGAATGTTGTCGCAGCAGGACTGGCCGAGAGATGCTCCATCCAGCTGTCCTACGCCATCGGCGTGGCACGCCCCTTCTCGATCTATGTGAACACCTTCGGCACGGGAAAGATATCGGATCGCAAGCTTGAACAGATCGTTACGAGCGTCTTCGATTTTACCCCGGCCGGTATGATCAAGCAGTTCAACCTCCTTGACGGCGACGTCTATCGAAAGCTTCCGAAGACCTTCTTCATGGACAAGTTCGCCTGGGAGAAAACCGACAAGGTGAGGGAGCTCAAGGCACGGGTCAAGGCCTGATTCTCGGCTCATCGCAGCTCGACAAACCGCGTCACAGAGGATCGTGCCGGGAAAAATGAAAGGAAGCGAATGGATTACGACGTCAAGGACATCAACCTGGCAGAGCAGGGCAGACTGAGCGTGGAGTGGGCCTACAAGAGCATGCCCGTCCTCGCCCTGATTCGCAAACGTTTTGCCAAGGAAAGGCCCCTCAAGGGACTCAGGCTGGGTGCCTGTCTCCATGTGACCACGGAAACGGCAAGCCTCATGGAAACCCTCAAGGCGGGCGGCGCCGAGGTGCGTCTCTGCGCGTCGAACCCTCTGAGCACGCAGGATTACGTGTCCGCGTACCTCGTTAATTATCATCACATTCCCGTCTACGCCATCAAGGGAGAGGATACGGAAACCTATTACCGTCACATCGGATCCGTGCTGGATATGAAGCCCCACATGACCATGGATGACGGAGCGGATCTCGTTTCCATGATCCATTCGAAAAGAAAGGATCTGATCAAGGGCATCGTTGGCGGGACGGAAGAGACGACAACGGGCGTCATCCGTCTGCGGGCCATGGCGAAAAACGGTGTTCTGCGTTTTCCCATCATTGCCGTCAACGACGCGCAGACGAAGTACATGTTCGACAACCGATACGGGACCGGACAGAGCACCCTCGACGGAATCGTCCGCGCGACAAACCGCCTGGTTGCGGGTTCGGTCTTCGTTGTCTGCGGCTATGGCTGGTGTTCCCGGGGGCTTGCCATGCGGGCCCACGGCATGGGAGCCGGTGTGGTCGTGACGGAGGTGGATCCCCTGAAGGCCCTGGAGGCCGTCATGGACGGATACCGCGTCATGCCCATTGCCGAGGCTTCCGAAATCGGCGATTTCTTCTGTACGCTGACCGGTGATATCAATGTGATCCGAAAAGAGCATTTCGCCCGGATGAAGGACGGCGCCATCGTATCCAACTCCGGTCATTTCAACGTGGAACTGGACCTCGAAGGCCTGAAGGGGATCACCAAGAAGACCAGAAAGCTCCGCGAGTTCGTCGAGGAGTTCACCCTGAAAAATGGGCGCCGGGTTTATGTTCTCGGAGAGGGTCGTCTCATCAACCTCGCGGCAGCCGAGGGACACCCCTCAAGCGTCATGGACATGAGCTTTGCCAACCAGGCCCTGTCTGCGGAGTATCTGGCAAAAAACGTCAAGTCCCTGAAGAAACAGGTTTATGCCGTTCCCCCGGACATCGACAAGGAGATCGCACGCCTCAAGCTTGCGGCGATGGGAATCCGCATCGACACCCTGACCCCGGAACAGGAAAAATATCTGCACTCCTGGGAGATGGGCACGTAAAGGTTCCAAGTTATCGGGCATAGATAGGGTAGAGGGAAAACGAAAAAGGATCAGCACACTATCGTGCCGATCCTTTTTTATTCCACTTCTGTACAATCAGTTGATTTCTTCACACCGAATCGAGGGCCTACGGCCCTAGGTATTAACTTTCCGGAACATGGCAAAGGCCATGACGCCCATAATGACATTGGTTGCCCAGGCCGCCACAACCGGCGGCAGGGTTCCGGAACGTCCCAGCGAGAGGGCGAAGGCGAAGACGACCCAATAGGAGAAGCCTATGATGACGCCGATGCCGATTCCTTGTGCAATTCCGCCGCTGCGCTCCGAGCGAAGGGGAAAGACGACTCCGATCAAGGCAAGGATGAAACTCACAAAAACAAAGGAAATTTTTCCGTGAAGGTCGGTCTCGTATCGGTTCGCCTCATAGCCCTCCTGTCCCAGCTTCCGGATGTAGTTCCGCAATTCCCGGAATCCCATCTGGTCGGCGCTTTTCTGGACGACCCGGAAATCTTCCGGTTTCTCGACAAGATCGATGACCAGAGACGGAAGACGCTCAAACACCGGAAATTCCCTTCCGACAAAGGTGGTCCTCAGAACATCCCGAAGCTCCCAGTGTTCGTCTTTCCAGATTGCTTCCCGGGCATCGATTCTCTGAGATAGATGAAACTGCGGATCGAGATAGTTGATCATGACTCCCTTCAGCTTGTTTTCCGCTGCGACATAAAGCTTGATGTTGTAGATGGCGTTCTGGCTCTTATACCAGATCTGGTTGTCCTTGAAGGCCCCCCACTCCTTGTTTTTCTGGATTTCGGCGTAAACCATTTGCTCAGCGCGCCAGTTTGCGGCGGGAGTGACGAACTCGTTGAGAAGAAAATTCAGCAGGCATACAAACAGCGCGAAGAGCAGGATGGGAAAAGAAATCCGGTAGAGGCTGATCCCGTTCGCTTTCATGGCGACGATCTCGTGATTGCGTGAAAACAGCCCGAAGGTGATCAGGGATCCAATCAGGACACTCGCAGGCATCATGTTGGCCAGGATGAACGGGAGTGTGTAGAGATGATAGGAAACGATCTGGGCAATAGAGGCGCTGTTGCTGAGATACATCCGGCTCCGCTCGAAAAAGTCGATGATCACATACAGGCACAGGAAGGCCAGAAGAACGAAAAAGAAGGTCGTGATGAATTCCCGGGCAATGTAGCGATCGAGGACCGTCATGGGGTTACCGTTCCCGTCGTCCGATATGCAACCACTTTGGGGCGATGTCGCGTTCTTCCGCTTTCCTGAAGTAGATGTACAGACCCGCCGCCATGAAAAGGACGTTGGGAGTCCAGACTCCGATCACAGAGGGGATCACGCCCGTTTCACCCAGGGCCTTGCCGTATAGCAGGCAGACGTAATAGACCATAACGAGTGCAAGCCCGATCGTAAAGCCCCTCATCTTGCCGGCACGGCTCGATTGAATCCCCAGCGGGATGCCAAGAATGGCGAAAATGAGACAGGTAAAAGGGCTCGCAAGGCGCATATTGAGTTCGTTCATCAGCTCTCTCGGGGTCGGCCCCTGGGAGTCGGGTCTGTCTATGTGCTCCCTCAGTTCCCAGAGAGTCATTTCATCGAGCTTGCTGAATTTGACCCGTTCCTCGTCTGCTGCAGAACCTTTGAAATCGAGACGCACATCATAGGAGCTGAAATCCACTTTTCGGTAATTCTGAAACCGGGATTCGACGGTGTGGATGCTCCCGCTCTCGAGACGCAGAGTGACGATGAACGATTGCGGACTGGAAACGAGCGTTCCTCTTGATGCAAGGATAAGATTCGGCTCGTCCACGGTCCGTTCATCGTAGAGAAGCACCCCTTCGAGGAAATCGCCGCTCACGGGAATCCGATCGGCGTAAAGGACAATGCCCCGAAAATCATCGTTGAAGACCTTTTCCTTAATCCCGACGCTTGCTTTCTGCTTTACGATTCCATACAGAAGGTTCTTTGCCTCCCTGTTTCCCTTGGGAATGAGAAAAAAAGTTGTCACGGCGGTCAGGAGAAACGCAAGCAGGGCGGCAGCCAGGACGGGGGCTGCGATCTTGTGAAAGCTCAATCCGCAGGCCCTGAGTACGGTGAACTCGTTGTCCCGTGACAGACGGCCGATTCCGATCAGAATGGCGATAATGAGGGATAGCGGGATCGTGAACAGCAGAAGCGCCGGCATGAGATAGAGAATGAGCTTCAGGATCTCGCTGAACCGGACCCCCTTGTTGAGCATGAGATCGACGAGGCTCAGGATGCGACCCGTGACGAGGACGAACGTGAAGACAAAGAGGGACATGAGAAACGGGTAAAATACCTCTTTGAAGATGTAACGGTTCAGGATGCTGAACATGCGTCTGCCCGCCGGAAAAAGGTCCCGAGCACAGAGGGCCGCGCCTCTCGCGCCGGAGTCGTTCAAGTATCAGTTTTTTCTTTATTAATCCAACATAATCCTGTAAATCAACGATTACTTTCTTGCCCGTGGACGCACGCGGGTTCGGGCCACGGGTGATCTAGGAGAAGAGCCATGATCGACCTTCACATGCATTCTTTTTTCAGTGATGGGGAGCTGATCCCGTCGGAGTTGGCCCGGCGGGCGGCTGTTGCGGGGTATCGCGCCATGGCCATCACGGACCATGCCGATCACTCCAACTTCGATTTCATTATCTCGAGGGTGTCGCAGGTGTGCAGAAAGGTTTCCGAGGCCTACGGGATCTTCGTTATTCCGGGAATCGAGATTACGCACGTTCCTCCCCGGTGGATACCCTCCCTGGCGAAAGAGGCAAGGAAGGCCGGCGCGAAGATCATCGTTGTTCACGGCGAGACCCTCGTGGAACCCGTCGCGGAGGGAACGAATCTGGCCGCCGTACAGTCCGACATCGATATTCTTGCCCACCCGGGGCTCATCGATGAGGACTCGGTGCGACTCGCGGCAAAGGCAGGCATTTGTCTGGAGATCTCCACAAGGAAAGGGCACAGCCTCTCCAACGGGCACGTGGCCATCATGGCCCGCAAGCACGGTGCGCCGCTGGTGCTGAATACGGACACGCACTCGCCGGGCGATCTGGTCACTCGTGAATTTGCCCGGAGGGTCATACGCGGCGCGGGGATCTCGGAAGCGGAAACAGCACGACTCTTTAAAAACTCGGAAGAGATCGTTCGCAAACTGACCTCGGCGGGCGGAAAGGCCAGGAGGACGAGAAAGAAGGGATGAGAGCCGTCTTTTTCTCCGATGCTCATCTGAGAGGCGCAGACAGCGAGGACTCCCTCCTGCTCATGGACTTTCTCAGGGGCATGCCGAGAGATCTGGATCATCTCTTTGTCGTGGGCGACCTTTTCGATTTCTGGTTTGCGAAGGACGGCGTCGTCTATCCCGGCTTTCAGCCCGTTATCGCCGAGCTGACAGCCCTGAAAGACACAGGAACGCGGGTCCATCTCTTCGAGGGAAATCACGACTTCTACCTGGCCGATTATTTTACCCGGCATCGCGGCATCGAGGTGTACCCCGACTCATCGGTCATGCAGCTGGAAGGGAAAAAACTCTTCATCGCCCACGGAGATACGGCGGACGATACGGACCGGGGATACCGGTTCCTCCGGAAAATATTGCGGAGCCGTTTCTTTTACAGCCTCCAGAAGCAAATTCCTCTTTCCATGCTCTGGAAGATTGCACAAATGAGCTCCGACACAAGCAAGACATATCTCGCAAAGCCCCAGGAGGGACTGGCGGCGAAGCTGGAGGCATTTGCACTGGCAAAATTTGAGGAGGGCGTCGATGCGGTCATCCTGGGTCATTGTCACCTTCCTGTCATCAGAACGCACCGGATAAGCGGAGGAGAACGACAGTTCATCCTGCTCGGTGACTGGCTCCGTCACCGCTCCTACGCGGTCATGGAAGGCGATCGGTTCACGCTACGCCGCTTCGGAAGCTGATTGCTTTCGGGAACTTTTTTTTCGCATAAGTGAAGGAGGAGGGCAGAGACAAAATTTCTGGACAGCACGACCGGAATATGTTAGCAAGCCTCTCTACTTTACAGGGAAACGTCTATGAATTTCGGCGGGATTGACCCGAAATACGGAACGCTCGATGCGGCGGCATTTGTCGTCGTTCCCGTACCGTATGACCTGACAACAACGTACCAGGGCGGGGCCCGGAAGGGACCCTCGGCCATCCTCGATGCGTCCTGCAACATGGAACTTTACGACGAGGAGCTCGCGGTCGAGGTCTTCAAGATGGGAATCCACACGCTTCCGCCCCTGGAGGCAGTCGCCTCGGGACCGGAGGGGATGGTTGAGCAGGTTGAGGAAACAATTTCCGGCGTGCTCAACCTCGGAATGATCCCCGTCATGCTGGGTGGTGAGCACAGCATCACGCTGGGGGCTGTCCGGGCCGCAAAGAAGCGCCACCCGAAGCTTTCGGTGCTTCACCTCGACGCCCATGCCGACATGCGAGAGTCCTACCAAGGGACCCCATACAGCCACGCCTGCATCGGCAGGCGAATGAAAGAGATCGCTCCCGTTGTCCAGGTGGGGATCCGAAGCATGAGTGTGCAGGAAGCTGCCTATATCCGAAAGGCAGCGGTACCGGTTTTCCCCGCAGCGTCCATCCGGAACGATCAGGCGTGGGTCAGCAGGGTCCTTCGTCACCTTTCGAAGGACGTCTACATCACCGTCGACCTCGATGCGTTCGATCCCTCGGTTATGCCGGCGACGGGCACGCCCGAACCCGGGGGGCTTATGTGGCATGACGTCCTCGATCTCATTCGCGAAGTCTGCCGGAAGAAGAACGTTGTCGGGTTCGACCTCGTCGAGCTCGCCCCCATCCCCGGCTTGGTGGCCCCGGACTTCCTTGCGGCAAGGCTTGCCTACAGAATGATGGGCTATTTGTCGAAGAAAGCGAGATAAAAGGAGAAGATACGTGAATATCTGGGTACCGAAAAAAATATTTTTCACCAAGGGTGTCGGGAACCACAAGGAGGAGCTTCACTCTTTCGAGCTCGCACTCCGGAATGCCGGGATTGAGAAATTCAACCTGGTTTACGTATCCAGCATCTTTCCTCCCGGATGCAGAATGATTTCCAAGGCGAAGGGGCTGCAGGAAAAGCATTCCGGGGAGATTACCTACTGTGTCATGAGTCGCTGCTCCAGCAACGAACCATACCGGATGCTGGCAGCCTCTGTCGGTTGCGCCATTCCTGCCGACACATCGCAGTACGGATATATCAGCGAGCATCACGCCTACGGACAACCGGAAAAGCAGGCTGGCGATTATGCCGAAGACCTCGCTGCCGCCATGCTGGCCTCCACGCTCGGCATCGATTTCGACGTGGACAAGAGCTGGGATGAAAACAAGGAAATCTTCAAAATCAGCGGGAAGATCGTACGGACGCGCAACGTGACCCAGTCCGCTATCGTCCCGAGAAAAGGCGGATGGACCACCGTTGTCGCTGCGGCTGTCTTTGTGTTCTAGGACGGCAGGAGCAGCGGATCGCACGATGGCCGCCGGAAAAAGGTCTTGACTTATTAATCCAGGAAGAATAATCTAACTAGATAAGACGCGGGGTGGAGCAGTCAGGTAGCTCGTTGGGCTCATAACCCAAAGGTCGGTGGTTCGAATCCATCCCCCGCTACCAGAAACCAATAAGGGTCGAGAGAAATCTCGGCCTTTTTTTTGGAAAGATCCGGTTTCAGCGTCGAACCTTGTAATACTGCATGGCCTCGGGGATCAGGGACTCGATGTTCCGTATCCGCGATTCCGGAGCCGGATGCGTGGAAAGAAACTCCGGAGGACGTGCCCCCCCACGTGCGTTCATCCGCTGCCACAGGCCAATAGCGCTTCGGGGGTCATAGCCGGCCCTGGCCATCAGGACAAGTCCGATGCGATCCGCTTCCGACTCGTGGATGCGACTGTAGGGCAAAAGGATCCCGACCTGGGCCCCCACACCATAGGCCTGCATGAAGATATCCGACGCGGCGCCGGGATTGCTGGACAAAGCCACGGACAGTCCAAGGGCTCCGAACTGGGCAAGCAACCCCTGACTCATCCGCTCGTTTCCGTGCTTGGCGATGGCATGGCCTACCTCGTGACCCATGACGACAGCAAGTCCGCTTTCGTCCTGTGAAATGGGAAGCAGGCCCGTGTAAACGGCCACCTTTCCGCCCGGCATGCACCAGGCATTGACCATTTTATCGTCTTCGATCAGATTGAATTCCCACTTGTAGGTCCGAACGTCCGATCCTCGGCCCGTCTCTACCAGCAGTTCTTCCGATGCAACTGCAATCCGCTGACCTACGCGCCGGACGAGAGCCACCTTTGCCATGTCTGCAGACAATTTCGACTTCTTCAGGACGCTGCTGTACTCCTGAAAGCTCATGCTGACGAGTTCGGAATCCGGGACAAGATGCAACCCCTTGCGCTCCGTCACGGGAACGGAGGCACAGGAAAAGACAAAACAGGAAGAGAACAGAAGGACGGCAAGATACCCGAGGATCCGGGACGAAATGCCGGTGAGCACGTTCATGGCCATACCTCCATTTTCTGCAAATGTTTGTCCAGTATAATATTACCGGCATGAAATCGGAAGCCGAAAGATAGACCGGGGAAGGGCGATGGCAGGGTTACGTGCAGGAAAGGGCACGGGTTTCATAACATGGAGTGCCGCGTTTCGCCGAATTACGGAAAAATGACCGCAGGGAGCCTTCTTTCTTTTCCGCTGTTTCCGTCGAGACAAAAATCCCTCGTGCGACGTACTGACCTTTTCGCTCGACAAACTTTACGGTTGCCCGGGTACCGAGGGGAATATCGGAAGGCTTCACCGATTCCAGATCCATTCTGACCACCGTGCTGTCATCGAAGTGCAGAAGAACCTCCTCGTCTTTGAATTTTACCGTGATGGTCTTCGTCTGTGAGCTGACGGCAAGAACCTCTCCGGAAAGGTGCCTGACGCGAACGGCTTTTTTCTGACCGTCAGCCTTCTGCAAGGCAACGGGCTCCCCTTTATTTTGTCCTTGCTCCGGTGGTTGCCCGCAGGATCCGAACAAGAAAGCGATCGAGATCAGGCAGGGAAGGATTACATGGCGAATCTTCACATTATCTCCTCATGACACTCTTCACGAATCCCCCTAAGCTACCCGAGGGGCATCGTCTGACGATGCCCCTCGGGAAAGCCTGTCTTGAGGTTTTACATCGGGTAGCTTACTTCTTTTCGGGGGCCTTCTTCTCTTCGGCCTTGGGAGCCTCCTTCTTGGTAGCGTCCTTCTTGGGCTCGGCCTTCTTCTTGTCAGCCTTCTTCTTGTCGGCCTTCTTGGCATCCTTCTTGGGCTCGGCCTTCTTGTCGTCGACCTTCTTCTCGGGAGCCGGAGCAGCCTCCTTCTTCTCGGGAGCCTTTGCAGGAGCAGCCTGGGCAAAGCACAGACCCGTCGTTGCCACCGCGAAAATCATGGCAAACAGGATTGCGAGAACCTTCTTCATTTGTTGTCACCTCCCTTCTGATGAAACTTATCTTGTATTATATCAAGGAATATGCCAGCGAAATGTGCTGATTAATACTCAATGATTCTAGATATATAAAATTATATGAGACCGGGGGCACGGCATTATTTTACATTATTTAGAACGGCTTTTCGATTATTGGAAAGCACTCACATTATTTGGATACGAAGGCTGCAACCTGTGGTGAGCCGTTACAATATTCAAATCTGACGTTATCGTTTCTGTATGTTTTCTTTTCGGTTGCATTCCGGGAGATCCATCATTCGGTAGTACCATGGTGCCGGAGGATTGAACGGGTTACGACAACTCCAGTCACTTGCGACCCTTCTCGATTACACAGAAAAAGGGGCACCGGCTTACCGGTACCCCTTTCATGATAGCCTCAAATGTTGAAGCCAGTTGCTTACTTCTTTTCGGGAGCAGGAGCGGGAGCTGCCTTCTTCTCTTCGGCCTTGGGAGCCTCCTTCTTGGTAGCGTCCTTCTTGGGCTCGGCCTTCTTCTTGTCAGCCTTCTTCTTGTCGGCCTTCTTGGCATCCTTCTTGGGCTCGGCCTTCTTGTCGTCGACCTTCTTCTCGGGAGCCGGAGCAGCCTCCTTCTTCTCGGGAGCCTTTGCAGGAGCAGCCTGGGCAAAGCACAGACCCGTCGTTGCCACCGCGAAAATCATGGCAAACAGGATTGCGAGAACCTTCTTCATTTGTTGTCACCTCCCTTCTGATTATCTTTGAAATTGCTTTTTACAAAGACCATGCCAGAATACAAAATAATAAATAACCCTATAAATTCATAATGTTGTAAATATCGGCGCGATTGTACTGCCGGTACGTTTTTACAATTACGGGAATTGCCTTACTGTTTCCTGAAAATGAAAACCAATTTAAGAATACTCTGACAATATTTGGAATGTTTGTTACATAATTCAGACATGCTGGAGATCAGTCGTGAGTAGGCCGGCTCAACCCGTATTTGTCCCAACGGTAAGCGAAGGCCCGGTAGCTCATGTTCAGCAGGCGCGCTGCTCTTGCACCGACGTTGCTTGCCCTTTCCATGGCCTTCTTCATCAAGCTCCGTTCGAGCTCGTCATAGCTGATTCCGCCTTCGGGGAGATCTTCCTTTAGGATGAGCTTGAGGGATTCGCGTTTTTGCGGTTCATCGAGATCATGCTTCTTCCAACTGTACCAGAAGGCATCATAGTTCATATCAAGCAGCTTTGCAGCCTTGGCCAACACGTTGTTTGACCTGGCCATGGCTTTGACCAGGAGCTCTTGTTCCAACTGCTCCAGGTCGATGCCCTCGTCGGGAATTTCAATATCGATGATCGGCCGGGGTGCCGTCCTCAATTCCCCCCGGATATCTCCCAGTGTAATCGTATCGGACTCGCACATCAGAACGGCCTTTTCCAGAACCGACTGCAGTTCGCGGACGTTTCCCGGCCAATGGTAGTTGACGATCGCTTTCATTCCCGGGTCATCGATCCGGAGAATATTCTTGCCGAAATTGGCGTTGAATTTATGCGTAAAAAAATTGACCAGTTCGGGAATGTCTTCCCTGCGGTCCCGCAGCGGAGGCATCTGGATGGTCACCACTTTCAGTCGATAGAACAGGTCTTCACGGAAGCGGCTGTTTTTCATCTCCAGTTGGAGATCCTTGTTCGTGGCGGAGACGACCCGGACGTCGACCTTGATAGACTCCCGCCCGCCGATGCGCATGATTTCCCGCTCCTGCAGGACCCGCAGGATTTTTGCCTGGGTCATCATGGGAAGATCACCCACTTCGTCCAGAAAGATCGTCCCCCCGTTCGCTGCCTCGAAGAGTCCTTTCTTGCGTTGGGTCGCGCCTGTGAACGACCCGGGCTCATATCCGAACAGCTCGCTTTCCAGCAGTGTTTCCGGGATGGCTGCGCAGTTGATGGCCATAAAGGCCTTCTCGCGTCGACTGCTGTTGTAGTGGATGGCCTTGGCGATCAGTTCTTTGCCGGTTCCGCTTTCGCCCAGGATGAGAATCGTGGCGGGACTGTCAGCCACTTTTCGGATGATGTGGATGATGTCCTTGATCACTTTCGAATGACCGATGATTCCCTGGATGCTGAACATATCGTTCAGGGCTTTACGGAGTTCCAGGTTTTTCTGCATCAACTCGGTCCGCTCCAGGGCGCGGCGGATCGCCAGAAGCACGACGTCCTTCTCCAGAGGCTTCGTCAGATAGTCGAAGGCGCCCTTCTTCATGGCATCAACGGCCGAGTCGATGGTTCCGAAGGCGGTCATGATGATCACCGTGGGGGCCTGCTTGAGGAGCTTCAGTTTCTCCAGAAGCTCGATGCCGTCCATCTTGCCCATTTTCAGGTCGCTCAAAACGATGCCCGGCTCATAGGTCTTGGCCAGTTTCAGGGCTTCCTCGCCGGAGGCGGCTGTGTACGTTTCGTATCCTTCATCGGAAAGGATGGTCTTGAGGATATCTCTCTGAAGGGGCTCGTCGTCTACGATCAGGATGACCGCCATGGACTCTATTCTCCCGGGTGATGTGCTGGATCCGTCCTACTCCGCGGCGAGGGGAAGGCTGATGGTCACTTCGCTTCCCCGACCCTCGGTGCTGCTGAAGTCGATCTTTCCGCCGTGCTCCTCGATGACCCGCCTGGTCATGGCAAGGCCGAGACCGAGCCCCTGGCTCTTCGTTGTGAAGAAGGGCTCGAAAATTCGCGCGATATTTTCCTTCGAGACGCCGATGCCCGTATCGCTCACGGTCAGGACGAACCATTCGTCCCGCTGTCCCGCGGCCATCGTCAGCTCCCCGCCGTCTGGCATGGCCTGAAATGCATTGGTCACCACGTTGTAGAGACAGCTCTTCATGAGTTCCATGTCCATCCGGAGCCGGGGCAGGGCATCGTAACGCTCGACAATCTGGATGCGGTCGGATTCCGCCTTGGCCTTTACGATTTCGACGACGTCGGTCAGCAATTCTCGCATCTCAACGGGCTTGAGATCCAGCTTCAGGGGCTTCCCGTAGTCGAGGAAATCCCGGACGAGCCTGTCGAGCCGATGGATCTCCCCCTTCATGCTCTCGACGAGTTTTTCAAAGGCATCAGCCTGCCTGTCCTCCTGCGGCCGATATTTCGTCTTGATGTGATCGATACACAGGCTGATGTAGTTCAACGGGTTTCTGATTTCGTGAGCGATGCTCCGGGCGAGCTCTCCGACGGCCGAAAGGTGCTCCGCCTCACGAAGGCGCTCCTCGAGACGGCGCTGCTCCTTCAGCCGCTGGACCATGAAGTTGAAGCTCTGTGTGAGATCCCCGATCTCGTCTTTGCGATCGACGATCAGGCTCTGGTTGAGGTCACCGGCCGCCACCTTGCGGGCCGCGATGACGACATTGCGAATGGGTTCTGTGTACCAAAGGGAGAGGAACGTCGAGATCAGGATGCCGATGGCAAAGACGGACAGGGCCGCGAGGATACGTTTCGTCGCGTTTCTCCGCATCGTCTCTTGAAAATTCTCGACGTTGATCTGCAGGTGGATGTATCCGTAGTGTGCCTGTCCAGCAATGACGGGGATGATGACGTTGTGTGTTTTGCCCTCCTGATCCACGGCAGGCTCACCAAGCTCCGCCTTGATGATGAGCTCCTTCCGTTTCTGGCTCACCGGGGTTCCCACCTTGCTGGGGTTCGTGCTGGCAATGATCTCGTCGGCATTGCTGATGATGGAGATTTCCTTGATGCCTTTCGTCTTGAGAGAAGCCAGATACTGCTCCAGGCGCGTCTCGTTTGTGGTCCCTCCCGTTACCTCCTCGACGCCTACCTGAACGGCCTGGGCCAGTTCGGCCGTCTGGCTCTCGATCTGGGCCATGAGATTTTTTTCGGACTGCCAGTAGATGGTGATCAGAGTGACCAGCAGGATTGCGGTCAGAAAAAGCATCATGAGGATGAGCTTTTTGTTGAGAGACAGATTGAGGAAAAAGGTCTTAAACATGATTTTTGGATCATCGTTCCCCCGCCTGAAGAGCGAGGAAGCGGACAGGGCTCGGCGAGTTTCTCCTGAAACCGGGCGGCTTGATCATTAACACCAATCGGGGATCCTGTCAATTCCGCAGGAAGGCCTTCATGCGGCACCCTGACGAAAATATTGTTCCTGACGAGGCGGGCTGTGCTACCATTGCCGAAATGCAAACAACGGACGGGTGCTTTCGCGCTCTGCCGTCATCATCGGAAGGAAAGGGGAATATCATGAAAATCGCCGTATCCTCGACGGGACCGGATCTGTTCGATCTGGTGGACCCACGTTTCGGGCGCTGCCGCTTCTACATCGTCTGCGATCCGGACACGGGATTTCAGGTGGCGAAGGAAAACACCGCCACCATGCATTGAATTACCCGCGGAACGGCCACCGGGAATCTAGTGGCCGGCGAGAACGTCGATTTCGTCATCACGGGACATATCGGACGCAAGGCAACGGCGGCCCTGAAAGGAGCCGGTGTGAGGATTTTCCTGGGCGCCTCCGGACCGGTGGCAAAAGCCATCCAGGCCTTCAAGGACGGCAAGCTTGAAGAGAAGTTATGATCATATGATCAAATGAAAGAAAGGCCCTATCCATCACATTGCCTGAATGGGGCCCTTTTGCCCCGGTGTTCTTTAGTCAGTCTGTCAGAATGAGTGTTCCGGTCCCGGAAACGTTCCCTTCTTTACGTCGTCGATATACTGCGAAACGGCGTCTTTGACTGCCACGTTGAGTTTCGCGTACTGCTTGACGAACTTCGGGGTAAAACGCTCAAAGAGACCCAGCATGTCGTGAACCACGAGGACCTGTCCGTCGCAGTGCACACCGCCTCCGATGCCGATCGTCGACATGGAAAGCGAGGCCGTGATCTTTTCCGCAAGGGCCGCAGGCACGCATTCCAGAACGATCGAAAACGCTCCGGCCTCTTCCAGGATCTTGGCATCCTCCAGCAGCTTCAGGGCCGACGGGTCATCCTTGCCCTGGACCTTGTACCCACCGAGCTGGTGCACGGATTGAGGCGTCAGACCGATATGGGCCATGACGGGAATTCCCGCCTGAGCGATTCTGCGCGTCACCTCGGCAACCTCGCGACCGCCTTCGAGCTTTACACCGTGAGCTCCCGCTTCCTGCATGAAGCGCCCCGCATTGCGCACGGCTTCCTCCACGGAAACCTGGTATGACATGAACGGCATGTCGCCGATCACCATCGCCCGGTTCGTTGCCCTCGTGACCGCCTTCGTGTGATGGATCATGTCTTCCATCGTTACGGGGAGCGTGCTGTCATAGCCCAGCACCACCATTCCCAGGGAATCCCCTACGAGGATAAGGTCGATCCCGGCCTCGTCCAGTGCCGCCGCCGTGGGATAATCGTAGGCCGTCAGCATGGTGACTTTCTCCCCTTTCTTTTTCATGTCCTGGACCTTCGCCGTGGTGACCCGCGTAATTTTTACCTGTGTGCTCATCCTTTCCTGCCTCCCTTCAGAATGGTGCGGACTTCCGCAAGTTGTTCTTCCTTCAACGCTCCCTTTCGGGCAGCGACGTGCGATGCAAACAGTCCCATCTCTCGATACAGCTTCACCAGCTCGGGGTACCTCCGCTTGAAGGCCCGGACGTGCTTCCGTACCGTCCCTGCGTCGCCTCGTGCAATCGGACCCGTCAGCGAGAGGAGGGTGCCCCTGCTTTCAATATTGCCCATCGTGCCTTTCACCAGGGGCCAGAAAGCCCTGAATGCATCCTCACGACTGAGTCCCATCCGCCCGTAGATTTCCTCCACGAGATACATGAGCGTAACGAAGTAATTGGAAGCCATGCAGGCAGCCGCGTGGTAAAGGGCTTTGTCCTCCCCGGTGACGTGAAAGGGCCTGCCGCCGAGATTCTTGACGAGACGGACGGCCCAGGGCAGGATTTCGTCATCGGCCGTGATGCCGAAGGTGCAGCCGGGAATTTTCCCGATGGCACTCTCGACCTCCGCGAAAGACTGAAGCGGATGAATGCAGGCGACCCGCGCTCCCCGGCGCTTTGCCGCTCGGAGAAGATCGAGCCCTCCGGCGCCGCTCGTGTGGACGGCCTTTGTGCCTTTGAGGAATCCGCCGCCTGCCGAGACGGCTTCGCAGACCGTGGCGATGGCATCATCTGTTGTGGTGATGAAGAGAGTGTCGGCCTTTCGGGCTGCCTGAACGAAATCCGTCGTCGGCTCTCCTCCCGTATATGCGGCGGCTTTCTTTGCTGATTCCAGGCTACGTCCGGCAACGGCGACAACGTCATAACCGGCCTGTTTCAGGAGATGACCCATGGCGGTCCCGACCTTGCCCGGCCCGAGAATGGCAATTCGTTCCTTTTCCTGCATTGATCTCATCCCACTCCCGAAAGATCGATTATCGTCGATAAAAAAAGGCCTTCCCAATTGCGCAGGGAAGGCCTTTACACACCTCATCCGTCGTTGTGGTTGTCCATCCCCGTCCCAGTCCTGCAATTGGATCCAAGCGGTTGCCTGCGTGTTAGCATGGTCACGATTCCCTGTCAAGCACGTCTTTCTGAATGATATGGAGAAATAAAACAGGGCAGCCCCGACGCCTAAATACCTTGTCAAAGGGCCCTTGATTTCCTATAGTGATTGCCATGGAAGCACGCAGCCCTGAAAGAATTCCTGTGAAACTGCTGGTCTTTGATCTCGACGGGACACTGGCCGATACGGGGGCCGATCTGGCAGGGTCCGTAAATCGTACCCTCCGGTCCATGGGAATCCGGAGCCGTCCGGACGCTGAGATCCTCGGATTTGTCGGCGACGGCGTCGGGAAGCTCATCGATCGAGTTCTGGGAAAGAAAGACGCGGACAGGTTCGATGAAGCGTTGAAGCGCTTCAAAGAGATCTATGCCGAGCATCTTCTCGATCAAACAACCGTCTACCCCGGAGTGACGGACGTTCTCTCTCACTTCCGCCCGATCCCGAAGATCATCATCACCAACAAGAACTTGAATTTCACCTTGACCCTCTGCAGGGGATTGGGCATTGAGGGGTTCTTCCACGATATCATCGCCGGGGATTCCCATGACTACATGAAGCCGGACCCCCGACTGTTGGTTCCACTTCTGACGCGTTTCGAGGCGAGCCCCGTCGACACCCTCGTTGTCGGCGACGGGGCGAATGACATTCTGCTTGCGCGAAACGCGGGGGTGAGAAGCTGTGCTTTCCTTAACGGTCTCGGGAACCGGGAAAAACTGTTGCACCTGCGACCGGATTTTGCCATCGAACGGATGATCGATCTCAAGCAAATCATCCGCTAGTCGGGACGAAGTGATGCTGACCAAAGTCCGGAAAACGATCCAGAAATACGACATGCTCCAAAAGGGAGATCATGTTCTCGTCGGGGTGTCGGGCGGCGCCGATTCGGTCGTCCTGCTTGCAGTATTGAACCGCCTGCATGCCCTCTTCGGGATTTCCCTTTCGGCAGCCCATTTCAATCATCGGATGAGAGGATCTGAATCGGATCGGGATGAGAAATTTGTTCGTGCCCTGTGTGAATCCCTCGGCATTTCGCTCCTCACGGGATCGCTGGAAAAAGGGAAAAATGCCCCGGGGCTGTCCGTTGAGGATTTTCTGCGCCGCGAGCGTTATGTTTTTTTTGAAAAATCCCGACAGAAAGCCGGTGCGCACCGGGTTGCGCTGGGTCACAATCAGAACGACCAGGCCGAAACGGTGCTTATGAACGTCATCCGGGGGACGGGCCTTGCCGGTCTTTCCGGAATGCCACCGGTTCGGAACGATGGCGTCTATATCCGGCCGCTGATCGACTGCTCGCGCCGAGAGATCACCGACTACCTGACAAAGGAGGCGCTGGCTTGCGTGCAGGACAACTCGAATTCCGATGTGCGTTTTCTGCGGAATCGTATCCGTCATGGCCTGATGCCAGAACTGGAAAACAGGTTTAATCCGGCGATCCGGGAAACCCTCTGCCGACAGGCCGATATCCTTCGGGACGAACAGGATTATATGAACAGGCGGGTGTGCCGATGCCTGGCCCCATGGAGAAAGATCCTGTCGCACGAGACGGTTTTTTCGGTGCCCATCGGCGAACTCCGAACCCATCATGCCGCCCTCCAGCGGAGGATCGTGCTGGAGGTCGCCCGGGAAATCTCCGCCCCGGACAGCGCCATCGGTTTCGAGCATGTTCAGGCCGTGTTGCATCTTGCAGGCAACCGAAGTCCCGGCGGGTCGCTGGATCTGCCGGGAAGACTCCTCGTCCAACGAAGCGGCGGTCTTCTTTCTTTTTCTCGAATCAGAGAGTCCGGAGACAGACCCCGTGGTCGCGGGAAACCGGAAAAACCGAAGGAACCTTTCCGGTTGGAGGTTTCCATCCCGGGTACTGTGTTCATTGAAAGCCTCGGCTTGCGCATCCGGTTCCGGAAAATTCGGCGGCTGCCGTCCCTCGCGGCTTCGAAAAAAAAAGCATACCTGGATGTTGACCGGATTGCATTCCCGCTTGTCCTTCGCAGCGTGAAACCCGGAGACAGGATACAGCCCCTGGGAATGAAAGGAACCCGGAAGCTGAAGTCGGTATTCATTGACGACAAAATTCCAAGGAAAGTCCGGGAAGATATCCCTGTCCTGGCCGACGGCATTTCCGTCCTCTGGGTACCCGGCATCCGCCTTTCCGAAAGAGTCCGTGTCGGGAAGGATACAAAACACATTGTGAGCGCAGAAATCATTTGAAAAACTAGTCCTGTTGGTATAATTATCATCACCTACAGCGCGGTGGCAGGAATTGGAAATCTTGAGGACCGTTTTCATCCGGTGAATCCTGTCATCGTTTGATTTTCTATGATGACAACCCTGCTCATGGAGGAAATTCAGGATTGAATCCTTTACAGAAGAATATCGCACTCTGGCTGATCATCAGCCTCATCTTCGTGCTGCTCTACAATCTGTTCAATCAGCCGAAGAACTCCCAGGAAAGCGTCATCTTCAGCGACTTCATCGCTTCCGTCGAGCAAGGTCAGGTTGTCGAGGTGAGCATCCAGGGAGAGAACATTACAGGGAAATTTCTCAACGGGAAGAGCTTCCGGACGTACGCCCCCAGGGAAGCAGCGCTTGTGCCTCTGCTCAAGGAAAAGGGTGTCCGGATCGCCGCCAAGCCCACCGATGATTCGCCGTGGTACATGACGGTGCTCATCTCCTGGTTCCCCACGATCCTGCTCATCGGCATCTGGATCTTCTTCATGCGTCAGATGCAGTCCGGCGGGGGGAAGGCGATGTCGTTCGGAAAGAGCAGGGCCCGGCTTCTGACGGACCGCTCAAAAAAGGTGACCTTCAACGATGTGGCCGGCATCGACGAGGCCAAGACCGAACTCCAGGAGATCATCGATTTCCTGCGTGATCCCAAGAAGTTCACCCGCCTGGGCGGACGAATTCCCAAAGGAGTACTCCTCGTAGGGTCCCCGGGGACCGGAAAAACGCTGTTGGCCCGAGCCATTGCCGGTGAGGCCGATGTGCCCTTCTTTACCATCAGCGGGTCCGATTTTGTTGAGATGTTCGTCGGTGTCGGGGCATCCCGTGTCCGGGATCTCTTCGTTCAGGCAAAAAAAAGCGCCCCCTGCATCATCTTCATCGACGAGATCGACGCCGTCGGACGCCATCGCGGCGCAGGACTCGGAGGGGGTCACGACGAACGTGAGCAGACCCTGAATGCCCTTCTTGTCGAGATGGATGGCTTCGAGTCCAACGAGGGCGTCATCCTTGTCTCGGCGACGAACCGCCCCGACGTTCTCGACCCGGCGCTGCTCCGCCCGGGCCGGTTTGACCGTCAGGTCGTCGTGCCTCTGCCCGATGTGAAAGGACGCGAAAAGATTCTTGAGGTCCACACGCGAAAGACCATCATTGACGAGGATGTGAACCAGAAGGTGATTGCCCGCGGTACGCCCGGATTCTCCGGCGCCGACATCGAAAACCTCGTCAACGAGGCAGCGCTTCATGCGGCCCGCCTGGGCAAGGAGAAGGTCTCCATGGTGGACTTCGAGTACGCCAAGGACAAGGTCATGATGGGAGCCGAGCGCAGGAGCATGGTCATCAGCGAGAAGGAGAAGAACATCACAGCGTACCACGAGTCGGGCCATGCCCTCGTGGCGAGATTGCTTCCCGGAACGGACCCTATCCACAAGATTACCATTATCCCTCGGGGGAGGGCACTGGGTCTTACACAGCAGCTTCCCATCGATGAGAAGCACACCTACCCGCGAAAATACCTTCTCAACAGCATCGCGATCCTGCTGGGTGGCAGAGCAGCCGAAGAACTGGTCCTGGAGGACTTCACCACGGGGGCCGGCAACGATATCGAGAGAGCCACCGATCTGGCCCGCAAGATGGTCTGCGACTGGGGCATGAGCCCTATGGGACCCATGAGTTTCGGGAAGCGTGAGGAGCAGATCTTCCTCGGTCGGGAACTGGCCATGCACAAGGACTACAGCGAAGAAACAGCCAAGCGGATCGATTCGGAAATCGGCAACATCGTGTCCGCCGGCTACGACACGGCAAAAAAAGTGTTGTCCGAGAACCTCCAGATCCTTCACAGCCTCTCCGCCGAGTTGATCAGGCGGGAAGTCCTGAACGCCGAGGACCTCGATGCCATTATCAGCGGGCGCTATCAACCCGTACAGGAAAAAACGGAAAACGGAGAGCAGCTGCCCCACTGATTTCATTTCTGTGGCCCGTATCTGTCATCCCGTCCGGCAGATAGGGAAAGAGTAGATCGAACGAGGTGCGTTTGTACAGAAGCGCACCTTTTTTTAAAGGCTAAACGTCGTGAAGAACCGCATCCGCTGCCTTCAGTTTGCATCACACGCCGAAGCCGAGGAGTGCCTGAAACGGATCGGGGTGGAATCCTACGGGATTGCGTCCATGGGACGCAAGATGATCCATCTGAATTTGCTGATCGAGGGACTCAAACCGAAAGTCGCCAACATCATCAAGCAGGAAATGCTTTCTCTGGGGGGGGATGCCGCTGTCTCGCGCGGCTCTGTCGACTGCAGCGTCGAAAAGACGGACGTGCTCGTGATGGGCACCGAAAAACAGCTGCTGCGCTTCGTCGAAAAGATAAGTCTTCAGCCTTTCGGGTTGAAGATCATCTCCTCCGGCCTTCAGGAACTTCTCGTCAATCTCTCCTGCAAAGCGTTCCTTTTGAAAACACCAAGGCGCGAGATACGAATCTCCGATCGAACCCTTGTCATGGGTGTGATCAACCTCACGCCCGACTCCTTCTCCGATGGCGGATCTATTGCAGACGAAAGGGAAGGGGTCCGGTATGCCATGACCCTCATCGAAGAGGGGGCGGACATTCTGGATGTAGGAGGAGAATCCTCCCGGCCCGGTGCAAAAGCGGTACCCGTCGAGGAAGAACTCCGACGGGTCGTTCCACTGATTCGACGAATTACAAACGAGACGGACATTCCCGTGTCGATCGATACGACCAAGGCCGAAGTGGCCAGACAGGCCATCGAAGCGGGTGCGGAAATTATCAATGACATCACGGCGCTCAGGGGGGATCGGAGAATGCCGCGGGTGGTCGCCGAGGCGGGAGTTCCGTTGATCCTCATGCATATGCGCGGGACGCCAGCCACCATGCAGAAAAGGGATTTGTCATACAAATCCATCCCGGGGGAGATCATCGACTTCCTGCAGGAACGAATCGAAAAGGCCTGTTCTGCGGGTATTCGACGGGACAATCTCGTGATCGATCCGGGAATCGGTTTCGGCAAGAGCGTCGAGGACAACCTGCGTCTTCTGCGTCGTCTCGGGGAGTTCAAGGTTCTGGGATCCCCTATCTGTATCGGCGTGTCGCGCAAGGCCTTTACCGGGAAAATCACCGGCGTGAGCAGACCGGCAGACCGGATCGAGGGAACAGCCGCTGCGGTAACCGCGGCCATTCTGAACGGCGCGCATATCATCCGGGTACACGATGTCGGAATCATGAAGCGTGTGGTCACCATGGCAGACGCCATCGGGAGGTTCCCATGATCGAGGCCGTCGGAGTCGACATCGCGGACGTCAAGAGGGTACAGGCTGTCCTCGAGCGCTGGGGGGAAAGGTTCGTGATGAAGATATACTCCCGACGCGAGGCCGAGTATTGCCGGCTTCACCGCGACGAGGCCCTGCGGTTCGCCGCCCGCTTTGCGGCCAAGGAGGCCTTTATCAAATGTATGGGTTCGGCGCGGGGCATCCGCTGGAACGAAATCGAATTGCTCAACAATCGGGCAGGGAAACCCGGATTTCACCTCTCCGACAGCATCCGGAAGACGCTGGAACACAGAAATGTCCATCAGGTCCATGTCAGTATTTCCCACACGGCACAGTATGCCGTCGCGTTCGTTGTCTTCGAAACCTCCAGGGAGGGGCCGAAAGAGAGGATTTGATTTTGAAGTTGATTTCTGGTAGTCGGGAGCAGACTCTCGAGTTGGGTCGATTGATCGGCACGGTCCTCGACAGAGGAGATATCGTGGCCCTCATCGGGGAGATGGGTTCCGGGAAAACCTGTTTCACCCAGGGAGTGGCCAAAGGGGTGGGCGTTGCGGCGACCGTTCCCGTTGTGAGCCCGACATTCACCCTGATCAACGAATATCCGGGAGTTATTCCCCTCTTTCACTTCGATGTGTACAGGCTCTCCGGATTGCGGGATCTGGAGGATATGGGCTACGAAGAGTATTTTTTCGGTGATGGGATCATCGTCATTGAGTGGGCCGAAAAGGTCCGTGATGTCTTGCCTGAGAAAACCGTTTTTATCAAGCTGCGCTATCTTGATGAAGACACTCGGGAATTGATCCTGGAAGGACCCGGTGAAAGACTGACGAGGATGGAGGAAGTTCTGAAATCAGGAGGATGGATGGAATGTCGCTGATCGTTCAGAAATACGGCGGTACCTCTGTTGCCAACCTGGAAAAAATCCGGAACGTGGCACAGAGGGTCATCCGTGCAAAAGAAAATGGAAACAGCCTGGTCGTCGTGCTTTCGGCCATGGCGGGTGAAACGGACCGTCTCATCGGAATGGCCAACCAGGCATCGGAAAACAAGCCCGAAGAGAGGGAGTACGATGCCCTCATTGCAACAGGCGAGCAGGTAACGGTGACGCTGCTGGCCCTCATCCTGAACAGGATGGGGCACAAGACAAGGTCCTTCCTGGCCCACCAGGTTAAAATTCATACGGATCGCGCCCATACAAAGGCCAGGATCATCAGGGTGGACACAAAAGAAATCGAACGGGAACTGAAAAAAGGCCATGTGGTCGTTGTTGCCGGTTTCCAGGGAGTCGATTCGGAGAATCACGTCACGACGCTGGGCCGGGGAGGCTCCGACACGAGTGCCGTCGCTCTGGCGGCGGTACTGAAGGCCGATGCCTGCGAGATCTACACCGACGTGGACGGCGTCTACACGACCGATCCAAACCTGTGCGCGAAGGCCCGGAAACTGGACAAAATATCTTACGACGAAATGCTGGAAATGGCGAGCGCGGGGGCCAAGGTGCTCCATCCCCGCTCCGTGGAACTGGCGAAAAAATACGATGTCCCCGTTTACGTGAAGTCGTCGTTCACCGATGAGGAAGGCACACTGGTCACCAAGGAGGATGAGGAAATGGAAGCAGTCGTTGTGTCGGGAGTCACCTATGACAGGGATCAGGCGAAAGTCACCGTGGTGCATGTACCGGACCGACCCGGTATCGCGGCCCGCCTCTTCACGACGCTGTCGGATCGCAACATCCCGGTCGACATGATCATCCAGAATGCCAGCGTAGACGCGTTTACGGATCTCTCCTTCACCGTCTCCCGGAAGGACATGAAAGAGGTGGAGCGCTTAATCAATCCCGTTGTACAGGAGATAGGGGCACAGGGGGTCCAGTATGACCAGAACATCTCCAAGATATCGATCGTCGGGGTGGGTATGCGAAGCCACGCCGGCGTCGCTTCCAGGATGTTTGCGGCTCTGGCCAAGGAGGGCATCAACATACTCATGATCAGCACTTCGGAGATCAAAATCTCCTGTGTCATCGAGTCGAAATACACAGAGCTGGCCGTTATGATCCTTCATGAGACCTTCGGCCTGGATCGGAAATAACTCACCTCGGTCATACCATCAACGGCCGGGCGGATTTCCGGAATGAAATCGGCCCGGCATCTTTACTGAGACGGGAGTCATGAAGATCGGCAGGGATCAGTTTCTTGGAAGCTTTGCCCTCCTCGTTCTTACCGCACTTTTCTTTTTGCCTCCCTCCACGGTACCGGGTGCCCGCGACACGCGCACGCGGTACGCCCCATTCTCCACGGAGACGCCCGGTGCGGTTGCCGTCGAACTGACCGGCGATTCCGGCTGCAACGGTGTCTACTTCATCTTGAAAGGAACCTCGCTTGCCGACTTTCTGGACATGGCAGGTGTTGCACGCGACAAGACAGGCAACATCATGAATTCCGCCCCTGTTTTCATGACTCCGACATCGGTTTCCCTGCTGCACAAGCCTGCCCGGATCGAGTTCGGGCCCATGAGTGCTCAGAAGCGACTATCCCTCGCGATACCCATCAACCTCAACAGGGCAACCCTGGAGGAACTTTCCCTTGTCTCCGGAATCGGCGAGAAAACGGCGGAGAAGATCCTGCAGCACCGTACGGAGGAGGGGGCTTTCCGCAAACTGGATGAGCTCATGCAGGTCAAAGGAATCAAGGAAAAGCGCTTCGAGAAACTCAGAAGATATTTCTGCATCGGGTGCTGATCGAACGTCTCATTTTTGCAACCGTTCGATTTTTGTCCCCTTCTCTGGTTTTTTCACGTCCCGCAGAGTTTTGCCTTGACTATCACGCCTATCTCCCTTATAGTTCCTGCGCTTGAAATACCAGTATCCAAGCGAACTTACAGGCGGCAGGGCTGCCGTTTCATCCTCGGAAACGAAAGGGACATCATCATGCCAAAACGGACAGACATCAAGAAAGTGCTGATCATCGGATCAGGTCCGATCGTGATCGGTCAGGCCTGCGAATTCGACTATTCGGGCACACAGGCCTGCAAGGCCCTCCGAAAGCTCGGTTACGAAATCGTTCTCGTCAACTCCAACCCGGCCACGATCATGACGGACCCCGGCATGGCCGATGTGACCTATATCGAACCGCTCAATATCCAGAGCCTGGTCGAGATCATCGAAAACGAGCGTCCCGATGCCGTCCTGCCGAATCTCGGGGGTCAGACGGGCCTCAACCTGACCTCGGAGCTGCACAGAAAAGGCATCCTCGAAAAATACGGCGTGAAGGTGATCGGCGTACAGGTCGATGCCATTGAGCGCGGCGAAGACAGGATGGCCTTCAAGGAGACGATGAATCGACTCGGTATCGAAATGCCCGCCAGCGAAATCGCCTACAGCGTGGAGGAGGCCGAAGCGGTAGCCGGAAGATTGGGCTACCCCATCGTAATCCGTCCTGCCTATACCATGGGAGGGACCGGCGGAGGGCTTGTCTACAATCCTGAAGAGCTTCGCATTGTGGCAGCGAGAGGACTGGCGGCAAGCATGGTCGGCCAGATCCTCGTAGAAGAGTCCGTTCTCGGCTGGGAAGAACTGGAACTCGAAGTCGTCCGCGACGCCAAGAACCAGATGATCACCGTCTGTTTTATCGAGAACGTGGACGCGATGGGAGTCCACACGGGCGATTCCTACTGCACGGCACCGATGCTCACCATCAGCTCGGATTTACAGAAGAAGCTCCAGAGATATTCTTACGACATTGTCGAAGCGATCCAGGTTATCGGCGGCACCAATATCCAGTTTGCTCACGATCCGAAAACGGGACGCGTCGTTGTCATTGAAATTAACCCGCGGACGTCCCGTTCGTCTGCCCTTGCCTCAAAGGCAACGGGATTTCCTATCGCACTCATCTCGGCTCTTCTGGCAGGGGGGTTGACACTGGATGAAATCCCGTACTGGCGAGAGGGCACCCTGGAGAAATACACTCCCTGGGGCGATTACGTGGTTGTGAAATTTGCCCGGTGGGATTTCGAGAAATTCCCCGGGGCCGAAGACAAGCTCGGCACACAGATGAGAGCCGTCGGCGAAGTGATGAGCATCGGAAAAAATTATAAGGAAGCCTTCCAGAAAGCCATCCGCTCTCTGGAGAAAGGCCACTACGGTCTCGGATTCGCACGGGACTACCACGAGAAAACGCTTGAGGAACTGACCGATCTCCTTGTAGAGCCCTCAAGCAATCGCCAGTTCATCCTCTACGAAGCCCTCCGAAAGGGAGCCGATGTCGATTCCCTCTTCCGGAAAACCCACATCAAGCACTGGTTCATCGAGCAGATGAAAGAACTGGTCGAACTGGAAGAAAAGATTCTCCAATTTAAAGGAAAGGATCTGCCCGACACGCTTCTTGTCCAGGCCAAGAAAGACGGTTTTGCCGACCGCTATCTTTCCCGGATCCTGGCCATCCCCGAGGAGCAGATCCGCGCACGTAGGACAGCCCTGGGTGTCATCGAATGCTGGGATGCCGTCCCTGTTTCCGGCGTGGAGGATGCTGCCTACTACTACTCCACGTACAACGCCCCCGACAAGGTCACGACGACGGGCAACAGGAAGATCATGGTCCTCGGCGGCGGCCCGAACCGAATCGGTCAGGGAATTGAGTTTGATTATTGCTGCGTCCACGCCGCCTTTGCGCTTCGTGACGAGGGTGTGGAGTCCATTATGGTAAACTGCAACCCCGAAACGGTCTCCACAGACTACGACACATCCGACAAGCTCTATTTCGAACCTCTGACGGTGGAGGACGTTCTCTCCATCTACGAAAAAGAGAAGCCCGAAGGCGTCATCGTTCAGTTCGGCGGCCAGACACCGCTGAACATCGCCGGTGAGCTTGCCAAGGCGGGGGTTCGGATACTCGGCACCACGGTTGATACCATCGATCTTGCCGAGGATCGAGACCGTTTTCGGCAAATGATGGACAAGCTCGGTATCCCCATGCCCGCCTCTGGAATGGCCAGCAACATCGAAGATGCCCTGGCCATTGCGAACAAGCTGGGGTACCCCCTTATGGTTCGACCTTCTTACGTTCTTGGCGGAAGAGGCATGGAAGTCGTCCACGACGAGGAAATGATCCGGCGATACGTCAAGAACGCCGTCGGCGTGACACCCGATCGGCCGATCCTCATCGACAAGTTCCTTGACAACGCCATTGAGTGCGAGGCCGATGCAATATCGGACGGGGAAGATACCTTCGTTCCCGCCGTCATGGAACACATCGAACTCGCGGGGATCCACTCGGGCGATTCGGCCTGTGTCATCCCGCCCATCAGCATCCCGGCCCGTCACATCGACACCATTATTGAGTACACCAGCAAGATTGCGAGGGCTCTAAAGGTCGTGGGCCTGATGAACATGCAATACGCGATTGCCAACGACGTCGTGTACGTTCTCGAGGCAAACCCACGGGCCTCCCGGACAGTTCCTCTCGTCTCCAAGGTGTGCAACATCTCCATGGCCAGAATTGCCACCCAGATCATGCTGGGCAAACGGCTCAGGGATCTCAACCTCAAACGCCGTACTGTGCCGCACTTCGGCGTGAAGGAGGCCGTCTTTCCCTTCAAAATGTATCCCGAGGTGGACCCGCTGCTCGGTCCCGAGATGCGCTCGACGGGAGAAGTCATGGGACTTGCAGATTCCTTCGGTCTTGCCTTTTACAAAGCCGAAGAGGCTGCAGACCAGGTCCTCCCCGCCGAGGGAACCGTGCTCATCACCGTCTCGGAACGAGACAAACACGCCGCGGTGGAAATGGCCAGGGAGTTCCGGAAACTCGGTTTCCGGATCAAGGCCACGAAAGGGACGTGCAAGTTCCTGACGGAAAGCGGCATTGATGCAGAGGCAATCCTCAAGATGCATGAAGGCAGACCGCACATCGTCGACGCCATCAAAAACAAGGAGATCGACCTCATCATCAACACGCCGAGCGGAAAGCTGAGCAAGCACGACGACTCCTACATCCGCAAGGCTGCAATCCGATACAAGATTCCTTACATCACGACCATTGCTGCATCGGTTGCAGCCGCGAAGGGCATTGCCGCCTTCCGCAAGGGACACGGCCGGGCCCGATCGCTCCAGAGCTACCACGCTGACCTGAAGTAGATCGCGCTTCCTGAATAGAAAAAAGGATCGGAGAATGTTCTCTCCAATCCTTTTTCTATTTTCTGAACTCGATACCCTGTCCCGGGGACCCTTTATTGATAATGTTTCTCGTAGATCTCCCACAGGGTCGACAACAGTGCCGTGATGATCGGTCCGATGACAAATCCCGAGATCCCGAAAACAGCGATACCCCCGAGAGTGGAAAGAAAAATGAGTAGCGGATGCATCTGCGTATCCTTGCCGACGAGGACTGGGCGGAGGATATTGTCAACGGAGCTGATCACCAGGGAGCCGATGACGATGATGACGGATCCCTCCCAGATATGATTTGTGGCCAGCATAATGAGTGCAGCCGGGGCCCAAATGATGGCACACCCGATGCCGGGAATCATGGCGGCAAGGATCATGGTCACTCCCCAGACAATGGCGCTGCTGATCCCGACGGACCAGAAGAGAATACCGCCCATCGTACCCTGGATCAGTCCGATAATGAGCGTTCCCTTGAGCGTTGCCCTTGCCGTCGATGTAAAGCGCTGGTAGATTCGGTTGCCGATTTCATCTTTCAATTCCAGGATATAAAGAGAACCCCGCAGGAGCCTGTCCCCATCACGAATGAAGAAAAAAAGGCAATAGAGCATGACGATGAAGTTCACAATCACAAGAAGGGTGTTCTGGGTCAGGTCGGTCAGATATCCAACAATGTACTTTGAAATGTCTCCGGAAATCCCGTAGAACTTCTCGGTCAAAGCCATTTCATCGAGGTCGAGCTTCTGCAGATAGGGATTGCCCTTCAGGAGATTGATGAATCCTTGAGCCTTCTGCTTGATGTCCGCCGTGTCCCTCAGCGCGGAATACATGTCTATGGCCTGTGCAAGAAGGACACTGGCAATGACGGCGAGAGGCAAGATGATGACGAAAAGAACGACGACGAGCATGATGGCCGTGCTTACGTTCGGATGCTTGAGCCGTCGGTTGATGCTCCTGTACATCGGGCCGAAGATGCCCGCAATGACAGCAGCCCAGAATATCGGATAGGCGAACGGTTTCAGCAGGTAAAGGAAAGAAATCGTCCCGATCATCAGGATCGCGAAGAAAATATTCTTTCTAACTTTCTGCATTTCCATGGTAATTTATCATCCCTCGCGTGGCGTTACTCTATCAGAACATCGCATCGAATTGAAACGAATATTTTGCTTTCATGATTCACGGAAACCATTTCTGGACAGGAACTTGCATCATCATGAAAGAAATACCAGTTGATACCGCGACGGCGGTTCAGGAAACGGCAAAGCCAGGAGAAAACGGGGAAACCTGCAAAGGGCAGTGCGGATATAGCCACCTGTGCAGGGAGTGTCTGTTGCAAAAGCAAAAGTTGCACGAAGAAAAGCTAAACCACGAGGAGTGATCGGACGATAAGAAAGAATGAGACGACCAAGCCAGGAATAGAATCATGAAGATCGAGCCCAGAGATAGCCTGAAACATCCGATATCGGGTGGGAAAAAGAACGCCGGTACTGCTCCGACTGCGCACTTCAAGACGGTTTTGCAGAAAGCGGTTTCCGGGCTCCCGGCAGTACGACAAACCGGGACCGTCGAGACCATTCCCCCGGCTGTCCGCTTTGCTGATTTTATCCCTGTCGCAGACAGGAAAGAACTGATTGGGCGGGCCGATCAGCTCATCAACCTGCTCGAATCCTATCAAAGCAGGCTTGTAAACCAGGGGATTCCGTTGACGGAAGCCTTTGCTTCCCTGAAGGAGGTCGAAACGCAGGCGGACAAGCTCGCGGCCGATATGGAGAGCCTTCCCGAAGGCGACCATTTCCGGGACTTCCTCAACCGTCTTGTCATCACGGTCTCCGTGGAAACCATTAAGTTCCGTCGAGGTGATTATCTCTGAGAGAGAAGGCCTCGCATCTTTCCGTTTTATTCTTGCAGCAATGTTGATAACCGTCTTCCCGGTGCCCTTCCCGGTCAATATTCACGGGGATCTGGCGTTGGATAAGGCTTGACATGTTTCGGATATAATGGTAGAAACGCCGGTCTGAATCAAGAGTCGGGGCGTGGCGCAGTCTGGTAGCGTATCTGAATGGGGTTCAGAGGGTCGGAGGTTCAAATCCTCTCGCCCCGACCATTGGCAAAAAGCTCCACCGGTCCGCCGGGGACGGAAGGGGTTGAGAAAACGGATGTCCAGACATCCCGTTTTCCATTCTCGTAAGCGGGCGGTCAGTCGACAGGAACGATTGACCGCCTTCTTTTTAAACCCATGAAAGCAGACCCGATGGCAGCCTTCAAAAGAAATCCCGGTCGGACGGATCCGGCTCAAGTCCGCAGCAGGATGAATACAGGCGTGATTATGAGGTGTTGACAATCGATAATACAGCTAATATATAAGGGAACCGTTTTTCAGGGAGGCGAGAGTGGCGGAACTGGAAGACGCACTGGACTTAGGATCCAGCCCGCATTGCGGATAGGGGTTCGACTCCCCTCTCTCGCACCATTTCATTTCTTCTTAAGAAAAGGAGTCCAAGCGTGACGAGCGGAACAGTTGCAGCGATCAAGGTTGAAGAGATCAGTGCCGTTAAAAAGAAAATCTCCTTTGAAATCGGATGGGAAGAGGTGAAGAAGGAGATCGATGCCGCCTACAAGGTTGTAGGCAAAAAGGCCAAGATCAAAGGGTTCCGGCCGGGGAAAACGCCCCGCCACATTCTGGAAACCTATTACAGGGAAGAGGCCGAAGGGGAGGCCGTTACGGCCCTTGTGAATCGATCGTTCGAAGAGGCGATGCACGCGAACGGTATATTGCCTGTGGCCAGGCCTCAGATCGAGCAGAACGGCATCCAACCCGAGAAGAGCTTCACCTATACCGCAACCGTGGAAGTGGAGCCGGTGATCGTCCCCCAGGGATACATTCCTCTCGAGTTGGAAAGGGACAATCCCGCTGTGACTGACAAAGACCTCGAAGCCAGGCTTGAGGAACTCCGGAACATGCACAGCAGCCTGAAGGATGTCGACGATGACCGGGCCGCTCAGGAAGGGGACTTTCTCCTCATCGACTTTGAGGGAACAGTCGGGGGCGTAACCAGGAAAGAACTGACCGAAAAGGCTTTCAGACTTGAGGTGGGGTCGAAGCGGCTGGTTCCGGGCTTTGAGGAGGCCCTGATCGGCCTCAAGAAAGGGGATTCCAAGGAATTCACCGTCGTGTTTCCCGATGATTACCATGTCAAGGAATTCGCAGGAAAAGACATCACGTTTCACGCAACGGTCCAGGATCTGAAAGTGAAGATCCTCCCCGAACTCGATGAGACTTTCGTCAAGAATTTCGAGAAATACGAAACCCTTGAAGCTCTGAAGGCCGATCTTCGCAAATCGCTGGAAGAGGACACCACCGCCCGAATCAAGGCGAACCTGCGCAAAGACATTAACAGCAAGCTTCTGGAGAAGAATCCCTTCGAGGTTCCCGAGGCATACGTGGAGCGCCAGATCTTCAACATGATGATCGAATATCAGCGACGCATGGTCATGAACGGAATGGACCCTGACGGAGCTGCAAAAGTGGCAGCGAATTTGCACGACCAATTCCGTGATGAGGCGGCCCGAATGGTCCGCATCGGAATTCTCCTGCAAAAGATCGCCGAGAAGGAATCCCTCTCCGTCGATGACGGAGAAGTCGACGACCGAATTCGTGAGACCGCATCCCGGTACGGGCGCGATTTCGAGTCGATGAAGGAAACCTACGAGAAGGAAAATATGATAGAAAGCCTGAAAGATCAAATACTTGAAGAAAAAACACTTGATTTTATCGAATCCAGGGCTAATATTAGAGACAAATAGACCGGTTGGAAGAGAAGGAAACCGCATGCCGTTGATACCGATAGTCATTGAACAGGACGGGAGAGGCGAACGGGCTTTTGACATCTATTCACGACTCCTGAAAGATCGAATCGTCTTTCTTGGAGTGGGCGTTAACGATGATGTGGCGAACCTCGTCATCGCCCAGTTTCTTTATCTGGAATCGGAAGACCCCGACAAGGAGATCCATTTCTATATCAATTCTCCCGGGGGAGTTGTGAGTGCGGGACTCGCCATTTACGATACGATGCAGTACATCAAGGCACCCGTGTCGACCTACTGCATGGGACAGGCTGCCAGCATGGCGGCGCTTCTTCTTGCGGCAGGAGAAAAAGGCAAACGCTATGCGCTTCCTCACTCCCGCATCTTGATCCACCAGCCCCTGGGAGGGTTTTCCGGACAGGCGACGGATGTGGAAATCCAGGCCAGGGAAATCCTGCGATTGAAACATGAACTGAATGTCATCCTGGCAGGGCACACGCATCAGCCCATTGAGAAAATCGAGCGTGACACCGACCGGGATTACTACATGTCCGGTGAGCAGGCCATGGAATACGGCTTGATTGATGCGGTGATCCAGAAGCGACCGACGGCCGCAAAAAAATAAAGAGGTACAAATGCCACGAAAACAAAAAGAAAACGAGGGCGGCGAGGGCATCCTGTTCTGCTCTTTCTGTGGAAAGACCCAGAACGAAGTGAAAAAGCTTGTAGCCGGTCCCTCAGCCTATATTTGCGATGAATGCATCGAGTTGTGCCGCTGCATCATTCAGGAGGAAGCAGAGGTTCAGAACATCGATGAGAGTCGCAAAAAGATCCCCGAGCCGAAGGACATCAAGAAGTTCCTGGACTCCTATGTCATCGGCCAGGACCGTCCAAAGAAAATCCTTTCCGTGGCGGTATACAACCACTACAAGCGGCTTTTTTCCGAGGTGGATCTCGGCGGAATTGAACTCCAGAAGAGCAATATTCTTCTGGTCGGACCTACGGGATCCGGCAAGACGCTCCTGGCTCGGACACTGGCCAAGATGCTCAACGTTCCCTTCGCCATCGCCGATGCCACGTCGCTGACCGAAGCGGGTTACGTGGGAGAAGACGTGGAAAACATTATCCTCAGTCTTCTGCAGAATGCCGATTACGATGTGGAGCGGGCCTCCAAGGGCATCGTCTACATCGACGAGATCGACAAGATCTCCCGGAAGTCCGGCAGTCCCTCCATCACCCGCGACGTGTCCGGTGAGGGTGTGCAGCAGGCCCTGTTGAAGATCATCGAAGGGACGCTGGCCAATATCCCGCCGAAGGGCGGCCGAAAGCATCCCCAGCAGGAGTTCATCCAGGTCGATACGACGAACATCCTGTTCATCTGCGGCGGTGCTTTCGTGGGGCTCGAGGACCTCATTCAGAAGCGAATCGGGGCGAGCACCGTGGGATTTGGTGCTGACATCAAAGGAAAGAAAGAGCGCAAGATCGGGGAGATTCTGGCCGAAGTGCAGCCCGAAGACCTCCTGAAATACGGCCTCATTCCCGAGTTTATCGGCAGGCTTCCCGTGATCGCCACTCTCGAGGAGCTCGACGAAAACGACCTCATGAGGGTTCTCGTGGAGCCGAAAGATTCCATCATCAAGCAGTATCAGAAAATCCTTGAGCTGGAGAACGTAAAGCTCAAGTTTACAGACGGCGCACTGCGTGCCGTGGCGAAGCTCGCCGTAACCCGCAAGGCGGGGGCGCGCGGACTGCGAGCCATACTCGAGAACACCATGCTCGACATCATGTACGACATCCCGTCCCGGGATGACGTGAAGGAAGTCATCATCAACGAAGACGTCGTCAAGAAGGGCGAGAAGCCCATTCTGCTCTTCGAATCGAAAACGGAGACGGCGTAAGGAGAATCGATTTCAGAATGGCCACGTTTGATTTCACGAAAAAGGAAGACAAAAAAATCATCGTTCCCCTGCTGCCCCTGCGGGACGTCGTGGTTTTTCCCTATATGATCGTGCCTCTCTTTGTGGGAAGAGAAAAGTCCATCAATGCGCTCGAATCAGCCATGAAGCAGGAAAACGAAATCTTCCTCGTGGCACAGAAGAGCGCACAGAAGGACGAGCCCGGTGAGGAGGACATCTACGAGATCGGGACCCTCGGGGTCATCATTCAGTTGCTGCGACTTCCCGACGGGACAGTGAAGGCCCTCGTGGAAGGAAAAAAGCGCGCAACGGCGCGTAAATATATCCCGAACCCCGATCACTTCGTCATCGAGATCGAAGAGATCGCCGAAACGGGCTCCGAGAGCATGGGTTCTGTCCAGGCCGTCGGCCGCGTTCTTGTCGAGGCATTCCGGAATTACGCAAAACTTTCCCGGAAAATCCAGCCGGAGTTGGTGGATACCATCGCAGCCATCGACAACCCATCGAAACTGTCCGATGTAATCGCCTCGCACCTGAGTGTGAAGTTGGAAAAAAAGCAGGCCCTTCTGGAGATCCTCGATCCCGGGGAGAGACTGGAAAAGCTCTATTCCCTGATTATCGGCGAGATCGAAATCCTCGAACTGGAGGAGAAGATCAAACGCCGGGTCAAAAAGCAGATGGAGAAGACCCAGAAAGATTACTACCTCAATGAACAGATGCGTGCCATCCAGAAGGAAATGGGAGATAAAGACGATTTCTCAAGCGAGATCGAAGACCTGGAAAAGCGCCTGAAGTCAAAGAAGCTTTCCGAAGAAGCTCAAAAGAAGGTTCGGCACGAAATCAAGAAGCTCAAGATGATGTCCCCCATGTCGGCGGAAGCCACGGTCGTGCGCAATTATATCGACTGGCTCCTCGATATGCCCTGGCAGGAGAAGACGGAAAACAAGCACACCATGAAGGAGTCCGAGGCCATTCTGGAAGAGGATCATTACGGTCTCAAAAAGGTAAAAGAGCGGATTCTCGAGTATCTGGCCGTACAGTCCCTGGTGAAGAAAAACAAGGGCTCGATTCTCTGCCTGGTGGGACCTCCCGGCGTCGGCAAGACATCCGTCGCCAAATCGGTCGCCCGGGCGACGAACCGAAAGTTCGTGCGGCTGTCCCTCGGAGGATTGCGCGACGAGGCGGAAATCCGCGGGCACCGTCGGACCTACATCGGCGCCCTGCCGGGCAAGATCATCCAGCTCATCAAAAAAGCCGGGTCCAACAATCCGGTGCTGTGCCTGGACGAGATTGACAAGCTCAGCTCCGACTTTCGCGGCGACCCCAGCTCGGCACTTCTCGAGGTACTGGACCCGGAGCAGAACAACGCGTTCAACGACAATTACCTCGAGGTAGACTACGACCTGTCCGACGTGATGTTCATCACGACGGCCAATGTGCTGCAAACCATTCCAGGACCGCTTCAGGACCGCATGGAAGTCATCCGGATCGCGGGCTATACGGAGCCGGAGAAGCTCAACATCGCAAAGCGGTTCCTCGTGAAAAAAGAGGTGGACGCCAACGGGCTCACAGACAAAAACATCCTGTTTACAGACGGGGCGATCCTGGATATCATTCGAAAATACACGCGGGAAGCCGGTGTCCGGAACTTGGAACGGGAGATTGCCTCTATCTGCCGTAAAATTGCCAGGGAAATCGTAACGAACGGGCATAAAAAACAGATCCGGATCAACTCAAAATCCATCGAGAAATATCTCGGTATTGCAAAATTCCGATTCGGGGAATCGGAGGGCAAGGAAGCCGTGGGGCTTACCCAGGGACTGGCCTGGACGGAAGTAGGGGGTGAATTGCTTACCATCGAAGCCACGATCCTTCCCGGCACGGGTAAGACCATCCTGACGGGAAAGCTTGGAGACGTGATGCAGGAATCGGCGCAGGCGGCACTGACCATTGTCCGCTCGAAGTCCGATGCCCTGGGAATCGAGAAAAATTTCTATAAGGACACGGACATCCACGTCCATGTTCCCGAGGGAGCCATCCCGAAAGACGGCCCTTCGGCGGGCATTGCGATGGTGACATCCATCGCCTCGGCGTTCACGAAGCGGCCGGTGAGGGGCGATCTGGCCATGACCGGCGAGATCACGCTGCGAGGAAGAGTACTTCCCATCGGCGGACTCAAAGAAAAACTGCTGGCGGCACACCGGGGCGGGATCAAGACGGTTATCATTCCCCGGGGAAACGAAAAAGATCTCGTCGATATTCCCGCGAACGTCCTCAAGGATCTGCAAATTAAGCTCGTGGACCGAATCGATGAAGTGCTGGAAGCCTCCTTTGTCCCGAGACCGGATTCGGATGTTCCACTGGAGAAAAATGAGGTTCTTCTCCCCATCGAAAAGCCGATCGGGACGGAACGTCAAATCCACGCCTGACAACCGTTAACAGGGCGTGAATTCTTCGGAAAACCGTTATTTTAGCCCTTGACAAGGAGGAGCTGTTCTCGTAGATTAAGTCCCCGACGAAACGGGCGGATAGCTCAGTCGGGAGAGCGCCACGCTTACACCGTGGATGTCACAGGTTCAAGTCCTGTTCCGCCTACCATAAGGACACATTGCGGGGTCGTAGTTAAGTTTGGTTATAACGCCGGCCTGTCACGTCGGAGGGCGTGGGTTCAAATCCCATCGGCCCCGCCAGTAAAAGAGAAGGGGTTTCGGTTACTTACCGAAACCCCTTCTTGTTGTACGCTAACCGGACGCTAACAAAAACTGGGTAGTGACGCATTTTGAAAATAGGTAGTGGGTCAGTTTGATGATATGGAAAAATTATTTGTTTCTAATGAGAATGTCTGCGAGCACGCATAAGATAGAAAACAGAAGAAATATTATACATTCCATTCTAATAGCAACCCCTCGCGTCGGTGTGTCAGCTCCTCGACATACAATGTAAAAACAGAGTGCTGCGGCAAAAACCGAGATAAATGCTAATGTCTCCAATATCGTTTCGAGCACAATTTATCCTCCTTATTTATAATTATACAATCTCCATAAAACTATCCAGCTTTTGCGCATCAGGCAAACAAGCCCTTGACAGAATAGAACGATAGTTCCATGTTTAGATAGATGCAAAAAAAGAATAATGAATATTCATACAATTAATTATTGCCTTGGTGTTGATGGCGGTGGCATCTCTTCTTTCTTAATTATGCCCTGCTGATGCAGGGCACCCATAAATTTTTGCAGTTGGTTAAACATATCCAGCATAGCTGGGGGAGTGAGCACAAGGCGACATACAGGATATTTTCTTTGTGTCGGCGGAGAAGGCGGTTTTGGTTCGTCTAAGCGCTTCACGCACAAATCAATCCTAAATGAAACACCATCAAAATGGGTCATGCCAAGGGAGTCAACAAATGTTTCCATTAATTCTGGACGGTCGATGTAGCGGACTTTATTGTCAGACATTTCCTTCCCCTCCAGTGTTATTTGTTCTTTACGAAAATAATGTATGGACAGTGAATAAACGCTTGAGGTGGGTTAAGGTAAGTTGATTTTAAAATAAAAAATGGACGTGGACACCACGGCACGCCTTCCTTTAGTATTGGCTTTATAAATAATCAAGAAAAATATCTATTTGGAAACTGACCCACTACCTGAAAATAATCATGCTTGACGGGACCGCATCCTTTTAGAATCTTCGATGCATGAAAGAAACTCCCGAAGAACCCGAATAAACTGGCGTACGAAATCGTCCGCCTTTCCACTGAGGAACCTACGGAACCTCCACAGGAGGAGAAATCGGCCATCTCAAAATATCTATCTGGAATCGGGCGTAAGGGCGGACTAAAGGGGGGTAAGGTCAGAACGGAGAAGCTATCCGCAAAGCGTCGCAAAAAAATCGCAAAGAAAGCTGCTTCCACTCTGTGGAGCAAGAAGGATCAGTTTCATAAAGACGAATAGTTAAGAAATCCAATCAAAATAACTTAAGTTGGACCATCTAAATTCAACCTGCCAAGATACCCTATAAATAACCCAATCACTTTATATTATTCATCATTTTTAGAATCGAGATGCAGTTAATATTCTCTAAAGAAGTGTCCATGCGTGGATATAGAAAAAACATCTTGCACAAATGGTGTGTCCATGATAGTTATATTGCAACCTTTATTGAGGAAAGAAGTAGACTTGAGAGGTGACTATCATGAACAAGCAGATATTTATGGCCGCAGTGGAAGAAATACAGAAAGAAATTGAAGCGTTGCAAGTCGCCATCCATAAGAAAAAACAAGCCATCAATGTCATGTATGATAGCATGGGGGAGCAACCTCCCTATGAGATTGAGGGAGAATCACCAGTCAGCTTGACAATTCGCCCTGATCAATTCTACGGGAAGGCCTTTGCTACAGCAGCATCTTCCTATCTAAAAATAAAGAATCAGGCATGTTACGCACAAGAGATCATGGATGGACTTCTAAGGGGAGGGTTTGATTTCCCCTGGAAAGATGAGGATCAGCTCCGCAACGTTGCCATATCGCTAGCGAAGAATACTCAAGTATTCCATAAATTACCGAACAGCACTTTCGGGTTACTGGAATGGTATCCAGATCTTAAAAAAAAGAAGTTAGCCAGGCCAGATGATATGACAAAGAAAGGAGTTACGCCGGAGGGAGTGAGTACCACAGATAATACAGTACAAGATAATCCTGCATAATAAGAGGTCCAGTTACCCCGTCGCCGACGAGAGTCTTTTATAGGAAAAGGAGGTTAAGAAGATGCGATTCAGAAGATACCGAAGGGCACAGGCGGAGGCCCGTCGCACAAAAATGTAAAGGGAAGTGTTTAACCCTGGCCAGGTCCACTTCCCTTTACATCCCGCACTTTCAGCGTGACAGTTCCCTTGGAATCTAATTGCACATAATCACCAAGGGTTTAATTTATCTTAACACTGATAACTAAAGTGTCAAGCTATTTTTGCGCGTTTGGCACATAGGAGATTCGATTATGGACCAATGTAGGTGGCCGCTTGGAAGCGGCGAACATTTAGTTTTCAACATTTACACGATGTATGGCGGCGAGTGGAAAAAAGTCGCCGGATTGTACATCTTCGCGTATTTTAACGGTGAACTTTGGCGTCCGGTGTACATCGGTAAGACGGATGATTTTAGCTCTCGCCTTCCCAATCATGAGCGATGGGGCAAGGCCTTCCAACTTGGGGCAACCCACGTACATGCTCTGGTAGTACCGCTGGCGGCCAACAGGGATACATGGGAACGACGTTTGATTGCGGAGCATCAGCCGTCTTTGAATGAGCAGTACCGCGGTTTGGCGTATCCTTCACTTTTGAATCACGCATAGAGTAACCTCCATTTGAGGACGCGTGGAGTGGTGCAATCAATACGGTTGCACCACTTTTTTTCGGCACATTATGGTTGATTCTTTATCAAATATCGTACTAGTAAACAGAAGGGGATTCGGATACTTTCCGAAACCCCTTCTTGCATTGCGCTAACTCGGCGCCATCAAAAAGGTAAAATTTTTAAGCCATGCGCACCCCGTCCAGGGCGATCCGATGGCTGATAACAACCAGCCTCGATTCTGATGCAGTGGTCTGGAGTTTCATGTCTCGATTGAATTCCATGACCGCCCGGGGCCAGGCAAGGATCATTGATTCCACTTCTTCCCTGACGATCTCGGTGAGCGCCGCCTGAAATTTCTCCTGGGTCTTATACTTTGCGGGTGCCATCGCCTTCACCAGGAGCTCTTCGGCGTTGTCCAGGGCCGCTTTAGCCTGGCAAAGCCTGTCAGCTTCGAGGTCTTTCAGTAAATCATCGGTAGCGTCGATCTCCGCCCGGATCACCGCCGCTACCTGCGCCTGACTTTCCAGGCTTTTTCCCTGCTCGATCTCCTCCACCATTGCCGACTTAAGGGCGTCCAGCTTCACGGTGAGCTCCTCCTTCCTTTCCCTCATTTTATGGACCGAGTCCTTAATCTTTTCGAGCCGGTTGAAGGCAAAATCCCGATCGGACATGGCTACCTTTGCTTCTGGAGTGATCGCTCCCATAATCGCCTTAATCATAATCTGTTTTTTCTTTTCGACGGTTTCCATTTTTCTACTCCTTATTCCTGATAGATTTTTTATTGAGAGGCTCTTCCTTTTCTTTGTTCTTTTCCGGAACGTTGTCCACGGTCATCCGGTAAATAAAGTCATCGAGAGAATCCCTATGCACGAAATACCGATCGCCCATCATCCTGATCGGAGCTCCCTTTTCCTTGAGCCAATAGAAGGTGGTTTTCCCAAAGCCGTAGGCCTTGCAGATTTGCTCGCGGCCGAAGATGGTCTTTTGCTCGCTCATAGCATGCCATTCTCGCAAAAAGAGTAGTACCTCCCGGTCGCGACGATAACGTGATCGTGCAGGGTAATGTCCATTATTTTACATGCCTCCGAAATGGTTTTGGTTAGCTTGACGTCCGCTGTAGACGGCAGGGTGTTGCCGGACGGATGGTTATGAACCAGCACGACCGCGCAGGAGTTGCTGAGGATGCAATGCTTTATGATTTCCCGAGGGAAGACCGTCGCCTGCTTAATAGTGCCCGGCTGCACCATTATGCAGTTCAACACGCCCTGGCTGTCCAAACAGAGCGCAATAAATTTTTCTATGTCAGAATTTTCCAGTGACCGGGCAAAATTTACGACGCGCTTCACTAGAAGCAACGACTCTCCAGTATACGGATAATCCCTTTCCCTAACCTGCCTCGTCTCAAGCCTGACGGCGCATCTCATGGCTCACCTCCTCGACAATATAAAGCCGGAAGATCCTTCCCGGGATACAAGGGCCCGCCTCATGCGTCGCCACATAAGGAATCTTCCGGCTGTTTGATTGGATTCGTTTCATTGCCTGTGTTTCGGAAGTAAGTTATATCCCCGATAAAGGGTTTATCGGGGATTGTCAAGAAATACTTTGTTGCCCTTGCGCCCCGAATCGGGTATAGAGGATCCATGCCCAGCGAGAAACCCAAAATCCTCTTCGTGGCCGACGACGATCTCATCCGGCGCCTGGATGATTATCGCTTCGACAACCGCATCAATTCCAAATCGGAGGCTATCCGCCGCCTCCTGGAGCTTGGCCTCTCCACAGTCAAGAAAGAGACCCGAAAGAGGCCCAAAGACTGAGTTGCTCTCCATTATCGCCTCCTGCCTGAATTCCCTAACTGACATTCCGACGGACCGCAGCATCCCAAGGAAGACCCGCCCGGATCCAGGCCTTGAGGTCCGCTCCTTTCAGGAAGGCCTCGCCGGGATCCTTGCCGACAGGGCAGGGCCATCGCTTGAAATTCCCGTAGCGCCGCGCCCAGAATTCCCAGCTCCCGCGAGCGCCGGCGTCGTCGTAATCCAGGCAGCACAGGATCGCGCCGGCCTGCTTCAACCGCGCATCGAGGGAGGCGTCCGGCCTCATTCTGGCCGAACCCAGGGCGATGACTCCCGTCAGCTCCCCGGTTTCCTGCCACAGAAGAAGGCCGTCGAGTTCACTCTCCACGATAGCGATCACGTTCCGGGTAAGGCCTAGGGCAATCGGGTGGCTGCCGCTTCCGGTGACAACGATATATCGGCCGCCGTCGCCCGGGGAAAACCGGCGGATCCTCAAGCGGCACACCTCGCCGTCGGCAGCGCAGGGGATAACCAGGCCCGCCGGGATCCATACTTTTTTCTTCCGTCCCGTCTCGTCGTTTACCTCTGGTTGAAGCCCCCAAGCCTCGCGGGGAAAATAGAAGTCCTCCGGGAGAAGGCCGAGACGGGCTTCATCGACTGTATCGAGCTTAAGACCGCGCTCGTTCAGCAGCCATTCCCGGCACAACTTCCCCGGCTCGCTCCACAGAGTATCAATGGAGCGCTTCAGGAGGTTCGCAGCCTGGCCTTTCCACTCCTCCGGAGGATCCTTGTACGTCGCAAGCTCCGGAGCGCTTGCGGGTGCCGTTGGCCGCGCTTTCTTCTCGTCTCGATCCTTGGGCGGCTTCGCGTCTATTCCCAGCACCCGGCAGGCCTCCAGATAGCCCATCTTCTTCAAATCCCTTAAAAGCGAAATGTCATCCCCGGCCTTCTGGCACTGGCGGCACCACCAGCGCCCGCGTTCCCCCTTTTGAGGCCAGACTCGCAACCTGTCACACCCTCCACAGAAAGGGCAGGGGCCCGCAAATTCGCCGCCGTGGGTTGAGGCCGCCTTTTTCAGCAGGACTCCGTTGTCGGAAAAGAGAGTGATGATATCCACGCCGATTAAACCCAAAAAGTCTGCAACGAGATTTGACCCGAGAATCCGGCCAGGGGGATACAGACCCACCCGAAACAAGACCGAAAACACCAATTTTACATTCAACCCGTCACGCCCATCACGATCCCGTCACGCTATAACCACTTGATTAAATGGCCAATGTGACGGGTGTGACGGCTGTGATGACTTTTCCATATAAAGAGCAATAAGAAATCATAAAAAAGTATATAAGAATATATAGGAAGTGCCCCGTCACACCCGTCACACCTGAAAAGAATGAAAAATATAAGGTTCGGTGTTTATTGCGCAATATATCGATGTCCTTAGCGTGACGGGCTGGAAGAAGGGTCGTCACAACACCCGTCACACTATCCATCGTCCCCCCAAGAATTCTGCTCTGTATCTGTCAGCCCGATTCCGAGATACCATTTCCCGAATCGGTCTTTGTGAGAATCGAAGTCTACCTTGAGCCGTTCATAGAACTTCCCGCTTCCGAGGTAGCGCTCCTGACGTTTTCCCCATTCCTCATATCGCTCCCACAGGTCCTTTGCCTTGGCTTTGTAGCTCGCGCCGAGGAGGCATTCATCCTCGTAGAATTGAGACACCAGATCCATGGACTTGTAATACTCGCCCGTCGCCGTGGCCACGGCGGAGGGCTTCTGTAGTCCGTCCCGCTGCCACGCCAGTGAGCCGCGAACCAGCCAAGAGAGGATCGCCGGTGCCTCGGCTTTCAATTTGTCGGGAAGATATTTGTCCTTCGGCCGCTCATTATCCTTTTCCGGATCATCGACGAACCTTTGCAGGAAAGGGAAGACATGAATGCGCTGCCACAATGCCTTGTCCGTCAGCGATATCTGGGGCAGATGGTTCGAAGAAAAGAACAAGGTGTGCGTGGGGCTGAAGGTAACGTCCTCTTTGGCGTGGGGAGCCCGGGCGGAAAGAATGTCGCCGCCGGAGAGGAGCTTGACTTTCTCTGAGCTCAGCCGATGCCCTTCTCCGGATTCGCTTGAAAAGCAGAGGCGGCGGCCGCGGAGGCTGAGAATGTCCGGCCGTGGCCCCGCCGGGTTTTGTGTGTATTTCTGTGCCAGGAGCGTCTCGACCGGGATAACTCCGGCAAGATCCTGGCCCAGGATATAAGACAGGGTGTTCACGATCGTTGACTTACCGTTGCGGCCTTCCGGACCGAAAAAAACCACAAAGATATGCTCGATAACCTTCCCGGTGATGGCATATCCCAGCACCGTTTGCAGATAACAGACCGTCTCCTGGTTACCGCCGAATATTTCAAGAAGGGCCTTTTCCCAGGCCGGTGCCTCGACATGAAGCCCCGGGTATTCGAGCGGCGCAGCGCTCCTTAGAAAGTCCGCCTGGCGACCGGGATGCAACTCACCCGTCTCGAGATCGATGACGCCGTTTCGGCAGGGAAGGATCGCGGTCCTTTTGTCCCACTCAGAACCCGTGATCCCGAGACTTTGAATGCCTGCGCCGGCAAGCTCCAGGACGTTCTTGCGGCGCTTCAGGGATCGCAGGGCCTTCACGCGGCGGGTAATCTCATTTGCATCATGATCCCCGTTTTCTTTTCGGCCCTCCCGGGCCGCCTGCATGCGCTGGATCGCCTGCCGCTGGGACTCCTGTTCGTAGATTCTGACGACAGCGTCGAGGTCCTCTACCACGGAACCGCGCCGGTCCTTATTCCAGGAGTGACCATCCCAGCAAAACCACTCGCCAGCATTGCGATCAAAAACGTACTTTTCGCGGAAGAGGCGGCAGAAAAGCTGGGCGTCGCCGACTTCGTTTCTCTCGACGTGGCCCAGGACCTCGTCGCTGGAAAGGAGAGGATCATCGGCTGCAGCCGGACCCACGGAAAAGTAGGTCCTTCGCTCTTGGTCTGTGCGCTGATTGACGAGATTGAGGATTGTGCCGGGGTCGGAGAGGTTCTGATTTTCCAATGAGGGCCCCTTCGGGAAGTTTTACGGTCGGACAGAAATCGTTCTATGCGTTCATCATGTCCCGGGTCAAAACGGGGCGCTCCCCGATCCATTGATCGAAGTCCTCGATTGCATAGAACACCTTTGCGCCTCTTTTGTAGAATCGAGGCCCGATCCGCTTGCTGCGCATATTCGACAGGGTCCCCTTGGCATACCCGTAACGATCAGCCGCTTCCGTGTCTGAGATAAATCGTTTTGAGGGGTTCGACATGACGGCCCTCCGAGGCCTGGTGAAAATTAGAGGAGGGGGCTTTTCACCCTTACCCCAAGGGCCGCCGTTAACGTTGTGGCTATCAACACACGGCGGTAACACAAGCCCACCGGCAGCGGTCCCGCACCGCACCGGGCGCGGAAAGGGCTACCCGCCGGGTGTCCCGGCGGCTTGTGCCAGGAGGTTATCTCCTCAATTCTTTGGAATACGCCCGCGCCAGCTCCGGGTTTTCCTTCTGCACCTGGTTGAAGGCATCGGAGAAGGAGAGGGACTTGTTCCTGGCCATCTTCTCCCGAATAAGCTGAGAGAGCCTTTCGGAGGTCTTGACTTCTTTCGGACCGCCTGTTTTAACTTCCATGCTCCTGGCTTCCCGGATCTTCTTCACTTCCGCCAGCGCTTCACTCTGCTGCGCTGCCAATCTTTCCTTGACCGCGACGGTCAATAATTCTCTAGCTGCCCGTTGCTCTTCCTGCTTCTCCCTGGTCAGCTCGGGGAGTTTCTCGGCCGATGCTGTCCTGGAGGACCGCGCTCCGTTCAGACGAGCGGATAAACGTGCCTCCTTGGCGGCTTCGGCCTGGCGTTCCTTTTCGATGCTTATTGCGCGCGCCCCTTGCAGCAGTTCGTCACACATCATGCCTACAAACAAAAAGTCCTCCTCGAGGGCATCCTCATGCTGCTGAGAAATAAACCCTCCACGCTCGTCTCGATGCTGTATGTTCCGCGCCACTTTCCGTGCCTCTTCCCGCACCTCCAGAAGCTGTTCGGAACCCAGATGCATCTCCATTTCACTGAGCTTCGTTAGCTGGTCGTGCAGATGACGGATCAACGGGGATTTTCTGACCACCTCCCACGGGATAAGCGTCGTGCTTTTTGTTTCGGTGCTAATCATTTTCGCCTCCTTTTCGTATCGGTCTAATAATCAAATTGAGCGGCGGCCTTTGTTCCGATGGCCGCCCTTCGGGCCTCTCCATTGAGGCAGACAGATGGAATCACAATGGTACAGTCAGCCGGGCAAGTCCGGCTTTTTGTCAGTGAACATTTCCTTTTTCTTTAGCGATCTCCGCTTTCAGGGCGTCTATCCTGGCGGCCAGGGTTTCCAGTGCAATCTCCACTTGTACCTTCGTATCTTGCGCTTTCCGCACATATTCCAGGCCTTCGTTCAGATTCGCCTCTATCCTCCATGCCTGCTTGAAGAGCTGCTCCTTATCCAGCGCGGATATTTCGCCGCGCTCATGAGAAGCTTGAATTTCATCTTTCTTCTGTGTCAATTCAACCAGTCCTGGCTCGATATGCGCCGCATCCCTGATCATCCTCTCCAGTGTTTTGTTTGCCTCCTTCAGGAGCTCGAGCATTACCTTTTGATCGTGTTGCGCCTTTTTCAACCTTCCCGCTAGAATCATTATGTGCGCCATTCTCTGTTTCCTTTTCTCAGTTCCCCAGGAAGCCCTTCCAGTTGCGGAGCTTGCCGTCTTTCATCATCTGGTTGATGGGGCCGATGATCGCTGCCGGGTTGCGCTTCATCAGGGCTTCGAGGCTCGGAGCATCGAGGGCCTGGATCATGACGAAGTTCCCACCGCCTGCTCCCTGGCCCTTCGGGATGACCGTCTCGCCCTTTTGCAGAACCGCCGGGACCTCGTCGCTTCCGAAGTGGAACCGGGGAGCGCCGGCAAAGGCAGCAGCCGGGGCGTATCTCATGCGGCCGCCGTAGTACCCCGCCACACCGCCGGTGTGCATTTCCTGGGCGGCATAGTAAGCATCCCGCTCGTCTTCCAAGCCCTGCATCTCTCCAGTCATATACCGTTCGCCTCCTCCGCCTGGAAGCTTCAGGCCGAGAAGCTTACCGAACATCCCAAGGATGCTTCCAAAGCCGAAGCCTCCTCCGTCTTCACTCATCTGCCCTTTGAACTGCGCCATCACCATCTGAGCCATCGTATCCGACCATACCCGCACCATCGAATTACAGAAGTTCTTCCAGACGTCGTCCAGGCTGTTGATCTGGCCGGTGAAGACATTGAAAAACCCGTCACTGAACGCCTGTTCCATATTCTGAGCAGTGCGCCGCGAGACGGTCACGCCTCGATTAAAAGACGAGGCGAGATCCCGCTCCAGATACAGCAGGGACCCCACGTTGAATCCCTCAGAGAAAGCTCCAGTGAACTCTTTCAACCGCAACAGACGAATTCCCTCGATGTTGGAAATCTCTTGCTCCGTATTCTTAAGCTCCATGGCAAGCTTCAGGATCGCACGCTGGCCGTCGAGGTCCTCCTCGGTGGTGTACTGTGATTTCTTTGCTATCAGGGTCCGGAGCCTTTCCTGTTCCACCTCCAGGACGCTTCTGTCGATGTCAAAATTCTTATTCAGTTCATCGGCAGGCGACATTGCCCCGTATCCCGCGAGGATGCCCACAATCTTTTTTTGATAATCAAGGCCCGTCTTGGCTGAACGAGCGCTTTCATCGGCATGGAGCTCGGCGAGGGCCAAAATGTTTTTCTTCTCGTGATCATAAATCTTATTCAGCCGCTCGATATGCCTCTCGTATTCTTCGGCTCGGATATGTTCGAGTTCATTTACAAGCCAATTCTCGACAAGGATTCTGTCGGCGCCTTTTTCTCTCCAAACGGCAGCTTGCCTCGATGCCTGTTCCTCCAGGGATAGAGTCTGTCGCGCCCACAATCCCTCAATTTGTTCATTTAGCCGGGCGATCTGTTCAAAGCGTTTTTGATCTTCCTTTTCCGCGATGGCTGCTTTTAACTTATTGACAATTTCCTGCTTCGCTGCCTCTGCATCGGCAAGGGCAGTGACGCTCGGAATCGTTTCTGGCATCCTGATTTTTTTTCGATAACCGGAGCTTTCCGGATCTTTGTCGAGATCACTGAGCGCCTTCGATGCTCGCGCTGCAGCCACGGCATACATGAGGGCCGTTGAATGCTGCCCGATCTTACCGTAATCGAGTTTCTTTATAGCCTCCGAAACATCGGCCAGGATCTCCACGAAACCAACGGCCAAGGTTGTCTTCAGTGCGGATATCTCCTTGTGAAACCGCTGGACCTTTTCCCAGGCCATGTCCGTTGCCCCGGCAAAACGAGCTTTCTGAATTTCCATGTTCGCCAAAGCAATAGCCGCCAGGTTGATGTCATCGACACCCGCCGCCATGGCTCTCGTCAAGAGACTCATCTCTTCCTTTGTGACAAGGCCGTAGCGCCTAAGCGCCTTCGGCATTTCGTTGGCGATCGCGTCGGTGATATTTTCATAGGCAGTGACTACATCTTCGCCTGCCAGCCGTGCGGCATAGCGGGCCCCATCAACAATTTTGATAATGTCTTCCCCCTCCAGGCCTTGCGCCAAAGCCTTTGCCGCCTTCTGCGCAAGATCCGTTGTACCTATCAGGCCGCCAGAGGCCGCCTTCATGTCGGTCATCATCTGGGCGGCCCGTTCACCGGTAGACTGGGCCATCAATTCGAATGATTGTCGCGCCTGGAGAGCCTTGGAACCGATTTCGTTCAGCTGCACTGAAAGGCCCGCAATCCCGGCCAGGCTCACTCCGGCAAGGGAGAATTTGAAAACACTTTGTAGCTTTGAGGAAACACCTTCGGCGGTCTTTGTCACGGAATCGAGGGCGGTTCTCACCTGTGTCAGCCCCTGTATCGCCTGATCCGAGACGGTCGTGAGCTTGAGTTTTACTTCGCGTTCGGCCATGTCATCCTCCGTTTTTCACCTGGGATATCGGCTGCCAGAATGATTGCCCGTCAAAAGAAATCAGGCACGCCACTTCAATTCGCGGTCGAAAAGCTGCTCGAACTTGTCGGCAATGAACGTCTTCAGCGGTTCCATGATGCCCTTACTCCCAAAAAGGAGGCCAATGCCAGGTCCCCAAAGTTCCTTGATCGGCTTGCGATCCTTTCCTGTCCGACGAGCGACTGCAAGGTGCCCCGTCTTAAACCGGGCCAGGAAGGCTTTAGGGTCTGTAGTCACCGGCTTTCGGCCGGACGTCTTTTTGACCTGAACCGTCACTTGTCCACCGGCGATGCCTGCCCTGAATAGTCCGGGAGCCCCCACGATTGTGCCAGCCATCTTCGCCCTCCTGGTGTATCGTATGCCCTTCTTGTTTGCCTTTACGCCCTCCTGCTTCGCGGCAAAGACCGCAAGTGGCAATCCCCGACCCGTTCCCGAGATGACTACGGAGGTGTCGTCGGCTCCCGCCCTGCTCGTAACCCTGAGCTGCTTATTCACCTCTCCGGCCGAGATGTTATATTCCTCGCGAATCGCCCGGGAGGCCTGCGTCCGGCCTTGATCTGCGGCTCTGTTTAGTGCGGATCGGGCGGCTTTCCGGACCTTTTCAGGATCAAGCTCGGCCATTGCCTCTTTCACGCCGGTAAGCTCAACTATGATCATGGAAATCATACCTCCCTGGCCGGTTCTTGTTCTGTTTCCTGCGTCTCCTCATCCTCTTCTTCGTCTGGGTCCTTCATCGCGTCGTTTTCCGCTTCGGGAGCCGCGTCAAAGAGGACTTCATACTCACGTTGTTCTGCATAACGCGCCAGCCAACCTCGAAAAGCCTCAAGCAGGAATTCAACCAGCTGGGGTACCTTGAGATGATCGCCGCCGACTAAATGAATAATGCCCGAGGCCTCGCTCATACAGAAATGTTCCCCGTCGCTTTTGAAGATCGCCGCCCGAGCGGCCAGCGCGTGCTCGAAAGAATCTCGGGGGACATACTGCTTGGACGCGATCTTTGTCTTTAGTTCCCAATGCTCGGCCTGTGAGGTGAGCTTTTTTACTTCCGCCTGATACTTCTCGCGCTGCAGTGTTTCGAGTTCATCATTTTGAACCGTACCGTCAGCGCGCTTTAAAAAGCGGGAATACTTCTCGATGTCCGATAAATGAAATTTTCCGTCTGTGCGCTTTCGGATCCTTCCCTGCTTCTCATGCCGGTATGCCGTGCGAAGAGAAACCACATAGCCGAGGCCGTTAAGATATTTAACGAGTCCAGGGACGTTGTCGAAAGTGATTTTCTGTGAATCGCGCTTCATGGTACCTGTAGCCTTTTTCGCCACTGTCGAACGGTTTCCGGGTTGACCCCGACGACAGCCGCGATGTACCTGGTTCGAAGATCGAGCTTCAATGCGAGGAAGAGGAGAATGATCTCCTGGAAAGAAAAATGAGAGCCGGCGAGAAAGGTTCCTGTCAACGCGGTAAAGAACTTGCCGCACTCATGAATAGGGCACTTCAGGCGTTCGGCCCGCCAGAATCGAAGCAAGGCCACTTCACCCTGGAGTTCAGTCCCGCAACCAGGGCAACGAGCTCCCGAGGGATGAAGCTTTGCAAGAACCCAGCTCCGACAGGCCCCCTCGTCCAGAAAGTCGGCGGTGAATATCCGGTGAACATCGTCGGGCGTTATTTTTTCTCGCTGTTTCGATGAATTCATAGTGCAATATTTCTAATGGGTTGACAAAATGTCACCCGTTTTTTTTATTAACCGCACTGAGAAACCGCGCCGCTCGGACCCGCAGAGAGAGAGGTCGCCGGAAGGACCCGCTCTTTTTTCTGCCGGGTAATGGTGAAAACCGTAGGCATAGTGACGAGACATGCACACTAGGGCACCCCTATCAAGAAGGGGGAAAGGGGGGAAATTTTTCTCTGTCGCTCGCTCATCGAATGTATCTTTATTGCTTGATAGTCTCGCCGTCTTTGCCTGTCGTAATGAATATCTGGGGTGTGAATCTGTCATCACGTTTGCCATGCCTTAATCCTTGAAGGGGGCCTCCCGTCATTACTCGATGCACTCCCTTGTAAACACTGGAGATGATTTCACCCAATTCTCCACGTCCGCAACGGAGTAAAGAATCTTTCGAGGCGACACGCGAAAATACTTAGGTCCCAGTTTTTTACATCGAAGATTTGCCAGATGGCCGGCAGAAAGTCCGTAGCCGGTCGCGACTTCCTCAGTGGTGAGAAATTTCTTATTATTAAACTCCGGCATGTTTTGTGACCTCCAACTTCATTGTTGGTCACATCCTGCCACGATTGCACGAACCCCTCGGGGGGTATTTGTGCAAGGCTGTTTTGTGCGTTATGAATTCAATAATGATTACAAAAGATTTGACGATGAAAGGGGCTGCAAGTTTTACTTGACAGACTATTTTGAAATGTAACAACCGTTAACAATAAGGTTTACTGATATTCCTCGCTATCCATGCGACGCTGTCTTTTGTTTTAGGGTGTTGCTCTTTAATCCTCCTTGCAACATCGGTATTAGTCCATGTACTCCTCCTTTCCCATATATCCGTGGCCCACCCCTGCCATCTCTTCTTCTTCTCTTGTGCGGATTTGAGTTTTTTTCCTTTCTTCTTTTTGCCGCCCTCACTGCCAAAAACACCCCCCTTGATGCCGAATTCTCGGCCCACCATTATTTGCTCCTTGCTGATGCGAATGAGAATATCTTCAGCTTCCGAAAGGAATGATTGCGCCAGGTTTATAGCGTCCGGAAAGTGCTCATCATCCTTGCCTGCCGCGACGTCTCCCAGAATTGCATAAGCAACAGATATTGAAAGGACAGCAAGCGCATCCCAATCATCAAAGCCCGTATTATCAAAGTCTACATCGAAGTGCTTCGGTCGTTTTCCTTTTCCTTTCGATATGCCCGCCTTTCCCTTTGCTTGAGGGCCCCATAAAAAGGTTATCGCTTTATCCATGATGACGGGCAGTTTTTGGCTTGTGAATATCGCAGACCACTTCCCGGAAAAATCTTTTATTACGCATTGATGAAAAGCACGGGCCGCAAGAATTTGTTTTTCACTAAATCCGAACAGCTCTTTTATGTCTATAGAGCCCGGGTCAATGGTTTCTTCTGGGGGCGTTCCCCATATGCTGCTGCGACCACTCGCAATTTCGGCTTTGATTTCGTCAAAGGGTGGGCAGATAGAATTTGTGGGCGAACATACGCGCAAAAACGTGCGGGCATCCAATATGACAAGCTCACAGTCTCTTATCACAGATCCTTTTTCCTGGCATATCACGGGCTGAGCGCCAAAGAAGGGACATGATTTTTTGTTAAAGTATTTTCTTAAAAGGGTCCTTTCTTTTTTATCCATGCCCGGCTCCACTCTCCAGATCCCTTGATTCATCCAGGGAAGAGGGGAGGGAATCCCCCTCTTGTCGGGTCGCGAACCCTATCCCCGGAAAGCCATTTTATCCCCGCTTCCTCTTTTTCATCTCGATAACCTTCGCCGGTTGCAGGTTCTTTTCGAGGCGCTCGATTGCCTTTGCTCGATGCTGGCCGGAAAGGTGAGAGTACCGCTTGACCATGGCCAAGGTCCGATGACCGAGGAGATCCGCGATAGTGAAGACGTTCTCCCCGCCCATGGCCAGGTGCGAAGCAAAGGTGTGCCGCAGGCTGTGATAGGTGACCCGGTATCTCCGGTCCTCAACTCCCTCGTTGAAAAGGTCGTCACAGACACGCTTAAAGGCATGGCTCATCTCCCCGATCTCGGACCCCTTTGTGGACCTAAACACAAGAGCCGAGGGCCCCTGGCCGGCGGCAATGCGTCGCTTAAGCATTGTCCTGACAGCCGCAGTCATGGGAACATGCCGGATATCACTGTTTTTCGTATCGACGTAGGTGACAAATCCCGTGCTGAAGTTCACATCGGAAGCCCGCAGCCCGAATGCTTCGCCCGCCCTGCAGCCCGTGTGAAGAGCCAGAAGGGCCAGGTCGTAGACGTTTTGTAGTTGCCGCTCCTTTAATTCAGAAAGAAGACGATCCATTTCTTCGGTCGTGAGAAACCGTTGCCGGGCATTGTCGAGCTTCGGAAGCTCGATTCCCTTGAAGGGGTTTGCGTCGCTGCACATCTTCCGCTTGATACCGAAATTGATGATCGTGCGGGACGTTGTGAGGGTATGGGCGATGCTCTTCGGGGATAATTCTTTCGAGCTGAGGGTCTTACGAAGCCTATCAATATCACTCATCGAAATGTCTTTTACTCGTTTATTCCCGAACCTACCCTTCAGGTGATTCTCATAGCGGCTTTTCTCCGCAGCGCCCTTGGCCCGGCGATTGGTTTCACAAAACTTGAAATAAGCCCCGGCCATTTCCCCGAAGGTCGATTCCGTGTCTCTTCTCTGGGGCAGCTCAAGGCCGTGCCGGAGAGAGCGGATCCTGTCGCCGCGCACGATTTCAGCGAGCTTCTCGCTGTATCCTTCACTTTTCTTGCCTACGCACTCCCAGACAATCCTGGCACCATTGCGGAAGCAGATATCATAGGAAATATCGCCATCGTGCAGCTTCCGTGTGAGTACGCCCTTAAACCTTGTCGCGACTCGCTTGGCTCGTATGCGGCTCATATTTCATCATCCTGAGCAATGCCGTCTTGATTATTGTGCGCTAACTATACGCTAACTATTTTTGTTTTGTCTAGTTATTTTTATGAATAGAAATTAGCGGAGATTAATTATTGAAATTCAATGATGGTAATGGTTACAAGGCAAGAGCGAAGAATACCGCAAGGATACGCTTTTATGGGTTTTCCGGTTCAAATCCCATCGGCCCCGCCAGTAAAAGAGAAGGGGTTTCGGTTTGATGCCGAAGCCCCTTCTTTATTTTCAACGAAAGTCGCGATCTGCCGATCATCACGCCGCTGCTGTCGAATGCGCTGTATTCACAACCCTCACAACCCGTACGATTCCGCTTCCCTGCGGCGCAGAACTACCTGGTGCAAGAGACAGACGGTCACGATGCCGATCCAGCATCCCATGACGGTATCGCTCAGGAAATGCGCCGTGGTTACCGTCCTGCTGACGGCCACCAGCAGACCCACGCAGCAAAGGGGGACACGGTACCGGGGAAAGAGAAACGACAGCGCGAGGGAAAACGACATGGCCGTTGCGGCGTGACCCGACGGGAATGAATTCATGTCCTCCGACGGGTTGAAGAAGTTAAATCCGTACAGCCCCTCCGAAAAATACATCCGCGGCCGAAAGCGCCCGAAGATCCATTTGACGAACAGGGTCCCCACACCGGAGACAGCCACCGACGCAAATACAAAGAGCGCCCGGTTCGCATAGAGAGGATGCCGGCGGATTTGCCTGAAGTAAACAAACAGACCGAGCGCCCCCAGCAGATACCACGTGGATTCGCCCCATTTGCTGATCCCTTCAAATACGTCCAGAATTCCAATGTCCAGACTTTTGCACCAGATCGCGACCGGGATGTCGATTTGTGCATAGCCGATGACCGAAAAAAGCGTCACCGCCGCAAAGGAAATCAGAATCCTTGCGTTAGTGGTTCCCACGCGCTTCTCCCTGGAAATTCCTGCACCAGACAAATTCGATCCGGTTCACCTTTGCCCCGTTCAGGGTTATCTCCGCGGTCTTGACAGGATGCAGTTCATCGCATTGGAAGCGCTTGTCGAAATTCTTATCCTCCATGGAGGGGTTTGCTTCGACGAAGAGAAGATCATAACCAAGAGGGACCATTTTTTCCCAGTAATCGAACTGATCGAACCGTTGATCGATAACAAATACCTCGTTCTTGTACGGCAAGGAATAATAACGCATTCTGCTTCCGAGGGTCCAATCGGTCACGGCCAGAGCCTTCCGAGGATTCTTATTCTCCTTCAAGACCGAATCCGCTTCCTCAGCGATGGTATCGAACCCGTAAATGTCCCGAAAGGGGGAATTGTAATCGGGGAAGGCAAACCATTTTGCCGCAAGCTCGGCGTACAGGAAAAGCGTGACGACGAGGCTGAAGCTGATGGATACCTGAAGAACTTTCTTTTTGAACGATGTGCCGTCGACGCACAAGGCATCCACGCCGATCGGGATGAAGAGAAGGTAAAAAAGGCTTGCCCAGTGAGGTAGGGAGAGGTCGTACAGTGAAACATACAGGGTAAATGCCAGCACCGTTCCGCCCAGGAGGACCGAAAGTCGGACCGAATCGTTGTCGGTTCGAAAGCTTTTGGCAAGTCCATAGAAGGCAACGCCGAAGAGAAATGGGCTGTAGGCCCCGACCTGGGCGCCCAGAGACGAAAAAAAAGAAAGAACGCTTATCGACGACGGGCCCATCACGTGAGACCACTGGTAGCGGAAACTGACAAAATCGTTTTGGATGTTCCAGTAAAGAACGGGGGTTATGAAAAGAAACGCGATGGCCACGGCGATGATCGTTCGGGGTGAAAAAATCAGATCAAATCGTTTCTTGAACACAAAATAAACAAGAATGGAGGGAACGAGCAGGATGGACGTGTATTTGGCCAACCCGCACAGCCCCAGGACGACGCCAAGGCAGACAAAGTATTTCAGCTCTCCCGTCGTCTCTTCCAATTTTCGGATCACGAAGATCAGGAGAAAGACCAGTACGAGGAGCAGGGAATCGGGCAGGAGCATGAGGCTGAGGGCATTCAGGAGAAACGAGCTGTTGATCGCCAGGACGGCAAGAAGGGAAATCTTCCGGGAACCGGAGATCTCCATCGTGAACAGATAGGCCAGAAACGAGCAAACGGCAAAGAGCAGGATAGCGGGCAGACGCGCCGCAAGTTCATTGGTGCCGAAAAGAAAATAGAACGGGGCGTGTACCCAACCCACCAGCGGCGGGTGATCGACGTAGCTGAGATCCAGATGGACGGCATACAGGACATAGTGGGCCTCATCAACGCCCAGACCGAACGAAGGGGCAACCAGGATCCGAATAACGGTAAAAAAAGAAATGAGGAGAAGAACGTCCCTGTGACGTTTCATCGCGCAAACTCCGGAAGGAAAGTTCGATTTTGGACGTTCTACCATATGTCCCGCAAGAATTCTGCTTTTTTCTGGAAATGGGACCATGCATCGGTTCCCCGTTGAATCAAGTCGCGGAAAGAGCTAGACTTGAAAAACAGATCCGTCGGCAAGGGAGGCTTCATGAATACGGAAACGGCAAGAGAATGGATTCGGAAATGGATTGCCCCGGCATTGCTTACGATTCTGATTGTCCTGACCGGCTGCACGAAAACCCAGCAGGTGCTGATCCGGGAGCCCGCGACTTCGCAGGAAACCCTGGAAGGACGTTGGGATCTGGTGAGCTTCGGTCCCGTCCTCTCAGAAAATCCTGTCCTTGCAGAACATCCCGTGTTTATCGTTCTTGCCGATGACGGAAAGGTCAGCGGCTCCGGAGGGTGCAATCGCTATTTCGGGGGTTGGGGATACCTGGAAGGCGCAAAGGACACCCTTCGCATCTGGGGAACTGGCTCTACCCGTATGGCATGTCCCGAGTCAGTCATGACCCAGGAACACCGCTTCCTGGAGGAGATCACCCGCGTTTCCCGCTATCGGATCGATGGAAAGGAACTCCGGCTATTTTATGATGAAGGACGGGGAATCCTGCGGTTTGCAAGGGGTGTCCTTCCGTAAAAGGAGACGCACCTATTTTCTCTGGCCGAACCGTTTCACGTAGATGACCTTGTCGTCTCCGGGAGAATAGAATTCCCTGAGTATGGCCTCGGCGCTGTAGCCGCGACGTTCGTAGAACCGACGGGTGTCCCTGTACAGGTCTCGCGAAGAAGTCTCGATGTAGACGTTGCGGCCTCCCAGATCGCCGATGGCTGTCTCAGATCGATCCAAGAGCATGTTCCCGATCCCGCTTCCCTGGGTTTCCTTGCGAACAGCGATCCAGTAGATATCGTAGCTGCTCAGGGTGAGAGGAACGGGGCCGTAGCAGCTGTATCCCTGCACGTCACCCCCTCTTTCCGCAAAGATAAAATGATACCCACTGGCAAGCCCCACCCGGATTCGCTCCTCCACGAGTTCAACGGCAATCCCGATTTCGTCAGGCCTGAAGACCCCCGTTGAGCGGACAATTTCCCTGACAATATCTCCGTCGCCACTCCGAACGGTCGTTCGCAGGGTCATTGCCGGGATAGGGACAGGCGAGGTCCGCTTTCCTTTCTCCCCTTCCATCACGCTTCAACCCCTTCCTGCGACGTCCCCCATGATCCTGGCGATCACCTCCTCGTAACAGAGACCCGCCTCTAGGGTTGCGGCCGTGAATCCGCTGTCCGGCGAGAGGCATGGGTTGGAATTAATTTCCAGGATCCAGGCGACGCCGTTGCGATCGACGCGATAATCGACACGGGCGTAGCCGCGCAGTCCGAAAAGATGCCAGCAGCGAAGGGCATTCTTCTTCAGGGTACGAAGGAGAGGCTGGTCTTGCTTTCCGAAGCTGAACCGCCTCGGCGTGTGATGATACTCGTACGTATTCTCGTCCCATTTCGCTCTGTACCCGACGATACGGGGTTTGTTCTTGGCAAACCCGATGAATTCGATCTCCGCCGGTGGGAGGACTTCGGGACCGGTCCGGCCGGAAAGAATGGAAAGATTGAACTCGCGCCCGTCGATGTATCGCTCCGCAAACGCCTCCGAACCCAGTTCCCCGAGACGCTTGCAGATTTCATTGCGAAGTCCTCGCAGGTTACGCGATGAAACCACTGAACCTTCCTCAAGACCGACGGAGGCATGTTCCCAAACCGACTTGACGATAAAGCGGGCATTCGGCGGGAAAGACCCCTTCAGGGAGGATTCCACAAGGCCGACCCAATCCGGTGTGCGGAGGCGGTACGCCCGAAGAATTCTCTTCGCGGCAAGTTTGTTCGAACTGAGAAAGGTGGCCTCCGTTCCGGCGCCTGTATAGGGAATCTTCAGGGCGTCGAGAAGAACAGGTGCCAGATGGATAAATCGTCCCTGTCCGCCTCCGGTTTCGACAAGGTTAAAGACGAGGTCGCACGACTCGCGATGCAGACTCTCCGAAAGGGAGGGAAGATCCAGGGAGAAGGGTAGGGCAACCGCCTGATGGCCCATCACCCGGAGGGCCTGAGATACGGCTTCGACCTGGAAGAGCACATCCTGCTCGTCCGTTGAGGCACAGGAACCGACCTCGCTGTGGAGGATGATGACTTTCATGGTCCGCTCACCGTCGCGAGAAGATGCGTTCCTCGGCGGACGCCATGATCATTCCGAGGAGATCCCGATAGGATACGCCCGCAAGGGTGGATAGGATCGGCAGGTCTGAGTGGGTCGGATGGAGGCCCGCCAGGGGATTGACCTCCAGAAAATGCGGGGCTCCCAATGCATCGGCCCGCACATCGAGTCGGCCTCCATCCCTGCATTCGAGCCCCCGCCAGGCCGCCAGTGCGACTGCGGATACCCGGTCGGCCATTTCCCCTGTGACAAGAGCATAATCCACGAGGTCATCGCAGTATTCCTTGTTCACGAGGGAGTAGACTCCCTTTTCCGCTTTTTCCCTCAGAATGACTTCCATGACGGCAATGACCCGCGCACGGCGGCCCGTCCCGACGATTCCTACGGTAAACTCCCTGCCGGGAAGGTAGGACTCCACGAGAACCGGCTGCGAGAAGGTATCGAGCAGCGCCCGACAGCGCTCGTCAAGCTCTTCCACATTGGCCACGATCGATTTCTCATTGATGCCTTTGCCGGTGCCTTCCGATATCGGTTTGACGAAGAGAGGATAGGCAAGGTTTACGGAGGCGATATCTTCGGCGTGTTCGACGACGGCAAAATCCGGCGTGGCGATGCCCAGATCCCGGATGACCCGTTTGGCCATGGCCTTATGGAGGGTCAGCGCGAGTACAAGGGGATCGGAAAATACATAGGGAATGCCGTAGGCATCGAGCAGGCAAGGAACCTGGGATTCGCGACCGAATCCCTGCATGCCTTCGGCAATGTTGAAGACGAGATCCCATCGCTCGCCGGCGACCAGTCTTTTCGCAAGGGCGCGTACGTGACCGATCCGCTCGGTCCGGTATCCCAGGGAAGTCAGAGTCTCCTCGATGGCGTCGATGGTGGCGGGCTGATCGAACTCGGCCGTCTGCTCCTCCGAGTATCCTTCCTGGAGATAATCCGTTCTGAGATCGTAGGTCATTCCGACCAGGATCATGGGTTTATCTTCTCCTAATGCGTCGCATAGAAAGGCGTTTGCCGGGAGGCCTTGGCAATGACCTGTAAAGAACCCCGCCGTAACCACGGCGGGGTTCTTTACAGGTCCCGTTCAATCCTTTGTGTACAATCAGACCCTGCCTTGGCAATCGGCCGCGATGACCGGATCCGGGTACTGGAACGTTCGTCCCTGGTAATTCCTCAGTGTGATATGGTGCTCATCGTGGTTGACGACATACCCCGGCAGAAGAGGAATCTTTCCTCCCCCCCCCGGCGCATCGATCACGAAGGTCGGGACGGCGTACCCTGTCGTGTGTCCCCGCAGACCCTCAATGATTTCCAATCCTCGTGAAACAGGCGTACGGAAATGGGAGGAGCCGGTGATGGGATCACACTGGTACAAGTAGTAGGGTCGTACACGGTTCATGACGAGATGGTGAACGAGCCTTTTCATCGTGTCCACACTGTCGTTTACTCCGGACAGCAGCACCGTCTGGCTTCCAAGAGGAATGCCGGCATCGGCAAGTCGATTGCAGGCCTGGCTTACTTCGAAGGTCAGTTCATCGGGATGAGCGAAGTGGATGCTCATCCAGAGGGGATGATATCGCTTCAGGATGTGGCAGAGGCTCGCGGTGATTCTCTGCGGGAGAACGACAGGCACCTTCGTCCCGATGCGGATAAGCTCAACGTGCGGAATGGCACGGAGCCTGGAAAGCAGCCAGTCCAGAGATTCGTCGGGCAGTGTCAGCGGGTCTCCGCCGGAAAGCAGAACATCACGCACCGTCGGCTGGCTTTCGATGTAGGCAATCGCCATCTCCCATCGCTCCCGATCGGCAGCGACCGCCTCATGCTTTCCGACTATCCGTGAGCGGGTGCAGTATCGGCAGTGCGTGGAGCAGAACCCCGTGACAAGAAACAGCACCCTGTCGGGATAGCGGTGAACGACGCCGGGGATGGGGCTGTCACTATTTTCACCGAGAGGATCGTCGGATTCGTCCCAGGAGCGTTCGAATTCAGAAGTCACGGGAACGACCATTCTTCGTACAGGCTGCTCGGCGTTCATGGGGTCGAGAAGACTTGCGTAGTAGGGCGTAATGTTGAGCGGGATGGCGCCCTCTCGCGCATGGACGGCCCTTTCCTCGTCGGCCGACAGCCACAGGACACGCGAGAGCATCTCGACACCGGTGATCCGGTTTCGGATCTGCCAACGCCAGTCATTCCATTCGGCCGCAGTGGCCTCAGGATAAAATTGCTTTCGGAATGCTTGAGAACGGGGGCTTGGCTTGCAGGTGGAAGCCCCCCGGGAGGGCATGATGAAAACACGACTCTCGGCCCGTGTTGCAGCGGGTGCCGCAGGGAAAGAGGAGTCGGGGTGTTGAATTAGCTCATCCAGAGCTAAGCCGGCAAGGCCGGTGACTGGACCCGGAGGCTCCGCGTCTTGGTTCAGACAGACATTTTCTTCCATCCGTTGTTCTCCCGCTGCTGTATGTTCCTGACGATGAACCGTTCTCTGTCGCGCTTTCAATGTCGATCCCGTGCTTGCTTTCGCGTTACCGCTTTTTCATCGTCGGTCTGTCTGAAAAACGGCCCTCATAACGACGTTGTGCTTGTTTCCTTTGTACGGAAGATAAATTTATTGTCAAGCATTTTTTGCATTTATCGCGCACTTTTCACAATTATTTTTCGATGCAATTCCGCGCACATCGAGCAGTGCTGCAAAATACCTGCCACGAGATGGTTTCAGGGCACCGCCCGCATGGATGCTTTACCTTTTCGATTGATCCGTGCATGGATGCCATGAAACACTGATTTGGCGCACGTCCTGAAGCTTCGTATTTTTCTGTTTCTCAGGGAGCCAATTCGGGCAACGGACTTGCCTTTTCTTCTTTCATCGGATAAATTAACGTCGAAATTTTGACGACGAGGAAAAAATCTCTCCATGATTGTCACCAGCGGCAACGAATGCTGCCAGATCTGCCGGAAAAATATGTCCGTGGTTCTCTGCGATGGATGCTCTGCTCATCTTTGCGCGGAATGCCGTCGCTGGGACCTCTGGGGGTACGGGTGCGGGCACGTCGACACCAAAGCCTTCTGTGCGGCCTGCTACGAAAATCCCGCCGTGAATCCCTATGGAGGGAACCACGAGGAGCCATGAAATACGAAGGATCCATCATCCGGCCTCCCAGCGAGGCCGATAGTCTGTTGCTACAGGTTACCGTCGGCTGCTCGCACAACCGGTGCACCTTCTGCCCGAGTTTCAAGGACAAGCGCTTCCGCATCAAGAGCCTGGACGAAATCGTCGAAGACCTGGAATACGCTGCCCGGCGGTTCCGTCAGGTCGAGAAACTCTTCCTGTGCGACGGCGATGCCCTCATCATCCCGCAGAAACGTCTGCTCGAGATCCTGGACGCCATCCGGGAGCATCTGCCCGGAATCCGGCGCATCGGGGCCTACGCCAACGCAAAGAGTCTGTTGCGAAAATCCGTCGAGGACCTTGGCGAATTGAAGAAACGGGGCCTCGGCATCGTCTACCTGGGAATCGAGACGGGCAACGAGGATCTCCTCCGGAAGATTCGCAAAGGCGCGACCGGCGAACAAATTGTCGAAGCGGGCAGGAAAGTTAAAGAGGCGGGAATCACGCTTTCCGTAACCGTTCTTCTCGGCATCGGAGGTGTTGAGAAAAGCAGGGAGCACGCCTGTGACACGGCGCGCATCCTCACGGAAGTTGACCCCGATTTTGCCGGTGTGCTCACCGTCATGATCGCCCCCGGCACGGCGCTTCATGAAGAGGCCGAGGCCGGGACCTTCACGCTGCCGGGCACATTTGACCTTCTCCGGGAACTGGGTATCCTCGTAAACGAATCCCGTTTCACCCGCTGCTTCTTTACAGCCAATCATGCTTCCAATTACCTGCCCATCCGGGCCCGGATGCCCCAGGAAAGGGAAACTGTCGTCCGCCTGATCGAGGAGGTGGTTCGGCGCAGCGATTCTTCCGTCCTGAGACCCGAATTCATGCGGGGTTTGTGAATGAGACGACCCCGTTTCTTCCGATCCCTGCTGGACCGCCTGAGGCCCTTCCTGTCAGGTGGGAAGGAAAAGGAACACTCACGCCTCGAGGAGGAAATCCAGTCCATCATCGATGAGGGCGAGCAGAAGGGACTTATCGACGAGAAGTCCGGCGCGATGATCCAAAGTATCCTGGAATTCCAGGACACGGTGGCCCGGGAAGTGATGATTCCCAGAACGGAAATCGTTGCCATCCCGAGCGATGCCCCCATCGGGGAGATCATCAACCAGGTAACCCGGCACGGATATACCCGGATGCCCGTCTATAGCGGGAGCGTCGATACCATCATCGGCATCCTGAACGTAAAGGACCTCCTGCGGCTCTGGTCGAAAGATGTTGCAGAGGCGGACATCAGGCCGCTTCTCCGAAAGCCCTACTTCATTCCCGAGACCAAGAATATCCATCTTCTGCTCCCGGATCTCAGAGACAAGAGGCAGCACATGGCCATCGTGATCGACGAATACGGCGGCACGGCGGGCCTTGTGACCCTAGAAGACGTCATCGAGGAAATTGTCGGCGAAATCCCTGATGAACATGACGAGGAAGAAAAGACGTTTACAGAGCTTCCAGACGGATCCGTACTCATGGACAGCCGTGTCGAGATCGAGCAGGTCGAAAAACGTTTCGGTGTGACCTTTCCGGAAGGGAAGTACGAGACACTTGCCGGTTTCATTCTCCACGTGATCCGGAAGATTCCCCTTACGGGCGATGTTATCCGTCATGACGATCTGGAGATCCTCGTTGTGTCTGCCGATGAACGAAGCATCCAGAAGGTCAAAATTCGAAAAGCAGGGGAAACGGCGCCATTAAAACTGTAGCAAAGCCGCAAGCCGGAAAAAAAGCAGTTGGATGGATCGGGTTCGACATGAAAACAGCGGGTCTCGCCGTCCTGTCCGGCTTGCTCCTCGTGCTGTCTTTCCCCAAATTCGGTCACGGGGCCGTCGCCTGGGTGGCTCTCGTTCCGCTCCTGTACGGGTTGAGAAGTCTGTCGGCAAGCCGGGCCTTTCTTGCAGGCCTGCTGGCCGGCTTTGTGCAGCATGTGGGGCTGCTCTACTGGGTAACCGGTGTCGTCGTCCATTACGGCCAGCTGCCCTGGGTGCTGGGTATCCCCCTGATGATGCTCCTGGCGCTCTATGTCAGTCTCTACACAGGGCTGTTCGCAGGAGGGATCGTCTTATTCCGCCGGTGCGCGATTCCCGTCCTGGTCTCCGCACCGCTTCTCTGGACGGTCCTCGAATATGGAAAGTCGAATCTCCTTACGGGTTTCCCCTGGGAAAACCTGGCCCACTCGCAGTATCTGAATCTGCCGATCATCCAGATGGCCGACGTGACGGGAACCTACGGGATCACCTTCCTTATTGTGCTCGCCAACGCGGCCCTCTGCGGTCTTGTCGGCACCGATGGCGACGTGCGGAAAAAAGCGTTTACGGGCGCTGCTATCGCGGCATTTCTCATCACCATGTGCGCAGGATACGGTTTCTGGCGAATCGGGAACATCACGGCTCTTTTCGAATCGGTCCCGCCAAAAACGGTGGCACTCATTCAAGGAAACATCGATCAGAGCATCAAGTGGGATCCCTCGTTTCAAGCGGAGACCCTGAAAATCTACCGGGAACTTTCGCTGCAAGCCGCGAAATCATCGCCGCAGTTTGTCGTCTGGCCCGAGACGGCAACACCCTTTTTCTTTCAGAACCGCAACGATCTGCACGCAAACGTTGTCGATGTGGCGAGGAGTGCCGGTGCCTATCTGCTCTTCGGAAGCCCGAGTTATACCCTCCTGAATGGCGATCTCCGCGTTCAGAACAGCGCCTTCGTCCTGTCCCCCGACGGTGAGATGATCGGCAAGTACAGCAAGGTGCATCTCGTCCCGTACGGGGAATATGTACCCTTGCGACCGCTTTTCCCCTTCATCGAAAAGCTGGCCGTCGGGGTGGGGGATTTCCTCCCCGGCGAGGACTTTCAGCCGCTGGTGCTTTCGGCAGATCGAGTCGGGTTTCTCATCTGTTACGAGGGAATCTTTCCCGAGATCGGACGGGCCTATGGACAGAGGAATGCGTCGATGCTTGTAAGCATCACGAATGACGCATGGTTCGGCACGACCTCCGCACCGTTCCAGCATCTCTCCATGACCGTGTTCAGGGCCGTGGAAAACCGGACCTTCCTGGTGCGGGCCGCCAACACGGGAATCAGCGCCATCGTTGATGCGACGGGTCGAATCACCGCACAGACGGGCCTGTTCGAGAGAACATTTTTGACAGGCCCGGTACGGATTCATCGGGAAAACACATTCTATACAACCTATGGCGATCTTTTCGTCCTATTCTGCGTGATCGCCCTGCTTGTGACATTCTACAAACCGGGAGGGAGAAGACCATGGTGGAAGAAATTCAGGAAAAGCTGACCGAACTCAGGAAAAGGGTGGAAACCCTGCGAGGTTGTCTTTGACATCGACGGACTGAAGCAACGACATTCCGACGTCGAAAAAGAGACGGCTAAGTCCACTCTGTGGGACGATCCCGAGCGGGCAAAAGACGTCCTCCGGGAAAAAACCCGGCTCGAATCGACCCTTCAGGCCTGGTCCGGGGTCGACCGGGAGCTGAAAGACCTGGATGTTCTCTTTGAGCTCGCTCAAGAGGCGCAGGACGACAAAACCTTCGAGGAGATCCAGGGAAGCCTCGACCGCCTGACGGCCGTCGTCAGAAGCGTGGAGATCCGCCATATGCTTGGCAGGGAGGAGGACCGCTTGAATGCGATCCTCACAATTCATGCCGGGGCGGGCGGGACGGAGGCCCAGGACTGGGCCGAGATCCTTCTTCGCATGTACCTGCGCTGGGCAGAGAAGCGAGGATACCAGACGCAAATCCTGGACTTCCAGCCCGGTGAGGAAGCCGGCGTCAAGAGCGCCACCGTCGAGGTGGAAGGGGAATATGCCTACGGCTATTCCCGCGCCGAATCGGGAATTCACCGTCTCGTTCGTATCTCCCCCTTTGATGCAGCCGCTCGCCGCCACACCTCTTTTGCGTCCGTCTTCGTCTATCCCGAGATCGGAGACGAAATCGTCATTGACATCGACGAAAAAGATCTGCGGATCGACACCTACCGATCCTCTGGAAAGGGCGGACAACACGTGAACAAGACGGACTCGGCCGTCCGGATCACCCACCTGCCCACGGGCATCGTCGTGCAGTGCCAGAACGAGCGCTCCCAGCACAAGAACAAGGCCATGGCCCTGAAAGTGCTCCGGTCCAGACTCTACGAAATGAAGCTGCAGGAGCAGCATGCCCGGATGGATGCGCTGCACAAAACGAAAAAGGACATTGCCTGGGGAAGCCAGATTCGCTCCTACGTGCTGCACCCCTACAAGTTGATCAAGGACCACCGGACCAATCTCGAAACGGGCAACGTGCAGCGGATTCTGGATGGCGACCTCGACGAATTCATCGAGACCTACCTGATCAACGCCTCGCAACCGGTGTCTTGAGAGAGATCCCTGCACCCGCAAGGAATTCGACGCCTGCGAGATGCGGATTTCTCCGTTGACAGGTTGAAACGATGTTTGTTACAAGCCTCTCTAGCGTTGCACCCGGCGACTCACCCGCCATGAAAGGAACGATCAAATGCCCGTATTGAAGTGGGGTTGTTGCATAGTTCTCATCCTGTCGCTGTTGGCCTGTTCGACAACGGCGCAGGTCACCGCCGACCGGCAGGGTCAACTCCTTGCCGGCGACGGAGCCGAAAAGCAGTCGGTCCGGAACAGTTCGAAAAACGGGAAAGGGAGCGCGACCGCGACGGTCCGCAACGGTGACCCAAAGACGCCTGACAAAGCAACCGGCCCGAGTGCCGGTGTTTCCACACCGGGAATCGCCGGGAGCACGTCGGAGGACGGCCCGCCCGGGATGGAGCCCGGTGTTTCCGGTACGGGACAGACGGGCAAGCCCGTGGGCAACAACGGCACGGACAACGCCTACGCAGCCATTGAAGAAGAAGTCGAGGAAATCGTGGAGCTTTTGCGAATGGCTCAGGCCTACCGGAACAAAGGCGATATGGACAACGCACTGAAGGTCCTGGACAAGGCCTACGGCCTCTTGCTTGCGGAGGAAGACGAATCGTCCGTCGTCGTGCGGCAGAAAGACGATCTACGGCTCATGATTGCCCGGACCATCCTCGAAATCTATACCGGCCGTCGTCCGGCCACCGTCGGCAAATCAAGCGAGATTCCCCTCATCATGAATGCAGACGTGGAAAAGGAAATCCGGAGCTTCCAGACGGTCGAACGGAATTTCTTCGAACGCTCCTACGAGCGGTCCGGCTATTATCTGCCTATCATGAAGCAGTCCCTTCGGCAGGCAGGACTTCCGGAGGAGCTGGCCTGGCTTCCTCTCGTGGAGAGCGGGTTTCAGGTCAGCGCCCTCTCCAAGGCGAGGGCCCTCGGTCCCTGGCAGTTCATCCCGTCGACGGGCTATAAATACGGGCTCAACCGCGACCTGTTTATCGATGAACGCATGAGCGTGGAGAAGTCGACCCAGGCCGCTATCGCCTATCTGACCGATCTCCACGGGCTCTTCGGAGACTGGCTCACGTCTTTAGCGGCTTACAACTGCGGGGAAGGACGGGTGCTTAAGGTCATCTCGCGGCAGCCGATTAACTATCTCGATCACTTCTGGGATCTTTACCAGATGCTTCCCTACGAGACGGCCCGTTACGTGCCGCGTTTCCTCGCCACCCTGCACATCGTGAAAAATCCGAAGAAGTTCGGCATGAACCTGCCCGAACCCTATGCAAAGCCTGTCTCCTTCGAAACCGTCAAGACGCATAAGCCCATGAAGCTCTTTGATGTTGCCAGCCAGATGGGCATCTCGACGGACACCCTCGTCCTCCTCAATCCGGAGCTTCGCCACCAGATGACGCCGGACAGGCCGTACGATCTCAAGGTACCGCAGGGCCTTGGACAGCAATATGCCGCGGTGGCCGACCAGATCAAAGAATCGAAACCCCCTGTACCGCCGGAGCGAGAACGAAAGACGAAGGTCGTCAAATACAAAATCAAGCAGGGAGACACCGCTGCATCGGTGGCCAAGAAGTACGGGATGACGTCGAAAACCCTCTTGGCATACAACGGTCTGAAGAGCGAAAGCCAGGTGACGGCGGGAAAGGTGATCAAGATCCCCGTGAAAACCCGTGAAAAAGTCAGCCAGGTCGCAGCGGGAAAGAAAGGAAAATCAAAGAAAACGGCATCGGAACCGACGGTGATTCGATACACGGTCAAGAAGGGGGAAACCCTGACCCAGATCGCCAAGCGCTACAACACAACCCCAGCTGACATCAAGAAGATGAACAATCTTTCTGGAGCGCAGATCCAGAGCGGCCAGGTCCTCAAGATCAGGAACCCGGACGCCGGCTGAGCCAGAGGGATAACGAAGGGTTACAGTGTTACCTCCAGCCTGTAGCCCCTGATTTCGAAGAAGACCGATTCCTGCACCACGGACATGATCCTGGCCCGGGCCTTTGCATGGGGTCCTTCGTGGTCATAGTTTGTCAGATGCAGAATGCCGTGGATCATCAGATTCAAAACGGCATCCCCTGCAGGGATCCCGGCCGCTTGTGCCTCCCGGCCTGCCGTTTCCACGGAAACGACAACATCGCCCAGCAATTCCTCGTTGACCGTGCCGAACTCCCCCTCCGACAACGAAAAAGAAATAACATTCGTCGGCCTGTCTTTTTGCAGATAGTTCCGGTTGATTTCCCGGATCTCCTCGTCATCAACAAACAGGAGGCTCAGCTCCCGCTGTCCGGCTCCGAGCAACTTGAGAATATTTCTCGCATCACGCCGCAAACGGACGGGATCCAGCTTTAGCAACTGCTGGCGGTTTGTGATCCGAATCGCGGCCTTCTCAGGCTTTCTCTGTGATTTCCTGCGTGTTTTCAACGAGAAACCCTCGTATCTCGAACCGCTCTCATTTGTCCTTGTCGTTCTTTTTTTTTCGAGGAAGATGATTGTAAGCCTTGATGATTTCCGAAACGAGGGGATGCCTCACCACGTCGATTTCGGAGAAATAGACGAATCGGATCCCTTCCGTCTTCTCCAGGATTTCTTCCACCTCCACGAGCCCGGAGATTTTTCCGGAGGGAAGGTCGATCTGGGTTACATCGCCCGTGATGACGGCCTTGGCACCCCAGCCGAGCCGCGTTACGAACATCTTCATCTGCTCCGATGTCGTGTTTTGTGCCTCGTCCAGGATGATGAAGGCGTCATTCAGAGTCCGTCCACGCATAAAAGCAAGCGGTGCCACCTCGATGATGCTCTTCTCCATCAGCGCCTGGGCCTTGTCGAAATCCATCATGTCGTAGAGGGCGTCGTAAACCGGGCGCAGGTAGGGATTCACCTTCTCGACGAGATCGCCCGGAAGAAACCCGAGTCTTTCGCCGGCTTCCACGGCAGGCCTCGTCAGGATGATCCGGTTGACGCGGCGATCCATGAGGAACGAGACGGCCATGGCCATGGCCAGGTAGGTCTTTCCCGTACCTGCCGGGCCGATGCCGAAGACCATGTCGTGCTTGCGGATGGCGTCGATATACTTCTTCTGGGCAATGCTCTTGGGCGCGATCACCCGTTTTTTTGAGGAAATGTAGACTTTGTCGAGGAAGATATCTTCGATGCGGACGGAGCGGTTTTCCGAAAGGATGCGATGGGCAAATCCGATGTCGGGGGGATAGACGGGAAAACCCTTCTGGATCAACATGTAGATCTGTCCAAGGAGATCTTCCACGAGGTCGACTGCGTGACCATCACCTGTAAGGGTCACCTGGTCGCCCCGGGCCGCCAGTCGGACGCCTTCCATCTTCTCAATCAGGCGAAGGTTCTTGTCTCCCTCGCCGAGAAGGGCCTTGAAGGCGTTGTGATCGGAGAACGTAATCTGTTTCTTGGTTTCGCCTTTCAAGGAGACCTGCCTCAAGTCTGCAGAAATAGGTGAGCGTAGACCTTGGCGTTGCCCACCATGTTGTCGATCCGGCAATATTCGTTTGGCTGGTGGGCCATATGACAGTATCGCGACCATACCGCTGCCGGATAATCGTGTTTCCGGAACACGGCGGCCACGGTACCTCCACCGACACCCTTGGGCTTCGCCTCCACGCCGTAGACCTCCCGGATGGCTTTCCCGAGAGCAAGCACAACACCCGCATCTTGGGGCGTCGGTGGCGGGGCATCGGCCTTCTGCACCGGCGTGATGTCGATCTTCACACCAAACATTTTCTCAACGTCGTCCGCCATGCCCCGGACCGTTCCCAGAACCTCTTCGACCGGATAGAACGGCAGTATCCTGCAATCCAGGTAAAAGACATCGTCACCCGGGATGGTGTTCACGTTGGGGACATTTGCCTCCTTCTTTGTGGGCTCGAAGGTGCTTTCCGGGGGTTCGTAAAGCGTGTCCCAGGAATCAAATATTCTGGAAAGTCCGTCAAGACGGACGACAAGGTGCGAAGCGGCACGAAAGGCGTTCTTCCCATGGGAGGGGCGGCTGGCGTGACACTGTTTTCCCGAAGTCTGAAACCGCAGCCACAGGACACTCTTCTCGGCGATTTCGATCATGGAACCGTCTTCGCTTCCTGCATCAGGCACGACGATGAGGTCCGTTTTTCGGAACCATTCACGCCGGTTCTCCAGAATATAATCCAGCCCGTAGCCGCTCCCCGTCTCCTCATCGGCGGCAAGAAGAATGCCGATCGACGATTCGGGCACGACCCCTTCATCCAGAAACGCCCTCGCTGCGAAAATGGAAGCCACGAGGTCCTGCTGGTTATCCTCCGTTCCCCGACCGTAGACTTTTCCTTCCCGGACATATCCTTCATAGGGATTTCGGTCCCACAACCTGGGTTCCCCCGGCGGCACAATGTCCGTGTGGGTCATGATCCATACCGTCCGGTCTCTGTTTTTCCCGGGGATCCGGACGAGGATATTCGGCCTGACCCCACTGGACACCCTCCCGTCGGGCGCATCACAGATTTCCACATCAGGAAATCCCATCTCGTGCAGGCAATCCACAAGATAGGCCGCTCTCCGAGACTCTCCGTCCCCCCCGTTTTCCGGTGCAAGGGCCGGGATGGCCGTCAGGGCGATCTGGAGGCGGATCATCTCCGGTTCATACCCATCAATCCGCTTTACAATCCGTTGGAAAACTGTGTCGTCCATCTTGTCTTATGTTTCCTTTATTTTACGCGGCGCACATCGCCGAAGGATTTGAGCGGTTCGCCGAATTTACTCTCATCCCCCAGGACGAAGACCGTCTTTCTGTCCGGATCGAGATATTTCTCAGCTGACTTCAAAATATCATCTCGGCTGACCGCGTCAATCTTCGATGGATACTCGCTCAGAAATTTCGTCGGAAGCCCCTGGAACTCGAGCATCATGTGCTGAAAGGCAATCATGTGCGACGACGTGAAGGAAAAAATGTAGCTGTTCACAATGGCACGCTTCGCAAGATGCAGATCCTGGGCCGAAATCCGGGACTCGCGGGCATCTTTTAGAATTCCTTCCATCAGCGTGAGGACCTGGCCCGTGGATTCCGACTTCGTCATGGAGTAGGCACCGAAGACGCCGTAGCCCTGGCGTCCTTCGTAGAAGCTCCCCGCGCTGTATGCCAATCCACGGTTGCTTCGAATTTCCTGGAAGATTCGGGAGCGGAAACCTCCGCTGCCCAGGATATAATCCAGAACCGTAAAGGGATAGAAATCAGGCGACTCTTTTCCAGGGCCGATGGTTCCAATGATCACCGTCGACTGGGGCACTTTTTTCTCATAATAGTTGAGGGGGGCGTTTTCCTGCGGCTTCGGGAGCAGCACCGTCCCGAAGTCGCCCTCGTCATCCCAATCCCCAAAATGACGGCTGATCAGGTCGAGGGCTTCCTGCTTCGAGATGTCGCCCGTGATGGCAATACGGAGATTGCGGGGAAAGAAATAGGACCTGTGGAACGACACAAGGTCCTCCCGTTCGATCTTTTCAATCGATGCGACCTCTGGCAGTCGCCCACGGGGGTTGCCCGCGTAAATGGCTTTCTTGAATTCCCGGAATGCAAGCCTCTGAGGCTTATCGAAAACCCTGCGAAGCTCCTCGATCTTGAGGTTCTTCTCCTGTTCGAGCTTTGCCTCGTCAAAGGTGGGATTGCGAAGAATATCTGCAAAGATCTTGAAGGCGCTGTTCAGGTCCTTTTTCAATACGGAAAGGCTTCCTGTGCCGTATTCCATGCCCAGGCTGATGGAGATCGGAGCCGCAAGGAACTCCAGCTCTTCATCGACCTTGTCTCCGGTTCGCTTTGCAGCACCGCCGGTTCGCATCACGTCGCCTGTCATTTCGGCAAGCCCCTCTTTTCCGGGAGGCTCGAAGACGGAGCCTGCGCCGACGACGAAGGAAATATTAACCAGGGGCAGTTCCCGGTCCTCCAGGTAGTAAACGGTGAGACCGTTATCGAGAATGACCCTTTCCGGCTTGGGCGGTGAAAACTTGATTTCCTCATAGCGGAGCCGGTCTGGATCCGCCCAGGGCGACGGCTGCGGCTGTACAGCTTGCTCGGTCCAGCCGATACCGGTTGAAATCAGCAGGATGACAAGGCTGAGGGCTATGGTTCTTTTCACGGCTTCTCCTTCTTCTTCAGGACGGCCACGGTTCGATTCTCCTCGATAAGGTATTTCTTTGCCGTCGCCATGATGTCCTTTGGCGTGACCTTTTCGATCATCTCGACGTATCGCGTCATGTATCGATAATCGCCCGTGATAATCTCGTAGTAGGCCAGCCGGCTCGCCAGGCCGGAATTGGAGCTGAGATCACGGATGAACTCCGCCCGAAGCTGATTAATGATCTTCTCCAACTCCTGCTTCTTCACCGGTTCCTTCTTGAGTTTATCGATCTCTTCGTAGACGGCCTGTTCCAGCTCTTCTGCTCCGTGGGGATGCCTGGGTGTCCCGGTTACCACAAAAAGGTTAGCGTAACGGGCGGCCGGCATCCCGTTGGCGGCACTCACATCCTCGGCGATCTGTTTGCCCTGGACGATGGATCGGTGGAAGCG